>NZ_JADMJO010000064.1 GCF_018780385.1 Hydrogenophaga sp. | reverse complement strand
GGTTGCCGCGGGCGGTGTACTTGAAGGCGTTGACCGGGTCGGCCACGATTTCTTCACACGGAGCAGCCACGCCGGGCGAGTAGGCCAGGGCCAGATCGCGCTGGTTGGTGAGCTGTTTGGTGGCGGCAATGGCCACCTTGCCGGGTGTCGGGAACTCGTGGTATTCGAGGGCGGCACGGCGCAGCTCGGCGCGCTTGTTCTCTGGGCTGTTGTCCATCGTCATGATCTTGTCTCCGGTCGTTCTGAAATCTTGCTATGTGAAAGCCAATTGCGCATTCTAATTCTGCGACCGGGAAAACCCTAGTCGGTAGAACTGCGTAATCGGTTGTGGTGATGCTGACTTTTTCAGAGGCAATGCGCGAGTTGCATGAAGAGATTCCTGGTGAGACACAGCAGGGTGTTCAGGGAAGTCATTCTGCGTTGTACTCCAATGCGCATGGCCTTCAACGCAGGTGTTTGAGGCGCTTGGTCGCGAAGGCTTCGCTCACGCGCAGGCCGCGTGTGCCGGGCTCCAGCGTGAAGGACTGGTTCGCTTCGATGGAGCCGGGCTGCGCCACCGACAAGTAAAAGCCCGGGCAGAGCTGATCCATCATGACCCGGCCTGCATCACGCAGGCCCATCACGGCGTTGAACTTGTAGCAGGGCTCGCGGGGTGCGCTTACGCGCAGGCTGCAATCGGGGAAATGCAGCAGGTCACCGATCCACACCTCCGTTTCCACCAAGCCTTCGATCGTCAGGTTTTCGCCCAGAAACCCCGGAGGCAATGGGTCGTCGAACAGACTGGCGCCTTGTTTTCTGCGTCGCGCCTCCCAAAAGGCGTAGTGCTCCAGAGGGTAGGCATAGACCGCCTTGTCCAGGCCGCCGTGCACGCTGAGGTCGGCCTGCTCGTCGCCTCGCAGGCCCAGCAACGTGACCGCCAAGGGGCCCTGGACAGCGGCTTTGCCGATGGCTGAAAGCACGTTGCGTGAGCCGATGCGCAGGGCCCGCACGGTGCCCGTGTTGACGCTGACGACGCGCACGGCCTCAGCCGCGCATCAGCGCTTCGATTTCGGAAGCCTCGACCGGCACACCACGCGAAATCAGCTCGCAGCCGGTCTCGGTGACGATGGCGTCGTCTTCAATGCGGATGCCGATGTTCCAGAACTGCTCGGGCACGCCTTCGGCCGGGCGCACGTAGAGGCCGGGCTCGATGGTGAGCACCATGCCCGGGCGCAGGATGCGGCTGGGCCGGTCCTTGATGGTTTCGCCACTCAGGGGGTCCTTGCGTTCGTTCACCGTGCCGAGTTCAGACGGTTCGACATAGCTGCCGCAGTCATGCACATCCATGCCCAGCCAGTGACCGGTGCGGTGCATGTAGAACTGGAAATACGCGCGGTTGGTGATCACGTCCTGTGCGTTGCCGACCTTGTTCTTGTCGAGCAGGCCGACGTCGAGCAAGCCTTGCGCGAGCACCGCCACGGTGGCCTCGTGGGGATCGACGAAGCGTGCGCCGGCCTTCGTGGCATTGACCGCGGCGATCTGGCTGGCCAGCACCAGGTCGTACAGCTCGCGTTGCGGGCCGGTGAAGACGCCGTTGGCCGGGAAGGTGCGCGTGATGTCGCTGGCGTAGCCGTCGAGTTCGCAGCCGGCGTCGATCAGCACCAGCTCGCCGTTGCGGATGGGCGCGGCGTCAGCGCGGTAGTGCAGCACGCAGGCGTTGGCGCCGGCGGCCACGATGCTGCCGTAGGCCGGGTACTGTGAGCCGTGCTCGCGGAAGGCGTGCAGCAGCTCGGCATCCAGGTGGTATTCGCGCACGTCCTGGCCCGCGCGCAGCATGGCCGCGCTGCGTTGCATGGCGCGGACGTGGGCCTTGGCGCTGATCTGCGCGGCGCGGCGCATGGTGTCTTGTTCGAAGGCGTCCTTGACCAGCCGCAGTTCGTCGAGCACGCCGCACAGGTCGCGTTGCGACTCCGGGCACAGCGCGCCGTAACGCACCCGGGCGCGCACCTTCTGCAGCCAGCCATCGACGCGGCCTTCCAGGCCGGAGTGGATGGCGAAGGGGTACCACACGGTCTGGCGGTTCTCCAGCAGTTTGGGCAGGCGCTGGTCGAGCTCGGCCACGGAAAACGCGTCGCTCATGCCCAGGTGCTCGGGTGCGGCGTCGGGGCCGAGGCGGATGCCGTCCCAGATCTCGCGCTCCAGGTCTTTCGGCTGGCAAAACAGGGTGGTGCTGCCTTCGGCCGTGATCACCAGCCAGGCGTTGGGCTCGGTGAAGCCGGTGAGGTAGTAGAAGTAGCTGTCGTGCCGGTAGATGAAGTCGGTGTCGCGGTTGCGCGGCCGCTCGAGCGCGGTGGGCACGATGGCGATGCCGCCGGGGCCGAGAGAGGCGGCCACACGGGCGCGGCGTTCGGCGTAGAGGTGGGTGTGGGTGGTGGAGTCCATGGTCGCCATTCTCTGACTTTTGTCGAGGCGCTGTGGAGTTTGACCAGAGCACCCGCGGAACCGGCTTTGCCGGGCCGCCAGGTGCGCCCCCTGGGGGGTGACGCCGCAGGCGGCGCGGGGGGTTACCCCAATTCCTTGAGCCGCTCGGGCGTGCCCACGTCGACCCAGGTGCCGCCGTAGATCTCGGCGCTCACCTGGCCCGCTTCCATCGCACGGCGCAGCAGCGGCGCCAGTGGCTCGGCCGTGCCTTGCGGGTTGCCGGGCAGCACCTCGCACCAGGGCAGTTCGAACAGTTCGCGCCGGTACAGACCGATGGTGCTGAAGGTGTAGGCCTCATCAGCGCGGCTGATCGCCAGACCGTCCGCGCTCAGGCCGAAATCGCCCTGCGGGTTGTGCGGCGGGTTGGGTACCAGCCAGATGTGCGCAAGCAGGCCGCTGGCCTCGAAACGGTCAACGCTGGCCTGGCTGAAGTTGAAGTCGGGCACGTACACGTCGCCCGCCAGTACCCAGAACACGTCGGCCAGCAGGGGCAGCGCCCGGGCAATGCCGCCGGCCGTTTCCAGGGCGTAGCCGAAGTCGGTGCCCTCGCGCGACATCACCACGTCGCTACCCGGCCGGGATTGGCTCCAGGCCGCGCAGTGTTCGTCGATCTGTTCCCCGAGCCAGGCGGTGTTGACCACGAAGCGGTGAAAACCACCCGTGAGCAGGGCCTCCATGGGCCACTGCATCAATGGCTTGCCCTGCACGACCAGCAGGGGTTTGGGCGTGACGTCGGTGAGCGGGCGCATGCGCATGCCGCGCCCGGCGGCAAGCACCATGGCCGAGGCCAGGGGAGGGGTGGAGGGTGGTGCGGTGGCGAGTCGGGTCATGGGGTGCCAGAGGGTGCGCGTGCCGGGCGCGAGGGCCGCACGCGTTGAAGAATTATGGGCCGGCGCGCCAGCCCGACGCGGGACAGCGCAGTCGGCGACGGGCTGGCCGATAAAATCCGTTGTTTTGCGCCATCGCGCAGATCCCCGCCGCCTCCCCTTTCCCAGCACCTCCCAGCACCCCCCATGTCCGACACCGCCAGCACCCCCACCCCCATCGCCCCAGCCGTGTCGCCCCAGACCCAGGCCAACGCCATCCGAGCCCTGGCCATGGACGCGGTGCAAGCCGCCAACTCCGGCCACCCCGGCGCGCCCATGGGCATGGCCGACATGGCGGTCGCCCTGTGGGGCCGGCACCTGCGCCACAACCCGACGAACCCGCAGTGGGCCAACCGCGACCGCTTCGTGCTGTCCAACGGCCACGGCTCGATGCTGATCTATTCGCTGCTGCACCTCACCGGGTACAAGCTGCCGATCGGCGAACTCAAGAACTTCCGCCAGCTGCACAGCAAGACCGCCGGTCACCCCGAAGTGGGCGTGACCCCCGGCGTGGAAACCACCACCGGCCCGCTGGGCCAGGGCATCACCAACGCCGTGGGCATGGCGCTGGCCGAAAAGCTGCTGGCGTCCGAGTTCAACCGCGACGGCCACACCGTGGTGGACCACCACACCTACGTGTTCCTGGGCGACGGTTGCCTGATGGAAGGCATCAGCCACGAGGCCGTGGCCCTGGCCGGTGCCTGGAAGCTCAACAAGCTGATCGCGCTGTACGACGACAACGGCATTTCCATCGATGGCCAGGTCACGCCCTGGTTCATCGACAACACCGCGCTGCGTTTTGCCGCCTGCGGCTGGAATGTGATCGGCCCGATCGATGGCCACGACACCGACGCGGTGGACCGCGCGATCAGCGATGCGAAGAACAAGGCCGATGGACCCACCATCATCATCTGCAAGACCCACATCGGCAAAGGCAGCCCGAACCGCGCCAACACCGCCAAGGCCCACGGCGAGCCACTGGGCGCTGAAGAAATCAAGCTCACCCGCGAAGCGCTGAGCTGGCCACACGCACCCTTCGCCGTCCCCAAGGACGTGTACGCCGCGTGGGACGCGAAAGACGCCGGCAAGGCTTCGGAAGCCGCGTGGAACGCCACGTTTGCCGCCTACAAGGCCGCTTTCCCCGAGCTTGCCAAAGAGTTCGTGCGCCGCATGAAGGGCGAGCTGCCCAAGAACTTTGCCCAGGTGGCGGTGGACGCCGCGGTGGCCGCCCACACCAAGGCGGAAACCGTGGCCAGTCGCAAGGCCAGCCAGCTCGCACTGGAGACCTTCACCGCTGCGCTGCCCGAGCTGCTCGGTGGCAGCGCCGACCTCACCGGCTCCAACCTCACCAACACCAAGTCCACGCCTGCGCTGCGCTTCAACCTGGCTGGCGACGTGGTGAAGAACGAGCAGGGCCTGGGTGGCCGCCACATCAACTACGGCGTGCGCGAATTCGGCATGGCCGCGATCATGAACGGTGTGGCGCTGCATGGCGGCTTCATCCCCTATGGCGGTACCTTCCTCACCTTCAGCGACTACAGCCGCAACGCGATCCGCATGGCCGCGCTGATGAAGCTGCGTGTGGTGCACGTGTTCACGCACGACTCCATCGGCCTGGGCGAAGACGGCCCGACGCACCAGTCGGTCGAGCACGCGGCCAGCCTGCGCCTGATTCCCAACCTGGACGTCTGGCGTCCGGGTGACACCGCCGAGACCGCCGTGGCCTGGGCCGTGGCGTTGCAAAACGCCACCCGCCCCACGGCGCTGCTGCTGAGCCGCCAGAACCTGCCCTACGCGCTCAAGAGCGACCTGGGTGACATCAGCAAAGGCGCCTACGTGCTGGCCGAACCCAGCGAAGTGGGCCTGAAGAAAAAGGCACAGGCGGTGATCATCGCCACCGGTTCCGAAGTGCAGTTGGCCCTGAAAGCGCAGGAGCTGCTGGCCAGGGAACACAAGATCGCCGTGCGCGTGGTTTCCATGCCCAGCACCACCACCTTCGACCGCCAGAGCGCCGCCTACAAGGCTTCGGTGCTGCCCGCCGGCGTGTCTCGCGTGGCCGTCGAGATGGGTTCCACCGACGGCTGGTGGAAGTACGGCGTGGCCGCGGTCGTGGGTCTGGACACCTACGGCGAGTCGGCCCCGGCGCCGGTGCTGTTCGAGCACTTCGGCTTCACGCCCGCGAATGTGGCCGACACGGTGCGCGCCGTGTTGGCGAAATGAGTTTGTTCATCCTTTTTTGAAACCCTCCAGGAGAGACGAGACATGACGATCAAGATCGGCATCAACGGCTTCGGCCGCATCGGCCGCAACGTGTTGCGCAGCGCCATCCAGAACTTCAGCGACATCGAGGTCGTGGCCATCAACGACCTGCTGGAGCCCGACTACCTGGCCTACATGCTGCAGTACGACAGCGTGCACGGCCGGTTCAAGGGTGACGTCAGCGTCGAAGGCAACACCCTGATCGTCAACGGCAAGAAGATCCGTCTCACGCAGGAGCGCGACCCCGCCAATCTGAAGTGGAATGAAGTCGGCGCCGACGTTGTCATCGAATCCACCGGCCTGTTCCTGGACAAGGTCACCGCGCAGAAACACCTGGACGCCGGCGCGAAAAAGGTCATCCTCTCGGCGCCTTCCAAAGACGACACCCCCATGTTCGTCTTCGGCGTCAACGACAAGACCTACAAGGGCGAGGCCATCATCTCCAACGCCTCGTGCACCACCAACTGCCTGGCGCCGATCGCCAAGGTGCTCAACGACAAGTGGGGCATCAAGCGCGGCCTGATGACCACCGTGCACGCCGCCACCGCCACGCAGAAGACCGTGGACGGCCCGAGCAACAAGGACTGGCGCGGCGGCCGCGGCATCCTGGAAAACATCATCCCCAGCAGCACGGGCGCCGCCAAGGCCGTGGGCGTGGTGATCCCCGAGCTCAACAAGAAGCTCACCGGCATGAGCTTCCGGGTGCCCACTTCCGACGTGTCGGTGGTCGACCTGACGGTCGAACTGAACAAGGAAGCCAGCTACGAAGAGATCTGCGCCGAGATGAAAGCACAGAGCGAAGGCGCTCTGAAGGGCGTGCTGGGCTACACGACGGACAAGGTGGTCGCCACCGATTTCCGCGGCGACACCCGCACCTCGATCTTTGACGCCGATGCCGGCATCGCGCTGGACAAGACCTTCATCAAGGTCGTGAGCTGGTACGACAACGAGTGGGGCTACTCGAACAAGTGCCTGGAGATGGTTCGCGTGGTGGCCAAGTAAGCGCCCGCTTCTCTTCGTTAAGAAGCGCCTTCGGGCGCTTTTTTGTTGGGTCGGTCAGTGTGTGGAGCGGTCGCACCAAGCCTGGTCTTCTTCGATCAATCCACGGGTGCGCTGCGACTCTTCGTTGTCAAGAAACGTCACACCGCGCAGGCGTGATCGCACCATGGGCAGCGAGACCACGCCCGACCGGATTCCGGCGCGTATCCAGCGGCGGTCGCGTGGCTCGCCCCGGGCGTACTTGGAGATGGCCGCGTCGTTCGGGTCGAGGAACCAAGCGGTGAGGCTGTCCCGGGACACCGGGATGAGGCGGGCTCGCCAGCCTTCGGGGAGGGTCGGCAGGGCGGGAGTGACGGCGTCGAGGAAGTACCCGTGACCCTGGTGCCATAGCGAGTTCTCTCCGAGCGCTGCCACGAGGTCGAAGGTGCGGTCGGGGTCGTCGCGGGTGTAGCAGTCGACGTCGTTGGACAGGGTCATGTCCTCTGGAACATCGAAATGGTCTTCCAGTCCGAGAATGGACAGGCTGCCGATCACCACGTAGTCGCTGTGGCCCGAGAGTTCGCGAGCCTTGGCGAGCAAGGCGAAGAGTGCGTCGAGGTTCATGTGCGCAGCCCCACCCAGGGCGAGTTCTGGCGCAGGGCCGTGCCCCATCCGTCGGCATCCGCCACCATCTCTTTCGCCAGCTCCTGCACTGGCAAAGCGAGCAGCGCCGCCCAGCGATCCACATAGTCGCGGCTGCTGAGTTGCTCACGCCGCCAGCGATCGACCGTGTCCCGCGCCTGCTGGATGAGGCCCGCTCGCTGGGCGGGCTCCACCGTCAACAGGTCCAGGGCAATGCGGTGGTGGCGGATGAGCCGGTCTTTCTCGATGCCCGCCTGCTGAAGACGCGCGAGGCGGCGTTCGGCCATGAGATCCTGTGCTGCCCTTGCAGCCTCATGGAAATCGGGCGACATCACGAGGGCCTGCACCTTGCCGTGCCGCTCGATGGCCACCGGCGCGAGCGCGGATGCCTTCATGAGCTGGCCGAAGTTCTGTTTGGCTTGTGTCGAAGAAAACTGTTGCATTGGGTGGACATCCACAGGGCGTCTAAATATTGTCCATATTAGTCTTAAATGGACAATATAGTGGAGCGCAGGTGCTTGACACTAGACCGACCGGTCTATAGATTCAAGCCCATGACCGAAACACCCACGCCCGGCACCCGCGAACGCCTGATCGCCGCGATGACCGACGCGCTGCGTCGACGCGGCCTGCACGGCATCGGTTTGACCGAACTGCTGGCCCAGGCCGGCGCGCCCAAGGGCGTGCTGTACCACCACTTTCCCGGCGGCAAGACCGAGCTGGCCGTGGCCGCCATCGACGACGTGGTCGCGCGCATGCTGGGCTGGCTCGACGGCCTGCTGGCCAGGAACGCCGATCCCATCGAGGCTGCGCGGCAGTGGATGCAGGGTGCGACCGTGCGTCTGAGCAGCACCGGCTTTCATGCCGGCTGCCCGCTGGCCACCGTGGCATTGGAAAGCACGCCCGACGACCACGCCCTGCGCGAAGCCCTGGCCCGCGCCTTTGCCACCCTGCGCGAACGCATCGCACTGGCGCTGGAACAGCACGGCGAGCCGCGTGCGCAGGCCCAGGGCATCGCCGCGCTGATCGTGGCCACCTACGAAGGCGGCCTGCTGCAGGCGCGGGTGGCCCAGAGCAGCGATCCGATCAACCTGGCCACGCAGACCCTGCTGTCGCTGCTGGCCGCTCGCGGCCCAACGGCAGCACGAACCGGAGAATCGCCATGAACACCTTCCCGGCCACCGACGCCCACAACCAGGCCGTGCGCACCGAGCGCATCACCCTGACCGCCGCCGACGGTTATCCACTGGTGGCACACCGCTACCACAGCCCCATGCCGCCGCAGGCCCATCTGGTGGTCGGTGGCGCCACCGCCGTGCCGCAGGGCTTCTACAAGCGCTTCGCCGAACACGCCGCGCGCCGTGGCTTTGACGTGCTCACGCTGGACTACCGCGGCATCGGCCAGTCGGCCCCCAGCACGTTGAAGGGCTTTCGCATGGACTACCTCGACTGGGGCCGGCTGGACCTGGCCGCGGCCGTGGAAGCCATGCGCCAGCCGGGCGTGCCGCTGTACCTGGTGGGCCATTCCTACGGCGGCCATGCGCTCGGCCTGTTGCCCGACCCCGGCGCGGTGGATGGCGCCTGGACATTCGCCACCGGCGCCGGTTGGCACGGCTGGATGCCGCCGCTGGAGCGCTTGCGCGTGCTCTTCATGTGGCGCGTGCTCGGACCGGTGTGGACACGCATGAACGGTTACCTCCCCTGGAGTCGACTGGGCATGGGCGAAGACCTGCCGATCGACGTGTACCGCCAGTGGCGCCAGTGGTGCCGCTTCCCGCGCTACTTTTTTGATGACCCCGAAATGAAGGCGACCACCGAACGCTTTGACGACGTGCGCTTCCCCATCGTGGCGCTCAATGCGTTGGACGACGCCTGGGCGCCACCCGCCTCACGAGACGCCTTCATGGCCGGCTACCGCAACGCCGAGGTGCGCAGCGTCACACTCGACTCCCGCCGCGAGGGCCTCGGCGCCATGGGTCACATGGGGTACTTCCGGCCCAAGGCTCAACCGCTGTGGAACGAGGCGCTGGACTGGTTTGCCGGTCTCACCGCGCACCGCGCTGAGCGCGCTTAGGTGCAGCGCTGCAGGCGTTTACCCACCATCGCGTCGCCCAGAGCGTCGATGGCGGCGCGTTGCAATTCGGTGATCGACGGCAGACGCAGGTTGGTGCTCACACTCTCGGCACGCTCCTGCGCCACCTTGGCGGTGCGGATGCCATCGCGCTCGGTCTTCTGCCGCGCTTGCTGGGCGGCAGCTTCGGTGGAGAACGTGCCGAGTGCGAGGCCGGGCGCCAGCCCGACCGCTGTGATCTCGCGGTAGGTCACCCCCAGCGCGCGCAGCTCATCTTTCTTGCGATCGAGTTGCTGCTGGTTGTCGTAGCGCCCCATGTAGACGATCCAGCGACCGCCGCTGCGCACCTCGGTGAAGGCAAAGCCGGATGCGGGCAGGCCGAGCAGCACCAGCTCGGCGCGCAGCAACTCGGCCTGGGCTGCGGTGAACCCGCCCGCCTGCCAGCAGGCGCGCGCTCCGTTGTCGACCGCCGGTGCAGCCACGGGCGCGGGCTCTGGGGGTGTCGGTGCAGAGGCAGGTGCGGGTGCTGTGACCACAGGGGCCGCCACCGGTGAGACTGTCGGCTGCGGAGCGGCTTCAGCCTTGGGTCCGTTGAGCAGGCGCAGTGCCTCGGGCTTCACCTGTTGCGTCAGGCGCTCGGGCTCGCGTTGCTCGGTAGGCTTCAGGCCCAGCGTGTCCAGGTAGCCCCGCGACCACGCAAAATAGCCCGCGTTGGCCAGCACCAGCAACCAGATGACCCACCTCAGCACGGGCGCACGCTCACTTCGGCGCTGGTCACCGTCTGCATGCCGCGCTCGGTGAGCACCTGCAACGCACCCTCGTCGTTCACGCCGCAGGCCGTACCGCGCGTGCCGTCAGAAAGCTGCACCGCCAGACCCTGCAAGGCGTCCAGTTGTGCAAAGCGCTGGGCAAACGCGGCAAAACCCTGCGAGGCAAACGCCTGGATGTCGCCCACCAGCGCCGGCGCCACACGCTCGAGCACCTCACCCGGTGTGATGCCCACCAGCACCTCGGCCAGGCCGGCCGGGGCCATGGCCGTGACCGCCGCGCCGTCGGGCACGAGCGCGGCCACCGCCGACACCTCGGGCCGCGCCACATTGATGCCCACACCGATCACCACCATGCGCTGGCCCTGACCGGCCTCACCGGTGCTGGCCGTCTCCACCAGGATGCCGCCGATCTTGCGTTGGTGCAGCCAGAGGTCGTTGGGCCATTTCAGACGCACCTCGGGGTGCAGGCTGTGCGCCAGGCTCACGCCCACCGCCAGCGACAGGCCCGACCAGCTGGTGGGCGCCAGGGGCATGGCCAACGAGAACGTGAGTGATTGCCCCACTTTGCTGTGCCAGCCCTTGCCCAGCCGGCCTCGCCCAGCGGTCTGGTCCTCGGCGGCCAGCAACACGGGTTCCATCAGGCCACTGCGCGCGCGTCGCATGAGCTCGCTGCTGGTGGAGTCGACGCTGGGCAGCACCTCCACCGTGAAGCCAGGCAAGGTGGGCTCAACGGCCTGCCAGACGGTTTCGGCGTGACGGATCAGGGTGTCGGCCATGGGCCGTTCAGCCCAGTCTGGATGCGCGACCCGCGCGCTTGGGCGCGAGCAAGGTGCCGCGGCACTTTTTGGCACCGCACCAGCAGGGGTACTCGGCCTTGAGCTTGGGCGTGTAGGGCTCGTCGATCACGAGGCCGTAGTCGTAAAACAGTTCTTCGCCCGCCTGGATGTTGCGTTGGGCCCGGATGAACACCCGACCCTCGTCAACTTCGGCTTCGCAGTTGGGCTTGCAGCTGTGGTTGATCCAGCGTGCCGAGTTGCCGCCGTGCTTGGCGTCGATCACGTGTTCTTCGTCGATGTGGAAGTAGAAGGTGTGGTTCGGATCGGTCGGATCGTGCGGGTGACGGCGCAGGGCTTCATCCCAGGTGATGACCTCACCGACATATTCAATGAGCGTTTCGCCTTCGGCCAGGTCCACCACGGCGTAGACCCCGCGGCCGTGCACACCGGACTTGCGCGTCTGGATGCGCCGGCCGGCACCATTCGGCTTCATTGCCAAGGCTGGTTTTTCGGCGGGCGCGCTCGACTTTTTGGGGCTTTTCGTCACGGCCGGAATATTTGGTAAGGTTGTTTCATGCAGGTGCGCGCGAGTGTGCGCGTGCCCATGTGCGCGTGTACACGCGCGTGGAAAGTTGATTGTAGAGATGAAAACTGCTGAAGGTTTCGCCAAAACGCTGGTCATTGCCGAGAAGCCGTCCGTGGCCCAGGACATCGTGCGTGCGCTCACGCCGGTGGCGGGCAAGTTCGACAAGCACGATGACCACTTCGAGAACGAGCAATACGTGGTCACCTCCGCCGTGGGCCACCTGGTGGAGATCGCCGCGCCGGAAGAATTTGACGTCAAGCGCGGCAAGTGGAGCTTTGCCCACCTGCCCGTGCTGCCGCCCTACTTTGAACTCAAGCCGATCGACAAGACCAAGTCGCGCCTCTCGGCGGTGGTCAAGCTGGTCAAGCGCAAGGACGTGGCCCGCCTCATCAACGCGTGTGACGCGGGCCGCGAGGGGGAGCTGATCTTCCGCCTGATCGAGCAGTACGCCGGTGGCTTGAAGGGCGGCAGCTACCAGACGCTGGGCAAGCCGGTGCAGCGCCTGTGGTTGCAGTCGATGACGCCCGCGGCCATCCGCGACGGCTTCGAGCACCTGCGCACCAACGAGCAGATGCAGGGCCTGGCCGACGCCGCCCGCAGCCGATCCGAGGCCGACTGGATGGTCGGCATCAACGGCACGCGCGCCATGACGGCGTTCAACTCGCGCGACGGCGGCTTCTTCCTCACCACGGTGGGCCGGGTGCAGACGCCGACGTTGTCCATCGTGGTCGAGCGCGAAGAAAAGATCCGCGCCCACCGCAGCCGCGACTACTGGGAGGTCCACGCCAGCTTCCTGGCCGAGGCCGGCGAGTACCCCGGCAAGTGGTTCGACCCGGCCTGGAAAAAACCCACGGGCGACGACGCCGACCTGGAACAGCGCGCCGATCGCGTCTGGAGCCAGCGCGAAGCCCTGGCCATTGCCGAGGCGGTGCGCGGCAAGGCCGCCAGCGTCAAGGAAGAAAGCAAGCCCACCACGCAAGCCAGTGGCCTGTTATACGACCTGACCAGCCTGCAGCGCGAGGCCAACGGGCGCTTCGGCTTCTCGGCCAAGACCACGCTGCAGCTCGCGCAAAGCCTGTACGAGCGCCACAAGGCCCTGACCTACCCGCGTACCGATTCGCGCGCCCTGCCCGAGGACTACCTGCCGACGGTGAAGGAAACTTTCGAGATGCTGGCCGCCAGCGGCATGAAGCACCTGGCGCCACACGCACTCACCGCGCTCAACAACGGCTACATCCGCCCGAGCAAACGCGTCTTCGACAACAGCAAGGTGTCGGATCACTTCGCCATCATCCCCACGCTGCAGGCGCCCAGTGGCCTGAGCGACGCCGAGCAGAAGCTGTACGACCTGGTGGTGCGCCGTTTCCTCGCGGTGTTCTTCCCGTCGGCCGAGTTCATGGTCACGACCCGAATCACCAGCTCGGTCGGCCACCACTTCAAGACCGAAGGCAAGGTGCTGGTCAAGCCAGGCTGGATGGCCGTCTATGGCAAGGAAGCGGCCGAGGATGTGACCGACGCCAAGGAAGGCGACAAGGGCCAGAACCTGGTGCCGGTGCGCGAAGGCGAGACCGTGCGCACCGAGACGGTGGAGCCCAAGGGCCTCAAGACCAAGCCGCCCGCGCGTTACTCGGAAGCCACGCTGCTGGGCGCCATGGAGGGCGCGGGCAAACTGGTCGACGACGACGAGTTGCGCGAAGCCATGCAGGAAAAAGGCCTGGGCACGCCAGCCACGCGCGCGGCCGTCATCGAGGGCTTGCTGACCGAGAAGTACATGTTCCGCGAAGGCCGCGAGATCATCCCCACGGCCAAGGCGTTCCAGCTCATGACGCTGCTGCGCGGCCTGGGCGTGGAAGAACTCTCCAAGGCCGAGCTCACGGGTGAATGGGAATACAAGCTCGCGCAGATGGAGCACGGCCAGCTCAGCCGCGCTGCCTTCATGGCCGAGATCGCCGCCATGACCGAGCGCATGGTGAAGAAAGCCAAGGAATACGACCGCGACACCATTCCCGGCAACTACGCCACGCTCTCCACGCCTTGCCCCAACTGCGGCGGCGTGGTGAAGGAAAACTACCGCCGCTACACCTGCACCGGCAAAGACGGCGCGAGCGAAGGCTGCGGCTTCTCGTTCGGCAAGTCACCGGCCGGCCGCACCTTCGAGCCCGACGAGTCCGAACAGCTCTTGCGTGACAAGAAGATCGGCCCACTGGACGGCTTCCGCTCCAAGGCGGGTTGGCCTTTCGTGGCCGAGATCGTGCTCAAGTACAGCGAGGACGACAAGAACTGGAAGCTCGAATTCGACTTCGGGGACGACAAGAAGGGTGAAGAAAGTGGTGAGCTGGTGGACTTCACCGGCAGCGAGGCACTCGGCGCCTGCCCCAAGTGCGGTGGCGCGGTCCACGAGCACGGCGCCAACTACGTCTGCATCCGCTCCGTGCCCACCGAGCAGCAGCCCACGCCCACCTGCGACTTCAAGAGCGGCAAGATCATCCTGCAGCAGCCGGTGGCGCGCGAGCAGATGAGCAAGCTGCTGGAAACCGGCAAGACCGACCTGCTGGACAAGTTCGTCTCCATGCGCACGCGCCGCGCGTTCAAGGCCTTCCTGGCCTGGGACAAGGAAGCTGGCAAGGTGAACTTCGAGTTTGCGCCGTCCAAGTTCCCGCCACGCAAGACTGCTGCGGGCGCGCCGGCCAAGGCCGCACCGGCGAAGAAGGCCGCTGCGAAAGCCGCGCCGGCCAAGAAGGCGCCTGCGGCCAAGAAAGCCGCTGCCGCCAAGACGCCCAAGGCCCCACGCAAGACCACCGCCGCGACCGGCAAACAGCCCAGCGCCGCACTGGCGGCCGTGATCGGCGAAGGCGCCGTCTCGCGCCCCGAGGTGGTGAAGAAGCTGTGGGACTACATCAAGGCCAACGGCCTGCAGGACGCAGGCGACAAGCGCCGCGTGAACGCCGACGCCAAGCTGGCGGCGGTGTTCGGCAAGCCACAAGTGACCATGTTTGAAATTGCGGGGCTGCTGAGCCCGCATCTGAACTAGCCCCCACGCTCCGCCGCTTCGCGGGTCGCTGCCCCCCGAAGGGGCGCAATCCGGCTTGGGGCGGCCCGGCGCCGGATTCTTGACACTCGATTGGATACAACTCGATGAGCCTGAAACTTTATTTCGCCCCCGGTGCCTGCTCCTTCGTGCCGCACGCCATGCTCGAACTGGCCGAGGTGGCGTTCGAGCCGTCGATGGTGAAGCTGCACAAGGGTGAGCAACGCTCGCCCGACTACCTGGCGCTGAACCCGCGCGGCCAGGTGCCCGTGCTGGTCGATGGCGACGAGGTCGTCACCCAGATCGTGGCCATCCTGCTCTACCTGGACGAGAAGCTGCCCAT
The DNA here is from genome assembly GCF_018780385.1 of Hydrogenophaga sp. Taxonomy (GTDB): domain Bacteria; phylum Pseudomonadota; class Gammaproteobacteria; order Burkholderiales; family Burkholderiaceae_C; genus Hydrogenophaga. Next base: position 9,132 of record NZ_JADMJO010000064.1, on the reverse strand, counting down.
GGCCGGCATCCTGCCGCCAGCGGGCCTTGAGCGCGCACGCGCCCTGCAGGTGCTGGCGTGGATGAACAACACCGTGCATCCCACGTTCACCCACGTGTTCATGCCGCACAAGTTCACCGACGACGAGGCCGCGCAAAAGGCGATCCGCGACTTCGGCGCGGCGGGCTACCGCCAACTGCTGGGCGAGATCGAAGCCATGGCCACCCAAGCCGCACCCTGGATGGTGGGCGCACGTCCTGGTGCCCTCGATGCATACGCCCTCACGCTGCTGCGCTGGGGCGGTTATGCCGGCATCAACCCGGCGGATTTCCCCGCCACCTGGGCGCTGGTGCAGCGCTTTGCCGAATTGCCCGGCGTGGCCCGTGCGATCGAGCGCGAGAAGCTGCAGCTCAACGTGTACAAGGCCGCCTGAGCCGGCGCCACGCCTGACGGCTATTCCTGCACGAGCTGCGGCTTGGTGGGCGTGAAGCGCACCGACACCCGCAGGCCCCGGCGGCTGCGCTCCGGGTGGGCGTCTTCCATCGACACCGTGGCGCCATGCTGCTGCGCGATCTCCAGCACGATCGCCAGGCCCAGGCCCGAGCCGTCGACGTTGGTGCCCAGCGCGCGGTAAAACGGCTGCATCACGAACTCGCGCTCGTTCTCCGGGATGCCGGGGCCGTCGTCTTCCACCTGCAGGATCTGCACACCGCTGAAGCGGTCCAGCAGCACGCGCACCGTGACCACGCCGCCTTGCCCCGTGTAGTGGATGGCGTTGTCCACCAGGTTGCGCACCATTTCCTGCAACAGCGTCGGGTTGCCGTCCATCAGGCAGTCGTCGGGCGTGTCGTCCGGGCCTTCAAAGCCGAGGTCGATGCCGGCTTCCAGCGCTCGGGGCACCGAGTCCTGCACCACGTCAGGCACCAGCCGGGCGAGGTCGATGCGCGCGCTGGGCAGTGTGCGGCCGGTGGTCTCGGCGCGGGCCAGAGCGAGCAGCTGGTTCACCGTGTGCGTGGCGCGCGCGCTGGAGCGCGCGATCTGCTGCAGCGAGCCGCGAATCTCCACCGGATCGGTTTCGCGTTGTGCCAGCTCGGCTTGCATGCGCAGGCCCGCCAGCGGCGTCTTGAGCTGGTGGGCGGCGTCGGCCAGAAAGCGCTTCTGTGTGGTGAGTGAGGTCTTGAGCCGCGTCAGCAGGTCGTTGATCGACGACACCAGCGGCGCGACCTCCTGCGGGATGAACGATTCCTCGATCGGGCTCAGGTCGTCGGGCTTGCGTGCGCGGATGCGTTGCTCCAGTTCGTTGAGCGGGCGGATGCCGCGCACCAGCGCCAGCCACACCAGCAGCACCGCCAGCGGCAGGATCACGAACTGCGGCACCATCACGCCCTTGATGATCTCGGTGGCCAGCGTCGATCGTTTGCCCTTGGTCTCGGCCACCTGCATCAACACCAGGCGCTGGGGGTCGTTGCGCGCCAGCCAGGTGTAGGCCACACGCACCTCGTCGCCGCGCACCACGTCGTCGCGCAGCAGCACGCGCCCGGGTTCGGGTGATTCGTTGTCGCGTGGGGGCGGGAAGTCAAGCTCTCCGCTGATGAGCATTCCGCGCGGATCGAGCACCTGGTAGTACACCAGGTCGCTGTCGTCGGCGCGCAGCAGGTCGCGCGCCTGCGCGTTGAGCTTGAAGGTGATCTGGTCGTTCTCGCGCACCACGAACTGGGTGAGTGCCTGCAGATTGAACTCGAGCGCGCGGTCAAACGGCTTGCTGGCGATGCCCTGCGCCACGAACCACGTGAGGGCCAGCGACAGCGGCCACAGCAACAGCAGTGGCGTGAGCATCCAGTCGAGGATTTCACCGAACAGGCTGCGCTGCTCGCGCTGGAACAGGCCGAACCCCTTCGGCGCCAGCCGGCTGTCCACGGGGGGGGGCAGCGGCTCACTGAAGGTGCGGCCCTCAGCTGGCGATTTTTTCAAGGCAATAGCCCAGGCCGCGCACCGTGGCAATGCGGATCGGACCCTTTTCGATCTTCTTGCGCAGGCGGTGGATGTAGACCTCGATGGCGTTGTTGCTCACTTCTTCGCCCCATTCGCACAGCCGCTCGACCAATTGGTCCTTGCTGACCAGGCGCCCGGCACGTTGCAGCAGCACTTCGAGCAAGCCGAGTTCACGCGCCGAGAGTTCAACCATCTTGCCGTCGATGGTGGCCACGCGGCCGGCCTGGTCGTATTCGAGCGGGCCGTGGCGGATGGTGTTGGTGCTGCCGCCCATGCCGCGGCGTGCGAGCGCGCGCACGCGCGCTTCGAGCTCCTGCAGCGAGAAGGGCTTGGCCATGTAGTCGTCGGCCCCGTAGTCCAGGCCCTTCACGCGTTCCTCGATGCTGTCGGCCGCGGTGAGCACCAGCACCGGCAGCGTGGAGCCGCGTGAACGCAGCCGCTTGAGCACCTCCAGGCCGTGCAGTTTTGGCAGGCCGAGGTCCAGGATCAAGAGGTCGAACTCGTTGTTGGTCATCAAGGCGGCATCGGCCTCGTTGCCGCTGGACACGTGGTCGACCGCGGCGCCAGCCGCTCGCAGGCTGCGCAACAGGCCGTCGGCCAGAACCTGGTCGTCTTCCGCAATCAGGATGCGCATGGGGGAGTCTCCTGTGCTGATCGGGCAGCGTTGTTATGGGGCCGTGTGGCGCACGGCGTTCAAGCCAAGTCCATTTTAGGTCTCATACCCCACGCCGTAGGCTGTCGGGTGGCGGGCTTTCACCGCGAAGGCACGGCCGCGCGCGCACCGGGTGCTTCCGACCCATAGGCCTCCAGGCCCAGCGCCACCACGGTGGCCACCGCATCGCCCACCTGCGATCGGAACTCGGTCTCGGCTTGCGCCACCGCTGTGCGAAACGCGTTCAGCCAGAGCAGGCCGGTGTCGGTGAAGACGATGCGCCGGGCCCGGGCGTCGCGCGGGTCGGGTTCGCGGCGCACCAGTCCCCAGGCCTCGCACTGCGTCACCAGATCGCCCATGGCCTGTTTGCTCATGCCCGCCTGGTGCGCCAGCTCGGTCAGGCGCGAGCCGTGCAGGCCCAGGTGGCGGGTGATGTGGATGTGCGCCGCGCCCACCTGCGCGCGCGCGGCCAGGTGGGAGAGCGCGAGCGGCACGTTGGCGTCGTGCGCCATCAGGCTGAGCACGCGTTCGTCGAAGCGGCGCAGCGCCAGACCCATCAGCCGGCCGAGGTGGCCGCCGCGCCAGCGGTCGTCGGGTTCTGCGGGCATTTGCGAGGTGTTCTGCGGCATCCATAAATGGTAAGGCAAACTGACCAAATAATGACTGGTTTGATTTCAACCCGCATGTAAACTGCTGTTCAAGCATCCAGCCTGTACACAACCACACAGGTCTTGCCAACCCTTCCAACCCAGCCCAGGAGCCCCCATGGACGCACCCGTCAAGCCCAACCCCCTCAACAGCGAAAAAGCCAAGGCCCTGCAGGTCGCGCTGGCCCAGATCGAAAAACAGTTCGGCAAGGGCACCATCATGCGGTTGGGCGAAGGCGAGGTAATCGAGGACATCCAGGTGGTCTCCACCGGCTCCCTGGGGCTGGACATCGCGCTGGGCGTCGGCGGCCTGCCGCGCGGCCGTGTGGTCGAAATCTACGGTCCGGAATCCTCGGGCAAGACCACGCTCACGCTGCAGGTGATCGCCGAGATGCAGAAGCTCGGCGGCCAGTGCGCGTTTGTGGATGCCGAGCACGCGCTGGATATCCAGTACGCGCAGAAGCTCGGCGTGAACCTGCAAGACCTGCTGATTTCCCAGCCCGACACCGGCGAGCAGGCGCTCGAGATCGTCGACAGCCTGGTGCGCTCCGGCGCGGTTGACCTGATCGTGGTGGACTCGGTGGCCGCGCTCACGCCCAAGGCCGAACTCGAAGGCGAGATGGGCGACAGCCTGCCTGGCCTGCAGGCCCGCCTGATGAGCCAGGCGCTGCGCAAGCTCACCGCGCACATCAAGAAGACCAACTGCATGGTCATCTTCATCAACCAGATCCGCATGAAGATCGGCGTGATGTTCGGCAGCCCCGAGACCACCACCGGCGGCAACGCGCTCAAGTTCTACGCCTCCGTGCGCCTGGACATCCGCCGCACCGGCACGATCAAGAAGGGCGAAGAGGCGATCGGCAACGAGACCAAGGTCAAGGTGGTCAAGAACAAGGTGGCGTCTCCCTTCAAGACGGCCGAGTTCGACATCCTGTTCGGCGAAGGCATCAGCCGCGAAGGCGAGATCCTGGATCTGGGCGTGGTGCACCGCGTGATCGAGAAGTCGGGCGCCTGGTACGCCTACAACGGCGAGAAGATCGGCCAGGGCCGCGACAACTCGCGCGAATTCCTGCGCGAGAACCCCGAGTTGCGCGTCGAAATCGAAAACAAGGTGCGCACCGAGCTGGGCGTGCCGCTGCTGCCGGTGGAAGAAGCGCCGGCACCGGCCAAAGGCGGCAAAGCGGGGAAGGCTGCCAAGGCCGAAGCCGCCGACAAGGCGCGCGAAGCCGACACCTCGCCGTTGGCCGAGTGAGGGGGTGCGCTCACGGTGTCAGCCGTGAGCGTGTGACGCGATGCTCCCCCACGCTCTACACTTCGTGTCGTCGCTGCCCCCCGAGGGGGCGCTGGCCCTCCTTGGGGCGGCCCGGCGGAGGTCCTGACATGGGCTTCAACCAGATTTCCCTCAAAGGCCGGGCGTTGCGCCTGCTCTCGGGCCGCGAACATTCGCGGGCCGAGTTGCTGCGCAAGCTCAGCGCCCACGAAACCGAGCCGGGTGAACTGACCCGGGCCCTGGACGAGCTGGAAGCCAAGGGCTTCATCAACGAACAGCGTGTGCTCGAATCGGTGGTGCACCAGCGCTCCGTGAAGTTGGGCGCCTCGCGCGTGCGCCAGGAGTTGCAGGCCAAGGGCCTGAACCCCGAGGCCGTGGCGCAAGCGGTGGCCGATCTGCAAGGCACCGAACAAGCGCGGGCCCAGGAGGTCTGGCGAAAAAAGTTCGGTGTTCCCCCACGCGACGCGGCCGAGTACGGCAAGCAGATGCGCTTCCTGCTCACGCGCGGCTTCAGTGCCGACGCCGTGCGCCGCGTGGTGCGCGGTGGATCGTTTCCTGCCGACGACGAAAGCTGACTTATCCCGGCCTGGAAGACGGGCCGACAGCGGGCGCGACCGGGCCGCGCAGCATGCGCCAGGCCAGCAGCGCACTCAGAATCATGATCGCCATGCCCAGCCATGCAGCCGCCTCCATGCCATCGACAAAGGCCGTGCGAGCGGCACTGCGAAGGGCTTCGGCCAGTGGCGCGGGCAAAGCCTCGGCCACGGTGAGTGCACCGCCCAGTGTGGAGGCGCCCGCCACCGCGTCGGCCGATATCCCCGGCGGCATCTGGGTCTGCAAGCCGTTGCGGTAGAGGCTGGTGGCCAGGCTTCCGAACACGGCAATGCCCAGCGCTCCCGACAATTCCGAGCTGGTTTCCGACAGCGCCGAAGCGGCACCCGCGCGCTCGGGCGGCGCGGAGCTGATGACGATGTCGTTGCCCAGCGTGAACACAGGCGCCATGCCCAGCCCCATCAGCACCATGCCTGCGATCAGCCAGGCCAGCCCGTGCGGGCCGTCCACCAGCGCCATGGCGGCAAAGCCGACGGCAGCCACCACGAGACCGGCCACCATGGTCTGCGATGCCCGCAGCCGCTGCGCGATCGCCGGCGTGAACATCGAACCCACCACGAAGGACAGCGCCCAGGGCACGGTGCACAGGCCCGCCATCAGTGGTGACAGGCCCAGCACGAGCTGCAGGTGCTGCGAGACAAAGATGTAAACCCCGAACATCGCGAACGAGGTGAGCGCGTAGGTGCAGATGGCCGCGGCAAACCGGGGTTGGCCGAACAGTTGGAGGTCCAACAGCGGGTAGGCGATGCGGCGTTGGCGGCGCACAAATGTCAAACCCGCCACGAGACTCATGGCCAAAGCCACCCCGGTCAAGGGCCCCAGGTGGCCCTCCGCCGCCTGTTTGAGTGCAAACACACCGCCCAACACCGCGGTGAGTGACAGTGCGACGCTGCCCAGATCCAGTCGACCGGCTTGGGCGTCCCGGTATTCAGGCAGCAGGAACGGCCCCACCACGAGCAGAAGAACCATCACCGGCACCGCAGCCCAGAAGATGGCCGGCCAGGCAAAGACCTGAAGGATCACGCCACCCACCAATGGACCGATCGCGCCACCCACCGAATAGCTGGAAATCCAGATGCCGATGGCCACGCGTCGCTCGCGTTCGTCGCGGAACATGTTGGAGATCAGCGAGAGCGTGGAAGGTGCCAGCGTGGCACCGGCGATGCCGAGCAAGGCGCGGGTGGCAATCAGGGCGTGGGCGGTGGTGGACAGCGCGGCGGCCACCGAGGCCGCTGCAAACGCGGCGGCACCGATGAGCAGCATGCGCCTGCGGCCCAGCTTGTCGCCCAGCGTGCCCATGGTGATGAGGAACCCCGCGACCATGAACCCATAGATATCGATGATCCAGAGCAACTGCGCGGCCGTGGGCTGAAGGTCGGCGCTGATGGCGGGCAGGGCCAGGTTGAGCACCGTGAGGTCCATCGCGTAGACCAGACACGGCAATGCGATCACGGCCAAGGCCACCCATTCGCGGCGCGTGGCCTTGGACGGGGCGATGTCGATCAAGCGTTGCGCAGCGGCCATGTGAAGTTTCCCCGGCGTTCTTCGAGCGGTGGCTCCGTCAGAACGTCGAGGCCATCCAAGCACACGACGAACGCAGACCCTGTTTTTCGACAGGCTGCGTGAATGCGTTACAGACCGAGCATCAATTTCAGGTTCTGCACCGCGGCGCCGCTGGCGCCTTTGCCCAGGTTGTCCAACCGCGCCACCACCACGGCATGGTGTGCCTGCTCGTTGCCAAAGACGCGGATCTCGAGCTTGTTCGTGTCGTTGAGCGCGAGCGCGTCAAGCTTGCCGGACTCGTTGGCGGCCTCCGTGCTCACCCACTCGCTGCCGGCGTAATGTTTCGCGTAGATCGCGTGCAGGTCGGCCAGCGAGGGGTGGCCGGGGAGGGTGTCCAGGTGCAGCGGCAGCTCCACCAGCATGCCTTGCGCAAAGTTGCCCACCGCCGGGATGAAGATGGGGCGGCGCGTGAGGCCGGTGTAGGCCATGATTTCCGGGATGTGCTTGTGCTGCAGGCCCAGCGCGTACAGCTCGTAGGCCGGGGCTTCGCCCTTCTCGTAAGCCTCGATCATGGTGCGACCGCCGCCCGAGTAACCGCTCACCGCCGGCAGACAGACCGGGTGATCGGCCGGCAGCACGCCGGCGTCGATCAAGGGGCGCAGCATGGCGATGGCGCCGCTGGCATAGCAGCCTGGATTGGCCACACGGCTCGCGTTCACCACGGCCGTGCGCTGATTGGCGGCGAGCTCGGGAAAGCCGAACACCCAGCCCGCAGCCGTGCGATGCGCGGTCGAGGCGTCGATGATCTTGGGCTGGTGACCGACCATCGCATCGACCATGGCCACGGACGCACGCGCTGCGTCGTCGTGCAGGCACAAAATGACCAGATCCACCTGCGCCATCAGCTCGCGTTTGGCATCCGGGTCCTTGCGGCGTTCGGGCGCGATGCTCACCACCTCGATGGCGGGCATGCGCTGCAGCCGTTCGCGAATCTGAAGCCCGGTGGTACCGGCTTCGCCGTCGATGAAAACCTTGGCCATGGCCTGTCTGCCTTGTCAGTGAGGGTTCAGGAGCGTGTCCCACTCTTGCGAGAGTGACACGCAAAGTCGGGCGCCATATTGGTGCGATGCACCATGATACAGTTCCCGGTTGCTGATTTTCAGTGCCCGCTTTTCGACCCCCACCGCGGTCGGTCGACGATTCCTCTACCCATTCCTGAGAGAGCCCTCATGAAGATCCACGAATACCAAGGCAAGGAAATCTTGCGCCAGTTTGGTGTGCCGGTGCCCCGCGGCATCCCGGCTTTCACGGTGCAGGAGGCGGTCGAAGCCGCCCAGAAACTGGGCGGCCCCGTGTGGGTCGTCAAGGCCCAGATTCATGCCGGTGGCCGTGGCAAAGGTGGTGGCGTGAAGGTGGCCAAGACCATTGAAGACGTCAAGCGCATCGCAGGCGAAATCCTGGGCATGCAGCTCAAGACTCACCAGACCGGCCCCGAAGGCCAGAAAGTGCGTCGCCTCTATATTGAAGACGGCGCCGACATCAAGAACGAACTGTATGTGTCGCTCGTCACCGACCGCGCGACCCAGAAGGTGGCGCTGATCGCATCCAGCGAAGGCGGCATGGACATCGAGGAAGTGGCTCACGCCACGCCCGAGAAGATCATCACCGAGATGATCGACCCGCTGACCGGCATCACCGAAGCACAATCCCGCAAGGTTGCGGCCGCCATCGGCCTGACCGGCGCTTCCGTGGACCAGGCGGTTGAGATCTTCGCCAAGATCTACAAATGCTACATGGACACCGACGCATCACTGGTGGAGATCAACCCGCTGAATTGCGACTCCAAGGGCAACCTGTTGGCTCTGGACGCCAAGTTCAACTTCGACCCCAACGCGCTGTTCCGCCACCCCGAAATCGTGGCCTACCGCGACCTGGACGAAGAAGATCCGGCCGAGATCGAAGCCAGCAAGTTCGACCTGGCCTACATCAGCCTGGACGGCAACATCGGTTGCCTGGTCAACGGTGCCGGTCTGGCCATGGCCACCATGGACACCATCAAGCTGTTCGGCGCCGAGCCGGCCAACTTCCTCGACGTCGGTGGCGGTGCCACGACCGAGAAGGTGACCGAAGCCTTCAAGATCATGCTCAAGAACACCAAGGTCAAGGGCATCCTGGTCAACATCTTCGGCGGCATCATGAAGTGCGACACCATCGCCACCGGCGTGATCACCGCCTGCAAGGCGACCAACCTCAGCGTGCCGCTGGTGGTGCGCATGAAGGGCACCAACGAAGAGCTGGGCAAGAAGATGCTGGCCGAATCCGGTCTGCCGATCATCAGCGCCGACACCATGGCCGATGCCGCTCAAAAAGTGGTGGCCGCTGTCAAAGCCGCCTGACAACCCGCACGCGCTTCAAAGGAATCCACATGTCGATCTACATCAACAAAGACACCAAGGTCATCACCCAGGGCATCACGG
>NZ_JADMJO010000151.1 GCF_018780385.1 Hydrogenophaga sp. | reverse complement strand
GCCAGTGCTAGCTTTGCGTACCGTCACTTATTGCACTGAAAACGAGGAGACCCCAATGTGCAGCGCAGCGTGACCGCGTACGTTCCCCAAATGTGATGAAAGACGGGACGCAAAACGGCCTTGTCATCCATACACGCATGACGTTGGACACGAAAGAGTCATGGCTTGGTGATGTCATGACGGACGGCAATTCTGCCGGTTTCAGGGAGTCTGAAAATGAGTTCTGTTACTACTTTTTCTGCTGTCACGCACGAGAAGATGGTTGTTAGAAATGCGCATAGTGATCACCTGCGCGTTACCGTACTTTCTTTGATCACGCATGGCTATGCCATCGTAAAAATGACGACATCGGCTCAAAAGGCTGTGTGGTCCGCTTTGGATGAGATTTCGCGAGTTCCGGAGGACGTGCAAGCTGACTTTTGTTTTCCTGATCGAACAGACGGCTTTCTGCCCAAAGGTGGGGAGCACGCTAAGTACACAGATAACGTCGACCTTTGCGATCGTTTTTGCTACTGGCACCACCACCGAGCGCTTCATGCAGGGCACCCGTTTATTCACACGCCCGCATACCAAAACATAGTGAATAGTGAAGTCGAACTTTCGTGTTTAACTCAGAGCATCGTCACAGGTTTGTGGGATTTTTTCCGCAATGAGGAGCAAGTGACTATTCGTGATAGCTCCTACGTACAACTGTGTATGTACGAGCGCAAATACCAAGAGGACGACCGCACCTATTTGCAAGACAGGCATGAAGACGGCCATCTCATCACGTTGATCAAACCAACTCGCGATGGACTGGTCATTTTTCTCAACGACAGGGAAGTCCCTGTGCACTTGGCAGACGATGAAGTCATCGTCATCACAGGCTCTTTGTTGACATTACTTTCTGATGGGCAAATTCCCACCATGTATCACGCAGTTCGAAACCCGAAGATGGAACTTGCACGCAAGTCGTTGGTGTACTTTGCCATCCCAGATCTCCAGCGCTCGTACACCACATTGTTGGGAAAGAACCCTATCAACGTTGCCGCATTCGCTGATGAAAGTCACCGCGCTTTCGGAAACACCCCCTTGATCTAATGCATTTGGAGAGGGCCTTCGCCCTCTCCACTTTTTACCGAGACTAATGTGTTAAACCTGCAACTTATCGAGGGATTCATTCTTGGAGCAGGTCTGTTGATAGCGCTTGGACCCAAGGATACTTTTGTAATCAAAAACAATCTTGCCGGAAGCAATGCAGTTGTTTTGGTGTTGATCTGTGCTCTCTCGGATGCGATGTTAATTATGTTAGGCGTGGTTGGACTCGGGGCGGTCATCACTGCGAATCGTTGGGTTATGGTGCTGACAATGACCGTAAGCATTCTTTATTTGATTTATTTTGGTATTCGAGCTTTGCAGTCGGCATATCTTGGGCAAACATCGGTTGGTGAACTGGGTGTTATTCATGCCCCAATGACGCGCGCTTATGTTGTTAAGGGCGCAATTTTTCATTCGCTTCTTTCACCTTTTGCCTGGCTTGATACAGTATTGGTCATCGGGTCAATAAGTGCAATCAAAATTGGAGCGGATAAATTTTTCTTTGCAAGTGGGGCGGTGGTGGCTTCATTCCTATGGTTCATCGCGTTGACGGTAGGCTCACGCCTCGCTGCTCCAATGTTCCGGAACCCACGTGTTTGGCAGGGATTGGACATCCTAGTCTTCATATCCATGTTTGTATTGGCTGGGAAACTGTTAGCAGACTACCCTTGGCGGTGACGCAGCTCGGATCACTCACCAGATATTGAGCGCGTATGCGCTATGTTGACGTCTGCGACCGATGGCCGAGCTGAGCCGTGCGAGCATTGGCCGTTTTGGCCGCCGAACGCTGAACTCTTGGCGGCCGCACATCTACCCTGACAACCTACATGGCAACTGGGAGCCGCAGAATCGATGCCAACTGGTAGCAAACTGCGCGTGTCCAAGGGAGCCGAACCAGGTGTCCAGTTCCCACCGTTCCCGCTGTCCAAGAGAAACCGAACTGAGTGTCCATCAGCGACCGAAATACGCAACACCCGGATCTCACGCAGCAGCCGGGAGCCGGTCAACTCGGGCCAGGCCTGTAGTCGTTCCTGCAAGTAGCTACGGAAATCGTCGAGAGCGCCAGTGCGAGCGGCTCTGGGCTTGTACTTGGGAGCGGCAAGTCCGCGCTGGATGTATTTGCGAACGGTCTTGCGGTCATGCCCGGTTCTCTGGGCAATCACGGAGATCGCCAGTCCCTGCCGGTGTAGCTCCAAAATCATCATCAGTCCCTTCAGATTGAGCACCTGGCCTCCAGCTCCACGACGGTCGGGAGCCAATGGTCGGTCAAGTGGACGAACAGGCAGCGGGCCTCGGCCCGCTGCCTGTTCAAGCTTCAAACTGGGGAAAATTCAACCGGCCAATACGGGGAGTATTCATCCGGCGGTGACACCCACTTCTGGTTTGGTCCACTGGCCTCGAAGTCGCGTTGCAAGTGATTGGGCGCGATGTGGTTCTCAAGCCTGCTGCCCGTATCGCCAGGTAGCCTGCGTCGCTTGTGGCGGGCTTGCAGCTTGGCCAGGTGCATCAGCCGGATGACCCGGTTCATCCAGCAACTCTCGCCCAGCGCTCAAAGGTCGTGCCAGACGCGTGGACTGCCGTAGGTTCGGTCGCTAAGCTCGAAGCACTCCCGGATGAGGCGGGTGAGCCTGGCGTCGTCCTGACTGCGCTGGCTCGGCGCTCTGTCCATCCATTCGTAGAAGCCGCTGTGGGAGACCGCCAGAACCCGGCACATGGTGCGGGTGGGCCAGACACTACGATGCCGCGCGATGAAGCCGTACTTCACTGCGGGTCCTTGGCAAAGTAGCCGAGCGCTTTTTTTAGGATGTCGCGCTCCGTGGTCACGCGGCGCAGTTCGCGTTGCAACCGCTCCACCTCAGTGGCGGCCTCACTGCGCAACGGCCGATTCGGCCTGAGGTCCAACACCCCGCCACGCTCCTGGGTGACCCAACGTCTGAGCACGCTGGTCTGAATACCCAGGTCCCGTGCAATGTGCGTCACGGTGGCGCCTGGCTGCTTGCACAGCTTCACTGCTTCACGTTTGAACTCGTCCGTGAAGCTCCTTCGGGTTCTTGTCATGCCTATCTCCTGAACACATCATGTCATTGGATGTGTCCGGGAAACTGGGGGAAGCCCACATGGGCGAACTGGGAACATTCTCCGGTGTGGACACGAACGAACATGCACAGGTGCTTCGTTCAGATGGCGAACCTATCCCCGGCCTTTACGCGGTGGGCAATGACATGTCCCATGTGATGGGCGGGAATTACGTGGGCGGAGGGGCCGCGATCGGACCTTGTATGACCTTTGGCTACATCGCGGCGCAGCACCTCAAGCAGCAGTGAAGACCGTGGCACATGTGGCATGGAGGTCAGCCGCGCAGTTGAGGAAACAGCCGCAGCGGACTGGGCCGCTCGATCATCTGTAATTGCGACGCGGTAAATACCCCTGAACTCCGCACGCCCTGGAGGTGGTCAAAGCTGGTTCGGTAGGGGTGGTCCGTTCCGAACACGATCTGTTCCAGGGGAACCACTTGGGTCAGCTCGGACATCGCGGCAGCGTTCGCCGTCTGGGCCGTGTCGTACCAGAAGCGCTGCAGTTCGGGGAGCACGCCATTGGGGAAGTTGGGCGCCACGTTGCGCGCCAGCAGGGGATGCCGCACGAAGCGCTCGATCAGGAACGCCATCGTGCCGCCGGCATGCGAAAAAATCCATCGGATGCAGCGGAACCGCTGCGCATTCCCGTCGAAAAGAACGGACGCAATGGTGCGCGTGGTATTGGTGCCTAACTCCACCATGACGCCCTGCACATTCTTCTGCAGAATGCCGCAGCAGTTGGCCGCCGTCGGGTGTGTATAGACCACCACTGGCGACCTGCCGGTTCTGGCCTGTGCGAGAGAAATACGCCACGAGCCGGCGGCGCGGCGCTTGTTCAACGCGGGCCCTCTGCGCCCATGATGATCTGGGCGGCGTCAACGCAGAAGCGCTTGCAGCTGCGATCAGGCTTGCCCATTGGCGCAGGTGAACGGGGCGGGTCTGTTCGGTCATCGCGGTACTTCTTTCAGTCGACGGTCTTCGCGACGCGGAAACCAATGCTGATGCCTCGGTAGTTCGGCGCGTACGGCTTGCGCACGGCCGAACGCCAGCTGTCGGCCGTTTGGTGCCAGCTGCCGCCGCGCACGACGCGATTCGATCCACTCGCCGGGCCCTGTGGATCCACCACGGCGGCCGCGCCAGGGTAACGGTCACCGTACCAGTCCTGCACCCACTCCCACACGTTGCCATGTACGTCGTGCAGGCCCCAGGGGGTTGGGCAGCTTCTGACCCACCGGGTGGGTCGAGCCTGCTGTGAAGCCTTCACCGAACCAGGCATGAAGTGGAAGTTGCCGTGCGTCGTCGCCGAACGAATACGCAGTGGTCGTGCCAGCGCGCGCGGCGTACTCCCATTCGGCCTCGGTGGGAAGTCGGTAGTGTGTGCGACTTTCCTTTTGATTGAGCCGCTGGATGAACGCCTGCGCCTCTTCCCACGACACGGTGGCCGGGTGGCTCGGCTGGTTGATGTGGGCGGCCATGCCCGGCAGATCCCGGCACGGCGGCATCGCCCGCAAGGTAGTTAAGACGGTTGGCGCGGTAGTGGTTGATGTACTCCAGTACATAGAAGCCCGGCGGTGGTGCTGCGCCGGTCAAGAAGTTTTCAGCACCGAGACTCGCGGTCGATCCTCCGCCCTCCGTGGCCAGCGCAGAGGTCATCGACAAGGTCAACAGGATACCAAGGGCGTATGCAAGGATCGCGTTGCTGAGTCGGATGGTCATGGTGAATTGCAATCAAAAGAGAAAAGGGGCTCGTCACTTCCGGCGTCGGCTTGCGGTACCGCTGCGACGTCAAGGGGACTTAATCGCCGCCAGCACCTGTGCGGGCAACATGGGAAGGCGGGTGAGATGGGTGCCCGTGAGATGCGCCACGGCGTTGTTGATGGCAGGGGCGATCTGTAGCAAGCCGAGCTCGGCAACACCGGTCATGGGGTGTTCGGTAGCGAGAATCGTCACCGCAATATCCGGCATTTGACTCATACGCAGGATGGGGTAGTTGTGGAAATTCGTCTGTTGAACGACGCCACGTTCCACCGTGACCCGCTCCATCAACGCAACGCTGAGCCCTTGGACGATGCCGCCCTCCATCTGCGATTTCACGATGTCCGGCTGAGCGACCAATCCAATGTCGAGGGCGCACCACACCCGCAGCACCCGAATTTCACCGGTCTGGCTGTTCAGCGAAACCTCGCTGACGAGTGCCACGTGCGCATTGGAGTACGGCGTGTAAGCAACGCCGAGCGCGGTGGACCGATCCGACAGCGTCTGACGGCGTCGGCGCCAGTTGGACATCCGCGCAACTTCATTCAAAACCGCCACGGCACGCGGCTCTTTTTTCAGATGTCGCACGCGGAATTCGATGGGGTCGACCTTGCGCTGGTTCGCCAGCCGGTCCATCAGCGATTCCTGCGCGAACTTGACCTGTGCAACGCCTATTCCGCGCATGTAGCAGACGTCGACGCTGCGGCGGGGAGTGACCGCGTCGATGACCTGCAATGGGATGTCGTAGGCGACCCTCCCTCCGATCCAGTTGCCGGGATCGGTCTGCTGATACGCGCCAAAGTACTGGGGGAACAAGCGCGCGAGCCACGAGTCTGCAACGACCGTATGACGCATGGCCGAGATCTGCCCACTCTTCTCGTCCACCGCCGCTTCGATGCGGCAGGCCAGAGCCTGCCGAAACGGGTTCCGTTTGATATCGTCCTCGCGGGTCCACAGGACCTTGACGGTTTTCCCCACGGCCCGAACGATGTGCGCTGCGTCCACCATGGCGCCAGGCTCCAGGCGGCGTCCGAATCCTCCTCCCACATAAGGCAGGTGCATCTTCAGTTGATCCGGGGGAATGCCCAGAATGCTGGCGGCAAAACCCTGCTCTACCGTCGGCCACTGCGTACCCACCCACGCCTCGGCCGATTTGCCGTCGGCGGAAGGACGGATGGTCGCGTTCTGCGGCTCGATCGGGCTCTGGTACACAAGGTCCGAGGTCATCTCGAATCGCTCGACGCTCGAACGAGCGCCAGCGGCCAATGCGCTTTCGGTCGCCGATGCATCGCCTTGTGACCAGGCGCGAACGGCAGTCCCTTTGGTCTCTCGTGCCAGCTCGCTGAATTCTTGTAGAACAGCGTCGCTGCCATAGCCCTGTTTTTCAGGGAGCGGCGCCCACTGGACTTGGAGCTTTCTCCGCGCGATTCGAACGGCGATCAGGTTGTCGCCAACGACCGCCACGCCATAGGGAAGTCGAAGCACGCGGACGATGCCGGGCACCTGGAGGGCCTGGGCTTCATCCACCTCCTCCGGCGCCATCCCGAAGACGGGGCCGGTTTCCACCATGGCGTGGAGCATGCCGGGGAGTTGAACGTCCATCCCGTACGACGCCTTGCCCGTGGTCTTGTCGGGGATGTCGGGGCGGGGCGTGTCCACGCCGATCAATTGGTACTGATACTTCCGCTTGAGCCGTATCGAATCCTTCCGCTTAGGGTCCGGCGCCACGATGGACAGGGGTGCCTCACCGAAGTAGTCATCGGCTGGCTGCGGGGCTTCACCCGGTGCGAAGAAATGAGGCAGCGAAGCGGGCATTTGGATCGACCCGACGAGTTCGCCATACGTGATGCGTCGACCCGACTTCGCGTGCAGCACAACGCTCTTGCGCGAACTCAACTCGGCAAACGGAACCCTCCATTTCCCGGCGGCGGTGTGGAGCAAGATGTACCGAGCCTGAGCACCGGCCACGCGAAGCACATCGAAGTAGCCGTTCGTGGTGCGGGAAGCGGCGGTGATCTGCGTGTTCCATGCCAGCGGGTTGCCATACAACTTGTCGTTCGCGGACGCCTGCAAAACCCGCACGGCACCCCAATCGGCGTCCATCTCTTCGGCCACGAAACGCGGCAGAGCGGTGTGAGCGCCCTGTCCGAGTTCCACGGCGGGGCAGACGATTTCGATCACACCATCTTCGTGGATGTTGACCCAGATGTTGGGGCTGATCTTTCCAGTCGTTGCTGCATCCTGCGTGGCAGCGGCCACGGCGGTACGCGCAGCGCCTGTCAGCGCGAACGCGACACTGCAGCTCACGGTGCTGGATCGTATGAGGAACTGCCGGCGTGACAGCGGCGTGCTCTCGATGGAAGGTGCAATGTCCATGCTCATGCTTTCAGCTCCGACGCACGGCGAATCGCACGCTTGATGCGTTGGTAGGTGCCGCAGCGGCAGAGGTTGCCATCCATCGCCTCGACGATCTGCGCGTCGCTCGGCTTGGGTGTGCGCTTCAACAGCGCAGCGGCCTGCATGATCTGGCCGGATTGGCAGTAGCCACACTGCGGCACCTGTTCTGCGACCCACGCACGTTGCAACGGGTGTTGGTGTTGGGCATCCAGTCCTTCAATGGTGGTGACGGACTGATCTGCAGCCGCGCTGATGGGCGTGATGCACGAGCGAATGGCTTTCCCGTTGAGATGCACCGTGCATGCGCCGCACTGTCCGAGCCCACAACCAAACTTGGTCCCCGGCAGTTTGAAATTCTCTCGAATCACCCAGAGGAGTGGTGCATCGTCGGGCACGCCTTCAATATGGACGGGCTTGCCGTTCAGGGTGAGTCTTGTCATGTCGTGGGTTCCTATTGGACGTCGCAGTTGTTTGCTGATGCCGCAGGATACGAGGCCACATGCGCGCGGTCTTGCCGTTGCGTGCACAAACAATTTCGAACCCGTGCAATGCAGACGGTCTCGCGCAGCGCACATGCTGTCGCTGAGATGCGACGGGAACGGGGTTACGCGGACTCGGCCGGTAGATGTCGATCGATGTCTGTCTTGAAATGCCGCAGCAACGACTCGACTGGTGCGACCGGCATGCGAATCAAACCGCAGATGCCGTGGGCGGCATTGGCCTGGATGATCAAGGGGATTTGCCCCAACAACTTGGCGCTTCCCTTGCCCGCTTCCACCTGGCGAACGATGGCCGCGAGCATCCGGGTCTGCATGCGACATTGCGGGCACTGCCCACACGATGATTTTTCGAAGAAGTCTGTGCGGCTGCGTGTGACAGAGACCATGTCATCGTCCTCGGAGAATCCGCTGATCGCGGCGCAACCAAGGGACGAACCGGCCCGCATGAGAGAAGGTGCTTCGAACAGCACATCGAACTGTTCGCGGTGTAGAAATCCGGAGGCAGGCCCCCCGGGCTGCACCGCCCGGATGGTGCGCCCCGAACGCAGTCCGCCCCCATGCACTTGCAACAGCGCATGGATGTCGATACCCAGCGGGACGAGGCGCACCCCGCTATGAACGAATTCATCTCCGAAGGTGCACAGCGTCACCCCCTTTCGCGCGATTCCCAACTGCCGGTATGCCTGTGCGCCATGCAATATCAGGTACGGCAGGTGGGCCACAGTCTCGACGTTGTGCACGAGCGTGGGCTTGTCGTCGTGACCCCGTTCGATCGGAAAAGGCGGTCGGCGAACCGGCATCGCCGGGCGACCCGACAAGGACTGCAGAAGAGCCGTTTCTTCGCCCGCCACATACTCGTCCGGAACAGTGACGATGCGAACGACGGGCAACGGGTGCATTTCCCGCGTGATGTGGTTCAAGGCACTGGTGACGGCGTCTTGGGCGGCGGTGCCTCGCGCATTGATGGCCACCCAGACATGCGTGGCACCCAGCAGGTGCGCCAGGCAAAGCGCGCCATCCAAAACGGTGTCGGCGTGATGGGTCAACAACCAGTCGTCTTTGGCCGACCCTGGCTCATGTTCGCCACCATTGATCACAAGGTGCTTGGTGGGCTCCGCCTGTTCCCTGAACAGCTGCATCTTGCGTGCGCTGGAAAAATTGGCGCCCCCTTTGCCACAGAGGCCTGCCGCCTGAACCTCGTCCAGGAAGACCTCTGCGGCCATGGTCTGCGCATGCGCATAGGCGGGAAAAAAAAGGTGTTTTTGGGTTGTATCGTGAAGCGATGCAGCTGCCAGAACACGGCGGTCGAATAGGTTGATCATTGTCTGGATGGAGAGTTACATCGACAGACCCACACCGGAGCAGGTGGTGCGTGTTACGCACGAAGTGGGTCACCCAGCGACTCTGCCCACTTTACGTGGAAGTACCCCACGGGCTTGGCCCATGCGTGCACTTTGATTTGTCGTTGGAGGAAGTGGCGTCTATAGGCTGGTGCTCGACCGGCACTCCGCTGACGCGCTGGAGGTCGTGTTACCGGAAGGTCGATCAGTTCGGGCCGCTGCTGTCTGCGCGTACATTGCGCAGCAAGTCGCTCGGGGTGTAGCCGTACTTCTTGCGAAAGGCGTGTGTGAACTTCGGATGGTCGTTGAACCCGCAGTCATAAGCGACGGTGGCGATGTAACCCGGCTTGGTCGCGCGCCTGAGCGACTCGTGTGCAAGCTGGAGGCGCAATTCGCGAATCCATTGAGACACGGGAGTTCCGGTTTCTCGAAACAGCGAGTGAAGATAGCGCAAGGAAATGCGGCAGGCCTTCGAAATCTGGGTCGGCGTCAGATTCGGGTCGGAGAGATGCTGCTGCACATAAGCCTCGATGCGCGCCAGGTGCGCATCCCGAATACTTGACTGCTGAGACTGCAACGCGTCCGGGTGTTGCTGAAGCGTCAAGGCAAGCAGTTCGACCAGATGGGCATCCATCAAGGCGCGCAAATGCGGGTTCGCGTTTTGCTCGACCTGGCGAGCTACCAGTTTGAGATAGTCGTTGAAGACCTGGCCTATGCCCGAGTTGACGTCATATTGCCGGGCGGAGAAACGACGGGGGTCGCCCACATGCGCTCGCAAAGTGGAGGCGGGCAACTTCCACACCAGCATTTCACTACCGTCTCCGTAACCAAACTCGTAGGGCTCTTCGCTCATTTCGAGAACGAATTGCCCCGGGCCGCACCGTGTGGTGCGTCCGAACTGCGTAAATTCCACAGTCCCTTGAACAGGCAATGTGAGAAGGACTTGCCGGTCTTCCAGGTCGCAATGTTCCTTCAAGCGCCGGCTGCTTAGCGCACCCGAGGTCAATCTTGAAAGGGAGCCGTTCGACAGATCGCTCTGAACCAGTTCGCCACGAAACGTGTGCGGGCTTGGGAGTGTGATCTGCAAGTTGAAGAGGGCTTCGGAAATGGCATGGCGCCAATAGCTCCCGCCCAGGGAGGGTTGCACGCTGTCGGTTGAAAATCGCTTATTCATGATCGCAGTACCGAAATAGAACGATTTACCAATGGCCCTCCGGGCCGGAAGGGACCCTCAGGATAGCAACAGCGCCTCCGTCGCGGGCATCAGAGCCGCATACTTCTGGTTCATGTCAAACAGACTTGCATTGTGAGCGTCGATCGATCGATCGCCAACACATTCGGGGACGACGATGGGGCGATACCCCCATGACATGGCATCCACCACACTGGCGCGAACGCATCCGCTGGTTGTGGCGCCCGCCACCAGGAGGGATCGCACGCCACGCTGGGCCAACCACGGCGCCAGCGAGGTACCAAAGAACGCGGAAGGCACTGTCTTGCGCACCACCAGTTCACCCGGCTCGGGGGTCAGTGCGCTCACGATCTGGCTCTCCCGACACGATTCGTTCAACTTCAAGACGCCCGGGACCTTCATCGCAAAGACATTGGCGTCGGCTGCAGCGTCGTCAAAGACGATACGCGTGTGGACGATGGGCCATTTTTTCTGGCGAGCTCGAGCAAGCAAGGTTTTGGTCCCGTCGATCGCCTGGGCAATGTTGCCACCGCCGAACTGGGCTGGATCCGCAAAGGCGTTCACAAAGTCGACGATCAGCAACCCGAACGGCGCCGCCGGCTGGAGTGCCGTGCCGAAGCCTTGCTTTGAATAGATGTCGCCGTCGGGCATCACGTCCCTGCCTCAAGCACTTTCCCGTCACGAACCACCACCTCGCCGTCGATTGCCACGGTGCAATTGCGTAACGGAATATCCAGGTGACAGGGTGTGGTACGGGTGCCCCCTGCTTCGCTGTTTGGACCGAGGGAAAACAGGAAGTTTCCTTCGTAGGCGCGCGCATCCATACCAATGGTTTGTTCGCGGTCGTACAGCGACAGGGTGGACCAGTGACACCGCGGCTGGAGGCCCCATCCCACGTGTGACATGGCAAATGCCTCTGGGTCGTTGAATCCGTTCATGAACTCGAGCAGCATCTCGGCATCGACGCCTCCTTCGATCTGCCTGACGTAGCCGTCCTGCACGTGCATGACGACGCGGTCTGTCATATACGTCTTCTGTGGCAAGAGGATGTCCCCCTTGTCCAGCACCAAGGTGCCCGAGCTGCGCCCCTCGTTGGCAAAGGTGAAGACAAACCCACTGGGCCAGTTGTCCCAGCGCCCGGGCTCGTCCACGAAGCCGTACTCGCTGAACGTCGGGTACTCACCGAGTTCAAATGTGGCGCTCGTTCCCGCCTTGGAAGTGACATGCATCGTTTTCGCACGGCGCAGCCGATCGGTGGCGGCCAGAACCCTCTGGCGGTCGTGCAGCGTGGGGATGGTTCTGACCAGAATCTCCGGAGGCTCCATGGCCAGGAGAATTTTGGTTCCCGATTGCAACACCTGGAGTTGCTCGGGCGAGAACAGCAGCCCCATCAGATCCAGAACCAGGTCGCTCGCCATGAGGGCGGCGATGGCGGGGGGATTTCCGCTCAGTGGCGTTTCCCCGAGGTATCCGAACGGGTCTCGGCTAAGCGACTTCTCTGCGTTGATGGGCGGCAGCTCGATGTGTGTGACGGTCGCGCCCGCCTCCTGCACAGCCAGTGACGCCGTGCGCAAGGTCTGTGGATGGGTGTGCCCGCCACTCAGAATCGTTACGGATTGTCCGGTTTGCAGTTGACTCAGATGGAGGACTGCTTTCCATGCTTGCAGCATCTGGAAATCGCTCACGGCCATAGGGTGCCTTTCGAATGTGTGGAGAGAAAGGGATCGAGTGCGGCATGAAACGCCGAGACGTTGTCCCAAGGAATCATGTGCCCCGCATCGGGAATCCGAACGTGTTGCACACATTCACTCGAATCGTGAATGCGTTCGACGTCCTCTGCTGAAACGACGCCGCCGTGTTCGGCGGTCATCAAAAGTGTGGGTGCCCTCAAGTGAGGGACGTCCTGGAGAATGCACTCGGCATGGAAGGCGTCGTGTGCCGCAGTCACCGCGCGTGGATCACAGGTATGAAGCCACTCCGCGCGAAGCGCACGATGTTCGTGCGACCACGTCGGCAGCGCCCCGCGCAAATCTTCAGCGCTACAGCCGCGCTGCGCCCACGCAATCGCCTCCAGATAGGAGGAGAGTTCATAGGGATACTTCGGGCGTCCCGGGCCACTCATGGGTGGATCGATAAGCACCAGGCCAGGAGGCATCGCAGTGCCTTTCGCCAGCATTCTTGCAATGACGCGCGCACCCATGGAGTGACCCATCAGGATCGACGTCTGCAACGAGCGCACACGGAGAAATTCGTTGAGATCATCTGCAAGGGTGTCGATGGAGTAGTCGAGGCCCGTTCCCGAAGACGAAAGACCACGCCCCCGGAAATCGAGGACATACGTGTCGTACCGCCGACCGAG
This sequence comes from Hydrogenophaga sp., assembly GCF_018780385.1. Classification (GTDB taxonomy): domain Bacteria; phylum Pseudomonadota; class Gammaproteobacteria; order Burkholderiales; family Burkholderiaceae_C; genus Hydrogenophaga. The sequence goes on along the minus strand of NZ_JADMJO010000151.1, from coordinate 11,509 downwards.
TCTCTCGGCAACAAAGCCCCATGTCACGGCAGGGCTGGTGATGCCAGGCATAACCACCAACGTGGGTGCCTCCTCGGTCTTTGGGGAGTAGCGGAGAAAGTGCTGTCGAATGCCATTCGCCTGGACTTGCGCACCGCCCACGAAACTTGACACGTTCGACACGTTCGGAGTCAAGCGTCCTCCGATGGGCACAAGAGGCCTGCATCCATGATGCCGAAGATCAACGCCTCCAGTTGGGGGTCGTTTTTCTGCTGCAGATGCTGTGGTGGGTTCGCACCTGAAACCACGTCGCGAACCACTGACACATCTTCTGGACTCACCGCGGTGAGCCAGCAACGGCGGTTGGGAATAACCACATTCGGTCCACTGTTGCACGCAGAGAAGCACATGTAGGTATGGATCCGAATGGCCGGCGATTCAGACGAATGGAACTCATCGCGGAGCGCCTCGATGACGCGATCCGCACCTCGATTCTTGCAATCAATGTTGTTGCAGACGTAGATCTCGCAGATCTCGGCTTGTGACATGTTCTGGAATCTTCTTCGGAGCAAGCGACCAGGAGCACCCGCAGGTGCTCCTGGTCGCATTACATGATGTTGGGCGTATCGGACTTCATGTCGAGCGCAGGCGCGTAGTCTGCGAGCTGGCGCGAAAGGGTCGCGGTGTCGCTGTAGAACATGCAGGTCTTGATCTGGTCGTTCTGAATGTCGACGAACATGCCCTCGAACACGTCGCAACGCTTTCCCGTAATGTCTCGGCCCATCCAGAGGCCCTTTCCGTTGCCGGTCGTGCGCAGTGCAGAAAACGCCTTATGTCCTTCGGAGATCATTCCCGTGACTTCAAAGTGGATGTCTGGAATGGCGGCAAATATCATCGAAAACAACTTCAACACATCGGCTTTGCTGCCGAGAGGAATGGGCGAGGCGACATCGATCATCGTGCTGTCGTCAGACAGGTAAGTGGCCATGGTGGCGAGATCGTGTGCGTTGTGCGCCTTGACAAAGGCGCGGACAACTTCGGTGGGGGTCATAAGGTCTCCAAGTGACGGTGGTTGAAAAAAGGCGAGAAGAGTGGTCAATGGGTGGCTTGCGCCTTACGGAGTCACCGGCTGCAATCGGATCTTTGGCTTGGCCTGCCAGTCCGCTGAGTCGTGCTCGGGCTGCCAGACATCCCACGCCATGCCGTCTGGCACGGTATGGCTCTTGTGCAGCTCGATGGACAGCGATGCGTCGGCAAAGGCCAACATCAGGGTGTAGAGGTTGTTCGTTTCTTCCGCGATGCCTTTGCCACCTTTGGCAGACGTGTCCGCCTGACGGAAATGTTCAATGACTTCCTCGATGCGCGAGAGGACTGCGCCGTAGAACGTCCGAATGTCCTCCAGCGTTGACTTTTCGCGCCTCTCAAGGCGAAGGGCTTCGGTGGCCAATGCCCAGGGTAGAAACTGTTCCAGCTCGCTGAACTGGGACGGCAGATGTTGGACGGTTTGCATATCGGTGTAGCCCCTTTCGGAGGTCATCAGAAGTTGACGTAGTCGTTGAGGGTCTTGTCGGCATGCCGGATGAGCACTTCCTGATCCTGCAGATACATGCGTCGGAACACACCAGAATCGATGGAGCGTTGTGCACCGATGGTGGTGTTGCCGTCTTCACGCCACAGATCTCGCAAGCTGTACTTCATGTATTCGCTGGTCCACTTCGACACCAGATCGTCGGCCTGCACCGGTGGCCCGAAGTAGCGCGCATTCCAGCTCGAGGTGTTGTGCGCCTTTCCCGGCATCATCTTGTGGACGATGTAGGCACTCTGGCCGAGAAAGACCACGTGCATGTTCGGGAAGATGTACAGGTAGTCGAAAAACCAGTTTTCGCTGCGCGTGGGGTTCACGCCCTTGGCCCATTTGTCCACCGGCACATTGGCTGCCGTGTTCGTGGCGATGGTCTGGCCCAGGCGGCTCGCCAGCGACGTCACAGGCGCGACCTTGGACAGATCTGCACTGATGCGCGCGCGGTTGCCGAAGAAGCTTCCGGAACTGTGTCTTCCCAATAGCTTGAAATCCCAGGCATGGCGCGACGGATCGTCCCCGCTTTCCATGAACCCCGGCGCCGACCGCTTGTGCAGATACTTGAGGTGGTATCCATCGAGCTGAGAATCTCTGAGCACCGGCCAGCTGCATTCCAGATCGGCGCGGTAGGACAGCTGAACGGTGGTCTGTTCGAACGGATAGGCGTCGTAAAGACCCAGCAGCTCTTCGCCCAAGTACTCCCGCAGGCTCTCCGCAGGCTTCGGATCGAGGTTGACGAAGATGAAGCCCTTCCACACATCAACGGCGACAGGAATCAGATCTGCCTCGATCGTCTCTGGATGGAAGAACATGTCCTGTTCGGTCTTCAGTATGTTCTTGCCATCCAGGCTGTACGACCAGCCGTGGTAGATGCAAGTGAAGCGACCGCGCACATTGCCGTAGTTCTGGAAAACCAATTGGGTGCCGCGGTGCAGGCAGACGTTGTGAAACCCCCGAACCACCCCATCCAGGGCACGCGTGATGACGATCGAATTGCTGGTGATGTCAATGTTCTCGACGAAGTAGTCGCCCGCATTGGGAATTTCGTCGACGCGCTTACCCGTGGAAATCCACGTCTGCTTGAACACCTTGTCTCGCATCTTCTGGAAGTATTCCGGCGATCGATAGGGTTCGATGGACACCGGACCAGTCCCCAACTCAGGATGATCGAGTGTCCACCTGGCGTTCTTCAAGTCACTAAGTTTCATGGGGCGAGTCCTTGGAATGGGCGGAAGTAGAACGATCAACTGTAGGTTTGACACCGTTTTCGTTCTTGCCGTTTCGTGCAGTTGCGCTTGTCTTCGCGTGCAGTCCAACGCGGTCGCGATGCAAGGGTTTTCCCGCATTTTTTCTTTTTTCCTTGGGGAGTGGCCGCCATGCGCCGACGACCCCCAACGGAGGTTGATCACCTCTTGATCGACCTTCCGCGTGAGATGAATCGCAGGCGTCGCGTTCGTTCACCGCGCTGTCACAAAACCCGTGAGCCGTCTGAGCACTCACTTGTCATTCTTGTCGCCTCGGCCATATACTTAGATATCTAAACATACTTCCGATGTTGCTCGACCGCCATCGTGCAGCTCAACGTACAGAGGTCCCATTCATGATCACACCCGAAGAAAACGACCTGCTATGCCGCGTTGTCGGCAACGCTCCCATGGGCCAGCTCATGCGGCGCCACTGGACGCCGGTGTGCCTGATCGAAGAAGTCGCCGAGCCCGATGGCACGCCGGTGAAAGCGCGCGTGTTGGGCGAAGACCTGGTGGTGTTCCGCGATACCGATGGCAACGTGGGCGTGCTCGACGAAAAGTGCCCGCACCGCCGGGTGTCGTTGGTCTACGGGCGCAACGAAGAAGGCGGTCTGCGTTGCCTGTACCACGGCTGGAAGATGGACGTGGCCGGCACCGTGCTGGAGATGGTGTCGGAGCCCGCTGCCAGCGGCTTTGCCGAGAAGGTGAAACACAAGGCCTATCCCGTCAAGGAATGGGGCGGCATGGTGTGGGCGTGGTTCGGTTCGGCGGACGCGGTACCGGCTTTCGTGCCGCCGCCCTGGGCGCCCACCGCCGACACGCGCGTGTCCATTGCCAAGGTGGTGCTGCCTTGCAACTGGGCGCAGATTCTTGAAGGCGCGATCGACTCCGCGCACAGCTCCAGCCTGCATTCGTCCGACATGGTTCCCGCACGCGTGGGCGGCGCAGAGGCCACCGACAAGACCTGGCTGCGGCCGTCGACCGACAAGGCGCCGCGCATGCAGGTGCAGCGCGGCGCCTACGGCTTTCGTTATGCCGCCATTCGCCGCCCGATCCAAAACGCGGCCACGCACGAGTACGTGCGCTCCACGGTGTTCTCCGCGCCCATCACGGTGCTGATTCCACCGAACAATCTCTACAACGTGGCCAACGTGAATGTGCCGATGGACGACACCACCACCGCCTTCTACTTCCTGGCGTGGGGCCACCCGGCGAGCACACCCGAGACCGAAACCTGGCGCAAGTTTCTGCGGCAAACGGTGGGTGTGGACCTCGACGCCTACTACCGCCCCTTGCGCACCGAAGAGAACCGTTTCTGGCAAGACCGCGAGGCCATGAAGGCCGGCAACTTCACCGGCATCACCGGCTTTCCCAACCAGGACGTGGCGATGTGGCTCACCATGGGGCCGATCGCCGACCGCACCCACGATCGACTGGGCGCGAGCGACATGGCAGTGGTGGAGTTTCGCAAGCAGATGCTGGAGGCCGTGCGCGCGTTCCAGCACGGCGGCCCCGCCATCGGCGCGGGCGACAACGCCATTCCGCCCTCGGTCTGCTCGTTCCAGGCGGTGATCCCCAAAACCACCGACTGGCGCGAGCACGAAACCACCTATGTGTGGGGCCCCGATGAGAACCGCCCCGAGCTCGAACCTTCCTATTCCGTCAAGGCCTGAGAGAACCCATGTCCAAACTGCAACTCTCCATCGCCATGGGCGACTACGACCGCACACGCGCCCTGCTGGACGGGCGCGTGCAGATCGATGGTGTCGACCCGGTCTACATGAACCTGTACCCCGAGGAGATGTTTTTCCGCGCCATGCGCAGCCAGGAATTCGACATCTCCGAGCTCTCGTTCTCCAGCTACGCGGTGAAGACCGCCAAAGGCGACTGCCCTTACGTCGCGGTGCCGGTGTTCCTCTCGCGCGCGTTCCGCCACACCTCGATCTATGTGCGCAAAGACCGCATCCACAAGCCCGAAGACTTGAAGGGCAAACGCATCGGTCTGCCCGAATACCAGCTGAGCGCGAATGTGTGGGCGCGCGCGCTGCTGCAGGACGACTACGGCGTAGCGCCCGAAGATGTGACCTGGGTGCGCGGCGGCATCGAGACGCCGGGTCGGCCCGAGAAGATCGCGTTGAACCTGCCCGCAGGCGTGAAGCTGGAGAGCGCGCCCGATGGCGTGACGATCTCCGAGCTGCTGGACCGCGGCGACATCGACGGTTTCATGGCGCCACGCCCGCCCAGCGCGCAGGCCATGGCGAACCCGAATGTGGGCTGGCTGTTCGACGACCCGACCTCGGTCGCGAAAGACTATTTCCGCCGCACCGGCATCTTCCCGATCATGCACGTGGTGGGTGTGCGCAAGACCCTGGCCGAGCAGCACCCGTGGTTGCCGGGCGCGGTGTTCAAGGCGTTCTCGCAGGCCAAGGTCGCCGCGCTCGACGCACTGTCCGACACCTCGGCCACCAAGGTCACCTTGCCCTTTGTCGAAGAGCAGCTCAAGGCCGCGCGCGAGACCATGGGCGAGGACTACTGGTCTTACGGTGTCGAGCGCAACCGCGCCACCATCGACACCTTCCTGCGCCACCACAATGCCCAGGGTTTGTCCAGCCGTGCGCTGTCGACCGACGGGATCTTCCATCCCGCCACGTACGAGAGCTACGCTATTTGACGGCGGGCTCCTGCGCGCTCGGACTGGATTCTTCGTCGGCCAGGTTCTGAATGATCTGCAACAGGCTTTTGCGCACGATGGCCACCGAGCGGTCCGGGATGCCGCGCACGCTGACGCGGTTGACGTCTTCGGCCAAAGGCACAAGCACCTTTTCGAGCGCGCGCCCCTCTTCGGAGAGGAACACGTGCACGTTCTTGCGGTTGCCTTCGAGCTGGCGCCGTTCGATCAGCCCCATGCCCTCCATCGCCCGCACGGCACTGAAGGTGGTGGGCTCCATCACGCCGGCGAGATCGCTCAGTTCGCGCTGCGTCAAGCCGTCCTGAATCCAGAGAATCCGCAGAAAGGTCCAATGGCCGAAGGAGACGCCGTGCGCGTTCAGGCGCACCTGCAACGCCCGCATCTGCGCGCGTGCCACGTCGCGCACCAGGTGCGCCAGGCGGTCTTGCGGAACGGCTTCGCGCCAATGGCGCAACAGATGCTGGGTGGGGTGGGCGTCACGCATCGGGTTCTGGAGGTGGGCGGTAAGCGACTTGAAGAGTGGGCATGATATCCACCGCCCGCCGGCCCGACTCGAGAATGGCCAGGCAGACCTCGAGTGTGGCCCTGGACCAGGCCCCGCCATGCAGCGGCTGGGCACCTTCGCGCGCCACGCGCCACAGCTCGTCGATCACCTCGGCACGCGGCACTTGCGGAATATCGGCGGCGACGAAGCGCCGCCCCTGGGCGTCGACCACCGCCACCCCATGCGGCGTCAGGCGCAGATCGCCCCGCTCGCAGCTCACGATCACCGGCCCGAAATGTTGCGCGGCATCCGGCACGCGCGGCGGCGGGGGCACGAAGAGGCTGCCGCCGAAGTTGCGCTCGGCCTTCAACGCGGCTTCCTGTGCTTCGTCGATCACCGAGGCCAAACGCGCGCGCGTCTGGTGGTGCGCATCGGGGTCTTTCGGCAAGCCCATCTCGCCGATGCCGTCCATGAGCGCATCGGTGTCGTACAAGCCGTAGCCGTTGTAGGTGACGCTGGCGAAAGCGCCATTCGCAAAGTTGAGCAGCGCGCTGAACGCGCCCTCGGTGGGCCGGGACGCGTCCCATGCGCCCGTGCTCGCCCGCACTTGCGTGGTGAGCCCGCCGGCAAGCAGCCGCACGATGTCGATCTGGTGTGCCGCCTGGCTGAACACCACCCCGCCACCGCGGGCGGTGTCCAGCTCCTCCGGGCGGCGAGGCCGGTAGAGAAAGTCGGTGTACTGCATGGCATGCACCAGGCGCACGTCGCCGAAGGCACCCGAGTCGATCAGGCGCCGCGCGAGCAACACCGGGGCGTTGAAGCTGTGGCTGTGGCCTACGATCAAGGGCACGTTCGCGCTGTCGCACGCGGCCATCATCTGCGTGCAATCGTCGAGTGCGATCGCCATGGGTTTTTCCACCAGCACACCTTTGCCGTGCCGCGCCGCCAAGGCCACGTGTTCCGCGTGCATCTGGTGCGGTGTGGCGATGTAGATCCACTCCACCAACGGGTCCGCGCACAAGGCCTCGGGCGAGCCGCGCGCGATGCCGCCGAAGGTTTGCTCGAACTGCGCGCAGGCACTTGCACGCGGGTCGAAAGCGGCCACGAGTTGCACGCGCCTGTCGTTCAGAAAGGTCGGCAACATCAGCGTGAAGGCACGGCCCAGGCCGAGCACCCCGAGTCGGATAGGAGCCTCGCTCACAGGTCGAGCACCAGACAGGGCGACTTCGCGCGCGACACGCACACCATGATGTGGTCGCCCTTCTCTTCGTCGAGCAGCACCAGGTCGCGGTGGTCGGCCTCGCCGCCGAGCAAACGCGTCTTGCACGAACCGCAGGTGCCGCTTTCGCAGGAGCTCGGCACGTGCACACCTTCGGCCCGCAGCGTGTCAAGGATGGACTTGCCCACCGGCACCACGAAGGACCGACCGTCTTTCTCGAGCTGCACCGAGAAGGCCTGATCGTCCGCGTGCGGTTTGGTGTCGCCACCAAAGCTCTCGAAGTGCACGCTGCTGCTCGGCCAGTGGCCGGTCATGTCGCGCACCGCATCCATGAGCGCTTTCGGTCCGCAGCAGTACACATGGCGCCCGGCGGCGGCGCCGGGTTTTTCCAGCACCGGCCACAGATCGAATCCATTCGACGGGTCGCCCTGGTCGTGGTGCACGACCACACTGGACGCGAAATCGCTGTCGTGGATGTCTTGCAGAAACGCCGTGCCCTCCGCGTCGCGCGTCAGGTAATAGAGCTTGAACGGTCGATCGCCTTCGGACGACAGCTGGCGCGCCATCGCCATCATCGGCGTGATGCCGATGCCGCCGGCGATCAACGCGAAGCTGCGCGCTTTCGCATCGAGTTCGAACAGGTTCTCGGGCAGGCCTACGTCGACGGTTTGCCCCGCCTGCACACCATCCACCAGGCTCATCGACCCACCGCGGCCGTCGTGCTCCCGTTTGACCGCGATGACGTAGCGGTGCCGTTCGTCCGGGTGGTTGCTCAGCGAGTACTGGCGCGTCACGCCCAACGGCGTCTGGATGCGGATGTGCGCGCCCGCCGTGAAGGGTGGCAGTTCACCGCCGTCGGGCGCCGTCAGCTCGAAGCGTTGTATGCCGCGCGCAGCGGGCTCGGCACGCGCCACGGCGAGCTTCATGAAGGTGGGATCGGGGGCCATGCGTTGTCCTTGGAGGTGGTCGGCGGGTGAAGGGTTTTCAACGTTGACAAGGCGTATGCAGTTTGCAAGAATGAATTATCTTAGCCATCTAAGTAAATTTCAAGAGCGGACCTCAAATGAGCACCGCCCACCGATTCGTGATGTGTCTGCCGGCGTCATGAATCCTGCTCACGACCGGCGTGGACCCGAACCCCACAACACTGGAGACACACATGAACCGCAGAATCCTCGCCACCGCCGCACTGGCTTTGTGCTTCGCGCCCGCCGCGTCATGGGCCCAGCAGGCCTACCCGTCCAAGCCCGTGAAGTTCATCGTGCCGTATGCAGCGGGCGGTCTTCCGGACACGGTGGCCCGCGTGGTGGCGAAGCACCTGGGGGAGCGCATGGGGCAGTCGGTGGTGGTGGACAACCGGCCGGGCGGCAACGGTGTGGTGGCGTACCAGACCTTGCTGCAAAGCACGCCCGGCGACGGGCATGCCTTCATCGTGTCGGACGGCTCCATGCTCTCCATCACCCCCCTGATGAACAAATCGGCCACCTACCAGACGGGCAAGGACATCCTGCCGGTGTCGCTGATCGCGCGCTCGCCGCTGTTCGTGGTGGCGCACCCGAAAACCGGTGTGCACACGTTTGCCGAATTCGTGAGCCTGGTCAAAAGCAAGCCGGATGAATTCACCTATGCGTCGTCCGGCATCGGTAGCACGCACCACCTGACGATGGAAGCGCTGAAGGTCGCGTTGAACCTGAACCTGCGCCACGTGCCCTACCGGGGATCGGGCCAGTCCACGCCAGCGCTGGTGGGTGGGCAGGTGGACTTTTCTGTGGCGGCGCTGCCCTCGGTCATGGGCTTCATCAAGAGCAACCAGGTGCGGCTGTTGGCCAGCAACGAGCCCACGGGTTCGCCGCAAGCGCCGGACATTCCCGCCATCGCGGAAACGGTGCCGGGGTTCGACTTCTCGGTGGTCGTGGGCGTGCTCGCCACCGCCGGAACGCCGCAAGCCGCGATCGACCGCATCAGCAAAGACATTGCCGAGGTCGTCAAGATGCCGGAGGTGGTGAAGACCTTCGAGGGCTCGGGGATCGAGCCGGTGGGCTCGACCCCCGAAGCGTACGGCCGCGTGATCATCCGGGAGAACGAGTTGATGGCGAAAGCCGGCAAGGCCGCCAGCCTGAAGTCGGACTAAAGCCCAGCGGAAGCCCGGGAGGGTGTATCTTCTACCGCCATGAACACCCGACTTTCACAGGGCCACGAAGCCGCTGAAAACCCGCTGATCTGGAGCGACGCATTCCTCTTGGGCTACGGCCCCATGGACGACACCCACCGCGAATTCGTCGCGGTGGTCTCTGCCTTGATCGGGTCCGATGACACCCGAATCGCTGCCTGCTTCGCCGAGGTGGAAAAGCACCTGCGCGATCACTTCAGCACCGAAGACCGCTGGATGGTGGAAACCGACTTCCCGCCGCGCGACTGCCACATCGACGAGCATGCGGCTGTGCTGAAATCGCTGGAGGAAGTGAAGGAGCGCCTGGTGCAGGGCGACTTCTTCACGGTGCGCGATTTCGCGCGGGAGCTGGCCAAGTGGTTCCCCGGTCACGCCGACTACCTGGACTCGGCGTTGTCGCACTGGATGAGCAAATTGCGCACGGGCGGCAAGCCGATCGTGCTGCGGCGCAAGCTGTCGTTCGACGGGTCGGTGATTCCTGAGACGAAGTGAGCTGAGGTCCCGAGCCTAAGGCGCGTGTGTGCTTGCGCTCAGAGGCTGAGAAGCTTTCGCTTCCAGGCTGATGTCGAATGAACGGGCATGGTCGGTGGCGCGGTTGTCGTCGGCGCAACGACCGGTTTGTGGTTGGAGACGCGTGCGATGAGTTCCAAATCGACCTCGTAGGCCTTTGCAGGCCGCATTTCGCTCATTGCATACTCCTCACGCGGTGCTTGCGCTCGTTTCGGACGCACCTGTGCCCCAGCCGATCAATTGCGGTGCCAGTGCCGCCAGGCGCATCAGGTTGTGGGCCAGAGCGCAGAGCTTGGTCACATCGAGCACCTTGGCCAGTCCGCATACCGGCAAGCGCTGCAGGCCCCGGTTGCGCGCCTGTGCGTTCACGCATTCGGCCGTGGCCGCGCGCTCCTTGTAGATCTGCCGTGCAGCGTCTGTGTTCATTCGCTGGCGCCAGTGCGCCACGGCCTCGCTGTAGCCCGCCTTGGGCTCGAACTCGCTGCCTGGCGCGGGTGGGTCCCCGCCGTCTTTATCCTTGCCCTTGGGCGCCTTTACCCGAGGCACCGGCGCATAGACCTCGGTCTTGCCGGCCACCGCATCGATTTGCGCGTGGGGGGGAAGCCCCCGTCCACCAGCCACTGCTCGGGAGCGCGCCCCAGGCGCTGCTCGACCTGTTCGACCATCGGGCTCATTTGCCCCATGTCACTGCCCGCCGTAGTGACATCCACCCCCCACGATCACCTGACTGGCGCAGTCGGTCGCAAACTGCACGTTGTAGGCAGGACGGAAACCCCCGTCGGCTATCTTCATGTTGGTGGCATCCACATCTGTGGTGCTGGCGCGCGCGTTTTCGGCCTTGTCGCCGTTGCGCCGCTTGGCCGCTTGCAGCTCGGGCAGGCGCGCCAGCGCCTGGGCAATGCGTTGCTCGCGCTGCTTCGCCGCGCACAGCCGGGCCGCCTGCTTGGCGTCGACGGACAAGACATCCGGGTGTTGAAACACGTTCGGACAGTTGCAGAAAAGCGCTTGGCGGAAGAGATCGCCATGTCCGCAACTGCCACGCGCAGCAGGTAGTCTGCGTCGCCCGTCATCAGGTAACACTCCATAACCTCATCCCGGATGCGGATGCGCTCTTCAAACTCTTCCAATGCCTCGAGACTTTGCTGCTTGAGGCTGATACAAATGAACACGTTGAGGTGCAGCCCAAGTTGTTTGGCATCGAGCAGCGCTACATATTGGCGAATGAGACCGCGCGCTTCCAGCGCGCGCACCCGCGCCAGGCAGGGCGAGGGCGAGAGGTGCACGCGCTTGGCCAGCTCCACGTTGGACAGGCTGGCGTCTTCCTGAAGTTCTTTCAGAATCTTCAAATCGGTGCTGTCAAGATCATTTGTGCTGTTAGTTTTCATATAGGCAGCATTTTATGCTGTCAATTTGCGCTACGAGGACGCAGAAAGACAACAACTGCCCGGGCTACCGGCCTACAGTGCTTCGATCAGGAGAACCCCATAAACGACGTTTCAAAGCAGTTGCATTTCATCGACCCCGCCTCTGCCGACCCCGATCCCGGCGAAACGGCGGAGTGGCGCGAGGCGCTGTTCGGGGTCTCCTCGTTTTCAGTGCAATAAGTGACGGTACGAAAAGCTAGCACTGGCG
>NZ_JADMJO010000023.1 GCF_018780385.1 Hydrogenophaga sp. | reverse complement strand
CGCTTGCCCCAGAACACCTGGTTTCGCTGGTTGAGCAGAATGATGCCGACATTGGGCCTGAAGCCTTCTCTGTCAAGCATAATCAACCCCAAATTTTTAAACTGTCTTCATTATGCATCGCTCTATGCGAGTTGCGAAGTGATCACACACCTGTTGTCTCTCTGAGCGCTGCGGGACGCCCCAAAATTGGACCCACTCGGGCCGGTTTGTCCCGCACATCTGTTCAGAGCCTCCCTTTTTGAACCCCACCGAGCTGCCTGCGGGCGGCGCTGAGCCCATGAAAGCCTCCCAGTTCTTCATCTCGACCCAGAAGGAAGCCCCGGCCGACGCCGAAGTGGTGAGCCACCAACTGATGACGCGCGCCGGCATGATCAAAAAGCTTGGCGCCGGCATCTACAGCTACATGCCCATGGGTCTGCGTGTGATCCAGAAGGTGGAAGCCATCGTGCGCGAGGAAATGAACCGTGCCGGCGCGGTCGAGCTCACCATGCCGGTGATCCAGCCGGCCGAGCTGTGGCAGGAAACCGGTCGCTTTGAAAAGATGGGCCCGGAGCTGCTGCGCATCAAGGACCGGCACGACCGCGACTTCATCGTGCAGCCCACCAGCGAGGAAGTGGTCACCGACATCGCGCGCCAGGAGTTGCGCAGCTACAAGCAGCTGCCGAAGAATTTTTACCAGATTCAGACCAAATTTCGCGATGAGCGCCGTCCGCGTTTTGGTCTGATGCGTGGGCGCGAATTCATCATGAAGGACGCCTACAGTTTTGATCGCACTGGTGAAGCCGCGCAGACGAGTTACCAGGTGATGGCTGCGGCCTACCGGCGCATCTTCGACCGGTTCGGCCTGCGTTACCGGGCCGTAGCGGCCGACAGCGGCGCCATCGGTGGAGACTTGAGCGAGGAGTTTCAGGTGATCGCGGCCACGGGCGAGGATGCCATCGTGTACTGCCCAGACAGCGACTACGCAGCCAACATGGAGAAGGCCGAAGCGCTGGCACCCGCTGCGCCGCGTCCTGCGCCTTCCAACGCCATGATCAAAACGCCAACGCCGGGCAAGAGCACTTGCGCCGATGTGGCGGCGCTGCTGGGCGTGCCGCTGGCCGTGACGGTCAAGTCGCTGGTGCTGGCTACCGACACGCTCAACGAAGCGGGGGAGACCGTGAAAAGCCAGGTGTGGCTGCTGCTGCTGCGCGGGGATCACGACATGAACGAAGTCAAGGTGAACAAGGTGCCAGGGCTGAACGTCGGTTTCCGTTTCGCCAGCGTGCCCGAGATTGAAGAGCACTTCGGTTGCCGCCCCGGCTACCTGGGTCCGATCGGCTTGAAGAAGCCGGTGAAACTGGTGGTGGACCGTGAAGTGGCTGTGATGGCCGACTGGATCTGCGGTGCCAACGAACCCGATTTCCACATGACTGGCGTGAACTGGGGCCGCGACTTGCCAGAACCCGATGTGGTGGCAGATCTGCGCAATGTGGTCGAAGGCGACGCCTCACCCGACGGCAAGGGCCTGCTCGCCATCGAGCGTGGCATCGAAGTGGGCCATGTGTTTTACCTGGGCACCAAATACAGCAAGGCGATGAAAGCGACGTTCCTGGGCGAAGACGGCAAGCCTGCTCACTTCGAGATGGGCTGCTACGGCATCGGCATCACGCGCCTGCCTGCGGCTGCCATCGAACAGAACCACGACGAGCGCGGCATGATCTGGCCCGATGCGCTGGCGCCGTTCACGGTGGTGGTGTGCCCTATCGGCATGGACCGCAGCCCGGAGGTGAAGGCGGCTGCCGAACAGCTCCACGATGAACTGATCGCGGCGGGCATCGACGTGATCCTGGACGATCGTGGCGAGCGCCCGGGTGCCATGTTTGCAGACTGGGAGCTCATCGGTGTGCCGCACCGTGTGACCATCGGCGACCGTGGGCTGAAGGCCGGACAGGTGGAATACCAGCACCGCCGCGATGCCGCCGCCACCCAGGTGGCGTTGGCCGACGTGCTTGCCTTGCTGAAGGGCAAGCTCGGCGCATGAAGCCGCTGGCCTGGTCGCGTCGCGACTGCCTGTTGGGGGCGGCGTCGTTGGGACTCAGTTCGTTGCCCCATTGGACGCATGCAGGTGGTCAGCTTGAAGAGCCGCTGGCCGATTCGGTGCGCGGTGCTTTGAGCGCCGCCATCTCCAACAGCGCGCCGCCCGTGCCTGAATTCACCGACCTGGAAAAGCGGCTGGCCTACTTGCGTTGGCTGGGCACCAGCAGTGGGCGGCTGCAGCGGCGCAAGACTGAATTTCAGACGCGCATTGAATTCCTGCAGACCGTCTGGTACGAAACGCGCCGCGCGGGGCTGGACATCACGATGGTGCTGGGGTTGATCCAGGTCGAGAGCGCATTCCGGAAATTCGCCATCTCGCGCGTGGGTGCGCGGGGCTATATGCAGATCATGCCGTTCTGGTCGCGCTTGATTGGTGACGGCGACCCCAGCCGACTCTTCAACATGCAGACCAACCTGCGCTTTGGCTGCGTGATCCTGCGCCATTACCTCGACCGCGAACGCGGTGACACCTTTCTGGCGCTGGGCCGCTACAACGGCAGCCGGGGCCGTGCTGAGTACCCCAACGCGGTGTACGCGGCCTCCAGGAACTGGGCACACCCCGACGCTTAGTGATGTCGCTCCCACGCTCCGCCGCTGCGCGGGTCGCTGCCCCCCGAGGGGGCTGTTTCGCATTGGGGCGGCCCTGCTGCGAAACGCCTGTCGGTTATTGCAGAAACCCGATGCGGTTCTTGCTCGTGCCCGCTTTGGGCAGGTCGTCGGGCTCCACGCGGTAGCGGTTGGCCAGCCGCGCATTGCCAAACGCCGTGACCAGCGCCCGGCGCATTTCGCGCGGCGCCAGCACTGCGAGCTGGTCCAGCACGTCGTCGGCAGGCTCCGGATCAAAGCGCTGCCCCCAGTCGTGCTCCCCCAGGATGCCGCGGTAGAGGTGGGCTGCGATCTTGCGCGCTGCTTCCGGGGTGGGTGGTGCAATCTCGAACACGTTCATGCGGTTCATGATCGGCTCGGGAATGTGGCGTTCGTCGTTGGCGGTGGTGACCCAGATCACCTGGCTGGCGTCGATCGGCACTTCGGCGAACTCATCGACGAAGTTTTGCGCGGTGTCGTGCTCCAGCAGGCTGTAGAGCGCGCCCAGCGGGTCGTATTGCGCATCGGCGTTGGCCTTGTCGATCTCGTCCACCACGATCACCGGGTTGGCGTACTGGCCGTCGATCAGCGCTTCGAACACCTTGCCCGGTTTGGCGCCTTTCCATTGCGAGGATGAACCCGACAGCAACCAACCCGCCGTCATGGAACTCATGGGCACGAGACTCATGCTGGTGCCCAGCAGTTCGGCGAGCTGTTTGGCGAAGTGGGTCTTGCCCACGCCGGGTGGGCCCAGCAAGAGGATGGGTGTGACCTCCAGGCTGTCGCGGCTGTCCTGGCTCAGGGCCACGTGGCGCTTCACGTCGTCGAGCACTTCACCAAAATTGGGCAGCAAGTCGTAGAGCGGTGCCATGTCGGGCACGCCCGAGGGTTTGACGGCGAAGCGTTGTGGGCCGCGCTCCAGCATGCGCTGCCACGTGTTGCGAAGGCTTTCGTATTCACGTTCGTTGCCACTGGCCTGCAGCTTGGCCAACTTGCGCTCGACTTCGTCCGCGCTGAACACGCTGCGCATCTGGGCGATGGGCAGACCAAGAGGGGGTGAAGCGACCAGGCTGCGTGAGCTCATGCGGTTCTCCTTGAAGGTTCAGTGGCGATTTCATTCAAGCACAAGATGTGCCCGCCATGAAGCCCGAAAAGCCCCGTGAAGACCCCGTTGACTGCCGCATTGACCATGTCCGTGCGAAACCGCGCACATGGCGGGCGCCAGAAACGACAAAGCCACCCGAAGGTGGCTTGAGCCGCGGCGCAGGGCCGGTCAGCTCTGGCCGGTGATGACCTGTTGCAATTCGCCCGACTGGTACATCTCCATCATGATGTCCGAACCGCCGACGAATTCGCCCTTGACGTAGAGCTGGGGGATCGTGGGCCAGTTGCTGTATTCCTTGATGCCCTGGCGAACCTCTTCGTCTTCAAGCACGTTCACGGTCTTGAGCGTTTTGGTCTCGACGCCGCAGGCCTTGAGGATCTGGATCGCACGGCCGGAGAAGCCGCACATGGGGAAGCTCGCGTTGCCCTTCATGAACAGCACGATGTCGTTGGATTTGACCAGTTGGTCGATTCGGGTTTGGGCGTCACTCATGGCTGAAAGGTCCTTCTGCGAATGGGTCTGGAGTGACCCGGGAACGGTCTGCATTATCGCGCTTGTGGCCACTGGCCGCCGCTGCAGCGTTCGATGGCCGCAAGGTCGGTGCGGCTGCTCACTTGCTCGAAGCCGGTGGCTTGCAGCAGGCCGCGAACCGCAGCGGCCTGGTCGAAGCCGTGTTCGATCAGCAGCCAGCCGCTGGGCACCAGCGCCTGGGGTGCGTTGTTGATGATGTTGCGGATGTCGTCCAGTCCATCGACCCCGGCCGTGAGAGCGGTCAAAGGCTCGTGGGCCAGGGCGGCGAGATGGGGGTCGTTGTCGGCGATGTAGGGTGGGTTGGTGACGATCACATCAAAGCGCTGGCCGGGCACCGCGTTCAGCCACGACCCGACGTGAAACCGCACCGGCAGGTCCAGGCTCTTAGCATTGCTTCGGGCAACCGCCAGGGCGTCTTCGCTCTCATCGGTGGCACTCACCGTTGCCAGAGGCCGCTGCGATGCGAGTGCAAGCGCGATGGCGCCACTGCCCGTGCCCAGGTCCAGCACGCGGGCCACGCTGCTGCCGGCACCCACCAGCTCCAGCGCCCAGTTCACCAGCGTTTCGGTGTCGGGGCGGGGCACCAGCACGCGCGTGTCCACCTGCAATTGCAGTCCAAAGAATTCCTGATTGCCGCGCAGGTAGGCCATGGGTTCACCCCGCTGGCGCCGCTGCACCAGGGTCTCCAGACGCACTGCTGAATCAGCTGGCAACGCATCACCGTCGTGCGCCATGAGCCACGCGCGGTCGTGCGGACCGCGCTGCAAGGTGAGTAGCACAAGCATCTGCGCGTCAAGCCGGTCCAGGCCGCGCTGTTGCAGCACCGAGAGCGTCTCTCGAATGGTGTTCATGCTCCGTTGCGCTGTTCAAGCTCGGCGAGCAGCTCGGTGCCGCGCGCCACCTGCAAGGCATGGATCACTTCGTCCAGATCACCCTCCATCACCTGCAGCACCTTGTAGAGCGTGAGGTTGATGCGGTGGTCGGTCAGGCGGCCTTGCGGGAAGTTGTAGGTGCGGATGCGGTCGCTGCGGTCGCCGCTGCCGATCAGGCCCTTGCGGGTGGCGGCTTCCTTGGCGGCGCGCTCGCTGCGGTCTTTTTCCTGCAGGCGCGCGGTGAGCACCTGCAGGGCCTTGGCCTTGTTGCTGTGCTGCGAGCGGCCGTCCTGGCATTCGGCGGTGATGCCGGTGGGCAGGTGGGTCACTCGCACGGCGGAGTCGGTCTTGTTGATGTGTTGGCCGCCAGCACCGCTGGCGCGGTAGGTGTCGATGCGCAGCTCGCTCGGGTTGAGCTTCACCGCTTCCGTTTCGTCAGGCTCGGGCATCACGGCCACGGTGGCTGCGCTGGTGTGGATGCGGCCTTGTGTTTCAGTGGCCGGCACGCGTTGCACGCGGTGACCCCCCGATTCAAAGCGCAGTCGGCCGTAGGCGCCGGGGCCGGACACGCGCAGCACCGCTTCTTTGTAGCCGCCGAGCTCGCTGGGCGACTCGCTCACGGTTTCAACCTGCCAGCCCTGGCGCTCCGCGTAGCGGGTGTACAGCCGCGCCAGGTCGCCGGCAAACAGCGCCGATTCGTCGCCGCCGGTGCCAGCGCGGATTTCCACGAAGGCGTTGCGCTCGTCGTCGGGGTCTTTGGGCAAGAGCAACTGCTGCAGCTCGGTGTCGAGCTGAGCCATGTCTGCCTGAGCGGCGTCAATTTCCTCGCGGGCCATGTCGACCATGTCGGCGTCCGCGAGCATCTCGGTGGCCGAGGCCAGGTCGGCTTCGCGCTGCAGGTAGCGGTTGAACACCTCGACCACGGTGGAAGCGTCGGCGTGCTCGCGGCTGAGCGTTTTGAAGCGCTCCATGTTGTCCACCACGTCGGGGGCAGATAGCAGCGCGTCGAGCTCGTGCAGGCGGGCGCGTTGGCGCAGCAGGGTGTCGCGGACGAAGGGTTTCATGGGTGGGGAAGACGGTGGGTGTCGGCGGGCCAGCCGTCCGACGGTACCGAACCGCAGACAGCAGTGCCCGAAGCAAGCCGCTAGGCTTGTGGGTCGCGCGGCGACTTGGCCGATGATTCGCGCAGGAAGAGGCGGGAGACGGTCTGGGCCGTGACTGCGCGAGCAGCGGTGTCACCGGTGTGCAGCTCGGCCAGCGTGCCGTGCAGCATCTTCTGGGTGAGGCCTCTGGACAGGGCTTCCAGCACGGCTTCCACCGGTTCGCCCTTGGCCAGCAGGCGGCGGGCTCGGGCGAGTTCCACAGCACGCCATTCATCGGCCTGCGCGTTGATCTGCTGGATCAGGGGCACCACGCCATTGGCGGGGTTGCGCTGGTCCATCCAGTGCATGAAGCTGGCCACGCCGGCGTCGATGATCACTTCCGCCTGGGCCACGGCGGCCTGGCGGTTGTCCTTGCCGGTTTGCACCACGGTGGCGAGGTCGTCGACGGTGTAGAGGTACACGTCGGTCAGCGCCTTCACTTCAAATTCGATGTCGCGCGGCACGGCCAGATCGACCATGAACATGGGGCGGTACCGGCGTTTCTTCAGCGCTCGCTCGACGGCACCCAGACCGATGATGGGCAAGGTACTGGCGGTGCAGCTGATGACGGCGTCGAATTCGTGCAGGCGATCGGGTAGATCGGCCAGGCGAATGACCTGGGCGCCGAATCGGTTGGCGAGCTTCTCGCCGCGCTCCAGCGTGCGGTTGGCGATCGCCATGCTCTTGGGCGTTTTCGCGGCGAAGTGGGTGGCGGCGAGTTCGATCATCTCGCCCGCGCCGACGAACAGCACCCGGATGTCTTTCAGGTCCTCAAACAGCTGCGACGCCAGGCGCACGGCCGCGGCCGTCATGCTGATGGAGTGGGCGCCGATCTCGGTGCAGCTTCGCACTTCCTTGGCCACGGCGAAGGAGCGCTGGAACAGCTGGTGCAGCGTGCTGCCCAGGGCGCCAGCGTCGTGGGCAGCGCGCACCGCGTCCTTCATCTGGCCGAGGATCTGGGCCTCGCCCAGCACCATGCTGTCCAGCCCGCTGGCCACGCGGAACGCATGGCGGGCCGCCTGGTCGTCGCGCAGCACATAGGCGTGGTCGCGCAGCACGTTCGGACTGACACCGCCGGTCTGGGCCAGCCAGTCCAGCGTGGGGTCCACCGCCGAGGCGTCACCTGCGCCATAGAGTTCGGTGCGGTTGCAGGTGGAGAGCAGCGTGGCCTCGGGTTGGCGCACCAGACTTTGGCGGTAACCGTGCAAAGTGGGCTGGATCTGATCGAGCGCAAACGCAAAACGGCCCCGCAGATCGAGCGGAGCCGTGTGATGGTTGATGCCGAGGGTCCAGACAGACATTGGCCGATTATAAAATTGATCGCTTATGCACGTCACTGGCAACTCTCAATGACACCTTTGTCTGTTCTCTCGCACCTGGTGGGTTTTGTGGCGCCCGCTCTCGGCGTCGGCCTGCTGCTGTGGGTCGGCTTGCGCGTGCGACGCAAAGGGCGACCGGGATTCGGTAGCGGCCTGCAGCTGTCGTTGCTGTTCGTCTCGGGCGTGATGGTGCTGCTCGTGGGGCTGGCGTACTTCGGTCGCGACGGAAAGGTCGCCACCTATGCGGCACTGGTGCTGGCCCAGGGAACGGTGGCCTGGTGGTTGCGCGGGCGTTGACTCAGGAGCCCGGGGCGAACAGATCCACCCGGTCGGTGATGATGCCGTCCAGCCCCAGGTCCAGCAGCCGCTGCGCGGCCCAGTCGTCGTTGACCGTGTAGGCCAGTGTGCGCAGGCTGGCCGCCCGGGCCGTGCCGATCAGCGCCGTGTCCCACAGCGCGTGGTTGCAGACCACAGCCACGCACTCCAGCGAGCGGGCCACGTCCAGCCAGCCGCTCCACAACGTATCGAGCAGCAGGCCGCGCGGTAGCTCGGGCGCCGTGGCCATAGCGTTTTGCAAGGCTTCGGGCTGGAACGAAGTCAGCAGGGGAGGCCAGCCAGGCCGGTCTTGCCAAAGGCGTTGTGCAGCTGCCGCCACCGCCCGACCGGTCTGGGCTTCCAGGCCCGGAGTTGGTTTGATTTCGATGTTGAGCCAGCAGGCGTTGGCCTGGCAGTAACGCGCCACACCCTCCAGGGTGGCCAGTGGCTCACCCGCAAAACCGCGCGAATGCCAGCTGCCCGCGTCGAGCTGACTCAAGGCGCTCCACGACTGGTCGCCGCCCACGCCATGGCCATTGGTGGTGCGCTGCAGCGTGTCGTCGTGCAGCAGGAACACCACGCCGTCTGCGCTGAGCTTGGCATCGCACTCGAGCATGCGGTAGCCGTGCGAGGCGCCCACCCGGAACGCTGCCAGCGTGTTTTCAGGTGCGAGCTTGCCGGCGCCGCGGTGGGCGATCCACCGTGGATAAGGCCATGGCGTCTTGTGCTCCCCCAAGCTCACACCCGCTTGCCGGTGGTTGCGTCGAACCAGTGCAGGCGCTCCAGCCGTGGCTGGGCGTGGATGGTGCTGCCCACCGCCGGTGCACCCTGGTCTTCGTGGGTGCGGATGATGAGTTGTTCGTCGCCCAGCCGGGCATGCACCAGGCGCTCCGCGCCGAGCAACTCCACCGTCTCCACCTGCAGCGCCCAGCCTTCCGAGCCGATGTCGAGGTGCTCTGGCCGCACGCCCAGGATCTGGCCCGTCCTGCCGCCCGGTGCCGACTTGAGCAGGTTCATGGGGGGTGAGCCGATGAAGCTGGCGACAAACGTGGTGGCCGGGCGGGAGTAAACCTCTTCGGGCGTTCCGAACTGCTCCATGTTGCCGGCGTTCATCACGATCATGCGTTCGGCCAGCGTCATGGCCTCCACTTGGTCGTGTGTGACGAAGAGCGAGGTGATACCGAGTTCACGGTGCAGCTTCTGGATCTCCAGCCGCGTCTGGGCGCGCAGCTTGGCGTCCAGGTTGGACAGCGGCTCGTCGAACAGAAAAACCTGCGGCTGGCGCACGATGGCGCGGCCCATGGCCACGCGCTGGCGCTGGCCGCCGGAGAGTTCGCGCGGCTTGCGCGCCAGCAGGTGACCCAGTTCCAGGATGCCGGCGGCCTTGTCCACGCGCTGCTTGATCTCGTCGATCGGCACCTTCTTGATCTTCAAGCCGTAGGCCATGTTGTCGAACACGGTCATGTGCGGATACAGCGCGTAGTTCTGGAACACCATCGCGATGTCGCGTTCGGCCGGCTCCAGTTCGTTGACGACTCGCTCGCCGATGCTGATCTCGCCACCGCTGACCTCTTCCAGGCCAGCCACCATGCGCAGCAGGGTGGACTTGCCGCAGCCCGACGGGCCGACGATCACGATGAATTCGCCGTGGGCGATCTCGGCATTGACGCTGTGGATGACTTGCAGTTCGGTTTTGCCGGTGCGGTAGCGCTTGACGACATTGCGAAGGGAGATGGATGCCATGTTGTTTTCAGTCTCTGGTCAGTTGAGGGTAGAGCCAAGGGGCGCTGCGCGCGTCCTTGGGGCCGTCCCACAAGTCATTTACTTTTCGGTGTCCACCAAGCCCTTGACGAACCAGCGCTGCATCAGGATCACGACCAGCGCGGGCGGGATCATGGCCAGCACGGCGGTGGCCATCACGATGTTCCAGTCGGTGGCCGCGTCACCGCCACTGATCATGCGTTTGATGCCGATCACCACCGGGTACATGCTTTCTTCGGTCGTCACCAGCAGCGGCCAGAGGTATTGGTTCCAGCCATAGATGAACTGAATGACGAACAGCGCGGCAATCGAGGTGACCGACAGCGGCAGCAGCACGTCCTTGAAGAATCGCATGGGCCCTGCGCCGTCCATGCGCGCGGCTTCCACGAGTTCGTCGGGCACGGTCAGGAAGAACTGGCGGAACAAAAAGGTGGCGGTGGCCGAGGCGATCAGCGGCACCGTGAGGCCGGCGTAGGTGTTGAGCATGCCCAGGCTGGCCACCACCGAGTAGGTGGGTCCGATGCGCACTTCCACCGGCAACATCAGCGTGACGAAGATGGCCCAGAAGAACAGCATGCGGAAGGGGAAGCGGAAGTAGACGATGGCGAATGCCGACAGTAGGGAGATCGCGATCTTGCCCACCGCAATCACCAGTGCGGTGATCAGGCTGACCATCATCATTCGCCCCACCGGCGCGTTCGAGGCAGCCCCCATGCCGGTGCCTTTGAGCGCCGCGGTGTAGTTCTCAATCAACTGGTTGCCCGGCAGCAGCGACATGGGCGCCTGCACGATGGCGTCGGCCGTCTGGGTGGAGGCCACGAAGGTCAGGTAGAGCGGGAAGCCGACCACCAGCACACCGATGATCAACACGGCGTGGGACAGGAAGGTCAGGCCGGGGCGGCGTTCGATCATCAGTATTGGACTTTCTTTTCGACGAAGCGGAACTGCACCACCGTGAGCGCAATGACGATCACCATCAGCACCACCGACTGCGCGGCAGAACCACCGAGGTCCAGCGCCTTGAAGCCGTCGTAATAGACCTTGTAGACCAGGATCGCGGTGTCCTTGCCCGGGCCGCCCTGGGTGGCCGCGTCCACGATGGCGAAGGTGTCGAAGAAGGCGTAGACCACGTTGATCACGAACAGGAAGAACGTGGTGGGCGAGAGCAGCGGGAACTGGATCGTCCAGAAGCGCCGCCAAGGGTGGGCGCCGTCGATGGCCGCGGCCTCGATCAGCGACTTCGGAATGCTCTGCAGGCCGGCCAGGAAGAACAGGAAGTTGTAGGAAATCTGCTTCCACACCGAGGCCAGCACGATCAACGTCATCGCGTGGGTGCTGTTGAGCAGGCTGTTCCACTCGATGCCCACCGCGCGCAGCGCGTACGAGACGACGCCGATGGACGGCGCCAGCATGAACAACCACAGCACACCGGCCACGGCCGGTGCCACCGCATAGGGCCAGATCAGCAGCGTGCGGTAGATCAGTGTGGCCTTGACCACGCGATCGGCGAACACGGCCAGCAACAGCGAGATGCCGATGCCCAGGCCGGCCACCAGCACCGAGAACACGGCGGTTGTTTTGAACGAGGCCAGATAGGTCTCGTCGTTGATCAGGTTCTTGAAGTTCTCCAGCCCCACCCATTCGGTCGAGATGCCGAAGGCGTCAGACTGCTGAAACGACTGCAGCAGCGCTTGTGCTGCTGGCCAGAAGAAAAAAACCAGAATGACGATGACCTGAGGCGCGAGAAGCGCCCACGGCAACCAGCTGGAACGAAAGACGACGCGTTTTTCAGAGGCCATGCGTGCCAGTGGCAGAAGGTTGTAAAGGACTCACGCGGCGTGCGCGAGAAGCGGGGCAGCATGGAACCCTGCCGCCCCGGCGAGCATACTCAGTTCTTGTTGGCCGCCTCGAAGCGCACCAGCAGCTCGTTGCCGCGCTTGACCGCGCTGTCCAGCGCTTCCTTGGCGGTCTTCTTTCCGGCCCAGACCTGCTCGAGCTCTTCGTCCTCGATCGCGCGGATCTGCACGAAGTTGCCCAGGCGGATGCCGCGCGACTTTTCGGTGGTCTTGCGGATCATCTGGTTCACGGCCACGTCGGTGCCTGGGTTCTGCTTGTAGAAGCCCGCCTTTTCGGTGGCTTCAAAAGACGCCAGCGTGATCGGCAGGTAACCCGTGCGCTGGTGGCTCTTGGCCTGGATCTCGGCGTTGGTCAGGTAGTTGAAGAATTCGGCCACGCCCTTGTACTCAGGCGCCTTCTTGCCGGCCATGACCCACAGCGAAGCGCCGCCAATCACGGTGTTCTGCGGCGCACCGACCACGTCGGGGTAGTAAGGCAGCGTGGCAATGCCGAAGTCGAACTTGGCGTTCTTCTTGATGCTGGCGTAGGTTGACGACGATGCGGTGGCCATCGCGCATTCGCCCGAATAGAACGGCGCGTCGGCGGCGTTGCCGCGGCCGCGGTACACAAACAGCCCTTGCTTGGCCATGTTGGCCAGGTTCTCGATGTGGCGCACGTGCAGCGGGCTGTTGAAGTTCAGGCGCGCGCTGGTGCCACCAAAGCCGTTGCCCTTGGTGGCGAACTCGGTGTTGTGCCAGGTCGAGAAGCTCTCGAGCTGGGTCCAGCCCTGCCAGCTGGTGGTGAACGGGCAACTCACGCCCGATGCCTTGAGCTTGGCGGCGGCGAGCACCACCTCAGGCCAGGTCTTGGGCGGGCTGTTCGGGTCCAGGCCGGCTTTCTTGAACAGGTCCTTGTTGTAGTTGAAGACCGTGGTCGAGCTGTTCAGCGGGAAACTCAGCATTTGCCCATTGGGGGCGGTGTAGTAACCCACGACGGCTGGAATGTAGGCCTTGGGATCGAACTTGTAGCCGGCATCGGCCAACACCTTGCCCACCGGCACGATGGCGCCTTTGGCCGCCATCATGGTCGCGGTGCCGACTTCGTACACCTGCAGGATGTGTGGTGCATTGCCCGCGCGGAAGGCCGCCACGGCCGCCGGCATGGTTTCGTCGTAAGTGCCTTTGTAGGTCGGCACGATCTTGTATTCCTTCTGGCTGGCGTTGAAGCCATTGGCGAGGTCGAGCACCCAGTCGTTCAAGCCACCGGTCATGGAATGCCACCACTGGATCTCGGTCTGGGCATGAACTGGCCCGCTGATCAGTGCGGCAAGCGCGAGGGCGCCGGTGAGGGGAAGAAAGCGTTTCTGCATGTTGGCTCCTAAATACGGACGACGGAAACGCCGTAGGGTATGGATCTTCTGTGACGAAACGATTGCAACGGCGTTTCCCTCCCATGACAACAGGGGTTTCCATGAGGGGGGCGGGTGAATGGGCCCTGCGTTACCATCTTGGGCTACCCACTGTCACGTTGGCGTCTGCCGCATCCATGAACGCTCCCACACCGCTCTCGCTCTTCGCCGTGGCCACCGACGAAGCACCGCGCCTGCGCGAGATACCCTACAACTACACCTCTTTCTCCGATCGCGAAATCGTGCAGCGTTTGCTGGGCGAGCGGGCCTGGACGTTGTTGAACGAACTGCGCGGCGAACGCCGCACCGGCCGCTCGGCGCGCATGCTGTACGAGGTGCTGGGCGACATCTGGGTGGTGCAGCGCAACCCCTACCTGCAGGACGACCTGCTCGACACCCCGAAACGCCGCAAACAGCTGGTGGATGCCCTGCACCACCGCCTGACCGAAGTACAGAAGCGCCGTACGCCGCAAGACGACGCCGGACGGGACCAATTGGTGGCCGAGCTGCTCCAGGCCGCCAAGGGTGCGGTGGACGCCTTCTCGCGCTCGTTTGAAGACATGGCCGCGCTGCGCCAGCGCGCCACCAAGGCGCTGCGCAAGCTCACCGCGCACGACAACATCAAGTTCGACGGCCTCTCGCGCGTCTCGCACGTCACCGACGCGACCGACTGGCGCGTGGAATACCCTTTCGTGGTGCTCACGCCCGACACCGAATCCGAGATGGCCTTGTTGGTCAAAGGCTGCTACGAACTCGGGTTGACCATCATTCCGCGAGGCGGCGGCACCGGTTACACGGGCGGCGCGATCCCGCTGACCTGGAAAAGCGCGGTGATCAACACCGAAAAACTCGAAGCCATGACCGAAGTGGAATGGGTGAAGGCACCCGGCCACGACAAACCCCTGCCCACCATCTGGACCGAAGCCGGCGTGGTGACACAGCGCGTGGCCGATGCGGCCGAGCGCGCGGGCCATGTGTTTGCGGTCGACCCGACCTCGGCCGAGGCGTCGTGCGTGGGCGGCAACATCGCCATGAACGCCGGTGGCAAGAAAGCCGTGCTCTGGGGCACGGCGCTGGACAACCTGCTGAGCTGGCGCATGGTCACGCCGCAGGCGCAGTGGCTCGAAGTGACCCGGGTGGACCACAACCTGGGCAAGATTCACGACGCCGAGGTGGCCAGCTTCGAGCTGAAGTATTTCGAGGCGGACGGCAAGACGCCGGTGCGCACAGAACAGCTCGTGATTCCCGGCAAGACCTTCCGCAAGGAAGGCCTGGGCAAGGACGTGACCGACAAGTTTTTGAGCGGCCTGCCCGGCATCCAGAAGGAAGGTTGCGACGGCCTGATCACCAGCGCGCGCTGGGTGGTGCACCGCATGCCCGAGCATGTGCGCACCGTGTGCCTGGAGTTCTTCGGCAACCCGCGCGACTGCGTTCCGTCGATTGTGGAGATCAAGGACTTCATGTTCGCCGAGATGAAGCGCCCGGGTGGCGCCATCCTGGCCGGCCTGGAGCACCTGGACGACCGCTACCTCAAGGCCGTGGGCTACGCCACCAAGAGCAAGCGTGGCACCTTGCCCAAGATGGTGCTGATCGGCGACATCGTGGGCGACGACGCCGACGCGGTGGCGCGTGCCACCAGTGAGGTGATCCGCCTGGCCAACTCACGCAGTGGTGAAGGCTTCGTGGCCATCAGCGCCGAGGCGCGCAAGAAATTCTGGCTCGACCGCAAGCGCACGGCGGCCATCAGCAAGCACACCAACGCCTTCAAGATCAACGAAGACGTTGTGATCCCGCTGCCGCGCATGGGCGAGTACACCGAGGGCATCGAGCGCATCAACATCGAGCTCTCACTGCGCAACAAGATCAAGCTGGCCGACGCGCTGGAGGCCTTCTTTGCCAAGGGTCAGTTGCCCCTGGGCAAGACCGACGACGCCAACGACATCCCCAGCGCCGAACTGCTCGAAGACCGCGTGCAACAGGCCCTGGTGCTGGTGCGCGACGTGCGAGCGCTGTGGGCCGGCTGGTTGCGCGATGTGGACAGCCTGTTCTCGCAACTGCAAGACCACCGCCTGCGCGCCAGCTGGAAAACGCAGCTCCGTGCCCCGCTGCAGCAGATCTTCACCGGTGCTGCTTTCGGTGCCGTGCTGGACGAATGCACCGCCATCCACAAGCGTGTGCTCAAGGGCCGCGTGTGGGCGGCGCTGCACATGCACGCCGGCGACGGCAACGTGCACACCAATCTGCCGGTCAACAGCGACGACTACGAGATGTTGCAGACGGCGCACGAGGCTGTGGCCCGCATCATGGTGCTGGCGCGCAGCCTGGACGGCGTGATCTCGGGCGAGCACGGTATCGGCATCACCAAGCTGGAGTTCCTCACCGACGAGGAGCTGCGCCCGTTCGCCCAGTACAAGGACCGCGTCGACCCCGAAGGCCGCTTCAACAAGGGCAAGCTGTTGCGCCAGGGCGTGGGCGGCGACGCCAGCCTGCGCAGCGCCGACCTGGCCCACGCCTACACGCCGAGCTTTGGCCTCATGGGCCACGAGTCGCTGATCATGCAGCAGAGCGACATCGGTGCCATCGCCGATTCGGTGAAGGATTGCCTGCGCTGTGGCAAGTGCAAACCGGTCTGCGCCACGCATGTGCCGCGCGCCAACCTGCTCTACAGCCCGCGCAACAAGATCCTGGCCACTTCGTTGCTGGTGGAAGCCTTCCTGTACGAAGAGCAGACCCGCCGCGGCATCAGCATCAAACACTGGGAAGAATTCGAGGACGTGGCCGACCACTGCACCGTGTGCCACAAGTGCCTGAGCCCGTGCCCGGTGAAGATTGACTTCGGCGACGTCACGATGAACATGCGCAACCTGTTGCGCAAGATGGGCCAGAAGAGCTTCCGTCCGGGCAATGCCGCGGCCATGTTCTTCCTGAACGCCACCAACCCGGAGACCATCAAGTTCATGCGCTCGGCCATGGTCGACGTGGGGTTCAAGGCCCAGCGCATGGCCAACACGCTGTTGAAGAAGGTGGCGCGCAAGCAGACCGGCGCGCCGCCAGCCACGCTCGGGCCGGCTCCCATCAAGGAGCAGGTGATCCACTTCATCAACAAGAAGATGCCCGGGGGCTTGCCCAAGAAGACCGCGCGCGCGCTGCTCGACATTGAAGACAAGGACTACGTGCCCATCATCCGCAACCCGGTGGGCACCACGGCCGAGACCGAAGCGGTGTTCTATTTCCCTGGCTGCGGATCCGAGCGCCTGTTCAGCCAGGTGGGGCTGGCCACGCAAGCCATGCTGTGGCATGCGGGCGTGCAGACCGTGTTGCCGCCAGGTTACCTCTGCTGTGGCTATCCGCAGCGCGGCAGCGGCCAGTTCGACAAGGCCGAGAAGATCATCACCGACAACCGGGTGCTGTTCCACCGCGTGGCCAACACGCTGAACTACCTGGACATCAAGACCGTGGTGGTGAGCTGTGGCACCTGCTACGACCAGCTCCAGGGCTACGAATTCGACAAGATCTTCCCCGGCTGCCGCATCATCGACATCCACGAATACCTGCTCGAAAAAGGCATCACCTTGCCAGCCGGGCAGGGCGGTTACCTCTACCACGACCCCTGCCACACGCCGATGAAGCTGCAGGAGCCGATGAAGACGGTGAAGGCCCTGGTGGGTGACAACGTGATCGAGAGCAAACGCTGCTGCGGTGAGTCGGGCACGCTGGGCGTGACCCGGCCCGACATCTCCACCCAGATCCGCTTCCGCAAGGAAGAAGAGCTGCTCAAGGGCGAGGCCGCCCTGCGCGCTGCCGGCACTGTGGGTCCGCAAGCCAATGTGAAGATCCTGACCTCCTGCCCGAGCTGCCTGCAAGGCCTCACGCGCTATGGCGACGACCTGAACAACGGCCTGCTTGAAGCCGACTACATCGTGGTCGAAATGGCGCGCCAGATTCTGGGCGAAGAATGGCTGCCCGCTTACGTGGCCAAGGCCAACGAAGGCGGCATCGAACGCGTGCTGGTCTGACCCCACAATTCACACGGAGACATTTCCCATGGCCGGACTCGACAAGAACACCCCCTCGCCGCAATCCATCACGCTGCACCAGCAGTCGCGCGTGCTCGAGATCGGTTTTTCCGACGGGAAGGAGTTCAGGATTCCGTTCGAGCTGATGCGCGTGTACTCCCCTTCGGCCGAGGTGCAGGGCCACGGCCCGGGCCAGGAAGTGCTGCAGACCGGCAAGCGCGAGGTCGGCATCATCGCGCTGGAGCCGGTGGGAAATTACGCGGTTCAGCCCACGTTCTCCGACGGCCACAGCTCGGGCATCTTCTCGTGGGACCTGCTGTATTTCCTCGGCTCGAAGCAGGACGAACTCTGGGCCGAGTACACGGCACGTCTGAGCGCCGCCGGCGTGGAGCGCGACGCACCCATGCCCGAAAAAGGCGGCCACGCCTGCGGCAGTCACTGAAGGCATTGCGATGGCAGACACCCATTTCGGCTTCAAGACCGTCGACGAGCGGGAAAAGGCTTCTCGCGTGCGCAGCGTGTTCGACTCGGTCGCGCCCAAGTACGACGTGATGAACGACCTGATGTCGGGCGGCCTGCACCGGCTCTGGAAGCGCTACACGCTCACCGTGGCCAACCCGCAACCGGGCCACCACGTGCTCGACATTGCTGGCGGCACCGGCGATCTGTCTCTTGCGTTCGCGAAAAAGGTGGGCCCCACGGGCCGGGTCGTGCACACCGACATCAACGAGGCGATGTTGCGTGAAGGCCGCACGCGCCTCCTTGATATGGGCGTTGTACTCCCCACCTTGGTGTGCGATGCTGAAAAGCTTCCGTTTGCCAGCGATTCGTTCGATTTCGTGTCCGTGGCCTTCGGGTTGCGCAACATGACGAACAAGGAACTGGCGCTGGCCGAGATGCATCGCACCCTCAAGCCAGGCGGCAAGTTGCTGGTGCTGGAGTTTTCCCGGGTGGCGAAACCTCTCGAAAAGGCTTATGACTGGTATTCGTTCAACATCCTGCCCAAGCTGGGCAAGCTGGTGGCCAACGACGAGGAGAGCTACCGATACCTCGCCGAGTCCATCCGCATGCACCCGGGACAGGAAGCATTGCGGCAGATGATGCGCAGCGCGGGCTTCGGCCACGTGGATGTGCACAACCTCAGCGCCGGCGTGGTGGCGCTGCATGTGGGCATCAAATGCTGAGCGGGGTTTTGATTTTTGATTGAAGGAGACAGGGACATGAACAAGTTGTGGTCGGTGGTGCTGGTTTGCGCGATGGTGCTGAGCACGCAGGATGTCTGGGCCAAGCGCATGGGCGGCGGCTTTTCAGTCGGCAAGCAGTCCGGCAACGTGACGCAGCGCAGCACTGCTCCCGCGCAGCAGCAGGCAGCGCCACAGGCGCCGACACAGAACGCCGCAGCCCGTCCCGCCACCGCCAGCCCGGCGGCAGCGGCGCCCAAGCGTCCCTGGGGCGCCATGCTCGGTGGCCTGGCCGCCGGTCTTGGACTGGCCTGGTTGGCCTCTTCCCTGGGTTTCGGTGAAGGTTTTGCACAGTTCCTGATGTTCGCCTTGCTGGCGGCGGTGGTCATGGCCGTGATCGGCATGGTGATGCGCCGCCGCGCCGCTTCCAACGGCGCCGGCAACATGGCTTATCAAGGTGCTGGTGGCCCGGCCACCCAATCGGGCAATTCGCAGTTCGACCCCGCCACGCCCCGCAGCTACATGCCGCACAACGTCGGCAACGATGCATCGGCCCGTCCGTGGGAGCGCAGTGGCCCCGCGTCGCTCGACACGGCCCAGCCGTCCGCAGCGGGTGGCTCCATGATCGGCGCGGCCCTCATGGGTCGCCAGACCTGGGGTGTGCCTGCCGGCTTTGATGCCGACGGCTTCCTCAAGGCTTCCAAGGCCAATTTCGTGAGCTTGCAAGATGCCTGGGACCGCTCCGACATTCCGAGCCTGCGCGCCATGATGACCGACGGCATGCTGGAGCAGATCCGCAGCCAGTTGGCAGATCGTGAATCCACCAGCGCCGGTGGTGTCAACAAGACCGAGGTGGTGATGCTCGATGCCCAGTTGCTCGGCATTGAGGAGCTGGACGACGAGTACATGGCCAGCGTGGAATTTTCGGGAATGATCCGCGAAGATGCATCGTCTGGCCCCAATCCGTTCCGCGAAGTCTGGAACATCACGCGCCCCAAGGCAGGCTCGTCTGGCTGGCTGGTGGCGGGCGTGCAAGCCTTGCAATAACGTCATCGGGTCGGGTCCACGACCCGACCTTGTCCGGGCAATGGCCGATGGTGCCGCCCGCCGGGTTTTATCCGTCAAAATCGGGTGGTCATGAAAAATGAACCACCCGTTTTTTCGTCCGGACCAGGCGCTTCTGGCGCCTCGCCCCTGAACTTCCTGCAATCCTTGCTGGGCTCGATCCGCCCGCCCGACTGGGTGGTGGACGAGTTGCAGAACCGGCTCGTGCTGTTCCTCAACCATGTGTTGATGCAGGAGCCCGCAGCCCAAGACCGTTTGAAGCGCCAGAAGGGCAAGCCCGTGCGCATCCAGTGGGGCGACTTCCACCTCACGCTGGCGCCCACCGCAGCCGGTTTGCTGGAGCGCTGTGCGCCCGGCGCGAAGCCCGAACTCAGCGTCACGCTGACCCAGACTTCACCCTTGGAGCTTGCCCAGAGCGTGCTCGCCGGCCAGAAACCGGGCGTGGACATCCAGGGCGATGTGCAACTGGCGGCCGAGGTGGCCTGGCTGGTGGACAACGTGCGCTGGGATGTCGAGGAAGACCTGTCCCGGGTGGTTGGCGATGCCACAGCGCACACCATCGCGCGGTTCGCGCGGTCCGCTTCCACGGCCATCAAGTCGTTCGTGGCCCGCATGCCTGAAGGCTTTCCCCCGAGGAACCCATTCACCAGCGCGCCCGCGTCCGATGCCGGCGTGCCGCCGCACGACGGCGGACCCAGCGCATGACGCGGCTCTTTCGCGGCGCGTTCATTGTCTGGGTGGTGTTGCGCTACGGGCTGGACGAGCTGGTGCTCTCCAGCTTCCGCGGCCGCGGCATACGCCTGCTCACCCGCATCGTTTCCATCGGTCGCAACCTGGATGCGCCCCGCGGCGAGCGTCTGCGCGAAGCCTTGGAGCGCCTGGGGCCGATCTTCGTGAAATTCGGCCAGGTTCTGTCGACCCGCCGTGACCTGCTGCCGCCCGACATCGCCGACGAGCTCGCCCGACTGCAGGACCGCGTGCCCCCGTTTCCCAGTGAAGTGGCCGTGGCCAGCATCGAGCGTGCGTTCGGCAAGCCGCTGTCCGAGGTGTTCACGCACTTCGAACAGGTGCCGGTGGCCAGCGCGTCGATCGCCCAGGTGCACTTTGCGACCCTGCGCGACGGCCGACATGGCGGGCGCGAGGTGGCGGTGAAGGTGCTGCGGCCCAACATGCTGGCCGTGATCGACAAGGACCTCGGCCTTATGCGCATGATGGCCGGCTGGGTGGAGCGGCTTTCCGCCGACGGCAAACGCCTCAAGCCGCGCGAGGTGGTGGGCGAGTTCGACAAATACCTGCACGACGAGCTGGACCTGCTGCGCGAGGCGTCGAATGCCGCGCAACTGCGCCGCAACATGCAGGGCCTTGATCTGGTGCTGATCCCGGAAATGCTCTGGGACTATTGCTATACCGAGGTCATGGTGATGGAGCGCATGCATGGCCTGCCCATCAACAAGGTCGACGAATTGCGCGCGCTGGGCGTGGACATTCCGAAGCTCGCTCGCGACGGTGTGACCCTGTTTTTCACCCAGGTGTTTCGCGACGGCTTTTTCCATGCCGACATGCACCCGGGCAACATCCAGGTGAGCACGGCGCCCGGTACGTTCGGGCGCTACATCTCGCTGGATTTCGGCATCGTCGGCACGCTCACCGAGTTCGACAAAGAGTACCTGGCGCAGAACTTCACAGCCTTCTTCCGGCGCGACTACAAGCGCGTGGCCGAACTGCACATCGAGTCCGGTTGGGTGCCCGCCGAGACGCGTGTGGACGAACTCGAATCGGCCATCCGCGCGGTGTGTGAACCTTACTTCGACCGTCCGCTCAAGGAAATCTCGCTCGGACTGGTGCTCATGCGCCTGTTTCAGACCTCGCGTCGTTTCCAGGTGGAAATCCAGCCCCAGCTCGTGCTGCTGCAGAAAACCCTGCTCAACATCGAGGGTCTGGGCCGAGAGCTCGATCCCGAGCTGGATCTCTGGAACACCGCCAAGCCGTTCCTGGAAAAATGGATGATCGAGCAGGTGGGGCCGCAGAAACTGCTGCAGCAGCTCAAGGCCGAGGCACCCCAATACGCCAAGCTGCTGCCCGCGTTGCCACGCCTGCTGCACGACTACCTGCATCACAAACCGCACGAACTGCGGCGCGAACTCGACAGTCTGCTGGCCGAGCAGCGGCGCACCAACCGCCTGCTGCAGGCCATCCTGTATGGCGGACTGGGCTTTTTGCTCGGGCTTATCGTGATGCAGGTGCTGGTGCGCGTGCGTCTCTGGTGAAGGCGGGCGGCCGTGTGCCGCCTGAGGCCGACGCCCGGCAGGGCGCTCGACACCCCCTCAATTTATAATGACGGGTTTTGTTCCGCTTCCACCAGGGAATGCAGTGCGCCCGCCGGGTGACTGCCTTGACCGGACAACCCCCCTTCTTCACCAGGTTCACGCCATGCCCATCTATGCCTACAAGTGCGAGTCCTGCGGCCATGCCAAGGACGTGCTGCAGAAAATGTCCGACGACCCGCTCACCGTGTGTCCGGCCTGCGGTCAGTCCAGCTTCAAGAAACAGCTGACCGCCGCCGGATTCCAGCTCAAGGGCTCGGGCTGGTACGTCACCGATTTCCGCGAGGGCAACAAGCCCGCCGCCACACCTGCCGGCGAAGGCGCACCCGCCGCAGCGCCTGCCAAACCGGCCGGTGACGTGGCCGCACCCGCGCCCGCCGCCGCACCCGCACCTGCTGCCGCGCCGGCTCCCGCAGCACCGACCACACCGACCACACCGTCGAGCTCCTGAGTCATCCCGCATGCCGTCGTTTCGCAAATGGTTGTTCTCGGGCCTGCTGGTGCTGGTGCCCCTGATCATCACGCTCTGGGTGCTGGAGTGGGTGGTCAGCACGCTCGACCAGACCCTGCGCATCCTGCCCACCAGCTGGCAGCCCGACCAGCTGTTCGGCATGCACATTCCAGGCCTGGGCGTGGTGTTCGCGCTGGTGGTGGTGCTCTCCATCGGAGCCCTGGCATCCAACATCATCGGCAACAAGCTGGTGAGCTGGTGGCACGCGCTGTTGCACCGCATTCCCGTGGTGCGCTCCATCTACTCGGGCGTGAAGCAGGTGTCGGACACCTTGTTCTCCGAGAAGGGCAACGCGTTTCGCAAGGCCTTGCTGATCGAATGGCCGCACGAAGGCATGTGGACCATCGCCTTCCTCACCGGTGCTCCCGCCGGTGACGTGCTGCACCACCTGCAGGCCCAGCCCGGGCGCAGCGGTGAACTCGACGAGTTTCACAGCGTGTATGTGCCCACCACCCCCAACCCCACCGGCGGCTACTTCGTGATGGTGCGCAAGAGCGCCTGCGTGGAGCTGCAGATGAGCGTGGACGAAGCGCTGACCTACATCGTGTCCATGGGCGTGATCGTGCCCGGTGGACCCAAGAATCCGCACCTCAAGGTGGGCGCCGACGGCGCCATCCAGAAGACCCCCTGATCTCTCCCCGCGG
Organism: Hydrogenophaga sp.; assembly: GCF_018780385.1. Lineage (GTDB taxonomy): Bacteria > Pseudomonadota > Gammaproteobacteria > Burkholderiales > Burkholderiaceae_C > Hydrogenophaga. The sequence goes on along the minus strand of NZ_JADMJO010000023.1, from coordinate 1,675 downwards.
GCCCGGCCTGCGAACCTGTTGAAAGAAGAAGCGAAATGGCGATGCGTACCCACTATTGCGGTCTGGTGACCGAGGCCCAACTGGGCGAAACCGTGAAGCTGTGCGGCTGGGTGAACCGCCGCCGCGACCACGGTGGCGTGATCTTCATCGACCTGCGCGACCGCGAAGGCTATGTGCAGGTGGTGTGCGACCCCGACCGGGCCGAGATGTTCAAGACCGCCGAAGACGTGCGCAACGAGTTCTGCGTGCAGGTCACCGGCCTGGTGCGCGCGCGCCCCGCCGGCACCACCAACGACAAGCTCAAGAGCGGCCAGATCGAGGTGCTGTGCCACGAACTGAAGGTGCTCAATCCTTCGGTCACGCCGCCGTTCCAGCTCGACGACGAGAACCTCTCCGAGACCACGCGCCTCACGCACCGCGTGCTGGATCTGCGCCGCCCTTACATGCAGAACAACCTGATGCTGCGCTACCGCGTGGCCATGGAGGTTCGCAAGTTTCTGGACGCCAATGGCTTCATCGACATCGAGACGCCCATGCTCACCAAGAGCACGCCCGAAGGCGCGCGCGACTACCTCGTGCCCAGCCGCGTGCACGACGGCCACTTCTTCGCGCTGCCGCAGTCGCCCCAGCTGTTCAAGCAGTTGCTGATGGTGGCCGGCTTTGACCGCTACTACCAGATCACCAAGTGCTTCCGTGACGAAGACCTGCGCGCCGACCGCCAGCCCGAGTTCACGCAGATCGATATCGAGACCTCGTTCCTGACCGAGGAAGACATTCGCGACATGTTCCAGGGCATGATCAAGACGGTGTTTCAGAACACGCTGGGCGTAGATTTGGGCGAGTTCCCGGTGATGGCCTACAGCGAAGCCATGCACCGCTTTGGCTCCGACAAGCCCGACCTGCGCGTGATGCTCGAGTTCACCGAGCTGACCGACGTGATGGGCGATGTGGACTTCAAGGTCTTCTCCGCCCCCGCCACCATGAAGGGGGGCCGCGTGGTCGCCCTGTGCGTGCGTGGCGGCGCCGACATGAGCCGCAGCGAGATCGATGCCTACACCGAGTTCGTGAAGATCTACGGCGCCAAGGGCCTGGCCTGGATCAAGGTCAACGACGCATCCAAGGGCCGCGACGGCCTGCAGAGCCCGATCGTGAAGAACCTGCACGACAAGGCCGTGGCCGATATCCTGGCTCGCACGAAGGCGCAGAACGGCGACATCATCTTCTTCGGTGCCGACAAGGCCAAGGTCGTCAACGACGCCATCGGCGCGTTGCGCCTGAAGATCGGCCACAGCGAGCTGGGCAAGAAGAACGGCCTGTTCGAAAGCCGCTGGGCGCCGATGTGGGTGGTCGACTTCCCGATGTTCGAACACGACGAGGAAGCCGATCGCTGGACCGCCGTGCACCACCCCTTCACCGCGCCGAAAGACGGCCACGAAGACTGGATGGTCACCGCACCCGAGAAGTGCATTGCCAAGGGCTACGACATGGTGCTCAACGGCTGGGAGATCGGCGGTGGCTCGGTCCGTATCCACACCGCTGCGGTGCAGCAGAAGGTGTTTGACGCGCTCAAGATCACGCCCGAAGAGGCCCAGGTCAAGTTCGGCTTCCTGCTCGACGCGCTGCAGTACGGCGCGCCGCCCCACGGTGGCCTGGCGTTCGGCCTGGACCGCATCGT
>NZ_JADMJO010000128.1 GCF_018780385.1 Hydrogenophaga sp. | reverse complement strand
TGCTGGTCAAGATGAACATGGTGACGGTGCAGAAGCTCAAGGAGTTCCGCGGCTACTTCATCGTGGTGGCCTTCGTCATCGCAGCGGTGGTCACGCCTCCCGACGTGATCTCGCAGTTGGCTCTCGCCGTGCCCATGTGCATCCTCTACGAGATTGGTATTTGGGGCGCGCAATGGTTCATCAAGGCCTCGGCACCCACCGAGGCTGAGGCAGCCGAAAAGGAATCGGCTTCCTCCTGAATCGGTTCAGCGCGCCGCTGCCTGGCGCGCAATGTTGCGTCGGCCGGGCGTCACCTGAAGCTGAATCTTGCCGTCGCGCCGGGTCACGTCCAGAGGAGATGCGGTGCCAGGCTGGAGTGCTGCCACGGCGGACAGGAGTTGGGGCACGTTGGTCACGGTCTTGCCCCCTACGGCGGTGATCACGTCACCGGGCCGTATGCCGGCCTGAGCGGCGGGCCCGTTTTGCAGCACCCCCGTGATGACCACACCGGTCCCGGCCTGCAAGCCAAAGCTCTCGGCCAGTTCGGCGGTGAGGTCCTGGGGCTCCACCCCGATCCAGCCGCGCGTCACTTGCCCATCACGCACGATCGCGTCCAGCACGCTGCGCGCGGTGGACGTGGGAATGGCAAAACCGATCCCCATGGATCCACCCGAGCGCGAATAGATGGCCGTGTTGATACCCATCAAATGCCCGTTTACATCCACCAATGCACCGCCGGAATTGCCCGGATTGATGGCTGCGTCCGTCTGGATGAAGTTCTCGAAGGTGTTGATGCCCAGTTGCGTGCGCCCCAACGCGCTCACGATGCCGCTGGTGACGGTCTGCCCGACACCGAAGGGGTTGCCGATGGCCAGCACCTGATCACCGATCTCCAGGGCATCGGAATTGCCCAGCGTGATCACCGGCAGGTCTGTGAGCTCGATCTTCAGGATGGCGAGATCGGTTTCCGGATCCGTGCCGATCACCTTGGCTGCGCTCTTGCGCCCGTCGTTGAGGATGACTTCTATCTCGTCGGCTTCTTCGATCACGTGGTTGTTGGTCAACACGTAGCCCGCCGGGCTCACGATCACGCCCGATCCCAGACCGCTTTGTGGCTGGCTCTGGGCTTGATCGCCGAAAAAGAACCGAAACCAGGGGTCTGCGTTCTGGGCGCCGCTGACCGCGGCCTTGCTGGTGTTGATGCTCACCACCGCTGGCGACGCCGCGCGCGCAGCATCGCGAAAGCTGGTTGAACCGGCTCCACTGGATGCCGCACTGCCTACCGAAGGGGCTTCCAGCACGGGCACCACCGAAGCGACGGAGGCGGAGCGTCCCAGCCACTGGGGTTGCAGGGTGGCCACCACAAACAGGGCCGCCACCAGCACGGTGACGGTTTGGGCGAACAGGAGCCAGAGACGTTTCATGAGGGAGCAGGGTTGGGGTTGAGCACGAGCGATCTGCGAGCACCGCCATGGGCCGGAATGGTGATTGTCCCGCAAATGGGTGCTCACATGCGGTCTTCAAGCCATGCGCTGCGCACGCCCGGGGGAAGCATTGACCCAGTGTCAGAATGGGCAGCTGTTGTTGCCTCTGTGGAACCCGGACACCCCATGACGACCCCTTTCTCACTGCCATCGGCAGTTACCCGAGCTGCGCTGACCGAGGCCCTGGACCAGTTGCTCCAGCCCGCGCAGTTCAAGGACTACGGCCCCAATGGGCTGCAGGTGGAAGGGCGTTCCGAAGTGCGAAAGCTCGTCAGTGGTGTGACGGCCAGCCGTGCCCTGATCGACGCCGCCATTGCGGAAGGGGCCGACGCGATCCTGGTGCATCACGGCCTGTTCTGGCGCGGGCAGGATGGGCGGGTCACGGGTTGGATGAAGCAACGCCTGTCCCGACTGCTGGCCCACGACATCAACCTGCTGGCCTACCACCTGCCGCTGGACGCTCACGCCGAGCTGGGCAACAACGCCCAGTTGGCGCAACGGCTGGGGGTGGCGCTCTACACCGATGCGCGTGGCCGCTTTGGCGATCAAGCACTGGGCTTCATGGGCCACAGGTCGTCGGCATCGGCAGCGGAGCTGGCCGACCATGTGGCTGTGCAACTGGGTCGCGCCGTCACGCTGGTGGCCGAACCCGATCGGCCGGTGCAGCACGTGGCTCTGTGCACGGGGGGGGCGCAGGGCTACTTCGAAGCCGCCATCGCCGCTGGGGCTGACGTATTCATCACCGGTGAGATCTCCGAGCCACAAGCCCACTATGCGCGCGAGTGCGGTGTGGCCTACATCGCTTGTGGCCACCATGCGTCCGAGCGTTACGGCGCACCTGCGGTGGGCGCGCATGTGGCGGCCCAGCTCGGGCTGGAACATGTGTTCATCGACATCGACAACCCGGCTTGAGTCCCGATGAACCCGTCTTCAACTCGCCGTTCAGGCCGCATCAGCCCCATTGTCCTGACGATGGGAGACCCGGCGGGCGTCGGCCCGGAAATCATCGCCAAAGCCTTCGGCGAGCGGCCCGAACTGCTTGGGCAGATCGTGGTGGCTGGCGACGCGCTCACTCTCTCCAAGGCTGCGCGGCTGGTCGCGACCGGATCGGCTCCGTTGATGGTGGCCGAGATCGCCGACCTCTCCGATCTGGCGGCTGTGCCACCGGGCTGCATGGCGGTGGTGCAGGCGTGCCGCATGGTGCAACCGGCGGAGTTCGGGCACGTCAGTGCGCATGCCGGGCGCGCAGCCGCTGATTGTGTCGAGTGGGCAGCGAAGGCTGCGCTGGAGGGGCGCTCGCGTGCCGTGGTGACTGCGCCCATCCACAAGGAAGCCCTGGCCGCAGCGGGCGTCGAGCATCCCGGACACACCGAGCTGCTGCAGGCATTGAGCGCGACACACCTGGGCGTGCCAGTGTCTGCGCTGCCCGTGCGCATGATGCTGAGTTGCCCGGGCCTGAGCACGGTGCTGGTGAGCATTCATGTGTCGCTCCGGCAGGCGCTGGATGCCGTGACCACCGAGCAGGTGCTGCAGACGATCCGCATCACAAATGCCTGCTTTCTGCGCTCCGGTGTGGCGCGGCCCCGCATTGCGGTGGCGGGGCTGAACCCGCATGCGGGAGAGGGCGGCCTGTTCGGGTTGGAAGACAGGGACGTCATTGCGCCGGCCATCGAACGCGCGCGGCAGGAAGGCGTGGACGCCAGCGGGCCGCACGCACCGGACACCGTGTTCATGCGTGCCCGGCAAGGGGGCTTTGACGTTGTGGTGGCCATGTACCACGACCAGGGACTGATCCCCGTCAAGCTGCTGGGTCTGGACGATGGCGTAAACACCACGCTGGGCCTCCCGTTCGTGCGCACCAGCCCCGACCATGGAACCGCCTTCGACATCGCGGGTACGGGGCGAGCCAGCGCCAGCAGCCTGCTGGCGGCGATCGACGCTGCCTTGGCAGCGGCCGTTACTTCCTGAGGCTGTCTCGGATCTCGCGCAACAGCACCACGTCTTCCGGTGTCGCCACGGGCGCTGGGGGAGTCTCTCGCTTGAGTCGGTTGACCTGCTTGACCATCATGAAGATGATGAACGCGAGGATGGTGAAGTTGATGGCCACGGTGATGAAGTTGCCATAGGCCAGCGTGGGCACGCCGGCGGTCTTGAGGGCCGCCAGCGTGGGAGCTGTTCCCTCGGGCACCTTGCCCAGCGTCACATACAGATTGGTGAAGTCGAGGTTGCCGAAGATCGAGCCCACGATGGGCATGATGATGTCGTCCACCATCGACGTGACGATCTTGCCGAACGCACCCCCGATGATCACGCCCACTGCCAGGTCGATGACATTGCCCTTGACGGCGAACTCCTTGAATTCCTGCATTACGCTCATGGTGTTTCCCCTCGGTAGTTGGTTGTTGGCGATGACCATCGTCCGGCTCGGTTGATGGGCAAAATTGATTCTCACACAAGGGTTGGGCACGCTGCCGACAGCTGCGCATTGAGACCGATTCGACAGCCCGTGGCCCTCACCTCCAATAGCCCAGTCCTGTACCCCGGCAAGCTCTGGTAGGCCCGGTTTGCTCCAGTACAATGCCGGGTTGTCCCGAATGTCCTGACCTGAAGTTCTCATTGAAAGAGTTCCATGAGTGAAGCAACCGTCCACGCGCCTGCGAACAGCAGCCGCCGCACCTGGCTGATCACCTCCTGCGCCATGGGTGGCGTGGGTGCAGCCGCTGTCGCTGTGCCCTTCGTGAGCACATTCCAGCCATCCGAGCGTGCCAAAGCCGCAGGTGCAGCGGTCGAAGTCGATGTGTCGGGCATCCTCCCTGGCGAGAAGATCGTGGTCGAGTGGCGCGGCAAGCCTGTGTGGATCATGCGCCGCACTCCCGAGCAACTTGCCGAGCTGGAAAAAATCGCTGACCAGCTGGCAGATCCTGAATCGGCGCGCAATGCGGTGCCCACACCCGAGTACGCCAAGAATCACCACCGCTCCATCAAGCCCGAGCTCCTGGTGACCGTGGGTATCTGTACCCACCTGGGTTGCTCGCCCGGTGACAGGCTCACCCCAGGTCCCCAACCCTCGTTGCCCGACGACTGGCAGGGCGGTTTCCTGTGCGCTTGCCATGGCTCCACCTTTGATCTGGCGGGTCGTGTGTTCAAGAACAAGCCAGCGCCCGACAACCTGGAAGTGCCGCCGCACTACTACATCTCCGACACGAAACTGCTGGTTGGCGAAGACAAGCAGGCCTGAGCGGCGCTGACAGACAACGGATCACAGAGGCATCCCCATGGCTGAATTCAAAGAAATTTCCCCCGACGCACCGATTGGTCAGAAGGCACTGAACTGGATCGACAACCGGTTCCCGCTGTCCAAGCTCTACAACGAGCACCTGGCCGAGTACTA
>NZ_JADMJO010000020.1 GCF_018780385.1 Hydrogenophaga sp. | reverse complement strand
CTGGCCATGCCGGCCTATGTGGTGGCCTACGCCTACACCGATTTTCTGCAGTTCAGCGGCCCGCTCCAGGTGTGGATGCGCGAGAGCTTCGGCCTGAGTGGCCGTGTGTTCCCCGAGATACGCAACACGCCCGGCGCGGTCTGGGTGTTCACGTTTTCGCTCTATCCCTATGTGTACCTGCTGGCGCGCACCGCGCTGGCCGAGCGCGCCTCGCAGCTGATGGAAGCCGCGCGTCTGCTCGGCGCGCCGCTGACCCGGCGCATCCGCGAGGTGGCGCTGCCGCTGGCGCGTCCGGCCGTGGCGGCGGGTGTGGCCCTGGCGCTCATGGAAACCCTGGCCGACTTCGGCGTGGTGAGTTACTTCGGCGTGCAGACCTTCACCGCCGGTATCTACAAGGCCTGGCTGGCCATGGACAACCGTCTGGCCGCCGCCCAGCTCGCCACCATGCTGCTGGCCGTGGTGGCGCTGCTGCTGTGGCTGGAGCACCGCGCGCAGCACCGCATGCGCTTTTCCACCCTGCGCGGTCAGCGCGCCGGCAGCAACGAAGCCCAGCCCGCCCAACTCCGCGGTGCCCGCGCCGGCCTCGCCATCGCGCTGTGTGCCCTGCCCATCGCCTTCGGCTTCGTGCTGCCGGTGCTGTTCATGCTGCGCCCGCTCATCGGTGGCTGGGACGAGCTGCCCTGGACGTCCTTCGTGCAGTGGTCGCGCAACAGCGTGTGGCTCGCCGGACTCTCGGCCGCCTTGGCCACGGCCATCGCGCTGGCGCTCGCGTTCGCGGTGCGGGCTCGCCCCGGCAAGGTCACGCGCGGCGTGGTGCAGCTGGCGAGCCTGGGCTACGCCGTGCCCGGCGCCGTGATCGTGGTGGGCCTGCTGCTGCCGGTGGGCTGGCTGCAGGCTGTCAAGCCCGACACCAGCGTGGGCTACTTCGTCACCGCCACGGCACTGGGCATCGTGTGGGCTTACATGGTGCGCTTCACCGCCGTGGCCCTGCAGTCGGTGCAAAGCGGTTACGCCCGCATTCCGGGCAGCCTGGACGACTCGGCCCGCATGCTGGGCACCACCGGTGTCGGCCTGGCCGCGCGCGTGCACTGGCCGCTGCTCAAGCGCTCCACCGCCGCCGCCGCGCTGCTGGTGTTCGTGGATGTGATGAAGGAACTGCCCGCCACCCTGGTGCTGCGCCCCTTCAACAGCGACACCCTGGCGGTGGTGACCTACCAGTTGGCCCGCGACGAGCGCCTGGGCGAGGCGGCGCTGCCGGCGCTCACGCTGGTGCTGGTGGGCCTGGTGCCGGTCATTTTGCTCAGCCGGACCTTGCGACAGCGGTAAGCGGGTGTTGCGGCCTGTTGTGCCGCTTGGGGTGGGCTGCTCTAATGAATTTTTCAATCCACACACGGCGCTCATGCTCAAAAACCCCCAAGAAGAAAGGCGCCAGTTCATGGCGCTGGCCGCTGTCAGCGGCGTTGCCGCTCTGGTGGCTGGCTGCGGTACCCGCTCGCCATTGCCCGGCCAGGCGCCCGCGAGCGCAGCCTACCGCCGCGAGGCCGCGACCCACCTCTACCGCAAGTACCCGGACCGCATCTACCGAGGGCAACTGCCCGCCATGCTCTACGCCATTGGCGTGCTGGAGGTCGAGGTGAGCCAGGGCGGGTGGGTGGGCTCCACGCGCTGGCTGCGGGGGCCGAGCCATGCGCCGGAAGTCATGGCCGAGATCGAGCGCCTCGTGCGCCAGGCCGCGCCATTTCCGTCGCCACCCGGCTTCGGGCGGGTCCAGTATGTCGACACGTGGCTGTGGGACCGCAGCGGGCGTTTTCAGCTCGACACGCTGACCGAAGGGCAACTCTGAGCGACAGCAGCGCTGGCTTCTGGTCGAAGTGATCGTCGCCGTGCGGCACCGAACAGACCCAGCCTTGGGCGGCCTCTACCGTTGCTTCACGGGCCTCACTTGGCGGGCCTGTTGGAGACGCACATGTCCAGCAACACCGAGACCGACAACGCTTTCCCCTACACCGGCATCCCCAGCACCGAGGTCGTGCGCGAGCCTGGCCACACGGGCATGGCCGAGCACGGCACCGAGATCACCAAGCAACTGCTGCAAGAAGCCAACGATCGGGTCGAGCGCATGACCGATGAGGCCGACCCACTGGCCAGGCGCGTTGAGCGCGGCGTGTCCGACGCGCATTCAAACCCGCGCAGGCGGGCGCGCCAGCTGCGTGACGCGGGCAGGCATGCGGCCGACAGCGTGCGCGCACGCGCGCGAGCCAACCCGTTGAGCGCCGTGTTGTTTGGCGTGGTCGTGGGTGTTTTGCTGGCGCGCATCACGCACCGGTGACGCCGTCGCGTGGGCTACTTCTGAGCCATCTCCCGGGGTCCTCCGTTGATGCCCCAGGGCGTGCCGAAGCGGTCGGTCACCATGCCGAAGGTGTCGGCCCAGAACGTCTCGGCCAGCGGCATGGTCACCTTGCCGCCGTCGGCCAGGGCGTTGAAGACGCGCGTGGCTTCGGCGACCGTGGGGTAGGTGATGGCCAACATGCAGCCCTGGATGCCGGCGAAGGGCACGCCGGGCGGTGCGTCGCCGGCCATGAGCGCGAAATCGGGGTGGACCAGGTAAGCGTGCATGACGCGGCTGGCATGCTCGGCCGGCACCGGCATCTCGCCGGGCATGTCGCCGTAGGTGATGAGTGCTTCGAGTTTGGCGCCCAGCACCTGGGCGTAGAACTTCATCGCATCGGCGCAGTCGCCGTCGTAGGACATGTAGGCACAGAGTTGAATCGACATGGGATCTCCTGAAAGGGATGAAAGAGAGGCTGCCCACTGACGACGAACGGGCCAGCGCGGTTTCGACAGGGGCCGGCGTGTGGCGATGGGCGGTCTGCGGCGGGCATCGCGGTGCTGCTCTGAGCGAACGCGCCATACCGGTTGGTCGTTTTCGCCATTCGGCAGCCGACACCCCGCACCTACAGTGGTGCCATGTGGAAAACCGATGTATTGGAGTCCCCCCGGGGGCAGGCCCAGGCGCAAGGTGCGCCGCTGGCCGGCGTGCGCGTGCTGGACCTGACCCGGCTGCTCCCCGGCCCCATGTGCGCCATGCACCTGGCCGATCTGGGGGCCGACGTGATCAAGGTCGAGGACATGGGGGCGGGTGACTACGCCGCGGCCGGCGTGCGCCACCAGGTCAACCGGAACAAGCGCGGCATCCGCGTTGATCTCAAGCATCCCGACGGTGTGGCCACGCTGCTGCGCCTGTGCGAGAGCGCCGACGTGCTGGTGGAGGGCTTTCGCCCGGGCGTGATGGAACGCCTCGGTGTGGACTGGGAGACGGTGCATGCGCGCAACCGCAAGCTGGTGTACTGCAGCATCACGGGTTACGGGCAGACCGGGCCGATGCGCCTGGCGCCGGGACACGACATGAATTACGCCGCGCTCTCCGGCGTGGCCGACCAGATGGGTCAGCCGGGCGGCGCACCCGCGCTGTCCAACGTGCCGGTGGCCGACCTGCTGGGCGGCACCATGCCCGCCGTCATGGGCATCCTGGCAGCGCTGTTCGATGCGGCGCGCAGCGGCCTGGGCCGGCATGTGGACATCTCGATCGCCGACGGCCTGATGGCCAACGCCATCATTCCCAACGTGGCCGTGCACGAGCAGGGCCGCACCCGCCCGGTGGGGCAGGACAAGCTCACCGGCGCGCTGCCTTGCTACAACTACTACCAGACCTCGGACCAACGCTGGCTGGCCGTGGGCGCGCTGGAGAAGAAGTTCTGGGACCGCTTCTGCGAATGCCTCGAACGGCCCGACTTCAAAGCGCGGCACCCGGGCGACACGACACCGGAGCGCGAGCTGCTGCGCAAGGAAGTGGCGGCGGTGCTGGCATCGCGCACGCAAGCCGAGTGGGTGAAGGTGTTCGATGGCGAGGAGTGCTGCGTCACGCCCGTGCTGCGGCTCGACGAGGCGCTGGACCACCCACACACCCAGGCGCGCGGCATGGTGGTGAATGTGCCCACGCCCGACGGTGCGTCCCGGCGTCAGCTGGCCACGCCGGTGCAGATGACCGGCTTTCGTTTTGTGGTGTCCCGCCCCGCGCCAGACCCCGGTGAACACACGGACGCCGTGTTGATGGAGCTCGGATGGACAACGCAGGACATCACGCGCTTGCGGGCCAGCGCGGCGATCGGCTGAGCGACGGCAGCTTGAGGCCCTGGGGCCTTTCGGGTATGGTCGCGGCGCGCCAAACGCGTCCTCCTGTGTCCATGCCCTCCAGTTACAGCCGTCCCGTCCAGCACACCATTGCCATCGCCCAGGTGGCTCACATCCTCCAGGGCGCGCGCGCCCGGGGGATGGATTGCTCGCGGCTGCTGCAGCGCGCGGGCATTGCGCCGATGTTGCTGGAGTCGCCGCTGGCCCGCGTGACGCAGGGCCAGTACGCCGCGCTCGTGGTGCAGCTCACCCGCCACATGCGCGACGAACTCTGGGGCCTGTGCGATCGCCCGGTGCCGCTGGGCAGCTTCGCCACCGGCTGCCGGTTGCTCGTGCGCTGCGAAACATTGGGCCAGGCCCTGCGGCAGGGCTGCCGTTATGCCCACCAGGTGTTGCCCGGTTTCGGTGTGCACCTGCAGGTGGCGGGCGGGCAGGCCACGCTGCGCATCGCGGCGCGTGGCGCCCGCACCCCCGCGCTGGAGTACGCACAGCGCTCGTTCATGTTTTTTGCGTTCGGCACCTTGTGCTGGCTGGTGGCGCGTCGCATTCCCTTGCAGGACGTGATCTACGACCGCGACGCGGCGGTGCAGCGCTCCGAGGCCTCGCGCCTGTTCCAGGCCCCGGTGCACCCCGGGCACGGGTGGATGGGCCTGCGCTTCGATGCGCGCTGGCTCGACCTGCCGGTGGTGCAGAGCACCGAGAGCGTGGAGACCTTCCTGCGCCAGATGCCGGGCGACCTGCTGGTGAAGTACCGCGACCACACCAGCCTGACCGAGCGCATCCGCCGCGTGCTGCGGCGCCACCTGCATGAAGACCTGCCTTCGCTGGAGCAGGTGAGCGCCTCGCTGGCCATGACGCCGCAGACCTTGCGCCGCCACCTGCAGCGCGAAGGCCAGGGCTTCCAGGCCATCAAGGACAGCCTGCGCCGCGACGTGGCGGTGGAGTACCTCTCGCGGCCCGATCTCACGCTGATCGAGATCGCCGAGCGCCTGGGCTATTCGGAGGCCAGCACCTTCCACCGGGCCTTCAAGGCCTGGACCGGGCTGGCCCCGGGGGCCTACCGCGAGCGTTACCTGGTGCCCGGCGCGGAGGCCCCCGACGCGGCTGCGTTGCCGCCGCCACTGCCAGCGGCCTGACGCCGCCGGGGTGCGCAACCCGCGTTGCGCTGGGCATTTCTGCCAATCATTTTGGGCCGTACTGCGATTGGCCGCGGGCGGGGTGGACGACACACTGTCCCCATCGATCACACCAACCCCAAGGAAACCCTGATGAGCCGTACCAGCAGGCCCGTTCACGTCGTCGGCGTGGGCATGATCCCCTTCACCAAACCCGGGGCCAGCGAGCCCTACACCGTCATGGGCATGCGCGCCGCGCAGGCCGCCCTCAAAGACGCCGGCGTGGACTACGACAAGGTGCAGCAGGCCTATGTCGGTTATGTCTACGGCGACTCCACAGCCGGCCAGGCCGCCATCTATGGCGTGGGCCTGAGTGGCATCCCGGTCTTCAACGTCAACAACAACTGCTCCACCGGCTCCAGCGCGCTGTTCCTCGCGCGCCAGGCGGTGGAAAGCGGCATGGTCGACTGCGCCATCGCCCTGGGCTTCGAGCAGATGCAGCCCGGCGCGCTCAAAGGTGCGTGGGACGACCGGCCTTCGCCCATGGCGCGCTTCGCCGACGTGATGACCAGCCACCAGGGTTACGAACCAGACAAGCCGCGCGCCGCGCAGTTCTTCGGTGGCGCCGGCCGCGACTACATCGCGCAGTACGGGATCCGCCCCGACACCTTTGGCCGCATCTCGGTCAAGGCGCGCCAGCATGCCGCGCGCAATCCGCTGGCCGTGTTCCGCCAGACCCTCACGCTCGACGAGGTGATGGCCTCACCTTCCGTGTTCGATCCGCTCACGCGTTACCAGTGCTGCCCGCCCACCTGCGGCGCCGCCGCCGCCATCGTGTGCTCGGCCGAGTTCGCGCGCAAGCACGGCCTGGACGCCAGCGTCGTGATCAAGGCCCAGGCCATGACCACCGACACCCCCAGCACCTTCGAGTCCGACGACATGCGCCGCGTGGTGGGCTACGACATGACCGTGGCCGCCGCCGCGCAGGTGTACGAGGCCGCCGGCATCGGCCCGGAAGACCTCGATGTGGTCGAGCTGCACGACTGCTTCACCGCCAACGAACTCATCACCTACGAAGCGCTGGGCCTCACGCCCGAAGGCACGGCCGAGCGTTTCATCATGGACGGCGACAACACCTACGGCGGCCGCGTCGTGACCAACCCCTCGGGCGGCCTGCTCTCCAAGGGCCACCCGCTGGGCGCCACGGGCCTGGCCCAGTGCGCCGAACTGGTGTGGCAGCTGCGCGGCCAGGCCGACCAGCGCCAGGTCGAGGGCGCGCGCCTGGCCCTGCAGCACAACCTGGGCCTGGGCGGCGCCTGCGTCATCACCCTCTACGAAAAGGTCTGATTCGCCATGATCGATCGCCAGTACATCGGACACGCCATGGCGCCCTTCGAGGTGGAGGTCGACAAGGGCCGGTTGCGTTTCTTCGCCAAGGCCACCGGCCAGACCGATCCGGTCTACGCCGACGAAGCCGCCGCGCAGGCGGCCGGCCACCCCGGCCTGCCGGTGCCGCCCACCTTCCTGTTCTGCCTGGAGATGGAAGCGCCGGACCCGGCGGCCATCCGCAACCTGCTGGGCCTGGACTACAGCCGCCTGCTGCATGGCGAGCAGGGTTTCACCTTCCACCGCATGGCCTACGCCGGTGACCGCCTGCGCTTCGAGCAGCGCATCGAGGACATCTACGACAAGAAGGGCGGCGCACTGGAGTTCGTCGTGCGCAAGACCCGCGTGAGCAACCAGCGCGGCGAGCACGTGGCCGACCTGCGCAGCGTGACCGTCATGCGCAACGGCTGAGACATTCCCATGAGCACCCTATCCGCCCCCGTTTCCCTCGAAGGCGTCCAGACCGGCGACCCCCTGCCGCCGCTGGAGCTGCCACCCCTCAGCCGACTGACCCTGGCCTTGTACTGCGGGGCCTCTGGCGATCACAACCCGATCCATGTCGACACCGACTTCGCGCGCTCCGCCGGCCAGGCCGATGTGTTTGCCCACGGCATGTTGTCCATGGCCTGGCTCGGGCGCCTGCTCACCAACTGGGTGCCGCAGACCGCCGTGCGCGAGTTCAGCGTGCGCTTTGCCGCCCTCACCCAGGTGGGCGAGCGCATCCGCTGCACCGGCGAGGTGGTCGACACCTTCGTGGTCGACGGCGAGCGCCGTGTGCGCGTGAACGTGCAGACCGCCAACGAGGCCGGCGTCGTGAAGCTCCAGGGCGAGGCCGTGCTGGCCCTGTCCTGAGCCACCGCCCGCCACCCTTCATCCATTCATCGAGAAAGTTTTTCCATGTCCCGAAAACTCGACGGCAAGGTTGCCATCGTCTCTGGTTCCGGTCGCGGCATCGGCCGTGAAATCGCCCTCAAACTCGCCAGCGACGGCGCCCGCGTGGTCATCAACGACCTCGACGCCGCGCCCGCCGAACAGACCGCCGAGGACATCCGGGCCGCTGGCGGCCAAGCCACGGTCTGCGTGGGCAGCGTGATCGAGACCGGCTTTGCCGAACGCTTCGTCAAGACCGCCATCGACACCTTCGGCGGCCTGGACATCATCGTCAACAACGCCGGCTACACCTGGGACAACGTGGTGCAGAAGATGAGCGACGAGCAATGGGACGCCATGCTCGCGGTGCACCTCACCGCGCCGTTCCGCATCCTGCGCGCAGCGTCTGATTTCCTCCGCGACGCGGCCAAACGCGAGGCCGAAGCGGGCACGCCGGTGTTCCGCAAGGTGGTGAACATTTCCTCGGTGTCGGGCGTGTACGGCAACGCCGGCCAGGCCAACTACGCCGCCGCCAAGGCCGGCGTGAACGGCCTGACCAAGGCGCTGGCCAAGGAGTGGGGCCGCTACAAGGTCAACGTCAACAGCGTGGCCTTCGGCCTGATCATGACCCGCCTGACCGAAGCCGCCGCCGGCACCGACGCCAGCATCGACATCGCTGGCCAGCAGATCAAGGTGGGCGTGAATCCGCAGATCCTCAAGTCGATCGAGCAGACCATTCCGCTGGGCCGTGGCGGCACACCGGAAGAGGCCGCCGGCGCGGTCTACCTGTTCTGCATCCCGGAGTCCAACTTCGTCAGCGGCCAGGTCCTGGTCTGCGGCGGCGGCAAGCCTTGAACGGAGCCCGCACATGGAAAGCATCCTGACCTACCCGCGCCAGGTCTACCGCGAAGACCACGAGATGCTGCGCACCACCGTGCGCCGCTTCCTCGACACGGAATGCAAGCCGCGCCAGGCGCAGTGGGACAAGGACGGCCGCGTCGACCGCGAGACCTGGCTCAAAGCCGGGCGTGAAGGCCTGCTGTGTCCCACGCTCGATCCGGAGTGGGGCGGTGCGGGCGGCGACTTCGGCCACGCCGCCGTGATCGTCGAGGAGATCGGCCGCTCCGGTGTGGGCGGCCTGGGCTTCGGCCTGCATTCGGACATCGTGGCGCCCTACATCGCGCGCCTGGGCACGCCGGCGCAAAAGGCGCGCTGGCTGCCGGGCTGCGCCTCGGGTGAGGTGATTCTTGCCATCGCCATGAGCGAGCCGGGCGCCGGCAGCGACCTCAAGGCCATCCGCACCACGGCGCGCCGCGACGGTGACGAGTACGTCATCAACGGCGCCAAGACCTTCATCTCCAACGGCCTGAACTGCGACCTCGTGGTGGTGGTCGCCAAGACCGACCCCGAACTCGGTGCCAAGGGCGTGTCGCTGATCCTGGTCGAGGCCGACCGGGTGGGCTTTCGCCGCGGGCGCAAGCTGGAGAAGATGGGCCAGGAAGCGGCCGACACCGCCGAGCTGTTCTTCGACGAGCTGCGCGTGCCGGCGAGCAACCTGCTGGGCGAGGAGAACAAGGGCTTCGGCTACCTCATGCAGGACCTGGCGCAGGAGCGTTTCATCATCGCGCTGGGCGCGGCCTCCAAGCTGGAGGCCATGTACGAGGAGACCGTGCGCTACACCCGCGAGCGCGTGGTGTTCGGCAAACCGCTCGTGGATTTCCAGAACACCAAGTTCAAACTGGCCGAGATCCGCACGCGCGCCACCGCCGTGCGCATCATGGTTGACCAGTACCTGGGCGAACACCTGCGCCGCAAGCTCACGCTGGACGAGGCCGCGATGGCCAAGCTCTTCGTCACCGAGGAACTGGGCCGCGCGCTCGACGAGATGCTGCAGCTCTACGGTGGCTACGGCTACATGATGGAGTACCCCATCTGCCGCGCCTATGTGGACTCGCGCGTCATGCGCATCTACGGCGGCACCAGCGAGGTCATGAAGGAACTCATCTCGCGCAACCTGTGATCCGGCCCCTTCACAAGACCGGACACATTCCCAGGAGACAACATTGATGGAGCAGGGCCTCAACCCGTTCTGGCCGAAAGGCGTTCCCGCCCAGGTGCGGGTGCCGCGCGTGCCGCTGACCCACTACGTGCAGACCACCGCACAGCGCCACCCAGACAAACCCGCCGTGGTGTTTGCCGGCGCCACGCTGAGCTACGCCGAGCTGTGGCAGCGCGTGCAGGCGCTGGCCGGCTACCTGCAGCAGCGCCTGGGTGTGCAGCCGGGCGACCGTGTGCTGCTGCTCAGCCAGAACTGCCCGCAGTTTCTGGTGGCCTGCTACGGCATCCAGCGCGCGGGCGCGGCGGTGGTGCCGGTGAACCCCATGAGCACCGACGCCGAGCTGCGCTACTACGCGCAGGACAGCGGCGCGCGGGTGGTCATCTGCGCGCAGGAACTGGTGGGACCGGTGCAGGCCTGCCTGGCACGCGGCGAGGTGGATCGTGTGCTGGTGCTGGCCTACAGCGATGCCCTGCAGGGCCTGGCCGCCGACCAGTGGGATGCCGACATGCCGGCGGTCGTCACCGAGCCGCGCCGCGCGCTGATCGGGCCGGCGTTCCACGGATTCGAGGACGCCATCGCGCTCGGTCTGGCACCTCCCGGCGAGCACCCCGCGGTGGACGATCTCGCGGTGCTGCCCTACACCTCGGGCACCACCGGCCACCCCAAGGGCTGCCGCCATTCCCACGCCACGCTGCTGGCCTCCAACCTGTCGTCGCAGGTGTGGCGCGGCCTGCATGGCGACGCGGTGTTCCTGTGCGTGGCGCCGCTGTTCCACATGCTCGGCCTGCAGAACGGCATGAACATGCCCATCACGCTCGGGGCCACGATGGTGCTGATGCCGCGCTGGAACCCGGCGCAGGCCGTGGCCCTGGTGGAGCGCCACCGCATCACCGCCTGGACTGCCCCACCGGCCATGGTGATCGACTTCTTCTCGCAACCCGACGCCCTGACGCGCGACCTCTCCAGCCTGGCGCTGCTCTCCGGCGGAGGCGCGGCCATGCCCGAGGCGGTGGCCACCATGCTGACCGAGCGCTTCGGGCTCTCCTACAACGAGGCGTACGGTCTCACCGAGACCGCCGCTTTCCTGCACGCCAACCCGCTGGCGCGTGGCAAGCGCCAGTGCCTGGGCCTGCCCACGCCGGGAGTCGAGTCGCGTATCGTCGACCCGGTCACGCAGCAGGAACTGCCGTGTGGCGAGGTCGGTGAACTGGTCACGCGCGGCCCGCAGGTGATGCTGGGCTACTGGCGCAATCCGGATGCCGACGCCAGTGCCTTCATCGAGATCGACGGCCGGCGCTTCCTGCGCACCGGCGACCTCGCCTGCGTGGACGATGAAGGCTACTTCTTCATGCGCGACCGCCTCAAACGCATGATCAACGCCAGCGGCTTCAAAGTCTGGCCGGCCGAGGTCGAGGCCATGCTCTACGAGCACCCGTCGGTGCAGGAAGCCTGTGTTGTCGGCGTGCCCGATGCGAAGCGCGGCGAGAGCGTGCGCGCGCTGGTCGTGCTCAAGGCCGGGCAGACCTTGACCGAGCCAGCCTTCATCGAGTGGTGCCGCCAGCGCATGTCGGCCTACAAGGCCCCTCGCAGCATCAAGTTCATGGCGAGCCTGCCGCGCTCGGGCACCGGCAAGGTGGCCTGGCGCGAGTTGCAGGAAGCCGAAGCCGCGGCCCAGGCCGCACAGGAAACCTCATGAGCAACACCACCACCACCCCCGAACGCACCATGGTGCACGTCGACCTGCAGGACCAGGTCGCCACCATCACGCTCGACTGCGTCGAGAAGCGCAACGCCTTCGACATGGTGCTGCGCGAGCAACTCGCCGACGCCGTGCGCCGCGTGCGCCGGGACAGCGGCATCCGCGCCGTGGTGCTCACCGGCGCTGGCGGGCATTTCTGTGCCGGCGGTGACCTCAAGAACATCGGCGCGCTGCAGCTCGACAACGGCGAGTGGCGCCAGCGCATGGCCACGCTGCACGAATGGCTGCGCGAGCTGATCACGCTGGACCGCCCGGTGATCGCGGCGGTGGACGGTGCGGCCGCCGGCGCGGGCTTCAGCCTGGCGCTCGCCGCCGACTTCGTGCTGGCCACGCCGCGCGCGTGGTTCTCCATGTCCTTCATCAAGGTCGGCCTGGTGCCCGACGTGGCGGCCTTCTACACCCTGCCGCGCGTGGTGGGCGTGCAGCGCGCGCGCGAACTCATGCTCTCCGGGCGCGACGTGTCGGCGCAGGAGGCGCTGCAGTTGGGCATCGTCTGCGAGCTGCACGCACCCGAGGCGCTGCTGCCGCGCGCGCAGGCCATCGCGCGCAGCTTCGTGGGCGCCTCGCCCACGGCCGTGAGCCTGATCAAACGCATGCTGGACAACGGCAGCCCCAGCCTGGCCGCCGCGCTGGAGGCCGAGGCCAACGCCCAGGTCGTGGCGGCAGGCACCGCCGCGCACAAGAAGGCCATCTCGGCCTTCCTCGAGAAGCAGCCGATTCCCTTTCAATGGCCCGTCAACCGCCCCGCCGCCTGAGGCTTCCAGGCAGGCTAAGGCCGGGTTTCGCAATCGCGCATTGCCGCAAGGCGCCCACCCGGCCACCATCCTTCACAACTTGAGAAACATCCCATGAGCGAGACAAACCAGAACATCGTGGCCGGCAAGGTCGTCGTGGTCACCGGCGCCGGTGGCGGCATTGGCCGCGACATCGCGCTGGCCATGGCGCGCGAGGGCGCGAAGGTCGTGGTCAACGACATCGGCGCCTCCGTGACCGGCGAAGGCCAGGACGCGGGCCCCGCCCAGAAAGTGGTCGACGAGATCCGCGCCGCCGGTGGCGAGGCCGCGGCCAACACCGACAGCGTGTCCGAGGCCGCCAGTGCCGGGCGCATCGTGCAGAGCGCGCTCGACCACTTCGGCCGCATCGACGTGGTGGTGAACAACGCCGGCATCCTGCGCGACCGCTTCTTCCACAAGATGAGCGTGGACGAGTGGGACGCGGTGATCAAGGTGCACCTGTACGGTGGCTTCTACGTCAGCCGCGCGGCCGCCACCCACTTCAAGGAACAGCAGTCGGGCAACTTCATCCACATGACCTCGACCTCGGGCCTGATCGGCAACTACGGCCAAGCCAACTACTCGGCCGCCAAGCTCGGCATCGCCGCGCTGTCCAAGTCCATCGCGCTGGACATGCAGAAGTTCAACGTGCGCTCCAACTGCATCGCACCTTTCGCGTGGAGCCGCATGATCGGCTCGATCCCGACCGAGACGCCCGAAGAGCAAGCCCGCGTGGACCGCATCAAGCAGATGACACCGGCCAAGATCGCGCCCCTGGCCGTGGCCCTCGCCAGCGACCAGTCGGCCAGCGCCAACGGCCAGATCTTCGCCGTGCGCAACAACGAGATCTTCCTCATCAGCCAGCCACGCCCGGTGCGGTCGGTGCAGCGCGGTGAGGGCTGGACCCCGCAGAACGTGCTCAGCCACGCGCTGCCGGCGCTCCAGGCCAGCTATTTCGACCTCGACCGCTCGGGCGACGTCTTCAGCTGGGACCCGGTCTGACCATGGCCAGCACCGACCTTGCCAGCGGCGGCATCCTGGCCCGCCACCAGGCCGCGCTCAACGCGGGGCAATTCCTCATCCAGCGCTGCGGCGCCTGCCACGAACACGTCTACTTTCCGCGCGAGGTCTGCCCGCACTGCGGCAGCAACACACTCGACCTGGTGGCGCCCGCTGGCGCCGGCACGGTGCACGCCGTGACCACCGTGCGCCGCAAGGCCGACGCTGGCGGTGACTACAACGTGTGCATCGTCGAGCTCGACGAAGGCGTGCGCCTGATGAGCCGCGTCGAAGGCGTGACGCCCGATGCGGTGCGGATCGGCCAGCGTGTGCGCGCCCGCGTGGCGCGCGTGGGCGAACAGGGCCTTGTGGTCTTCGATCCGGAGGCTGGCCAATGAGCACGGACCGCTTGAAATCCCTGCGCGGCAGCGCCGTCATTGCCGGCGTGGGCACCTTCGGCATGGGCGAGGCCCCCGGCTTCACCGACATGGAACTGCTGGCCCGCGCCGCGCACGCGGCGGTGGCCGATGCGGGCCTGACCATGGCCGACATCGACGGCCTGTGCACCGCGAGCGCGGCCTCCACCATGTGGGCCCTGCCGGTGGTGGAGTACCTGGGCCTGAACCCCACCTACATCGACAGCACCATGCTCGGCGGCTCCAGCTTCATCGCGCACCTGGTGCCGGCCATGCTGGCCCTGGAGGCCGGGCTGTGCAACGCGGTGCTGGTCTGCTACGGCAGCGCCCAGCGCTCGGCCACCTTCGGGCGGCGCGAGATCGTGGCCAGCCGGCGTTTCCTCGATCCACAGCCGTACGAAATGCCGTACGAACCCATGCTGCCGCCCTCGGCCTACGCGCTGGCCGCCTCGCGCCACATGCAGCAGTACGGCACCACGCGCCGCGATCTGGCGGAGGTGGCGGTGGCCGCGCGCGCCTGGGCGCGCCTGAACCCCGAGGCCTTCATGCGCGACCCGCTGTCCATCGACGACGTGCTGGGTGCGCGCATGGTCAGCGACCCGCTCTCGGTGCGCGACTGCTGCCTGGTCACCGACGGCGCCGGCGCCCTGGTGCTGACCCGTGCCGAGCGCGCCCGCGATCTGCCGGGCAAGCCGGTGTATGTGCTGGGCGGCGCCACCGCCGTGTGGAACCGCCAGATTTCCAGCATGCACGACCTGACCGTGACCGCCGCCTCGCAGTCGGGCCGCCAGGCCTACGCCATGGCCGGCCTGGGCGCGAGCGACATCGACGTGGTGCAGCTCTACGACGCCTTCACCATCAACACCCTGCTCTTCCTTGAAGACCTGGGCTTCTGCGCCAAGGGCGAGGGCGGGGCCTTTGTGCGCGACGGCGCCATTGCCCCGGGCGGGCGCCTGCCGGTCAACACCAACGGGGGGGGTCTGTCCTGCGTGCACCCGGGCATGTACGGCATCTTTGCGCTCATCGAGGCCGCGCGCCAGCTGCGCGGCGAGTGCGGCGAGCGCCAGATCGCGGGGGCGAACACCGCCATCGCCCACGGCAACGGCGGCACCCTCTCCAGCCAGGCGACCGCGGTGCTCGGCACGGCCGACGCCCTCTGACGACAGGCCCCGACGTGTCCCCGCAAACCACCCTGCACCCCACGCCCGAGACGGCGCTGCCCGAGCAGGTGCGTGCTGCGCTGAGCGCGCCTTTCGGCACCTTGCCCGCGCTGGTGGCGTTGCAGGCCCGGCTGCGTGGCGACCACCCCGCGCTCTGCCTGGACGGCACGGTGTGGGACTACGCCACGCTGAGCCACGCCATCGACCGCGTGGCCAGCGCGCTGCAGCGTGAGGGCCTGCAGCCCGGTGACGCGGTGGCGATCTGCGCGGCCACGTCGCTGGCCTACGTGGCCACCTTCCTGGGCGCGGTGCGCGCGGGCGTGGTGGTGGCGCCGTTGCCGGCGTCGAGCACGGCCGACCAGCGCGCGTCGCTGGCCGCCAATGCCCAGGCGCACCTGGTCTTTTGCGACGCCACCACCGCGCCACCACCCCCCGGCCTGCGCGCGGTCTGGCTCGACGGCGCCGCGCCCGATGGCGAAACGGGGCCGGGCTGGAACGCGTGGCTGGGCGATGCCACCGAGGTCCGCGAGCCTGCGCTCAGCGCGGGGGACCCGTTCAACATCATTTACTCCTCGGGCACCACCGGCCTGCCCAAGGGCATCGTGCAGTCGGCCGGCATGCGCTGGGCCCAGCTGCAGCGCTCGCCGGCCAATGGCTTCGGCGCCGACGCGGTGACCCTGCTGGCCATCCCGCTGTACTCCAACCTCACGCTCACCTACCTGTTCGGCACGCTGGGCCTGGGCGGCACCGTGTTGCTGATGTCGAAGTTCGACGCCGGTGCCTGGCTGGCCCTGGCGGCGTCGCGCCGCGCCACGCACGCGGTGATGGTGCCGGTGCAGTTCCGCCGCCTGTTCGACCACCCCGATTTCGAGTCCACCAACCTCAACCACTTGCGGCACAAGTTCTGCGCCGGTGCGCCGTTTGCCGCCGAGCTCAAGGCCGAGGTGCTGCGCCGCTGGCCCGGGCACCTGACCGAGTACTACGGCCTGACCGAAGGTGGCGGACGCACCGAGCTGCGGGCCGACGAGCACACGGACAAGCTGCACACCGTGGGCCGCCCCAGCGCGGGCAACGAGTTCCGCCTGATCGACGAGGTCGGGCGCGAACTGCCGCAGCACGAGGCCGGTGAAATCGTCGGCCGCTCGGCCACCATGATGAGCGGCTACCACGGCCTGCCCGAACAGACCCGCGCCATCGAATGGTTCGACGAGCAAGGCCGGCGCTTCCTGCGCACTGGCGACGTGGGCCGCTTCGACGCCGACGGTTTCCTCGTGCTGCTGGACCGGCGCAAGGACATGGTGATCTCCGGCGGCTTCAACCTCTACCCGAGCGATCTCGAAGCGGTGCTGCACAGCCACCCTGCCGTGGCCGATGCCGCCGTGGTGGGCGTGCCCTCGGCCCGTTGGGGCGAGACGCCGGTCGCCTTTGTGGTGCGCCGCCCCGACCTGACGTCCCCCACCGAGGCCGAGCTGCGCGCCTGGGCCAACGAGCGCCTGGGCAAATCCCAGCGCCTGGCCGACCTGCAGTACGTGGACCAGCTGCCACGCAGCGAGGTCGGCAAGGTGCTCAAGCGCGCCCTGCGCGACCGCTTCACCCGCACCGTGGCCTGACCTTCTTTTCCCTTCCCTGAACGAACACCTGACCCATGATCCGAGACACCGAAACCCTCAACCAGCTGCTGGACAGCGTCAACCGTTTTGTGCGCGAGCGCCTGGTGCCCGCCGAGGGGGTGGTGTCCGACACCGACGACATCCCCGAAGACATCGTGCGTGAGATGAAGGACATCGGCCTGTTCGGCCTGACCGTGCCCGAAGAGTTCGGTGGTCTGGGCCTGACCATGGAAGAGGAGACCGAGGTGATGTTCGCCATGGGGCAGACCTCGCCGTGTTTCCGCTCGCTGTTCGGCACCACGGTGGGCATCGGCTCGCAGGGCATCGTGTTCGACGGCACGCCCGAGCAGAAAGCCAAGTACCTGCCGCGCCTGGCCACCGGCGAGCTCATCGCCTCCTTCGCGCTGACCGAGCCCGAGGCCGGGTCGGACGCCGCCTCGCTGCGCACCACCGCCATCCGCGACGGTGATCACTACGTGGTCAACGGCACCAAGCGATTCATCACCAACGCGCCGCATGCGGGCATCTTCACGCTGATGGCGCGCACCAACCCGGCCGACAAGGGCGCCAGCGGCGTCTCGTCCTTCATCGTCGAGCGCGACACGCCCGGCATCACCATCGGCAAGCCCGACCGCAAGATGGGCCACCGCGGTGCCCACACCGCCGACGTGATTTTCGAGAACTGCCGCGTGCCCGCCACCCAGCTCATGGGCGGCCAGGAGGGGCAGGGCTTCAAGACCGCGATGAAGGTGCTGGAGAAGGGTCGCATCCACATCGCGGCCATCTGTGTGGGTGTGGCCGAACGCATGCTGCGCGACGCACTGGCCTACGCCATGGACCGCAAGCAGTTCGGCCAGCCGATCGCCGAGTTCCAGCTGGTGCAGGCCATGCTGGCCGATTCGAAGGCCGAGGTGTATGCCGCGCGCTGCATGGTGCTGGACGCCGCGCGCCGCCGCGACCTGGGTCAGAACGTGAGCACCGAAGCCTCGTGCTGCAAGATGTTCGCGTCCGAAATGTGCGGTCGCGTGGCCGACCGCGCGGTGCAGATCTTCGGCGGCGCGGGCTACATGTCCGAGTACGGCATCGAGCGCTTCTACCGCGACGTGCGCCTCTTCCGCATCTACGAAGGCACGACCCAGATCCAGCAGATCGTGATCGCACGAAACATGGTGCGTGAAGCCTCGCGCTGAACGCCACCCTCCCCATCAGCGCCATTCCCCCAACCACCCGAAGACAGGAGACAACATGAAAATACAACGACGCTTCACCCTGGCCGCTGTCGCAGCGACCGCCCTCTGCTTGCTGAGCGCTGCCCCCGCGTGGGCCCAGGCCAAATACCCCGACCCGAACCAGACGATCCGCTTCGTCGTGCCGTACCCTGCCGGCGGGGCCACCGACACGCTGGCGCGCACCGTGGCGCACAAGCTGGGCGAGTCGTGGAAGGTGCCCGTGATCGTGGAGAACAAGCCGGGCGCCAGCGGCACCATCGGTTCGCAGTTGGTGGCGCGCGCCGCGCCCGACGGCAACACCGTGCTGTTCACCATCGTGGCCCTGGTGCAGCAGATCACGCTGATGAACCTGCCCTACGACCCAATCAAGGACTTCACGCCCATCACCCGCGTGGCCATCAGCCAGAGCATCCTGGCGGTGCCCAAGGAAACCCCGGCCAACAACGCCAAGGAGTTCGCCGCGCTGGTGAAGTCGCAACCGGGCAAATTCAACTTCGGCTCCTACGGCGCGGGCACGTCCGCGCACATCCAGGGCTCGCTGCTCAACCTGGAAGGCGGCCTGGACATGGTGCACGTGCCCTACCAGGGCGGCGCGCCGCTGGTCAACGCCATGCTGGGCAACCAGCTGTCGGCGGCCTTTCTGGACGCCGGCTCCTCGCGTCCGCACCTGCCCAAGTTCAAGCTGCTGGGCATCACCGGCACCCAGCGCGTGAGCTGGCTGCCCGACGTGCCCACCTTCAAGGAGCAGGGCTTCAACGGCTTCGAGCCCATGGGCTGGTTCGGCATGCTGCTGCCCGCCGGCACGCCCAAGGCGGTGGTGGACAAGTTTTCCGCCGAGTCGCGCGCCATCCTGGCCAGCCCCGAGGTGAAGGAAAAGATCGAGGCCCTGGGTTTGCTGCCCGCCTCCGACACGCCGGCCGACTTCGCCGAGATCCTCAAGAGCGATGCGGCGGTCTATGCCCGCATCATCAAGAGCGCCAACATCAAGCTGAACTGATCCACCATGTCCTGCCCCGCCCCCACCCTGGCCGATGTGCTGGAGGAACCCGCGTCCGACACCTCGCAACTGTTCCAGCAGGTGGCGTTCAACCACCTGCTGGGCCTGCGGCGGGAGCTGGCCGAGGGCGGGGTCTCCAGGCTGGTGCTGGACCTGCGCGACGACCTCACCAACAACTTCGACAACGCCCACGGGGGCGTGCTCATGACCATGCTCGACGGCGCCATGTCCAGCGCGGCGCTGTCGCACTCGGGTTTCCAGCGCGCCGTCATGACCATCGACATGTCCACCCAGTTCCACAAGCCCGGTCGCGGGCGGCTGGTGGCGCACGGCCGCGCCACGCGCGCGGGCCAGTCGATCTGCTTCTGCGAGGCCCACATCGCGGACGAGAGCGGCGACGTGGTGGCCAAGGCGGTGGGCACCTTCAAGTTCATGCGCCTGAACACCTGAGTCCGTCATGACCCCTTCACTGTCCCCCGACCAGGTGCACCAGCTCCAGGGCTGGACCGACCGCAGCGAAACCCTGCACGACACCGCCACGCTGGCCCCGGCGCGCGGCCTGGCCGCCACGCTGGACATCGACCCCGCGCCACTGCAGGACGGCGCCACGTTGCCACCGCTGTGGCATTGGCTCTACTTCCTGCCGCAGGCACCGCACAGCCAGATCGGCCCCGATGGCCACCCCCGCCGCGGCGGCTTCCTGCCGCCGGTGCCGCTGCCGCGCCGCATGTGGGCCGGCAGCCAACTGCGCTGGGAGCCCGGCAACCCGCTGCGCCTGGGTGAGGCCCAGCAGCGCCGCTCGCGCATCGCCTCGGTGGAGCACAAGGCCGGGCGCAGCGGCGAGATGGTGTTCGTGAAGGTCGAGCACACCGTGAGCAACGCCCATGGCACCGCGCTGGTGGAGCTGCACGACATCGTCTACCGCCACGCTGCCCGGCCCGGTGAACCCGCGCCCGCGGGCGTGCCCGCCGAGGCCGACGCCCCCTGGCAGCAGCCCTGGCTGCCCGACCCGGTGATGCTGTTCCGCTACTCGGCGCTCACCTTCAACGGCCACCGCATCCACTACGACCGCAGCTACACCCAGCAGGAAGAGGGCTACCCCGGCCTGGTGGTGCACGGCCCGCTCATTGCCACGCTGCTGCTGGATCTGGTGCGCCGCCACGCGCCCGGGCGCGAGCTGGCCAGCTTCCAGTTCCGCGCCCAGCGCCCCACGTTCGACGGCCACCCCATGCGCGTCAACGGCGCGCCCTCGGCCGACGGCCGCAGCGTTCGGCTCTGGGCGCAAGACACCGACGCTTTCCTCACCATGTCGGCCAGTGCCGACTTCGTCTGACATCCCCTCACCTCCCCGCCCCACCATGCCCAGCTCAGACGCTTATCAAGACATCCGCGACGCCGTGCGCTCGCTCTGCGCACAGTTCCCCGACGAGTACCACCGCAAGGTGGACCAGGAGCGCGCCTACCCCGAGGCCTTCGTCGATGCGCTCACGCGCGCGGGCTGGATGGCGGCGCTGATTCCCACCGAATACGGCGGCTCCGGCCTGGGGCTGACCGAGGCCTCGGTCATCATGGAAGAGATCAACCGTGCGGGTGGCAACTCCGGCGCCTGCCACGGCCAGATGTACAACATGGGCACGTTGCTGCGCCACGGCTCCAAGGCGCAGAAAGAGCTGTACCTGCCCAAGATCGCCAGCGGCGAGTGGCGCCTGCAGTCCATGGGCGTGACCGAGCCCACCACCGGCACCGACACGACCAAGATCAAGACCACCGCCGTCAAACGGGGCGACCGCTACGTGATCAACGGCCAGAAGGTCTGGATCAGCCGCGTGCAGCACTCCGACTGGATGATCCTGCTCGCGCGCACCACGCCGCTGGCCGAGGTGACGAAGAAGTCCGAGGGCATGTCGATCTTCATGGTCGACATCAAACAGGCCACCAGCCAGGGCATGACCGTGCGCCCCATCCCCAACATGGTCAACCACGAGACCAACGAGCTGTTCTTCGAGAACCTGGAGATCCCGGCGGACAACCTCATCGGCCAGGAAGGCCAGGGCTTCAAGTACATCCTCGACGGCCTGAACGCCGAACGCACGCTGATCGCGGCCGAGTGCATCGGTGACGCCCACTGGTTCATCGAACGCATCTCGGCCTACGTGAAGGACCGCGTGGTGTTCGGCCGGCCCATCGGCCAGAACCAGGGCGTGCAGTTCCCGATCGCCGACGCCTACATCGAGACCCAGGCCGCCGACCTCATGCGCTTCAAGGCCTGCTCGCTGTTCGACGCCCACCAGCCCTGCGGTGCCGAGGCCAACATGGCCAAGTACCTGGCGGCCAAGGCCAGCTGGGAGGCGGCCAATGTGTGCCTGCAGTTCCACGGTGGCTTCGGCTTCGCCTGCGAATACGACGTCGAGCGCAAGTTCCGCGAGACGCGCCTGTACCAGGTGGCACCGATCTCCACCAACATGATCTATTCGTACATCGCCGAGCACGTGCTCGGTTTACCCCGATCGTACTGATGGAGCACTGACATGACACGACCCCTCGACGGCATCACCGTGGTGTCGCTGGAGCACGCGGTGGCCGCACCCTTCTGCACCCGCCAGCTGGCCGATCTCGGTGCCCGCGTCATCAAGGTCGAGCGCCCGGGCACGGGCGACTTCGCGCGCGCCTACGACACCCGCGTGCAGGGCCAGTCCTCGCATTTCGTGTGGATCAACCGCAGCAAGGAAAGCCTCACGCTGGACCTCAAGCAAGCCGGGGCCATGGCCGTGCTGGGCGAGCTGCTGGATCAGGCCGACGTGCTGGTGCAGAACCTCGCGCCCGGTGCCGCCGCACGCATGGGCCTGTCGTACGCGGCGCTGAAGGAGCGCCACCCCCGGCTGATCGTCTGCGACATCTCGGGCTACGGCGAGGACGGCCCCTACCGCGACAAGAAGGCCTACGACCTGCTGATCCAGAGCGAGGCGGGTCTGTTGTCCATCACCGGCACGCCCGAGGAACCGTCCAAGGCCGGCAACTCGGCCGCCGACATCGCCGCCGGCATGTACGCCTTCACCAGCATCCTCGCCGCGCTGATGCTGCGTCAGCGCACGGGCGAAGGCAGCCACATCGACGTGTCCATGCTCGAGAGCCTGACGGAGTGGATGGGCTACCCGCTCTACTACGCCTTCGAGGGCGCGCCGCCACCGCCGCGCACCGCGGCCTCGCACGCCAGCATCTACCCCTACGGACCGTTCCAGGCCGGCGACGGCGGCACCGTCATGTTGGGCCTGCAGAACGAGCGCGAATGGAAAGCCTTTTGCGACCAGGTGCTGCGCCAACCGGAACTCGCCGCCGACCCGCGCTTCGACGCCAACGCCCGGCGCAACGAAAACCGCGCCGAACTCAAGGCCCTCATCCTGCAGGCCTTCGCCGGCCTGAGCGCGCAGGACGTGATCGACCGGCTCGACGAGGCCCAGATCGCCAACGCGCGCATGAACGACATGGCCGGCGTCTGGGCCCACCCGCAACTGCGGGCGCGCGAGCGCTGGCAGACCGTGGGCACACCCGCCGGCCCCGTGCCCGCACTGCTGCCCCCGGGGCGCAGCAACCGCTTTGCACCGCGCATGGACCCGGTGCCCGCGGTCGGTGAACACACCGAATCCATCCTGCGCGAGCTTGGCCGATCGGTGACCGACATCGCCGCGCTGCGCGCCGCCTCCGCCATCTGAACCCTTCGACTGTCCGTCACACCATGAACACACCCAGCGCCACCCTGGCCACCTTCGCCGCCGAGCTGCGGTTCTCCGACATCCCCGAGCCGGTCGTGCGCAAGACCGAAGATCTGCTGGTCGACTGGTTCGGCTCCACCGTCGCCGGCCATGGCTCGCGCCCGGTGGAGAGCATCACCCGCTTCGCGCTGGCCACCGGCCCCGAACACGGCCCCAGCGAGGTCATCAACGCGCGGCGCACCAGCAGCCCCTTTCTGGCGGCCATGGCCAATGCGGCGGCCTCGCACGTGGCCGAGCAGGACGACGTGCACAACGGCTCGGTGTTCCACCCGGCCACGGTGGTGTTTCCGGCGGCGCTGGCCGTGGCGCAGCAGATCGGCGCGAGCGGCCGCGACCTGCTGGCCGCGTCGGTGGTGGGTTACGAGGTGGGCATCCGCGTGGGTGAGTACCTGGGCCGTCCGCACTACCGCATCTTCCACACCACCGGCACCGCCGGCACCCTGGCGTCTGCCGCCGCCGTGGGCCACCTGCTCAAGCTCGATGCGGCGCAGATGCAGCACGCGCTGGGCTCGGCCGGCACCACCGCCGCCGGCCTGTGGGAGTTCCTGCGCACCGCCGCCGACAGCAAGCAGCTGCACACCGCGCACGCGGCCTCGGCCGGCCTGATGGCCGCCGTGCTGGCGCGCGACGGCTTCACCGGCGCGGCCCAGGTGCTCGAAGGCCCGCAGGGCATGGCCGCCGGCATGTCCACCGGCGCCGACGTGGCCTGCCTCACCGACGGTCTGGGCAGCCGCTGGGCCACGGCGGAGACCTCGTTCAAGTTCCACGCCAGCTGCCGCCACACCCACCCCGCGGCCGACGCGCTGCTGCAGGTCATGCAGGCGCACGGCCTGCGCCCGCAAGACGTGGCCGAGGTGATCACCCAGGTGCACCAGGGCGCCATCGACGTGCTGGGCCCGGTGGTGCGGCCGGCCACGGTGCACCAGAGCAAGTTTTCCATGGGCACGGTGCTGGCGCTGGTGGCGCAGTTCGGCCACGCCGGCCTCACCGAGTTCGACGACCACTTCCTCAGCCCGCTGACCCAGACCTTCCGCGACAAGGTGAGCATGGTGCTCGATGCCGAGGTGGACAGCGCCTACCCGCGCCGCTGGATCGGCAAGGTCATCGTCAAGACCACCGATGGCCGTGAGCTGCACGGCCGCGTGGACGAACCCAAGGGCGACCCCGGCAACACGCTCACGCGCGAAGAGATCGAGGCCAAGGCGCACCGCCTGGCGCGCTACAGCGGCGGCGCCAGCGAAGCGCAGATGCAGACCGCGCTGCAGCGCCTGTGGGCCATCGCCGATGCGCCGCGCGTGGGCCTGCTGCTGGGCGCCGCCTGATGGCCGAGCACGCCGGCCACGCGCTGGCCCGCGCGCGCAGCCTGCTGTTCGTGCCCGGCCACGCGCCCCAGCGCTTTGACCGCGCCCTGGCCAGCGGTGCCGACGCGGTGATCCTCGACCTGGAAGACGCCGTGGCGCCGCAGGACAAGCCGCGCGCCCGCGAGCACGTGGCCGCCTGGTTGCGCGGCCTGGACAGCTCAGCGCGTGAGCGCGTGCTGGTGCGGCTGAACGCGGGTGATGCGCCCGACGAACACGCAGCCGACCTGGCGTGGCTGCGCAAACTGGGCATCGGTTTGCCGGCGGGGTTGGTGGTGCCCAAGGCCGCCAGCGTCATCACGCTGGGCGTGATCGCGCAGGCCGCTGGTGCGCCGGTGGCCTTGCTGCCGCTCGTGGAAAGCGCCGACGGCTGGGCCGCGGCCGATGCGCTGGCGCGCGCGCCGCAGGTGCTGCGCCTGGTGTTTGGCCACCTCGATTTCCAGCTCGACTTGGGGCTGGAGTGCGGCCCCGCGCAGGACGAGTTGCTGCCCGTGCGGCTGGCGCTGGTGGCGGCCTCGCGCCGCGCCGGGCTGGCCGCGCCGGTCGATGGCGTGAGCCCCGACATCAACGGCGACACGCTCACCCAGGCCGATGTCGCGCGCTCGCGCCGCCTCGGCTTCGGCGGCAAGCTGTGCATCCACCCGCGCCAGGTGCCGCTGGTGCACGCGGGCCTGGCGCCCAGCGAAGCCGAGCTGGACTGGGCCCGCCGCGTGCTGCAGGCCAACGCGCAAGCCGCTGGCGCGGTGTTCCAGCTCGACGGCCGCATGGTCGATGCGCCGGTGCTGCGCAAGGCCGAGCGCCTTCTTGATTCCCAACCCTTTGAGCAAAGCAGATCAGCATGAAAGTCATCGTCCCCGTCAAACGCGTGGTGGATTACAACGTCAAGGTGCGCGTGAAGA
>NZ_JADMJO010000011.1 GCF_018780385.1 Hydrogenophaga sp. | reverse complement strand
TGCAGTACGGCGCGCCGCCCCACGGTGGCCTGGCGTTCGGCCTGGACCGCATCGTCACGCTCATGACCGGTGCCGAGTCGATCCGCGACGTGATCGCCTTCCCCAAGACCCAGCGCGCCCAGTGTCTGCTGACCCAGGCCCCCAGCCTGGTGGACGAAAAACAGCTGCGCGAGCTGCACATCCGTCTGCGCAACGCGGACTTGGCAAAACCCGCCTGACCTGCGTCTTCGGCAACACAAAAAGGGCGACGACAGTCGCCCTTTTTCTTGGCATGGGCGCGCGGTTCCGCACTTGGGACGTGCGGTAACGAAAAGTACGGCTCTGTGGGACCGTGGGTTTGTTAGGATGACTTTTTGAAAGGAGCCCATCCATGAGCAAGAACGAACAAGACACCCTGGCTAACAAAGAGAAGCTGGTCGCCGACCTGCAGCGCGTCATTGCCGATGCCGAAGAACTGATGATGGCCACTGCCCACCAGACCGAAGGCAAGGTGGTGGAACTGCGCGAGCGCATCAACGAAAACCTGCGCCTGGCCCGCCACAAGCTGCTGGACGCGGAAGACGCGATCAAGGAAAAGACCCGTGAGGTGGCCCGCGCCACCGACGACTACGTGCACGAACACCCCTGGCGCGCTGTGGGCACGGCCGCTGGCATTGGCTTGGTGATCGGCCTGCTGATCAGCCGGCGTTGAACGGGCGCGGCATGTCTGCGCCACCGACACGCCTGTCGGCTTCACTCAAGGGGCTGACCGCCACCGTGCTGGAACTGCTCCAGTTGCGGCTGGAGTTGCTCAGCGTGGAAGCGCAAGAGGAAGTGCTGCGCGTCGGGGGCCTGCTGGTCTATGGCGCCGTGGCCGTGGCATTCCTCAGCCTGGGGCTGGGCTTTTTGGCCATGCTGATCACCGTGGCACTCTGGGACACCCACCGCCTTGTGGCGCTGGCGGTGTTCGCCGGGCTGTTTCTGGGCTTGGGCGGCGTTGCGGCCTGGCTGGCGCGCGAGCGGGTGCGCAGCGGCACCAGGCTGTTTTCGGCCACGGTGGAAGAGCTCAAACAAGACCGCGAGGAGCTGCGCTCATGAGCGCAGCGAAGCCCGATCGCGCCGAGCAGTTGGCCCGCCGACGCCAATTGCTCGTGCACCGGTCCGGGCGGGTGCGCGTTCAGGTGGTTGACCAGTTGCACGTGGTCCAGCCGGCGTTGGTGTGGGCCGACCGTTTGCAGGACGCCTGGCGCTGGGTGCGGGCGAACCCACTGGCCGTGGCGGGGAGCGTGCTGGCCGTTGCAGCGTGGCGGCCGCGCCGATCGCTGGGGCTGGCCCTGCGGGTGTGGTCGGCCTGGAAGCTGTTGCAGCGGGCCCGTTCGGCCGGCAACGCGGCGTCCCGCCTGTTCTGACCCGCCCTCCATGCCGGCGAAGATTCCCCAATCGGTGCTGGTCGTGATCCACACACCGGCGCTGGAGGTGTTGCTGATCGAGCGCGCTGACGCGCCGGGGTTCTGGCAATCGGTGACGGGCTCCAAGGACACGCTGGATGAGCCATACGAACTCACCGCCGTGCGCGAGGTGGCAGAGGAAACCGGACTGAACGCACGGGCGAGCGGCCACGCGCTCACCGACTGGGCGCTGGAGAACGTGTACGAGATCTATCCGCAGTGGCGCCATCGCTACGCGCCGGGTGTGACGCACAACACCGAGCATCTTTTCGGGCTGTGCATCCCTGAGTCCCTGCCCGTGCTGTTGAGCCCGCGCGAGCACCGCGACCAGGTCTGGCTGCCCTGGATGCGAGCGGCCGAACGCTGCTTCTCGCCGTCGAATGCCGAGGCGATTTCCTGGCTGCCCAGAATGGTGGCAAGGTTGAACTGATTTGCACAGGCCGCGGGTGGTGTTGGTGGCATGATTTGCCCATGAGCATTCTTCGTGTCGCCACCTACAACATCCACAAAGGCGTACAAGGCCTGGGCCCCGCGAGGCGGCTGGAGATTCACAACCTCGCACACGCGGTCGAGCAGTTCGATGCCGACATCGTCTGTCTGCAGGAAGTGCGTCAACACAACCGCAAACTCGAGAAGCAGTTCACACGCTGGCCCGACCTGGATCAGGCCAGCTACCTGACACCCGACGGCTACGAGGCCGTTTACCGCACCAATGCCACCACGCGCCACGGTGAACACGGCAATGCGCTGCTGTCGCGCTGGCCGGTGATCGACAGCAAGCACTCCGACGTCTCGGACCACCGCTTCGAGCAGCGTGGTCTGCTGCATGTGCAGCTGTTGATCGATGGCATCGAGGTGCATGTGGTCGTGGTTCACCTGGGGTTGATCCATGCCAGCCGCGCGCGCCAGGTGCAACGCCTGGGCGAGTACATCGCCACGGGGGTGCCCGAAGCAGCGCCGCTGATCGTGGCCGGCGATTTCAACGACTGG
Organism: Hydrogenophaga sp.; assembly: GCF_018780385.1. GTDB lineage: Bacteria > Pseudomonadota > Gammaproteobacteria > Burkholderiales > Burkholderiaceae_C > Hydrogenophaga. The sequence goes on along the minus strand of NZ_JADMJO010000011.1, from coordinate 22,322 downwards.
GGTGCCCAGCTGCTGCGGCCCATGGCAGACCTCGGCCTGCGCACCTTCGAAGGCATTCGTCTGCCGACCTACCCCTCGCGCCTGCCGTTGCTGCACCTGGACCGCATCTTCGTGCGCGGGCTGCGGCCGGTCTCGGCCCAGGTGCCGCACGGACGGGCCTGGTCGCGGATGTCGGACCACCTGCCCCTGATCGCCGAGCTGGAGTTGTGAAAGCCGCCGACAAGTTGTTGCGCCGCTCGCGCGCTGTGCGCGGTGCCCTGCGAGGCGGTCACCAGTTGTTGTTGCTGCAGGGCGGCGCCGAGCTTTTCCCGGCCCTGGTGGACGCCATGGATGCTGCGCGCCGTGTGGTGCACCTGGAAACCTACATCTTCGAGTTCGCCGGCTCTGCGCTCAGCGTGGCCGAAGCGCTGGAACGCGCCGCCCGCCGTGGCGTGGTGGTGCGACTGGTGATCGACGGCGTGGGCACGCCGACGGTGCCCGAGTCCTGGCAACAGCGGTTCGACGAGGCCGGAGTGCATTGGCACATCTATGCGCCGCTGGGGCGCTTCGGCCTGCTGCTGCCCAGCCGCTGGCGGCGGCTGCACCGCAAGCTCTGCGTGGTCGACGGCACGGTGGGCTTTTGCGGCGGCATCAACATCATCGACGACCAGGACGACGTGGCGCTGGGCAAGCTGGACGCACCGCGGCTGGACTTTTCGCTGCGCGTGGCCGGGCCGCTGGTGCTCGACATGGCCGAGACGATGGAGCAGCTCTGGTGGCGCCTGCAAGCCGCTCGCAGTGCGCGCCGACGGGAATTCAAGGCGGCGTGGGAAGCCTTGCGCGAATCGCGCCCCGTGGGAGATTTCTCGCGCCTGCTGCAAAAACTCGACACGGCCCGCACCAGCGTGCAGGGTGCGGACGGCGACAGCACGTTGGGTGACTCGGCCGCCGCACCCCTGGGCGTGGACAGTGCGCGCGCCACCCTGCTGCTGCGCGACAACGTGAGCCACCGGCACGACATCGAGCGGGCCTACCTCAAGGCCATCGGCGCGGCGCGGCGCGAGATCGTGATCGCCAACGCGTACTTCATCCCCGGGCGCAAGCTGCGCCGCGCGCTCATCCTGGCGGCTGCGCGGGGCGTGCGGGTGCGCCTGCTGTCGCAGGGCAAGTACGAGAACTTCTTCCAGTACCGCGCCGCGCGGCCGGTCTACCAGCACCTGGTCAACGCCGGCATCGAGATCCACGAGTACGCACCCAGTGCCCTGCATGCCAAGGTGGCGGTGGTGGACGAGCGCTGGGCCACGGTGGGCTCGACCAACCTGGACCCGCTTTCAATGCTGCTGGCGCGCGAGGCCAATGTGATGACCACCGACCGGCGCTTTGCCGAGCTGCTTCGCAGCCACCTCGATGGCCTGGTGCAAAACGCCGGTGACATGGTCGATGTGCGGGCTCTGAGCAGCCGGCACTGGACGCAGCGTGTGCTCGACCGCATCGCATTCGGCATCATGCGCGCCACGCTCTTCGTCACCGGTCATCGCTATTGACGAAACTCCCAAGGCCATGAACGACGACCTGATCGTCCAGCGCCCGCAAGGTCTGTACTGCCCGCCGGGCGATTTTTACATCGACCCGTGGCGCCGGGTCGAGCGCGCTGTGATCACCCACGCGCACGCCGACCACGCGCGCCCGGGCCATGCGCACTACCTGGCCACCGCTGTGTCCGAAGGCCTGTTGCGCTCGCGCCTGGGGCAGGGCATCAACTTGCAAGGCCTGGCGTATGGCGAGGTGGTGGAGCACAACGGCGTGCGCATCTCGCTACACCCCGCCGGCCACGTGCTGGGCTCGGCGCAGGTGCGGGTGGAGCACGGCGGCCGGGTGTGGGTGGCCAGTGGCGACTACCGCACCACACCAGCCGGCGCCAAACCCGATCACACCTGCACGCCGTTCGAAGCGGTGCGCTGCAATGTCTTCATCACCGAGTCCACCTTCGGCCTGCCCATCTACCGCTGGCGGCCCGATGCCGAGCTGTTCGGTCAGATCAATCAATGGTGGTCCGACAACGCCGAGGCCGGGCACGCCAGTGTGCTGGTCTGCTACAGCCTGGGCAAGGCGCAACGCATCCTGGGCGGGGTGGACGCAGCCATCGGCCCCATCGTCTGCCACGGCGCGGTGGAGCCGCTCAACCGCGCCTACCGTGCCGCCGGTGTCAACCTGCCCGAGACACTGATGGTGAGCGACGTGACCGACAAGGCCAGCCTGCAGCGCGCGCTCGTGCTCTGCCCCGGCAGCGCGCTGGGCACGCCGTGGATCAAACGCTTCGGTGATTTCTCGGACGCGTTTGCCAGCGGCTGGATGCAGGTGCGCGGCCAGCGCCGGCGTGGCGGCCACGACCGCGGCTTCGTGCTCAGCGACCACGCCGACTGGCCCGGGCTGCTCGGCGCGATCGGTGCCAGCGGTGCCGAGCGCGTGATCGTCACGCACGGCAGCATCCCGGTGCTGGTGCGCTACCTGCAGGAGCAAGGTCTGCAGGCCGAGGGTTTTGACACCGAGTACGGCGACGAACATGAGACCCGAACCGAGAGCGCGCCAGCGTCGACCCCATGAAGCGCTTTGCCGACCTGTTTGCCGAGCTCGATGCGACCACCGCCACCAGTGCGAAGGTAAAGGCGCTGCAACGCTACCTGGGCGCTGTGGACGACGCTGACGCGGCCTGGGCGGTGTACTTCCTCTCGGGCGGCAAACCGCGCCAGCTCATCAAGACCGCGCAGCTGCGGGCCCTGGCCGAAGAGGCGTCCGGCCTGCCCGCGTGGCTGTTTGACGCGAGCTACCAGGCCGTGGGTGACCTGGCCGAAACCATCGCGCTCGTGCTGCCGGCGCCTGAGAGCGCAGACGGCCTGGCCACCAGCCTGAGCGACTGGATGGAGCAGCGTCTCCTGCCTCTGCGCGGGCAGCGCGACGAGGTGGTGGCCGTGGCCCTGCGCGCCTGGTGGCGCGAGCTCGATGCGACCGGGCGTTTCCTGCTGGTCAAGCTGGTCGGCGGCGGTTTCCGCGTGGGCGTGAGCAAGCTGCTGGTGCAGCGCGCCATCGCCCAGCACGCGGGGATCGACGCCAAGCAGGTGGCCGCGCGCATGATGGGATTCACCGACGGCAAGCGACTGCCGACGGCGGCGCAATACCGGTCGCTGCTGGCACCCGCCGAGGCGCCGGGCGATCAATACGCGGCCCGCGAGCCCAGCCAGCCCTATCCGTTTTTTCTCGCCAGCCCGCTGGGCATGGATGCCGGCGACGACCTGCTGGGCATGGAAGTGGCCAGCACCGACATCGCGCAGGCCATGCAGGCGCGCCTGGGCCCGGCCACCGACTGGCTTGCCGAATGGAAGTTCGACGGCATCCGTGGCCAGCTCGTCAAGCGCGCCGGCCAGGTGTGGGTGTGGTCGCGCGGGGAGGAGCTCATGAGCGAACGCTTCCCCGAGCTCCAAACACTCGCCCAGCGCTGGCCCGACGGCACGGTGGTCGATGGCGAGATCCTGGTCTGGGCCGAAGGCGACGGCGTGAGCGCCTTGCCGGGCAGCGACCGGCCCGGTCGACCCGCGCCGTTTGCCCTGTTGCAACAGCGCATTGGCCGCAAGACACGGAACGCCAAGGTGCTGGCCGATGCGCCAGTGAGCTTCATGGCTTACGACCTGCTGGAAGCCGATGCGCAAGACTTGCGCGCGCAGCCGCAGACCGAACGCCGCGCGCGCCTGGAGGCCCTGGCCGCGGAGGTGAACGCGGTCACCGGCCCACGCCTGTGGCTGTCGCCGCGCATCGAGGGCAGCGACTGGTCCACGCTCGCCGAGCAGCGATCGAAGGCGCGTGAACTCGGCGTCGAGGGCCTCATGCTCAAACACCGCCGCAGCAGCTACGGCACCGGGCGGCAGAAGCGCTGGGCGGGCCCGAACACCGACACCGACGAAGGCGTGCTGGCCTGGTGGAAATGGAAGATTGATCCCCTGAACATCGACGGCGTGCTGATCTACGCCCAGGCCGGTCACGGCCGCCGGGCCTCGGTCTACACCGACTACACCTTTGCGGTGTGGAACCGCGCACCGGCCGGCGCCGCAGAGGCACAGGCCGTGGTGGACGCGATCGCTCGCCGAGAACCCGCCGTGCCCGGCGCGCTGCAACTGGTGGCCTTCACCAAAGCCTATTCGGGCCTGACCGACGACGAATTCAAGGCGGTCGACACCGTGATCCGCCAGCACACGCTGGAGAAGTTCGGCCCGGTGCGCAGCGTGCGACCGACCCTGGTGTTTGAACTTGCCTTCGAAGGCATCGCCCGCAGCACCCGCCACAAGAGCGGCGTGGCGCTGCGCTTTCCGCGCATGCAACGCATCCGGTACGACAAGCCGTTGCACGAGGCGAGCACGCTGCCAGATCTGGAAGCCTTGCTGGGGGCGAATGCGGGGGCGGTGTGACAGACCCGATGTCTGCCTCACCGCGCGGCCTCGTGAAAAAGCCTTATTCGTGCTTGAAAGAAAAGTGGGTGATAGCATGCCCCATGCTCATGAAATCCGACTCCGCCATGATCCCAGCCGTCTCCGACGACGACCACGGCACGCCCGTCTCCGTCAAGATCCGCGAACGCGTGAAGGCGGCCCGCCAGCGCTTCCACTCGAACGACAACATCGCCGAATTCATCCGGCCCGGTGAGCTCGACCTGTTGCTCGACGAGGTGGCCGAGAAGATGAAGGGCGTGCTCGACAGCATGGTCATTGACCTTGAGAACGATCACAACACCGGCGACACCGCGCGCCGCGTGGCCAAGATGTACATCAAGGAAGTATTCAACGGCCGCTACGTCAAGGGTCCGGCGGTCACGGAGTTCCCGAACGCCGAACACCTCAACGAACTGATGATCGTGGGTCCCATCACCGTGCGCAGTGCCTGCAGTCACCACTTCTGCCCGGTGATCGGCCGCATCTGGATCGGGGTGATGCCCAACGAACACACCAACGTGATCGGCCTGTCCAAATACGCACGGCTGGCCGAGTGGATCATGGGCCGCCCGCAGATCCAGGAAGAAGCCGTGGTGCAGCTGGCCGACCTGATCCAGGAGAAGACGCAGCCCGACGGCCTGGCCATCGTCATGGAGGCCAGCCACTACTGCATGGCCTGGCGTGGCGTGAAGGACATGGACAGCAAGATGATCAACTCGGTCATGCGCGGCGTGTTCCTCAAGGACCCCAACCTGCGGCGCGAATTCCTCTCGCTCATCCCTCGCTGAATCCACCGCTCATCCCGAAGAAGACCGCCATGCTAGTCCGCCTCCTCTACGTCAGCCACGCTGTCGAAAAAGACTCCCCCCGCGTCATCGAGTCCATTCTGGAATCCGCGCGCTCGCACAACATGGGCTACGGCATCACCGGTGTGCTGTGTTACGGCGGCGGCGTGTTCCTGCAAGCCATCGAAGGCGGTCGCAGCGCGGTCAACACGCTCTACAGCCACATCGTGGCCGACCCGCGCCACACAGGGGTGGAGCTGCTGCACTACGAAGAGATCACCGAGCGCCGCTTCGGGGGCTGGACCATGGGCCAGGTCAATCTGTCCAAGCTCAACACCTCCATCGTGCTGAAGTATTCGGAGAAGCCCGAGTTCGATCCTTATTCGGTGTCGGGCAAGGTGTCGTTGGCACTGCTCGAAGAGCTGATGGCAACCGCGAGCATCATCGGAAGAGCGTGAATTCCCCCCTGCGCCGCTGCGCGGCTTCCCCCCTCTCTGGCGCGCCTTCGGCGCTGGGCGGGGGGACGGCACCTTGGGCCGGCAGAGCCGGACCCTCGTTGCCACTGGAGTAAGGCACTTCGCTCGTTGCGTATCTTGGCTCTTCCTCCCTCTCCCGCTAGCGGGAGAGGGTTGGGGTGAGGGCATGACTCCGACGCTTCACCATGTCCCTGACTGCGCTCACTCTGATCGTTCTCGCGGGCCTGATCCACGCCTGCTGGAACATCGCCGCCAAGAAGGCCGGAGGCGACGCACGCTTCGCGTTCTTCAGCGCCTTTCTCATGATGCTGGTGTGGGCGCCCCTGGGCTGGTGGGTCGGACGCGATGTGGTGGCCGATTGGGGCACCGTGGAGTGGGCGCTGGTGCTTGCCAGCGGCGTCCTGCACGTCTTCTACTACGTGATCCTGCTGCGCGGCTACCGCAAGTCCGATCTCACGGTGGTGTACCCCATGGCGCGCGGCACGGGGCCGCTGTTGTCCTCGTTCATCGCCATCGTGCTGCTGGGTGAGCAGATCTCCGCCCTGGGTGTGGCGGGCATTGCCGGCGTGGTGGGTGGTGTGTTCCTCATTGCCGGCGGGCCCGGCTTGCTGCGCGCGGCGCACGACCCGATGGCACGCAAGCGCGTGCACAAGGGCATGGTGTACGGCGTGGTCACGGGTGTCTTCATCGCGGCCTACACCGTGGTCGACGGCTACGCGGTCAAGATGCTGTTGATGTCGCCCATCCTGGTGGACTACATGGGCAATTTCGTGCGCGTGGCGCTGCTGGCGCCCAGCGTGCTGCGCGATCTGCCCACCGCCCGCCTGCTGTGGCACACGCAGTGGCGTTACGCGTTGCTGGTGGCGGTGGTCAGCCCGGTGGCCTATGTGCTGGTGCTGTTCGCCATGCAGCAGGCGCCGTTGTCGCACGTGGCGCCAGCGCGCGAGGTGTCGATGTTGTTTGCCGCGCTCATCGGCGGGCAGTTGCTCGGCGAAGGCGACCGCCTCGCGCGCTTGCTCGGTGCCATCTTGATCGCCGCCGGCGTGATGGCGCTCGCGCTGGGATGATCGCGGCATGACGCCTTCAACTTCGCCCGTCCTGCTGGGCTGCGATTTCACCAGCGCGCCGAGCCGCCGCAAACCTATCGTGCTGGCGGTCGGCCGGACGGACCGCAACCGTGTGGTCTTGAGTGGCATCGAGCGCTTCGAGACGCTCGACGGCTGGCTGGCGCGCATGTCAGCACCCGGTACCTGGGTGGGCGGCTTTGACCTCCCCTTTGGCTTGCCGCGTGAGCTGGTGACCGCCTTGGGCTGGCCCACCGACTGGGCCGCCTGCATGGCGCACTACGCCAGCCTCAGCCGGGAATCCATCCGCGAGTCGTTTGCCGGCTTTTGCAACGCACGACCGGTGGGGGGCAAGTTCGCGCACCGCGCCACCGACGGCCCGGCGGGTTCGAGCCCCAGCATGAAGTGGGTCAATCCGCCGGTGGCCTTCATGCTGCACGCGGGTGTGCCGGGCCTCATTGCTGCGGGCCTCACCTTGCCGGGTCTGCACCCGGGCGATGGCGAGCGTGTGGGCCTGGAGGCCTACCCCGGCCTGCTGGCGCGCAGCGTGCTCGGTGGCACGTCGTACAAGAGTGATGACAGGGCCAAGCAGACTCCTGATCGGCTGATCGCTCGCAAGACGCTGATCAACGCACTGGAAAACGGCCAGGCACCGCTGCTGCTGGCTGCTGGCCTGCGCCTGAAGCTCACGCACGCCCAGCGTGATCAATTGGCCGACGATGCCAGCGGTGACAGTCTGGACGCCGTGCTCTGCCTGCTGCAAGCCGCCTGGGCGCAAGTACAGCACGCCGCAGGCCACCCGCGCTGGGGCCTGCCCGAGTTCGATCCGCTGGAAGGCTGGATCGTGACCGCCTGACACCCCTGCTACCTACAATGGCCGTGAGCCATTTGCCACATTCCACACCATGAACACCACCCCGACCGAACTCCCCACGCTGCCCGAACTGCCCGCCGGTCTGCGCTTTGCTTTCGTCGAAGCCTCGTGGCACGCCGACATCGTGCACCAGGCCCGTGATGCGTTTTTTGAAGAAATGGCGCGCGGTGGTTTTCCGGCCGAGGCCATCGACGTGTTCGACGTGCCGGGCGCGTTTGAAATCCCGCTGCACGCGCAGCGTCTGGCGCGCTCGGGTCGGTACGCCGCGGTGGTGGGCAGCGCGCTGGTGGTGGACGGCGGCACCTACCGCCATGATTTCGTGATGCAGACCGTGGTGCAGGCGCTGATGGACGTGCAGTTGGACACCGGCGTGCCGGTGATTTCGGCGGTCCAGGCGCCGCACCATTTCCACGAGCATGTGGAGCACCGCCGCTACTTCATGCGCCACTTCGCCGTGAAGGGCACCGAGGCCGCGCAGGCCTGTCTGCAGACCGTGGCCGGGCTGCGGCGCCTGGACGCCTTGTTGCCGTCTTGAAAGTGGCCCGTTGGCTGTAAGGCTTTCGCCCGTTGCCAGACGAACCAGGGTCTCGTTGAAGGAGTCCTCGCATGCCTGACACCGCCCGCCCCGCTTTTCGCCGCCGCATGCTGATGCTCATGGCGTCCCATGCGCTGGTCCTGCTCGTGGGCTTCGCCGCAGGCATCTATGCGCTGCCCATCCTGACCGCGCCGGACGGCCCCAGCACCGAGCAAGTGGCTCAGGCCGCTGCGGGCAGCACCTACACCGGAGAGTTCCGCCGCGACTTGAAGGACAGCGATGCTCTGCACTGGGGCGAGGGCACGGTGACCGTGAGCCCTCAACAGATCACGTTCGCTGGCCGTCTCGCGCCGGGGCCGGACTACAAGCTCTACCTGTCTCCCGAGTTCGTGGAGACCGAAGACGACTTCAAGCGGCTCAAACCGACCATGCTGCGCGTGGGCGACGTGAAGACCTTCGACAACTTCATCGTGACCTTGCCTGCGGGCGCCGACCCTTCGCGCTACACCAGCGTCATCGTGTGGTGCGAGACCTTTGACCAGTTCATCTCCGCTGCGCGTTACCGCGATCCCGCCTGAGCCCTTGCAGCCGGGCCCAGCGCGCGCACAATCTCCGGGACCATGAACCTTGCCAGCTTCGGCCCCTTGTCTCTCACCCTGTTCGCCTCGCTGGTCATTGCGCTGGTGCTGCTGGCCATCCGCATCGTCGTGATGCAGCGCGTGCAGCAACGGCGCCAGCGTGAAAACCGACAGGAAACCGAACGCCTCAAATCGCTGGTGGCGGCTTACCGCGCACTGGCTGGGTCGTTCTCGCCGGCCACGGTGGAAAACGCATCACAGATGGAAGAAACACTGGCCGAGATCGTGCTGTTCGGTTCCCTGCCGCAGGTGGAGCTGGCCGCATCTTGTGCGCGTGCCTTGCGGCGCGGCGAATCACCCGACTACCAGCCGCTGGTGGAAGAACTGCGCTCCGATCTGCGCCGCCAGCTGGGGCTGGAGCCGATTCCCGACACGCTGGTGCTGCCGGCTTCGGGCCCAGGGCGATCGACGCGCATGGGTCGGGGCGAAGGCGAGGGCGGCCGTGGCGGTGGCGGAGGTACAGGTGGTGGTGGCGGTGCGGGTGCCGGGGGCGCGGCGGGTGGGTTGGGTGCCGGCCTGATCGCGTCCGAGGCCATCAACTCCTGAAACCGCCACCATTTGGTGCATCATGGCGCCCAGCGCTGCGTCGGGGGTCGACTTGACCCGGTGACGGAAGCGCGTCCTCACAGAACGGAAACCTCATGAACACAGCGAAACTGGTCGGCATTCTCCTCATCGCCGCGGGCGTCATCGGCCTCGTGTACGGCAGTTTCAGCTATACCAAGGAAACCGAGGCCGTGAAGCTGGGCCCGCTGGAGCTCACCGTGAAAGAAAAGGAAACCGTCAACGTACCGGTGTGGGCCGGCATTGGTGCCATCGTGGTGGGCGCGGCGCTGCTGGTGATGGGTGGCAAGAAGGGCTGAAGCACTTCGCGCCCGGATCGAGGTCGATGTTGCGCTGACCTGTTGCATGCCTTTGCGCGGGATGTGTCGGTTCGCGCTCGCCTGTGCCTGTGTTCTTGCTGGCGCGGCCCACTCGCAGGAGTTGCAGGACGAGGTCTACAGCGCGCGGGTCAGCCGCGTGTTTGACGGCGACACGCTCTGGGTCAAGCCGCTGCAGGGAGGGCGTTACCGCAAGCTGCGCCTCGACGGCATCGATGCGCCCGAGATCTGCCAGCGCGGCGGAGAGGCGTCACGCGATGCTCTGGCCCGCCGCGTGTTGAACCAGGTGGTGGAGGTGCGCGTTCGCAGCCAGGACGACTACGACCGTGGCATTGCACGCATCGTGCACCAAGGGGACGACGTCGCCGCCTGGCTGGTGGGCAATGGTCAGGCGTGGTCGTACCGCTGGCGGCGCAGTCTGGGGCCGTTTTCTGCCGAGGAAGCCGCCGCAAAAGAACGAGGCCGAGGCTTGTTCGCAGAGGCCGCACCCGAGCTGCCGCGTGATTTTCGCAAGCGCCACGGGCCGTGCCCGATGCCACCGCGCGGTTGAATCAGGGTGGGTGGCCGCACACCGCGCACTGCGGGTTCTGTGGCAGTGAGATCTCGGTGAAAGCAAGGTCACGCCCGTCAAGCATGAGCAGCTTGCCGGTGAGGCGTGAGCCCAGGCCAGTCAGCAGTTTCAGCGCCTCGGCCGCCTGCATGGTGCCCACGATGCCCACCAGCGGCGCGAACACGCCCATGGTCGCGCAGCGCGTTTCCTCCAGATCCGCCGATTCGGGAAATACGCATGCATAGCAGGGGTTGTCCGGACTGCGCGCGTCGAACACGCTGAGCTGCCCGTCCATGCGGATCGCCGCCCCCGAGACCAGCGGCTTGCGGTGCTTCACACAGGCTCGGTTGATGGCGTGGCGGGTGGCGAAGTTGTCTGTGCAATCGAGCACCACGTCGGCTTGGGCAATCAGGTCGCTCAGCAAGGTCGCGTCGGCCCGCTGCACGATGGGTGTGACCCGCACGTCGGGGTTGATGGCGGCAATGGCTTCCACGATGGACTCGGCCTTGGGGCGGCCCACACGCGCCAGGTTGTGCGCAATCTGGCGTTGCAGGTTGGTCTCGTCGACCACGTCGTGGTCGACCACCGTGATGCGGCCCACGCCAGCGCTGCCCAGGTACAACGCGACGGGTGAACCCAGGCCACCCGCGCCGATGATGAGCGCGTGCGAAGCCAGCAAGGCTTCCTGGCCTTCGACGCCGAGTTCGTTGAGCAGGATGTGGCGCGAGTAGCGCAGGAGCTGTGCGTCGTCCAAAAGCGTCACAGCGGGCTGTCAGCCCGCTGTGTCCTCAATTTTCTTTTTTCTCTTCGGTGCGCACGGTCTGGCTCTTGCTCACCATGACCGGACGACCCTTGAGCTGGTTGATCGCTTGCACAAGCTGGAAGTCTTTGTCGGTACCGAACTCAGGCACGAGACGCTGACCCGGATTCTTCCGGACTTCCTCTTCGAGCCGTTTGCGCGCCAGCTCGCGGTCTTCGCCGCGCTGCTGCTCAGCCGCACGCATGGCGTCTGTCATCGGTGCCACCGTGGCCTTGGGGTCCTTGCCGTTGGTCAGGCTGTTCGACAGATCGGCTTCTCGCGTGCGCAGAGCTGCGAACACATTGCCTTCCAGCGTTTCGTCGACCAGCACGTCGGGCACGATGCCCTTGCCCTGGATGGAGGTGCCCATCGGCGTGTAGTAGCGCGCCGTGGTCAGCTTCAGGCCGGTGTCGGGGCCGAGCGGGCGCACGGTCTGCACCGAACCTTTGCCAAAAGTCTGGCTGCCAATGATGGTGCCGCGTTTGTGGTCTTGCAGGGCACCGGCCACGATCTCGCTGGCCGAAGCCGAGCCTTCGTTGACGATCACCACCAGAGGCACGCGCTTGAGGGCGCCCTTGGTGTTTTCGGTCAGGCGCTTGATGGGGTCGTTGCCACCACGGCGCAGGTAGTGCTGCGGAATGGCCTTGTAGATGAACTTGCTGTCTTCCAGCTGGCCGTTGGTGGACACCACGGTCACGTTTTCCGGCAGGAAGGCGGCCGACAGGGCCACGGCGGCGTCGAGCAGACCACCCGGGTCGTTGCGCAGGTCCAGCACCAGGCCTTTGAGGTTGGGCTCGGTCTTGTACAGGTCCTCCACCTTGCGGGCGAAGTCTTCGATCGTGCGCTCCTGGAACTGCGACACACGCACCCAGGCGTAACCCGGCTCCACCACGCGCGACTTCACGCTCTGGGTCTTGATCTCTTCGCGGGTGATGGTCACCGGGAAGGTGCGATCCTCGTCCTTGCGGAAGATGGTCAGCAACACCTTGGTCTTGGGCTCGCCGCGCATGAGCTTCACGGCGTCGTTGATCGACAGACCTTTGACATTGGTGTCGTCGATCTTGGTGATCAGGTCGTTGGTCTTGAGGCCGGCGCGGAAGGCGGGCGAATCTTCGATGGGGGAGACCACCTTGACCAGACCGTCTTCCATGGTGATCTCGATGCCCACACCCACGAAGCGGCCGCTGGTGCCTTCGCGGAATTCCTTGAACGATTTCTTGTCGAAATACTGGGAATGCGGGTCCAGGCTGGCCACCATGCCGGTGATCGCCTCGGAAATCAGCTTTTTCTCGTCCACCGGCTCCACATAGTCGGTCTTGACCATGCCGAAAACCGCGGCGAGCTGCTGCAGCTCTTCGAGCGGCAAGGGCGCCAGCGTGCCGCGGGCCACCGCTTGCAACTGGACCGTGGTCAGCGCACCCGCGACCGCACCAATGGCCACCCAGCCTGCAATCTTCAGCTTGTGACTCACCTGTTTTGCCATTGAATTACCTCAGTAGTAACGCCCATACCGGACCACTTGACCCGACGGCGGATCAATATACACCTATGAGCACGGAGAATCGGTTCGGTTCCCCAATGCCCGGCCCGATGCCCGGGCGTTCCCGATCGCCGGTTTTCAGGCCTTGCCTTGTGCCGCCACCGCAGCGGCCGCCTGGGCTGCCGCCTCGGCGTCGCCCAGGTAGTAACTTTTGATCGGTTTGAGGTCGGCGTCCAGCTCGTAGACCAGCGGGATGCCGTTGGGGATGTTGACGCCCACGATGTCGCTGTCGCCAATGCCGTCAAGATACTTCACCAGCGCGCGGATGCTGTTGCCGTGGGCGGCCACCACCACGCGTTTGCCAGCCCTGATGGCGGGTGCCATGGCTTCGTTCCAGAACGGCAGCACACGCGCCACGGTGTCCTTGAGGCACTCGGTCAGGGGAATTTCCTCGGGCTTGAGGCGGTCGTAGCGGCGGTCGCCGCGCTCGCTGCGCGGATCGCCCGCCTCCAGCGCGGGCGGCGGCGTGTCGTAGCTGCGACGCCAGACCAGCACCTGCTCATCACCGTACTGTTTGGCCATGTCGGCCTTGTTCAGTCCCTGCAGCGCGCCGTAGTGGCGTTCGTTGAGGCGCCAGCTGTGCACCACTGGCAGCCAGGTGCGGTCCATCTCGTCGAGCACGTGCCACAGGGTGCGGGTGGCACGCTTGAGCACACTGGTGTAGGCCAGGTCGAAGTCGTAATTCTCCGCTTTGAGCAGCCGACCGGCGGCTTTGGCTTGCTCCAGACCGGTGGGGGTGAGGTCGACATCGGTCCAACCGGTGAAGCGGTTTTCCAGGTTCCAGGTGGATTCGCCATGGCGAATCAGGACGAGTTTGTGCATGGGGAAGAGGTGGCGTTGGGGGGCAATGGAGCGGTGAAATGCGACTGCACCGTGGAACACTTTGGCACAGTGCAGCCCGACATTCTAAAATCGCGGGCTTACTCGAAAGGTGTCCTCGTGAGTTTCTTCATCGATAACTGGATTTTGCTGGCCGTGGCGTTCTCGTCGGGCGCCATGCTGCTGTGGCCCATGGTCTCTGCGGGCGCGCGTGCCGGCTCGCTCACCACGGTGGAGGCCGTGCAGCTCATGAACCGCGACAAGGCGGTGGTGGTGGATGTGAGCGAGCCCGCCGAATTTGCCGCGGGCCACGTGATCGGTGCCAAGAACGTGCCGCTGTCGGAGCTGGAAGCCAAGCTGCCCGGCACCGTCAAGAACAAGGCCATGCACCTGATCCTGGTCTGCCCCAACGGATCCAAGGCGAACCGCGCCGTGGCCATGGCCAAGAAACTGGGTTACGAGAATGCGCAATCCCTGACGGGCGGCATGGGCGCGTGGCGCGCCGCCAGCCTGCCGGTGCAAAAAGCCTGATCATTTGGGCTTCGTTTTCGCACCGACAGGAAGTTCGCATGGCCAAAGTCAAGATGTTCACCAGCGCCTATTGCCCCTACTGCAGCGCCGCCAAGGCGCTGTTGCAAAAGCATGGCGTGGCCGATCTGGAAGAGGTGTTCGTCGACGGGCAGCCTGAACTGCGCGCGCAGATGAGAGCCGTCACCGGCCGCACCAGCGTGCCGCAGATCTTCATTGGCGAACAGCACGTGGGTGGTTGCGACGACCTGCACGCGCTCGATGGGCGCGGTGGACTGGTGCCCATGCTGCAAGCCTGAGTCATCGAGCCGCCTTGTTGGGCTGACATAATTCGCCTTGTGCCCGCCGCGGGAACGATCCTCCGGCGGGTTTGTTTTTTCAACGCATTCTTCGAGACAACACCATGGCAGAAAACCAGGAACCCACCTTCCAGATTCAGCGCGTCTACCTCAAGGAGGCGTCGCTTGAGCAACCCAATTCGCCCGGCATCCTGCTCGAGCAGGAGCAGCCCACGGTGGACATCCAGCTCGGCGTCGAAGCCAGCCCGGCGGCCGACGGTGTGTTCGAGGTCTGCGTGACCGCCACCGTGACGACCAAGATCAAGGACCGCACCGTGTTCCTGGTGGAAGCCAAGCAGGCCGGCATCTTCGAGATTCGCAACCTGCCGCAGGAGCAGATGGGTCCGATCATGGGCATCGCCTGCCCGCAGATCGTCTACCCCTACCTGCGCAGCAACGTGGCCGACATCATCCAGCGCGGTGGGTTCCCGCCCGTGCACCTGGCCGAGATCAACTTCCAGGCCATGTACGAGCAGCAGCAGGCGCAGGCCGCCGCCGACGCTCCCCGCATCGTCACCCAGTAAGGCCTTGCCCGGCACCGGCCCGATGAACATCGTCGTGCTCGGCGCGGGCGCCTGGGGCACTGCACTGGCCATCAGCGCGGCCACGCAAGCAGGTGAGTCGCGGCGCGTGACGCTCTGGGCGCGAGACGCGCAGCAAGCCGCCGACCTGAAACAACACCGAGAGAACCGCCGCTACCTGAGCGGGGTGGCGGTCCCGCAGGTGTTGCAGATCGCCACGGGCCCACTGCACGGAGGTGCAACCCCGCTGGCAGGTGCCGACCTCGTGATCATCGGGACCCCCATGGCTGGCCTGCGCACCATGCTGGCGTTGCTGGCCAGCCAGAGCGTCCCGGTGGCGTGGCTGTGCAAAGGTTTCGAAGCTCCGCTGGATGCTGATCATTCCACGGGTTTGATGGGTCATGAGGTGCGCTCCCAGGTGGCGCCCCAACTGCTGGCGGGGGTGTTGAGTGGTCCGAGCTTCGCGCTGGAAGTGGCGCGCGGACAACCCACCGCCCTGGTGGCGGCCAGCGAACACGCCAGCGTGCGAGACACACTGGTGGCTGCTTTTCACAGTCCCTCGCTGCGCGTGTACGCCAACGACGACATCGTGGGTGTGGAGGTGGGCGGTGCGGTGAAAAACGTGCTGGCGATCGCCACCGGCCTGTGCGACGGCCTGGGCTTGGGGCTCAATGCGCGTGCGGCGCTCATCACCCGTGGCCTGACCGAAATGACGCGCCTGGGGCTGGCCTTGGGCGCCAAGGCCGAGACCTTCATGGGGCTCTCGGGCCTGGGCGATCTGGTGCTCACGGCCACTGGCGACCTCTCACGCAACCGCAAGGTGGGCCAGCTGCTCGCGCAGGGCATGAACCTGCAACAGGCGGTGGATTCACTGGGCCATGTGGCCGAAGGTGTTTACAGCGCCCGCACCGTGGCCCGGCGTGCGCGTTCGCTCGGCGTGGACATGCCGATTACCGATGCGGTGGTGGCCTTGCTGGACGGTGACCTGCTGCCTGCGCAGGCTGTGGCCGCGCTCATGGGCCGCGACCCCAAGGACGAACTGCTCTGACCGATTGGGCAAAGCAACTTGCCCGACGCCGGTTCAAGGTGCAGCGCAACCCGCCGGGTTGAACACCCGCTCGGTCGATGCCGGGTTGCGTGCCAGCGCCGCCGCTGGCCGGCGCGGGCGGCGCACCAGCTCTCCGCTGCAGTTCGGACAGGTGTTGTTCAACTTCGTTTCCGCGCATTCGCTGCAGAAGGTGCATTCAAAGGTACAGATGCGTGCGTCCAGCGATTCGTTGGGCAGGTCGCGGTTGCAGCATTCGCAGTTCGGACGCAGCTGAAGCATGGCAAGGCCTTTCGACGTCAGACTTCAAAGTTGTCGATGAGCCGGGTTGTGCCCAGGCGTGCAGCGCCCAGCACCACCAGTGGATCGCCCGCCTGAGGCGCTTGCAGGTCAACCCGGCGGCGCACCGTGAGGTAGTCGGGCTGCCAGCCGCGCGCGGCCAGGTCTGCCATGGCGCGCGCCTCCAGCGCGGGCAGGCGCCGCGCCAGACCGTCGGCGGCGGCCAGTGCATCGCGCCCCAGGGAGCGCAACGCCAGCGAGAGTTGCACGGCCTCGGCACGTTCGCTTTCGCTCAGGTAACCATTGCGCGAGCTCAAAGCGAGGCCGTCGGGTGCACGCTGGGTGTCGCCACTGACGATGGTGATGGGCAGGGCAAACTGCCTCACCATGCGGCGGATCACCATCTGCTGCTGGTAGTCCTTCTGCCCGAAGATGGCGTGGCGCGGGCCCTTGGCCTCGGAAAAAGCGCACTGGAACAGTTTCATCACGACGGTGCACACGCCCGTGAAAAAGCCGGGGCGGAAGTGGCCTTCGAGGATGTCGGCCAGATCGGCGGGCGGCTGCACCTTGAAGTTCTGGGGCTCGGGGTACATCTCTTTTTCAGACGGTGCAAACACCACGTCGCAGCCCTCCGCAGCGAGCTTGTCGCAATCGGCCTGCAGGGTGCGCGGATAGGTGTCGAAGTCTTCGTGGGGCGCGAACTGCAAGCGGTTGACGAAGATGCTCGCCACGGTCACGTCGCCCAGCGGCTTGGCCGTGCGCACCAGATCGAGATGGCCCGCGTGCAGGTTGCCCATGGTGGGCACCAGCGAGGGGCTGTTGAAGGGGCGCAGCGTGGCACGCAGGTCTTCGAGGGTGTGGACAATTTTCATGAGGGAGAAGTGTCTTTTCAAGGGGCGCCGCGGAACCGGCTTTGCCGGGCCGCCAGCGCCGCCCCCTTGAGGGGGTAGCGCCGCAGGCGCTGCGGGGGTGATCCAGTGCTACCAGGCGTGAAGCGCGTCGTCAGGAAAACTGCCGTCTTTCACGGCGCGCACGTAGGCAGCCATGGCGTCGCGCACGCTGCCGGCGCCTTCCATGAAGTTGCGCACGAACTTGGGGTTCTTGCCCAGATTGACGCCCAGCATGTCGTGCATCACCAGCACCTGGCCGGCGGTGTCCTTGCCCGCGCCGATGCCGATGGTGTGACAGGTCGGGAGTTGCCGTGTGATCTCTGCAGACAGGGCCGCGGGCACCATCTCCAGCACGACCATGGTGGCGCCTGCGTCCTGGAGTTCGAGTGCATGGCGTTTGAGCACGAGTGCGGCTGCGTCGCCACGGCCCTGCACGCGGTAGCCTCCCAGCGCGTGCACCGTCTGCGGTGTCAGGCCCAGGTGTGCGCAGACCGGGATGCCGCGTTCGACCAGGAAGCGCACGGTCTCGGCGGTCCAGCCACCGCCTTCGAGCTTGATCATGTGCGCGCCGGCGTGCACCAGCTGGGCCGCGCTGCGCATGGCTTGTTCTTTGGATTCGTGGTAACTGCCGAAGGGCAGGTCGCCGAGCAACCAGGCCGTGCCCTGCACGCGGCGCAGGCCGCGCGCCACGCTCTCCACGTGGTAGGCCATGGTCTCCAGCGTCACGCCAGCGGTGCTGGCCAGGCCTTGGCAGACCATGCCCAGCGAGTCGCCCACCAGGATGCACTCCACACCGGCCGCGTCGGCCACCGCGGCGAAGGTCGCGTCGTAAGCGGTGAGCATGGTGATCTTCTCGCCCCGCTCGCGCAACTCATTCAGGCGCGGCAGACTCACGGGCTTGCGCTGGGGCAGGGGCGAGGCGGTGGGCAGCGTGCCATAGGGCGTGGCCATGGGCGCAGTCGGGGTGGGGGTGCTCATTCGGGGTTCCCGCGTGTTTCAGGGGTGGGTGAGAATGCGGGACTATAGACCATCCCGGTATGCTTGCGGCCCATGAAACACCTCTCTGAATTCACCCTCGAAGACCTGCATGAACTGGCCCGGCGCGATGTGGCGCTGGCCCTCGCTGAAGACGTGGGCGGGGGTGATCTGACCGCCGCGCTGGTGGACGCCACCAAGCCGGCGCGGGCACGCATTCTGGCGCGCGAGTCGGCGGTGATTTGCGGCACGCCGTGGGTAGAGGCCGCCGTGGTGGCGCTGGACCCCCAGGCCCGGCTGACCTGGCACGTGACTGAGGGCCAGCGCTGCGCGCCCGACCAGACCGTGCTCACCATCGAAGGCCGGGCACAGCCGCTGCTCACCGCCGAGCGAACAGCGCTCAATTTTTTGCAGATGCTCTCGGCCGTGGCCACCAAGACCGCGGTGTTCGTGGACGCGGTGGCGGGCACGCGCGCGCAGATCGTGGACACGCGCAAGACCTTGCCGGGGCTGCGGCTGGCACAGAAATACGCGGTGAAGACCGGTGGGGGTGTGAACCACCGCATCGGCCTGTATGACGCGGTGCTGATCAAGGAAAACCACATCGCCGCGGCCGGCGGCGTGGCGCAGGTGCTGCAACGCGTGCGCGAGACCGCGCCCCAGGCGCGTTTTGTGGAGATCGAGGTGGAAACGCTCGCCCAGCTCGACGAGGCCCTGACCAGCGGCGCCACCATGGTCTTGCTGGACAACATGGACATCCCCACCTTGCAGGAAGCGGTGCGGCGCAACGCGGGCCGTGCGGTGCTCGAAATCTCTGGTGGTGTGAACCTGCAGACCGTGCGCGCACTGGCCGAAACCGGGGTGGACCGCATCTCCATCGGCGCCCTCACCAAGGACGTGAAGGCAATCGACTTTTCCATGCGATTCGAGGCGCTCTGACGCCTCGCGAAAGACAACCATGAACACCGAAGCCAGCGTCATCGACGTCGAATACGAACAACCCGCCTGCCCCACGCAGCACGCCTGGGCGCGCGTGCCGGTGGAACCGGGTCCCAAGCAGCGCGCCGAACTGAAGGACAAGATCCGCCGCCTGCTGAAGGAGCGCAACGCGGTGATGGTGTCGCATTACTACGTGCATCCGGACCTGCAGGACCTGGCCATCGAGACCGGGGGCATCGTGAGCGACTCGCTGGAGATGGCGCGCTTCGGTCGCGACCACGCGGCGCAGACCTTGATCGTCTCGGGCGTGCGCTTCATGGGCGAGACGGCCAAGATCCTGAGCCCGGAGAAGACCGTGCTCATGCCCGACCTCGACGCCAACTGCTCGCTCGACCTGGGCTGCCCCATCGACGAGTTCAGCGCCTTCTGCGACGCCCACCCGGACCGCACGGTGGTGGTGTACGCCAACACCAGCGCGGCGGTGAAGGCACGTTCCGACTGGCTGGTCACGTCCAGCTGTGCGCTGGACATCGTGAGCGCGCTCAAGGACAAAGGCCACAAGATCCTGTGGGCGCCCGACAAACACCTGGGTGGCTACATCCAGCGTGAGACGGGTGCCGACATGGTGATGTGGGGTGGCGCGTGCATCGTGCACGACGAATTCAAGGCCTTCGAGCTGCAGGCGCTGATGAATGAGCATCCGCAAGCCAAGGTGCTGGTGCACCCGGAGAGCCCGGTCGACGTGATCGCGCTGGCCGACTCGGTGGGTTCCACCTCGGCCATCCTGAAAGCGGCGCGCGAGATGGACGCACCCGAATTCATCGTGGCCACCGACAACGGGATGATGCACATGCTGCGCCAGCAGAACCCGGGCAAGGTGTTCATCGAAGCCCCCACCGCCGGCAACAGCGCCACCTGCAAGAGCTGCGCGCACTGCCCGTGGATGGCGATGAACGGGCTGGCCGGTGTGGCGCAGATCCTGGAGAAGGGTCTGAACGAAATCCACGTCGACCCGGCGTTGATCCCGCGCGCTCGGCTCCCGATCGACCGCATGCTCGCATTTACTGGTGCGCAGCGCTTGGGCAACGACCCGGGCGCTCTGGTGCCCAACATCGGTGCCGCCTGATCCATCCGTTCGGGCAGAGCTTGTCGAAGCTCATGCCAACACGTGGGTGAGCCCTTCGACAGACTCAGGGCGAACGGGATGGTGGGCTCAGCGAGCGGGAGGCACCAAGATGGTCGGCTTGGCGACTGGCAGCAGTTCTGGATAGTCGCGGCTGAAGTGCAGGCCGCGGCTCTCGTGCCGCAGCATGGCCGACATCACGATCAGGTCGGCCACCTGCACCAGGTTGCGCAGCTCCAGCAGGTCGCGTGTGACGTGGAACTGTGAATAGAACTCGTGGATTTCGGTCTGCAGCAACGAGATGCGGTGCGCCGCGCGCTCCAGCCGCTTGTTGGTGCGCACGATGCCCACGTAGTCCCACATGAAGCGGCGCAGCTCGTCCCAGTTGTGCGAGATCACCACCTGCTCGTCGGCGTCGGTCACGCGGCTGTCGTCCCACTGTGGCATGGCTGGCGTGCCGGCGTCGGCTGCCGAGCGAATCGCATTCACCGCGCCTTGCGCAAACACCATGCACTCCACCAGCGAGTTGCTCGCCAGGCGGTTGGCGCCGTGCAGGCCGGTGCAGGTGGTTTCGCCCACCGCGTAAAGACCGGCAATGTCGGTGCGGCCACCCAGGTCGGTCACCAGACCGCCGCAGGTGTAGTGCGCGGCCGGCACCACGGGAATGGGTTCCTTGGTGATGTCGATGCCCAACTCGGCGCAGCGCGCCAGGATGTTGGGAAAGTGCTCCTGCAGGAACTCGGGTGGCTGGTGCGAGATGTCCAGATGCACGCAGTCCAGACCGTGCTTTTTCATCTCGAAGTCGATCGCGCGCGCCACCACGTCGCGCGGCGCGAGCTCGGCGCGCGGGTCGTGGTCGGGCATGAAGCGGTGGCTGCCCAGGTGTGGTGGCAGCTTGAGCAGGCCGCCTTCACCGCGCACCGCCTCGGTGATCAGGAAGCTCTTGGCGTGCGGGTGGTACAGGCAGGTGGGGTGGAACTGGATGAACTCCATGTTGCCCACCTGGCAGCCCGCGCGCCATCCCGCAGCAATGCCGTCGCCGGTGGCGGTGTCGGGGTTGGTTGTGTAGAGGTAGACCTTGCCCGCACCACCCGTGGCCAACACGGTGTGGGTGGCGCTGAAAGTCACGACCTCGTCACGCACGGTGTCGAGCACGTAGGCACCGAAGCAGCGCTCGGCCACGTGGCGTACCTCGTCGTGGCCGGGCAGCTTGCGGTCGGTGATCAGGTCCACCAGCATGTGGTGCTCGAACACCTGGATGGCGGGTGTGTTGCGCACGCGCTCGATCAGCGTGGCCTGCACCGCGGCGCCCGTGGCGTCGGCCGCGTGCACGATGCGGCGGTGGCTGTGGCCACCCTCGCGCGTGAGGTGCAGCTCACCCGCTTCCAGCGAAAAAGGCACGCCGAGTTCCTGCAGCCAGGCGATGGCCGCGGGCGCGTTCTCCACCGTGAATTGCGTCGCTTCGAGATCGCACAGGCCAGCGCCCGCGACCAGCGTGTCGTCCACGTGAGATGCGAGGCTGTCACCCTCGGCCAGCACGGCGGCTATGCCGCCTTGGGCCCAGTTGCTCGATCCATCGAGCAGGGCGCGCTTGGTCACCACGGCCACGCGGTGGGTGGTGGACAGGTGCAGTGCCGCGGTCAGACCGGCCAGGCCGCTGCCGATGATGAGGACGTCGAAGCGGTGTGAGTCGGTCATTCGAAACTTCAGGAAGGGGTGTAGGCGAGGCGCACGTAGATGGGGGCGAATGCCTCGGCCTGGGTCAACTCGATGAGTGTTTCTTTGGCCAGTTCGAGCATGGCAATGAAGGTGACGACCAGCACCGGCGAGCCTTTCGCGGGGTCGAACAGCTCGCCGAATTCGACGAACTTGCGGCCCTGCAGGCGGCGCAGCACGATGCTCATGTGCTCGCGCACCGAGAGCTCTTCGCGGCTGATCTTGTGGTGTTGCACGAGCTTGGCGCGCTTGAGGATGTCGCGCCAGGCGCTTTGCAGGTCGATGGCGCTCACATCGGGGAAGCGCGGCGCCAGCGCCTGCTCCACGTAGACCTGGGCGCGCAGGAAATCGCGGCCGTACTGCGGTGCGTCGGCCAGGCGCTGGGCGGCCAGTTTCATCTGCTCGTATTCAAGCAGGCGGCGCACCAGCTCGGCGCGTGGGTCTTCCGGCTCCTCGCCCTCGGCCGTCTTCTTGGGCGGCAGCAGCATGCGCGATTTGATCTCGATCAGCATCGCCGCCATCAGCAGGTACTCGGCCGCCAGCTCCAGGT
>NZ_JADMJO010000113.1 GCF_018780385.1 Hydrogenophaga sp. | reverse complement strand
GTGGTGAACCTGCTGGTGTTCGTGCTGGGCATGTTCATCGACTTCTTCGAGATCGCCTTCATCGTGATTCCGTTGCTGGCGCCCGTGGCCGACAAGCTGGGCATCGACCTGATCTGGTTCGGCGTGATCCTGGCGATGAACCTGCAGACCTCGTTCCTCACGCCGCCGTTCGGCTTTGCGCTGTTCTACCTGCGCAGCGTGGCCGCGCGCAGCGACTACACCGACCACGTGACCAAGCAGCGCATCCCCGCGGTCACCACGGCGCAGATCTACAAGGGCTCGATCGCCTTCATCATCCTGCAGCTGATCATGGTGGTGGTGATCATTGCCTACCCCACACTGGTCACGGGCAGCCTCGGTGCCAAGGTCGAAGTGGATGACGCCGCGGTCACCGACATGCTGCGCAACATGCGGGGCATGGAAGAAGAAGAGCCGGCGATGCCCGAGCCCGGGAGCACCGAGCCCGCGGCTGAGGCGGGAGCACCGGGAGCTCCCGCCGGCCTGGAGCCGCCTCCACCGGAGCCCGAAGTGGATCCTGGCAAGGCGCTCGAAGAGTCGATGAAGAAGACCCAATGAGCCGCAAGACAGGAGCCTGCTGAATGCGCATCGATGTGAAAGTGCTGGATCCGCGCATGGCGGATCAACTGCCCGCCTATGCCACCGGTGGCAGCGCGGGTCTTGATCTGCGGGCCTGTCTTGATGCACCTTTGACCCTGGCACCCAATGCGTGGCAACTGGTGCCCACCGGTCTGGCCATTCACCTGGCCGATTCGGGTTTTGCCGCGATGATCCTGCCGCGCTCCGGCCTGGGCCACAAGCATGGCATCGTGCTGGGCAATCTGGTGGGCCTGATCGACAGCGACTACCAGGGCCAGCTCATGGTGAGCGCCTGGAACCGCAGTGGTGTGCCCTTCACCATCGAACCGATGGAACGCATCGCGCAGATGGTGATCGTGCCGGTGGTGCAGGCGCAGTTCAACGTGGTGGATGACTTCGCTGCCGAGAGCGAGCGAGGCGCGGGTGGCTACGGGTCAACGGGTCGCGGCTGAAGCCCAAGCGTTCTAGTGGAGCGTCCGGGGGCCAGGTGGCGTGATGCCCGGGCCTTGCAGTTCGTCGGGCTCATCCACCTGCATGCGGAAAAAGCCTGTGCCCAGCGAGCCTTTGCCCACCTCGGCCTCGGATGCTTCGCGCACCGCATGCACCTTCATCGAGATGCGCAGTGCAATGCCCGCCAGCGGGTGGTTGCCATCGAGCACCACGTGCTCGGGATAGATATCACTCACGAAGTAGAGCCGGTCGCGTGGGGCGGCCGGGTTGCACCCCGGTGGCAGGCCTTCAAAGCCCATGCCCTCTTCGAGTTCGGCGGGAAACAGGTGGCGCGGCTCCAGAAAGAGCAGCGTGTCGTCGTAGTCACCAAAGCCGTCCACCGGCTCCAGATGCAGCTCGATCGTGTCGCCCACCGAGTGGTTGAGCAGGCCCTCTTCAATCTTGGCCAGCAGGTCGCTGCCGCCCACGAGAAACTCCACGGGTTCTTCGAGCACATCGAGCGCTTCGCCCAGCGTGTCCTTCAGGGTCCAGGTCAGCGCCACGACGCATTGTTGGGTGATTTTCATCCGACAATTGTCCCATGTTCAAACCCGAAACCATTGGGCCGCAGGCCTCTGCCCCCGTCACGCAAGTGCCCGTCAGCTTGCTGGGCGGTTTGTCGCCAGCGCAGTTCATGCGCCGCCACTGGCAGAAGAAGCCCTTGCTGATCCGCCAGGCCATTCCTGACTTCCAACCGATCCTGAGCCGCTCGCAACTGTTTGACCTGGCCGGCCAGGAAGCGGTCGAGTCGCGCGTGATCGTGCGCAAGCCACAAGGTTGGGCACTCAAGCAAGGGCCGTTCAAGCGCAACAGTCTGCCGCCGCTCAAGCAGGCCGGTTGGACCCTGCTGGTGCAAGGTGTGGATCAACACGACGACGCCGTGCACGAACTCTTGCAACGCTTTCGTTTCGTGCCCGACGCGCGCCTGGACGATCTGATGATCTCGTGGGCCAGTGACGGCGGTGGCGTGGGCCCGCACTTCGACAGCTACGACGTGTTTCTGCTGCAGGCCAGCGGACAGCGGCGCTGGAGAATTGGTCGTCAGAAAGACCTGACGCTGCAGCCCGATGTGCCGCTGAAGATTCTGCAGAACTTCGAGCCCGAGGAAGAGCATGTGCTCAATGCGGGCGACATGCTGTACCTGCCGCCACGCTGGGCGCACGATGGTGATGCGATGGGCGACGACTGCATGACCTACTCGATCGGTTTTCGCGCGCCTCAGCGTGGCGGTCTGGCGGGAGAGCTGCTGCAGCGCATGGCCGACGAGCTCGACGACGAGACGCTCTACCGCGACCCCGGGCAGGTTGCCACAGCCCACCCGGGCGCCATGCCCGCCGGCTTGGAGGCTTTTGCGGCAGACGCGCTGCAGCGGCTGGTGGCCGAGCGGCAGTCGCTCGCCTGCGCGCTGGGCGAGGTCATGACCGAACCCAAGCCGCGCATCTGGTTCGAAGAAGCGCAAGATGACTGGGTAGCGGGTGCCGTGCGGCTGGACCGCCGGACCCGCATGATGTACGACCCCCGCCATGTGTTCATCAACGGCGAGAGCTTTCGGGCCGGTGGGGCCGATGCGCGCCTGATGCAGCGACTGGCTGATGAACGCGGTCTGGACGCGCGGCGGGTGCAGCGCGCCAGCGAGGGCGCGCAGTCGCTGCTGCAGGACTGGTTCGAGGCCGGCTGGTTGCACCGCGTGTGAAGCCATCGAGGTCTTTCTGATCACCCACCCAGGAGCTCGTCATGACCGAACCCGACACCGCAGACACCGTGCCGTTGTCTTCCTTGCCCACGGGGCGCTTGCTGGGCCGCCAGGTCTTTGTGGACACGGTGCGTCAGGCGTTCGAGGTGGCTGCCGAACAAGGCTGGAACCACATCACGCTGAGCGATCCCGACTTCGCTGATTGGCCCTTGGGCGAACGCTCCGTGGTGGATGCGCTCAACCGCTGGGCACACCGGGGGCGCAGGCTGAAAATGCTGGCGCGCAACTACGACCAGTTGCGCCTGCTGCATCCGCGTTTCGTGCAGTGGCGGGTGACGTGGTCCCACCTGATCGAGGCGCACGCCTGCCCCGGTGCGTCGGGCTCCGAGTTGCCCAGCGCCATGGGTTCTCCGGTCTGGACGCTGGAGCGGCTCGACCCATTGCGCAACACGCTGGTGGCAAGTAGGGATGCCGAGCGGCGGGTGGCGCTGCAGGAGCGTGTGAACGAGTGCTGGCTCAAGAGCGTGCCGGCGTTTCCAGCCAGTCAACTGGGGCTGTAGCCGCTCGCGCGGCCAAAGAAAAGGCCGCCCGAGGGCGGCCTTTTGCTGACGGCGTGGCGGTCTTTACTTCAGGTCGTTGGCCAACAATTGCGTGATGCGCTGGGCATTGGCCGAGCCGTCGGGCTGGCCCTGGGCGCCCAGCACCGAGACCGTGGTGGCCGTGTCGGCACTGCGCACCACGACCTGGTAACGCTCAGTGGCCGCCTCCTTCTTGGAGCCGCCGAACAGCTTGCCGAAGAAGCCGGGTTCCTTGGCGTTGGTCACCGGTTCCACGTAGCGCACGAAGTAGATGCCTTTGGTGCGGTCGCGGTCTTCCACCGTGAAACCGGTGCGGTCCAGCGAGAGACCGACGCGGCGCCAGGCGCGGTCGAAGTTGTCTTCGAACTGAACCACGGGCGAATTGTTCACCATGACCACCTTGGCCGCGGTCTGCACCGGCGCGGAGGCCGTGACGGCCTGAGACTGGGCTTCGGTCACGCCGAGTTTGACCATGAGGCGGCGCAGGAATTCGGTTTCAAGTTCCACGTCGGCCGGGCGGGGCTGCCAGACGGTCTGGTCTTTTTCCTTGGTCGAATACACCTCGACCATGCCACGGTGGCTGATGTAGACCTCGGTGCCGCCGTTGGCCGTGCGCTCCAGGCGGGTGCGGAAGCGGTCGCGCTCACCCGTGGAGTAGAGGTTTTCGAACACCTTGCCGATGGTCGAACGGATGAAGTCCTGCGGCAGCTTGGCGCGGTTCTCGGCCCAGTCGGTTTCCATGATGCCCAGGGTTTCCTGGTCGATGTCGAGCAGGAAGCCGTTCTCCTGCCAGAAGTCGCGCACGGGGCTCCAGAGCTTGTCGGCCGGGCGGTCGATCACCAGCCAGCGCTGGTTGCCTGCGCGTTCGATGCGCACGTCACCCACCTTGGCCATGGCGGTGGTGGCCGCGGTCGCCTGGGCCGGCAGGGCAGCCTGGTAGCCGCTGGCGGTCACGGTGGTGCCCGGCACGTTGTAACGCGAGTCGCGGTTGAGCTGGGTCAGGTCGGGTGGCACGTCCAGTGTGCTGCCGCGTTGGGCGCTCTTGTAGTCGATCTTGTCTTCCTGGAGCATGGAGCAGCCCGAGGCGATGAGGGCGGCAGCGGCCACCAGGCCCAGGCGGGACCACGCGGCAGCACCGGCCCAGGTCTTGAGGCGGGAGGTCTGATTCAGAGTGGGAGTGGACATGGGGAGCTCGGTGAAAACCGGGAGTGTGGGGTGGACAGAAGAGGGGGTTGGAGTCAGATCAGGCCGCTTTGTTGCAGCGCGCCTTCAACCAACGGCACCAGGTGGCGTGACATGGGGGTGAGCGGCAGGCGCATGGTCTCACGGCACAGACCCATGCGGGCCATGGCCCATTTCAGCGGAATCGGATTGGCTTCGCAGAACAGCTGCTTGTGCACCGGCATCAGGCGGAACTGGATGTCCATCGCGCGTTTCACGTCGCCTGCGATGGCCGCCATGCAGAGTTCGTGCATCAGCCGTGGCGCGATGTTGGCAGTGACGCTCACGTTGCCCTGGCCGCCGCACAGCATGAGGGCCACAGCAGTCGGGTCGTCGCCAGAGTAGATGGCAAAACCCTTGGGTGCTTCGCGGATCAGCCACTGCGCGCGCTCGATGTTGCCGGTGGCTTCCTTGATGCCGACGATGCCGGGCACCTGGGCCAGACGCAACACGGTCTCGTGGTGCATGTCGGCCACGCTGCGGCCGGGCACGTTGTACAGCACGGTGGGCAAGTCGCCCACGGCCTCGGCAATGGCCTTGAAATGCTGGTACTGGCCTTCTTGCGTGGGCTTGTTGTAGTAGGGAACGACCTGCAGCTGGCAGTCGGCACCCACGCTTTGCGCGAAGCGCGCAAGCTCGATGGCCTCGCGGGTGGAGTTGGCGCCGCAGCCGGCCATGATGGGCACGCGTTTGTCGCCATGCGTCTTGGCCTGTTCGACCGAGACGCGGATGATCTCGCAATGCTCTTCGACGGTGACCGTGGGTGACTCGCCCGTGGTGCCGACCACGCCGATGCAGTCGGTGCCTTCGGTGATGTGCCAGTCGATGAGTTTTCGCAGGGTGGGGTAGTCCACGCTGCCGTCTTCATGCAGGGGGGTGGCCAGGGCCACGATGCTGCCGGTGATGGTGTTCATTGCTGCAGGCTCAAATGGGGGCGCGTTTTGGGTGCCGCCCGGTGGGCGCGGCATCTCGCGCGAATCGTGCATTCTACCCAGTGGCATCCAGCGGATACCGGGGCGGCGAGTCGGGTGTTCCCGGGGGTTTTCGCACCGCCGCAATGCGCTGCACGAAGCGCTCGGGACGGTCACAGAAGCCGTCTTCATACGCCACCACGTGCAGACCCTCGCAGGCGCGCAAAAGTTCGCCGGGCTGCAGCAGGAAGTCGGGTCTTGAGGGCTTGCCCACGCTCTCGTTGCCGGTTGCAAAAGTCTCGTAAATCAGCACGCCACCCGGCGCGACGCTGCGCATGATCACGGGCAGCAGCGCTCGCCAGAGGTAGTTGGTCACCACCACGGCGTCGAAGGTCTCGCCTTCCAGCGGCCAGGGCCCGTTCTCGATGTCGGCCAGCACCGCCCTGCCGAAGGGCTTCACCGCTTCGATCGCCTCGGCCGATCGGTCCACCCCGGTGACGCTGCGACCCCGCTGCGCGAACCACTGGAGGTGGCGGCCGTGGCCGCAGGCCACGTCAAGCACCGTGCCCTGAGGGGCAACCAGATGCGACCAGCGCTGCACCCAGGCCGATGGCGCCTCGGTGCCGTGCATCAGAAGCAACTCCAGAGCTGGTCGGCCAGGTTGACGAGAAAGCCGGGCTGGTTGTAGAGCGCGAGCGTGCCCAGCAGGACGGCAACGACGCCGGTCCACATGAGGGCGCGAAGAGCCAGGGGTTTCACGCCAGCGCTCCCTGGTGCTGCGGTGCGCGCACGATGGGAGTCTCGCGCACCGGCAGGTTGATGAGGCCGGCGAACACGCCGAGCGCGATCGAGATGTACCAGACGATGTCGTAGCTGCCGGTGCGGTCGTACAGCACGCCGCCCAGCCACACGCCCATGAAGCTGCCGATCTGGTGGCTGAAGAACACGAAACCGCCGAGCATGGACATGTGGGCAACACCGAAGATCTGCGCCACCACCGCGTTGGTCGGCGGGATGGTGGAGAGCCACAGCAGGCCCATGACGCTGGCGAACACGTACACGCTCATGGGCGAGAGCGGCACGATGAGGAAGATGGCGATCACCACCGCGCGTGCGAAGTAGATGAACGACAGGATGTGCCGCTTGGCCATGCGCTGGCCGAGTGCGCCGGCCGCATACGTGCCGAACACATTGAAGAGCCCGATGAGCGCCAGCGCGTAACTGGCCACCTGCGGCGACAGCCCGTTGTCTTTCAAATAACTCGGCATGTGCACGCCGATGAACACCACCTGGAAGCCGCACACGAAATAGCCGGCCATGAGCAACTGGAAGCTGCGGTAGCGGAAGGCTTCGCGCAGCGCCTGCAGGATGGTTTGCTCGCGCGCTGGCGCGCTGCCGCCGGCAAAGCCGGGCTCGCGCAGCCCCCAGGCCAGCGGCACGATCAGCAGCACCGCGGCGCTCAGGAACAGCAGCGCTTCCTGCCAGCCGAAGCTGCTGATGAGCCAGCCTTCCACCGGCACCATGAGGAACTGACCGAACGAGCCGGCCGCCGCGGCCACACCCATGGCCCAGGAGCGCTTTTCTGCCGAAATCTGCCGCCCGATCACGCCGTAGATCACCGCGTAGGTGGTACCGGCTTGCGCGGCGCCGATCAGCACGCCGGCGGTGAGGGCAAACGTCATGGGCGTGGTGGTCAGCGCCATGCCGGTGAGGCCCAGGCCGTAGAGCAGCGCCCCGCCGATCAGCACGCGAAACGCGCCGAAGCGGTCTGCCGCCATGCCGGCGAAGATGCCGAACAGGCCCCATGAGAGATTTTGAATGGCCAGCGCGAAGGCGAAATTCTCGCGTGTCCAGTCCTGGGCCTGGGTGATGGGCTGCAGCCACAGGCCAAAGCCGTGGCGGATGCCCATGGAAAGCGTGACGATCATGGCGCCACAGGCCAGGACCTGAAAGGTGGAGAGCGGGGCGCGGGTGGGGGAGGCGGTGGCTAAGGACATCCGACGACTGTAGCGAAAAGGCCCGCAGTTCGCCTGTCGCCGTTGGCATCTGCTCTTGATATCGGCTCGGCCGATTGATGCTCGTTGGGCATCGCCGGCGATACCGGCAACGGGTATCTGTATTTTCATACAGTCTTTCGGGGCTGCCGTGCTTACAATCCGCCCCCATGGCAACCCAAACTCCCCCCGTTTATTCCGAAGGCTCCATCCGCGTCCTCAAGGGCCTGGAGCCGGTCAAGCAGCGGCCGGGCATGTACACCCGGACCGACAACCCCCTGCACATCATTCAAGAGGTGCTCGACAACGCCGCCGACGAGGCCCTGGCCGGGCACGGCAAGAAGATCAAGGTCACGCTGCATTCCGATGGTTCGGTGAGTGTCGAAGACGACGGCCGCGGCATCCCGTTCGGCCTGCACCCCGAAGAAAAGGCCCCTGTGGTCGAGCTGGTCTTTACCCGGCTGCACGCAGGTGGCAAGTTCGACAAGGGCAAGGGCGGCGCCTACAGCTTCTCGGGCGGCCTGCACGGTGTGGGCGTGAGCGTGACCAACGCGCTCTCGACCCGGCTGGAAGTGATCAGTTACCGCGAAGGCCAGGTGGCGAAGCTCGCGTTTTCCGCGGGTGACGTGATCGAGCCGCTGGTGCTGAGCCCCAAGGGCGAGGGCGACCGCAAGCAGGGCACGACCGTGCGTGCCTGGCCCGACCCCAAGTACTTCGAGTCGGCCGTGCTGCCCATGACCGAACTCACGCATCTGTTGCGCAGCAAGGCGGTGCTGATGCCGGGCGTGACGGTGACGCTGGTCAACGACAAAACCAAGGACGTGCAGACCTGGCTCTACAAGGGCGGTCTGCGCGACTACCTGCAGCAGACGCTCAACGGCGACCCGGTGATCCCGTTGTTCGAGGGCGAAGGCTTCGCCGACAGCGGGCACGACAGCTTCGCCGAAGGCGAGGGTGCGGCTTGGTGCGTGGCCTTCACCGAAGACGGTCAACCGGTGCGTGAAAGTTATGTGAACCTGATCCCCACCAGCGCGGGCGGCACGCACGAGAGCGGCTTGCGCGACGGCTTGTTCCAGGCGGTCAAGGGTTTCATCGAGCTGCACGCGCTCCTGCCCAAGGGCGTGAAGCTGCTGCCCGAAGATGTGTTTGCACGCGCCTCGTATGTGCTCAGCGCCAAGGTGCTGGACCCGCAGTTCCAAGGCCAGATCAAGGAGCGCCTGAACTCGCGCGACGCGGTGCGCCTGGTCGGCAGCTTCGTGCGGCCCACGCTGGAGCTGTGGCTCAACCAGCACGTGGACTATGGCAAGAAGCTCGCCGAACTCGCGATCAAGGCTGCGCAATTCCGCCAGAAGGCGGGCCAGAAGGTTGAGAAACGCAAGGGCTCGGGCGTGGCGGTGCTGCCCGGCAAGCTGACCGACTGCGAGAGCAAGGACCTGGCGCACAACGAGGTGTTTCTGGTCGAGGGCGATTCGGCCGGCGGCAGTGCCAAGATGGGCCGCGACAAGGAATGCCAGGCCGTGCTGCCGCTGCGCGGCAAGGTGCTCAACACCTGGGAGGTCGAGCGCGACCGGCTGTTCGCCAACAACGAGATCCACGACATTTCCGTCGCCATTGGCGTGGACCCGCACGGCCCGAACGACACACCCGATCTGAGCGGCCTGCGCTACGGCAAGGTCTGCATCCTGAGCGATGCCGACGTGGATGGATCGCACATCCAGGTGTTGCTGCTCACGCTGTTCTTCCGCCATTTCCCCAAGCTCATCGACGCCGGCCACGTGTTCGTGGCACGCCCGCCGCTGTTCCGTGTGGACGTGCCCGCGCGTGGCAAGAAGCCTGCGCTCAAGCAATACGCGCTGGACGACGGCGAGTTGCACGCCATCCTCGACAAGGCCGAGAAGGATGGCGTGGCGCGCGACAAATGCCAGATCAGCCGCTTCAAGGGTCTGGGCGAAATGAACGCCGAACAGCTGTGGGACACCACGCTCAATCCCGACACGCGCCGCCTCATGCCGGTGGTGCTCGGCGCCATCAACTTTGCGGACACCGAAGCCCTCATCACCAAGCTCATGGGCAAGGGCGAAGCCGCTTCGCGCCGCGAGCTCATGGAACTGCACGGCGATTCGGTCGAGATCGACATCTGACCGACCCACATTTTTGAACTGACGCATGTCCGACATCCTGAATCCCGAACTGCCCTTGTCCGAACCGGACGACGGCCTGAACCTCGCGAACTACGCTCAGCGCGCCTACCTCGAGTACGCGCTCTCCGTCGTCAAGGGCCGCGCCTTGCCCGACGTCTGCGACGGCCAGAAACCGGTGCAGCGGCGCATCCTCTACAGCATGGACCGCATGGGTCTGGGCTTCAGCGGGCCGAACAACAACACGGCGGCGCGCCCGGTGAAAAGCGCGCGTGTGGTCGGTGACGTGCTCGGCCGTTTCCACCCGCATGGCGACCAGGCCGCTTACGACGCGCTGGTGCGCATGGCGCAGGATTTCGCGCAGCGTTACCCGCTGATCGACGGCCAGGGCAACTTCGGCTCGCGCGATGGCGACGGCGCCGCGGCCATGCGCTACACCGAAGCGCGGCTGGCGAAGATCACCACCCTGCTGCTCGACGAGATCGACGAGGGCACGGTGGACTTCGTGCCCAACTACGACGGCTCCACCGTCGAGCCAAAACAGTTGCCCGCGCGCCTGCCGTTCAACCTGCTCAACGGCGCCTCGGGCATTGCCGTGGGCCTGGCCACCGAGATCCCCAGCCACAACCTGCGTGAGGTGGCCGACGCCTGCGTGGCGCTGATCAAGAGCCCGAAGCTCACCGACGACGAACTCTTCGCCATCCTGCCCGGGCCGGATTACCCGGGCGGTGGCCAGATCATCAGCCCGGCGGGTGACATCGTCGACGCTTACCGCACGGGTCGCGGCAGCCTCAAGGTGCGCGCGCGCTGGAAGATCGAAGACCTCGCGCGCGGCCAGTGGCAACTGGTGGTGACCGAGCTGCCGCCCGGCGTGAGCACGCAGCGCGTGCTGGAAGAGATCGAGGAACTCACCAACCCCAAGGTGAAGGCCGGCAAGAAGGCGCTCACCCAGGAGCAGACGCAGCTCAAGGCCAGCATCCTGATGGTGCTCGATGGCGTGCGCGACGAATCCAGCAAGGACGCGCCGGTGCGCCTCTTGTTCGAGCCCAAGAGCAGCCGCATCGAGCAGCAGGAACTCATCACCGCGCTGCTCGCGCACACCAGCCTGGAAAGCTCGACGCCGATCAACCTCACCATGATCGGGATCGACGGCCGGCCCACCCAGAAATCGCTGCGGCAGATGCTCAGCGAGTGGATCGAATTCCGCCAGAGCACCATCACGCGCCGTTCGCAGCACCGCCTGACCAAGGTGCTGGACCGCATCCACATTCTCGAAGGCCGGCAGCTCGTGCTGCTCAACATCGACGAAGTGATCGCGATCATCCGCCAGGCCGACGATCCCAAGGCCGCGCTGATCGAGCGCTTCCGCTTGAGCGACCGGCAGGCCGAGGACATTCTTGAAATCCGCTTGCGCCAACTCGCGCGGTTGGAGGCCATCAAGATCGAGCAGGAACTCAAGTCGCTGAAGGAAGAACAGGGCAAGCTGGAAGACATCCTGGGCAACCCCGGCAGCCTGAAGCGCCTGATGGTGAAAGAGATCGAGGCCGATGCCAAGACCTTTGCCGATGCGCGCCGCACGCTGATCCAGACCGAGAAGAAGGCCGTGGCCGAGATCAAGGTGGTGGACGAACCGGTGACGGTGGTGGTCTCCAGCAAGGGCTGGGTGCGTGCGCGCACCGGCCACGGCCACGAGGCCGGCAGCTTCGCGTTCAAGGCCGGCGATGGCCTGTATGGCACGTTTGAATGCCGCACGGTCGACACCATGATCGTGTTCGGCAGCAACGGCCGCGTCTACTCGGTGCCCGTGGCCAGCCTGCCCGGCGCGCGCGGCGACGGCCAGCCCATCACCACGCTGATCGAACTCGAAAGCGGCACGCAGCCGCTGCACTACTTCGCCGGCCCGGCCAGCGCCGCGTTGCTGCTTGCCAGTTCGGGCGGCTACGGTTTCCTCGCGACGGTGGAGAACATGGTCTCGCGCCAGCGTGGTGGCAAGACCTTCCTGAACCTCGGTGAGGGCGAGACGCCTTGCGCGCCCTCGCACGCGGCCTTCACGTCGGGCGGGCTGCCACTGGTGCCGGCCACGCACGTGTGCTGCGCCTCCACCGGTGGACGCATCCTCACCTTCGAGATCGGCGAACTCAAGCTGATGGAGAAGGGTGGTCGCGGCCTGATGCTGATCGACCTCGAGCCCAAGGACACGCTGGCCGGCGCGGCGGCCTACACCCGCAGCGTGAAGATCGAAGGCATCGGCCGCAGCGGCAAGGAGCGCGACGAAACGCTGGAGATCCGCAGCCTCAACAACGCGCGCGCGGCGCGGGCCCGCAAGGGCAAGGCGGCCGACCTGGGCTTCAAGCCGACCCGGGTCACCCGGGTGGAGTAGGGCCTTGGCCGGCGCCGCGCTCACGCTCGACGCGCTGCGCCGCTACGCGATTGCGCGCAGCCTGTTCAAACCGTTGACGCTGCCGGCGGCGATCCGCCGACTCGGCTTTGTGCAGGCCGACCCGATGCGGGCACCGGCGCGGGCGCAGGACCTGATCCTGCGCATGCGGGTGCGCGACTACCGCGCGGGCGATCTGGAGCGCCGCTACGAGCGGCTGGGCATCGAGGAGGACGCCTTCGTCAACTACGGCTTCGTGTCGCGCGACATGCTGGCCCTGCTGCACCCTCGCACGCCGCGCCGGCCGTGGGACGCGGCCACCACCGGTCGAGCGCGCGAGGTATTGGCCTTCGTGCAGGAGCGGGGTGTGGTGCACCCGCGTGAGGTGAGCGAGGCCTTTGCGCACCACGGTCGCGTGGCAGGCTACTGGGGCGGGGAACTCAACGCGAGCACCCGTTTGCTGGACGACATGCACCACCACGGCTGGTTGCGGGTGTGCCGCCGTGAGTCGGGTACCCGGGTGTACGCGCCGATGACCCATGTGGAACAGGACGAGAGCCCGTCGGCGCGCCTGGCGCGCGCCGAGGCCCTGGTCGATGCCATCGTGGCGTTGTACGCGCCACTGCCCGCGCCCAGCCTGGGCTACCTCGTCACGCTGCTGCGCTACGGCGCGCCCCACCTGGCGGTCGAGGCGCGCGCGGTGGCCAAGGCCGCACGTTCGCGCTATGGCCACGCGGTGGTGGACGGCACGATCTGGTTCTGGCCCGTGGATGAAAACCCGGTCTCGCGCCGCCACCAGCCGGACCAGGGCGTGCGGTTGCTCGCGCCGTTCGACCCCGTGGTGTGGGACCGCCGCCGCTTCGAGATGCTGTGGGACTGGGCGTACAAGTTCGAGGCCTACGTGCCTGCATCGAAACGCACCATGGGCCACTACGCGCTGCCGGTGCTGTGGGGCGAACAGATGGTGGGCTGGGCCAACCTGCGTGTGGAGCGCGGCCGGCTGCGGCACGAACTGGGTTTTGTGGCCGGTCGCCCGCGCGATGCGGGCTTCCAGCGCGCGCTGGACGAGGAACTGGTGCGTTTCGAGGTTTTTCTGATGCCAGAGGAATGAACATGGACAACAGTGAATGGACCGGGCTGGTGACGGCGGCGGTGCTGGCGGTGCTCGCGTTCGGCGTCACGCGCTTTGCCGTGCGGCACTTCGCGCGAAAACGCGCAGTCAAGGAGCAGGTCGCTGCACAAGTCAGCCAGAGCCGCCAGGTGCGGCGGGCGAGCGAACGCAGGCAGCAGCAAGAAGCGACACGAACGAAGTGACCGCTGCCAGGGGCATCGAGGGTCCGGCTCCGCCGGCCCGAGATGCCGCCCCCCTTCAGGGGGGGAGCGCCGTGAGGCGCGCGGGGGGTCAGCCGATCTCTGCGATCAGCTCGATTTCCACGCAAGCACCCATGGGCAACTGCGCCACGCCGAACGCACTGCGTGCGTGCGCGCCGACCACCGGGCCGAAGACCTGGCCCAGCAGCTCGCTGCAGCCGTTGGTGACCAAGTGCTGTTCGGTGTAGGTGGCGGTGGAGTTCACCAGGCTGAGCACCTTGACGATGCGCTTGACGTCGTCGAGGGTTTTGCCGGCGGCCAGGCAGGCCGCGGCCAGGGTGCCGAGCAGGTCGATGGCCACGGCGCGGGCGGCGGGCTTGGCTTCATCGGTGGTCATGGTCAGGCCGAGCTGGCCAACCCACGGTTTGCCGTCTTGTTTGGCGATGTGGCCGCTCAGAAAAATGAGGTTGCCGGTCTGCACGAAGGGAACGTAGGCTGCGGCGGGCACCGAGACGGGTGGCAGGGCGATGCCGAGTTGTGACAGCTTGTCGTAAATGCTCATGGGAAGGCTCCTGAAGAATGAGCGACCCATTCTAATGACCGCCCCGATGCGGGACGGGCTGCGCGAGGCTCAGGCCTTGGGGCTGTTCGCCAGCGCTTCGAGCACCTTGAGCTCGTCGGGCGGTGCCACGGTCACAGCCACTTGCAGCGTGTGATCGGCGCCGCTCTGGATCACACCGCGCATGGGTGAGACGTCGCCAAAATCGCGGCCGGTGGCCAGCGTCACATAGTCTTCGCCCGGGCTGCCCCAGCCGCAGCGGTTGTTGGTGGGGTCAAAGTCGAACCACGCGCCTTGGGGCTGCGCTTCTTCGTCCGACTCGCTCGCCACCGGCACATACACCGACACCCAGGCGTGTGAGGCATCGGCTCCGATCAGGCGCACCTTGCCCGGTGCGGGGCGCGTGAGCAGGTAGCCGCTCACGTAGCGCGCCGGCAAGCCCAGGGTGCGCAGGCAGCCCAGCATGATGTGGGCGAAGTCCTGGCACACGCCCTTGCCTTGCTCGAGTGCTTCAAGCGCGGGTGTGTTCACCTCGGTGCTGGCGGTTTCGTAGGTCAACTCGGTGTGAATCCGCTCCATCAGCGCCTGTGCTGCAGCCAGTGCGGGCATGCCGGGCTTGAATGCGGGGCGCGCGAAGGCGGCGAAGGCGTCATCGCGTGGCACGTAGGGCGATGCGAACAGGAATTCACTGGCCGGGTCGAATGGTGCGTTGGCGCGGTAGCGGAAGTGCTCTCGCACGCGCTCCCAGGTCATGCCGCGCCACGGTGGGGCCTGGGGCAGCGGCTGGTGAGCGCTGGTCTCGACCAGGCTGTCGGCCTCGACCGTGAGCACGCTGTGCGTGGCCTGCAGCGAAAAGAAGGTGCGCTGGTTGCCGAACACATCGGTGGTCTGGCTGCGCGCGGCCGGCATCGGATCGATGCGCAGCTCGTTCTGGAGCACACGCTGATGGGCTGTGCTCAGAGGGCACAGATGCACCATGTGCTGCGCGAGGTCGATCGAGCCGTGGTAGCGGTAGCGCGTGCGGTGGAGGATGCGTAAAAGCATGTCAGGACCTCCGCCGGGCCGCCCCAAGGAGGGCCAGCGCCCCCTCGGGGGGCAGCGACGACACGAAGTGCGGAGCGTGGGGGCTCATGGTGTCAGGACCTCCGCCGGGCCGCCCCAAGGAGGGCCAGCGCCCCCTCGGGGGGCAGCGACGACACGAAGTGCGGAGCGTGGGGGTTCATGTCGTCAGACTCCGAGCGATTGATTGCTCAAGTCGGCGTGGCTGAAATGCAGGCGGCTGAGCTCGTTGGAGAGTTCGACCGCCGCTATCTCGCAGCCATCCAGCAACTCGGCGAGATCGCTCCAGGTGCGCAGGCCTTCAGGGCTGCGTTGCCAGTTGCTCAGGTCTTGCAACACCCAGGCGTCGGGGTTGGGCAGTCCCTGCGCGAGCACGGCGTCTTGTGGCGTGGCGCTGCTGGCCAGCTTGGCCAGGCGCGAGCGCAGTGTCTGCACCACCCAGGCCATCGATCGGGGGTTGTCCCGGTCCATCACGAGCAGGTCGATCAGGGCGACCATGTCGCGCCGTTGCTGGTACTGCGCATGAAAGGTGATGGTGTTGTCGAACAGGGCCACCACCGCCTCGAAGCCCGCCTGGTCGTGCACGCAGCCGTGTTCGAGCGCCAGCGACAGCGCGCGCGAGAGCGTGATGAGACGTTCGATGTGCCTGCCCATGGAAAGCAGGCGCCAGCCGTCGTCGTGCACCATGCGGTCGGTTTGTGAGCCGGTGATGGCGGCCAGCAGTTCGCTGGCGTTCTGCAGCGCCGTCAAGGCCTCGGCGGTGGTGTATTCGGCATCGGCGGACAGGGCCGCGCAGTCGCGTGCAAAGCCGGTTTGGGTGCGTTCGATCAGGTGCCAGTGTTCCTGCGACAGACGCTCGCGCACCTGGGAGGCGGCGGCCTTGAGTGCGCGCAGGTTGAAGCCCACGCTGTGCGACTTGGCGGCCAGTGGTTCGCCCGCTTTGGGGCAGAGGGCAGCAATGAGGCTGCGCGCGAACACGCGCGGCGAGGCGGTGGCGCCCGGCGCTTCGGAGAGCACCAGTGAGTTCTCGGTGGCGGTGGCGGTGAGCCACGCCATCAGCGGGCGCGAGTTGGGCTCTTCGCCGCCGAGGTGGTTGAGCACGATCTGAGCGAGGCGCACGCTGTTTTCCGCGCGTTCGGTGTAGCGGCCCAGCCAGAACAGGTTTTCCGCGGCGCGGCTGGTCACGGGGCGTTTCTGTTGAGCCAGCGCCAGCGTACTGGGCGCCGTCTGCAGCAGGCTGGTGTGGTCCACCGGGCCTTCGGTGAGCACCCAGCAGTCGGCGCTGCTGCCACCGCGCTGCATGGCGGCAATCAGCTCGCCGCGCGGCGCCAGTCGCACCAGGCCGCCGGGCAACACGCGCCAGGAGCCGGCGCCGTCGGCCAGTGCAAACACGCGCAGCATGGCCGAACGCGGCATGAGGCGCTCGCCCGACCAGGTGGGTGTTTGCGAGAGCGGCAACCACGACTGCACGGTGTAATGGTCGGGGTGGCGTGCCATGCGGCCAGACCACTCGTTGAGCTCGCGCTCGCTCAGGCTCTGGCCCATGGCGGTGTCCAGACCGGAGCGCGGGTAGGTCGGTTTGATCACGCTGCCCTTGAGCAGCGGCAGCACCTCGCGCAGCGCGGCGTCTTCACCGCACCACCAGGTGGCCAGCGAGGGCAGGGCGAGCTCTTCACCAAGCAGGTGGCGGCTGATGGCAGGCAGGAAACCCAGCATCGCGCTGGATTCGAGCGGCGCCGAGCCGGGCGCGTTGGCCAGCAGAAGGTTGCCCGCGCGCAGCACCTGCAGCAGACCGGGCACGCCCAGGCGCGAGTCGGAGCGCAGTTCCAGCGGGTCGAGCCATTCGTCGTCGAGCCGCTTGATCAGCGCGTGCACCGGCTCCAGGCCGCTGAGTGTCTTGAGGTACAGGCGCTGGTCGCGCACGGTGAGGTCGTTGCCTTCGACCAGTGTGAGGCCGAGGTAGCGCGCGAGGTAGGCGTGCTCGAAATAGGTTTCGTTGTACGGGCCGGGCGTGAGCAGCGCGATGCGCGCGTTCTCGCCTTCGGGGCACACGCGTTTGATGCCGTCCATGAGCGCACGGTAGCTCGCGGCCAGGCGCTGCACCTTCATGCCGGCGAAGGCCTTGGGGAACTGGCGCGCGATGGCGATGCGGTTTTCCAGCAGGTAGCCCAGGCCCGAGGGCGCCTGCGTGCGTTGCCCCACCACCCACCAGCGGCCGTCGGGGCCGTGGGCCAGATCAAAGCCCACGATGTGCAGCCAGGTGTCGCCCGGTGGTTTCACGCCCTGCATGGAGCGCAGATAGCCCGGATGCCCCTGCACGAGGGCGGCGGGCAGCAGCGCGCGTTTGAGCAGTTCGCGCTCACCGTACAGGTCGGCCATGATGGCGTTGAGCAGGCGCGTGCGCTGCAAGACGCCGGTCTCGATCTGCGCCCAGTCTTTCGGGCCGATCAACATGGGGAAGAGGTCGAGTGCCCAGGGCCGCTGCAGGCCGGCCGAGGCGTCGGCATAGACGTTGTAGGTCACGCCGTTGTCGCGGATCTGGCGTTGCAGGTTGTCGCTGCGGCGGTTCAGATCCTTGAAGCCGTCGGTGCCGATGTGCTCGAAGAAGCTGTCCCAGTTGGATGACAGCGCGTCGCTGGTGGACTTGCCGCCAGCACGGAATTCGTCGCGGTGGCCGGCATCGGCGGGGATCGACAACGACAAAGCCCAGTCCCCGGGGTTCTCGGGGCTGAGCTCGTCAAACAGGGAGTCGGAGGCGTCGTTGTTCACTGCCCCCGAGTATGCCCGCAGGCCCGCAGGCGGCACCCCGCCAGGGTGGCGCCTTGTTGCTTACGTCACACAGGGCGTTTTGCCCGGCGAACGGTCAGTAGCGCAGGTCCAGCGTGGCGGGGAACTCCCGGCTGCTGCTGGCCGGCTTCACGTCCATGTGGCCGGGTGTGTGCCCCATCTGGAAGAAGCGCGACATGCGCCGGCTCTCGGCCTCGTAGGCGTTGATCGGGAAGGTGTCGTAGTTGCGCCCGCCCGGATGCGCCACGTGGTACTGGCAGCCGCCCATCGAGCGCTTCATCCAGGTGTCGACGATGTCGAAGGTGAGTGGCGCATGCGACGGGATCGACGGGTGCAGGGCCGACGGTGGGCTCCAGGCCTTGTAGCGCACGCCGGCAACAAACTCGCCAGCCGTGCCGGTGGTCTGCAGCGGGATGGCGCGGCCGTTGCAGGTGATCACGTGGCGGCTGTCGTTCCAGCCGCTCACGCGCACCTCGATGCGCTCCAGCGACGAGTCGACGTAGCGCACGGTGCCGCCGGGCGCGCCTTCTTCGCCCATCACGTGCCAGGGCTCCAGGGCGCTGCGCAGCGTGAGCTCGATGCCGCGCGCGGCCACCTGCCCCACCATCGGGAAGCGGAACTCGAAGTGCGGGTCGAACCAGGCCATGTCGAACTTGTAGCCAAAGTCGGCCAGGTCGGTGAGCACGTCTTCGAAATCCATGCGCACGTAGGTGGGCAGCAGGTAACGGTCGTGCAGCTCGGTGCCCCAGCGGGTGAGGCGGCCGTGCCAGGGCTGCTGCCAGAAGCGTGAGACGAGGGCGCGCAGCAGCAGCTGTTGCGCGATGCTCATGCGCGCGTGCGGTGGCATTTCAAACGCGCGCAGCTCCAGCAGGCCCAGACGGCCGGTGGGCGTGTCGGGCGAGTAGAGCTTGTCGATGCAGAACTCGCTGCGGTGCGTGTTGCCGGTCACGTCGATCAGGATGTTGCGCAGCGTGCGGTCGACCATCCACGGCGGCATGTGGTCGCCATAGGTGGTGCGGTTCTTCTCGATCTGCGCGAGCGCGATCTCCAGCTCGTACAACTGGTCGTTGCGTGCTTCGTCCACGCGCGGTGCCTGGCTGGTCGGGCCGATGAACAGGCCGCTGAACAGGTAGGACAGCGAGGGGTGGTTGTGCCAGTAGGCGATGAGGCTGCCGAGCAGCTCGGGCTTGCGCAGGAACGGCGAGTCGGCCGGGGTGGCGCCGCCCATCACGAAGTGGTTGCCGCCGCCCGTGCCGGTGTGGCGGCCATCCGTCATGAACTTCTCGGCGCACATCTTGGTCTGGTGCGCGGCCTCGTACAGGAACTCGGTGTGCTCCACCAGTTCGCCCCAGGTGTGGGCCGGGTGGATGTTGACTTCCACCACGCCCGGGTCGGGCGTGATCTGCAGCATCTTCAGGCGCGGATCGCGCGGTGGCGGGTAGCCCTCCAGCACCACGGTCACGCCCAATCGCTCGGCCGTGGATTCCACGGCGGCCAGCAGATCGAGGTAGTCCTCCAGGTGGGCCATGGGCGGCATGAAGACATACAGGTGCTGGATCTTGCCGCCGCCGGCCTTCTCGGCCTTGGGGCCGTTGGAGCGGTGCGGGTCGCGCGCTTCCACACAGAGTGCCGTGCGCGTGAGCCAGGCGGCCGACTCGGCGCGCTGCGGGAAGCGCGCGGACAAGGCCTGCGCGGGTGCGGCGCCGGGGCCGGGCTGACCCGCGCGCAGGCCTTCCACGGTTTCGGCATCGGGGTCGTAATCCATGCCCTGCATGGACACCGTGCCGCCTTCGGCAAAACCACCGCCCACCTGGTGCGGCGAAACCTGGTGCTTCACGGCGGCGCCGCGCGGCAGCGGGTCGCGCGCGGTGTGCGGGTCTTGTTCGATGTGGTACGGGTAGTCGCCGGCCGAGACCCAGGGCAGCGAGTCCAGCGGCAGGCGGTAGCCCATGGGCGAGTCGCCCGGCACGAGGTACATGCGCTCGTCGCGGAAGAACCACGGCCCGGTCGACCACACGGTGCCCGAGATGCGCGCGTAATTGCTCTTGCCATTGTTGGACAAGGCGCCGTTGGGGCCCGAGGCCTGCAGTGGCAGCACGTAGCCCACCGTGGCCTCCAGGCCCTGGGTGAACACGCGGCGCAGGCGCGCGCGCTCCAACTCGTCGTCGAGTTTGGCGTCGAACGGGTCCACGTTCACCGGCAGGCGGCGTTCGCGCCAGAGGTAGTACCAGGTGTCCTCGAAGCCGGGGGTGATGTACTGCGTGGACAGGCCGAGCTTGCGCGCCAGCGCCTGGGTGAAGCGGCGCGCGTCGTCGCTGG
Organism: Hydrogenophaga sp.; assembly: GCF_018780385.1. GTDB lineage: Bacteria > Pseudomonadota > Gammaproteobacteria > Burkholderiales > Burkholderiaceae_C > Hydrogenophaga. The sequence goes on along the minus strand of NZ_JADMJO010000113.1, from coordinate 4,748 downwards.
TGTAGTGCTTCTCGTCGCGCTCGTCGGCCAGCAGGGCGGGGTTCTGCCAGATGGTTTCGCCGTCGGCGCGCCAGAACATGGAGAGCGCCCAACGCGGCAGCTGTTCGCCCGGGTACCACTTGCCCTGACCCATGTGCACGAAGCCGCCAGCGCCGTATTCCTTGCGCAGGCGGTCCAGCAATTCGGTGGCGTAGCCGCGCTTGGTGGGGCCGAGCGCGTCGATGTTCCATTCGGCCGCGTCGCGGTCGCTGGTGGCCACAAAAGTGGGCTCGCCGCCCATGGTCAGGCGCACGTCGTGTTTTTGCAGATCGACGTCGACCTTCTCGCCCAGCGCCACCACGCCGGCCCACTGGTCGTCGGTGTAAGGCAGGGTCACGCGCGGTGATTCGTAAACCCGGGTCACACCCATGTGGTGGCTGAACTCCACCTCGCACTTGTCCATGGCGCCTTCCACCGGCGCGGCACTCGAAGGCTGCGGCGTGCAGGCCAGCGGGATGTGGCCTTCACCCGCGAGCAGGCCTGAGGTCGGGTCCAGGCCGATCCAGCCGGCGCCGGGCAGGAACACTTCGCACCAGGCGTGCAGGTCGGTGAAATCTTGCTCGGGGCCGTTGGGGCCGTCGACCGATTTCACGTCGGACTTGAGCTGGATCAGGTAGCCCGAGACGAAGCGCGCGGCCAGGCCCATGTGGCGCAGGATCTGCACCAGCAGCCAGCCGGTGTCGCGGCAGGAGCCGCTGCCCAGCTTCAGCGTTTCTTCGGGTACCTGCACACCCGGCTCCATGCGGATGGTGTACGCAATGGCGTGCTGCAGCTTCTGGTTCACGTCCACGAGAAAGTCGATCGTGCGGCGCTCGGTGCGGTCCACCGTGGCGAGATACGCCTTGAGCATCGGCGTCACGGGCGCGGTGACCAGGTAGGGCGCGAGTTCCTTTTTCTGTTCCTCGTCGTAGGTGAACGGGAAGTTCTCGGCGCGCGGCTCCAGGAAGAAGTCGAACGGGTTGTAGACCGCCATTTCCACCACCAGGTCGATCGTGACCTTGAACTCGGTGGTCGGCTCGGGGAAGACCAGGCGGGCCTGGTAGTTGGCAAACGGGTCCTGCTGCCAGTTGATGAAATGGCCTTCGGGTTCGATGCGCTGGGAGTACGACAGCACCTTGGTGCGGCTGTGCGGCGCTGGCCGCAGGCGGACGACCTGGGGGCCGAGTTTGACCAGCCGGTCGTATCGATAATGCGTGATGTGGCTCAGAGCGACATGAATGGCCATGTGGGGGCTTTCAACGGGGAGGAAACAATGAATCGTCAGGCAAATGCTGGGCCGTGGGCGCTGGGACTCATCCTAGCAAGTCTTGCGCCAAAGAACGATGACGCCACCGCAAGCACCGCTTTTGTGCGGACGTTGCGCGCGCTTCACTGATCATGCGGTGGGGCTGGCTGGCGGGGTTGCCCGGCTGGTTGCTGGGCGTGGCGTTGCAGTTGCAGCAGCCGGTGCTGTGGCCGGTGTGGGGCTATGCCCTCGTGCTGTGCGCAGGCATGGCGCTGACGCTGGGCATGCGTCGGCCGGCGGTTGCGTGGGGCGTGGCGCTGGTCGTGCTCGCGGGAAGCCTGATCGGCTTTGGCCTCACCGGTGCCCGCGCCGCGCATTTCGCCAGCCACGCGCTGGACCCCGCCCTGCAGGGGGCGGACATTGAACTGACCGGGCGTGTGGCCTCGTTGCCGCAGCGCATGGCGCAAGGTGAGCGGTTCGAATTTGTCGTGGAGACGGCCACGCGCGCGGGGAAGCCGGTGCAGGTGCCCGAACGCATCCAGCTCGGTTGGTACAGCGGTTTTGCACCCGCCGCCGAGGGAGCGCTCTGGGAACTCGCGAGCCACGGTCCGGCCGTGCACGCCGGCGACCGCTGGCGCTTCACGGTGCGCCTGCGCAGCCCCCACGGGCTGTCCAACCCGCACGGCTTCGACCGGGAACGCTGGCTGTGGGAGCAGGGCATCCAGGCCACCGGCCACGTGAAGAGCGGGCCGCGCGACCCGCTGCCCCAGCGGCTGGGTCCCAGCGGGCGGCACCTGCTGGACGCCCTGCGCCAGAGCGTGAGCGAGCGCATCGACGAGCGCGTGAGCGACCCGCGCAGCGCGGGTGTGCTGGCGGCCCTGGTGGTGGGCGACCAGTCCGCCATCGACCGGGCCGACTGGACGCTGTTCCGCACCACGGGTGTGGCCCACCTCATGAGCATCTCGGGGCTGCACGTGACCATGTTCGCCTGGCTGGCCACGGCCTTGCTCGCCGGGGGCTGGCGGCGCCTGGCCCGGGTGTGGCCGCAGGCGCTGCTGGCGGTGCCCACGCCGGTGGTGGCTGGCCTGGGCGGCGTGGTGCTGGCGGTGGCCTACGCCTTGTTTTCAGGCTGGGGCGTGCCCGCGCAGCGCACGGTGATCATGCTGGCGGTGGTGGTGGGCCTGCGCCTGGGCGTGCGGCACTGGCCGTGGCCGGTGGTGTGGCTGCTGGCGATGTCGGCGGTGTTGCTGCTCGATCCCTGGGCGCTGATGCAGCCGGGTTTCTGGCTCAGTTTCGTGGCGGTGGGGATCCTGTTTGCCACCGACCCCGGGCGCTCTCAGCGCGCGACGTCGGGTGGGCCGCTGCACCGGCGATGGGGGCGGACGCTGTTGAATCTGGTGCGCGAGCAGGGCGTGGTCACGCTGGCCCTGGCGCCGCTCACGCTGCTGCTGTTCGGGCAGTTCTCGGTAGTGGGGCTGCTGGCCAACCTGGTGGCCATTCCGCTGGTGACGCTGCTGATCACGCCGCTGGCCTTGTTGGGCGTGGCGCTGCCACCGCTGTGGGAGGCCGCGGCCTGGGTGGTGCAGGGCATGTCGGTGGGCCTGCAGTGGCTGGGGCAGTGGTCCTGGGCGGCGGTGTTCCGCCCCGCGGCGCCCTGGCCGATGGCGCTGGCGGCGGTGGCCGGCGGCGCGCTGCTGGTGCTGCGCCTGCCATGGGTGGTGCGCTCGGCGGGGCTGCTGCTGCTGGCGCCCGCGCTGCTGTACGCGCCGCCGCGCCCGTCGCCGGGGCAGTTCGAACTGATCGCGCTGGACGTGGGGCAGGGCAGCGCGGTGCTGGTGCGCACCGCTGGTCACAGCCTGCTGTTCGACACCGGCCCACGCTTCGGCCCCGAGAGCGATGCCGGCGAGCGCGTGGTGCTGCCGCTGTTGCGCGCGCTGGGCGAGCAGCTTGACGCGGTGGTGGTGAGTCACCGCGACAGCGATCACGCGGGTGGCGCCGAGGCGGTGCGTGCGGCCCACCCGCAGGCGCGGTGGCTGTCGTCGTACAGCGCTGACGCGCCAGAGCGCTGCGTGGCCGGCCAACGCTGGGCGTGGGATGGTGTGAGCTTCGAGGTGCTGCGCCCGTGGCCGCAAGACTTTGCCGCCGATGGGCAGGGTCTGCTGAGCAGCAACGCCATGTCGTGCGTGCTGCGGATCGCCAGCGCGCAGCACAGCGCCTGGCTGGGCGGCGACATCGACGCCGCACGCGAAGTGCAACTGGCACTCGCCCGGCCCGATGACCGCGCCACGGTGATGCTGGCGCCGCACCACGGCAGCCTCACGTCGAGCAGCCCGGTGCTGCTCAACACCTTGCAGCCGCGCTGGGTGCTGGTGCAGTCGGGCTACCGCAACCGCTTCGGCCACCCCGCGCCGGCGGTGCTGGAGCGCTACCAGCAGCGTGGCATTTCCTGGGTGAATTCGCCCGACTGCGGCGCGGCCACCTGGCGCAGTGCCGAGCCCGAAACGGTCGACTGCCATCGCGAATACGCGCGTCGTTACTGGCACCACACGGACCCCGCGCCCCTCCCGACTTCGGCCGAAGAACCCTGATTTCCGGTTTGCTGGCCCACTCCTTGCTATGCTGTGGTCAGGAGAAAAAAGCCCATGAGCAGACCGATGTTTGACGAAATGAATGCCTCGCCCAGCGAGGTTCGGGCCCATTACGAGAACTACGCCCGCTGGCTGGCGCAGCAGCCTGAAGAGGTCATGGCATCGCGCCGTGAAGAGGCTGAAATGATCTTCCGCCGGGTCGGCATCACCTTTGCGGTGTACGGCGCCAAGGACGAGGACGGTTCCGGCACCGAGCGGTTGATTCCTTTTGACCTGATTCCACGCATCATTCCGGCGCACGAGTGGCACAGCATGGAAGAAGGCCTGGTGCAGCGCGTGACCGCGCTCAACCGCTTCATCCACGACGTGTACCACGACCAGGAAATCATCAAGGCGGGCCACGTGCCGGCCGAGCAGATCTTCCAGAACGCCCAGTTCCGCCCTGAAATGATGGGCGTGGACGTGCCCCACAACATCTACTCGCACATCTCCGGCGTCGATATCGTGCGCGCCCCCAACGCCGAGGGCGTGGGCGAGTACTACGTGCTCGAGGACAACCTGCGCGTGCCCAGCGGTGTGAGCTACATGCTCGAAGACCGCAAGATGATGATGCGGCTGTTCCCCGAACTCTTCGGCGAGAACCGCGTGGCCCCGGTGGCCCACTACCCCGACCTGCTGCTGGAAACGCTGCGCGCCGTGAGCCCGGCCACCACGGCCGAACCCACGGTGGTGGTGCTCACGCCCGGCATGTACAACAGCGCCTACTTCGAACACGCCTTCCTCGCGCAGCAGATGGGCATCGAGCTGGTGGAGGGGCAGGACCTGTTCGTGAAGGACAACTTCGTCTACATGCGCACCACGCGCGGCCCCAAGCGGGTGGACGTGATCTACCGCCG
>NZ_JADMJO010000030.1 GCF_018780385.1 Hydrogenophaga sp. | reverse complement strand
AGTATCGGCCTCCGAAGCCGAGGGTCGTGGGTTCGATCCCCGCCAGCCGCACCAAATGCCGTCAGAACTTGCGTAAGCTCCTGCTCTACGTATGGCTCTTCAGGCAAATCAATCTCTTACGCGCGCCCGCCCGGACACAAACCCGGACACATTGAGGCGCGGTCTCCGTCCCAAGCCGACCTCTCTGCTCCGATTATTCGATGCAGGAGCGACCATGCCTGCCCCCCCCCACCAGCCACCCGAGAGGTCGTGCAGGCGCGGATCAAGCTGGCAGGTCACTTGTTGCTGCCCGTGTACTGCTTCAGCGAACACAGCATGATCGAACAGATCGTGCAGCTATCAATGAAGGGCTGACCGAATTGACCAAGAATAAGCACGCATCCAACGCAAACACCACGTCGCAGTGCGGCATCGAACACTGAGCCCGCCATGCCTGACAAACCTGCCCTCGATCAGACCTTCTCGCCGGCCGAGCGAGACGCTGTTTACCGCGTCATTTTTGAGCGGCGCGATATGCGTCACTTCGCGGGTGGAACGGTCGCGCCCGAGCTGATGCGTCGGTTGCTCACCGCCGCGCACCATGCGCCTAGCGTGGGTTTCATGCAACCCTGGCGTTTTTTGCGTGTGGCGTCTCCAGCGTTGCGTTGCAAGCTGCACGCATTGGTGGAGCAAGAACGCTTGCTGACCGCCAGAGCGTTGGGTGAGCGGGAAGAGGCTTTCATGCGCCTCAAGGTCGAGGGCGTCAATGACGCGGCCGAGGTCTGGGTCGTCGCGCTTGCAGATGGACGTGAGCGGCATGTGTTTGGTCGCAGGACACTCCCACAGATGGACCTCGCTTCGACCGCCTGCGCGATTCAGAACCTCTGGCTGGCCGCCCGGGCAGAGGGGCTTGGAATGGGTTGGGTTTCGCTGTTCGATCCTATGGCCGTAGCGCGCCTGCTGGGCATGCCCGACGGGGCCGATCCGATTGCTCTGTTATGCATCGGTCCCGTGTATGACTTTTACGAGGAGCCGATGCTCCAGCGGCAACGCTGGGCCTCGCGTTGCGCGCTGGACGAAGTGTTGTTTGAAGACGCTTGGGACCAGCCCCTTGGATGACCGGATCGACGTCACCCAGCTAGCGTGTTAACACAAATGGCGATCGTGGCGTTTGAGCCGGACAACATCGAACATGGAGATCACGCCCGCACAATTCGTCCCCATTGAGCACTGCCTGCCCAGGTAGCGTGGCAACGTCTGGAGAAGGCGCAGAACAAGGCCGGGCAGTTGGCACACCGCCTGATGTACGTCGATCTGGTGATCCTGGATGAACTGGGCTATCTGCCGTTCACGCAGTCGGGCGGCGCGATGCCGTTCCACCTGCTCTCCAAACTCTACGAGCGAACGAGCGTGGTGACTACCACCAACCTCACCTTCTCGGAATGGAGCAGCGTCTTTGGCGACGCCAAGATGACCACCCAGTTCTCAAGTTCAAGCGCGGGCACGCTTTTGAACTCTGCAGAAATCCTCAACGACGGCAAGGTTCTGACTGATCCGCGTGCTTTTCTCCGTGCCGTGAATGAGTTGGGCCAAGGTGATCGACGAGATCCCCATGCGGCCGGCGTTGGCGTTAAAGACGGAGAGAACTTCCGGGGGGATGCCCGCTCGGCCATGAAGTGATGCTGGCTCAACCCGTTGCCGCCTGAACTCGCGCGGCGATTTCATCCTCAAGCTCGAGTGTGGGTGGACCTCATTGAAGTGCTCGAACGCCGCAGGCAGCTGCGCCAAGACAGTCCGTGAATCGCTGAGATCCATGCCGCTGACGTGAGTCCGCGTCTCGCAGACTGGCGCGATCGGCGACTGAAATGGCGCACGAGAGCGCACCAGTCGAATCTATGCTTCACGCTCATGATCACTCTCTACCACTGCGTTAGCGCGCGGTCCTTCCGTCCCCTCTGGATGCTGGAAGAACTGGGCATGCCCTATGAACTGAGGATGCTGCCGTTTCCACCCCGCGTGTTGGCGCGGTCGTACCTTGACCTCAATCCGCTGGGTACCGTCCCGCTGATGATCGACGGCCGCACGCGCATGACCGAGTCGGTAGCGATCTGCCAATACCTTTGCGCGTTGAGCGCCACGACGTCGCTGCAGGTCGAACCCACCGAAGATGACTATGGCGCCTACCTCAACTACCTCCACTTCGGCGAAGCCACGCTCACGTTTCCGCAGACGCTCGTGTTGCGCTATGCGCGCTTCGAGCCCGAACTTCGACGCCTGCCTGTCGTCGCGGAAGACTACGGAAAGTGGTTTCTTGCCAGACTGCGCACGCTGGAGCCGATACTGGCTCAGCAGGAGCATCTGTGCGCCGGACGCTTCACCGCTGCGGATGTCTCGGTCGGATATGCGCTGATGCTGGCGCAGCACCTTGGGCTCGCATCCCGCTTCACGCCCGGAGTTCAAGCCTATTGGGCGCGCTTGCAGCAGCGAGAGGGCCACCGCCGCGCCCTGCAATCCCAAGAACGCGCCGCAGCAGCGCAAGGCGTGTCCACTGTCCCTGCGCCGGACACCACGGCCTAGGCTGGCATCCGCAGTTGCTTGCGCAAGCTCTTGTCGAACGCGGACCGCGGAACGAAACGGCGCAACAGGCTCACTTGCCTCGCGAAGCCGCCCGCGGTGTATCGGGTGCCCGGCTTCGCCGTGGTGGCCGCCTTCAGGACAGCCTTTGCAACCACCTCCGGCAAGTCGGCAGTCAGCATCACCTCGCGTGTCACGTTTTCAGCATTGGAACGCGCGGACGCGTAATCGCCCAACGGCTGGTCGGCCTGGATCAAATTGCTCTCGAACGATGTGCGCGTGTAGGCGGGCTCCACGAGGATCACCCTGACGCCCACGTCCCGAACCTCGTGGTCCAGCGATTCCGAGTAGCCTTCCAACGCGTGCTTGCTCGCCCCATACAGCGCGAAGTAGGGGGCCGGGATAAATCCCTGCACGGAGCTGATATTGATGATGCGGCCCGAGCGCTGCAGGCGCATCACCGGGAGGACGGCCTTGATGGTTCGAATGACGCCGAACAGGTTGACGTCGAAGAGCGCCTTCGCTTGTTCGATCGATGATTCCTCGGCCGCTCCAATGAGGCCGACCCCGGCATTGTTGACCAGCAAGTCGATGCGTCCGGCTTTCGCGAGGACCTCCGCGATCGCGGCCTCGACCGAGTCATCGCTGGTCACGTCGCAAGCCACATGCTCCACGCCCGGGGTTGGCCGCGTCGGCGTCTTGCGAGAGGTGCCGAACACACGGTATCCGGCCTGCGCCAGCGCCCGCGCCGTCGCCTCTCCGATACCGCCCGATGCTCCTGTAAGGATGGCCACGGGGCCTGGTTGCTGCTTTTGTTGATGGGACATGGGTTGCTCCTGTGTTGAGAAAAAGTTCAGGTACCTGTGCTTGGGGCGTCGCCTTCCCGGCCGCAATCTGAATGCAGGTACAAGCCATCCAGGACAAGTTCGATGTGGCGGCCGAGGAGATCGGGGGTGTGCATCAGAAAGTCGTCCGGCACGAGTGCTCCCATCGTGTGCCGGTACAGGCACGCCATCACGATGGGCAGGATCAGCGCGTGCGCTGCGAGGTCGACATCGAATGCGCGGAATTCCCCGCGCTCAATGCCGCGCAGGAGAATGTGAGAAACGAGCGCGCGCACCGGACCCATCACTTCGCGGTTCCAGCAGTCCGCCAGTCCCGGGAAGTGCCGCGCCTCTGTCAGGACCAGTTTGAAGATGCCGCCAGCCTGGCTTTCCGCCAACGAAGCCTGCCACGCCGTCAGGGCCTGGCGGAGCAGCTCGCTGCTTGCGACCGCGCTCGTGGCCATCTGATCCACCCGCACTTCGATTCGGCTCGAGAAGCCCTCGGCGATGAGCGTCCTGAGCAGGTCTTCCTTGCTGTTGAAGTAGAAGTACAGCGTTCCCTTGGACACGCCGGCCCGCGCGGCGATCTCCTCCGTCCGGGCGGCCGCAAAACCCCTGTCCACAAAGACAGCCAGTGCGGCATCGAGCAGTTCTCGAGAACGCTCCGGCTTGCGCCGGCGGCGGCCGGGGTCGGCGAGCTCAAGCATGGGACCCTCCGCTCGCGCCTTGCGCAACCAAAGTGCCCGGCGCTGGCGCCTCGGCGGGGGAGTCGCGGCGCACGCGAAACCAGGCGGCGTACAGCGCCGGCACGAAGACGAGGGTGAGCGCCGTGGCCACGACGAGGCCGCCCATGATCGAGATGGCCATCGGTCCCCAGAAGACGCTGTGCGTGAGCGGGATCATGGCCAGCACCGCGGCGGCTGCCGTCAGCACCACGGGGCGCGAGCGCCGCACCGTGGCGTCGACGATGGCGGTCCAGGGCGCCACGCCGCGCGCGATGTCCTGGTCGATCTGGTCGACCAGGATGATCGAGTTGCGCATGATCATGCCGCTCAGGGCAATCACGCCCAGCAGCGCGACGAAGCCAAACGGCGTCTGGAACAGCAGCAGCGCCGGCACCACGCCGATCAGCGCCAGCGGCGCCGTCATGAACACCATGAACAGGCGTGAAAAGCTCTGCAGCTGGATCATCAGCAGCGTCAGCATCACCGCGAACATCGCCGGAAAGATCGCGAACAGCGCCTCGTTGGCCTTGTCGCTCTCCTCGATGGCACCGCCATCCTCGATGCGGTAGCCCGCGGGCAAGCTGTCGACGATGGGTTGCAGCGACGGGCGGATCTGCGCCGTGGCGTAAGGGCCCTGCACGCCGTCGACGACGTCGCTGCGCACGGTGAGCACCATGTCGCGGTTGCGTCGCCACAGCACCGGCTCTTCGAAGCTCGGCTCCACGCGGGCCAGCTGCGACAGCGGAACGGTCGCGCCGCTGGGCGTGAACACCTGCAGGTCGCGCAGTTGCCCGATGCTCTTGCGCTCTTCGGGTGTCGCTCGCACGACCACGTCGATGAGTTCTTCGCCGCGACGGATCTGTGTCACGGGCGCACCGTCCAGCGTGGTCTGCACCAGGCCCTGGATGTCGGCCGTGGACAGGCCCAGCAGCCGTGCCTTGTCCTGATCGACATGGACCTGCATCGAGCGGACCTGCTCGTTCCAGTCGAGCTGCGTGTCGCGCACCAGCGCGTTCTGGCGCACCGTGTCGCGCACCCGGTACGCGATCTCCCGCACCTGCGCCTTGTCGGGGCCGATGACGCGGAACTGCACCGGAAAGCCCACCGGCGGGCCGAACTCCAGACGCGTGACGCGCGCCGTGACATCAGGCAAGGCCTCGTCCTTGGCGAACAGGTCCATCAGCCGGGTGCGGACGCGTTCGCGCTGTTCAATGCCCACGGTCTTGATGACGAACTGTGCGAACCCCGGGTTGGGGAGCTCCGGCTGGATCGACAGATAGAAGCGCGGCGTGCCGGCGCCGGTGTAGGCGGTGAAGAACTCGATGTCAGGGTCCTTCGCCAGCTGCACTTCGAGCAGCTTCACCTGGCGCTCCGTCGCGGCGAAAGACGCGCCTTCGCGCAATCGCAGGTCCACCAGCAGTTCCGGCCGCGATGCGGTGGGGAAGAACTGCTGCTGCACTGTGAGCATGCCGGCTCCGGCGATCGCGAAGAGCAGCACCGTGGCACCGAGCACCCAAACCCGGCGCTGCACCGCCCAATCGATGACGGAACGCAGCCGGTGGTAGACGGGCCGGTCGTAGACATCGTGGTGTGTGCCCGTCTCCGGATTCCCCAGGTTCTTCGGCAACAGCAGCACGCCCAGGTACGGCGTGAAGATCACGGCCACCAGCCACGACAGGATCAGCGCCACCCCGACGACCCAGAAGATGCCGCCCGCATACTGGCCGGCGATCGATTTGGCGAACCCCACCGGCATGAAGCCGGCGGCGGTGACCAGTGTGCCGGTCAGCATCGGAAACGCCGTGGACGTGTAGGCGTAGGTGGCCGCGTCCAGCCGGTCCCAGCCTTCCTCGAGCTTCACCACCATCATCTCCACCGCGATGATGGCGTCGTCCACCAACAAGCCCAGTGCAATGATCAGCGCGCCCAGCGAGATGCGGTCCAGCGCCCAGCCGGCGGCGTACATCACGGCCGCCACCAGCCCGAGGACCAGTGGCACCGAAGCGGCCACCACGATGCCCGTGCGCCAACCGAGGAACAGGAAGGACACCGCCAGCACGATGGCCAGCGCCTCCAGGAACGAGCGCTCAAACTCCCAGACCGACTCTTCCACCACGCGCGGCTGGTCGGCGTACTGCTGGATCTCCACGCCCGCTGGCAGTTCCTGCCGCACCTGCACCAGCCGCTGTTCCAGCGCGTGACCGAAGTCCAGCACGTTGCCGTTGGCCTGCATGGTCACTCCGATGGCCAGCACCGGCACCCCGTTGTGGCGGATGGTCATGCTCGGCGGGTCCTCGTAGCCGGTGCGCACGGTCGCGATGTCGGCCAGCCGCAGCAACCGACCTCCCACTTCCAGCGTCACGTTGGCAACGTCGGCGGCGCTGCGCAGCCCGCCGTCAACGCGCACCTGCACGCGGTCGTGCGTGGTATCGGCTGAACCGGCCGGGGCCACCAGGTTCTGGCGCGTCAGCGCGTCGAACACCGCCGTCGACGGGATGCCGAGCGCGGCCAGCCGCCGGGTGGACAGCTCCACGTACACGCGCTCGGCCTGCTTGCCCAGAACGTCGACCTTCGCGGCGCCGGGCACGCCCTGGATGCGCCGCTTCACGTCTTCGGTGACCGCCAACAGCTCGGCCATCGACAGCTCGGGCGCGCTCAACGCGTAGAGCACGCTGTAGCGGTCGTTGTACTCGTCGTTGAAGAACGGCCCGCGCACGCCCTCGGGAAACTCCTGACGCACGTCGCCGATCTTCTTGCGCACCTGGTACCAGGCGTTGTCCAGCTCCGCCTTGGTGCTGCCGCCCTTCATCCACAGCGTGATGCCGCCGTAGCCCTGGCGCGCGAAGCTGCGCACGTATTCGAAGTGATCCAGCTCCTGCAGCCGGCGCTCGATGCGGTTGAGCACTTGGTCCTGCACGTCCTGCGCGGTGGCGCCCGGCCACACGACGATGGCCGTCATCTGCGGCACGTCGAAGTTGGGGTCCTCCAGACGGCCCAGCCGGCTGAAGGACAGGACGCCGACGATGAGCGTCGCGATGATCAGGAACAGCACCATCGGCTGGTGCGTGACGGCCCATTCCGAGAGATTGAAGCGTTTCATGACTGCCCTTGTGAGCTGCTCTTGCCGACGGGGGCCGGCGCGGCTTCGGGCGAACGTTCGACGGCCCGCACCTTGATGCCGGCATCGAGCTTCTGGGCACCGACGCTGACCACGCGGCTGCCGGCGGCCAGGCCGGTGACGCGCACCGACGCGTCGTCCATGCCGACCACCTGCACGGGCTGGAACACGAGGTCCGAGCCATTGGCATCCAGCACCCAGACACCCGCAGAGCCGCTGGCCTTCACCAGCGCCGTGACCGGCAGGGCGGCACTCGCCGCGCCCGCGGTCGGGTCGGACAGGTTCAGCTGCATGGTGCTGCCCAGTGGCAGCGCCGCGACCTGCGCGCGCGATTCGGGGGTCGCGGCATAGCGCACGCGGAAGGTCCGACCCTGCGCGCTGGCCAGTGGTGAGAGTTCGCGCAGCACCAGCTGCAGCGGCGCCTTTGCATCCTGCGCCGCGTCGTGCCAGGGCGTGGCCACGGCGGTGAGGGTTCGCGCCCGGCCCACCCATTCCTCGGGCAGGTCGGCGACGATCTCGCGTTCCCCGTCACGGGCCAGCGACAGCACGGGTTGGCCCTCGGTGACCACCTGGCCGCGCTCGAAGCGCAGCGCCGTCACCACGCCGGCATACGGTGCCACCAGCGTGGCATAGCCTTCGCGGTTGCGCGCCAGGTCGAGCTGGCGGCGGGCCTGGTCCAGGCGAGCCGCAGCCGCATCGGCACGCGCCTTCTGGCGCTCATGGTCGGCAGCACCCACCGAACCGTCCACCAGCAACCTCCCGAAGCGGGCCTCGTCCGATGCGGCCTGCTGCGCATCGACCGAGGCGGCCTGCACCTGGTCAGCGGCGGCCCGCATGGCCAGTTGGTAGTCGGTTGGATCGAGCCGGGCGAGCGGCTGGCCCGCCTTGACGACATCGCCCACCTCGACCAGACGGTCCACCACCTTGCCGCCGATGCGAAAAGCCATGTCTGTTTCGACACGGGCCCGGACGACGGAGGTGAACGAGCGCGTTTGCCGGGACAAGGCCTCGGTCACGGTGGTCACGAAGACCGGCTTGACGACGGCGGCGGGGGCGGGAGGGTCGCTGCAAGCGGCCAGGAGCAAGGCCGCGGCGGCCATGGCCGAGCGGGACAGGGTGGAGAAAGTTTTGTTCACTGGGGCGTCCTCTCGGTAGCGGAAGTCATGGCACGACTGGCACTGGGCGGCCCGAAGGCGCCGCCCAGTGCCTTGTAAAGTTGCACGTCGGCCAGCACTTGCTGAAGGCGGCTGTCCGACAGGGCGAGTTCGCTGGACAGCACCGATCGCTGCACGTCCAGCAGCACCAGAAGGTCGATCTGTCCTTCGCGCTGCAGCGACTGGGCGTGCTGCAGAGAGCGGCGGCGGTGTTCCACGGCGGTGGCCAGCGCTGCACCGCGCCTGGTCTCTTCGCTGCGCACAAGAAGGCTGTCCTCCACTTCCTGAACCGCCACCAGCACCGCCTTCTGCCAAGTCAGCAACGCCTCCTCGGCACGCGCGGACTGCGCGCGGATGCCGGCGTCGATGCGACCTGCATTGAAAAGCGGCGCGGCGAAGGCGAGCGCGACGTTGGAAAAGTGCACTGGTGCAAGGTTCTGAGCGTTCAGGCGCAGGTCCTGGCGGCCGAGCAAGGCGCTCAGGAAAAGCTTGGGCCACCACTGGGCCCGGGCCTCGTGGCCGCGGAGCGTCTCGGCCGCGAAGCGCGCCTCGGCGGCGATGAGGTCGGGACGGCGCATCAGCAGTTCGCTGGGTTGTCCTGTGCCGATCTCGCGCGTCCGGGGCCATGCATACGACGGCGCATCGTCGGTGACGCGTACGGAGGGGTTGCGACCCAGCAGCACCGCGAGCCGCGTCTGTGAGATGCCGGCCAGCGTCCGCAGTGACGGCACCTGCGCATCGAGCGCGTCGGCCTCGGCACGCGCGCGGTCCAGGTCGAAGGCGCTGGCTTGGCCTTCGCGCAGGCGGCTGGCCACGCGCGCAGCGGTTTCGCGCTGCGCTGCAGCGAGAGCCTGCACGATGCGCAATTGCTCCTCGGCGCCGCGCAGCACGAAATACTGCCGCACCACCTCGCTGGCCACCAGCAGCCGCGCGCCCGCTACACCTGCCATCGCGGCCGCGGTATCGGCACTTGCTGCGTCTCGACCGGCGCGCACGCCGCCGGCCAGGTCGATCTCCCAAGCCACCTCGACGCCGGCGCGCAGCGCACGCGTGTCCGGCATGCCCTGCTTGACCGGAGCAGGCAGGCCGCTTTCACTGCGCGAAGCTGAAGCCTGCAGACCGATCGTTGGCCACAGGCGAGAGTCCTGGGCATCGCCGCCTGCTCGCGCCTGCATGACGCGTTGCAACGCGATGGACACGTCCTGGTTGGTGGCCAGGGCCTGCTCGACCAACGCCGTCAGGGCCGGGTCCCCGTAGCCGGCCCACCAGGCGCCGTCGATGGCCTGGCCAGCCACCGGAGCAAGCCCGCCTTGCGCAAAGGCGGCCGTCAGCGGCACCGACGGCACGGGGGGCTGCACCGGTGGCACGGCGCAGCCCGACAAGATGGCCAGCGCCGCGAGCGCCACCGGACGGAGGAGCCGGGCGTCGAGATTCGGACTGCGATGCGGAGAGGGGGTCATGATCTCGTGTATATTGGACTAATGAGTACAGTAATTCTAGCGAACTATACTGGACTGTCAAGTACACCAAATCAGATGACAAAAACCGAAGACGATGCTGCGCCGAAGCCGCGCCGCGGCAGACCGCGCGATCCCGAGCGTTACCGGCGCATCCTGGACGTGGCGCGCAGCCACTTCTATGCGCACGGCTTGGAGCGGGCCAGTGTGGACGCTATCGCCGCCGAGGCCGGTGTCTCGAAGATGACCATCTACAGCCACTTCACGTCCAAGGAGGGGCTCTTCGAGGCAGAGGTCCGCGATCGCACCGAGCGCGTTGTGGGCGGCCTCGTGGGTGCTGGAATGTTGGACGAGAAGGAGCCCAGGAAGGCGCTGCTGGCCATCGGCGAGCAGTTCCTGACGCTGGCACGCGAGGATGAGGCGCTGGGTCAGTTCCGCTCGGTCTATGGCGCCGCCGGGGCGCAGCCCAAGGCCTGCCAGGCCTTCTACCGGCAAGGCGCCGATCGGCTGATCGGCGACCTGGCCGCGTACCTGCGCCGCGCCGACGCGGCCGGCACGCTGACGGTGCGGCACCCGCGCCAGGCGGCGGACCTGTTCCTGGCGATGTTCCTGGGCGACGGCCACATCCGCGGACTGTTGATGCTGGACATGCCCAGCGCCCGGGAGGACAGAGCGCTGTTGCGCGAGGCAGTGAGGGTTTTCATGGCCGCCTACACCCGGGTCGTCTGAGGCGGGGTGATGGGCCGGCACGTTCCAGATCGCACAACGCTGGAGGAGCGACTGCTGCCAGGAAGGCGCTGATGGCCTCCTTCGCTGCAGGCTCGGTCAGCCTTCGCGCGACTGTCGGTGCCCTTTACAGCGCCCACGCCGTCATCCGTGGGAAGTTGTTGCCAACGCCTCGTGCGGGCTGTGTTCCTCGTGATTGGCGCAATTCTTGCGGCCGCCGTGAGTCGCAAGCCGGCCTGACGCCGGCGTCCATATGGGGTTCCAATGAATATCAGGATTTCCAAACTGCTCTGTGCAGCGCTTGTTGTGCTGCCGAGCCTCGTCTGTGCCACGCCAACCACGGTTTATTTCAAGACCTTGGTCGACAGTCAGTCCAGCGACCCCCTCAGTCTGTTCGCCGCGGTCGGCCTGACCGTGGGCCGCGAGTTCACGGGGCAGTTCACCTTTGACGACACGGCAACCAATCTCGACGACAGCGGGGTGAACTTCGACGTTTTCCCGCTGGAGGCAATTTCCTGGAGCCTCGCGCCCGCCCTCAGTCCCCGCACCATCACGCTTCTCGGCTCCAACTTGCCAAGTGACGACTATTGGGGAGTGGCGGGCCAGTTCGACGCGGGCGGTGGCGTTGAGGGTCGCCTGTCGTTGGTACTTCGCGGCGATTGGGGATATCACGGCACCGTGGGTGCGGGCTTGGGCCATCCGATTCGGCCACCGCCCGCGTTCGACACGCCCTTTGACGACGCGTCGATCTTCTACCTGTCGGGGCGGGGAAATGGCGTGCTGAACGCCACCACCACGTTCTCGCGCACGCCGTTCGCCGCAGTGCCGGAGCCGGGCACGCTGGCGCTGCTCGGCCTTGCACTCGCGGGCCTTTGTACGGCCCGCCGACGCAAGGTCGCTGGGGGACGGTAAGCAGTCGCGCCGCTGCTGCAACGGCTGGCCTGGAGATCCAGGCTCTTCACCACCGCTTGATTCCGCCCACCCCCTCTGCCAGACTGGCGCACGCTCATTGGGTGGTGGAGAAGCAGATGACTCATCAGCAAGTGCCCACAAACGACCGCTGGGGCGAGGCCGGTCCCTACGAGCTGTACGTGGGGCGCTGGAGCCGACGGGTGGCGGCGGAGTTCATCCGCTGGCTCTCTGTCAAGCCGGGCGCGGACTGGGCCGACATCGGTTGCGGAACAGGAGCACTGACGCACACCATCCTGAACTGCAACCCCCGTTCCGTCCACGCCATCGACAAGTCGCCCGGCTTCGTGGGTTTTGCATCGGCGAACATCTCCGACGTTCGAGCGCGCTTCTCGGTCGCCGACGCCATCGCTTTGCCCATGGAAACCGCCAGCTGCGACGCGGCTGTTTCCGGACTTGTGCTCAATTTTGTGAGCCAGCCAGCGACCATGGTTGCCGAGATGGCGCGGATCACGCGGCCCAACGGGCAGGTGGCCGCCTATGTCTGGGACTACGCCGGCGGCATGCAGATGATGCGGCGCTTCTGGGATGTTGCGATCGCCGTGTGCGGCTCGGCCGAAGTGCCGGACGAGGCCAGCCGCTTCCCCCTGTGTGCACCGGAGCCGCTGCGGTCGTTGTGGGGCGGTGCGGGCCTCACCCACGTCGAAGTCCGAGCCATTGACATACCGACCCGCTTCTCAAGCTTCGACGACTACTGGCAACCCTTTCTGGGTGGCCAGGGCGCCGCGCCGACCTGGCTGGCGGGGTTGGCGGCGCACCAGCAGGACGCCATTCGGGACCTGCTGCAGCGCGAATTGCCGGCCCAGACCGATGGCAGCATTCATCTCGACGCCGCTGCCTGGGCGATCAAGGGCCTGCGTGTCGAGAGGCCACGGATGCGTCTGCCACCAGGGACCACGGAGGTTCTCGGTTGAATGACTTCAGGCACACACCTTGCCGTGAGGAAGGGCGAGTCACGTGACCGCTGCAAACCCTTCAACACTCAGGAGAACGACATGGCATCGAGCAACCAGAACCAGCAAGGTCAAAACCAGCAAGAGCAAGGTCAGCAAAACCAAAACCGGCAGGGTCAGGGCCAGACCCAACGCCAGGACCAGGACCGGATTCCGGGCCAGCAAGGCGGCCAGAGCGATCGGTCCGGGCAGCGCGAGCAGAGCAACCCGGGCGGCGACGACCAGCTGGGCCGCAAGGAGATCAATCCTTCCCAGCAACAGGACGACGCTCTTCCCGAGGAGCGTGAAGAGGACGAGGAAGAAGACGAGGAAGAGGACAGCGGCGGCCGTCGCGGCGACAGCAACTCCATATGATCCGGGCGCGCTCGGGCTTGTGCCTGAGCGTGCCGTCTCACAGGCGGATTCCCATTCACGCCACGTCGGCGATCGGTCAGATTCACTTCACCAAAGTGGCGGATGTCCGGCGCGTCGGTTCGGAATGCTGGGGAGGACGCGGCAACATTTGCCGCAAACTCATGGGGTGCTCTGCTGCTCGGCCTTGATGACCCCGCAGATGTTGATGGCGGCCAGGCCCACCTGCAGACCGATGAGCGCATGGGCGCCGGCGAGCCGGCCGGGAGCGCCGTGGCCTGGGCCGCTGAAAGGAAGGGGCAGCCTGGCGCTACTTGGTTCTTTCCACGGGACGCTTGGATTGACGTGGTGCGTGCACAGGCACGACCTCGCGAACCTTGTCCCGACTTGCCGTCGCATCTGTCTGCGGCTGCAACGGGAACTTCTGCGGGTTCTGAGGCTTGAGGGGCGACTGCGGCTTGTCGGAGTTTTTCGACTGTTTCATGATGTTTCCAGGTTTTCCGCGCATTGAAGCGCTGTCATGAGAAGCGGCACTTGATGGTCGCTGCCGAGCGAGTTCAGGTCTGTTCTTCAACGCACAGACCCGCAGGCTGGTGGCACAGCAGGGCATGCCAGTGTTCTCATTCCGTGCGACGTCAAAGCGTTCAGACGGCCAAGGATCGAGGGCGCCGCGTCTCCCGCGAGTCGAGTAGGCTTCTCCGATGAACCAGTTCAGTTTCGAATTTGACGCGCCGCGTTCAGCGGAGCCTTCCCCCACCCAACCCGATCCGCCATCGCGTGCGCCCACCTCGGAAGAGATGGCGAAACGGCTTGAGCAGGATCCCGATTTCCGCGTTTTGCGGCGGCTGCTCCCCGTCGCCGATTTTGGGCCCGCGCCGACCGCGGCAGAGGTTCAGCGTGTGCTGGTGCTCGACACCGAGACCACCGGCCTGTCGCACCAGGCCGACAAGATCATCGAACTCGCCATGTTGCTGGTGCAGGTGGACATGGCCACCGGTTTGCCCTGCGGGCCGGTGGAACTGTTCGAAGGATTCGAAGACCCCGGCATGCCCATCCCGTCCGTGGCGCGGGAGGTGACGGGCATCAGCGATGACATGGTCCAGGGGCATCGGCTGGACGACTCGCAGGTCGAGGCCATGGTGATGCGCGCCGATCTGATCGTGGCGCACAACGCTGGCTTCGACCGGCCGTTCGTGGAAGCCCGGTTTCCCTGTTTTGCCGCGAAAGCCTGGGCCTGCTCGTTTGCCGACATCGACTGGAAAGCGGCCGGCGCGGGCTCGTCCAAGCTGAGCGCGCTTGCCCAGGACCAGGGCTGGTTCTTTGAGGCCCACCGCGCCCAGGTGGACTGCCATGCCTTGTTGCTGGTCTTGTCAAAGACGGTGGCCAAGAGCACGAACACGGGCCTTTCGCAGCTGTTCCTGGCGGCCTCGTTGCCGCGTTTCAAATTGAGGGCTACCGGGTCCCCATTCGAATCCAAGGACCAGCTCAAAAGCCGCGGCTACCGCTGGGACGCGGAGGCCAAGGTCTGGTTCTGCACCGTGACCGACACGGAGCGTCTGGACGCCGAGCTCGAATGGCTGAAGACCGAGGTGTACGGGCGGCGCAGCGCGCGTGTGGAGATCGAGGCGCTGAACAGTCTGGTGCGCTACTCGGCGAGATCTGGCGAGGTGTCTCAGAGGGGGGTGTAGACCGATACCCACTGGTCGGTGCAGGTCCCACTGCAAAATATCTTGCACAAAATCTGTTTTATGCACAAAATCCACTTTGTGCAAAATACAGAACACCCTGAATTCACTTCGTACGCGGGCCAGACGCTGTCTGAGCAGGCGTTCCTGCGCCTGCGGCGCGATGTCATCGGCGGGGCTTTTGCGCCCGGCGTCAAGCTCAAGGTGGACGAGCTGCAGGAGGCCTATGGCTATTCGAGCAGCCCGCTGCGCGAGGCCTTGAACCGGCTGAGCCAGGAGGGGCTGGTCAAGGCGGACGACCGGCGCGGATTTCGAGTGGCGCCGATCACCTCCGACGACCTGCTCGACCTCACGCACATGCGGCTGATGATGGAGGTGCCGGCATTGCGCCTGGCCATCGAACACGGCGACGATGCCTGGGAAGCTGCCGTGGTCGCGGCGGCGCACCGTCTGGAGCTCGCAGAGGCCCACCTCGGTGAAGGCCCCCAGGTGCTCGATGAAACCTGGAGCCAGGTGCACCGTGACTTTCACATGAGCCTGCTGGCGGGCTGCCCTTCGCAGCGGCAACGTGTGCTGTGCGCCAGCCTGTTCGACCAGGCCGAGCGCTACCGCCGCTTTTCGGCGCGCCACCGTGTGAGTGCGCACAGCAAGAACCGCGAACACAAGCGACTGCTGGATGCCGTGCTCAAGCGCGATGCCGACACCGCGTGCGCCTTGCTGGCCGAACACACGAAGGGCACGCAACGCAACGTGGAAGCGGCGTTGCTGCGCATGCGCGCCGCAACCAACTGATCCACACCATCTCCGCCACCTTCGAGAAGGGCTGCCCATGCTTTCCGTGACCCGACCCACGCCTTCGCACTTCGGCATCTACGCCACCGACCCCGATGTGCTGGTGGACTTCTACACCCGGGTGTTCGGTCTGACGCAGACCGATCGTGGCCAGGGCAAGACCTTTCCGGTGGATCTGATCTTCCTCAGCGCCAGCCCGGATCAGCACCACCAACTGGTCATCGCGGGCGGTCGCCCGAAGGAGGCCACCTTCAGCACGGTGATGCAGATCTCGTTCGTGGTGCCCAGCATCCAGTCGATGCGCGAGATCCGGCAGAGCGCGCTGGCCGCTGGCGCCACCAAGATGCGCGGACTCAACCACGGCAACGCGCTGTCCATCTATTTCTCCGATCCCGAGGGCAACACGGTGGAGGTCTACATCGACACGCCGTACTACGTGGCCCAGCCCCACGGCGACCCGCTGGACCTCGACAAGAGCGACGAAGAGTTGATGCGCGAGACGGAGGCGATCTGCCGCGCCGACCCGACCTTCATGCCCATCGACGAGTGGCAGGCCCGCTTTGCGCAGCCCGCGCCCCGCGTCTGATTCCACACGCCAACAACCCCTTTCCCATTGCCAGGAGACTTCATGCGACTGCTTTCATACCTTCACCACGGACAAGAGAGTTACGGCGCCGCCGTGGGCGAGAACGTCGTGAACCTCAGCCGTGCCTTTCCGCAGCACGCCACGCTGGCCGACTACCTGGGCGCGGGGCGCTGGACGCAGGCGGCACAGGACGCAGCCGGTCAGCCTGTGGACGGTGCGCTGGCTTCCATCGTGTACCTGCCGGTCATTCCGCGCCCGGAGAAGATCGTCTGCGCGGTGCGCAACTACATGGACCACCACAAGGAGGTGCTGGCCGCCGGCATGCAGCGCGAGCTGTCAGAAGAGCCGCCCATCTTCCTTCGAGTGTGGCGCTCGCAGGTGGCCCACGGGCAAGCCATCGTGTGCCCCCGCGTCTCCGAGTCGTTGGACTGGGAGGGTGAACTGGCCGTCATCATCGGCAAGGCCGGGCGCGACATTTCCGAGGCCGATGCCTTCGAGCACGTGGCCGGCTACGCCTGCTACAACGACGGCAGCGTGCGCGAGTGGCAGTTCCACGCCAAGCAGATTGCATCGGGCAAGAACTTTGAATCCACCGGTGGCTTCGGTCCGTGGATGGTCACCGCCGACGAGATCGAGCCCAACGCGGAGCTCAAGCTCGAGGTGCGGCTCAACGGCACGGTGGTGCAGTCCAGCCACACCGGCCACATGATCTTCTCCATAGCGAAGCTCATCAGCTACGCCTCCACCATCTTCACCCTGGTGCCGGGCGACGTGATCGCCACCGGCACGCCGGCCGGTGTGGGCTGGAGCCGCAAGCCACAGTGGTTCATGAAACCCGGTGACGTCTGTGAAGTCGAGATCGAGCGCATCGGAACGCTGGTCAATCCCGTCGTGGCGCAGGCCTGAGCGAGGCGAAGCCCCGTGCAGGCGGTTCAGGTTCACACGCCGGGTGGTCCGGATGCGCTGCAGCTGGTGGCGCTGCCCGAGCCGCAGGCCGGTGCCGGCGCGGTGCGGGTGCGCGCCCAGGCGATCGGTGTCGGGCGCCCCGACGCGCTGATCCGCAACGGCACCTACAAATGGATGCCACCGTTGCCCGCCATTCCCGGTGCCGAGCTGGCCGGTGTGGTGGACCAGGTGGGACCGGGTGTGACGCAATGGACCGTGGGCGACCGCGTGCTGGTGAGTGCGCGCGATCTGGCGCAGCGCGGCGGTTGTTATGTGCAGGCCATCGTCGTGCCCGAGA
Organism: Hydrogenophaga sp.; assembly: GCF_018780385.1. Classification (GTDB taxonomy): domain Bacteria; phylum Pseudomonadota; class Gammaproteobacteria; order Burkholderiales; family Burkholderiaceae_C; genus Hydrogenophaga. Next base: position 83,669 of record NZ_JADMJO010000030.1, on the reverse strand, counting down.
CCGCGCCGTACCGGCTGCCTGAAACGATTGCGTTCACCGACGCCGTCAGCCTGCCCAATCTGCAGCTGGCCCAGGCGCTGCTGCTCGGGCTCAACGGTGGCCGTGCCGATGCCCGCAGCGTGCTCATCACGGGTGCCTCCGGCGGCGTGGCCACCATGCTGGCGCAGCTGGCGCGTCACCACCAGATGTTGACCCTGGGCACGGCGCGCTCGGCCGACAAACGTGCCTATGCGATGGCGAACGGATTTGACGCAGTGCTCGATCCGGCAGAACCGGATCTGCCGCAGCGTGTGAAGGCACTCACCGGGCATGTGGGCGTGGACCTGGCGCTCGATCCGATCGGTGGGCAGACCCTCATCGACTGCCTGCACAGCCTCGCACCGCTGGGCACGGCCGTCTCCTACAACATCGTCTCCGGCCCACCCACGCAGGACGTGTTTGCCACCCTGCGCAGCCTGCTCGGGCGTAGTCTGGCGGTGCGCTGTTTTTCCATGCACACCTTCGACGAAGACACGCAGCGCCGGCGCGCGCTGATGCAGGGCGCCATCGAGCTGATGGCGGCCGGCCACATGACAGCACCCGCACCCACCTTGCTGCCGTTGAGCGACGCACGGCAGGCCCATGTGTTGCTGGACGCTGGAACGTTCACCGGAAAGATCGTGCTGCAACCCTGACCTGATTCAACCCCGCGGAACAACGCCACGGCACGCACTGTGGCCACCGCTTCATCCACCACCCGCAAAGGAGACATTCCATGCAACGCAGACATTTGATGCAGGCCGGCGCCGCCCTGGCCGTCACGCCCTGGTTCCCGGCCCATGCCGAGACGTACCCGGAGCGCCCCATCAAAATGCTCCAGGGTTTTGCGCCGGGTGGCAATGCCGACAACATCGCCCGTGTCATCGGCATGGAGATCGGCAAGACCTTGGGCCAGCCGATCGTGGTCGAGGCCCAGAGCGGTGCCGGTGGCACCTTGGCCGCGGGCAGTGTGGCCCGCGCCAAGCCCGATGGCTACACGCTGCTGCTGGCCACGGGCGGCCATGCGGTTGCGGGCGCGCTCTACAACACGCTGCCGTACCGAACCGTGCAGGACTTCGACGCCGTCTCCACCATCACCTTCTTTCCGTTCCTGGTGGTGACCACGGCCGAGTCCAGATACAAGAGCTTTGCCGAAGTGCTGGCCGCCGCTCGCGCGGCGCCTGGCTCCATGGCCTACGGCACGGCGGGCATCGGTTCCACGCACCACCTGGCGGGCGAGCTGCTGGCCAGGATGGCGGGTGTGCAGATGCTGCACGTGCCCTACCGGGGCGACTCGGCGTCGCTCACCGCGCTGCTGTCGGGTGACGTGCCCTTCATCATTGCCCCGCCCACGGCCGTGCTGTCCAACATCAAGGGTGGCAAGTTGCGCGCCCTGGCCGCCACCGGCCCCCAGCGCTGGCCCGGTCTGCCCGAAGTGCCCACAGCGGCGGAGCAGGGCGTGGCGGGTTACGACGTGCGCTCGTGGGCCGGCGTGCTGGCGCCCGCCGGGCTGCCCAAGCCGGTGCTGGATCGGCTCAACGCCGAGATCAACAAGGCGCTGTTGTTGCCGTCCGTGAAGGCCCGTCTGGAAGAGATGGGCGGCGAGGCCCGGGGCAGCACACCGGAAGAAATGAAGACCATGGTGGCGAACGAAACCCAGCGCTGGTCGCAAGTGGTCGCGGACGCCAAAATTCCAAAACAATGAGCGCTGGCCGGCGTTGACGGCCTCCTCCCACACGAACACACACCATGTCCCTGATCGAAATCCGCAAGCGCAGCCTGACCGTTGAAACCATCTACCACGAGGGGGGACCGGTGCCGGCCGAGCCATTGAAGCTGGCGGCGGCATGCGCGGTCATCCGCAACCCCTACGCGGGTCGCTACGAGCTCGACCTGCTGCCCTTCATGGCCGAACTTCGCAACCTGGGCACGCTGCTGGCCGAAGAGCTGGTGACCACGCTGGGACGCGATCAGGTGGAGGTCTACAGCAAGGCCGCCATCGTGGGGGTGAACGGCGAGCTCGAGCACGCCGCCGTCTGGCACGAGGCCGGGGGCTGGGCGATGCGCGCGGTGCTGGGCGAACCCAAAGCCATCGTTCCCGCCTCCAAGGCCGTGGCCGCCACCGGCTACCGGTTGATGGTGCCGCTGCACTACATCCACGCCGCCTATGTGCGCAGCCACTACAACAGCATGGAGATCGGCATTCAGGACGCACCGCGTCCCAATGAAATCCTGTTTGCCCTCGTCATGGGCACCGGCGGGCGCATCCATTCACGCCTGGGCGGGTTGACCAAAGAAAAGGTGTCGGTGCACGACGGTCAGCGCTGAGCGCGCCGGACCCGGCTCAGTTCGTGAAGCGCATGAGTTGCTGGCGTCCGTGGATGCCCAGCTTGGCGTAGGCGCGCTTGCGCAGTGTCTGCACGGTGGAGGGCGCCACACCGATCTCCATGGCGATCCCGTCCACGCTGATGCCATTGGCGATGCGGGCACACACGTCGCACTCCCGCCGGGACAGTTTGGGCGCGCGCTGTGACAGCGTGTGAAGCATGAGGCCCAGGCGCACCTCGGGCGACAGGCGCTCGCGACGCGTTCGCAGCGTATTCAGGTGCACCTTGCGCAGAATGGGCGCAGCCACCAGGACGCGTTCGATTTCACCGGGTGCAAAACCGCCCAGCGATTCGTCGCGGTAGAGATTGATCACGAAGGCGGTGTGGGCCAGAGGTGCGTAGAGCAGACTGAGCCGCCCGGTCAGCCTCGCATGCTCGAAGATTTCCTGGCGCCAGCCGCTGTCGGGAATGTCGGCCAGGCCATAGTGCAGCACGACCACATCGGCCGTGGCCTGTGGTTCCTGCTGCACGTGTTCGGCCAGGCGTGTGACCTCGTCGAGGTGGCTGAAGTGGCGCTTGTAATGCGCGAAACATTCGCCCGTGATGTTGGGGCGATCGGCGCGGTGGCTGCAGCCGTCGATCTGGGAGGGGACACTGCCGGTGTACTCGACCAGCGAGAGGTAGTCGATCTTGGCAAACGCGTTGACGAAGTCCAGCATGCCCGAGGCGGGTGACTCGCTGGTGGGCACGTCCAGCAGCGCCTCGAAGGCGGCGGCATCGATGCCGTGCCCGGGTGGTGTCGCGTGAACGGTCCAGGTGGAGTGCATGGCGATGAGTTTAGGAAGCGCACTCGCCCTGGCCAATGGGGCTAACCCGCGACGGCGTAGGCGCTATTGCGGCGTCAGCCCGAAGTCCTTGATTCGCTTGAGGATCACTTCCGATTCCGTGCGGTGGCTCGTGGCGAATTCGGCCGGTGTGCTGTTCATGATCTCCAGGCCCCGCTCGTTCATGAGGCGCCCGACTTCCGGATCGGCCAGGACGCGGCGAATCTCCTCGGTGAGTTTCTTCATGACCGGCTCGGGTGTCTTCGCGGGTGCGACGAAGGCGATGTACACCGCCGCGTCAAACAGTGGATCGTCAAAACCCTGTTCGCGCATGGTGGGCACCTGCGGCAGCGCTGGCGAGCGCTCGCGGCCCATGATGGCCAGTGCGTTCACCTTGCCGGCCAGCACATGTTGTTTGGCCAGACCGGCCGACGTGAGACCCAGGCTCACGGTTCTGGACAGCAGGTCGGCCATCACCGGCGCCTCGCCGCGCTGAGGCACATGGATCATGTCGGCGTCCAGCGTGCGGCTGAGCTGTTCACCGGCCAGGTGGCCCAGGCCGCCCGGCCCCCAGGAGCCGTAGGTCAGCTTGCCGCGCTGGGCGGCTGCGAGTTTGCGCAGGTCGGCCATGTTCTTCGCGGGCAAGACCTCGGGGTTGACCGAGATCACCGCTGGGCTGCGGACCGCCTGCGTGATGTAGGCGAAATCCTTGAACGGCTCATAGCCCAGCGTTTTGTACATGGCCACGTTGTTGATCAGCGTGTCGCCCAGCGTCACCAGCAGGGTGTGGCCGTCGGGCGCGGCGCGCGCCACCTCGGCCGCGGCCAGGGCGCCGTTGGCCCCGGTCTTGTTGTCCACCACCACGGGCTGCCCCAGCGACTTCGACAGGCGCTCGCCCACGGTGCGCGCGACGAAATCGGTGGCGCCTCCCGCTGCGGCCGAAGCGACGACGCGGATCGGTTTGGAGGGGAAGGGCGCCGACTGTGCCTGGGCCGACAGCGGCACAGCGGCGGCGCACGCAAGCGCCAGCGCGAGGGTCATGGATCTACGCAGCATGGGGAGTCTCCTGTTGTGGTTGGATGGGAATCGTGCGCGGCGCGGTGCCCGTGGTGGCGTTGTCGAGGCGGGTTTGTTCGCGGGCGAGCTCGGCGTCGATCAAGCGGCGAAACTGCACCAGTGCCAGGTCCATGCCCAGCGGCAGCATGGGCGCGAAGGGGGCGAGCACGGTGTTGCGGTGTTGCGCGGTGATCATGTGGCGGTCTTCCTCGAAGGCGGCAAGCAGGCCCCGGAAGATCGTGGCCGTGGTCTCGGGGTCGGGTGCCGGCGCGTGGTACGCCTGCTGGAAGAAGTAGTGCGTCGTGGTTTCGGTCTCGGGGGTCAGGGTCTGGCAGCTGTGCAGGCGCACGGCATCGCTCATGTCGCTCTCGTCGCGACCTGTGGGGCGTCCGCCCGAGTCCATCAGCAGCGTGCCCGGCAGCACGAAGTCGTAGATGAACCAGCGATCCACGTTGGTGGTGAAGGGGTGAAAACTCTGCCAGTAGGCCGACGGTGGAACGTCGGGCACATGCCGTGTCACGCGGATGCCGCGCGGCACGCGTTCGACCAGCGGTCTGGACTGCGCGATCCGTGTGGAGCCGCCCAGCGTGTTCTCGTGCACGTAGGACAGGTGCGAGAAGTCCAGCAGGTTGTCGCAGATGAGCAGGTAGGGCGTGTCGTAGTGCAGATAGCCCGGCTGGTAGTGCCACTCGGGGTGGTCGCACGAGAAGTTGTCGGGCAGCAAGGCCATGTCGGCCAGGGCAGCATCGCCCATCCAGACGAACACCCACTGGTTGCGCACCGCCACCGGGTAGGTGCGCACGCAGGCCCGGGGCGGCACCCGGTCCAGTCCCGGTGCATCAACACACTGCCCTTGTGGATCGAACATGAGGCCGTGGTAGCCGCAGCGAACGCAGTCGCCTTCGCGCTTGCCCAGCGACAGCGGCGCATGACGATGACAGCAACGGTCTTCCAGCGCCACGGTGGAGCCATTGGCCAGCCGATAGAGCAGCAAAGGCTCGCCGAGGATGGTGCGGTGAAACAGGCCCTGGTCGGGAATCTCGTGAACCCAGGCGGCCACGTACCAGCAATCGCGAATGAACATGGTGGTTGGTCTGCAAACGTGAGGTGAGTGGCAATGTAGGTTGCTCGCGCGCCGCTGTCTGTCCACCAGCCAGGGGACAAAATCAAACCCAATTGGTTGGGGTTTCCACTAGTTGGTATATCAACTAGTTTTCCTATGATGCCCTCAGCTTCGCCGTCCAGAGCGCAAGCACCATCCCAGGAGACAAGCATGCGTTTTCAATGGAAGCTGGTCGGCACGCTCACTGCCGCGTTCGCCATGGGCAGCGTCGCTGCCCAGACCGTCAAGGTCGGCATCATTGCGCCGTTCTCGGGCCCGTTCGCCCACTACGGCGCGCTGTTCAAAGCGGGTGCAGAAGGCTATGTGGCCCAGCAGGGCGGCAAGCTCGCGGGCAAGGACGTCGAGTTCATCTACCGCGACGAGGGCGGCCCCAACCCGGCCAACACGCGCACCCTGGCGCAGGAGCTGGTGATCAAGGACAAGGTCGACTACCTGGGCGGCGTCGTGTTCTCGCCCAACGCGTTTGCGGTGGCACCGGTGATCCAGGAATCGAAGACGCCGTTCGTGGTGTTCAACGCCGCCACCTCCGACATCACGACCAAGAGCGACTACTACGTGCGCACCAGCTACACGCTGTGGCAGGTGACGGTGCCGCTGGCGCAGCACGCGGCCAAAAAGGGGATCAAGAAAGTGGTCACGGCTGTCACCGACTATGCGCCCGGTGTGGATGCCGAGAACGCCTTCAAGGCCGAGTTCACCAGGCAGGGTGGCGAGGTGGTGGAGAGCATCCGCATGCCGATCCGCACCACCGACTTTGCGCCGTTTGCCCAGCGCATCAAGGCCAGCGGCGCGCAAGCTGTCTATGTGTTCCTGCCCGGCGGCCCGCCCAACCTGGGCTTCGTGAAGGCCTACAACGAGAACGGGCTGAAGGCCGCTGGTGTCGAGTTTCTGGGCACCGCCGAAACCGACGAGTTCGACCTGCAGAAATTCGGCGACTCGGCCCTGGGCCTGACCACCGCCTTCCACTACAGCGCCGCGCACGACTCCGCTGCCAACAAGACCTTTGCCGCTGCCGTGGCCAAGGTCAACAAGGACGCGGTGCTCAACTACGCCACGGTGGGGGCGTGGGACGGCATGGCCGTGATCCACAAGATGATCGAAGCCACCGGTGGCCAGCGCGACGGTGACAAGGCCATGGCCGCGATCAAAGGTCACAAGTGGGAGAGCCCACGCGGTCCCGTGAGCATCGACGCCAACACGCGCCACATCACACAGAACGTCTACCTGCGCACGGTGGAAAAGGGTGCCGGCGGCTTGATGGTCAACAAGGAAGTGCAGAGCTTCGGGCCACAGGTCGACCACGGCCTGGTCAAGTAAGCCAGCGTCCCAGACGAGGACCCCTGCGTGACCTTGCTCGCCAACATCCTGATCGACGGCATCGCCTACGGCATGGTGCTGTTCATCATCGCCGTGGGCCTGTCGGTCACGCTCGGCCTCATGCGCTTCGTGAACCTGGCCCACGGCGCGTTTGCCATGACCGGTGGCTACATCGCCGCCTGGCTGGTGCGGGAGCAGGGCTTGTCGTTCTATGTGGGCGTGCCGCTGGCCGTGCTGGCCACCGGCCTGCTCGGTGCCTTGCTGGAGGTGACGGTGCTGCGTCGCCTGTACCGCCGAACCGAGTTGCAGCAGGTGTTGTTCACCATCGGTCTCACCTTCCTTTTCGTGGCCACGGCCAACCTGCTGGCCGGGCCCGAGGTGCAGCTGATTCCCTTGCCGCCGGCCCTGTCGGTGGCGGTGGACCTCGGCATCCGTACCTTGCCCGCGCAGCGTCTGCTGGTGATTGCCAGCGGATTGCTGGTGGTGCTGGCCGCATTCTGGGTGCTCAACAAGTCGCGCTTCGGCGTGTGGCTGCGCGCCACGGTCGACAACACGGCGGCCGCCTCGGCCCTGGGCATTCCGGTGCAACTCGTCTACGTGCTCACCTTCGCGGTGGGCGCGGCGCTGGCCGGGCTGGGGGGCATCCTGGGGGCCGAACTCATGCCGCTGGAGCCGTACTACCCGGTGAAATACCTCGTGCTGGTGCTGGTGGTGGTGGCCGTGGGCGGCATGGGCAGCATCGCCGGCTCGCTGGCGGCGTCGCTCACGCTGGGCATCATCGACACCGCCAGCAAGTACCTCGCTTCCGACTGGGGTTCACTCTTCTTCTTCCTGGCCATGGCGCTGCTGCTGGCCTGGCGGCCCCATGGGTTGCTGGTGGCGCGCAGGGGTTGATGTCATGAAACGCTCACTGCCCTACCTGTTGCTGGTTGCATTGGCCGCGTTGATCTTCTTCGTGTTCCCCGACCAACTGCCGCTGGCCGCGCGCATCGCCACCATGGCCATCTTCGTGATGTCGCTCGACCTCGTGGTGGGTTATGGCGGCCTGGCGACGCTGGGTCACTCGGCCTTGTTCGGTGTCGGCGCGTACGCCGCCGGCCTGCTGGCCATGCACCTCACCGGCAACCCGTTGATCGGCCTGCTGGCGGGTGCCCTGGCCGGTGCGCTGCTGGCCTTGCTCTCGGGGCTGTTCCTGTTGCGCTACGAGGGTCTCACCTTCCTCATGCTCACCGTGGCCGTGGGCCAGATCGCGCAGAACGGCGCGAGCAAGCTGCGCGACTGGACCGGCGGCGAAGACGGTCTCACAGGGTTTGAGGTGCAGAAGATCCTGGGGGTCTGGTCGTTCGACCTGTACGGCAAGGTGGCCTTCGTCTATTGCTTCGTGGTGATGCTGGTCTGCCTGTGGGCCATGCGCCGGCTCATGGGATCGCCCTTCGGCCTGTCGGTGGTGGGCATCCACCAGAACCGGTTGCGCACCGCGGCCATCGGCGGCTCGGTGCGTGGGCAGTTGCTCAAGCTCTACACGCTGGCGGGCGCTTTTGCCGGCATCGGTGGTGCGCTCAACGCGCAGGTCAACCAGATCGTGGGCCTGGACACGCTGGGCTTTGAACTCTCGGCTGAGGCCCTGGTGATGCTGGTGCTCGGCGGTGCGGGCAATCTGTTCGGCGCCATCGGTGGCACGGCGGCGTTCATGCTGATCCACCACATCGCATCGGCCATCAACCCCTACCACTGGCTGTTCATCATCGGCGGGCTGCTGGTGTTGGTGGTGCTGGTTCCGCGTGCGCGCCTGTTCGACGCCCTGCGCCAGCGCGTGACCCGCGTGTTGCCCACCGCTCGGGGGGCCACATGAGCTCACAGCCTTTGCTGGATGTGCGCCAGCTGCACAAATCGTTCGGTGGCCTGCATGTCACGCGCGACGTGTCCTTTGCGCTGCACCCGGGCAACCGCGTCGGCCTGATCGGCCCCAACGGCGCGGGCAAGACCACGTTGATCAACCTCATCACCGGCGTGCTCGCACCCAGCCAGGGCAGCGTGTGGCTCAAAGGTGAAGACGTGTCGCCCCTGCCCCAGCCCAAACGCGTGCAGCGTGGCCTGGCGCGCACGTTTCAGATCACGCAACTCGCGCTCGATCTGCCCATCCACCGCCAGGTGGAGCTGGCCATCCACCAGCGCGACGGTTCGGTCAACCAGATGTTTCGGGCCCTCGACGGCTTTCATGCGGTGCGCGAAGAGGCCGCGCAGATCCTGCACACCCTGCGCCTGGACGCGCTGGCCCGGCGCTGCCCGGTGGAGCTGGCCTACGGCGAGCAGCGGCTGGTGGAGATTGCGCTGGCCATGGCACTCAAGCCGCAGGTGTTGCTGCTTGACGAGCCCATGGCGGGCGTGCCCAGCGGCGAGCGCCAGGTGGTGCTGGACGCGCTGGACACGCTGCCCAGCGACCTGGCCATTCTGATGATCGAGCACGACATGGACCTGGTCTTCAACTTTGCCGACCGCATGCTGGTGCTGGCCGAAGGAGCGCTGCTGGCCGAGGGCACGCCGCAGGAGATTCGTCGTCACTCCGCGGTGCGCACCGCCTACCTCGGCGCGGAGGCCTGATCGCATGACCGATCTGCTGCACATCGACAACCTCACCGCCGGCTATGGCGCCGTCCAGGTGCTGCACGGTGTAGACCTGTCGCTCGCCCCGGGTGGGCGACTGGCACTCATCGGGCGCAACGGCGTGGGCAAGACCACGCTGCTCAAGGCGGTGATGGGGCTGGCCGACGTGAAGGCCGGTCAGGTGCGCCTGGACGGCCAGGACATCACGGCGTGGTCGGCCCGAGAGCGCGCCCACGCCGGCATCGGCTACGTGCCGCAGACGCGCGACATCTTCCCGTCGCTCTCGGTCGAGGAAAACCTGCTGGCCGGTCTCAAGGGCCGCCCCCGCAGCGCGCTCGACGAAGCCTACGCACTGTTTCCTCGCCTGGCCGAGCGCCGTCAGAACGGCGGCCAGCAACTTTCGGGTGGCGAGCAGCAGATGCTCAGCGTCGCCCGCACCCTGCTCGGCAAACCCCGCCTGCTGTTGCTCGACGAGCCGCTGGAGGGCCTCGCGCCCATCATCTGCATCGAACTCATGCGCGCTTTCGAGCACCTGGCTCAGGACACCGGCGTGGCCGTGCTGCTGGTGGAGCAGAAGGTGGACGACGCGCTTCGGTTTGCTCCCCGGGCCGTGGTGCTCGAGCGCGGTGAGGTGGTGCACGAGAGCGACAGCGCTGCCCTCAGTCAGCGCAAGGACCTGCTGGAGCGCTACGTCGGCGTGGCCGGCGCTCATTGACAACACACACGACAGGAGGTTCCATGAACACAGCCACCCTTTCTCCCGCCACGGCGGCCCCGCCCGCTGGTGTGCCCGTCGTCGACGTCGATCCCTACTGCGACGCCTTCCTGAGCGACCCCTATGAAGCCCACCGTCAACTGCGTGAGGCCGGCCCGGTGGTGTGGATTCCCGCCTACGGCATCTACGCCTGCGCGCGCCACGAGTCCGTGCACGCTGTCTTCAACGACCACGCCACCTTCATCTCGGGGGCCGGTGTCGGGTTGGCCAACTTCAACCAGGAAACGCCATTCAGACCCAAGAGCCTGATCCTGGAAGCGGACCCACCGTCGCACACCAAGGCCCGGGCGATCCTGGCGCGCATCCTCTCGCCCAAGACGGTGATGCAGATCCGCGCCACTTTCACGGCCGAAGCCGAGTCGCTCGTGGAGCGCTTGCTGGCGCGGCAGATGGCGGGCGAGACCATCGACGCGGTGAAGGACCTGTCCGAGGTGTATCCGCTCAAGGTGTTTCCCGACGCAGTGGGCGTGGGTGACGCCAACCGCGAGAACCTGCTGCTCTACGGCAACATGATCTTCAACGCCTTCGGCCCACGCAACGAACGCCTGCAAAAGTCCGCCGAGCTCGTGCAACCCGTGACGGCCTGGATCATGGCCCACTGCCAGCGCGAGAACCTGCGCCCCGGTGGCTTTGGCGACTTGATCTACCAGGCGGCCGACGCGGGTGAGATCACCCACGACGAAGCGCCCTTGCTGGTGCGCTCCTTTCTCTCGGCCGGCGTGGACACCACCGTCAACGGCATCGGCAACGCCATCCTGTGCATGGCCAACCACCCCGACCAGTACGCACAGCTGTGCGCCGACCACTCGCTGGCCCGCCCCGCGTTCGAGGAAGCCCTGCGCTTTGAATCCTCGGTGCAGACCTTCTTCCGGACCACCTCGAAGGACACCGGGTTGTTGGGTGTGCAGATCCCGAAAGACAGCAAGATCGTCACGTTTCTGGCGGCCGCCAACCGCGACGAGCGCCAGTGGCCGGACCCCGACCGCTTCGACATCCAGCGCCGCCCCGCGGGCCACATGGCGTTTGGTTCGGGCATTCACGGTTGCGTGGGGCAGGTGGTGGCGCGGCTTGAGGGTGAGGTGGTGCTCACCGCGCTGGCCAAACGCGTTTCGCGCATCGAACTCATCGGCGCGCCGCAACGCCGCCTCAACAACACGCTGCGCGCGCTGGCCTCGATGCCGGTGCGCCTGATTCCCGTCTGAAAGGACACCCCGATGGTTGACGTGACCTTGATCGATACCAGCGGGCTGAGCCGCACGCTGCAGGTGCCCGAGGGCCAGAGCCTCATGCAGGCCGCGGTGTCGGCCGGTGTGCGCGGCATTGTGGGCGAGTGCGGTGGATCGGCCATGTGCGCCACCTGCCATGTGTATGTGGACGAGGCCTTTGCCGACCGCCTGCCCGCCCCGCTGGAGACCGAGCTGGAAATGCTGGAGTGCACCGCCAGCGAGCGCCTGCCCAACAGCCGTCTGGGTTGCCAGATCAAACTGTCGGCCGCGCTCGACGGTCTGGTGGTGCGACTGCCCGAGCGGCAACAATAAGGTCCTTGTCAATCTCCGAACCCGCCCCATGAGCAAGATGCCTCCCGCCTCGGCGCCGACACGCAAGGCTTCGTCCAAGGTCGCTGCCGCCAGGGCCGTGGTCGACCTCGAACGGTATGCGCCCGCGTTTTTCACCTGGATCGCCAACAAGCTGTCGGGCGGTGCCTCCACCGCCTACCTCAGCGTGTTCAACGTCGGCATCGAGACCTGGCGCTTGCTGGTGCTGCTGGCGATCGAAAAGTCGCTCACGGCGCAGGCGATCTCGCGCACCATCGGCATGGACAAGGCCTCGGTGAGCCGGGCGTTCAAGAGCATGCAGACGCGAGGGCTCATCACCATCGGTCTGGACGACGCTGACGGGCGCCTGCGCGTGGCCACCATCACCCCCAAGGGCCGCGCCCTGCACGACGAGATCCTGGAGCTGGCGATGGAGCGCGAACGCGCCTTTCTGTCGGTGCTCAACGACAAGGAGCGCGAGACCCTGATCGGTCTGCTGCGCCGCCTGCACGACAACCTTCCCGCGGTGGAAAAGGCGACACACGACTACCTGTCGCGTCACTACCCGAAAGCGAAACTGCGCCGCGCTCGCGGTGGTGAGGCATGAGCGCCGCGCCGGGCCGCCCCAAACAAGCTCGCACCGCAGTGCAAAGCACGGAGGTTCTCTGATGAGCATCGGACCGATCGTCATCGTGGGTGGTGGCCACGCCGCTGCCGCCTTGTGTGCCGCGCTGGCCGAGGCGGGGGAGGGCGGGCGTGTGCACCTGGTGAGCGCCGAGAACGACCTGCCGTATCAGCGTCCGCCGCTGTCCAAGGGTTTTCTCAAGAAGGCCGACGAGGCCATCGCCCATCACAAGGCGGCAGCGTGGTACGCCGAGCAAGGCATTCAGACGCATCTGGGCGACCCGGTGGTGGCGATTGAGCGCGAGGCGCAGCGCGTGCTGCTGCGATCGGGCGCGGCACTGGTCTACCAGCACCTGGTGCTGGCCACCGGCACCCGCGCGCGCACGCTCGACGCCTTGCCGCCGCGCTTGCACAACGTGCATGTGCTGCGCGAGGCACCGGATGCGCGCGCCCTGCGCACCCGGCTGAGCGAGATGGTGACGACCGGTCGGCGCCTCACCGTGCTGGGCGGCGGCTTCATCGGCCTGGAACTCGCCGCTTCCGCGCGCCAGCTCGGGCTGGAAGTTGCCGTGCTGGAGGTCGCGCCACGGCTGCTGGGGCGTTCCGTCTCGGCGCTGCTGGCCGAGCATGTGCTGGCGCACCACCGGGGCATGGGAACCGAGGTCCAGATCGGGGTTCGCATCGAGGGTTTCGAGATTCAAGGCGATCGATTGGCCTCGATGCAGGTGGGTGGGAGCCGCATGGCGGTGGATGAGCTCGTGCTGGGCATCGGCGCCGTGCCCGAAACCCGCCTGGCCGTCGCGTGCGGCCTGGCGGTGGACAACGGGGTGCTGGTGGATGCCGGCCTGCGCACCAGCGATCCGGCGATTCTGGCCATCGGTGACTGCGCTGCGTTTCTCACGGTCGATGGCGCGCGGCTTCGGCTGGAGTCGGTGCAGAACGCGAATGATCAGGCGCGCAGCGCCTCAGCCACGCTGCTCGGGCGCGAGGAGCCGTACCGGGCGTTGCCGTGGTTCTGGTCGGAGCAAGGCCCCATGCGTCTGCAGATGGCGGGGCTGTTGCCGCCCACGTCGGAGACCGTGCGGCGCGTCGGGGCCAATGCCGGCAGCTTCACGCTGTTTCATCTGCAGGACAGCCTGCTGCGCTGCGCAGAATCCGTCAACGCACCGATGGACCACATGATGTCGCGCAAGCTGATCGAGGCCGGTGTGCCCGTGGACCGCACCGCCCTGGCCGATCCGGCGATCCCGTTGAAGTCGCTGCTGGGCTGACGCTGGCCGGCCAGGCGAGCCAACGCCGCTCGCTGGCGGACAAAAGCGGGGATGTTCAGGCCCATTTCCGCGGATGGCGCGGGTGCGGGTGATTAAAGAAATCGGCCAAACCGACGATTCAATGACTGGATGTGCAGGGTCGCCTCTCGATATGGCGCGCCTCACAGGTTTGTCTTTGCCTCTTTTCTCACCTGCCAGAAAGCTCCCGCATGAAACTCAACAACATCAAGGTCGGCAGCCGCCTGGCCCTTGCATTCGGGCTGGTCCTGCTCATCACCGCGTTGATGGCCGGCATCGGCGTCTGGCGTCTTCAGGAACTGACCGATACCACGCGCGAGCTCGCCACGGTGGACAACGAAAAGCTGCAACTGGCCGTGCGGTGGCGCCAGACCATCGATGTCAACTGGGTGCGCACCCGCGCGGCCATCCTCGATTCCGACACCAGCCGCATTCCCGCCTGGCAGGCCGACATGGACAAGACCTCCGAAGTGACGCTGGCTTCGCGCAAGCGGATCATCGAGCTGATCGAGTCGGATGAAGGCAAGCAGTTGCTGGCCGGCATCGACGCCGCACGCGAGGCCTACCGCACGCCGCGCGCCAATCTGATGAAGGCCCGCATGGCCGGAGAAGACGTGAGCGCGGCGCTGGACCGCGATCTGCGGCCCCTCGCCGACGCCTATCTCAACTCGATCTTCAAGCTTGAGCAGCGCCAGCAAAGCCTCTATGACGCCACCTTGAAGACCGCCGAGGAGGAGGCGGCCAACGGGCGCATCATCCTGATCGCGGGTGGCGTGCTGGCCCTGCTGCTGGGTACGGTCGCGGCCTTCGTGCTGAGCCGATCGATCACGGTTCCCCTGCGCAAAGCCGCCGAGAGCGCGCGCCTGATTGCCGCAGGCGACCTCACGCAGCCGATCGACACCGATGGCCGCGACGAAGCCGCCCAGTTGCTGCAGGCCCTCAAGGGCATGCAGGACAACCTGGCCCGCGTGGTGTCCAACGTGCGTGGCAACGCCGAGGGCGTGGCCACCGCCAGTGCCGAAATTTCCCAGGGCAACGACGACCTCTCCGCGCGCACCGAGCAACAGGCCAGCGCGCTGGAGGAGACCGCAGCTTCCATGGAACAGTTGAGTTCCACCGTGCGCCAGAACGCCGACAACGCGCAAGAGGCCAACAAGCTGGCCCTGAGCGCGTCCACCGTGGCCACACAGGGCGGTGACGTGGTGGCGCAGGTGGTGGACACCATGAAGGGCATCAACGACAGCTCGAAGAAGATCGCCGACATCATCAGCGTGATCGACGGCATCGCTTTCCAGACCAACATCCTGGCGCTCAACGCCGCTGTGGAGGCCGCGCGTGCCGGCGAACAGGGCCGTGGCTTTGCGGTGGTGGCCGGCGAGGTGCGCAACCTCGCCCAGCGCAGCGCTGGCGCGGCGAAGGAAATCAAGGAGCTGATCAACGCCAGCGTGGACCGCGTGGCGCAGGGCACGGCGTTGGTCGACCGTGCCGGTGTGACGATGGCCGAAGTGGTGGGTGCCATCCAGCGCGTGACCGACATCATGGGCGAGATCAGCTCGGCCAGCGTCGAGCAGAGTTCGGGTGTGGCCCAGGTGGGCGAAGCGGTGACACAGATGGACCAGGCCACGCAGCAGAACGCGGCGCTGGTGGAGCAGAGCGCTGCGGCAGCTTCGAGCCTGAAGACGCAGGCTGCGCAGATGGTGGAGGCGGTGGCGGTGTTCAAACTGACCCGCGCCTGATCGGGCGCGACACAGAATCCGCACCGGCGGCGGGGTTTTGACAATATGACGCTCGTCATATTGGCAGCTACAATGCGGCCATGGAAATCGCACCCAGCCGCAAGGCCCTGACCCACGAACGCATTCTCGACACCGCGGCGCGCGCAATCCGGCGCGCGGGTTTCAATGGCGTCGGCGTGGCCGACATCATGAAAGAGGCGGGCCTGACCCACGGCGGGTTCTATGCCCACTTCGCCTCGCGCGACGCCCTGCTGGCCGAGGCCCTGGAGCACGCCGGGCAACAAAGCGCCAGCCGCATCGCCAAGGGCAACGCCACGCGCCAGGCGCGCGGTGCCAGCCCGTTCCAGGCGCTCATCGAAGGCTACCTGTCGGACCGCCATTTGAGTGGCACTGAAAACGGCTGTGCCGTGGCCGCACTCGCCTCCGAGATGCCGCGCCAGTCGCCCGACGTGCGTGCCGCCGCAGCCCAGCGCGTGCGCAGCCTGGTGGCCCTCGTTGAACGTTCACTGCCCGCTGGTGCCGAGCCCGGCGGTGCCGCGGCCATTGCCAGCCAGATGGTGGGCGCACTGCAGCTCGCCCGCGCCTTGGGCGACAACACCGAAGGCAAGGCCCTGCTGGCCGCCAACCGCCGCGCCCTGCTGGCACAGCACGACGTTTCTCCCCCGGCCTGAACCATGGGCCATCTCGAAGCGTTTTTCTTCATTCTTGAATATGACGATCGTCATAATCAATCTCGCCACCGCAACCAACCTGGAAACTGACCCATGCAAGTCCACAACGCCACCGTTCTCATCACCGGGGCCAAGGTGCTGGGCGACGAGATCACGCAGCAGGTCAAGCGCGGCCTGTCGGCCGAGCCGGGTGTCTACCTGCGAAACCCCACGCCATGAGTTCGGTGCTGGCCCAGACCCGCCTGCAGCAGATGCTGCACGCGCCGCTGCTGCCCACACTGTTTCGCCTGGCCACGCCCAACGTGATGGGCCTGTTCGCGGCGACGATCGTGATCGGTTACGACGGCTACATCCTCGGCCTCGTGGGCGCGGATGCGCTGGCGGGTATCGCGCTGGTGTTTCCGCTGTCGATGCTCATGCTGCAGATGTCGGCCGGTGGAATTGGTGGCGCCACCACCGCCGCGGTGGCGCGCGCGCTCGGGGCGGGCCGCAGCGAAGACGCGAGCCGTCTCGCGCAGCAGGCGCTGTTCATTTCGGCGGCGTTGGCCGCGCTGTTCATGCTGGCCCTGCTGGGCTTCGGGCGCAGCATCTTCGGTGGCATGGGCGGGCGCGGTGCCGCTCTGGATGCGGCGCTGGCGTATTCGAACGTGCTGTTCAGCGGCGCGCTGATCATCTGGTTCACCAACGTGCTGGCCGCCGTGGTGCGGGGCGCGGGCAACATGGTGCTGCCCTCGGTGCTGCTGCTGGGCACGGCGCTGCTGCACCTCGCCCTGGCACCGCTGCTGGTGTTCGGCTGGGGGCCCGTGCCGGGCATGGGCGTGGCGGGCGCTGCCGTCAGCACGCTGGTGGTCAACGCGCTGTCGGCCGGGGTGATGGCAGCCTGGCTGCTGCGCCGTGATGGTGCGGTGTACCTGCAGCGCTCGCCCTGGCGCCTGCATCTGCCGCTGTTGCGCGACATCCTGCGCGTGGGCCTGCCGGCGTCTCTGAGCCCGGTGATCAGCAACGCCTCCATCGCCGTGGCCACGGCCTTGGTGGGCAGCTACGGCACGGCCGCGCTCGCGGGCTATGGCGTGGCGGCGCGGCTTGAATACATCCTGGTGCCGATTGCCTTCGGTTTTGGTACCGCGCTCACCGCGATGGTCGCCACCAACATGGGCGCGGGGCAGTCGGCGCGCGCGGTGCGCGTGGCCTGGGCCGGCGGTGCGGTGGTGGCGGCGATCACCGGCGCCATTGGCGTGGTCACCGCCCTGGCGCCTGCGCTGTGGATGGGCCTGTTCACCACCGACGCCGAGGTGCTCGCGCTGGGCGCCACCTACCTCAACATCGTGGGCGGCTGTTACGCATTCTTCGGCCTGGGCCTCGCGTTGTTCTTTGCGTCGCAGGGCGCGGGCCGCATGTTCTGGCCACTGGCCGGCAGCATGGGCCGCCTGGTGATCCTGGTGGTGGGGGGCTGGCTCTGCGTGCATGTGTTCAAGACCCCGGCGAGCGGCCTCTTCGCCGTCATTGCACTCAGCCTGGTGGTCTATGGTTCCACGCTGGCCATTGCCATCCGCCTGGGCAGCTGGACCCGATGACACTCGCCCTTCGCATCCACCACAGGAGACTTTCATGACGAACCTCGCCGACGAATTCAACCAGCGTGGCGCTGGCGCTCTGCCCGGCCACCTGGGTCTGGTGATCACGCACGTGAGCCCGCAGGAGGTTCGCTCCGAGCTGGCCGTGAAGCCGACCACCATGGCGCCCAACGGCTTCCTGCACGCCGGCAGCGTGGTCACGCTGGCCGACACCAGCTGCGGCTATGGCTGCGTGGCCAACCTGCCCAAAGAGGCCAAGGGTTTCACCACGATCGAGCTCAAGAGCAACCACCTGGGCACGGCGTTGGAAGGCACCATCGATTGCGTGGCCACGCCCGCCCACATCGGCCGCACCACGCAGGTGTGGGACGCGGTCGTCACGCACCGCGAAACCGGCAAGACCATCGCGCTGTTCCGCTGCACGCAGATGGTGCTGTACCCCAAGGGCTGACGCAGGATCGCCGGCTCAGCCAGGCAACCGGCCCGGCGGCGCGGGCAACTTCTGCAGCCGCGCGAAGACCTCGGCCGCGGCTTCGTCGGACGCCTGGGGCGCGTGCGTCACGCGGCCCAGCGCGAAGGGCTGCAGGAACGCCTTGAACCGCGCGGCGATGCCGGGCGCTTCGCCAAAGAAGACCAACTGCTCGTCCATGCCCACCAGCACGGTGGGAAAGGTGGTGATGTCCAGCGCCTGCACCAGCTCCGCATGGTCCTCGACGTCGATCCACAGCCAGGTGGCCGAGGGGTGCTCCCGCGCCAGGGCCTGGAAGTCGGGCGCCAGGTCGCGGCAGACGTGGCACCACTGCGCGCACAGGCCAATGATCCAGGGCGTCGGCATGGCGGTTACTTTCCGGCCGCGCGTCGGAGCTGCTGCACGTCGAGTTCCGAGACCGGGGGCGCATCGTTGCCCCACGCACCCCGCAGGTAGGTCAGCAGGTCCGCGATGTCCTGGCCGTTCAGGTCGAGCACGAAGGGCGGCATGCCAAAGGGGCGCGGGTGCCCCGCCGTGCTGGGGCCGAAACCGCCGTACAGCACCGCCTGCACCAGGTTGGCAGGCACCCCCTGCAGCACCGTGCTGTTGCCCGCCAGCGGCGGATAGGCCCAGGTGCCATCGTCGCCGCGAACGCCTTGCCCCTGCGCGCCATGGCATTGCGCACACTGCTGCTCGTAAATCTTTGCACCCTGGGTCAGCGCTTTGTCGGACCGCGCTTCGGTCGTGGCCTGCACGCGGCCGCGCGTCACCGGGAGCGCCTTGAGGTGCGCTGCCATGGCCTGCAGATCGTCAGGTCGCCAGTGCTGCGTGCTGTGCTGGACCACCTCGGCCATCGGGCCGGTGACGATGTGGCGATCGCTGCGGCCGGTCTGGAACAGCGCCACGATGTCGGCCAGCTCGCGCTCCTGCACGCCGCCGTCGGCCGGGTCGAGCAACGAAGGCGCGTACCAGCCCTGTGCCGACAGGAGCCCGCCGGCGAGTGACAGCATATTGCTGCTGCCGCCCAGGGCGTTGCGCGGTACGTGGCAGGCGCTGCAGTGCGCCAGGCCGTTGACGAGGTAGGCACCGCGTTGCAGTTCGTCCACCGGTGCGGTCTGGACCGTGTCGGCGGGCCGGAAGTACAGCGCGCGCCAGGCTTTGAGCGCGGCTTGCGAACCCAGGTACCGGCCCAGGTCGTTGCCGGGCACGGTCGCTTCCACCGGTGCCAGGCTGCGGAAGAACGCGAACAGCGCGTCGCTGTCCGAGCGCGAGACGTGGGTGGTGTTGGTGTACGGGAAGGCCGGGTTCAGCAGGCGCCCGTCGCGCGATTGCCCGTGGTGCAGGGCGCGCCAGAAATCGTCGGCGTTCCAGTCTTTCAGGCCGGTGCCATCGGGTGTGAGGTTGCTGCTGTACACCGTGCCGAAGGGCGTTCCGATGCCGCGCCCGCCGGCGAATGCGGCGCCACCCCGCTCGGTGTGGCAGGCCTGGCAGTTGCCCAGCACAGCGAGATAGCGGCCGCGTTCGATGGTGGCCGTGTCGTCCAGGCGGGTGGTGGCGCTCAGGGCCGGGACGGCCACGGGTTGGGACGGCCACAGCAGCCAGGCGCCTGCGCACAGCAGCAAGGCCAGCAGAACACCCATGGCCAGGGCGCCACGTTGTCGGGAGAGATGCGCGCTCACTGGACTACCCTCCGCGCTGCGCGCTTCGGGACGAGCGCTTGGGAGCGGCCCGGCGCGCTCATGGCCGCACCGCTTTCACCGAGGCCGGTGCCACCGGTGGCGTGAAGCTGCCGCACTCCAGGGGTGCCGGGATCCCGGTGGATGCGGCCGGCGCGGCGGACAGGGGCACCGGTTGCGCGGCCAGCCAGGCGCTCACGGCGGCCACGTCCTCAGCCGGCAAGCGGCGTGCGATGGTGGCCATGCAGTCGGGTGCCTGGGCTTTGCGCGTGCCGTTGTGCCAGGCACCGAGCTGCGCGTTGATGTAGTCCGGTGGCAGGCCCAGCAGCCCCGGCGCGGCGGGCTGCACGCCGGTGAGCGCGGCGCCGTGGCAGGCGGTGCAGGCAGGCACCTGCCGCGAAGCGTCGCCGCGCAGCGCGAGTTGTTCGCCACGCTGCAACACGGCGGCGGGCGCGCGGGCGGGCAAGGCCGGCGCGTGGGGCAGGTCCAGTGATGCGAAGTGGTGCGCGATCTCCCACAGGTAGGCGTCGCTCAGCGGATCGACCATGCGCGCCATCAGCGCGTGTTGGCGCTGGCCGGTCTGGAAATGCTTGAGCTGGTTGTAGAGGTAGCCCGCCGGTTTGCCGGCAATGCGGGGGTAGTAGCCGTCGGGGCGGGCACGGCCCTGCTGGCCATGGCAACTGGCGCAGGCCTGCACCCGCTGGGCCAGGGTGTCTTCAAAACGGAGGGCGGGTTGTGCGGTGGCGCCCCACGGGATGCATGCGGCGAGCAGCAGGGCGATCAGGGCGGGAATGGGGCGCATGTGGGTATCCTCACACAATTCATCTGATCCGCAAGACCCAGATGAATTGAAAAACGACCAGATCAGATGGTGTGATCCGATGAACAGCTTTCGCGTGCCCCGGTACCAGCAACTGGCCGACGAACTGGCCGTGGCCATCCGCGGGGGTTTGTTGCGCCCGGGCGAGCGCCTGCCCTCCGTGCGCGAGACCTGCCAGCAGCGTGGCATGAGTCCGTCCACCGTGTTCCAGGCTTATGGCCAGCTGGAGGCCGAGGGCCTGGTCGAGGCGCGGGCGCGCTCCGGGTTTTATGTGCGGGCCACGCGCCGCGCCGTGCGGGCCGGCCCCCAGGTGGCCGCACCGCGCAGCGAGGCCACGCCGGTGGCCATCAGCGAACTGGTGTTTGATCTGCTGGGGTCCACGCGCGACGCCGATGTGGTGCCGCTGGGCTCGGCGTTTCCGGCCTCGCACCTGTTCCCGTTTGACGAGCTGGCCCGCTGCGGTGCGCGCGCCATGCGCGGCCTGAAGCCAGCCCAGATCACGGGTGCGCTCACCGCGGGCGACGAAGGGTTGCGGCTGGCCTTGCGCCGGCGCTACGCCTTGCAGGGCATGGCGCTGGCGGACAACGAACTCATCGTCACCAACGGCGCGATGGAAGCGCTCAACCTCTGCCTGCAGGCGGTCACCCGGCCGGGGGACGTGGTGGTGGTCGAATCGCCCACGTTCTACGCCGCCTTGCAGGCGCTGGAGCGCCTGCACCTCAAGGCGGTGGAGGTGGCCACCGACCCGCGCGACGGCGTGGACCTGGAGGCCCTGAGCGGGCTGCTGGAGCGTCACCGGGTGGCCGCCTGCTGGGTCATGCCCAGTTTCCAGAACCCGCTGGGCGCGCTGATGTCGCCCGAGCGCAAGCAGGCGCTGGTCGACCTGCTCGCGCGTCACCGCGTGCCGTTGATCGAGGACGACGTGTACGGCGAGTTGTACGCGGGCTCGCTGCGCCCGCCACCGGCCAAGGCGTATGACCAGAGCGGTGGCGTGCTGCACTGCTCGTCGTTCTCCAAGTGCCTGGCACCCGGTTACCGGGTCGGTTGGGCCGCCGCCGGGCGGTACGCACCGCAAGTGGAGCGGCTGAAGATGACGACCTCTCTGGCCAGCGCCCTGCCGACCCAACTGGCGCTGGCGGACTACCTGGCCCAGGGCGGCTACGACCGCCACCTCAGGCGTCTGCGCGAGTCCCTGTCGGCGCAGCGCAAGCACGCGCTGCGGCTGATCGAACGTCACTTTCCGCCCGGCACGCGCACCACGCGGCCCGAGGGCGGCTACTTCATCTGGCTCGAACTGCCACCCTCGGTCGACGCCCTCGCGCTGCACCACCGGGCCCGAGCGCACTCCATCAGCACGGCGCCCGGCGCGCTGTTCTCGGCCGACCGGCGCTTCACCCACCACCTGCGCCTCAATGTCGGGCACCCCGGCGACGGTCGTGTGGACGCGGCCTTGCGCACGCTGGGCGCGCTGGCCACCGAGATGGCCCGGTCCGTTCGCTGAGCGGGTGCCCTCAAGTCGCCTGGATCGCCATGCCTTTCGTGGCCGAGACCGGCAGGCCAAACACCTCGTCGAAGGCCCAGTTGAAGGCGAAGGTGTAGACAAGGAAAAAAACCACCAGGGCCATGTCCATGACCAGGGCTTGCCACAGACTCACGCCCAGCCACCAGGCGATCAGCGGGACCAGCATCGCGACCAGTCCGATCTCGAAGCTCACCGCGTGCAGCACACGCCGTTTCACGCTGCGCCCGGTGGTGGCCTGGCGAGCCTCCCACCGTTCAAAGAAGGTGTTGAAGACGAGGTTCCACACGACCGCCACGGACGAGGTGGCAATGGCCAGCGCCCCGCTGTCCAGCAAGCTGTGGCCCGACATGAGCATCAAGCCCCAGCCAGCGAGTGCGATGGCCACCACTTCGTACAGGCCGATGTACACCACACGTCTCCAGAATCCCTGCACAGCGCGTCTCCGTTGTTTCGATGGCTGCACTGTATGTCGTTCTGATTGATACTAAAAGTCAGCTTCTATCAGGGGAACTGACAGATGAAATTTGATTTTGAATCCCTCAAGGTGTTTCTCGCGGTGCTCGACCACGGTTCCTTTTCGGCTGCGGCGCGCTCGCTGGGCAAGGTGCCGTCGGCGGTGAGCATGGCGATCGCCCATCTCGAAGCCGACCTGAACCTGGTGCTGTTTGACCGCAGCGGTCGCGAGCCGCGACCCACGCCGCAGGCAACGGCCCTGGTGCCGCAGGCGCGCATGCTGGCAGAGCAGCTGCTCAAGCTGGACACACACGCGCTGTCGCTCACCCAGGGACTGGAGCCCTGCCTGACGATTGCGGTGGCGCCGGAGCTCCTGGCGGCCACGCCCTGGAGCGCGGCGCTGGTGCAGCTGTCGGCCGAACACCCGTTGCTGGAGGTGGAGGTGCTGGCGGCACCGCAAACCGACGCCTTGGGCATGTTGCACAGCGGGCGCGCTCACGTGGCCCTGGTGTTCGAGCGCGCCAGTCTGGATGCGCGCGAGGGCTTTCAGGAGGTGGGGCGCGAGATTCTGGTGGCGGTGGCGGCGCCCACCCATCCGATGCTGCGCGGGCGCAAGGCCACGCGCGGCGTGCGCGAGGACGATCTGGCCTTGGAGCGGCAGATCATCGTGGCCGGTCGGCACACCAGCGATGTGGACGAGCGCATCGTGATGTCGCGCCACCAGTGGCGCACCGATACCCCGGTGGCCGCCATGGGGCTGGTGATCGCCGGCCTGGGCTGGGCGTGGTTGCCGCAGGGTTTTGTGCGCGCGCCCCTGGCCGCCGGGCAGCTGGTGGAGATTCCGCTGGAGAACTTCAGCAACGCCATGCCGCTGTGGGTCGACGCCGTCTGGGCGAAGGCGCGCCCGCTGGGGGTGGCGGCGCGGCGTTTCCTGGAGCTGCTGGACGGCGTGCGCCGTCAGAGCGCGCAGCAGGGCAAGGCCGCCGTGATCAAGCGCCGACCAACTGCGCGCGGGTGATGCGGCGTACCCGGAAATACAGCCACAGCGCGATGCTCATGTTGAGCAGGTTGAAGGCAATGCCGTTGAGGAAGGCCGCGTGGTAGCTGCCGGTCAGGTCGAACACCCAGCCCGACATCCAGCCGCCCAGCGCCATGCCCACCAGCGTGGCCATGATCACCGCGCCCACCCGCGCGCCGGCTTCTTTGGGCGGGAAATACTCGCGCACGATGATGGCGTATGACGGCACGATGCCGCCCTGGAACAGGCCGAACAGCGCGGCAATCAGGTAGAGCGAGACCAGCCCGTCGAACGGCAGGAACAGCAGCAACGCCACGCACTGCAGGGCCGAACCCAGCAGCAATGTGCGGATGCCGCCGATGCGGTCGCAGATCCAGCCTGAGATGAGCCGGCTGGCGATGCCGCAGAACAGCATGAGCGAGAGCATCTCGGCGCCGCGCGCCGCGCCAAAGCCCAGGTCGGTGCAATAGGCCACGATGTGCACCTGCGGCATCGACATGGCCACGCAGCAGCCCACGCCGGCCACGCACAGCAGGGCCATCGCGTGGTTCGGGCTCAGACCAAACGGGCGGCTGGTGTCGGGCGCTGCTTCACCCGCGCTCACCGGCGCGGTCACCACCAGCGGCGGGCGCTGGCGCATGAGGTTGGCCAGCAGAAAGATGCCGGTGCCGCACACCACGCCCAGAATGATGTAGGTCTGGCGCCAGCCGATGGTCGCTATGCCCCACTGCACCAGCGGTGGCCACACAGTGCCGGCCACGTAGTTGCCGCTGGCGGCAATGGCCACCGCCATGCCGCGGCGCTTGTTCCACCACAGCGCCGCGTCGGCCAGCAAGGGCGCAAAGGTGGACGAGCTGCCCAGCATGCCGAGCAGCAGCCCGTGCGCAAGACCAAAGGTCCAGATGCTGCCCGCGTAGGCCGCCCACACAAAGCCGCCTGCCACCGCCACCGCGCCCACGCGCAGCACCGGCGTGATGCCGTGGCGATCAGCGAGCTTGCCCGTGAACAGGCCGCCGATCCCCAGGCAGATCATCATCAGCGTGTAGGGCAGGGAAGCGTCGGCGCGGCCCACGCCGAACTCGGCCTGCACTGCCGGCAACACCACCGCCACCACGTACATGCCACTGTTGCCCAGCGTGACCAGCGCCAGCGTGGTGAGCAGGCGGCGCATGGCCACGCGTGAGTCGATCAGGCTGGGGTCGGCAGGGGTGTGCGGCATGGCGCCCGATGCTACGCCGCGCGTGTGCGCGCGCTTGTCACGCGCGTTGCTGCCTTGTGTGCGTTGGGCAACGTTGGAAACCGAACAGACCCCACGCGCTGATTGGCCGATGCTGTGAGCGTGGATCCCTCAAGCGGCCTGGCGCCGCTCCACGCAACTCCGTCAACTTTGAAAGGGCTCCCCATGAAAACCAATTCCCATTCCCGCGCCATGCTGTTGGTCAGCGCCTGTCTTTTCGCTCCTCTGGCGTTTGGGCAGACCGCTCCACCCAACAAGGCCGAATACGCCGCAGCCAAGACCGCCATCAGTGCGGACTACAAGGCCGCCAAGGCCGCGTGCGACAGTCTGAAGGCCAATGCCAAGGACATCTGCATGGAAGAGGCCAAGGCCAAGGACAACAACGCGCGCGCCGAGCTCGAATTCAAGTCCAGCGGCAAGCCGGCCGATGGCATCAAGGTTCAGACCGTCAAGGCCGATGGCGTCTACGAGGTGGCCAAGGAGCGCTGCGATGACCTGAACGGCAACGCCAAGGACGTGTGCAACAAGGAAGCGAAAGCGGCGCACGTGGCCGCAATTGCCAGCGCCAAAGCCACGAAAGCCACGGCCGAAGCCCGCGCCGACAGCAAAGAGGAAGTCAACGAGGCCAAGTACAAGGCCGCGGCTGAAAAATGCGATGCCATGTCCGGTGACGCCAAGGACGCCTGCATCAAGGCCGCCAAAGCCGCCCACGGCCAGCGCTGACCGACACGCGGCCCGGTCTGTTTCAGTCGAACAGGTCGGGCTCGCTGCGCACCAGGTCGTTCCAGATGGTCTGGAAGTGCAACCAGCCGATGTATTCGCTGCCCACGTGCTCGCGGCTGTAGCGCGCGCGCTCGGCGGGGACCAAGCGCGGGGTCGCGCCGGTGGCCATCACGGCCAGTTGCTGCTGGCAGCAGCGCTCCAGCGCAATGAACCAGAACGCCGCGGCCTCGATGCTGTGGCGGCTCGCGGTGAACAGACCGTGGTTCTGGTGGATCGCTGCCTTCACGCCTTTGAACCAGTCGGCCACCTTCAGACCGGCCTTCACTTCCACCGCCACCTGGCCGGCTTCGTCGCCAATGACCACGTGGTCCTCGAAGAAGGCGGCCGCGTCCTGCGAGATCGGCTGCAGCGGCTGACCCAGTGAGGCGAACGCCGTGCCGTAGACGGTGTGCGCGTGGCACATGGCGATGATGTCGGGATGTGCCTCGTGCACCGCGGCATGCAGCACGAAGCCGGCGCGGTTGACCGCGTGGCGGCCCTCCACCACCTGGCCCTCGTGGTCCACCAGGATCAGGTTGGACACCTTCACCTGCGCGAAATGCACCGCCATCGGGTTGGTCCAGTACAGGTGCGGATGCTCGGGGTCGCGAATGGTCAGGTGGCCGGCGAAGCCGTAGTCAAAGCCTTGGCGCGCAAACGCGCGGCAGGCGCCGGCCAGCCGCTCTTTCAAGTACTGCCGCTCCTGCGCCACGTTGTCGAACGAGGGGATGCCGGGGTAGATCAGGCCGGGCTGGTCGGGCTGGTAGATCGAGACCTTGGGGTCGGTCAGCGGGTCGTGGCGGTATTCCTTCTGGCCCAGCATCGAGAGTTTTTCAAGCACGGCGGACATGGTGTCTCCTCGGGTGGTGATGTGCCGCCATGGTGGGCCAGGGCACACGCATTGACAAACGATGAATGCTCATGGAAACATGAGCCAGTTTCATCTGAAAGCCCATCGCATGAGGAATTTTCCACCGCTGGCGCGCCTGCGCACCTTCGAGGCCGCTGCGCGCCTGCAGAGTTTTGCGCTGGCCGCTCAAGAGTTGCACCTCACCGCCTCGGCCATCAGCCACCAGATCCGTGACCTGGAGCGGCACTTCGGCCGCGCGCTGTTCGAACGCCGCCACCGCCAGGTGCAGACCACGCTCGAAGGGCGGCGCCTGTTCGAGAGCCTGGCGCGGCTGTTCGATGCGCTGGAGGCGGCCTGCGCCGATGTGCAATTGCCCACACAAGACCAGGTGCTGTCGGTCCATTGCGCGCCAAGCCTTGCCCTCAAGTGGCTGGGTCCACGCCTCAACGAATTCCTGGCTGCGCACCCCGGCGTCAACATTCGCCTGACCACGGGCGCCGACGCGCTGGATCTGCGGGTCGTGCGTGAGGTCGACGTGGAACTGTCATATGGCGCGGTGCGCGAAATGTCTGGACTGCTGGTGGTGCCGTTGGGGTCCGAACGGATCGCACCCCTGGTGTCACCCTCGCTGTTGGTGCGGCGCGTGCCGGCGGCCAGGCAGATCCATCAGCTGACCTTGATCGACTCCACCCTGAGCCCGCTCACCTGGGGCCAGTGGTTCGAGCGCCATGGCCTGTCGCTGCCCGCTCGCCCGCGCCCGGCGTTTGACCGCGCGGCGATGGCCATCGCGGCTGCGGTCGACGGCATGGGGGTGGCACTGGAGAGCACCCGCCTGGCCGCCCGGGAGCTGGAACGCGGCGAACTGGTGATCCTCGGTGAGAAGGTGTTTCAGGCGGTCGTCCAGCCGGTGCATTTCATGTCGGTGCGTGCGGGCGACCAGCACCGCCCGGCTGTTCAGGCCTTCACCGGTTGGCTGACACAGACCGTGCGCTGAGCTCACCCCGGCCGGTGGAGCCAACCATTCCCCCCGCAATTGGCTCTTGACGCCGGACGGCCCTTGCCCGCCAATGCAGGCAGGAGGTGAATCATGGGCAGAACTCGGTGGTTTGATCGGTTGCAGCGTGTGGGTGCGCTGTCGGCCTGGTGTGATGCAACGGGCATGGCCGAGAGCGAGGCGATCGGGCGCGCCGGCCAGCCCCGCTTGGCTGGCGCCGATGCGTCGCGGCGACGGTTGTTGCAGGGCGCAGCGGCCGGATCCATGCTCGCTGCAATGCCCTGGCGCCGTGCACTGGCGCAGGTGCCGTCCGATGTGGGTGTGGTCGGTGCGGGGCTGGCGGGCCTTCACGGCGCCTACCTGCTCGCTGGCAAGCGCATCGGGGCGCAGGTGTATGAAGCCAGTGACCATGTCGGCGGCCGTGTGGCCTCCTTGCGTGGCGTGTTCCCGGGGCAGGTGGCCGAGCGTGGTGCAGAGCTGATCGACACCACCCACGTGACGCTGCGCAACCTGGCCACCGGCATGGGCCTCACGCTGGAGGACTACAACAAGGAGCCGGGCGAGCCGTTCTATTTCTTTGACGGGCGCAGCTTCAGCGAGGCAGAGGTGGTGGCAGAGTACCGAGCGCTCACCGCGGCCATGACGACCGATCTCAAGCGCCTGTCGAGTGGCCCCACTGCCGACAGCTACACCGCCTTCGATCGCACCCTGGACTTCACCACCCTCAAGGACTACCTGCGCTCGCGCGGGGCGGGGCCGCTGATTTCGCAGGTGCTCGATGTGGCGTACACCATCGAATTCGGGCGCGAGATCGAACAACAGAGCGCGCTCTCGTTTCTGTTTTTCGCCCAGGCCAGCCGCCGCTCCGTGTTCAAGCCCTTTGGCGTGTTCAGTGACGAGCGCTTCCACATCGTTGAGGGCAATGACCGCGTGGCCACCGGCCTGGCCGCGTTGTTGCCCACGCCAGTCAGTCACGGGCACCGCCTGCTCAAAGTGAGCCGGCTGGCCGACGGGCGCTTCAAGCTCGCTTTTGATGTGGCGGGCAAGGTGGTCGAACGCACGCACGCCGTGGTGATCCTGACGCTGCCGGCTCCGGCCATGCGCAGCATCGAGTTTGACGCCAGCGTGGCGCTGCCCGCGTTCAAGCGCGATGCCATCGAGCGCTTTGACTACGGGCTGAACTGCAAGCTCATGATCGGTTTCAAAGGCCGGCCCTGGTACGAGCGACTCAACAGCGATGGGGGCAGCTACAGCGACCTGCCCAATCACCAGAACACCTGGGAGACCAATCCAGCGCGCGCGCAATACGGTGTGCGTGGTGTGCTCACCGATTACTCGGGCGGCAACCGCGCCGCGCGCCTGGACCCGGCGCGTACCCAGTCCGAAGCCACCGCCTTTCTCGGGGATCTGGAGCGGGTCTGGCCCGGCACCACGGCGCTGGCGGTGCGCGACAGCAAGGGGCGCCTGCTGGCGCATCTGGAGAATTGGGAGAAGAACCCGCTGTTTGGCGGTGGCTACAGCAACAACCCGCCGGGCTACTTCACCACGCTTGAAGGCCAGTACGCCAAGCCGGTGGGGCGCCTGCTGTTTGCTGGCGAACACACCGACTCGTTTTACGAGTACCAGGGCTTCATGGAAGGCGCGCTGCTTTCGGGCGCGCGCGCCGCCGGCGAAGCCTGGCGTCTGCTGCGCTGAGGCCTCAGGCCACCAGTCGCAGCGCAGCCGCAGCCACCTGAGGGCGCAGCGCGCCAAACAGGTTCTTCGGGTCCGCCAGATCGGGGATCAGCGAGACAGTGGTGCCCATGCCTTGGGCTATCGCCAGGGCGTGCATGAAGCGCAGGGCGGAGTAGTCCTCCAGCGCGAAGCCCACCGAGTCGAACACGGTGATCTGCTCGGCGTGGGTGCGTCCGCTCTGGCGGCCGGCCAACACATCGTGCAGTTCGGTCACGGCGAAATCGGCTGGCATCTGCTGGATGTCGCCTTCGACCCGCGTCTGCGGCGTGTACTCCACGAACACACTGGCACGCTGCAACACCTCGGCGTGCAGCTCGGTTTTGCCGGGGCAGTCGCCGCCCACACCGTTGATGTGCATGCCGGGCTCGAGCATCCCGGGTGTGATGATGGTGGCGTTGGTCTTGTCGGCGGTGATGGTGGTGACGATGTCGGCACCGCGCACAGCCTCTGCAGTGCTGTCGCACACCACGATGGCCAGGCCGCTGCCGGCCAGGTTGGCCACCAGCTTGGCGGTGGCCTCGCGGTCCACGTCGAACACGCGCAGCGTGGTGATGCCCACCAGGTGCTGGAAGGCCAGTGCCTGGAATTCGCTCTGCGCGCCGTTGCCGATGAGGGCCATGACGCGGCTGTCGGGGCGGGCCAGCGTCTGGGCGGCCATGGCCGAGGTGGCCGCAGTGCGCAGCGCGGTGGTGAGTGTGAGTTCGGACAGCAGCAGCGGGGTACCGGTGGCCACGTCGGCCAGCACGCCGAAGGCCATCACGGTGGACAGGCCCAGGCGGGTGTTTTTCGGGTGGCCGTTGACGTATTTGAAGCTGTAGAGCGTGTCGTCGGCGATCGGCATGAGCTCGATCACGCCGTTGGCGCTGTGATTGGCCACGCGGGCCGATTTGTCGAAATCGGCCCAGCGCGCGAAGTCTTCAGCGATGGCGTCGCGCATGCCGCGCAGGGTCTGCGGGATGCCGTGGCGGTTGATGAGGTCGGCGGCGGCGGGGGCGCTCAGAAAGAGGGTGTGTGCGGGGTTCATGGTGTTGCTCGAAGTCATGAACAGCAGTGTCCCGCAGCCGCGTGGCAATGTGAATCGGCAAAAATCTGTCAAAAACAGAAGAAATGCAGCAAAACGGCAGCCTTGAGTGCCAAAATGATCAACATGGACGACATTGACCAAGCCCTGATTGCCCAACTGCGCCAGAACGCGCGCGCCACCGTGGCCGAGTTGGCGCACCGCCTCAAGGTCTCGCGCGGCACCGTGACGAACCGCATCCGCAAGCTCGAAGACCAGCAGCTGATCGTGGGCTACACGGTGCGCCTGCGGCCCGACGCCGAGCCCGAGCGCATCCGCGCCTGGATGGGGGTGCTGGTGGACGGCAACCAGACGCGCGCGGTGATCGCCAGCCTGCTGGGCGAGCCCGGCGTGGCCGCGCTGCACGACACCAACGGCCGCTGGGACCTGCTGGCCGAGCTCAGTGCAGGTTCCATGACCGAGCTCTCCCAGGTGCTGGAGCGCATCCGGCTGGTCAAGGGCATCCAGAGCACCGAGACCAGCATCCACCTGGCGACCTACCGCTGAGGCGCCAGACTTCCAGACACGCATCGCGCCGCGGCCAGGTCCCAACCCGCCCAGCCGCAGCTCTTGAAGAACACCGGTCCGCCGTGCCGGTGCGCAGCCGGCTCGCGCACCACGTCGGCCAGCGTGGCCAGTGCGGGCACGTCGATGCCGGCTTGCAAGAGGTCGCCGGCCTCGTGGTCGGCATCGCGCGTGTCCACCACCAGCAGGCCTTCGGCGGCGAGCCAGCGGCAGACCTCGGGCGCCCACTCCACCATGCGCGGCGTGAACGCGCCCACCGCCGCCACGAAGGCGTCGGTGCGCGGCCGCGCGCGCAGGGCCACGGCCTGCGCCGAGGTGCAGCTCACCACCAATGGGCAATCGGCCAGCGCGGCGTCTACATCCGTCGCGCGGCGTGCACTCATGCCGAGGCCGCGCGCATGCATCACCAGTGCGTCGGCGCTGGCCGCACTGCGTGAGGCCACCCACACTTCTTGCACACCCAGCCCCGCGTGAAAGGCTTCCAGGTGCGCGCGGCCCTGCACGCCCGCACCCACGATGAGCAGGGGCCCGTCGGTGCGCGGCGCCAGCAGCCGTGCCGCCAGCAGGGACACCGCCGCCGTGCGCCGGGCGGTCACGGTCGGGCCATCGAGCAGGGTGGTGCGCTGGCCGGTGAGGGCGTCGAACACCACGATGTCGCCCTGGATCGCGGGCAGATTGCGCGAGGCGTTGTCGGGGATGAAGGTGATGAGCTTGGTGATGGCCACGCGCGCATCGGCGGCGGGCATCACGAACAGGCTGCCACCGCCGGCCAGTGCCTGCACGATGCGCGGCGGCACCACCACACCGGGGTCGCGCAACAAGGATTCGATCTCGTCGGCCAGTGCCGGGTAGGGCAAGGCGTCGGCGGTTTGGCGGGCGTTCAAGAGGGGCGTCATGCCGCCCATCATCGCCCTAAGCTGCTGGCAGCACGATCGTGAAGCTGGCGCCTTCGCCCAGCCGCCCGCGCGCCATCACCGTGCCACCGTGGCGCTCAACGATGCGCCGCACATTGGCCAGGCCCATGCCCTCGCCCACGAACTCTTCGGCGGTGTGCAGGCGACGAAACGGCTTGAAGAGCTGGTCCGCCTGCCTGGGGTCGAAGCCCGCGCCGTCGTCGGCAAACACGATTTCATGGCCGCCATTGGGCAGCACCTGGGCGGTCACGCTGATGTGCGCCACGTCGCGCGCCGAGGTGTACTTGATCGCGTTGCCCAGCAGATTGACGAACGCTTGCTGCAACAGGCCCGCATGCCCGTTGATGGCCGGCAGCGGGCCGATGCTCCATTCAATGGCGCGCTGCGCACTGGGCGATTGCACGGTGGTCAGCGCCGCCTTCAGGACATCGTCCAGTTGCAGCGGGCCCATGGTGAGTGGCTGGTTGCCCAGGCGGGCGAAGTCGAGCAGGTCGCGCACCATGCGCAACGCCAGGTCACCCGACTGCACGCCCAGGCGCACCAACTCCGCCTGCTGCGCGTCAAGCAGATCGCCCGAGTCCTGCAAGGTCAGCTCCAGGATGCTGCGCATGTTGACCAGAGGTCCCCGCAGGTCGTGCGCGAGCCGGGCGGCAAACGCGTCGAGCTCCTGGTTCACGGCCACCAGCTCCTTGACCTGTTGAGACACCTCGGCTTCGAGCCGACGGTTGTTCACCCGCAATCGCTGCACCTCGAGTGCGCGCTCAACCGCGGGCACGATGCCGCTGATGCGAAAGGGCTTCTGCACGTAGTCAATGGCGCCATTCTTCATGGCGTCCACCACGCTGCCGATGCTGCCGTGCGCAGTCATGAGCACGATCACCATGTCGGGCGCCACCGCCTGGGCCCGGCGGGTCAACTCGATGCCGTCCATGCCCGGCATCTGCAGGTCGGTGAGCAGGAGCTCGAAGGTGGACTGTTCGAGCTTGTTCAAAGCCACCAGCGGATCGGTGCAGCCCACGACCTCATAGCCCTGGTCAACCAGGATTTCGCAGAGCGCGCGTTGCTGGGGAGCTTCGTCGTCCACCACGAGCAAGCGCGGGCGTGGACGGTGCTGGACAGAACTGCGGTGTGGCATGGTGGGGTGCCAGTTGTCGATCAGTGACAGGTCATTGCCACATGTGGGGATTTTTCACGATCAGGCCTTGACGCATACCCTACCACCTACCGCGTTTGTGCGAGCATGCGGATCAGCGGCAATCGGTGATTTATTTCTGGTTATTCAACAGGGGCCACGCCTTGCGTCACAAGAGGGGAATCCGCAGCCTGCTGCTCATGTTGGTGATCATTGCGATCCTGCCGGGCCTGGTCATGCTGTGGGTGGGCTACACCAGCACCAGCCAGGAGGCGGTGCAGCGCGGACGCCAGGAAATCCGGGCGGTGGGCGTGTTGGCCGCGGCCAACCAGGAGCAACTCATTGAAGGGGTGCGGCAGATCCTGGCCACCGTGGCGGCCGGGCCTTCGGTGCGCCGAACCGACCTGCGCCAGCTCTGCTACGAGTTCCTGCGCAACGTCTCGGCGGCCACGCCGGGTTACGGCAACATCGGTGTGGCCGATCTGCAGGGCGACATCCAGTGCCTGGCCAATGTGGGGCCGCAGCCCATCAACGTGGCCGACCGCGCCTACTTCCGCAACACGGTTCGTGAACGGAAGTTTTCCATGGGTGAATACCTGGTCGGGCGTGTCTCGGGCAAGCGCCAGCTCGGCTTCGGCATGCCGGTGTTCGACTATGGCAATGCGTTCGTGGGCGTGGCCTTCACCACGGTGGATCTGTTGCCCTCCGCGCAGAAGCTGCAATCCCTGCCTCTGCCGGGTTCCATCCACGTGGACATCACCGATGCGACGGGCACACTGCTCGCGTCCAGCCGGCCCGGCCCGGATCGCATCGGCACCACCCTCGACAACGACGGTCTGCGAGCGGCCGTTGCCGCCAGGACGACGGGCAGCCTGGATCTGCGCGATGCCCTGGGTACAGACTGGTTGTACGAGTTCGTTCCGATCGATGGCCTGGGTGGTGAAGGGCTGTTCGTCATCGCGGGTGGACAGCGCGAGGACGTGCTCGCCTCGACCACCCGCCAATTGCAACGGCAACTCGCCGTGATGGCGCTGGCCGCGCTGGTGGGCTTGGTGTTGGCCTGGCAACTGGGTCTGCAACACATCGCACGCCCGGTGTCGCATCTGCTGGCGCGCATGCGTGCGGCCGCGCACAACCAACCGCTGGCCGGGCCTTTGCCGGGTGCAACGGGCCGCGAATTCGCTGAACTGGAAACCGCGCTGGACGCCATGCTGCGCGAGCTCACCAAAAACCAGGCCCAACTGGTCAAGGCGCAGCAGATTGCCCGCGTGGGCTTCTACCAGCTCGATCTCAAGACCCGGCTGTACAGCGCCTCCGACACCACGTACGAACTGTTCGGGCTGGATCCAGCCATGGGGCCGGTCACTGCCGAGATGTACCAGTACATGATCCATCCCGACGACATGGATCGGGTGGTTGCCCAGCGCGACAGCCTGTTCCAGGGCGGCAAGCCGCTGCGCCAGCAATACCGCATCGTGCGCACCGACAGGGGCGTGCGCTGGGTCGACAGTTTCGCCTTCCTGGAGCGTGACGAAGCCGGCGAGCCGGTGGTGTACGCCGGCGCCTTGCAAGACATCACCGAGCAGCACCGGTTGCGCCGCATGTACCAGGTGCAGAGCCAGATCAATGCGGCGATTGTCTCGGCGGACTCCAGGGACAACCTGCTCCAGCGCGTGTGCGACATCGCGGTGGAACAGGGTGAACTGCGCATGGCCTGGGTGGCCAGCATGGATCCGCTGAAGCGCACCATGACGGCGCTGTTGAGCGCGGGCGCGGACGACGGCTACACCGACCTGCTCAACCGCGCATCGGTGGACGTGGACACCTACGCTTCGCCCGTGCCCACCGCGCTGCGCACCTTGCAACTGGTGGTGTCCAACGACATTGCCAACGACTCCAGCATGGGCCGCTGGGCTGCCACGGCGTTGCACCGTGGTTTCAAGGCGTTGGCGGTGGTGCCCATCGCGCCACAGGGTCAGGTGCCGTTGGCGCTGGTGTTCATGGCCGATGAGCCGATGTACTTTATGGAGGAAGAGGGCCAACTGCTGTCTGCCATTGGCGAGAGCCTGTCGGCGGCACTGGACCAGTTGCAGAAAGCCCAGGAGCGGCACGCACGCGAGGACCGGCTCAAGCTGCTGGAGACGTGCGTGGCGCGGGTCAACGACATCGTGCTCATCACGGGGGCCGAGTCGATCGATGATGGCGGTCCGCGCATCCGTTACGTCAACGAAGCGTTCGAGCGCTTGACCGGTTACAGCGCTGTCGAGGCGATCGGACAGACCCCGAGCATGCTGCATGGCCCCAGGACCGATCCCGATGCGCTGGACCGCATCCGCCGCAGCATCGAGCGCGGGGAGCCGGTTCGCGAGGAGTTGATCAACTACCGCAAGGACGGCAGCGAGTTCTGGCTGGAGCTCGACATGGTTCCGATCGCCGACGCCACAGGCCGGTTCACCCATTGGGTGGCGACCGAGCGTGACATCACCCAGCGCAAGCTGGCCGAGGAGAAGGAAGCCCGGCTGCGCGGGGGCTTTCAGTTGCTGTTCCTGGGCAATCCGCACCCGATGTGGGTGTTCGACCGCGCCACCCGCGCGTTCCTTGAAGTGAACAACGCGGCCATTGAACAGTACGGCTACAGCCGCGAGGAGTTCCTCGCACTCACCATCGACGACATCCGCTCCGAGAGCGAAAAACACCGCCTGCGCGGACGCGCTGCTGTTGCGTCGCCCGATGGCCGTGAGCGCGTGGGTACCTGGGTGCATCTGCGCAAGAACGGCGTGCCAGTCACGGTGGACATCACCTCCCAGAGCCTGAACTACAACGGTCGTGATGCCCAGCTGGTGGTGGCGATGGACATCACCGACCAGGTGGCGTTGGAGCAACAGCGCGCGCAGGCGATGATGGCGGTGCAGGCTTCGCAGGCCAGCCTGGCGCGCTCGCAATCGCTGGCCCGCATGGGCAGTTGGGACCGCATGGCGCAAGACCATTCGGCGGTGTGGTCGGCCAACCTCTATGCCTTGACGGGGCGTGATCCCGCCAACGGCCCGCCCAGCATCGAACAGATCCTGGACCGCATTCATCCGGACGACCGCGCCGACTACCTGCAGACGATGACCGAATGCCTTCGGGACGGTACCTCCAGAAGCTGGAAGTACCGTTGCGTCCAACCGGATGGAGAGATCCATTGGTACGAGGAAAACATCGATGAACCCCGGCGCGACGCCAGCGGTGCGATGGTGTCGATCGGCGGCACCGTGCAGGAAGTGACCGAGCGCGTCGAAGCCGAGGCGCGGTTGCAGTTGCAGCTCTCGCGCACCGAGCTGCTCAACCACATCGTTCGCGCCACCGACGAACGCCTCGACCTCGACCGCATCTTTCGCGTGGTCTGCGACAACATCGAATCCCGGTTTTCGACCGTGTTCTCGGCGGCCTTGCTGTTCGACCTGCCGACCCAGGCCTTCACCGTCGCCCACCTGAGTGCGCAGGCCCTCGAGCGTGGGCAGGTGATCGGGCTGCGGGAGGGTGATGTGTTGTCCCTGACGGGCAGCGGCCTGGCGCGCTGCGCGAGCGGCGAGCTGGTGCACGAGCCGGTGCTGGCCGACACCCCGTT
Source organism: Hydrogenophaga sp. (assembly GCF_018780385.1). Lineage (GTDB taxonomy): Bacteria > Pseudomonadota > Gammaproteobacteria > Burkholderiales > Burkholderiaceae_C > Hydrogenophaga. The sequence continues at coordinate 47,420 of NZ_JADMJO010000030.1, read as the reverse complement.
TGCCTGGCTCCAGCGGCTGGCACACGCGGGCCTGGGCTCTGCGGTGTTTGCGCCCCTGCATGCGCAGGGCGAGGTGTTGGGCGTGCTGGTGGCTGCGCGCGCGCTGGGCCATGGCTTTGACAGCGGGGAATGCGAGTTCATGCGCCAACTGGCCGAGCACGTGGCGCTGGCCGCCAGCCAGGCCCGGCTGCACCGCTCGCTGCAGCAGGCCTACGACGAGCTCAACGAGGCGCAACAGGTGGTGCTGCAGCAGGAGAGGCTGCGCGTTCTCGGGCAAATGGCCAGCGGCATCGCGCACGATATCAACAACGCCATCTCACCGGTGGTGCTCTACACAGAATCGCTGCTGGCCAACGAACCAGCATTGAGCGAGCGCGGGCGCGCCCAGCTGCTGACGGTGCAGATCGCCATCGACGACGTGGCCGAGACCGTGGCGCGCATGCGCGATTTCTACCGACCCAGCGATGCCGGTGTTCGAAGCCGCGCGGTGGACCTCAACCAGCTCGTCAGGCAGGTGCTCGACCTCACGCGCGCGCGCTGGCGTGACATGCCGCAGCAAGCGGGTATCTCCATCGACATCGCACTCGAACTGGGCGATCTGTTGTCACCGGTCTTCGTCATGGAGGGCGAGATCCGCGACGCGGTGACCAACCTCGTGCTCAACGCGGTGGACGCCATGCCCGAGGGCGGCACACTCACCTTGCGGACACGGCGTGCTGTGCTGGCCGACGGTGCGGTCCGTGTGCAACTGGACGTGATCGACACCGGCATCGGTATGGACACCGAGACGCAGCGGCGTTGCCTGGAGCCGTTCTTCACCACCAAGGGACAACGCGGCTCCGGGCTGGGGCTGGCCATGGTCTATGGCAGCATGCAGCGCCACGGTGCGGAGATCACCATCGAGAGCGCGCCGGGCGAGGGCACCACCATTCGCCTGGACTTTGCCGCGCACGGTGAACTCGCCCCGAACGAGGCGACGCCGATCCACACCCCCAATCAACGCCGGGCGCTGAAGATCCTGCTGGTGGACGACGATCCCTTGCTGCTGCGTTCGTTGTCCGACACCCTGGCCGCCGAAGGGCACACGGTGGGCACGGCGGCCGGGGGAGGCGAGGGCATCGCGGCGTTCAAGGCAGCGATGTCGGCGCAGGCGTTCGACGTGGTCATCACCGACCTCGGCATGCCCGAGGTCGACGGTCGTTCCGTGGCGGCCGCCGTCAAGGCCGCGTCGCAGGGCACGCCGGTGGTGATGCTCACGGGCTGGGGTCGGCGCATGCAGGAAGAGGGCGAATGCCCGCCGCATGTGGACCACCTGCTGAGCAAACCGCCACGGCTGGAGGCCTTGCGCGCGGTGTTCAGGACGGTGGATTGACCAGATCCCGCACTGCCTCGAACTGTCGGAATAATTGACAACCCTGACAGGTTTCAGATTGTCAACGCGTGTAAGTTATTGTTTCTGAGCGCTCGGGCAAGGCTGGCACGATCGGTGCTGCATACGGTGCAGAGTACCCATCCGCATGTCATTTCCCGAAAGTCGCCATGTTCAGCCAGTTCAAATCCTTCGCTCTTTGCGCGGTCAGCGCCCTGTTGTTCGCGGGCGCCGCCCAGGCCGCTGCGGTGACCTTCACCGTCAGTGCTGAAGGCCTGTTGGCCAGCCGTGCCGCAGAGACGGCGTTCCTGGCTTCGCTGGGCACCCACCGCAGCACCGAGACCTTCGAGGGCTTTGTCGCCGGCAGCCAGGGCAAGCCGCTGGAGTCGGCCAGCGTGGGCAGCTTTTCCATGGACTGGGCGGGTTCGGGTGGTGCATGCGTGGGCAAGCTGGGCGGTTGCGCTGCGGGTGCGGCCATCCTCAACAGCACGAACTCGCCGTTTGGTGGCCGCTTCAACACCACCCCGGGCGGCACCCGGTGGCTCGACAGCTTCGACGCGCGCATCTTCACCTTCAGCCCGCTGGACAACGTCAACAGCATCGGCTTCTTCCTCACCGATGCCAACGATGCGGGAGGGCGCTACGACCTCGAGGTCAACAGCGACCTCGGCACGATCAGCTTCGACGACATCTTCGGCGGTGGCTTGAGCAACGGCCGCGTGTTCTACCTGGCCTTCACCTCGGCGTCGGCCATCACCGGCATCACGATCTTCTCCAACTCGTCGGCGGACGGCTTCGGCATCGACAACGTGACGGTGGGCCAGGTGCCCGAACCCGGCACGGTGGCCTTGCTCGGTCTGGGCTTGCTGGCCGCGGGCGCGCTGCGCCGCCATCGCGCCGCCTGAAGCCGGCTCCAGGTTCAGGCCAGCGGCAGCCGCACCTCGAACGCCGAGCCTTCGCCCGGTTTCGATCGCACGGTGATCGTGCCGCCGTGAGCCTCGGCGATCTGGCGGCTGATCGCCAGTCCCAGCCCCGAGCCTTCGAATTCGCGCCGCAAGTTCAGCCGTGAAAACGGCTGGAACAGCTTGTCCATGCCTTCAGGCGATATGCCGATTCCGTTGTCCTTCACGGTGATCAGGGTCATGCCGGCGTGTGTCTCGGCCGTGATCTCGATGCGGGGCGCGCGGCCCGGCGGCATGAACTTCAGCGCGTTGGTCACCAGGTTCTGGAACAGCTGGGAGAGCAGGCTCGCGTGACCCGCGACCACCGGCAGATCGCCCATGTGCAGCTGCGCGCCGGTGGCGCCCAACTGCGCAGCCAGGGCATCGCAGACCTCGGCCATGAGTGGCGCCAGCGCCACCGGTGTGCGCGGCTCGGTCTCGCCATGCTGCAGGCGCGCATAACGCACCACATCGTCGAGCATGGTGCGCATGCGCTCGCCCGCGTGGCGCACCAGCTTGAGGTAGTGGCGTGTGTCCGGGGGCAGGTCGGCGGCGTGGTCTTCTTCCACCAGCCCGACGAACTGCACCACCGTGTTCAGCGGCTCGCGCAGGTCGTGGGACGAGATGCGCACGAACTGCAGCAGCCCTTCGTTGGCGAGCTGCAGTTCCTCGGCGGTCTTCTGCAATTGGGCATGACTCTCCCGCAGTTCAAGCAGGGCCTCGGCCAGGTTCAGGCGGTCGGTGGCGGCCACCTGCTTGAGCGCATCGTTGGCCTGCTTGAGCCGCAGCTGGGTGCGCACACGCGCCTGCACGATGGCCGGGCGGATCGGTTTGGCAATGAAGTCGGCCGCGCCCTTCTCCAGCCCGGTCTGCTCGAAGGTGGCTTCGGCGTGGCTGGTCACGAAGATCACCGGGATGTCGGCCAGCAGTGGGTCGCCCTTGATGGCTTCCAGCACCTCGAAGCCGGACATGCCGGGCATCTGGGCATCGAGCAGCACCAGGTCGGGTGGCGACTCGGCCATCAGCCGCAGCGCATCCAGGCCCTGGGTGGCAAAGCGCAGACGCCCCAGCGGGCGGATCACCCGCGCCAGCGCCTGCACCATCCCCGGATCGTCGTCGACGATCAGGATGTCGGGCAGCAGCGGCGGCGCGGCGGTGGTCTCAAGCCCGGTGGCGGGGCGGGTCATGGCGGAAGTTCCTCGGTCAGGGCGGCACTGGCACTCGCGAAATCGAGCTCGTCGAGCCAGTGTCCCACGCGTTCAACGGTGGCCGCGCCCAGGCGGACCTTCAGCCCGCTGGCGTGCAGCTTCCACCAGGCCAGGGCGTCGAGGTCCTGGCGCTGCAGCAACTCCAGAAAATGCGGGAGGTCGGCCTCGGCAGCTTCTGAGGGCATCGCGGGCGGGTTGCTCGGTGCAGCGCTGCGAGCGGCCTTCAACACCGGTTCGCTGTGGCGGCGCAGGGCCTCCAGCGCGTTCTGCAGCGCGCGCCACCGTGCGTCGAGCTGCGCGGGGGGCCGGTCGTCGATCAGACCGGTCTCCAGTGCCTGGGCGAGCTGCATCAGCTCGGTGGCGCCCAGCGTCCCGGCGCTGCCCCGCAGCTTGTGCAGCCGCGCGGCGAGTGTCTGGCGCTCGGTGCCGGCGTCGGGCAGGGTGAGGGCGCGCATCGCGAGGTCGCCGAACTCGTCCTGCAGGCGTTGGAGCGACTTCAGCCACAGCTCCAGGTCGCCCCCCAACCGTTGATGGGCCAGCGCGCCGTCCAGGCCGGGGATCTGCGGCCAGGCGCCGGCCGGTGGTGCAACCGCCGTGGGCACGTCCGGTGGATCGGGTACATGGGATGGGTTTGCGCTCGCCTGGTCGACGCACTCGCGCACCATGCGCACCAGCCGCTCGGGGTCCAGCGGTTTGGTGAGGAAGCCGCTCATGCCGGCCTCCATGGCGTGCTGGCGTTCTTCGGCGAGCGCGCCCGCCGTCAGCGCAATCACGGGCAGATTCATCAGGCCGAGCTCGCCGCGCACGCGCCGCGTGGCCTCCAGACCGTCCATCTCGGGCATCTGCAGGTCCATCAGCACCGCGTCGAAGGCCTGGGGTGTGGCGCGTATCGCCTCCAGGGCCTCGCGCCCGGTGCGCGCCAGGCACACGCGGGCACCTTCGCGTGCGAGCAGGCCCGAGGCCACCTCCAGGTTGATCTCGCTGTCGTCCACCAGCAGCAGGTTGAGGTGGCGCAGCGCCTGACCCGGTGCCTCCAGGCGCACCCCGTTGTCGCGCGCGGCGGTGCCCAGGGCCAGCAGCGTGGTGGCCGAAGGGCGCTGCAACACCAGCTCGAACCAGAACTCGCTGCCGCGTCCGGCTTCGCTGCGCAAACCCACCTCGCCGCCCATCATCTCGGTGAGCTTGCGCACGATCGACAGGCCCAGGCCGGTGCCGCTGAAGCGGCGGGTGGAGGAGGTGTCGGCCTGGGTGAACGGCGTGAACAGCCGGGACTGGGTGTCGGCATCGATGCCGGTGCCGGTGTCGCGCACGGTGCTGCGCAGGCGCACCTGGCTGTCGTCCATCGACACGGTTTCCAGCGTCACCCACACGTTGCCCGCCTGCGTGAATTTCAGCGCGTTGCCAATGAGGTTGGTGAAGATCTGCCGCACGCGCAGGGCGTCGCCCAGCAGCACGCGCGGCACGTCGTGTGCCACCGTGATCAGGTAGCGGATGCCGGCGGCCTCGGCCTGGGGGCGGAACAGCGCGTCCATCTCGCCCAGCATGTCTTGTGGGCTGAAGGGCTTCAGGTCCAGGTCGAAGCCCCCGGCCTCGATCTTGGCCAGGTCGAGCACGTCGTTGACCAGGCCCAGCAGCGAGCGGCTGGCCACCCGCGACTTCGACAGCAGCTGCGTCTGGTACGGGGTGAGCGGTGTGTCGCCCAGCAGGTGGGTCATGCCGATCATGGCGTTGAGCGGCGTGCGGATTTCGTGGCTCATGTTGGCCAGAAATTCGCCCTTGATGCGCGAGGCTTCCTGCGCCTGTTCCTTGGCCTGCACGAGGTCGGTGATGTCGATGCGGAAACCCACCGTGTGACCATCGGGCATGCGGCGCTCGACCATGCGCAGCGTGCGGCCATTGGTGAGCTGCTGCAGCAACTCGGTGTCGCCGGAGCGGTGGGCCGCCATGCGCTCGGCCACCCAGTCCTCTTCATGTCCACTCGTGCCCTGGTGTTCGCCCAGCGCGGCGCTGGCGCGCAGGATGTCTTCGAACCGACTGCCCGGCACCATGAGGTGAGCCACCCGGGGGGCAATCTGGCGGTACTTCTCATTGCAGAAGACCAGCCGGTCGTCGGGATCAAACAGCACGAAAGCTTCGTCGACCGCGTCGATCGCGCCGCGCAACAAGGCCTCGCTGCGGGCGGTGTTCTCCTGCGCCTGCTTGTTCGCGGTGATGTCCTGGTGTGTGCCGTACATCCACTCGGGCTGTCCATCGGCGGTCCAGCTGCGCACCTGGCCACGATCGAGCACCCAGACCCAGTGACCGTCCCGGTGGCGCGCGCGCACCTCACATTCGTACATGTCGAAGGCGCCGCTGAAGTGTCCCTGCAGCATCCCTTGGGTGAGCGTTGTATCGCCGGGGTGAAGTCGCTCAAACCACCGGTCCACGGACAGCGGCTCAAGCTCGTTGATGCGGTAGCCGATGATGCTGGCCCAGCGCTCGTTGACGCGCAGCTCCCCGGTCTGCACGTTCCATTCCCAGGTGCCGGCGTCGGTGCCGCGCAGGATGTTGTCCAGCCGCTCGTGCTCCTCGACCAGGGCGGCGGTGCGGTCCATCACTTGCCTCTCCAGACCCTCCTTGAGCTCCACCACCTTGCGCTGCGCCGCGCGCTCTGAGGTGATGTCGCGCACGATGACCGACGCGCCCATCGGCGCGCCTGCATCGTCCTCCAGTCGGAAGAGGGTCATGGCCACCAGCACGGCCTGGCCGGTGCTGGTGTGGCGCCACAGTTCCATCGGGGGCGCATCGCCCGGGTTGGGCATGGTACCGATCGCCCGCACCTCGTCGCTCGGTTGACCCGGCGGCATGGTGAGCGCGTCCAGCCCCTGCCCGATGGCTTCCTTCGCGGTGTAGCCAAAGAGCCGCTGCGCGCCGCGGTTCCACGATGTCACACGGCCCTCGGTGTCCAGTCCCACGATGGCATCGGGGGACTGGTCGACGATGGCGGCGAGCTGCAGGCGATCCTCGCGCGCCTGAAACCGGCGCTGCACGCCCACCCAGTACAGGTAGAGCATGAATGCCCCCACGAGGCCCGCGGCCAGCATGGGCAGCACGCCCCCACGCGCGCTGACCCGTGCCGCCGCTTTCAGATCGCTCTCCAGGCGGGTGGCCCTGTAGTGCAGGATGCCGATGGATGAATCGGGGTTTCCGATCACGCTGGCTTGCGCGGCCATCACCAGCCCTTCCGGGCCGGTCCACCAGGTGACACGATCCCCGCTGTGGGCATCAGGCGCCGTGGCTGGCTTGAAACTGTCGGTCCACAGGTGGCGCTGGCCCAGATTGAAGCCAAAGGTCATCGCTGGATCGGGGTGAGCCACAAAATCCCCTTGTGCATTGGTCACGTAGATCTCTGGCCTGGGGCCCGCCCCGGCCGGCAGCACACCCAGTCGCCCGGTCAGATCCACGTTGATCACGATCGCGCCAAACACCCGACCCTGAGGGTCATACACCGGCGTGGCGTAACGGATGGTGGGTTGGTGCGGCAGATCCACCGGGCCGTATTCCCGTTTGAGGTTCACCTCCGACACGAAGACATTGCCATCACCCAGGCGCAGCGCCTCTCGCATGTATGGCGTGTCGCCCTTGCGTTGCAGGTGCCCGGGCGGTGCCACGACGATGTGGCCGTCTTGGCGAGCCACCCGCACGATTTCCTGACCTTCATGGGTGGCGCCAACGAAGCGCACCATGAACACCTCGGGCGTGGCGGCCAGGTAGGCGGTGAAGATCTGCTCCATGCGACGCTGCCACAGCGCCGCGGTGGACACCTCCTGCGCATCCACACCACCTTGCTGCAGGGCCCGAACCAGGCCCTTGACCGGTGGCGTGTTGGCCAGAAACAGCACGCTGCGCCGCCGCTCGGCGTACTTGCTTTCGGCGGTGCGGGCCACCGAGTCCACGGCGCCCTGCAGCGACAGTTCGGCTTGCTGGCGCTGTGCCTTGAGCTGATGGAAGTACTCGTTGGTGACCAGCAGCGCGAGCACCACGGCAAAACCCAGGCCGGCGCGCAGGGCGAGTCGGCTGCGCAGGAACGCTGCCAGATGCACGGGCTGGCCGCGAGAGTGCCCCATCACCGCCGGGGGTGTGTGCTCGCGCGCGAGCCAGCGGTGCTCCAGCAGCAAGGCCAGAACCACGGCCAGCAAGCTGCTCAGGGCCACGCCCGCCAGCAGGGTCGAGACAGGTGAGCCTGTCCGGGCCGAAGCGATCAGAGCGGGCAGCGGGATAACGCGCATCACCCACTGGCGGCCCTGCACGTCCAGCGGGCGAACGACCTCCACGTCCGAGCGGAACGCATCTTGTGATTCGAAAAAGGGCACCTGCTCGGCACCGTCGGTCAGAGAGATCGCCACCGTGCGCAGCTGGGGCGCCACGTCGGCCAGCACCTCGTCCACCAGCAGTGGCGCGTAGGTCCAGCCCAGCGTGGCCGCCTCCCGGGCCGCCGGCGCCGGGTTGGGCTGGAGGTCGCGGTACACCGGCAGCAGCAACAGGAATCCACGGCGCGCCTGCCCGCTGGCCTGCACCAGGGTGGTCGGCGCGGTGAGCCTGGCCTGAGCCTCACGCGCGGCGGCCAGAGCGGCCGCGTGGCGGTTAGGCTCCGAGGCGATGTCCAGACCGGTGGCGCCCTGGTTGGTGTCCTCGGGATAGATGTACTGGATGACGAAGCGGTCGTGCGCGTGCGGTGCCAGCTCGCGAATGCTGAAGTCGGCAGCGCCCTCGCTGCGTGCGCGGGCCACGAACGCGGCCTCGTTGGCCCGCGGTACCCACCGGATGAAGCCGAAGCCGCGTGCGCCGGGAAACTCCCGGGTTTCACGGCTGTTCACATAGGCCTTGAACTGGTCGCGCGTGACGCTGTCTCCGCCGCTGGCGGCCACCGCTCCGCGAGCACCTCGCAAGCCGTACTCGTAAAGCTTGAAGCGCTCCTGGATCGCCGCGCTCAACGCATCGGCGGCGGCGCTGGTGTGTTCCGTCAACAGCCGGTGGTTGTCGCGCTGCACCTGTGCGGCGAGCAGGGCGCTGAGCAGCACACCGGCGCACCACAGTGCCAGCGCCCATCGGCGGCTGGTCTGGCCGGGTGTCATGGTGCGCGGACCAGATGGATCAGTTGGGCGGCTGCCGCCTTGTCCAACGGTTTATTCATGAATCCCCGGACGCAGGCATGGCCCGCGGCGCGAGCGCGGTCCGCCGGGTCGGACGACGACGAGAGCATCACCACCACGGCGTGACCCCGCTGCCTGGCTGGCAAGGCTTCAAAGGCCCGCAGGAAGCCGAAACCGTTCATGACGGGCATGTTGATGTCCAGCAGGATGAGGTCGATGCCGTGCGCGGGATCGGTGGCCAGCAGGCTGAGCGCCTCTTGCGCCCGCTCGAACGTGCGAACCTCGTAGTCGACTCCGCAGCGCTGCAAGGCGATGCGGGTGAACAGCAGGTCGTTCTCGTTGTCGTCAACCATCAACACGCGGCAGCTCATCAGGGCTCCAGAAAGCACACTTTTTTCAACCCTGATATTGCTGTGCGCGGGGCACGCCGCGCCATGTTCGCCGCGGGGACTTGATCCCGGCTGACACCACCGTGAGCATGCTCACGGCAACAGTTCATATTGGACCCCAACGTGCAGGGCAACAACGGGGGTCTACTGAGATATCGGCGGGAACCGTGCGTTTCTTGACCCCGTTGGCCGGGCAGGACGCTCAGTTCACTGCGCTGAACAACACCTGCGTGGCGCGCAGCGCCTCGGCTTCGGTGCGGTAGAGGTGCAGCCGCGGGCCTGCGTCCAGGTAGCCGGCCCGCTTGAGCACCTCTTCCACCGGCAGTTTGATACCCACCAGATGCAGCTCGATGTGCAGGTCGTCCAGGTGCTCGCGCAAACGGCCGAAGGCCTCGGCACCGGTGGCGTCGATCCAGTTGATCGGGTGCGCGATCCACATCACGTGGCGGGTGCCGGGATGGGTCGCGATGTGCTCAGCCACCGCACGCTCGAAACCATTGGCGGTGGCGAAATCGAGTGCGGCGTCCATGCGCAGCGCGTAGAGGTCGGGCGCCAACGGTGGCAGCAGCCACAGGTGGCGGTCGCGCAGGCTGCCGTCCGGGTGCAGGCCGACCTCGATGATGCGCGGGTGTAGCCGCAGGTAGAGGAAGTGGGTGAGTGCCATCAGCACGCCCGCGAGCACACCCCAGTACAGGCGCGGCGCGGCCAGCAAGGTCACGGCGAAGGTGACGCCGGCGATGCCGGCCTCCACCCGCGAAACCGTCCACAGTTGCACGAAGGCGCGCGGCTTGATGAGGCCCAGGATGGCCACCAGCACGATGGCCGCCAGCACCGCCATCGGCACGTGGTGCAGCAGCGGGGTGAGCACGAGCAGCGCCACCACCACGACAACCACCGCGAACACGGTGGCCCAGCCGGTCCTGGCCCCCGCGTACAGGTTGAGCGCGGAGCGCGAGAACGACGAACTGGTGGGGAACGCGCCGCAGAACCCCGAGGCCAGCTTGGCCAGCCCCTGGCCAATCAGGTCCTGGTCCTGGTCCCAGCGCTGGCCGCGCTGCCCGCTGTCGACCTTGGCGCTGGACGCCGTCTCCAGAAAACTCACCAGCGTGATCACCAGCGTGGGCAGCACCAGCTGGCCGAGCACGCTCCAGCCTGGCCAGGTGGGCACATAGGGCATGGGCAGGCCCTGCGGCAGCGAGCCGATCACCGTGCCACCCGCGGCCTCGAAGCCCAGCGCGTAGCTGATGCCGGCGCTGGCCCCCACCACCGCCAGCACGGTGGGAAAGCCCGGGCGCCAGCGGCGCGCCAGCACGAGTGCGGCGAGACTGCCCAGACCGAAGCCGAGCGACGGCAAATGAACCTGCACAGGCCATGACAGGCTGTCCCAGCTGCCCAGCCCAAGCAGGGCCGGCAACTGCGAGGCCATGATGAGCACCGCCGCGCCCTGGGTGAACGCCATCAGAACGGGTGAGTTCACCAGGTTGAGCAGCCAGCCGAAGCGCGCGAAACCCAGCACGATCTGCAGCAGGCCGCTGAGCAGCGCCAGCCACACGGCCAGCGCGATCCACTGCGCGCTGCCCGGCTCGGCAAGGCCGCTGAGCGAGGCGCTGATGAGCAGGCAGGTGAGCGCGGTGGGTCCGACCGACAGGCGCACCGAAGCACTGAACAGCACAGCGATCAGTGCGGGCAGCAACGAGGCGTAGATGCCGGTGATCAGCGGCATGCCGGCCAGCGCGGCGTAGGCGACGCCTTGCGGCACCACCATCAGGCCCACGGTGAGGCCGGCCATGGCTTCGCCGCGCAACAAGGCGGCGTCGGGTCGTGGCCAGTTCAGGAAAGGCAGCAGACGTTTCAAACGGGACATGCGCCGATCCTACTTGCGAGCCGGATCAGCGCGCGTCCCAGGACGGCGGCGAATGCGGCAGAGACCGGTCAGGCGAACTTGAAGGTCGACACCGTCTGCACCAGCTCGCTGGCCTGGCTCTTGAGGCCGCTGGCGGCCGAGGCGATCTGCTCGACCATGGCGGCGTTCTGCTGCGTGCTCTGGTCCATCTGGGTGACAGCCTCGCCGACCTGAGCCACCGCGCTGCTCTGTTCGGTGCTGGCCGTGCTGATCTCGCCCACGATGTCGGTGACGCGGCGGATGCTCTGCACCACCTCGTTCATGGTGTTGCGCGCCTGGTCCACCAGGGCCGAGCCCTGATCGACGCGGTCCACGCTGTCGGAGATCAGGCCCTTGATTTCCTTGGCGGCTTCGGCGCTGCGCCCGGCCAGCAGGCGCACTTCGCCCGCCACCACGGCAAAGCCGCGACCCTGCTCGCCCGCGCGCGCCGCTTCCACGGCGGCGTTGAGCGCGAGGATGTTGGTCTGGAACGCGATGCTGTCGATCACCGAAATGATGTCGGCGATCTTCTTGCTGGATTCGTTGATGGCGCGCATCTTGTCGACCATCTGGCCCACCACTTCGCCGCCCTGCACCGCGACCGACGAGGCGCTTTGGGCCAGTGCGTTGGCCTGGCGCGCGTTGTCGGCGTTCTGGCGCACCGTGCTGCCGAGCTCTTCCATGCTGGCGGCGGTCTGCTCCAGCGCGCTGGCCTGGCTTTCGGTGCGTGCGCTCAGGTCGTGGTTGCCCTGTGCGATCTCGTTGCTGGCCAGCGCCACCGACTCGCTGCCCTGCCGCACGCGGCCGACGATGCCGGCCATGTTGTCGCGCATCACGCGCAGGCCGTGCAGGAGGCTGTGCGTGTCGCCCGGCTTCAGGTCGATGGCCACGCTCAGGTCGCCCTGTGCGATGCGGTCGGTGATGGCGGAGGCGTGGCTCGGTTCGCCACCGAGCTGCCTGAGGATGCTGCGCGCGATCACCAGACCAGCCACCAACAGCAGCACGGCCAGTGCAAGCGAGCTCAGACCCATCATCAGGGTGCGATCCCAGATGGTGGCGGTCACGTTGTCCACATAAACGCCCGAACCGATCACCCAGCCCCAGGGCGCAAAGCCCTTCACATAGGACACCTTCTGCACCGGTGCTTCACTGCCGGGCTTGGGCCACATGTAGGACACATAACCTGCACCCGATTTTTTGACGGTGTTGACGAACTCGACGAACAGGTGTTTGCCGGTCGGGTCCTTGTTGCCTTTCAGGTCCTTGCCTTCGAGATCCGGCTTGATCGGGTGCATCACCATCACCGGCTGCATGTCGTTGATCCAGAAGTACTCGGTGCCGCTGTAGCGCAGCGAGCGGATGGCGTCCAGCGCGAGGCCCCTGGCCTGCTCGTCGGTCATCTTGCCCTGTGTGGCCAACCCGTGAAAGTGCACCGCCAGACCGTGCGCGGTTTCCACCGTCTGCCGCACGCCGGCCTGCCGCTCTTCGAGGATCAGCGCTTTCTCGGAGGTGAGGAAGATGGCAAGCAGCACGGCGAGGCCGGCCACGGCGCTGGCCACGAGGATGCCGAGTCGCTTGGAGACGCCGAGTGAAGACAGTTTGAACATGGGGATATCCAGTCGAGGAATGCCGAGGAGGTCCCGGTTGTATCGACGCCCTGCAGCCAGGCTGTAGTTGGAAATGGCGGGTTTTCACCCCGCATTTACCCGACCCCCCGCGCGGGGCGCTGCCCCACGGGGTATATTTTTGAAACATCGGCACCCGCTGACGTCACTGACCCCCCACCCATGCCGCTCGGAGTTCACTGCGCCGTGTCGATCCCTGCAGCGCCCAGGGCTGCTCCGTGAGCAAACGCGCCCGTCTCGTCCCCGCCCTGGTGGCGTTGCTCACCGTGTTGGCCGCGGCATTTCTGTGGTGGCAGTCGGAGCGTTCACAGGCTCTGTTGCGCGAGCAGGTGCTCCTGCAGGCCGAAAAGCGCAGCGTGCACCTGGCTGATGCCATGGGCGGGCAGGTCAGTGGCCTGTTCACCACGCTCGATCTGCAATTGCGCGACCTGCGCCGCGAGTGGTTGCGTGGCCCTCTGGGTTTCAACGAGTTCGCGCTGGGCGTGTTGCAGGGCTTGCCCCCGGACTTCGTGACCCACATCTCGGTGGCCAACGCGGAGGGTTATGTGGTGTACGACAGCCTGGCCAGACCGCTCGCCACCTTCGTCGGCGACCGGGCGCATTTCCAGGCCCAGCGGGACGCAGCCGAGGAAGACCGTCTCTTGATCAGCCGGCCGGTTGAATCGCGCATTGCTTCGGGGTGGGCCATTGTGGTCAACCGCCCGATCATGCGGGGGGGCGTGTTCGACGGCACCGTGCAACTCGTGGTGTCCACCGACTTCATCGCCCGCAGGTTGGGCGCCTTGCAGCTGTCTGATCAGGATGTGGTGTCCTTGATCACGCCGGACGGCGCTTTTCTCGCCCGCACCCTCGACCACCAGGGAGCCATGGGCACCAATGTGCCGGCGGATCGGCCTTTTCTCACCGATCGCACCGCCCGCAGCGGCAGCTTTCACGCCAGTGGCTTGCTGGACGGCATTTCCCGCACCTACGGCTGGTACCGCCTGCGCGCCTCCGGTCTGGTGGTGGCCATCGGCATTGCCGACGCAGCCGTGCTGGAACCCCTGGCACCAGCCCTTCAAAGCAGCCGCAAGGTGACCGCTGCGCTGATCGTGCTGCTGCTGTTGAGCGGTGGGCTGATCATTGCGCTGCTGTTGCGTGTGGGGCGCAAGGCGTCGGCGCTCGAAGCCAGCGAGGTGCTGCGGCTGCGGCAGTTCGAGAGCTCTCCGCTGGGCATGCTGGTGATGGACTCCCTCACCAACCGCTTTGTCGATTGCAACGAGGCGGCCTTGGCGCTCTATGGCTATCCGACGCGCGAAGCGCTGCTGAGCAAGTCGCCGCTGGACCTCTCGTCCCGAGTGCAACCCGATGGACGGTCCTCGGCCGCGAAGGGTGTTGCGTATTTCAAGCAAGCTCGCGACAGCGGCGCTGTGGTCTTCGAGTGGCGTCATCGGCGCCCCGATGGCAGCGAGTGGGATGGCGAGGGCCACCTGATGGCGTTCGAACTGGACGGGCGTCCGCTCATGCAGTTCACCATGCAGGACATCACGCTGCGCAAGCGCACCGAGACTGCTTTGCAAGACAGCGAAGCCCGGTTGAAGGAGGCGCAGCGCCTGGCCCGCGTGGGCAGCTGGCAGCGTGATCTGACCACCAACGCACTCAGCTGGACCGACGAAATCTTCCGCATCTTCGAGGTGGAACCCTCCGTGACGCCCACCTACAAGACTTTCATCACCAGCGTGCACCCCGACGACCGCGCCCTGGTGACCGAGGCCTACCAGCGCTCGTTCGACGGGCGAGAGCCCTACGACCTGGTGCACCGGTTGCTCATGGCCGACGGGCGCGTCAAACACGTGCGGGTCTCGGGCTTCACCGAGTTCGACGGGGAGTTGCCCTTGCGCAGCGTGGGCACGGTGCAGGACATCACCGAGGTACACGACGCCGAAGAAGCGCTCAAACGCTTGAACGAAGAGCTGGAGCTGCGCGTGGCCGAGCGCACGCGCGAGATGTCCGTGCTCAACCGGGAACTGGAGGCCTTTGCCTACAGCGTTTCGCACGACCTGCGCACCCCCCTGCGCAGCATCGACGGTTTTGCCAGCCTGCTCGAAGAAGAGTGCGGCCCGGTGCTGAACGAGGACGGCAGGAACTATGTCGGTCGCATTCGTGCGTCGTCACGGCGCATGGGCCGTTTGATCTCCGATCTGTTGACCCTGGCGCACCTCAGCAGCGCCGAGCTGCGCCGCGAACGGGTGGACCTCACGCGCATGGCCCACTCGATTGCCAAGGAGCTGGCCAGCACCGATCCTGGCCACAGCGTGCGCTGGTGCATCGACGAAGGCATGCAGGTCATCGCCGACCCGGGCCTCATGCGGGTGGTGCTGCAGAACCTGCTGGGCAACGCCTGGAAGTACACCAGCCAGACACCCGATGCCATGGTGTTGTTCACGCAACTCGAGCGGCCCCATGGGGCGATGGAGTTTTGTGTGCGCGACAACGGCGCCGGTTTCGACATGGCCTATGCAGACCAGCTCTTCGAGCCGTTCAAGCGCCTGCACGCCCACCACGAGTTCGAAGGCTCGGGCGTTGGGCTGGCCACGGTGCGCCGCGTGATCGAACGCCATGGTGGCCGGGTGAGCGGTGAAGGCACCGTGGGGCGTGGGGCCGTTTTCTGCTTCCAGCTGCCCGGTGTTTGAGCGCGACCTACAATGCCTCATGGCTGTTCACCCCACCATCACTGCCCACCCGGCAGCTTGCATGCCCCTCGCGGCAGGCGGCGCTGTGGCCGGTCGCAAGCTGATGGGTTCGGCGGGACTGCGCCAGCCGGCCGCACATTCTTAAGCCCGGCGATACCCCTTCCTCCCTTTTTTGCGCAATCCATCTATCGCCGGGCCCCAGCCCAGCGCGATCGCGGGCGCCGCCTTTTCCCGGCGTGCCTGCACCAGTTGGAGTGCACCATGCACAAAACCCTTGCGGGTGAGCGGCTGCTCACCGAGATTGATTTCGCACGCTTGAACAACCTGCGCGGCGGACCACTCCCGCCGGAGCTGGTTGATGCGCTCGACACCCTGGACCTCGTTCCCTCGCGCGAGATCCCGCCCGATGTCGTCACGATGTACTCGCAAGTCATCGTCGAAGACCTCGAGACGAGGAAGCGGCAGAAGCTCACGCTGTGTTACCCCGCTGACGCCGAGCCACACCTGGGTTTCATCTCCGTGCTCTCGCCGGTGGGGACAAGCCTGCTCGGCCAGCGCGTGGGCGCCATCGCCCGCTGGCGCACGCCCAACGGCGACGCTTGCGCAGCCGAGGTGGTCACGCTGCTGTTCCAGCCCGAAGCCAGCGGCGACTACACCACGTAGCCCCTCCATCGCACCCGATCGTGGCCCGCCGGTCCTGAGGGCCGCGCGGGTCCGATGCTTCAGAGCGGGTCGTGAAGCGCCTTGGACAGCGCTGCGATGTTGGCCGCGCTGGGCACCTGCGGCTTCATCTCGTCCTCGGCGGCGGTGGCGTTCTCGTGCGCCTGGATGGCGTTGACCATGTCGTACTGGGTTTCCCAGACCATGGTCTTGCCGGGCGGGCACAGGTCGCGCACGGTGCCGAACCAGTAATAGCCGTCGTTGCCGCCGAAAAGCTTGTCGATGCCGCCGGCGTCTCCCGCCTTCAAGCCATGGGCGGACAGGATCTGGGTGAGCTTGTGGTGGGAGACGGAATAAGGCATGGCTGTCCAGTGAATGTGTGGGGTGACGAGGCGGCTTGCGCTCAGGTCGTCATCGGGTCGGCGATTCTACTGAAGGCAGGGGCCCGGTCCTTCAACCGTCGAGCACACCGGCCAGGTCGAAGCTGCTGCGCTCGCCCAGGTGCTGCCCGTGGGCGACCAGCCAGCGATCGGCCGAGGCGTGGCCGAGTTCGTGCAGCTTGGAGAGGAAGGCCCACTGCGTTTCGGTCTTGCTGGCCGCGCCCAGCGGACTGAGCGATTCCCCACCGTCGATCAGGTGCACGCGCAGGTCCTGCACGCGTTTGAACAGCGGCTGGCGGTGGCGCTGGCCGGCGCGGCCTTCGCCGTCGATGAGTTGCTTGAGCAGCGCGATGCTGCGCATCTCCTTGAGCAGGCTGGCGTTGAACGTCACTTCGTTGATGCGGTCCAGGATGTCGCTGGCGCGCCGGGGCACGGTGTCGCGCAGCACCGGGTTGATCTGCACCAGCAGCAGATCGTCGGCCGGGGTGTCGGTGATCAGGGGCATGAGCGAGGGGTTGCCCGCGTAACCGCCGTCCCAGTAAGCCTCCCCGTCGATCTCCACCGCCTGAAACAGGAGCGGCAGACAGGCCGAAGCCATCACCATGTCGGCCGTGAGCTCGTGCTGGCCGAACACGCGCAGTGCGCCGGTGCGCACCTGCGTGGCCGAGATGAAGAGC
Source organism: Hydrogenophaga sp. (assembly GCF_018780385.1). Classification (GTDB taxonomy): domain Bacteria; phylum Pseudomonadota; class Gammaproteobacteria; order Burkholderiales; family Burkholderiaceae_C; genus Hydrogenophaga. The sequence goes on along the minus strand of NZ_JADMJO010000030.1, from coordinate 30,485 downwards.
TGGGTCTTGTGGCAGGCGCACACGCGCTTGAAATCCACCGTCTCCACCAGGATGTCGCGCAGCGGATTGAGGTTGAGCGGGTTGAGCTGGTAGGGCGAGAGCTGGCTGCCGAGCACCGTGTTGAATTGTTTGAACGGCGCCAGCCACGGCGCCATGAGCGCCTGGGCCGGGCCGAACGCCGCGCCCAGCGAGCTGCTCTGCAGCTTGTGGAAGGGCGAGATTTCGGCCACCCGCGTCCAGAACTGCCGCAACACGCGCCGCGCGCCTTCGCGCCCACCCTCCATGAGGCCAGCGGCCAAGGCCACCGCGTTCATGGCGCCGGCGCTGGTGCCGCTGATGGCCGAGATCTCCAGCGATTCTTCTTCCAGCAAGCGGTCGAGCACGCCCCAGGTGAAGGCGCCGTGGGAGCCACCGCCTTGCAGCGCCAGGTCGATCGGCAGCTTGCCACTGGCGGTGCGGGGGGTGGACTTTCGTTTCGAGCGGGGGGTCGTTGTCATGGGCGCCAGGGTCAGGGTGTCGGTGAAGGGGCGGTCATGCCAGAACATCGCGGATCGATGGATCCCGATCGAACTGGACTTTCACGTACGAACAGACGGGGATGACTTTCGTGTCGGTCCCACGGGCCCAGGCCACCATGGCGTCCTGCAACTGGCGCGCCACGCCGTGCCCCCTGAGGCTCGGGTCCACATAGGTGTGGTCGACGACGACCAGCGACGGGCGGGTGATGCTGTAGGTCATCTCCGCGATGCGCTGCCCATTGCGCTGAATGTAGAAGGCGCCGCGGGATCCGTTGTCCTCGTGTTCGATGGAATGGGTCATGACGATCTCCGGTGGTGGGCGAGCCGTCAGGCTACCACCCAGGGGCGACGCGGTCACCGTTTGCACGTCCCGCGCCCCGACCCCGGGGCATGCATGCCGTCTGGGACAATCGCGCTTTGCCTTCTCGCCCCCGCATGTCCACCACCACCCTTGAGCCGACCGCCGACGAAACGCCCGCACTGCCCACCGGCCCGCTGGCGCGCGAGGCGCTGGCCCTGGCGGCCTTCGACCACGTGGTGGCGCACGCGAGCGGCTACCGCGCCCGGCCGGGGCAGCGCGAGATGGCCGCCCACATCGCGCACACGCTCTCGGGCGTGACGCCGGGCGACGACTCGGTGGCCAGCGACGCGGCCCTGCCCGCGCGCGGCATCGCGGTGGTGCAGGCCGGCACCGGCGTGGGCAAGTCGGCGGCGTACGCGGCCACCGTGATCCCGCTGGCTCTGGCGCAGCAAAAGCGCGTGATCATTTCCACCGCCACCGTGGCGCTGCAGGAGCAGTTGATCGCCAAGGACTTGCCGGCCCTGGCCACCACGCTGCCGCAGCCGTTCAGCTTTGCACTGGCCAAGGGGCGCGGTCGCTACGTGTGTCGCTTGAAGCTCGACCAGCTTTCGGGCGGTGACGCGGACAGCGCCGACCTGTTCGAGAGCGACGACGCCCCCACCGATACCAGCGCCTCGGGCGTGGCCGCGCGCGCCGTGGCCTCGGCCTCGGCGGCGGCGCGCTGGCAGGAGCGTGGCGTGCAATACACCGCCTGGGCCAATGCGCTGGACGGCGGCAGCTGGGACGGCGACCGCGACCGGCTCGACGAGCCTCCCGACGGCAGCCTGTGGGCCCCGGTGGCCGCCGAGCGCCACACCTGCACCGCGCGCCACTGCCCGAGCTACAACAGCTGCAGCTACTACCAGGCGCGCGCCAAGCTGGCGCAGGCGCAGGTGATCGTGGTCAACCACGACCTGCTGCTCTCCACCCTGGGCCTGCACGCCTTGCCTGCGCCGCAAGACTGCTACGTGGTGTTCGACGAAGCGCACCACCTCGGCTCGGTGGCGCAAGGCCAGTTCACCGCTTCCATGGACCTCATGCGCAGCCAGTGGCTGGACAAGCTGCCGCGCGCGGTGGACGAAGTGGCCGGCGCGCTGGAGCACAAGCCCACGTCGGACGTGGCGCAACTCGCCAAAGACCTCAAGACCGCGCAGGGAGAACTCGCGCGCCTGGCCATGCAGCGCATCGGTGCGCTGCCGGCCTGGCTCGATCTCACCGGCCGCACCCCGGGCCGCCCGCCCGCGCGCACTGGCTTCAACGACAGCGCACCGCCCATCGTCGACCGCTTCGACGGTGGCGTGCTGCCACCCGAATGGAGCGAGGTGGTGGCGCAGATGCACGCCAACGCCAGCGCGCTGCTCAAGGTGTTTGAAGCCCTGGCCACGCAGCTCAAGGCCAACGCACGCGAGAACCCGAGCGACGCCGCGCGCTGCGCCAAGCTCTACAGCCGCCTGGGTGTGCTCGCGCCGCGCCTGCAGAGCGCGCAGGAGACCGCCACGCTGTGGATGCAGGCCGCCACCGACGGCCAGCCGCCGCTGGCCAAGTGGCTGGAAGCCGGCATCCACCACGGTCTCGTCACCCTCACCGCGCACGCCTGCCCGCTGCAGCCCGGCAGCCTGCTGCGCAACCATTTGTGGAACAAGGTGCGCGCGGCGGTGGTCACCTCGGCTTCGCTCGTGACCTGCGGGAACTTCGACCATTTCCTGCACGAGTCGGGTCTGGCGTACGACGACGCGGTGGTCGCGCGCCAGGTGCAGAGCCCGTTTGACCACGCGCGCCAGGGCCGGCTGGTGGTGGTGCAGACCGTGGCCGACCCCAAGGACGTGGAAGGCTACACGCGCGAGATGCTCGCGTCGCTCATGGCCGACCTGCGCGAGGTGAAGCGCGGCGCGCTGGTGCTGTTCACCTCCAAGGCACAGATGCGCCAGGCACAAGGCCTGCTGGAGCGCGGCGAACACGGCGCATTGCGAGACCGGGTACTGGTGCAGGGCGAGGCTTCACGCACCGTGCTGCTGCGCCGCCACGCCGAGCGTGTGGCCGAGGGTGAAGCCTCCATCCTGTTCGGCCTGCAGTCGTTCGGCGAGGGGCTGGATTTGCCCGGCGAGCTGTGCGAGTGGGTGTTCATCACCAAGCTGCCGTTCGCGTCGCCCAGCGACCCGGTGGGCCAGGCGCGCGCCGACTGGCTCAAGGCGCAGGGACGAGACCCGTTCAGTGAACTCGTGGTGCCCGCCACCGGCGCCCGCCTGCTGCAGTGGACCGGCCGCGCGCTGCGCAGCGAAACCGACGAAGCCGTGGTGGTCTGCTACGACGCGCGCCTGCTGCGCCAGAGCTACGGCCGGCGCATGCTGCAAGGCTTGCCGCCCTACCGCTTGCAGCGCCGCGTGGGCGGTGTGCTGTCCGACGTCTGATTTTCTCTCCAACGAAAGCACCTCCATGATCTACGCCAGCCTCAAGCTCATCCACGTCTTGTCCATCGTGCTGTGGATCGGTGGCATGTTCTTCGCGCACACCTTCCTGCGCCCGGCCTTGCAGTCGCTGGAGCCGCCCGTGCGCATCCGCTTCATGCACGACGTGCTCAAGCGCTTTTTCGCCGTCGTGCTGGTCGTGGTGGTGCTGGTGCTGGTCACGGGCCTCTGGATGATCGGGCGTGTGGCCAAGGAGTCGGTGCAGGCGGGGCTGTCGTTCAACATGCCGCTCGGCTGGACCGTGATGGCCGCCCTGGGCATTCTGATGATCGTGATCTTCGGTCACATCCGCTTCGCGTTGTTCAAGCGCCTGAGCCGCGCTGTGAACGCCAGCGACTGGGCCGCCGGCGGTGCGGCAATCGCCGCCATCCGCCTCTGGGTCGGCGTCAACCTGATCCTGGGCGTTGCGACCATTGCGGCGACGGTCGTTCTGGGTTGAACAGCCCGGGTTTTCCCTGTAGGTAGCGAGCTACCACCCGCCCCCCGGCCGGGCGCGCAATACTGCTTTTCACACCCGCAGGCCCTGCGGGTGCAAGACCTACAAGCAGGAGACAACATGCGCGTCATAGCCATCCAGGGGAGCGCCCCCGCCGTCGCCACGGCCAGCGCTTGCAACGAAGACGTGGGCGAAGTGCCCAAGATGAACCTGCCGTTGGCGCGGCGCGAATTCCTCAAGGGGTCGGGCGTGCTCATGGGCACGCTGGTCACCGGCAGCCTGCTCGCCAGCCTTGCGCCCTCGTCGGTGTGGGCTGTCGAGCTCAAGGTGCTGAGCAAGGCCGAGGGTGAAGCGCTCATGGCCATGGGCCGCGTTCTTTACCCGCACGAGAAACTGCCCGATGCGGTGTATGCGCTGCTGGCCAAGGACCTGGATGCCAAGGCCGCGGGTGACGCGGGCGCGGCCAAGATGCTCAAGGACGGCATCGCCGCCCTGAACAAGGCGGCCAACGGTGACTTCAACAAGGCCGGTGCGGCAAAAAGACTGCAGATCGTCAAGGGAATGGAAGGCCAGCCTTTCTTTCGCACGGTGCGGGGCCAGTGCGTGACCTCGCTCTACGACAACGACATGGCCTACGCCACCTTCGGCTACCCGGGTTCGGCCTGGGAGAAGGGCGGCTACATCACGCGCGGTTTCCAGGACCTGAAGTGGTTGCCCGCGCCCACCGCACAAGCCAGCCCCGCCGCCGATCTCTGATTCCCCGGTTTTCCCCCACGAGTTCAACAAGAGGCGACCGGGACAGCGCGCACCGGGACGCTCCAGGAGACACACATGACAACGTTTGCAAACAGCGACGACTCGGTCGTCGTCATCATCGGTTCGGGCGCGGGCGGCGGCACGCTGGCCAACGAGTTGTGCCAGAAGGGCATCAAGGTCGTTGTGCTGGAGGCCGGCGGGGCGCAGAGCAACGCCAGCTTCATCAACGACGAGTGGAAATCGTTCAGCCAGTTGGCCTGGCTCGACACCCGCACCACCTCGGGCAGCTGGCGCGTGGCCAAAGACTTCGCCGGCCTGCCAGCCTGGATCTGCAAGACCGTGGGCGGCACCACCACCCACTGGGCCGGCGCCTCGCTGCGTTTCCAGGAGCACGAGTTCCGCACCAAGACGGTGTACGGCGAGATCAAGGGCGCCAACCTTCTCGACTGGCCCGTTACCCTCAAAGACCTGGAGCCCTACTACGCCAAGGCGGAAGACAAAATGGGCGTGACGCGCACCAACGGCATTCCCGGCCTGCCGGGCAACAACAACTTCAAGGTGATGTACAGCGGTGCCTCCAAGCTCGGTTACAAGGATGTGCACACCGGCAACATGGCCATCAACAGCCAGCCGCGCGACGGCCGTGGCCGCTGTCTGCAACTGGGCTTCTGCTTTCAAGGTTGCAAGAGCGGCGCCAAGTGGAGCACGCTCTACACCGAGCTGCCCAAGGCCGACGCCACCGGCAACTTCGAGCTGCGCACCGAAGCCCACGTGACCCGCATCGAACACAACCCCTCGGGCAAGGTGACCGGTGTCGTGTACGTCGACAAGGACAAGAAGGAGCAGCGCCAGAAAGCACGCATCGTCTGCGTGGCGGGCAACTCGATCGAGACGCCGCGCCTGCTGCTGCTCTCGGCCTCCAGCATGTTCAAAGACGGCCTGGCCAACAGCTCGGGTCAGGTGGGCCGCAACTACATGCGCCACATGACCGGCTCGGTCTACGCCGCCTTCAAGGAGCCGGTGCACATGTACCGAGGCACCACCATGGCCGGCATCGTGCGCGACGAGGCCAGGCACGACACCAAACGCGGTTTTGCCGGCGGCTACGAGCTGGAAACCCTGGCGCTGGGCGTGCCCTTCATGGCCGCCTTCTTGAACCCGGGTGGCTGGGGCGCCGACTTCGCGTGGTGGATGGAGCGCTACACCCAGCTCGCCGGCATGTGGCTGGTGGGCGAAGACATGCCGCGCGAGACCAACCGCGTCACGCTCAACGACAAGGTAAAAGACCAGTGGGGCAACGCGGTGCCCAACGTGCACTTCGATGACCATGACAACGACATCGCCATGCGCAACCACGCATTCACCCAGGGTGAGCGCATCTACCAGGCGGCGGGCGCCATCAAAACCTTCCGCACGCCGCCGTACCCGAGCACGCACAACATGGGCACCTGCCGCATGAGCGCGCGCAAGCAGGACGGCGTGTGCAACGGCTGGGGCCAGACGCACGACATTCCCAACCTGTTCATCAGCGACGGAAGCCAGTTCACCACCGGCGGTGCGGAAAACCCCACGCTGACCATTGTTACGCTGGCGATTCGCCAGGCGGACTACATTGCGCAACAGATGACGGCACGTGCGCTATAAGCCCCCACGCTCCGCCGCTGCGCGGGTCGCTGCCCCCCGAGGGGGCTGATCCGCCTTGGGGCGGCCCTGCGGCGGATCGTCTTTCCTTCCTGAGACGCTAGGAGATCAACACCATGTGCGAATTTTTCGTCAAGGCCGACCCGATCCAGTATGAGCAGCGCTCGCGCACAGTGCGTGTGCACGGAGTGCTCACCAGCATCCGACTGGAGAACATGGTGTGGGATTTGCTCGCCGAGATGGCCGAGGACGAGGGCTGCACCACCAACGCGCTGATCGCGCAGTTTCACGACGAAATCCTGGCTCACCGGGGTGAGGTGCCCAACTTCGCATCTTTCCTGCGCGTGACCTGCATGCGCTACATGCGCAGGCGAATGATGGCGCTGGAGAAGCAGCAAGGCGAACCAGCGGTGCGTCTGCAGCCTTTGCAGATGGCAGCCGCCGAGGCCATGACCACGCCATTGCAAGCCACCGGCACCCATGGCTCGGGTGCGTTGCGCCCGGTGATATCGCCGATCCGCGCGCGTTGAACAGGTTCCGTTCCAGCGCGGGTCGCCTCACGGTCCCGCGCTTTTTCTTTTGTCACCCGTCTTGCCTTTCACTTTCAGAAAGATCCATCGATGAGCTTCACCACCGAAAACCAGCCTGGCGTCTGCGCCCATCCCAGCGACGCCTCGCGCGGTTTCGTGTTCAACCACAGCATGCTGCGCGTGAAGGACCCCGCCGTGGCGCTGGACTTCTACACCCGCGTCATGGGCATGCGCTTGCTGCGCAAACTGGACTTTCCCGAGATGTCGTTCTCGCTGTACTTCCTGGCGCGTCCGGAAGACGGCGCAGCACCCGAAGACGTGGGCTCGCGCACCCGCTGGACCTTCAGCCAGCGAGGCGTGCTCGAACTCACTCACAACTGGGGCACCGAGTCCCAGACCGACTTCAAGTACCACGACGGCAACGCCCAGCCGCAGGGCTTTGGCCACATCTGTTTCTCGGTGCCCGACCTGGCTGCCGCCGTGGCTTGGTTCGACGGGAACCAAGTGCCCTACGTGAAGCGGCCCGACCAGGGCAAGATGAAAAATGTGGCATTCATCAAGGACCCCGACGGCTACTGGATCGAGATCGTGCAGGCGGACCTGTTGGCCAACCTGGGCACCTGATCAGGCACTCGGCCGTGCCGACGGGGTGCGCTCACCCCACATCCGCCGCCACAGCCACTCGAGCGCTGTGCCGATGTCGGGCCGCTGACCGTTGAGGGTGGGCCGGTGTCGGCCATTGGCGCGTGCTGCCTCGGTGCCCAGATCGAAGCGGAAGGTGTAGCTGGGCTCCTGACCCATGCGGAGATCCGTCACGAACAGCCGCCCACCCGTTTCCGACACGCTGTAGAAACCGTGGGTGAACGCCGCCATGCGCGCCACCGAGGGCTCGTCAGCGTGCCGCTCCAGCAGGCCGGCCCCGCGCTCGTGCCGTGTCCAGACGATGCGTTTGTCATCGTCCATCAACGAGTAGTGGCCCTCGAAGTAGTGTGTCGGCGTGGTGGCCACCAACCGCCACAGCACCGTGTTGAAGGGCGAGGGCGTCACCAGCAGGCCGGTGACTGGAATGCTGTCTTGCTGCAGCGAGGCGCGCGCGATCTGCGTGGCGTGCTGCTGCGCGCCCACGCTCCAGGCGAGGTAGAGCGTGCTGAGTGCGAGGCCGACCACATTCCAGCCGAGCCCGCGTGTGTTCTTCAGCCGCAACGCGGCGACCACGCCCACGATCAGCGGCACGGTGTAGAGCGGATCGATGATGAAGATGCTGCCCACGCCATACGGGTGCTCGGTGAAGGGTTGCAACAACTGTGTGCCGTAAACCGTCATGGCGTCGAGCAGCGGGTGTGTGATGAGCACCAGCCACAACGCCAGCCACCAGCGCTTGAACAAGGCCGCTTCGCCATGGATGCGCGAGGCGATCCAGGCCAGCACCGGCGAAGCCAGCGTCAGGATGAACAGCGCATGGCTCTCGGCGCGGTGGCGCGTCATGTTGAGGATGGCGTCGCCGTGGTCGATGAAGGCATCGAGGTCGGGCAGGGTGCCGCCGATGGCGCCCCACAGTGCGGCTTTCCACACCGCCGTGCGGCGGCCCATCACGGCCACGCCCACGGCGGAGCCCAGGGCAATCTGGGTGAGCGAATCCATCAGGCTTGAACAACGATGGGAAATGTGGCGCGCACGCCGTCATTGCCAGGTGTGAACGGCACGGTGAGGGCGGCGCGACCTTCTTCGCTCAGCCGCCGCCACAGGCCGTCGCGCTCGTTGCCCGGGTCCCCCGCCACGTAGAGCTGCGTGGTCAGCAACTCCATGCGGTCCAGCCGCACCTTCACGTGGATGTGCGGCGTGCGCCCGGTGTACTGCACCGGGCGGATGGTGCGGAAGCGGTAACGGCCGTCGCGCCCCACGGTGACCTTGCCGAAACCCTGGAACGCGGGGTCGGCGCGGCCGCCGTCGCCCGGGTGGTGGTAGTGCCCCGCGTGGTCGCACTGCCAGATCTCGACCACCGCGCCCGAGACCGGAACGCCGGCGACATCGACCACGGTGCCCTCGACCCAGGCCGGCTGGCCCTGGCCATAGTTCACGTTGCCGTTCTTGAGCAGGTCGGCGTCGCTGTCGGCCGGCAGGGCCACGGGGTAGAACGGGCCCTCGGTCTGGCTGGGGGTTGGGCGCAGGTTTTTCGCCTGTGCCAGGGCGGACGGCATCCAGGCCGGGGCGGCCAGGGCGGTGGCGCTGGCGATCAAGAGGTGGCGGCGGTTCGATGGCTTGTTCATGGCGGCGGCCCGGCGGGTGTTTGAAGTTCCAGCGCGACGAACCGCGTTTCGTGGTCGCCGGGATCGCTGGGGTTGGTCGTCTCTTGGAAGCCCAGCGAGCGCGCAAGTTCCAGCATGCCGTGGTTGATGCGCAGCACCGTGCCCACCAGCCGGCGCGTGCCGCGTGCGCGCACGTGCTCGATGAGCTTGGTCATGAGCTTGTGTCCCAGACCGCTGCCCTTGAGGTCGGAGCGCACGATCACGCCGAACTCGGCCGTGTCGTTGTCCGGGTCAACCGCCGCGCGCACCGCGCCCAGGGTTTCCTCCACGCCGTCTGGCCCGAGGCGGGTGGCGATGAAGGCCATCTCGCGTGCGTAGTCGATCTGGGTCAGGCGCGCGAGCTCGCTGTGCTCGATGTGGCGGCGGCTGTAGAACACGCGCAGGCGGATGTCTTCAGGGTCGAGCTTTTCCAGGAAACGGCGGTGCTGAGTCTCGTCTTCGGGGCGGATCGGGCGCAGCGTGACGGGCTGGCCTTGCCAGTCCCAGGTTTCCACCAGGTCTTGCGGATAGGGATGGATCGCAAAGTGGTGGGCGCCGGCCTGGCGGCTGGCCGACACGCGCACGCGGGCATCGAGCGCCACCGCGCCTTCGTGGTTGGCCAGCAGCGGGTTGATGTCGAGCTCGGCGAGCTCGGGAACGTCGGCCAGCAGCTGCGACACGCTCACCAGCACCTGCGCAATGGCGTCCATATCGGCGGCGGGCTCGTCGCGGTAGCCGCGCAGCAACCGGGCCACGCCGGTGCGGGCGATCTGCGCCAGCGCCAGCGTCGTGTTCAGCGGCGGCAGCGCGAGCGCGGTGTCGGCCAGCACCTCCACCGCCACACCGCCCTGGCCGAACAGGATCACCGGGCCGAACACCGGGTCCACGCTGGCGCCGATGATGAGTTCGTGCGCGTGCTTCTTGCGCACCATGGTCTGCACGGTGAAGCCTTCCACCTTCGCATCGGGGCGTTGCTCGCGCACGCGCGCCAGCATGGTCGCGCAGGCCTCGCCCACCTCGGCCGCGCTGCCCAGGTTCAGGCGCACGCCGCCCACGTCGGACTTGTGCGAAATGTCGAACGACAGGATCTTGAGCGCCACCGGATAGCCCAGCGCGTCGGCGGCTGTCTGGGCCTCCTGTGCGTGCGGTCCGACCACACGCGTGGCCACCACCGGCAGGCCGGCGGCCTCCAGCAGGTCCTTGGCCTCGGGCTCGGTCAGCAGCTCGCGTCCGCTGGCCAACACGCCGTCCACGATGGCGCGGATGCGCGGCAGATCGGCGGCGTGCGCCGCGCTGCGCGCCGGCGGCGTCTGCAGCAGCTCGGCCTGGTGTTCGCGGTAGGTGCGCAGCAGCGAGAAGGCGCGCACCGCGTCTTCGGGGGTGTTGAAGTCGGGGATGCCGGCGCCGCGAAACAGCGCGCGGGCCTGCGCCACGGCACCGTCTCCCAGCCAGCAGCCCAGCACGCGCTTCGGGCTCGCGCTGGCCAGTGGCAGCAGGGCCTGCGCAATCTCCAGGCTGGGCACGATGGCGGTGGGCGCGTGGATGAACAGCACGGCGCTCCCCGTGTCCTGCGCGAGCGCCTGCAAGGCTTGCACGTAGCGCGTGGCCGGTGCGTCGCCAATGATGTCGACCGGGTTGGCGTGCGACCAGTTGGCGGGCAGCACGGCGTCGAGCTGGGCACGCAGTTCGTCGCTCAGCGTGGCCAGTGGCACGCCTTCGGTGGCGGCGGCATCGGCCGCCATCACGCCGGCGCCACCACCGTTGGTGAGCACGATCAGTTGATCAGCGCGGTTGCCATGAAAGCGCGAGAGCGTTTCAGCGGCGAGAAACAGGTCTTGCAAGGTGTTCACGCGCAGCATGCCGGCGCGCGCAATCGCCGCGTCGAACACCGCGTCGGAGCCGGCGAGTGCGCCGGTGTGCGAGGCGGCGGCCTGCTGACCGGCGGCCGAGCGCCCGGCCTTGACCACGATCACCGGCTTGTTGCGCGCGGCCGCGCGTGCTGCCGACATGAACTTGCGCGGCTCTTCGATGCTTTCGATGTAGAGCAGGATGGCGCGCGTCTTGGCGTCGCTGCCCAGGAAGTCGAGCATGTCGCCGAAGTCGACGTCGGCGCGCTCGCCGAGCGAAACGAAGTGCGAGAAGCCGATGCCGCGCGAGCCGGCCCAGTCCAGCATGGCCGTGACCAATGCACCCGACTGCGACACGAAGGCCAGCTCGCCCGGCAGCGCGCCGGTGTGCGCGAAGCTGGCATTGAGACCCAGGTGCGGCACCAGCATGCCGATGCAGTTGGGCCCGAGGATGCGCAGCGTGTGCAAGCGCGCCGCATCGAGCATGGCCTGCTTCTGCGCGGCGTCGAGCCCGGCGGTGAGCACAATGGCCGCGCGGGTGCCGCGTGCGCCCAGCTCCCTGATCAAGCCGACAACGGTGGCGGCCGGGGTGCACAGGATGGCGAGCTCGGGCGCTGCGGGCAGCGCGGCCACCGAGGGCCAGGTCTTCACGCCACCGAGTTCGGCGTGTTTGGGGTTGACCGCGTACAGCGCGCCCTTGAAGTCCCCGTTGTTCAGGTTGCGCCACACCGTGCCGCCCACGCTGGCCGGCCGCATCGAGGCCCCGATCACCGCCACCGAGGCGGGTGAAAAGACGGCGTCGAGGTGGCGGATGCTCACTGGACTACCCTCCGTGCCGCGCACTGCGGGGCTGAGCGCCTTCGGAACGGCCGGGCGGCGCTCATGGGGCGGAGCGGTTGAACTCGGTGGGATCCGGGGTGGCGGGCTTGTCGCCGTTGCGGTTCGACGCCATCCAGGCCAGCAACGAAGAACGCATGGCCTCCTCAACCGACATCTCGATCGGTGTGATCCAGCTGCGCGGCACGAAGACGGTGTAGCCGCCAATCATGTAGCCCATGGGCAGGTACACGGCCACCTGGTCCAGCTCGGCCAGCGCGGGCGGCAGGCCCTGCATGTTCTGGCGCGTGACCAGCCCGACGATGGACATCTCGTTGCCGGGCATGCGCAGCACCACCACGGCCTGCTGCGGGGTGTCCTTGTGGGGCGAGAAATAGTCGGCAAAACTCTTGAGCGAGGAGTAGATGCTTTTGACCACCGGCAGGTTGGTGAACGGCAGTTCGATCCACGAGAGCCAGCGCGCCACGTTGGGCTGCGAGATCAGGAAGCCCAGCCCGAGGATGAGCCCCGCGCCCAGCACGATGCCCAGGCCGGGCAGGTAGAAGTCGCCGATGAAGGGGCGGATCATCCACATGGCGATCGACTCGATCCAGGCCACGGTGAGGTAGAACACATAGACCGTGATGGCCAGCGGCAGGAAGGTGATCAGGCCGCGGAAAAAGTACTGGTAAATCGGTTTCATGGGGGGCCTTGGATGGACCTCGCGCGGGCTGTGCGCGCGAGCAACGGTCAGCATAGCAGTCAGTTTCACGGGCCGGTGTGACGACCGTCGGTGCGCCGGCAGACCTTGCATCCGCGGACAATGGCTCCATGTGCGAATTGTTTGGCCCGGACACCGGTGTGGGCTGGATCGGTGCACAGCCTGACCGCGGAACCAACACCGGCCCTTGGGGCTCAGTCACCATATGAACGGTTTATTCGACTTTTTCGCCCGCCTGTTGCGCGGTGTTCTCAAGCTCGCGCTCGGCCTGATGGCGCTGGCGTTCGTGCTCAGCCTGCTGCTGGCCACGCTGGTGGTGGTGCTGGGGGTCTCGCTCTGGGCGCTGATCACCGGCCGCAAGCCCGCACCCCTGGTGGTGTTCAACCGCTTCCGCGAGACCTCGCAGCGATACACCCAGGGCGTGTGGCCGGGCCGTGGCCCAGCCCAGCCGATGGGCGATGTGGTCGACGTCCAGGCCCACGAGGTACCCGATGCACCGGTCCCGCGCTCCGGGCAGGACCCGATGGCGCGCGTGATCCGCTGACCTCAGTCGTCTGAACCGGCGCCGCCTTGGCGCCGCGCCAGTGCGGCGTCGTAGAGCGCGTTGCGGGGCTGACCGGTGATCTCGGCGCACAGCTTCACTGCGGTTTTCAAGGGCAACTCTTTCAACAGCACATCCAGTGTGCGCAACGCAGCCGCATCCACGGTTCCTTCTGTCTCGGCAGGGGCTGGCTGCGGGTGCACCAGCAACACGAATTCACCGCGCGTGCGGTTGGCGTTGGCCTGCAGCCAGGCGGTGAAGTCCTGCGCCTTCAGGTGGGCCACTTCCTCGAACTGTTTGGTGAGTTCCCGGCCCAAGGTGAGCATGCGTTCGCCCAGCAGCCCCAGATCTTTGGCCAGCGCCTCGATGCGGTGCGGGGCTTCGAGCAGCACGCACGCGCGCGCATCGGCGCCGATCAACTGCACCTCACGCTGCCGTTCGGCCGCCTTGCTGGCCAAAAAGCCGGCGAACACGAAGCGCCCGTCCCAGCCCCCCTTGCCCGCCACCGTGCCCGAGACACTGAGCAAGGCGGTGATGCTGCTGGCGCCGGGGATCGGCACGCTGCGCAGGCCCGCTGCGTTCACGGCGGCCACCAGGCGGGCGCCCGGGTCGCTCACGCCGGGCGTGCCGGCGTCGCTCACATAGGCCACGCGCTGGCCGGCCTGCAGGCGCTGCACCACCGTCTGCGCCGCCTCGGCCTCGTTGTGCTCGTGCAGGGCCAGCAGCGGCTTGTGCAGGCCGTAGCCCTGCAGCAGCGCGGCGGTGTGGCGCGTGTCTTCGCAGGCCACGGTGTCCACCAGCGAGAGCACCTGCAGCGCGCGCAGGCCGATGTCGGCCAGGTTGCCGATGGGTGTGGCGACCATGTAGAGCGCGCCCTGCGGATAATGCTGGTGCGCCGCCGCGTCGCGCGCGGCCGCCAACAGGGATGGAGAGCTTGCAGACAATGTGGAGTTCCAGAAAACAGGGGGCGCTGGTGGCGTCTCCAAAACAGGGGGCGCCTGCACCGACCACCAAGGCCCGGGGTGACGCGGCCGAAGACGCCGCGCTGTTGCACCTGCAGCGCCAGGGCCTGAAGCTGGTTCAGCGCAATTTCAAGACCCCTGGACGGGGCGGTGGCGAGATCGATTTGATTATGCGTGAGCCCGACGGCACGCTGGTCTTCATCGAGGTGCGTCAGCGCGCCAGCCAGCGCCAGGGCGGCGCGGGTGCCAGCGTCACGCCGCTCAAGCAGCGCCGCATCGTGTTTGCCGCGCGGCACTTTTTGCTGCGCCTGGGCTCAGAACCCCCATGCCGTTTCGACGCGGTGCTGATCGACGGCGCCAGCGGCCACATCGAGTGGCTGCGCGCGGCCTTCGATGCCTCCGGCGCAATTTGATACAGACCCCACCGCTATGATCGCCCCATGCTTCTGCAACGTATCCAGCAACAGTTCATCGACAGTGCCGATCTGAAGTACCAGTGCGCGCAGTCGCTCGCGCCGGTGGTCGAAGCCGCGACCAACGCGGTGCTCGCCAGCGTCACCGGCGGTGGCAAGGTGCTCTCGTGCGGCAACGGCGCATCGGCCGCCGCCGCCCAGCACTTCGCCGCGAGCTTCGTCGGCCGCTACGACCGCGAGCGTCCCGAGCTGGCTGCGTTCTCGCTCTCGGCCGATGCCGCGGTGCTCACCGGCATCGCCAACGACTTCGATGTGCGCTCGGTCTACGCCCGCCAGGTGCGCGCGCTCGGCCAGGCCGGTGACGTGCTGCTGGCGCTCACCACCTCGGGCAATTCGTCCAACGTGCTGGCGGCGGTGGAGGCCGCGCACGAACGCGACATGACCGTGGTGGCCCTCACCGGTGCGCGCGGCGGCCAGCTGGCGCTCCTGCTGCGCGACACCGATGTGCACATCTGCGTGCCGCACGACCTCGCCGCCCGGATTCTTGAAGTGCATCACCTGGTGCTGCACTGCATTTGCGACGGTGTGGACGCCCAGCTGCTGGGCCTGCCCGACGTCTTGACCAACGAACAGGAGAGTTCCTCATGAGCCATGTCCCTTTTGCCGTTCGCAGCCGTGTTGCCGCTGGTGTACTCGCTGCCGTCGCGTTGACCGTTGGCCTGTCCGCTTGTGCACCCCTGATCGTGGGAGGCGCGGTGGGTGGTGCCCTGGTGGCGGTGGACCGCCGCACCTCGGGCGCCCAGCTGGATGATCAGGGCATCGAATTGCGCGCGAACAACCGCCTGAAAGACGAACTGGGCGATGCGCGTGCCCGTGTCGCTGTGACCAGTTACAACCGCCGCGTTCTGTTGACCGGCGAAGCAGCGAGCGAGGCCGTCAAGACGCAGATCACACAGATCGTCTCGGGCGTGGCCAACGTGCGTGAGGTCATCAACGAACTCGGTGTGACCACCAGCCCCACGCTCAAGGAGCGTGCCACAGACACGTTGGTCACGGGTCGCCTCAAGGCTTCATTGGTGGATGCCAAAGACCTCACGGCCAGCGCTTTCAAGGTGATCACGGAGCGCGGCACGGTGTATCTGATGGGCCGCGTGACACAGCGCGAAGCCGACCGCGCCACCGACGTCGCACGCAACACACCAGGTGTGTCGCGCGTGGTGCGTTCCTTCGAGATCATCACCGAGCAGGAACTCGCCAACCTGCAGCCCAGGCCGGCGGCCAACGAAGCAAAATGAAATGAACGCGGCGCCTCGGCGCTGCGTTCATTTCAGGCGTTTGATCAGGCTGGAAGTGTCCAGGCGGTTGCCGCCCATGGCCTGCACATCCGCATAAAACTGGTCCACCAGGGCGGTGACCGGCAGGCGCGCACCGTTGCGCTTGGCCTCGTCGAGCACCAGGCCCAGGTCCTTGCGCATCCAGTCCACCGCAAAGCCGAAGTCGAACTTGTCGGCCACCATGGTCTTGCCCCGGTTGTCGAGCTGCCAGCTCTGCGCCGCACCCTTGCCGATCACGTCCAGCACCTGGTTCATGTCCAGCCCGGCCTTCTGGCCGAAGGCGATGGCTTCCGACAGGCCTTGGACCAAGCCGGCGATGCAGATCTGGTTGACCATCTTGGTCAGCTGGCCGGCGCCGGTCTCGCCGAGCAGCGTGAAGGCGCGCGAGAACGCCATGGCCGCAGGCTTCACCGCGTCGAAAGCCGCAGCGTCACCACCGCACATCACGGTCAGCAAGCCATTGACGGCACCGGCCTGACCACCCGACACGGGGGCATCCACGAACGACAGACCCAGGGTTTTGGCGGCTTGGTACAGCTCGCGCGCCACGTCGGCCGAAGCCGTGGTGTGGTCCACAAAGATTGCGCCTGAAGCCATGCCGGCGAACGCACCGTCGGCCCCCAGCGTGATGGAGCGCAGGTCGTCGTCGTTGCCCACACAGGCAAACACGATGTCGGCGCCCTGCGCTGCTTCACGCGGCGTGGGCTTGTGCCCACCACCGAACTCGGCAGCCCAGGCGGCAGCCTTGGCCGTGGAGCGGTTGTACACCGTGACCGAATGACCCGCGCGCGCCAGGTGCCCCGCCATGGGATAGCCCATGACACCCAGGCCGATGAAGGCCACCTTCTTGGGGGTCACGGATTCGTAGGTTTTCTCTGCAATGTTGCTCATGAGATGGTCTCTTTGGTGTTTTCAAGAATGCCGCGGAACTGGCTTTGCCAGGCCGCAGGCATTGCCCCCTGAGGGGGTGACGCACCGCAGGTGCGGCGCGGGGGTGGGTCAAACTATCGTGAGGTGCTCGGTGCCCGCAGCCAGATCCAGCGTCTTGGCCCGCTGGCTGTTGAGCTTGATCTGCAAGCGCAGATCGTTGAGCGAGTCTGCGTTGCGCAGCGCGTCTTCAAACGTGATCAGATTGGCTTCGAAGGCGTTGAAGAGCGCCTGGTCAAACGTCTGCATGCCCATCTGGTTGCTCTTCTTCATGATCTCCTTGATCTCGGCCACATCGCCCTTGAAGATCAGGTCCGAGATCAGTGGCGAGTTGAGCATGATCTCCACGGCTGCGTGGCGACCCTTGTTGTCCTGGCGTGGAATCAGGCGCTGCGACACCAGAGCGCGCAGATTGAGCGAGAGGTCCATCAGCAGCTGCGCGCGACGCTCTTCGGGGAAGAAGTTGATGATGCGGTCCAGCGCCTGGTTGGCGCTGTTGGCGTGCAGGGTGGCCAGGCACAGGTGACCGGTCTCCGAGAACTGGATCGCGTGTTCCATGGTCTCGCGGTCGCGGATCTCGCCCATCAGGATCACGTCGGGCGCCTGGCGCAGCGTGTTCTTGAGTGCCGCTTCCCAGCTGTCGGTGTCCAGACCCACTTCGCGCTGCGTCACCACACAGTTCTTGTGCGGGTGCACGAACTCCACCGGGTCTTCAATGGTGATGATGTGGCCGTGCGTGTTCTCGTTGCGCCAGTCGACCATGGCCGCCAGCGACGTGGACTTGCCCGAACCCGTGGCGCCCACCAGGATGCACAGGCCGCGCTTGGCCAGTACCACGTCCTTGAGCACCTGCGGCAAACCGAGCTTGTCGATGGTGGGCAGCACGGCGGGAATGGTCCGCATCACCATGCCGACCTTGCCCTGCTGGATGAAAGCGCTCACGCGGAAACGCCCAATGGCGGGCGGCGAGATCGCGAAGTTGCACTCCTTGGTGCGCTCGAACTCGGCGGCCTGCTTGTCGTTCATGATGGCGCGCGCCAGCGCCAGCGTGTGCGACCCGTTCAGCGGCTGAGGCGACACCTTGACCACCGATCCGTCGACCTTGATGGCCGGCGGGAAATCGGCGGTGAGGAAGAGGTCGCTGCCACCGCGGCTGAGCATCAGGCGCAGCAAGTCGTTGACGAATTTCGATGCCTGGTCGCGTTCCATTAAAGAGTCCTTTAGATCAGCAGAGGCGGCCGCCGCGCAGGGCCGCCCCAAGCAAGGCCAGCCCCCTCGGGGGGCAGCGACCCGCGCAGCGGTGGAGCGTGGGGGTCGTCATGTCTAGCCTGGGAAGTTTTCCGGGATCTTGGCTTTGCCGCGTGCTTCGGCCGGGCTGATCACGTTGCGCTTGACCAGCTCCGAGAGGTTCTGGTCCAGCGTCTGCATGCCCGCGTTGCTGCCGGTCTGGATGGCCGAGTACATCTGTGCCACCTTGGCCTCGCGGATCAGGTTGCGGATCGCGCTGGTGCCCAGCATGATTTCATGGGCCGCCACGCGGCCCGTGCCGTCCTTGGTCTTGCACAGCGTCTGCGAGATCACGGCCACCAACGATTCGGACAACATGGCTCGCACCATGTCTTTCTCTTCGGCCGGAAACACGTCGATGATGCGGTCGATCGTCTTGGCGGCGCTCGAGGTGTGCAGCGTGCCGAAGACCAGGTGGCCGGTCTCTGCGGCCGTCATGGCCAGGCGGATGGTTTCCAGGTCGCGCATCTCGCCCACCAGGATCGCGTCGGGGTCTTCGCGCAAGGCCGAGCGCAGCGCGTTGGCAAAGCTCAAGGTGTGTGGACCGACCTCGCGCTGGTTCACCAGACACTTCTTGGACTCATGCACGAACTCCACCGGGTCTTCCACGGTGAGGATGTGGCCGTACTCGGTTTCGTTGAGGTGGTTGACCATGCCGGCCAGCGTGGTCGACTTGCCCGAGCCCGTGGGGCCGGTCACCAGCACCAGACCGCGCGGGCGCAAGGCCAGGTCACCGAGGATCTTGGGCGCGTTGAGTTGCTCCAGCGTCAGGATCTTGCTCGGGATGGTGCGGAACACCGCGCCCGCACCCCGGTTGTGGTTGAAAGCGTTGACGCGAAAACGCGACAAGCCTTCGATCTCGAACGAGAAGTCGCACTCCAGGAACTCTTCGTATTGCTTGCGCTGGCTGTCGTTCATGATGTCGTACACCATGCCGTGGACCTGCTTGTGGTCCAGCGGTTCGACGTTGATCCGTCGCACGTCACCATGCACCCGTATCATGGGTGGGAGACCGGCCGAGAGGTGAAGATCGGATGCTTTGTTCTTGACGCTGAAGGCGAGCAATTGGGTGATATCCATCCCGGGGTCCCGTGCGGTGTTGAGGTATGACGACTGATTATGACGACCATTGAAGGCAATCTCCAACAGGTTCACGAGCGTCTGGCGCGGGCTTGCAAGGCGGCAGATCGGGATGTGAGCGAGGTTGCATTGCTCGCGGTTTCCAAGACGTTCGATGCAGACGCCGTCTGTCTGGCCCTGGCCGCCGGCCAGCACGCTTTTGGCGAAAACTACGTGCAGGAAGGCACGGAAAAGATCGAGGCGCTGCGGCGGTTGCGTCCCGTCGCTGCACTGCAGTGGCATTGCATCGGACCGTTGCAAAGCAACAAAACGCGGCCGGTGGCGGAACACTTCGACTGGGTTCAGTCGGTGGATCGACTCAAGATCGCACAACGCTTGAGCGAACAACGGCCCGCCCAGCTTCCACCGCTTCAGGTTTGCCTGCAGGTCAACGTGGATGGCGGGGCGAACAAGTCGGGCGTGGCGCCCGAAGCCTTGGCGGAGCTGGCGCTGGCGGTGGCGCGACTGCCCCGCTTGCGGTTGCGCGGACTCATGTGCATTCCCGAGCCAGCGCCCGATTTCGAGACCCAGCGCGATCTGTTTTTGCGCGCCAAGCGGCTGTTTGATCAACTCAATGCACAGGGCCTGGCGCTCGACACCTTGTCCATGGGCATGAGCGACGACCTGGAGGCCGCCGTGGCCGCGGGCTCGACGATGGTGCGCGTGGGCCGGGCCGTGTTCGGCAGCCGACCGGCCAAAGTCACTTCAGTGGTTTGACGGTTCCGCAATTGGCCGACAACCACTTGCCCTGCCCGTCCAGTGTCGTGCTCACCGGCTTGCCCTGCTGCGTGGTCTTCATCAGCATCTTCATGGTGTAAGCGGTGTCGCCACTGAAGGTGTAGGTGCCTTCGCCCGTGGACGGCGGGTTTTTGCAGACGAAGTTCATCTTGAGGGTGTTGGCGCTGCGAGAGGTGATGGTGGTGGTGCAGTCGCCTTCGGTCTGCACCGGCATGTCTTGCTTTGCCGCCATCTCGGGCGTGATGCAGACCTTCATGGCCATGCCGCCACCGGCGCCGGGTGTGGACATCGTCATGCCTTGTTTTCCCAGCATGTCCTGCATCATCTTTTTCTCTGCGGGCGACATGCCAGCCATCTGCTTTTGCATCTGCGCCATGGCCTGGTCCATCTCGGCACTGCCGCCCATCTTCTGGTTGATTTCCCACAAGCCGGGTTTGGTGCTTTGGGCGTGGGCGGTGGTGACGCAGAGGGTGCTCAGCAGCAAGACCAGCGAAATGCGTGACATGTGAGTTCCTTGAGGTGGTGCACCAATTGTGCGAAGGCCGCCCAAGCTGTCAACGGCTGTGTCAAATGGATCACAAGTACGCACTTGAGTAATTTCGTACCTCCCCCAGTGTCCGCGTTGTAGTTCTTTAAACCTACACTGCTCGCCGCCGGCAGATCAACGCAGCGCTGTGTTGAGCCCGGCGGTTCATCGACACAGGGAGGAAACACCATGAATGAATTGAAGAGATTTCGCGCGCTGTTTGCGTCGATGGCACTCGCGTCGGCTCTGGCCGCCTGCGGTGGCGGGGGTGTCGCGAGTTCGGGGGCGGCGCTCACGCCACAGGAACAGATTGCCCAGCTCGAAGCGAGCGGTGCGCTGCCCACACTGGATCGCACCGACAGCATCGCGGGGATTGATGCGAATGCCAACGGCGTGCGGGACGACATCGAGCGATACATCGAGAAGAAGTACACCGTGGCGCCGGAGAGGGCGGCGGCAATGCAAACGGGTCGGGCGTTACAGCAGACGCTCCTGGTGGACAAAACTGATGCAGTGAAACTCGAAGAGGTATCTAAGGCAGGAGTGCGGGCTGCCAAGTGTCGTGGACTTGTATTTTCTGGGTTGGAGCGCTTTCCTGAGGCATATGCAATGTCTCGCGACATTGAGGCAATGACAACAAACACCAAAGGTCGCCTGCTTGCCTATCTCGCATACAACAAGGCGGTGAGCGGAACAGTCTCCCAGTTGCCCAAGGGAGATTCATGTGAATGAAATTGCAAAACGATGGCTTTGTGCCGGCGCCCGTGGAATGGTCGCATTCGTGTTGTCGCTCCCGCTGTCGGCTCTCGCTCAAGAAGCGTGCGAGGCAGATGGAGTGGTTTTTGGATTCTTCAATGGAGTGCAAACAACCAAGGAAAGCGCCAACAATGCTTTGGTGGTGCTCGGGCAGTTGTATCCCTCCAACACTCCCGCCGGCAAACCCATCACCTACGAACTCTTCTACAACGACACCCAAGGGTTCTCTGATTTTGTGGAAACCTTCGAGCAGCGGCTGCAGGAGCAGAACGGTCTGCTCGCCGGGCGTTTCGAATTGTTTTTCTCGGCCGCGAAGGGGGAGGGTGGTTGGTGGGATGCTTTGATCGAAGCCATTCCGGCGCTGGGCAATTTGCTCAAGAGTCTTTTCGACACCTTTCTGGCCAAGCTTATGCAGGTGCTGACGTCCCAGTTCGGCAATCCCAGTCTCGCCGAGGTCTCGGCTCGACACCAGGCGCAGATCAACCACTGGGCCAGCTTGAATCAGAAGATGCTTTTCCTGGCGCACTCCCAGGGCAACCTGTTTGTGAACCAAGCCTACACGCACGCGGTTGGCAAGACGGGCAATGAGTATGTGCGGGTGGTGCACGTCGCGCCCGCGTCGCCCAGTCTGTCGGGACGGCATTCCCTGGCGGACAAGGACATCGTCATCAATGGATTGAGACTCACCGGAACCGTTGCCCCCAACACGGACGTGATCCAGCCGTATGTGGACCGTCCGCCCGGGCTCAACGGCGCTCGCGACCTGATCGGGCACGGCCTGCTGGAGATCTACCTCAATCCCGCAGTGCCCACATCCGGGAGGATTCGCAACGATGTGATGACCGCATTGCGTGAACTCGACGCCGCACCACGCAGACCGATGCCTCCGTATCCAGACTTCGTTTATCGCGACTGGCAAGGAGGGCTTGCACCCGCCGCCGTCTATGCGCCGCATGAGGCCTCGCACAAGCTCGAGAAGGTTGTTGAAAAAGATACGGCTGGTGTGCTGTGGAAGTTCAGTGAGTATCGTGGATGGAGCAAATCAGGGCTCCTACCTTATTCAGGCGTCAGACAAGCCAGCACGCACTATTTGGGTGAAGGAATGAACGGCTACGTGGAGTGCGCGTATGGAGTTCCTTTGGAAGGTTTTGCTGACTCCTCGCCTTCCATTGAGTGCACATATCAAAAGGTCCCAATCCAGATGCATATGGTGGAGATTCAGTTGGGTACGCCCGCTGAACTGGTGGCATTGGGAGATGTGCCGGACGGCACTGTCGTGCACTTGAACGAAATGACCTACTCGGGGGCGTTCGTCAACTACTCGGTGTCCTACGTCAACACGTCGGTATTGAAGCCATTCATCGAGTTTCAGTCGGGGTTCTTGTCGCGCTGGTCAAGCCAGCTCGAAGACAAACACGTCTGGCGAGAGCCATTCTGGGCCAAAGCCGGAGCCCTTCTGAACCATGAAGCGCTTCTTGCCCATTCGGAGGCCTTTCGTATGCACGAGGAGGCAGAGTATGAGAGGTCTCAGCAGCACGCGCTTCTGCGCTGGGAATATGAACAAAGGCGCATGACCTGCGAGTCGCCTTCACAGGAGTAGATGCTGCATCAGCACTGGGTCGTTGTGTCCTCACAAAGGCAGCTGCGAACTGTTCTTCACCTCTTCCATCACCGCATACGTGCGCGTCTCGCGCACGCCCGGCAGTTGCCACAGCACGCTGCCGGCGAACTCTCGGTAGGCGGCCATGTCGGCCATGCGGGTCTTGAGCAGGTAGTCGAAGCCGCCGGCGACCATGTGGCATTCCATGATTTCGTCGCGCACCTGTACCGCGGCCTTGAATTCATTGAACACGTTGGGCGTGGTGCGGTCGAGCAGCACCTCCACGAACACCATCATTCCTCGCCCGAGCTTGAGCGGGTTCAGCCGTGCCTCGTACCCCAGGATGAAGCCGTCGCGCTGCAGGCGCTGGGTGCGCGCGAGCACGGCGGTGGGCGAGAGCGTCACCGCCTCGGCCAGCTTGAGGTTGGTGAGGCGGCCGTCGGCCTGCAATAGCTTGAGGATCTTGAGGTCGATGCGGTCCGGTTCGGCGGCATGGGGATTCATGGGCGTGAATTATCCAGTTGGGGTGAGATTTTTAGTGAAAAGTTCGGCATAGAAGGCGTGAACATACGCAGATTCGCAAATCAACGTCTGCTCTGGAGCTTTTCATGCCGCGCACCACCGACCGCCTGCCCTTCCCCTACCGCCCCGAAGCCGGGGTGTTGGCCCACCGCCTGAGCGCGTTGCAGGGCGCACTCGATTGGGCCGCCGCGGCCACGCAGGCCGCGCCCTGGGTGCGCTCGGTGCGTGAGAACCCGCCGCCGTTCTGGGCCATGGAAAGCCTGCTCAAGGAATACCCGATCTCCAGCGCCGAGGGCCTGGCGCTGATGCGCTTGGCCGAGGCGCTGCTGCGCGTGCCCGATGCTGAGACCGCGATCGCGCTCACGGCCGACCAGTTGGGTCGTGCCGATTTCGACGGCGCCGCCGACTCCACACTGGCGCGGCTGTCGTCGACCGCGATCGCGATGTCGAAGAAGTTCCTGCCCGAAGCGGGCAACGAGCCGGGCCTCATGGTCAAGCTCGGCGCGCGCACGGTCGTGGCCGCCACACTGCGCGCGGTGCAGTTGCTCGGCCGCCAGTTCGTGCTGGGACAGACGATCGAAGAGGGCATGAAGGAAGCGGCGTCGGCGCGCAAGCGCCAGGTCAACCTGAGTTTCAGCTTCGACATGCTGGGCGAGGGCGCGCGCACCGACGCCGACGCGCTGCGCTATCTCGCGAGCTACCAGAACGCGATCGCGGCCATCGCCCGCACGGCCGACCCCCAGCGTGCACCGAGTCAGAACGACGGCATTTCCATCAAGCTCAGCGCCCTGCACCCGCGCTACGAAGATGCGCAGCACGAGCGCGTGATGCGCGAACTCGTGCCGCGCGTGTGGCAGCTGTGCGAAGGCGCGGCTGCGGCCAACCTGAACCTGACCATTGACGCTGAGGAGGTTGATCGGCTCGAACTCTCGCTGGAAGTGTTCGAAGCGTTGGCCAGGCTCGTGGCGCAACATTGTCCGCAGTGGCAGGGTTTTGGTCTGGCGCTGCAGTCTTATCAGACGCGCGCGGTGGAGCTCATTGAGCATGTGGCGGCCCTGGGGCGGCAATACCAACTCAAGTTCATGTGCCGCCTGGTCAAAGGCGCCTACTGGGACGCGGAGATCAAGCGCGCGCAAGAGCAAGGGCTGCCGGCCTATCCGGTGTTCACGCAGAAGCCACACACCGATGTGAGCTACCTGGCGTGCGCACAGGCCTTGCTGAATGCGCCTGAAGCCATCTACCCGCAGTTCGCCACGCACAACGCGGGAACGATTGCGGCCATTCTTCAACTGGCAACGCGTCAGGGTGCCCCGTTCGAACTGCAGCGCCTGCACGGCATGGGCGAGGGCATCTACCGCGAGGTGTTGAAGAACCCGGCGGTGGCCTGCCGTGTCTACGCGCCGGTGGGCGCGCACCGCGACCTGCTGGCCTACCTGGTGCGCCGCCTGCTGGAGAACGGCGCCAACTCCTCCTTCGTGCACCAGCTCGCCGACGAATCGGTGGGCATGGACGAGCTGTTGCTCTCGCCGCTGGAGCAGTCGAAGCCCGAGGCGATGTCATCAACCCTGCCGCTGCCCCCCGACCTGTACGGCCTGAAGCGCCCCAACAGCCTGGGTCTGGACCTGGCCGTGGTCGTGCACCGCGACCCACTGCTGGCCGCGCACGCCGCGCTGGTGGTACCCACCGTGCCCGAAGCCTCCGCCGCAGAAGCGCAGGCCGCTGTGGGCAAGGCTGTGCAGGCCTTCGCGGGCTGGAACCACACGCCGGTGGCCGAGCGCGCCGCCACACTGCGCCGCGCGGCCGACGCCATGCAGCAGCAACTGCCGCGCCTGTGTGCGTTGCTGGTGAAGGAAGCGCACAAAGGCTGGGGCGACGCGGTGTCGGAGGTGCGCGAAGCCATCGATTTCTTGCGCTATTACGCGAACGACGCCGAGCGCGTGATGGCGCCGCAGACGCTGCCCGGCCCCACAGGCGAGAGCAACACGCTGCGCATGGAAGGCCGGGGCGCGTGGGTCTGCATCAGCCCCTGGAACTTCCCGTTGGCCATCTTCGCGGGCCAGGTGGCCGCCGCCCTGGCCACCGGCAACACCGTGCTGGCCAAACCGGCCGAGCAGACGCCAGCCATTGCGCTCGAAGCGGTGAAGCTGCTGCACGCCGCCGGCGTGCCCGCCGGCGCATTGCAACTGCTGCATGGCCCGGGCGAGACCGTGGGCGCATCGCTCGTGGCACAACCGGGCATCGCCGGTGTGGTGTTCACCGGCTCCACCCAGGTGGCCAAGATCATCCAGCGCGCGCTGGCCGCCAAGGACGGCCCGATCATTCCGCTGATCGCCGAGACGGGCGGCATCAACGCGATGCTGGTGGACAGCACGGCGCTGCCCGAGCAGGTGGCCGACGCGGTGGCGCAGAGTGCGTTCCGCAGCGCGGGCCAACGCTGCTCTGCGCTGCGCCTGCTGTGTGTGCACGAGGCCATTGCCGACGGTGTGATCGAAATGATCGAAGGTGCCGCGAGGGAGCTGGTGGCGGGCGATCCCTCCGATCTCGCCACCGACCTCGGCCCGGTCATCGATGCCGAGGCGTTTGAAGGCATCTCCCGCCACGTGCAGCGCCTGCACACCGACGCCACGCCACTGCTGGACAGCCGCCGTTCCATGCCTGCGCTGCCGCACGTGATCGCGCCGCAGATGTTCGAGGTGGCTTCGATTGGCGAGGTGACGCAGGAGATCTTCGGCCCGGTGCTGCAGGTGGTGCGCTGGGGTGGTGATCCGATGGCCGTGGTGCAGCAGATCAACGCGCTGGGTTACGGACTCACACTGGGCATCCAGACCCGCATCGACAGCCGTGCGCAGGCGCTGGCCCGTGCGGCGCGCGTGGGCAACGTCTATGTGAACCGCAACATGATCGGCGCCGTGGTGGGCGTGCAGCCCTTCGGCGGTGAGGGTCTCAGCGGCACCGGCCCCAAAGCCGGGGGGCCGAACTACCTGCTGCGCTTTTGCGCTGAGCAGACCCTGACCATCAACACCACCGCGGCGGGCGGCAACGTGGCCCTGTTCACGGCCTGAGACCGCCCGGCGAGCGAGCCAACGCCAACCAGGGACAGCAAGGGTCCGGCTCCGCCGGCCCAAGCTGTCGCCCCCCTCCCGCCGCAGGCGAGAGAGGGGCGAGGCGCCGAAGGCGACGCGGGGGGTGTCATCCCGCCACGACCATGCCCGAGGTCGGGTTCTCCAGCATCGCGTCCAGCTCTTCGATGGGCAAGGGCTTGGAGAACAGGTGGCCCTGGAACTGGTCGCAGCCCTGGTAGGCCAGGAAGTCGCGCTGCTCCTGCGTCTCCACCCCTTCGGCCACCACTTGCAAGCTGAGACTTTGTGCCAGCGCGATGATGGCGCGCGAGATCGCAGCGTCGTTGGGGTCGGTCAGCACGTCGGCCACGAAACCCTTGTCGATCTTGAGCTGGTCCAGCGGCAGGCGCTTGAGCACCGATAGTGACGAGTAGCCCACACCGAAGTCGTCGAGTGAGAGCGTCACGCCCAGCGCCTTGAGCATGCCCATCTTGTCGATGGTGATCTCCATGCGGTCGGCCAGCAGACTCTCGGTGAGTTCCAGCTTGAGGCGGTGCGGTCGGATGCCGGTGCGCGTGATCGCTGCCATCACCATGTCCACGAAATCAGGGTGGCGGAACTGGCGCACGCTCACGTTGACGGCAATGCTCAGGCTGGCGGTCTGCGGGCGGTGTGCCCAGATCGCCAGCTGTTCGCAGGCGGTTTCCAGCACCCACTGACCCAGCGGCAGGATCAGGCCCGTGTCTTCGGCCACCGGAATGAACTCTGCGGGCCAGGTCAGGCCGCGTGTGGGGTGATTCCAGCGCACCAGAGCCTCCACGCCGGTGACGACACCCACCCGGTCCACCTGCGGCTGGTAGTGCAGGATGAATTGCTCCTCGCGCAGCCCGATCCGAAGATCGGAGCTCACCGCGGCATTGACGCTGACCGTGGCCTGCATGTCCGGATCGAAGAAGCACAGCGTGTTGCGCCCCATCGACTTGGCCTGGTACATGGCCAGGTCTGCCTGTTTGAGCAATTCGCCGACATCGCTTTGGTCGCCGTTGAACGAGGTCACGCCGATGCTGGGCGTGGCGAAATGCTGGTGGCCGGTGAGCTGGAAGGGTTCACGCAGGGTCTTGAGGACTTTCTCGCCCAGGGCGCGCGCCTTGTAGGCCGCCGCCTCGGCGTCGGTGCTCAGGTCGTCGACCATCACCACGAACTCGTCACCACCCAGGCGCGCGACCATGTCGCTCTTGCGCACGCTCTGCGTCAGGCGCAAGGCCACTTTCTGCAGCAACTGGTCGCCCATGTGGTGGCCCAGCGTGTCGTTCAAGATCTTGAAGTTGTCCAGGTCGATGAACATGAGTGCGCCGAACTGGCCGGTGCGCGCGCTGGCCGCCAGCGCCTGCTGCAACCGGTCCAGCAGCAGCTGGCGGTTGGGCAGATCGGTCAGTGCGTCGTAGAAGGCCAGGTGGCGGATCATGTCCTCGGCCGTCTTGCGCTGCGTGATGTCACGGCCCACGGCCACCCAGTGCGTCACTTCTTCGGCCGTGGCCTGCACCGTCACCACCTCCAGCTCGACCCAGAAGAGCGCGCCGTTCTTGCGCCGCACCATCAGTTCGGTGCGGGCTTGCTGGTTGTCCTGGAGACTGGCGACCAGGGTGTTCATGTGGGTCATGGCCGGATCCAGCTCCAGCAGGATGCGTGGCGTCTGCCCGATGACTTCAGCGCGCGTGTAGCCGGTTTGCTGCTCGAACGCGTCGTTGACGAAGACGATGCGTGGCTCCTGACTGCCGGCGCCGGTTTCCGCGATCGCCACGATGTCGTTGAGCCGGGACACGCTGGTCTCCAGCAGCATCAGCTGCTCCTGCGAGCGCCTGCGTTCCGTCACATCGCGGAAATACACCGCCAGACCTTCCGCAAACGGATACGCCCGCACCTCCATCCATTTGCCCAGCGTGGGGAAAAAGTCTTCCAGCTCCACCCGGCGGTTGGTGTTGAGTGACCGGGTGAGCTTGTCCTTGAGCCGCTCGGCCAGACCACCACTGAAGTCGTGCCAGACCTCCTGGCCGAGCAGGTCGGCGGTGGTTTTCTGCAGGAGGCGCTCGCTCTCCTGATTCAAATAGGTGAAGCAGCACTGGCGGTCCAGCGTCACAAAGGCTTCGGTGATGCTGGCCAGCGTGGTGGTCAGCCGCATCGCCAGGCGCAGTGTGTCCTGTTGCGCCTGCTTCTGCGCCGAGATGTCCTGGATCGCCCCCTGGATGCGAACGATCTCACCATCGATGCCACGCACGGCGGAGCTGACGGTACGAACCCACTTGGACACCCCCCCGTCCACCATGATCTGGATTTCTTCGTCGAATCCCTCGCCGCTTTGCGCGCAGCGCTCCAGCCGTTGGCGAATCCCGCTGCGCCACTCCGGGTTGTAGCGCTGCACCATGGTGTCGAGCGAGGTGACCTGGCGGTGATCCGCCAAACCCAGGATGCTGGCGAACTCGTCGGAGTGCGCCAGCTCGCCGCTGGCCACCTGCATCGACCAGCTCCCCGCGCCCGCGGTGTGCTCAGTGAGGTTCAGGCGGCTCTCGCTTTCCCGCAATATCTGCACATTGCGCAACTCGCTTTGCTC
Organism: Hydrogenophaga sp.; assembly: GCF_018780385.1. Classification (GTDB taxonomy): domain Bacteria; phylum Pseudomonadota; class Gammaproteobacteria; order Burkholderiales; family Burkholderiaceae_C; genus Hydrogenophaga. Next base: position 1,738 of record NZ_JADMJO010000030.1, on the reverse strand, counting down.
GCACCGGTGCACCAGCGCCACCGTGTCCATGGCGTGAGCGGCGAGTTCCTGCATCGCCGGGTCGCGGGTGTCGCATGGGCGATCGGGATCCTCATTCAGGAGCAACGCGGCCGATGCGGTTCGTCCGCCGGCCGCAGACAGTGGCCACCAGTGAAGGTTGTTCGGAGACGACAAGGCCGCCCAGGCCTGCAAGTGTGTCTCGGCCGGATGGTTCGCCGGGTCCGTCAAGCGGCATTCCTGGGTGCCGTCAGCGAACAGCACTGCAACAGCCTGGGGGACGTCAGCGATGGCTGACGGTGCCAGTCCATGGGACCCCAACACCCGAGGCGGCCACTGCGACGTGTCGAACAACACCGAAGCGCCGACGCCCGCGATGCGGGCCGCCCAGCTGGCCAGTCGATCAAATTCCCCCCTCTGCCCGAACTCCCCCGAGACACCCTCTGAAGTCGTTTCGGCGGCGTTGAAAGCTGTGGCGGAGGGTGCTGGGGAAGCGGGTCGCATGAGGAACTTCCGGTGGTGGGGTGGTTCGAGAATACAGAAGTGTTGTCACGGTGTTTGCACAGACGGGTGCTCTCATCACAGTCGGAATGTGATCTAGCGCACAGCAGGCGGTGCTGCCAAGCCAAGTTGTAACAAAACTGTTAGTTTTCACGGCAACTGGGCTACCATTCACGCTCGCCAGCGCCTAGGGCCGCCGGCGCAGACCAAAAAGCGCAAACGACAGAAACGAACTTGGGAGTCGATTGTGAGCACACTTGCAGAACTCAGACAGCACAGCGATGTGCCGAGCTTGAAATCAGCGCTGCACCAACTGTGCAGCGAATTCGGTCGCATCACGCGCCTGGACATCCTCACCGCCATGCACGAAGGCACGAAGCAAGCCATCTGTTTCTTGCGCATGGAGCGCCCCGAGCAGGAACAGCAGCTCATGAAGAGCCTGGGCGTGGGTCGTTTCGGTGGCGAGGTGGTGTTTGTCCTCAACCTCAACACCCCGGTCACGGCCAACGACTTCGGCCCGTCTTCCCAATGGGCTGATTCCGATATTTATTGATTCTTCGCTGCTCTTTCCCGTCGCAGGCCCTTTTCAGGGCCTGTTTGCATGGTGGGTGAGGTGTCGCGTCATCGACCCTTGTCGGAGGTCACGAAGCGCAGAATCCCGCCATGAATTTCTTGCGTTCTCCCTTGCAGGCACGGATCGTTCAATGGCTCGTCGCACCGGGTGACTCCGTGCGGCGCGGCGACGTGGTGGTGGTGCTGGAAGCCATGAAGATGGAGCACGAGCTGCGTGCCGAGTCCGATGCCCGGGTGCTGGAGCTGTTGTTCGAGCCCGAAGAGTCGGTGCAGATGAACGATGTGTTGCTGCGTGCCGAGCCAGTGGCAACCAGCCCGGCCGTGGCGGCCAAGGCGTCGGTCCACCCGCATCCACCGGGCCAGGTGCGCCCCGACCTGCAGGCGATGCTGAACCGCGATGCGCTCACGCAAGACGCCGCGCGACCCGATGCCGTGGCGCGCCGCCATGTCCTGGGCCTGCGAACCGCGCGCGAAAACCTGGCCGATCTGTGCGACGAGGGCAGCTTCATCGAGTACGGCGCCCTGGCGGTGGCCGCGCAGCGCGCCCGGCGCAGCCAGGGGGACCTGGTGGCCAACACGCCAGCAGACGGCATGGTGACCGGCATTGGTTCGGTCAACGCGGCGGATTGTGGCCCGGAGCGATCGCGCACCGTCGTCATGGCCTACG
>NZ_JADMJO010000158.1 GCF_018780385.1 Hydrogenophaga sp. | reverse complement strand
AAGGTCTCGATGTCGCTGTCCATCCAGGGTTGGCGGTGCAGTTGCGGCAGCATGGAAGCGCTCCTCAGAAAGTTGGTACGGTGAAGGTTTGAAAACTTGGCCAGCAATGTGGCCCCGGGGTCATGCCCGCACACCCACAAGGGGGTAGCGAAGCGTCGAATCTCTGCGTTCTCAGTCTGTCTAGGGCATATGGTCGGTATTTAGCCCGTGCGCGTCTTGCCCGCCAGTGCATGGCAAGTTGACTTTGCGTGTGCAAGGGAAAACCCGGCCGACTCGACCATAGCAATGACGGAGCCGTGAGCAGTCATGTCGCGTGCATCGCTGGGCGACACCCCAAAGCGTTGTTTGAACGCGCGACAGAAGTGGCTGGTTGAGTTGAAGCCCCAGTGAAACGCGATCGCCGAGACCTGCAGGTGCCGGCAGGCCGGGTCGACGAGTGACCGCCAGCACGCTTGCAATCGGCTTTCCAGGATGTGGCCGACCACCGTGGTATCGCCCTGCGCAAACAGCGCATGAAGGTAACGCAGTGAAATGCCGTGCGCCGCGGCGATGCGTGCCGGACTCAGGTCATCCTCTTGAAAATGCTGGGCGATGTAGGCCAGTGCTCGTTCGCGCAACGCGGCCATGGTCGTGAATCGAGTGGTGCTCTCCGGCTCTGGCAGCGCAATATCCAGAAGCCCGATCACCATGCGGCATAGGGCGACGTGTGCGGAGGGCGGCACGGCGCCGATCTCCTTGGCCAACCCCATCAGGTGTTGGCTCAGCAGTGAGCCCACGCCTGTGTGGCTGTCAATGCGGCAGGCTGCGGGCGGCTGCTTGCGGCCCGGTAGATGCTCGCGCATGAGCTTCCAGGGAATCATCAACGACACGCTGTGGGTTCGTTCCAGCACCTCATAGTCTTGCCGCTGATCGGTACGCCAAAGGAACATGTCGCCCTCGCAGATTGGCGTGTCCCAATGCTGCAGCTGCACTCGACCGCCCAGGTTCAGCTGCAGCCCCAGGCAGAACTCATTGTCGAATGGCGAATGCCCAGGAGGAGACTGGGCGACGCAAGGACCGGTCACGGTGCATACCAAGGAGGCCCCGGCGAATTCGTGCCGCCGCAACTTCGCCCGGAATGCAGCTGCCTTCGCCGGGGAGGAAAGACTCCAGCGCTGGAAGGAGTCCTTGAGAATCGCTTCCGTCGCATCTATCCTGCCCTCAATGGGCGCACGGTCGATGGACCATTCCATGGGTGACTGTTGCAGCACTTGTCGTCTCCTGAATCTGCCCCCGGACGCCGCAGTCCATCGGGACCGGAGCGTCGACACCGTGGCGTGCATTCGTGCGGCGCTCAGGGTGCCCAAGGCATACAGGCAATCGTAGGCAGCGGTGCTTGGCGCGGCAATGACGGATGGTCTCGATCAACTGACAAGGCGCCTCTTTCGACGGATGGGGGGGGGCGAGGCAACCCCGCAGCCGAGCGGCCCTGCGCTAACCTCCCAGCATCGACGGCGAACTGAAGATGCAAGGAGACGATGATGGATCTGGGTGCAATGCTGGCAGGCAAGCGGGTGCTGGTCACGGGGGCCTCGTCGGGCCTGGGCGAGAACTTCGCCCGGCTGGCTGCTGGTTGCAAGGCTAAGGTGGTGATTGGGGCGCGGCGCAAGGCGCGGCTCGACAAGCTCGCCCAAGAGCTCGAAAAGCTCGGCTCGCCTCAGGTCACGGTGCTGGAAATGGATGTGGCTTCCGAGCAGTCCATCGACGACGCCTTCGCCGAGATAGACGCCTCGGGCACCATCCTCGACGTGGTGGTTAACAACGCCGGGGCTTCCAACGACGCCTTGTCGCTCACGCTGTCTGCGTCCGACTTCGACTCGCTGATGGAGACCAACGTGCGCGGCGTGTGGCTGGTGGCCGCGCGTGCCGCGCAGCGCTGGGTGGATGCGGGGCGGGGAGGCTCAGTCATCAACATCGCATCGATCCTGGGCGAGCGCGTGATGCTGGGCGCCATGCTGTATGCCACGTCCAAGGCTGCAGTCGTGCACATGACTAAGAGCCTGGCACTCGAATGGGCGCGCCACGGCATTCGCGTCAATGCCATCGAACCGGGCTACATCGACACCGAGATGACCGATGCCATGTGGGATACCGACCATGGCAAGGCGCTTATCAAGCGCATCCCGATGCGCCGCCTGGGTAAGCCGGAGGAGCTCAACGGTCTGTTCCTGCTGTTCGCGACCGAGGCCGGGTCGTGGATGACCGGCGCCTGCGTACCAGTGGATGGCGGGCATCTGTGCTCTTCGCTTTGAGTGCGACCGCGTCGAAGCAGCGCTACGTCTTTTGGGTGCGGGAACGATAGACACCTGGCGTGCTGCCGGTCCATGACTTGAAGGCCCGCTGGAAGGCAGTGCTGTCCGCGAACCCCAACTCGGCGGCGATGGCGCTCAGCGCGGCATCGGTGCTGGTCAACCGAATGATCGCCATGTCGCGCCGTAACTCGTCCTTCAGCACCTGAAATGACTTACCCTCCACGGCCAGATGCCTCTGCAGTGCGCTTACCGACATGTGCAAGCGCTGCGCGGCGATAGTCAGATCGGGCCACTCCGGGTTCGCTTGCTGCAATAGCGCGCGCACCCGCGCGCTAGCCGTCCGCTCAATCAGGCGCGGGCCGATCAGGTTGCCCGGTGCGGCGCGCAAAAAGGTCTGGAGCGCGGCGGTGTCACGGCGCATCGGCTGCGCGAATGCGGATGCCTCGAACCAGATCGCCGACCGCGCCTGCCCGAACCGCAACGTGCCTGAGAAGATTTGGGCATAGTCTGCAGCACACGGCGGTGTCTCGAAGGCGAAATCGAGCCCTCTGGGCACCAGCCGACCGCCGTGTAGCCATACCAGCAGACGCCAGAAGACGCGCAACAGCAGCCCTTGCAGGAAGTCGGAATGTTCGCCCGCAGCGCGGCGCACGTCCAGCGCAGCACCCTTGAGCAAGCCATCAGAGACGGGCACAAGCGACAGGTCGTCCTGCAGCAGGGTGAAGGATGCGCTCAAGCGCTGCAAGGCGGCTGCCAGCGTCTTGGCCCCGAGCGTAGAGCGAGCCATCAGCGCAAAGCTGCCGCAGCGCAACGGCCGACCGTGTAGATAGCCTAGGCATTCGTCGTCCAAGCTGTCCTTCACAGCACTGAAGAGTGCGATGTATTGCTCCATGGTCACACGCGACTGCTCCAGATGCAGCAGCGACTCGGCGATGCGGGCCTGCGCCAGAACGCCATCCAGCCAGGACTCGGTGGCCAGTCCTTTGCTGCGCGCGCCGTCGAGCAGGCCACGCACGGCGAAAACAGGAACCGTGACGACGGGTTTCAACATAGTTAAAGGGAGCAACGATAGCTTGCGCTGAATCCGAAATTACACCAATAAAGCTGCCCGCAAACCGATGAAACGTCGCTATGCCCCCGATCATCTTGCGCTTAGCAGAAGCTATGCACTACCAAAGTCATGGCATGGTTTGGCGATGGAATGACCCCAAGCCTACACCGAACAAGTTCGACTCGGGATGCAGCCAGCAAAGCGCTACTCATGATGCATCGCGTGGCCGCTCGCCACCCTTTCATGCGAACGTCCAACCGCTGTCAGCCGGGTTTTGCCTTGTGCATACAAAGTCAACTCGCCATGCACTGGCGGGCAAGACGCGTATGGGCCGAGTGCCCAGAATACCGCTTGTTAGTACACCCAGGAGACGCCCCATGGACGTTCGGCATCGATGTATTCGCACGAATGCTTCTTCGGCAACGGCATGTCGGTGTGCTTACCAGAATAGCTCAGCAACCAGGAGAGAGTGAATGTCTGTCTGCGCAGCGCCTTTGCGCGACATGCTGATTGATGCGGTGATCCGCGAACGTCGTTCCGTGCGCGCCTTTCTGCCGACCCCCGTGCCGCAAGAAGCGGTAGCCCAGATTCTGTCGGTGGCAGCCAGCGCGCCCAGTGGCACCAACACCCAGCCGTGGCAGGTTATTGCTGTGGCGGGCGAAGCGAGGAAGCGCTTGTGCGACCGTGTACTGCACGCCTTTCACCATGAAGAGGGAGAGCACCAGTCCGAATACGACATCTACCCGGCCGAGTTCTTCGAGCCCTACCTAACCAGGCGGCGCCGATGCGGTTTTGCTCTCTATGCCGCGGTCGGAATCTCCAAGGGAGAAACGGATGCCATGCGCGCCCAACATGCACGCAACTTTACCTTCTTCGATGCGCCGGTCGGTTTGATCTTCACCTTAGACCGGCGCATGGTGCAGAGCAGTTGGGTGGACTACGGGATGTTCTTGCAGAACATCATGCTGGCGGCCCGCGCACGAGGCCTGGATACCTGTTCGCAGATGGCTTGGGCCATATACCAGCGCCTTCTGGCTGAAGCCCTGCAAATCCCAGACAGGCAGATGGTGCTGTGCGGCATGGCACTGGGCTATGCCGACCCCGCGGCCGTGGTGAACCACGTGCGCACCGAGCGTGAGCCGGTCGACAACTTCGCACGCTTCAACGGCTTCTAGAAATCTTGTCATACCAAGTAATTGCTTCGTAAGCCGCCTGAGGAATTCAGCCGCCCTGAAGCGGTTGATCGACCGGGCCTTGTCCTGGTGGGTAGGGTCATACATGGATGTATGCCTTATGGGGCTGACGGGTTGAACCCACAAAGAGGAGTAATCAATGTCTACCTACGCCGCGCCCTTGCGCGACATGCTGTTCACGATAAAGGAAGTCGGAGGCCTGGATGCGATCTGTGCCCAGCCCGGCCATGAAGAAACCACGCCCGACCTGGTCGAGGCCATCTTGCAGGAGGCTGCCCACTACGCCACCGGCGTGCTCGGCCCGCTGAACCGCACCGGCGACGTGCAGGGCGCGCGCTGGCACGACGGCCAGGTCACGCCAGCCGATGGCTTTCGCGAAGCCTGGGCCAGCTTCTGCGAGAACGGCTGGAACGGCATGCCCGCTGCCACCGAAT
>NZ_JADMJO010000001.1 GCF_018780385.1 Hydrogenophaga sp. | reverse complement strand
CGCACGGTGTCCAGCACCTCGTACCAGCCGCCCTTGTAGTGGCGGTACAGGCCGGGCGGGGTGGGGTTCAGCGGGGGCAGGTCGTTGTCGGTCATGGTGTGCGCGGGTGGTTCAGCGCTTGAACCGCTGCAGCACGTGTGCCGCCATGCCACGCGCCAGTTCGGTATCGCCCAGGAAGACGGTGCCCACGCTCTCCTGGCGCAGCATCTCGGCTTCCTCGTCGTTGTGCGTGCGCACGATCACGTCGATCTCGGGGTTGAGCATGCGTGCGATCTCCACCACCTTGCGCACGCTCATCGTGTCTGGAATGGTGATGACCAGCATGGCCGCGCGAGCGATGTGCGCCTGGATGAGGACCTCGGGCGTGGACGCGTCGCCACTGACGGCGGCGATGCCCTCCTTGCGCAATGCGTCGACGATCTCCCGGTTCTCCTCGGCCACCACGAAAGGAATGCCCTTCTCGCGCAAGGTCTGCGCGATGCGCTGGCCCACGCGGCCAAAGCCCACCAGCACCACCTGCCGGGCCAGCAGCGACTCGTCGGTGGACGCGGGCAGCTCGGCCAGCGGGTCGTCGCGCGCTTCCAGCTGCCGGGCGTAGGCCGAGCGCTTGCGAACCCAGGCCTGCATGGGCTCCACCGCCGAGAACAGCGCCGAGTTGGCCGCAATGGAGATGAGGGCGCCGGCCAACACCAGGCTCTGGCCCTCCGCCGGCATCAGCTTGAGCGCAACGCCCAGGCCGGCGAGGATGAAGGAGAACTCGCCGATCTGTGCCAGGCTCACGCCCACCGTCAGGGCGGTGTTGAGCGGGTACCTGAACAGCAGGACCAGCACGACCGCCGCCACCGTCTTGCCCAGCATGATGATGGCCACCACCGCGAGCAGTTTGAACGGCTGGTTCAGGATCACCGCGGGATCGAACAGCATGCCCACCGACACGAAGAACAGCACGGCAAAGGCATCGCGCAGCGGCAGCGACTCGTCGGCCGCGCGGTGGCTGAACTCGGACTCGCGCATCATCATGCCGGCGAAGAAGGCGCCCAGCGCGAAGGACACGTCGAACAGCTTGCCCGCGCCAAAGGCCACACCCACCGCCACGGCCACCACGCTCAGCGTGAACAGCTCCTGGGACCCGGTGCGCGCCACCCACCACAGCGCCTTGGGCAACAACCGGCGCCCCACCACCAGCATGAGCACGATGAACGCGGTGACCTTGGCCAGCGTGATGCCGACGGTCTGCCAGATCTCGGTGCCGGTGGGAGGCGCCACACCTTCGCTGGGGGCGATGACGCCGGCCAGGGCCGGCAGCAGCACCAGCACCAGCACCATCACCAGGTCTTCAACGACCAGCCAGCCCACCGCGATCTGACCGTTGATGGATTTGAGGAGGCCTTTGGCCTCCAACGCGCGCAACAGCACCACCGTGCTCGCCACCGACAGACACAGACCGAAGACCAGCGAGGCGGCCAGGCTCCAGCCCCAGAAGTGCGACAGACCGATGCCCAGCAAGGTGGCCACGCCGATCTGCACGATGGCGCCCGGCACGGCGATCCGGCGCACGGCCATGAGGTCGTTGATCGAAAAGTGCAGACCCACGCCGAACATCAGCAGCATGACGCCGATCTCGGCCAGCTGGCTGGCCAGTCCCACGTCGGCCACGAAGCCGGGCGTGGCCGGGCTGATGACGATGCCCGCGAGCAGGTAGCCCACCAGGGGCGGCATGCGCAGCCGCACGGCGATGTACCCGAAGACCATCGCCAGGCCGAAGGCCGCCGCAATCGTGGCGATCAGGCTGACGTCGTGGGGCATCGGTGGGGCCTTTCTGCGGGTGGAGCGGTGGGTGGGGTTTCCTCCGGTCCTTGAGACCGGTGTTGCGGTCGATTATGGAGGGCCGTGTGGAGTGCCTGGCATTGAGCTTGCTTGGTGCCATGCAGGCGGCGGGCGCGGTTTTCAGCCGGTCCGCCAGTCTCGCCAGACCCTGGCGCATACCAAGGTGTTCAACCATGTCCGCAGACCTGCCATCACCGATGGCCAACGCCGAAGTGCCGGCCTCGCCCAACACGCCGCACCCGCGCCACATCCGCCTGACCTCGCACTCGGGCGGCTTCGGGGCCTTGCCCATCCAGTGGGGCGCGGCCACCGCGCGCGAGCGCGGGCCGGTGGTGGGAACCACGCTCAACCTGGCGCACCGCAACGTCATCGGCACGCACAGCGGCAGCTACAGCGTGTACCGCGCACTGGCCGTGGCGGCGGGTGCGCTCAAGCGCGAGCACCGCGCCGACCTCACCAACACCGCGCCCACCGACATCATCGGCCCCTACCCGCAGTGGGCCGACCCGCAGAAGATGGTGAGCATGGACCCCTGGGGCGCCGTGATTGCCGACGCGTATTCGACCGAGCTGGCCGCCGGCTACGACATCCGCCCCACCATCGCGGTGACCAAGGCGCACGTGATCCTGCCCGAGGTGATCGACGCGCTGCAGAAGGGCCGGCTCAAGCCCGACGGCCGCTTCCTCACCGCGGGCGGCGCGGCCGTGGTGACCAAGGTGGCGGTGGAGCCGGTGTGGTACCTGCCGGGTGTGGCGAAACGCTTCGGCTGCACCGAGGCCGACCTGCGCCGCGTGCTGTTTGAAGAAACCGGCGGCATGTACCCCGAGCTGGTCACGCGCTCCGACCTGGAAGTCTTTCTGCCCCCGATTGGCGGGCAGACGGTCTACATCTTCGGCCACCCGCGCGACCTGGCCGACCCGACCGTGGAGCTCACGGCCCGCGTGCACGACGAGTGCAACGGCTCCGATGTGTTCGGCTCCGACATCTGCACCTGCCGCCCCTACCTCACGCACGCGATCGAGGAATGCATCCAGGGCGCGCAGCGAGGCGGCGTGGGCCTGGTGGCCTACTCGCGCAAGGAGGGCAGGGCGCTGGGCGAGGTGACCAAGTTCCTGGTCTACAACGCGCGCAAGCGCCAGGTGGGTGGCGACACGGCCGACCAGTACTTTGCGCGCACCGAGTGTGTGGCCGGCGTGCAGGACATGCGCTTCCAGGAGCTCATGCCCGACGTGCTGCACTGGCTGGGCATTCGCAAGATCCACCGCCTTGTGTCCATGAGCAACATGAAATACGACGCCATCACCGGCGGCGGCATCGAGGTGGGCGAGCGCGTCAACATCCCCGACGAGTTGATCCCGGCCGACGCGCGCGTGGAGATGGACGCCAAGATGGCCGCGGGCTATTTCACGCCGGGCCTGGTGCCCGATGCCGACGAGCTCAGAATAGCCAAGGGCCGGGGGTTGACGCCTTGACCGCGCACACCGTGGATGCCGCCGCAGCGGTGAGCATGCTGCGCTCCACCGCAGCGATCCGCCAGCGGGCAGGGCAGCTGCTGGACCGTGCCCGGGCCGGCGAATCCACCCACTTCGCGGTGGACGACGCGGCCCTGGCGCCAGCCGCGCGCACGGTGGCCGAACTCACGCGCCAGCGCTTCCCCGACCTGCGCATCCCGTACCACAGCCGCTGGCGCCATTTCGAAGCGGGCCAAGTGAACCGCGCGGCCCGGCTCGACGTCTTGCTGGGCCCGGTGGACGCGGCCGAGCGCGCCCGCACGCAGATCGACCTGGCGCTGGTGAGCGTGCTGCTCGACGCCGGCGCGGGCGCCGGGTGGGGCTACCGCGAGGCCGCCAGCAAGCAGACGTTTTCGCGCTCCGAAGGTCTGGGCGTGGCGAGCTTCCATGCGTTCACCGCCGGCCTGTTCTCCAGCGATCCGGCGCAACCCCTTCGGGTGGACGCAGCCGGCCTGGCCGCGTTGACGGCCGAGCGACTGGGCGAGGCCTTTCAGGTGAGCGCGCGCAACCCGCTGGTGGGCCTGGAGGGCCGCAGCGCCGTGCTGCGCCGCCTGGGCTCGGCCATGCGCGAACACGCCGACACCTACGGTCCGCTCGGCCGCCCCGGCGCGCTCTTCGATGCGCTGCGCAGTGGCCCCACCGTCGAGGCGCACGCCATCCTCATGGCCTTGCTCGACACGCTGTCCGGCATCTGGCCCGCGCAGAACGCCATCGGTGGCACCGCGCTGGGCGACTGCTGGTCCCACCCGGCCGTGCCGGGCGAGGGTCTCACCGCCGGCTGGATGCCGTTTCACAAGCTCTCGCAGTGGCTCACCTATTCGCTGCTGGAGCCTTTCGAATGGGCGGGTGTGCGCGTGCAGGGGCTGGACGCACTCACCGGCCTGCCCGAGTACCGCAACGGTGGCCTGCTGATCGACGCCGGCGTGCTGCGCCCGCTGCCCGCCGACCACGCCACGCGCACCTGGCAGGCCGGCGACACCTTCATCGTTGAATGGCGCGCGCTCACCGTGGCCCTGCTCGACGAACTCGCGCCTCTGGTGCGTGCCGAGCTGGGCCTGAGCGCGGCGCAGATGCCACTGGCCTGCGTGCTCGAAGGCGGGACCTGGGCGGCCGGCCGCCTGCTGGCGCTGCGCCTGCGCGGTGGCCTGCCCCCGCTCAACATCGCCAGCGACGGCACCGTGTTCTGAATCCGTTTCCATGACTCCGTTCCCGAACCATGAAGGCCACCCCACCATGAGCAACGTCCACCTCATCGACCACCCGCTGGTGCAGCACAAGCTCACGCTCATGCGCCGCAAGGACGCCAGCACCAACAGCTTTCGACGCCTGCTCAACGAGCTGGCCCTGCTCATGGCCTACGAGGTCACGCGCGACATGCCGATGCAGGACATCGAGATCGAGACGCCGATGGAGGCCATGACGGGCAGGGTGATCGATGGCAAGAAGCTGGTGTTTGTGTCCATCCTGCGCGCGGGCAACGGCATTCTGGAGGGCATGCTCAGCGTGGTGCCCGGTGCGCGCGTGGGCCACATCGGTCTGTACCGCGACCCCAAGACGCTCACCGCGGTGGAGTACTACTTCAAGATGCCGACCCACATGCCCGAGCGCGACGTGATCGTGGTCGACCCCATGCTGGCCACCGGCAACTCGGCGATTGCCGCGGTGGACCGGCTCAAGGAGATCGGGCCGAAGTCGATCAAGTTCGTGTGTCTGCTGACCTGCCCTGAAGGCATTGCGGCCTTCCACAAGGCCCACCCCGACGTGCCGATCTACACCGCGGCCATCGACCGCGAGCTCAACGACCACGGCTACATACTGCCCGGCCTGGGCGACGCGGGCGACCGCATTTTCGGCACGCAGTGAACGCGCGGCGCGACGATCAGCCGGTGTAGCCTGCCATCCGTGGCACGAACAGCACGAAGTCGGGCCACAGCGTGATCACGGCCAGCGCACCGATCATCACGACCAGGAAAGGCATGACCTCGCGCACCAGTGCGAGCATCGAGACATCGGCGATCTTGGTCATCATGAACAGCAGCAGGCCGTAGGGGGGCGTGATCAGTCCGATCATGATGTTGAGCACGGCGACCACACCAAAATGCACCGGGTCGATGCCCAGCGCGGCAGCCGTCGGCAGCAGCACCGGCAGGATCACCAGGATGATGGTGGAGCCCTCCAGGAACGCGCCCAGCACCAGCAGCAGCAGGTTGACCACCAGCAGGAACGTGAGTGGCGACATGTCCAGCGTGCGCAGCACCGCGCTCAGTGACGCGGGAATGTTCTCGGACGTGATCACGTAGTTGAACACCAGCGCACCGGCGATCAACATGCCGATGGAAATGCTGGTGCGCGCGCTCGACAACAGCGAGTCGGCCATGTCGCGCCAGCCCAGGCTGCGGTAGAGCACCGAGGACACCAGCAGCGCGTAGGCCGCGGCCAGGCCCGCCGCTTCGGTGGGCGTGGTGATGCCGCTGTAGAGGCAACCCAGCAGGATGATGGGCAGCATCAGCGCAGGCAGTGCCTCGCGCGTGATGCGGGGCAACTCGCGCAGCGGCACAGCAGGCTCCACCGGAAAGTTGTGCCGCCTGGCCTGCACATAGATCAACGCCATCTGCACCGCCGCCAGCAGCAGGCCCGGCAACACACCGGCGAGGAAGAGGAAGCCGATGGACGTGCCCGAGATCAGCGCATAGAGCACCAGTGGAATCGAGGGCGGCAGGATGGGGCCGAGGACCGCCGACACGGCGGTGAGCGCGCCCGCAAACGCCGGCGTGTACTTGCCTTCGCGGGTCATCATGGCCTGCATCAGCTTGCCCGAGCCCGCCGCGTCGGCCAGGGCCGAGCCCGACATGCTGGCGAACACGATGCTCTGCAGCACGTTGACTTGCGCCAGGCCACCGGGGAAGCGCCCCACGATGGCATTGCAGAAGCGCAGCAGGCGGTCGAGCACGCTACCCGTGCTCATGAAACTCGCCGCCAGGATGAACAGCGGAATGGCCAGCAGCAGGTAGCTGGAGTAGGTGCTGTTGAGCAGCTGCTCGGCGGCGCTGCCCATGTCCATGCCCTTGAGCCAGAGGTACAGGATGGAGCCACCGATCATGGCCTGGCCCACGGGCACGCCCAGCAAACTGAGCGCGACGATGGTGGCCAGCGCGAGCGAAAACGGACTGGTGAAGTTCACGGTGTGATCAAGTGAGGGGAGGGTCGGTCGGTTCGATGCGGGTTCCGCGCAGCAGCCCCACGAGTTGCCACAGGTGGCGCGCGATCACGGCCACGGCAAACGCCAGGTAGATCGAGAACAACCAGTCGAACCGGATCTTGAGGTAGGAGGTGCTCTCCACTTTCATGAAGCTCACATAGTCCCAGGTGGCAGGCAGCGCCATGCCGAAGAGCACCGCGATGGCGATGGACCCGATGGCACGTGCGATGCGGCGCAGGCGCGGGCCGAAGGCGATGTCCAGCACGTCGATGCGGATCTCGTCCTCGTCCCTGAGCACGAAGGCCGCGCCCCACAGCACCAGCCAGAGCCAGGCCACGAGCGAGATCTCCGCCGTCCAGCCCACCGGCCAGTCGAACACGTAGCGCAGCGCGATCTGCAGGATGAATGCGATGAAGATGACCGCGAGCAGAGCTGCGGCCACCCCGTCGGCGAAGCGTTGGAGGTGTCTCATGTGCGTGTCTTGCCGGGGGGTACCGCGGAACCGGCTTTGCCGGGCCGCAGGTGCCGCCCCCTTGAGGGGGTCGTGCGAAGCGCGGCGGGGGTGCCTCTCATTTCATCGCGTTGATTTTTTCCAGCATGCCGGCTGGCCATGCCTTGGCCTCATCGGACGCCAAGTAGATCTTCTGCGCGTTCTCGCGGAACGCATTGAGGTTGGGCGCGTACACGTCCAGGCCACCCCGGCGGAAACCTTCGGCCAGGTCGGCCTCGCGCTTCTGGTGCTCAGCCGTGCTCCAGGCAATGGCCTTGTCGGCCGCGGCCTGAAAGCTGCGCTGCTTCTCGGGCGACATGGCCTGCCAGGTCTTGAGATTGAGCGTGAGCAGGTCAAAACCCACCAGGTGCGAGGTCAGCACGATCTGGCCCATCACCTCGTTGAACTTCATGTTCTGCACGTTGGGCAGCGGGTTGTCCTGGCCGTCCACGGTGCCGGTCTGCAGGCCGGTGTAGGTCTCGGCGTAGGCCAGCGGCGTCGGGTTGGCGCCCAGCGAGCGGCCCAGCAGTTGCCAGGCGTCGCCGGGGGGCATGCGCAGTTTCACACCTGCCAGATCGGCCGGGGTGTTGATCTTCTTCTTGCCGCGCAGCCCCACATGGCGCGTGCCGAAGAACACCGGGCCCAGGATCTTCACCTTGAGCTGGTCTTCCACCTGCTTCTTCATCTGTGCCCCCATGTCGCCGGCAAAGAAGGCGTTGAGGTGGTTGGCGTCGCGAAACAGGTAGGCCGATGTCAGCAGCGACCAGGACGGCACCTGTTTGGAGATGTCCTGTGGTGAGATGTTGCCCATCTCCAGGTTGTCGCGCTGCAGCGCCACCAGCTCGGTGCCCTGGCGGAACAGTGTGGAGTTGAGGAACAGGTCGATCTTGTGGTCCGCGGCCACGTCGGCGGCCAGGCGCTTCATCATCTCGGCGCGGATGTCGGTGTCGGAGAACACGGCGGCAAATCGCAGCGTGCTCTGTGCCTGGGCCTGGGCCAGGCCGGGCCACAGCGCGGCGGCGGCCAGGGTGGCGCCCGTGCCAAGGGCGGAACGGCGGGTGAGGGCAGCTTTCATGGTGTTGTCTCCTGTGAGGTTGTCGGTGGCGAAGAAAGCGGATGAAACGGGGCTGCGTGTTCAGGCTGCTGCGGCAGGTTTGAGGTGCTCGGCCACGGCGCGCAATGCCAGCTCGTAGCCGTAGGGTCCGAGGCCACAGATGACGCCGGTGGCGCCCAGCGAAATGATCGACTGCTGGTAGAGCGCCTCGCGCCGGTGGATGTTGGTGAGGTGCACTTCCATCACCGGCTGGTCCAGCGTCTTGAGCGCATCGAGCAGCGGGATCGAGCGGAACGACAGGCCGGCCGGGTTGATGAGCACGGCGGCGCCCAGTGCCCGGGCTTCCTGCACCCAGTCGACCAGCACGCCTTCGTGGTTGGACTGGCGGAACTCGCACGGGAGCCCGAGTTCGGCGCACACCGCTCGGCAACGCTGCTCGATCTGGGCCAGCGTGGTGTGGCCGTAGAGGTGGGGTTCGCGGATGCCCAACAGGTTGAGGTTGGGGCCGTTGAGGATGTAGACGGTGGTGGTCATGGTGGTGATGAGGTCAGCGCGGCCTGGGTGTGCCCGTGCCGTGCAGCGGGCTAGGCGTGGCGCGGGCTTGGCCCTATATTTGTCTCCAGGTTTTTCTGTGCTGCGATCAACCGGTGTGGGTGATCACGCTTGTCTTGCAGCGATTCTTGTCCCGGTTCAGGAAACTCTTTCCAAACTGGAAAGTGATTCCACATAAAGAAATCTCGCATGAACCTTGCTCTCGACCGTGGTCTGGCTTTGCTCGAACACCTCTCCCGCAACCCCGACGGATTGCCATTGGCCCACATGGCGCAGGACCTGGACATTCCGCTGAGCGCCTGCCACCGCCTGCTGGGCGATCTGCAGCACTGTGGCTATGTGCGCCAGAAGCGCAAGCAGGGCGACTACCAGCTCACCACCAAGGTGGTGTCGCTCGGTCTGGGTTACCTCAGCCACGCGGGCATCGTCGACATCGCCGAGCCGCTGCTGGAGCGGCTGGCGCTGCAGTCGGGCGAGCTCGTGCGCTTGTCGATCGTGGACGACGACCGCCTGATCTGGGTGGCCAAGGCGCAGGGCACGCGCCAGCAGGGCATCCGCTACGACCCCGACATGGGCATGGAGGCGCGCTTGTCCTGCACGGCCTCCGGCCACGCCTGGCTTCAAACCCTGAGCGACGAACGCGCGCTCGAACTGGTGGCGCACCAAGGCTTCGGCGCACCGAAGGATTTCGGCCCCAAGGCACCGACCACCATCAAGTCCTTGCTGGGGTTTCTGCACGCGGCGCGGGTGCGCGGCTGCGCCATGATCGACGAGGTGTTTGCACCGGGCATGAGCGCGATGGCCGCGCCGGTGTTTCGGCGCCACGAGGCCATCGGCGTCATCAGCATCGCCGGGCCGCGCCAGCGCCTGACGATGGACGCGATGCAGAACCTCATGCCCGCCTTGTTGGCCGCGGCGTCGGAGCTGGGGCCCATCAGCAACGTCTCGAACCTCTTCGGCAGGCCGCCGCTGGGCAAAGGCTGAAGGTGACCACGAATGCTTGACCTGCTGATCACCCACGCCACCCTGCCCGACGGCCGCACCGACATGAGCGTGGCCGTGCAAGACGGCCGCATCACCGAGGTGAGCGCCGGACTGAGCGCACCCGCGCATGAGACGCTGGACGCACAGGGCCAGTTGCTCACGCCGCCGTTCTGCGACCCGCACTTCCACATGGACGCCACGCTGAGCTACGGCCTGCCGCGCGTGAACCAGAGCGGCACGCTGCTCGAAGGCATTGCGCTGTGGGGCGAACTCAAGCCGCTGCTGACCGAAGAGGCGCTGGTGGAGCGTGCGCTGGCCTACGGCGACTGGGCCGTGGCCAAGGGGCTGCTCGCGATCCGCAGCCACGTGGACACCAGCGACCCGAGCCTGCTGCCGGTGCGCGCCATGCTGGAGGCCAAAAAGCGCATGGCGCCCTACCTCGACGTGCAACTGGTCGCCTTTCCGCAGGACGGCGTGCTGCGCTCACACGGCGGGCTGAACAACCTGATCCGTGCGCTGGAGCTGGGCGTGGACGTGGTCGGCGGCATCCCGCATTTCGAGCGAACCATGAGCGATGGCGCGGCCAGCGTGAAGCTGCTGTGTGAGCTGGCCGCCGAGCTCGGCCTGCCGGTGGACATGCACTGCGACGAAAGCGACGACCCGCTCTCGCGCCACATCGAGACCCTGGCTTTCGAGACGCAGCGCCTGGGCTTGCAGGGCCGTGTGAACGGCTCGCACCTCACCTCCATGCACAGCATGGACAACTACTACGTGAGCAAGCTGATTCCGCTGATTGCCGAAGCCGGTGTGAGCGCGGTGGCCAATCCGCTGATCAACATCACGCTGCAGGGCCGGCACGACACCTACCCCAAACGCCGCGGCATGACCCGCGTGCCCGAGCTCATGGCCGCCGGCGTGACCGTGGCATTCGGCCACGACTGCGTGATGGACCCCTGGTACTCACTGGGCAGCGGCGACATGCTGGAGGTGGCGCACATGGGCCTGCACGTGGCGCAGATGACGAGCCAGGCCGGCATGCGCCAATGCTTCGAGGCCGTGACCTCGAACGCGGCGAAGGTGATGGGGCTGCAGGGTTACGGCATTGCCGCGGGCTGTGACGCCAGCTTCGTGCTGCTGCAGGCGCGCGACCCGATCGAAGCCATCCGCCTGCGTGCCACGCGGCTGAAGGTGTGGCGCAAAGGGCGGCTGCTGTCGGAAATGGCGCCGGCCATCGCGCGCCTGAGCTTGCCCGGTCGTCCAGGGATGGCTTCATGAACTCGTTTGGCAAACGCGCCCTGGGTGCGCGCCTGGAGCGCATGCGCGCCTCAACCATGTGGGACGGCCAGGGTTTTCGCAACGTGCATCCGGCGTTGCCCGGGCTGCGCGATGCGACCGTGCCCCGGCCCACGCTGAAGGAATTTCTGAGCTCGGGCGGCCGCCGCGCGCCGGCCGGGCCGCTGCCTTCGCTGGACCCGCGCGAGGCCTGGAGTCGCCCGGTGCAAAGCGGCTTGCGCGCCACGTGGCTCGGGCATTCCACGGTGTTGATCGAGATCGACGGCCATCGCGTGCTGACCGACCCGGTGTGGGGCACGCGCGCGTCGCCCTTTCGGCTGCTCGGTCCCAAGCGCTTCCAGCCGGTGCCGCTGCGCCTGCGGCAGATGCCCGAGGTGGACGTCGTGGTGATCTCGCACGATCACTACGACCACCTGGACTACCCCACCATCCGCGCGCTGGCAAAACACAGCGCCGTGCCCTTCGTCACGTCGCTGGGCGTGGGCGCCCACCTGCAGGCCTGGGGCGTGGCGGCCGAGCGCATCACCGAGCTGGACTGGTGGGAGAGCCACCGCGTGCCCAACACCGGCCTCACCATCACCGCCGCGCCGTCGCAGCATTTTTCAGGGCGTGGCTTCAAGGACCGCAACGCCACGCTGTGGTCGTCGATGGTGGTGCAGTCGGAGCAGCACCGTGTGTTCTTCAGCGGCGACACGGGCCTCACCACCGAGTACGCCACCATCCGCGAGCGGCTGGGCCCGTTTGATCTGGTGATGCTGGAGGTGGGTGCCTTCCACCCGGCCTGGGGTGACATCCACCTGGGCCCGGTGAACGCCCTGAAAGCCCACGCGCTCCTGGGCGGTGGCGCGTTCCTGCCGGTGCATTGGGGCACCTTCAGCCTGGCCATGCACGCCTGGGACGAACCGGTGGAGACCCTGCTGCAACTGGCGCCGTCACAAGGCACGCCGCTGCTCATGCCGCGCCTGGGCGAGGCGGTGGAGCCGGCTCACCTCGGCGCTGTGGTGCCATGGTGGCGAGGATTGGACGAGGGCGCGCAGTCCCCGTGTCCCGCGGAAGCGCCGACCATCCAGCGCGAGCTGCCTTGGCCGCTCGACTGACGCAGGGTGCCAGATATCTCCTCAAGGCCAGGACGTCGGCCGTCGGTGGCCCGAAGCGCCCGCAGCGACGCGAACAATCTCAATCGTGGCGCAACAGGTCTCCAAAGACGGTGTGCTCCCCCTCTTTGCGATCCGCGCCCGGCGCGTCGTACAGGACGAGCCAGCTCGCCTTGCCCCCCGACAACGCCGCTGGCAGGTCGCAAATCGCTTCGGCGCGGTTGGTGCCGCGGCCGTGAGGCAGCGACACCGACGTGGTCAGCCCGGCCTCGAAATGAACCGGCTCACGGTTGGCCGCCAGCAAGGGCTTGGCCGCCGACCACTTGAAGACGCGAATATCGCCGTTGAGCACCATCGTCGGACCGGCCAGGATGTAGAGGTCATCGCCGGAGAAATGCAGGTCGCGGACGCCCAGGCCGTCGAGCTGCAGGAAGTACTTGCGCAGCAGCGTGCCGCTGTCGTCCAGGGGCACCAGGCGCAGTTGATCGCCGCGGGCCTCGACTGCGATCTCGATCAACGCCGACCAACCGCGCAGCACCGGGCCGCGCAGGCCGAGCAGCAGCCGGTTGCCGTCCACGGCGAGGCCTTCGATGTCCAAGCCGTTGTCCTTGCCCGGGATCGCCATGTAGGGTCCGAAGTGGGGGTCATCGATGAGCGCGCGGGTGAGCAGGTTCGTCTGGGAATCGCCCTTCAGGCGCAGCGCTCGCCGGCCGTCCTGGGCTTGCCGCACCAGGCAAGGCTCGCCTTTGGCGTCGGGCTCGATCGGCAGGCAAGCCAGCAAACGACGATTGCCGTCGAGCGCCACCTTCGCGAGCCGCTTGGCGTTTTCAGCGTGGCCCCGGTCCGGCTTGACGTTCTTGCGTTTCAGACCATGCGAGCCCACCACCCAGAGAAAGCCCTCTGCAACGGCCATGCCTTCCAGATCCGCCTCGTCTTCGGCCGTGCCGGGCAGGTCGAGCAGATCGGCCAGCGGGAAGTCGCGCACGTCGCCAAAGCGCAAGGCTTCGCCCCCCACAGGATCGAGCCGGCGCAAACGGTCCAGGCCGCAGGCTTCGTCGCCTGCCACCCAGAGCCAGTCTCCTGTGAAGGCCGCGCCCGAGAGGTTGGATTGAACCAGGGAACCTGACGCGAACTCCAGACGGACGGCATTCGCGGTTCGGGCATTGGGCATGGGGTGAGACTCTTGTAACTTGTTTATTGTGTTGAGGGTTGCGAACCTTGTCCTTGTGTTGAACCTCCAGGATCGCGAAGCTGGCCGTCGGTGCTGGCTGGCAGGGTGGGCGGCGCGACGCTCGGTGGGTCAAGGGGTTCCAGCAGGCTCTTGGGTGGATTTCTCTTCATTTCATCGGCCATGGTCAGCTGTTCGGGACTCATGCATTCATCGGCCACTCTCAAGCCCAGTTTCTGGCTCATGAGCATGGACTTGTTGCCCAGCTGCAGCCACATGGCGCCCCGCTTCGGGTCTTCCAGGCGGATGGCGCCGGTGCGGCTTTCCACCGGGTGCATGAGGTAGCGCGTGTTGCGGACGTTCTTGACCTGCACGATGAAGAATCCTTGCCGTCTGGCGGGCGTGATCTGCACGGACGAACCCAGTTCGCAAGGAATGAGCCCGATGTACACCCGTTGGGCCACCGCGAGGTCGGCTTCAGTGAGGACCACAGCGGAGTCTTCTTCGATCGGCGTCACTTCTTCCACAGCCTTGGCCGCGGAGCGGGCCAGCGGTGCGCGTTTGGTCGGTGCTTTTGCGGCCGGGGTGGGTTTGGCGGCGGGCTTGGGCGCAGGGGTCTGGGCCATCGCGGGGATGGACGCGAGCGCCACGGCGCTCAGAGAGAAAACAAGGGAGAGGAGTTTCATGAGGTCATCGGGTTGGGTCAACTTTGATCAGTGCGCAGTCTGCCCGCACGGCTGCTGAAAGGATGTTCGCAGATGTTTCGACCTCGTCCCGTGGCAGGGCAGCGAACATCGGTCACGGCGGAGATTCCCGGACCAGTCGGATGCCCACCAGCGTGTAGCGCGTCTGAACCGTGTTCCAGTTTCGGAAAGAGCAACGCGTGTACAACGGCCACGAGTGCCAGGAGCCACCCCGGCGCACTTTCACTGCACCATCCATCGGGCCCACAGGGTCGGTTTGGGGAGATCGCGCGTAGTAGTCCTCTCCATACCAATCCGACACCCATTCCACACATTGCCGTGCAAATCGAACAGACCCAGTGCGTTTGGGGCGTATGAACCTACCGGGGCTGTGAACGCATGACCATCACGACCGGGCACCGCACGATCGCGCCAGGCGGGCCAGTTCGCCGCGGAATCTTCGTCAAATGTGTTCCCCCCCGGAGCAGTCCTGCGGGGTCATTGCCATGTTGGTAGCGATCCTTGCCACCCGCGCGGCATAACCACCGGTGCTGTCCGCAATCGACTCCGGGACGTGGCCCGAGCGCTTGAGGAAAGCCCGGAACTGGCCTGCCGTGATCTCGTGCCGGCTCATTTCGAAAGGCTTCGTGATGCGAACCCGATGCACCGGTGCTTCGTCTGAAAGTCCTTCGAAGCGGGAACGCTCAAGACCTGGGTAAGCCGCTGCAAGCGCCTCCACCGGTTCGTCGCTGCCCATCGAAAACTCGCCCATCGGAACCCGCACGAACGAAATGCCCAGCGAATCGATGGCGGCCGGTGGTGTGGCGCAACCCGCAAGGAGCGCCATCGCGACCAGCGGGGTCAACCGGAATTTCAGGAGCAAGAGTCGCGTCATGTTTGTCCATCCATGTCAGTTCAGCCGCTGAGCCATCAAGGCCGCGAGCCAGTTCATGAACACCTGCGCTCGCAGGGGCAGGTGGCGGCGGTGGGCATACACCAGCGACACCGGCATGGCCGGCGTGCACCAGGCGGCGAGCACTTCGACGAGGCGGCCCGCCGCGAGGTGCTCGCGCACACCCACCTCGGGCACCTGGATGATGCCCAGCCCCGCCAGGGCCGCGCCTTCGTAAGCGATGGTGCTGTTGACCGTGAGGGCGCCCGGCATGGCCACTGTGTGCAGCGTGCCCTGGACATCACCGTGCTCGAACCCGGTGGAGCGCGCGCCCAGACTCGGCACGTAGTGCACCAGCCGGTGGTGGGCCAGGTCGTCCAGTGAGCGGGGCGTGCCGTGTGCCGCCAGATACCCCGGGCTGGCGCAATTGGCCATGCGGTATTCGCCGAGTGGACGCGCGATCAGGCTGGAATCGGTGAGCTTGCCGACGCGCAGCACGCAATCGAAACCCTCGGCCACCAGATCGACCCGGCGGTCGACGCAGGACAGCTCGATGTCCAGCGCCGGGTGTTCGGCCAGAAAGGCGGGCAAGGCGGGCAGCACCACGTCGCGCGCGATGGCCTGGGGCATGTCCACGCGAAGGCGTCCGCGCAGCTGCGCCGGGTTGGCGCGGAACAGCCCGCGCAGGTCGTCCAGGTCGGCCAGCAGGTCCTGCGCGCGTTCAAACACAACCTGTCCGTCCTGCGTCATCTGAACCCGGCGTGTGGTCCGGTGCAGCAGGCGCACGCCCAGTTCTGCCTCCAGCTGCCGCACCGCTGCCGACACGCTGGCGCGTGGCCAGCCCAGCTGTTCGGCGGCCAGGGTGAAGCTGCTCAGCTCGGCCACACGCACAAACACCTTCATCGCGTCGGGCAGGTTCATGCTCATGAGATTGTTCTATTTTCTTGGATAGTTTGATCAGATTTTGGATGTTTATTGATCCTGTGTCGATCAATAGACTGCGTTCTGTCCTTCAAACCCACCCATCAGGAGCTCCTCATGAACCGAAAGATCGCCCTCATCACCGGCGCCAGCCGTGGCCTGGGCCGCAACGCTGCCCTGAAACTCGCCGCCCAGGGCACCGACCTCATCGTCACCTGGCACAGCCAGTCCACCGAAGCCGACGCCGTGGTGCAAGCAGCGCAGGCGCTCGGTGCGCGCGCCGTCGCCTTGCGGCTCGACGTGGGCGACAGCGCCGGCTTTGCGGCCTTTGCCACGGCGGTGCGCGAGGCCCTGCACACACACTGGCAGCGCGAACGCTTCGACTACTTGCTGAACAACGCGGGCGTGGGCGTGCACGCGAGCTTTGTCGACACCACCGAGGCGCAGTTCGACCAGATGGTGCGTGTGCACCTCAAAGGGCCGTTTCTGCTGACGCAGGCGCTGCTGCCGCTGATGCAGGACGGCGGCCGCATTCTCAACGTGTCGTCGGGCCTGGCCCGCTTCTCGATGCCGGGCTATGCGGCCTACGCGGCCATGAAGGGCGGTATTGAAGTGCTCACGCGCTATCTGGCGCTGGAGCTGGGGCCGCGCCGCATCGCGGTGAACACCATCGCACCGGGCGCCATCGCCACCGACTTCGGCGGCGGCACCGTGCGCGACAACGCCCAGGTCAACGGTTTCATCGCCTCACAGACCGCCCTGGGCCGGGTGGGCGAGGCCGACGACATCGGCAACGTGATGCGCGCGCTGCTCTCCGAGGACATGGGCTGGGTCAACGGCCAGCGACTGGAAGTCTCGGGTGGCATCCACCTGTGAACTTCACAAGGCCTTCGCCGACTCGCTACAGCCGCACCCAGCGCGCGTTTTGCTGGTGGCTGCTGAGCACCGCCTCGATGAAAGCCATGCCGTCCAAGCCGTCCTGCAGACCCGGCATGGCGGGGCTCTCGCCACCGCGCCAGGCCCGCGCGAAATCGCGGTAGAGCTCGGCGAAGGCCTCGAAGTAGCCCTCGGGGTGGCCAGCGGGAATGCGGCTGGCCGCAGCCTGAGCGGTTGACTGTGGCGCCATGCCCCTGCGCAGCAGGCGAGCAGGCTCGCCCAGCGGGGCGAACCAGAGTTGTTCGGGTTGTTCCTGGTCGAAATGCAGCGAAGCGCGTGTGCCGTACACCCGCAGGCGCAGCGCGTTGCAGGCGCCGCTGGCGACCTGGCTGGCCCAGAGCATGCCGCGCGCGCCTCCATGAAAACGCAGCATGGCCTGCACGTGGTCGTCGAGCACACGGCCAGGCACAAAGGTGCTGAGCTCGGCCGAGAGTTCCTGCACGCTCAGACCGCTCACGTAGCGCGCCAGTTGGTAGGCGTGCGTGCCGATGTCGCCCAGCGCACCGGCCGGGCCGGCGCGTTTCGGGTCGGCGCGCCACTCGGCCTGCTTGTTGCCCTGCAGTTCCACCGGCTCGCCCAGCCAGTCCTGCGCGTATTCCACCTGCACGATGCGCAGCTCACCCAGCTCGCCCGCGGCCACCAGGTCGCGCGCCTGGCGCACCATGGGGTAGCCGGCGTAGGTGTGCGTCAGCAGAAACAGCAGGCCGCGCTCGCGCACCGCCTGCGCGAGCGCCTGCGCCTCGGCCAGCGAGGTGGCCAGGGGCTTGTCGCAGATCACGTGGATGCCGTGTTCCACAAAGGTGCGCGCCACCGGCACATGCAGGTGGTTGGGCGTGGCGATCACCACGGCGTCGATGCCGTCCTCGCGCTGCGCTTCGGCTGTTGCCATCGCTGCAAAGTCAGCGTAGCTGCGATCGGGCGCGATGTGCAGTTTGGCCGCGCTGGCGCGGGCTCGCTCGGGGGTGGACGACAGCGCACCGGCCACGAGTTCGAACTGATCGTCCAGGCGCGCGGCAATGCGGTGCGCCGCGCCGATGAAGCTGCCGTCGCCACCGCCCACCATGCCCAGGCGGATGCGGCGCGTGGCGCGGTGGCTGTCTTTGCGTTTGCTCATGCATCGCCCCGGTTCAGGCCCAGCAGCGCGGCCAGGGTGGCGGGGTCGCTGTCGCTGGCGGCGAAGTCGTCAAAGGCGCGGTCGGCCACGCGGATGATGTGGTCGCGGATGAAGGCCGCGCCTTCGCGCGCGCCGTCTTCCGGGTGTTTGATGCAGCACTCCCATTCGAGCACGGCCCAGCCCGGGTAGCCGTGCTGCGCCATCTTCGAGAAGATGGCCTTGAAGTCCACCTGCCCGTCGCCCAGCGAACGGAAGCGGCCCGCGCGGTCGATCCAGTTGGAGAAGCCGCCGTACACACCCTGCTTGCCGTTGGGGCGGAACTCGGCGTCTTTGACATGGAAGGCGCGGATGCGCTCGTGGTAGTGATCGATGAAGGCGAGGTAGTCCAGCTGCTGCAGCACGAAGTGGCTCGGGTCGTAAAGGATGTTGGCGCGCGGGTGCTGGTCCACCGCGTCCAGAAAGCGCTCGAAGCTCACGCCGTCGTGCAGGTCTTCACCGGGGTGCAGCTCGTAGCAGACGTCCACACCCGCGTCGTCAAAGGCATCGAGCACCGGGCGCCAGCGCCTGGCGAGTTCTTCGAACGCGGCTTCCACGAGACCGGGTGGGCGTTGCGGCCAGGGGTAGAGGTAAGGCCAGGCCAACGCGCCCGAGAACGAAGCGTGTGCGTTCAAGCCCAAGCGCTTCGAAGCTTTCGCTGCCATCAGCAACTGGTCGTGTGCCCACGCGGTGCGCGCGGCGGGGTCGCCGCGCACATGGGGCGCCGCGAAGGCGTCGAACTGCAGGTCGTAGGCCGGATGCACACAGAGCAACTGGCCTTGCAGGTGGGTCGACAACTCGGTGATCTGCAGCCCGTGCGCGGCGAGTTTGCCTTTCACTTCGTCGCAATAGGCGTCGCTGGTCGCGGCGCGCTCGAGGTCGAAGATGGCTGCGTCACTGGTGGGAATCTGCACTCCCTTGTAGCCCAGCGAGGCGGCCCAGCCCGCCAGACCTTCAAGCGTGTTGAAAGGCGCGGCCGGCCCAATGAACTGGGCCAGGAAGATCCCGGGGCCTTGAATGGTTTTCATGCGGGGTCCTCCAGGCGCGCGTTCAGAACGGCGAGTTGGGAAAGTAGAAGTCTTTCGCGTTTTGTTTGGTAATCAGCACCGAGGGCACGATGGTCGAGGCGGGCAGCTTCTCGCCTTTCTGGCGCGCCAGCGCGGTCATCTTGATGGCCTCGTAGATGAACTTGGGCGAATACGACACATTGGCCTGGATCAGCGGGTTGCTGCCGTCCATGAGCGTCTTCACCATGGTCTTGGCACCGGCGCCACCAAACACGATTTTGATGTCCTTGCGCTTGGCCTGCTCGATGGCCTTGAGCACACCGAAGGCCATGTCGTCGTCGGCCGCCCACACGGCGTCGATTTCCTTGAAGCGCGTGAGGAAGTCCTGCATCACCTTGAAGGCGTCGTCTCGGTTCCAGTTGCCGTGTTTGGCGTCCAGCACCTTGATGCCGGGGTGGTTCTTCATCACCGCGTTGAAGGCGTCCATGCGTTCGTTGTCGATGGTGGTGGGAATGCCGCGCAGCGCCACGACGTTGCCCTTGCCGTTCAGAAACTTGGCCAGGTACTCGGCCGGCACCTTGCCAAAGGCCGTGTTGTCGCCCGACACATACGCGTCCTGCGCGCTGGTGTCGGTGAGGCCGCGGTCGACCACGGTCACGTACACGCCTTTGGCCTTGACCTGTTGCACCGGGCGCGTGAGTGCGGCGGATTCGAAGGGCAGGATCACCAGCGAGTCGATCTTGGTGGCGGTGACCAGGTCTTGCAGCTGGTTGGCCTGCTCAGGTGCACCACCGGCGGTCTTGATCGTCACCTTGATGTTGGGGTCCTTCTCCAGCTCTTTTTTGGCCTCGCCGGCCCAGTACACCAGACCGGCGGCAAAGCTGTGGGTGGCGGCCGGGATGGCCACGCCCAGGTTCACCTTGTTCTGGGCCTGCGCCAGCAGGGGGCTGGCGAAACCGAGGGCCGCGACGGCGACCAGCGCGAGCAGACGGTAACGGTTCTTCATGGTGCTTGTCTCCTAGAGGTTTGTGCTGACAGAAAACAGAAGGCCTGGGTACGCCTTCAGGGACGCCGCCGCTGCATGAATGCGACGGCGATGATCACGAAACCCTGCACCGCCGCGTTGAGGTAGACGCTGATGATGCTGGTGAGGTTGAGGATGTTGCTGATGACCGAGAGCAGGATGGCGCCGATCACGGTGCCGCCGATGCTGCCGGCGCCGCCGCGCAGCGCGGTGCCGCCCACGATCACCGCGGCGATGGCTTCGAGCTCCCACAGCAGGCCGGTGGTGGGCGATGCCGAGCCCAGGCGCGGTACATAGAGCAGCGTGGCCACGCCCACGCACACGCCGAGCAAGGTGTAGGTGAGCACCTTGATGCGGTCCACGTCCACCGCGGCGTAGCGCGCCACCTGTTCGTTGGAGCCGATGGCCTGCACATAGCGGCCAAAGGCGGTGCGGTTGAGCAGCACCGCGCCGGCAATGGCCACCAGCACAAACACCCACACCGGAATGGGAATGCCCAGCAGGCTGCCGTAGTAGACCGGGCCGTAGGTGTCGGCGAGGTTGTTGTCGAGCGCGAGCGCGCCACCATCGGCGAAGTAGGTCAGGTAGGCGCGGAAGATGCCCAAGGTGCCGAGGGTGACGATGAAGGGCTCGATGCGCCCGCGCGTGATGAGCAGGCCGTGCGCCAGGCCAAACAGCGCGCCCAGCAGCACGGCTGCGCTCATGCCCACCATCACCACCGCCACCGGCGGCCAGCCCAGTGGAGCCAGTTTGTTCATGAGCAGGATGGTCACACCCGCGATCAGCGCGGCCATGGAGCCGACCGAGAGGTCGATGCCGCCCGAGATGATCACGAAGCACATGCCCACGGCAATGATGCCGATGAAGGCCGTGCGCGTCAGCACGTTCATGGCGTTGTCGGGCGTGGCGAATTCGCTGTTGAGCAGCGTGCCCACGACGCACAGCAGCACCAGGCCCAGCATGGGTCCGGCGATGGGCAGGCGCAGGCCGCGGCGCGTGGTGGGCGCGGCCGGCGCGGCAGGGGGGTCAGTGCGTTCCGGTTGCATGGGCGATGAGTTCCTGTTCGTTGAGGTGCGCGGCGTCGAGCGTGGCCTGCAGGCGCCCCGCGCGCATCACCGCGACGCGGTGGCACAGGCCGATGAGTTCCATGAGTTCGGACGAGATCACCACCACCGCGCGCCCCTCGTCGGCCAGGCGGTGGATGAGGGCGTAGATTTCGCGCTTGGCGCCGATGTCCACACCACGCGTGGGCTCGTCGAGCACCACCACGCGCGGCGCTGGGTGCAGCACCTTGGCCAGCGCGAGCTTCTGCTGGTTGCCTCCCGAGAGCGAGCCGGCCAGCACCTCGAGCGAGCCGCATCGGATGCCGAACTCGCGCACAGCCTCCTCCAGCGCGGCGGTTTCGCTCGCGGGCTTGAGCCAGGGTTGGGCGTGGCGCTCCAGGGCCATCAACGTGAGGTTTTCGCGCAGACCAAAGCGCACGTGCAGACCGCGTCCCTTGCGGTCTTCGCTGAGATAGGTCAGGCCCACGTTCGCCGCTTCGCGCGGCGAGCGCGGCAGCACTTGAGAGCCGGCCACGTCCACCCGCGTTGCGCTGCGCTCGCGCAGGCCGAGCAGGCCTTCAAACAGCTCGGTGCGGCCCGCGCCCACCAGACCCGCGAAGCCGAACACCTCGCCCGCGCGCACCTCGAAGCTCACGTCGTGCGCCCAGCCGGGCACGGTCATGCCCTGCACCGAGAGCAGCACCGGCGCATCGGCCAGCACCTCGCCGCGCGGCGGGTAAAGGTCGGCGAGTTCGCGGCCCACCATCAGGTGCGCCATCTGCGCGCGTGTGAGCGAAGCGGTGGGCTGCTGCGCGATCAGGCGGCCGTCACGCATCACCACCACCTCGTCGGTGATCTGCTCCACTTCGTCGAGCTTGTGCGAGATGAAGACGATGGTCACGCCTTCGGCCTTCATGCGCGCCACCAGCTCGAACAGGCGCCCGGTCTCGCCGGGTGTGAGCGTGGCGGTGGGCTCGTCCATGATGAGCACGCGCGCGTGGCGCGACAGCGCTTTGGCAATCTCCACCAGCTGGCGCTCGGCCACGATGAGTTCACGCACGCGCGTGTCCGGGTCCACCTTCTGCAGGCCCACTGCGTCAAGCACGCCGCGGGCAATTTTGCGCATGCCGGTGTCGTCGAGCCACCAGCCGCGCCGCTGCTCGTGGCCCAGAAAGATGTTCTGCGCCACCGTGAGGTCTTCGGCCAGGTTGAACTCCTGGTGGATCAGCACGATCCCCTCGGCCTCGGCGGCGCGGGGTCCGTCAAACTGCACGCTACGGCCATTCACCGACAGCGAACCCTCGCTGGCTTGTTCGTAGCCCGCGAGGATCTTCATGAGTGTGGATTTGCCCGCGCCGTTTTCGCCCAGCAGGCCCACCACGCGCCCGGGCTCGAACGCCAGGTCAACCCCGTGCAGCACCTGCACCGGCCCGAAGCGCTTGACGATGCCGCGCAGTTCGACGCGCACACCGGTGGGGGCCATCACGCGGTCTCCATCTGGCGCAGGCTTTCCTGCATGGCGAGCACGCCCGCGCCGATGAGCCCGGCGCGTTCGCCCAGCGGCGTGTACTGAATCTCGAGGTGGCGCGTGGAGAGTGCGAGCGAGCGGTGGTAAACGCTCTGGCGCACGGCGGCCAGAAACAGCGGCCCCACGCGCGTGATGCCGCCGCCGATGAACACGTGCGACGGGTTGAAGAAGTTCACCACCGAGGCCACCATCTGGCCCACCAATGCGCCCGAGCGCTGCACCACCTGGTTGGCCGCCATGTCGCCGGCGCGGCAGGCCTCGGCCACGTCCTGCAGGCGCAGCGGGCCGCGCTCGGCGAGCATGCGCGCGAGCAGCGGGCTCTGGCCCGCTTCAGCAGCCTCGGTGGCCATGCGGGCAATGGCCGGGCCCGCCGCCATGGTCTCCACGCAGCCCAGGTTGCCGCAGTGGCATCGCGGTCCGTCGGGCACCACGCTGATGTGGCCCACGTCGCCCGCCGAGCCGTTGGCGCCCCGGTACACCTGGCCCTGGCAGACGATGCCGCAGCCCACGCCGGTGCCCACCTTCACCACCAGAAAGTTCTGCAGGCTGCGCTGCATGCGCCAGAGCTCGCCCAGCGCCATCACGTTCACGTCGTTGTCCACGAACACCGGCGCGGAGAACTCGGCGGCAAGGTCGTCGCGGATGGAATAGCCGTCCCACAACGGCATAAGAGGTGGGCTCACGAGCTGTCCGCTGTCGAAGTCCACCGGGCCGGGCAGGCCGATGCCGATGCCGATGACCTGGCGCGGCGCCACGGCACAGCGCGCCAGCAGCTCATGCATGAGGATGCGGATGCGCGAGAGCACCGGGCCAGGCCCGTCGCGCACATCGGCCGGTTCGCTGTGGTGCGCCATCACGGCGAGGTCGGGACTCAGGATGCCGACCTCCAGCCCGGTCGCGCCCACGGCCACACCGATGAGCACACCCAGGCTGCGGCTCAGGCGCAATGTTTCCGCGCGGCGCCCGCCGGTGGGCACCTGGTCGCCCGTCTGTTCCAGGAGACCCTGTTCCAGCAGGTCGGCCACCGCCGCGTTGGCGCGGGTCTTGGAGAAGGACGATGCGGCGGCCAGCGCGTCGCGCGACATGCCGCTGGACCAGAACACGTGGTCCAGCACCGTGCGCTCACCGCTTTTGAGGTCTCTCCAGTCCAAGGGCTTGTCTCCGTCTGTGGTGTGCCGTCGTGGTGCGGCACTGGAGACGGATGCTATGCGGTCGAATTCGACCCGGCAAGATCGAATATCGACCCAAAACGGGTCAAAGTTGCCCGGGAAGCTGTTCTCGCAGGTCGGCGTGGTCCGGGTAGGGGGCTGGTGGCTCGGTGCGGACCGGCTCGCCGGCCAGGTGGCTGGCCAGGCCGTGGTTGACGTCCCGGTGGTGGGCTTCGTCGGCGCGCACCACCAGCACCACGTCGCGCAAGGTGGCGTCGTCCTTGAGTTTCCAGTAGCGCTTGGCGATCTCGGGTGCAGGCCCGTTGGGCGAGCGACCCGCGTCGATCTCGGCCAGGTACTGCGTGTAGCTGATCACCGCTTCTTCTTCAAAGTAGCCCACCAGGCGGTGGGCCGTGCGGCGCGAGACGAGGTACAGAAAAAAGAACCCGAGGTAGAAGACCCACTGCGCAAAGAGGATGAGCCAGCGTTCCAGCGCGGTGGGCTTGGCCACCTCGATGAAGGTCATCAGGTGCATGCGCTCGTTTTCTGCCTCTTCCATCAGCGTGCGGATCCAGCCTTCGTCGTTGACCATGCGGCGCAGGGAATGCAGATGGGTGAGTGTGGCGCCCACCATGCCGGGCACGGCCGCCACCGTCTCCAGCACGATGGCGCGGTGGCCGTAACGTTTGGCAAAGAACGCATCCGCAAGAAATCGCAGCAGCTTCGTCACGCCGCGCGCGAAGTGGTCGCTGGCGGTGCGGGGTGGGTGCTGCAACTGGGCGTCGTCAATCATGGAACTCCGTCGGGTGGGGCCAAAAAACATCCTGACGGATGCGTCCGCGGTGGTCTGGGCGCTGGCGCACAGATGCGATGGCGCATCACGTCCAAGCTGGTTGATCGCGCACGGATTGACCTGAGTCAACAGGCCAGGCCAGATCGTGCACCACACTGAAATCCCCTGCGGCAGGCCTCCTGCCCGCATTCAACGAAAGGCAGTCCGATGTTTCCAGAGTACCGAGACCTCATCACCAGCCTCAAGACCAACGACCACCACTTCACCCGCTTGTTCGACAAACACAACGAGCTCGATCAGAAGATCAAGAACATGGAGGAAGGCATCGAGATGGCGACCCATGTCGAGATTGAGACGCTCAAACGCGAAAAGCTGCAACTCAAGGACGAGGTGTACGCCGTCCTCAAAAAGGCAAGCGCTGCCTGACACCCCCACCGGTTTCCAGACCTCCAGGAACGACATGGCCACCATGATGAAAGCCGCTGTCTTCGTCGAGAAGAACCGCATTGAAGTGGTGGACAAGCCCATTCCCGACGTGGGCCCCAACGACGCGCTGATCCGCATCACGACCACCACCATCTGCGGCACCGACGTGCACATCCTCAAAGGCGAGTACCCGGTGGCCAAGGGCCTGACCATTGGCCACGAACCGGTGGGCGTGATCGAAAAACTGGGCAACGCCGTGCAGGGCTACACCGAAGGTCAGCGCGTGATCGCCGGTGCCATCTGCCCCAACTTCAACTCGTACGCCGCGCAGGACGGCGCGCCTTCGCAGGACGGCAGCTACCTGATTCCCCAGGGCCTGTGCGGTTGCCACGGCTTCAAGGCCACCGCGGGATGGCGATTCGGCAACCTGATCGACGGTACCCAGGCCGAGTACGTGCTGGTGCCTGATGCACAGGCCAACCTGGCGCCCATTCCCGACGGCTTGAGCGACGAGCAGGTGCTGATGTGCCCCGACATCATGTCCACCGGCTTCAAGGGCGCGGAGAACGCCAACATCCGCATTGGCGACACCGTGGTGGTGTTTGCGCAGGGCCCCATCGGCCTGTGTGCCACGGCAGGCGCGCGCTTGCTGGGGGCGTCCACCATCATCGCGGTGGACGGCAACGACCACCGCCTGGACATCGCAAAGAAGATGGGCGCCGACCTCACGCTCAACTTCAAGAACTGCGACGTGGTCGACGAGATCATGAAGATCACCGGCGGGCGCGGCGTGGACTCGTCCATCGAAGCGCTGGGTACGCAGTCCACCTTTGAAGCGGCCCTGCGCGTGCTCAAACCCGGCGGCACCTTGTCCAGCCTGGGCGTGTATTCGAGCGACCTCACCATTCCCCTGTCGGCCTTCGCCGCCGGCCTGGGCGATCACCGCATCAATACCGCGCTGTGCCCCGGCGGCAAGGAGCGCATGCGCCGGCTCATGAACGTGGTGGCCTCGGGCCGTATCGATCTGGGCTTGATGGTCACGCACCAGTTCAAGCTCGACGACATCGTGGCGGCCTACGAGCTGTTTGCGAACCAGCGCGACGGGGTGTTGAAGGTGGCGATCAAGCCTTGAGGCCGTGGCGCGGTGCCGCGCAGGAACAGATGGAAGGTGGTTTTCGTCCAAGCACTGGGCCGGTAGAGTGAGTTGCGAGTTTCACGACAGATGCTGCGTGGGAAGACTTGTTGGCGAGCATGAATGTCCCCATGAAAACCCCCGAAAACGACCTCATTGAACGCCTGCCCAAGGCGGTGCGCAAACGCTTTCTCGCCTTGTGCGAGCCGTTTGAACTCGTGCTCTCGGCCGAACTCGGCGTGCGCGGCAAGGAACTCACCCACGCCTACTTTCCCCGCACTGGATTCATCTCGCTGGTGATCGACATCGACAGCCACCCACCGCTGGAGGTGGGCATGGTCGGGCAGGAGGCCATGCTGGGCTCAGAGCTGGTGCTGGGGCTGGCCAAGACACCCTGGCGCGCGTTGGTGCAGGGGGCCGGCAGTTGCTGGCGCATTGAAGCTCGGGCGCTTCAGAAGGCCATGGAGGACATGCCCGTGTTGCAGGACGTGATGAAGCGCACCTTGATGGTCCGCTTGCACCAACAAACCTTGTCCTCTGCCTGCGAGCGTTTCCACCCGATTGAACAGCGGCTGGCGCGCTGGCTGCTCATGAGCCAGGACCGCGCCGATGCCAACCACTTCTATGTCACGCAGGAGTTCATCTCGCTGGTGCTGGGCGTGCGGCGTGTGAGCGTGAGCAAGGCTGCGGGTGACCTCAAGAAAGACGGGCTCATTGAGTACACCCGCGGCCAGGTCAAGGTACTGGACCGGGCCGGGCTCATGCGCAAGGCCTGCACCTGCTATGAGGCAGACAAGCTGCTGACCACCATCCTCATGAACGAGAAGAACTAGAGTCGAACCAGCGGGATGGGATGTCACATGCCTGCCTCATGATGTGTGGGCGGCAACCGCTGCAACGTGCTGTCCAGGCCTGCTCGACACGCCATCTTTCCACTGACTCCCATGACATCCATGAAACACCGCAAACTGGGCACCTCCGGCCTCACGACATCCGCCCTGGGTCTGGGCTGCATGGGCATGAGCGAGTTCTATGGCCACACCGACGATGCAGATGCGCTGCGCACGCTGGAGAGGGCGCTGGAACTGGGTGTCACGCATGTCGACTCGGCCGACACCTACGGGCACGGTCACAACGAAACGCTGCTGGGCCGCTTCGTCGCGCAGGGCGGTGCCGCGCGCCGCGAGCAAGTGATTCTGGCCACCAAGTTCGGCATCGTGCGTGTGGCCGGT
Organism: Hydrogenophaga sp.; assembly: GCF_018780385.1. GTDB lineage: Bacteria > Pseudomonadota > Gammaproteobacteria > Burkholderiales > Burkholderiaceae_C > Hydrogenophaga. The sequence continues at coordinate 76,298 of NZ_JADMJO010000001.1, read as the reverse complement.
CGGTACGAGCGGCACATCGACAATTCCCCCGCCTACATACGAGAAGCTTGCGAAGCCTCGCTGCGGCGTCTGGGGGTGGACCACATCGATCTGTACTACTGCCATCGCCGCAACCCTGCGGTTCCCATTGAAGAGGTGGTGGGCGCGATGGGTGAGCTGGTGCAGGTGGGCAAGGTCAAGGCCATCGGCCTGTCGGAAGTTTCAGTCGACACCCTGCGCCGTGCCCAGGCGGTGTTTCCCATCGCCGCCGTGCAAAGCGAGTATTCCTTGTGGAGCCGAGAGCCCGAGACGGGCATGCTGGCGGCCTGCGCCGAGCTGGGCGTGGCCTTCGTGGCCTACAGTCCGCTGGGCCGTGCCTTCCTCACCGGCACGGTGGACGTGGGCCAACTGGCCGACAACGATTTCCGCAAGAACAACCCGCGCTTCGTCGGCGAGGCGCAGGCTGCGAACCAGCGCCTGGTGGCATCGCTGACGGCATTCGCGGCCGAGCGGGGGCTGAGCAATTCGCAGGTCGCACTCGCCTGGATGCTCAACAAACATCCCCACGTCGTGCCGATTCCAGGCACACGCCGCATCACCTACCTGGAGAGCAACGTGAGCGCGGTCGACATCGTGCTCACGCCCAGCGAGATCGAGCAACTGGATCGGCTGTTCGATCCGCTGGCGGTTGCCGGCGCCCGTTATCCCGACGCTGGTTTGCTGGGCATCGAAGCCCGGTAAACACGACGGCGGGTATCAAGCCAGATCAGCGGCCTCGTACAGCGGCCGGATCTCGATCTCGCTCGGTCCCGGCATGGGATTGGGACAGCGCCGCACCCAGGCGACCGCTTCCTCCATGTCCTTCACTTCCCACAGCCAGAAGCCGGCGACCAGTTCCTTGGTTTCGGCAAAAGGCCCGTCAATCACCCTGCGGCCGGCACCGTCAAACGCGACGCGCTTGCCGTGCACCGAAGGCTTGAGGCCATCAGCGGTCAGCAAGACGCCGGCATCGCGCAGATCGTCATTGAACCTGTCCATCGCGGCGAACATCTCGGTCGCCCAGGGGGTGGACAGCAAACCCTTTTCGCTGTCTTCAGTCGCCTTCACGAGCACCATCACGCGCATGGCCATCTCCTTGGTGGGTCCGGCCGAAGCGGCCAGGTATTGGAACGACGAAGAGGGCCGCAGGAAATCGACACGGAGCGGCCCGTCGCCGGTTCATCGAGGCGGCCATCTTCTCTGACCACCTCGCGTGAGAGCAATCCCGTTAGAGTGGTGGCGAATCACTTTTCCGGGGAGACGAACATGGCCACAAGACAAGCAGCGTCGGGCACCGTCAGAGCGGGCATTGGCGGCTGGACGTACGAACCCTGGCGCGACAATTTCTACCCCAAGGGCCTCGCGCACAGCAAAGAACTCGCTTTCGCCAGTGCTCAGCTCACGGCGATCGAGGTCAATGGCACCTACTACAGCACCTTCAAACCACCGACCTTCGCCAAGTGGCGTGACGAGACACCCGTCGGTTTCATGTTCTCCCTGAAGGCCAACCGCTTCGCGACCAACCGCAAGGTGCTGGCGGACGCGGGCGAGTCCATCGAACGGTTCATCGGCAGCGGCCTGAGCGAGCTGGGCCCCAAGCTCGGTCCACTCGTGTGGCAGTTCGCGCCAACCAAGCTGTTCGATCCGGTGGACTTCGAGGCCTTCCTGAAGCTGCTGCCGGGCACGGTGGACGGCTTGCCCCTGCGCCACGCGCTGGATGTGCGGCACAACAGTTTCATGGACCCTGCTTACCTGGCACTGGCGCGCAAGTACCGGTGCGCGACGGTGTTCACCGATTCGGACGACTACCCGTCGTTTGCCGACCTGACCGCGGACGTTGTCTACGCGCGTTTGATGCGCACCGATCCGAAGGTGAAGACGGGTTATGCGCCCAAGGCGCTGGACCGGTGGGCCGAGGCAGCGAAGACCTGGGCGGCGGGCGGTGAGCCCGCCGATGTGCCACGGCTGGAAGGCCCCGGAAAGAAGGTCGGGCCGCGTGACGTATTCATGTACTTCATCAGCGGCGCCAAGGAACGGGCGCCCGCCGCGGCGATGGCCTTGATCGAACGCCTGAACAAGGCTGTCCCTGCCTGAACCTGCGGGCCCTCGGCCGCTGCGCCGAGCAAACCGCTCAGCGTTGGGGGGCCATGGTGTTGCGCTCGGGATGGTGGTGGCGCACGATGGCCTGGATGAAAGCAGTGATGTCGTGGCCGACGGCCGTTCCCGGGTCCGGCTGGCCCGACGGCAGAAGCGCCGTCACACCCGCTGCCTCCAACAACGCGTGGGACGCGGCACCCGCCGACCGCCCTTCGGGCCAGACCCGGCTGATTGGCTGCGTGATCAGTTGGTGTCTGCGCCCTGCAGTCCCGCTCAACGCCAGAGCTTGCCGCACAGCCCCCGGTAGACATAGGGCAATGTGGGCGCGTCGGGGCGGGTGCCTGAAGGCTCCAGGGAAACCGCCAGTTCCACCGCCGGGAAGAACACCTGCTCGGCGGGCTCGTTCAGATCGATGTGGGTGAACTTGCCATTGGGCAGCGACCCCACGGCGGCGACCACCCCCGCCTTGTCGATGCGCCAGAGGTAGAGGGTCTGTCCTGCGGGCACCTCGACGGGCGTCACCTGCTTGATGTCGACCCGCTTGCCATTGCGCAGGCTGGAGACGATCAGGCCCGGCTTCCCCTGGGCCGTGGCCAGCACACCCACATAGCTGTCGGGCAATTCCATGCCGCGTTGCTGCTCGGTCTGGGCTTGCCACACGACCGGCACCAGGGCGCCCATGAACAAGCCCACGGCCAGGGCCCCCGCAGGTGCCGGAGCCAGCAGGCGTCGCCACCAGGAGGGCGCGGCCTCTGCCGCGGCGGTATGGGTGGTCGCCTTCGCGATCCGGGTCCACAACGCGGCGCTGGGCGCCCGCTCGGGCAAGGCCTGATGCAAGGGCGCCAGGCGTTGTGTCCAGTCGTTCACGGCGGCCACCAGTTCGGGTCGGCTTTGCATGGTCGATTCAAACCGGCGCCGCGCTCCGCCGCGCAAGGTGCCAGCCACATAGGCCGCGGCCAGCTGGTCGATGGCCGAAGGATGGTGGTGCCAGTTCATGCCAGGGCCTCCATGCAGCCTTTGAGCCGCATCAAGCTGCGCCGCGTCCAGGCCTTGACGGTGCCGAGAGGGCGCGCCATGCGCTGGGCGATTTCGGCGTGGGTCAGTCCGTCGTGAAAGGCCAGCATCAGGGCCTGCCGGGGTTCGGACTCCAGCGTGCCCATGCAATGCGCCAGTTGTGCATCGCCTTCATGGGCCAGCAACTGGTTCATGGGAGAAGCATCTTCGGCCTGCGCATCGTGCATGCGCTCTTCGCCGTGCTCGCCGCGCCAGTGCAGCGGCTCTTCGGGTCTGCGTTTGCGCAGCAGATCGATGGCTCGGTGCCGGGTGACCACGCAGAGCCAGGCCAGTGTGCGGTGCTGCCCCGGTGCAGCGTTGGCAGCGCGGTTCCAGATCGAAGTGAAGACCTCCTGCAGCACATCCTCGGCCATCGCGTGGTTTTGCGTCACACGCATGGCCACCGCCATCAGACGGTTGGCGCCCAGGCGGTAGAGGGACTCAAACGCCTGGGCATCGCGCAACGCAACACGAGCCAGTAGCCCGGCAACTTCATCACGGTCATCCATCAAGAGGAACCCCCGAATGCAACGAGGCCGAGCATACCGCTGAGGCATGCCCGGCCTTGGAAAATTCCGGCGGCTCAGTACGCCGAGACGGTGGCGGCCTTGGCAACCGGCTTGGAAGAGATCACATGCCACACGCCGCCCTGGCCGTCACCGTTGCGATCACCAGGCTTGGCGTCGCCGGCAAAGTAGTAGAGCGGCTTGCCGTTCATCGTCCATTGGCGCGTGCCGCTGATGAGACCGAATTCGCCCTTGGCCGCCGCCTCGAGCTTGGCGGTGAAGGCTGGCCACGCCACCAGGCAACCGCCGCTGCAGTTGCTCTTGCCCGACTCGTCCTTGTCAAAGGTGTAGACCGTGCGACCGGCTGCGTCTGCCAGCACGCCGTCACGCATGACCGGCTGTGCCTGGACGGCAGCGGCGGCGAACAGGGACAGGGCGCAGGCGGTCAGGAGTGTGCTTTTTTTCATGATGTATTCGTCCTCAAAAAGGTTGGGTTTCGGGCCCGCACCATTGCGTGCCTGCCTTTAGAACGGAGGAGATGGGCGCCTGGATGCAGCGGGCTGAAAAAAAGAAACCAGCTCCCGGTGCAGTGCACCGCCCAAGCGAGCCTGACCAACGCACCCAAATTCGATCCGGCTCACTTATCTCGGTGAGGACAGCGGGACAGGCCGCCGCTTGCGGCTCCACATCAGTGCCCAGAGCGCGAGGCCTGCCAACGCGAGGGAAGAGGGCTCAGGCACTTCCGAGCCGCGTTCACTTCCATCGATGCGGAATGCCATGTTCGATGGGGTGTCGAGGCGCGCGCCGGTGCCATCGTTCTGCCACTGGGTCGCCAAGGAACCGAAGCCCGTTGCCGAGCTGGCCATGATGGCGTAGTTGATGTGCGTATCGTGCTGAAAGCCGATCCAGTAGGTACCTACCGTCAGATCGATGCTGGTGTTCAGCGTCAGATCGAAGACTTCGTCGCCCAGGCCGTTGGGCGTGGGGCTGGCGTCTTGCGTGGCCACCGTTTCCAACAGCGCGCCGCCCCCGAATACCGGGTCGGCGCTGTAAATCCAGGCACGAGCGCCATTGAAGTCGGCAAGGCCACCATAGAGGTAAGCCGTCCAACCGATCGACGTGATTGTCGAGTTGGCGCTGAGCGTGAAATCTTCAAAGATGGTCCAGGTGCCGATGCATATGCCGCTGTCTTCGGCGCAGCGGTTTGAGTTGGCAGTGGCGGGACCGTTCGAGAACAGCAGCGCGGCCGAGGCCGGCGATGCCATCGACAGCGCGATGACGGAGAGCGCCACTGCGTTGGCCAAGCGTTGAGTGAACATCGATTCTCCTTAAGGTTCGTTTGTCCGGTCGCTGCCACCGATGGCCGGAGACGCGGCCTGCCGTCTATCGGACCGACCATGCAAATTTCCGCTGTGGGACGAGATCAGCCTTTTGCAGTCTGTTCCATCCTCTACCCCGTCACCGCCCTCAAAACCTCTTCCGCCGTCCCCGGCGCATTCATCCCCTCCGGCTTCCCCCCCGCCTGTGCCACCGCATCCCGCAGCGCTTCAAACACGCTGATCGCCAGCATGAACGGGGGCTCGCCCACGGCCTTGCTGCCGTGCACGTTGTCTTCCCGGTTGGGCTCGGGCCAGAGGTCGATCTTGAAGTGTTCGGGCACATCGCCGGTGGCGGGGATCTTGTAGGTGCTGGGGGCGTGGGTTTGCAGGTAGCCCTTGTCGTTCCAGACGAGTTGCTCCGTCGTCAACCAGCCCATGCCTTGCACAAAGCCGCCTTCGATCTGGCCGATGTCGATGGCGGGGTTGATGCTGCGGCCCACGTCGTGAAGGATGTCGACCTTGAGCACGCGGCTCTCGCCGGTGAGGATGTCGATGGCGACTTCGGTCACTGCTGCGCCGTAGGCGAAGTAGTAAAACGGCCGGCCCTGCATGGTGGTCTTGTCGTAGTGGATCTTGGGCGTGCGGTAGAAGCCGTCGCTCCAGAGCTGGATGCGGTTGGCGTAGGCGGCATGCACCACGTCGTTGAACGCTCGCGTGGTCTGGGGTGTGATCACCTGGCCGGCTTCGAACCGCACCGCGCCGGCGCCGCAGCCGTCCAGGCCCGCCACGAAGGCGGCGAGGTTGTCGCGCACGTGGCGCGCGGCGAACTGCGCGGCGCGGCCGTTGAGGTCGGTGCCGCTGCTGGCGGCGGTGGCGCTGGCGTTGGGCACCTTGCTGGTGTCGCTGGCCGTGACCAGCACGCGGTGCAGCGGCACACCCAGCTCGTCGGCCACGATCTGCGCCACCTTGGTGTGCAGGCCCTGGCCCATTTCGGTGCCGCCGTGGTTCACCTGCACGCTGCCGTCGGTGTACACGTGCACCAGCGCGCCGGCCTGGTTGAACAGCGTGGCGGTGAAGCTGATGCCGAACTTCACGGGGGTGAGCGCCATGCCTTTTTTGATGACGGAGCTCTTCGCATTCCACGCTGCTATCTGATCGCGGCGTTGACGGTAGTTGCTGGTTTTCGCCAGCGTGGTCATGAGCGGTTCAAGGATGTTGTCTTCCACCGGCATCTGGTAGTGGGTGACGTTGCGTCGCGCGAGGGCTTCGACAGGCTCAGCCCGAACGGAGGTGAGCTCAGCCCGAACGGAGGTGAGCTCGGTCCGAACGGACTTTTCCCGTTCGCCCTGAGCTTGTCGAAGGGCCCCCGAGGTGGGTTCATCGCTGTACAGATTGCGCAGTCGCACATCGAACGGATCAAGGACGAGCGTGCGCGCAATGTCGCTCAAGATCCGCTCGATCACGATCACACCCTGCGGGCCGCCGAAGCCGCGAAACGCGGTGTGGCTTTGGGTGTTGGTCTTGCAGCGGTAGCTGGCAATGGCCACGTCTTCCAGAAAGTAGGCGTTGTCAGCGTGGAAGATGGCGCGGTCGGCCACGGGGCCGGAGAGGTCGGCGCTGAAACCGCAGTTGGCCAGCATCTCCAGTTCCAGTCCGCAGAGCAGGCCGCTGTCGTCGAACCCGGCGCGGTAGTGGTAGGCGAAGGGGTGGCGTTTGCCGGTGATCATGAAGTCGTCGTCGCGGTCCAACCGCAGCTTCACGGGGCACTTGAGCTGGTTGGCGGCGATGGCGGCCCACACGGCCAGGTGCCCGGCCTGCGTTTCCTTGCCGCCGAAACCGCCGCCCATGCGCCGGCATTCCACCGTCACGGCGTGGTTGGCAATGCCCAGCGCGTGCGACACCCAGTGCTGCACCTCGCCGGGGTGCTGCGTGCTGGTGTAGACCCACCACTGGTTTTGCTCCAGCGGCAACACGTAGGCGACCTGACCTTCCAGATAAAAGTGTTCCTGGCCGCCGACTTCGAACTGGCCTTGCAGCGTGTGTGGCGCGCGCTTCAGGGCTGCGGCGGCGTCGCCGCGTTTCACATGCACCGGCGGCAACACGTAGCTTTGCTGCGCGTGCGCCTCGTGCACGTTGATGACGGCGGGCAGGGGTTCGATGTCGAGCAACACCAGCCGAGCGGCGCGGCGCGCGGTCATCACGTCGTCGGCCACCACGAGTGCCACCACCTGGCCGAGGAACTGCACGGTGTCGGTGGCGAACACGGGTTCGTCGTGCGCGAAGGCGGCCAGCATCGGGTCACCGGGGATGTGCACAGCACTGAAGACGCCGCGCACACCCGGCATGGCGAGCGCGGCCGTGGCGTCCATGCCGCGCAGCTTGCCGTGTGCCACGGGCGAGCACACCGGGGCGGCGTGCAGCGTGCCGCGCACTTCGGGGATGTCGTCGATGTAGGTGGCGCCGCCGGCCACCTGGGCGCGCGCGCTTTCGTGGTGGCGTGAGACGCCAGCGGCGCGCACTTCCGTTCGGGCTGAGCTTGTGGAAGCCTCCGCCAAGGTGTTGGTGAGCCCTTCGACAGGCTCAGGGCGAACGGAGTTGGGCTCAGCGCGGGCGGGGTTGGGCTCAGCGCGAGCGGAGGTGGGCTCGGGTTCCGCCACTGCGTCTGCCCGGGACGAGATCACCACCGGGGTGGCGGGGGCTTGGTCGCGTGCGTTCATGTCAGGGCCTCCATCGAAAACGATTCGAGGTTGATCGCCTGCAGGCCCTGGCTCTCCAGCCAGAAGCGTTGCAGCAGGTTGCCCAGCACCGTGTGGCGGTAGGCGGCGCTGGCGCGCATGTCCGTGATCGGTTTGAACTCGCCGCGCAGTGCGGCGATGGCGGTCACCACGGTGTCGGCGTTCCAGGCGTGGCCGAGCAGGGCGGCTTCGGTCTGGCGGGCGCGCACGGGTGTGGCGGCCACGCCGCCAGCGCCGATGGAGATGGTTTTGACTTTGCCGCGTTCCAGCGTCATGCGCATGGCCAGGCAGACGGCGGAGATGTCGTCGTCGAAGCGTTTGCTGATTTTGTAGACGCGGAGGAATTCGGGGGAGCCCTCACCCCAACCCTCTCCCGCAAGCGGGAGAGGGAGTGAAGGCACCTCGTTGGCGAAGTCGCGTGTCTTGCCCCCTCTCCCGCTTGCGGGAGAGGGCTGGGGTGAGGGCGCCCCCGGCCTCGGCACCTTGACCCAACAAAGCAACTCGTCCGCCTTTATCACATTCGCGCGGTAGCCCGTGTACAGATCCTCCAGCAGCAGCTCCCGATGAGCCACAGCCTGGTGCTTCGCATCCCAACGCATCAGCACCACGCTGGCGCCCAGCGCAATGAGCAGCGGCATGCTGTCGCCGATGGGCGAACCGTTGGCCACGTTGCCGCCCAGCGTGCCCGAGTTGCGCACTGGCAGGCCGGCAAAGCGCTGGGCAAAGGTCTTGAGCTGTGGGCGCTCGCTCACCAGCGCGGCGTAGGCCTCGTGCAGCGACACCGCCGCGCCGATGGCGATGTGGTGCGGGTAAGTCTCCACGCGGCGCAGTTCCTCGGCGGCGGTCACATCAAGCACCTGGGTGAAGCGCTTGTGCATCTTCGTCACCCACAGGCCGACGTCGGTGGTGCCGGCCACCACTTGGGCTTTGGGGTGTGCGGCGCGCGCCTGCAGCAAGCTGGCCAGGGTGGTGGGTCGCAGGTAATTCTCAGTGTGTGGCGGTGCAAGTTTCTTGAGCGCTGCCACGGTGGCGGCTTCGTTCACGCCACAGCCGGGGGGCAAGGGCAGGCTGCCCATCTGCTGCGCCGCATCAAGAATGGGACGGTAGCCGGTGCAACGGCACAGGTTGCCCGAGAGGTCTGCCGACGCCTGGGCGCGGTCGATGCCTTGGCCCCCACCACTGTTCTGGTACATCCCGAAGAGGCTCATGACAAAACCGGGGGTGCAAAACCCGCACTGGCTGCCATGGCACTGCACCATGGCCTCTTGTGCGGGATGCAGTTCGCCTTGGGGCGATACCAGGTCTTCCGTGGTCCACACCGCCATGCCCTGCACCGAATGCGCCAACCGGATGCAACTGTTGATGGCTTTGTATTGCAGCTGGCCGCCGATCGCTTCGCCCAGCACCACGGTGCAGGCGCCGCAGTCGCCTTCGCCGCAGCCCTCCTTGGTGCCGGTGCAGCCCAGGTCTTCGCGCAGCACCTCCAGCAGGGTGCGGTCGGGTGCCACGTTGTGCAGCGTGACCGGCTGGCCGCGCCGCAGGAAGCTCAGGGTTTGTGCGGATATTTCGGTGCTCATGCGCCCCAGCATAGCGCTGCCCCCATGGCACAACATATGCTCGACCATATGTCCAGCATGCCCAAACCACCATCCAGCTGCATACACCCAGGGTATGAAATACATGTCGATGTTCGACAAGATTGACCTGCACCTGATCCGCGTGCTCCACACCGTGCTCACCGAGCGCAGCGTCTCGCGCGCGGCCATTCGCATGGGCATGTACCAGCCGGCGGTGAGTGCCGCACTCAAGCGCCTGCGCGAACTGGCCGGGGACCCCTTGTTGGTGCGTTCAGGCTCGGGCATGGTGCCCACCGTGGCTGGTTTGCGCATGATCGAGCCGGCGGCCGACATCCTGCGCAGCGCCGAGGTGCTGTTTTCCGACGCGCGCAGTTTTGACCCGGCCACCGCCCGCCACACCTTCAGCCTGGCCGCCAGCGACTACATGGACCCGCTGTTTCTGCCGCAGCTGGTCACCCTGATCAAGGCCCAGGCGCCCAACTGCCCGATCGACATCCACCCGCTCTCGCGCGACTCCGACTACCGCAACCACCTGGCCCAGGGCGATGTGGACGTGGTGATCGGCAACTGGGCCAAACCGCCCGACGACCTGCATCTGGGCCGCCTGTTTGGCGACGAGGTGGTGTGCCTCGTCTCGAACCAGCACCCGGCGGTGCGCCGCGGCTGGGACGTGGAGGCATGGCTGGGCGCCGAACACATCGCGCCCACGCCCACGCATCCGGGCGCGCGCGGTTTCATCGACGACCACCTGGCCACGCTGGGCCTGGTGCGCAACATCACCGCGCGCTGCCCGCACTTCAGTCTGATCCCGGCCATGGTGGCCGGCAGCCTGTTGGTGCTCACCACCGGGCGCCAGTACTGCGACCGCTTCACCGGCGTGCTGCCGGTGAAGGTGCTGCCCAGCCCGGTGGAGTTCCCGCGAATGATGTACTACCAGCTCTGGCACGAGCGCACCCACGCCTCCAAGGCAGGGCGCTGGCTGCGCGAGCAGATCAAGAGCGTGGCCGCCTCGCTCAAGCGGCCCGACGCCGAGAACAGCCTCACAAAACAAGAAGGAGACGCATGACAACCCCCCGATTGCAACTCAGCGGCATCACCAAACGTTATCCCGGCGTGGTGGCCAACAGCGGCGTTTCGCTCACCGTGCAGCCCGGCTCGGTGCACGCGGTGCTGGGCGAGAACGGCGCCGGCAAGTCCACGCTGATGAAGATCATCTACGGCTCGGTCAAGCCAGACGAGGGCACCGTCACCTTCAACGGCCAGCCGGTGCACATCCGCAACCCGCAGGAGGCGCGCGCGCTGGGCATCAGCATGGTGTTCCAGCACTTCAGCCTGTTCGACACGCTGACCGTGGCCGAGAACGTGTGGCTGGGGCTGGACAAGAGCCTCAGCCTGCCCGAGGTGAGCGCGAGCATCACCGCCAAGGCGGCCGAATACGGGCTGGACATCGACCCATCGCGCCCGGTGCACACGCTCAGCGTGGGCGAGATGCAGCGGGTGGAGATCATCCGCGCGCTGCTCACGCGCCCGCAGTTGCTGATCCTTGACGAACCGACCTCGGTGCTCACGCCGCAGGCGGTTGAAAAGCTGTTTGTGGTGCTGCGGCTGCTGGCGGCGCAGGGCTGCAGCATCCTCTACATCAGCCACAAGCTGCACGAAATCCGCGAGCTGTGCGACGCCTGCACTGTCTTGCGCGGCGGCAAGGTCACGGGCGTGTGCGACCCGCGCCAGGAGAGCAACGCCTCGCTCTCGCGCCTGATGATCGGCGCCGAGCCGCCGGCGCTCAAGGTGCGTGAACTGCACGCCGGTGCGTCGGCGCTGGACGTGAGCGGCCTCACGCTGGCCAGCGACGACCCCTTCGGCACCCACCTGAACGACATCGCGCTCACGGTGCGCGCGGGCGAGGTGGTGGGCATCGCGGGGGTGTCGGGCAACGGCCAGAGCGAGCTGTTGTATTGCCTCTCGGGCGAAGACACCCGCGCGCCGGCGCAGTGCATCCGCATGGGCAGCCACGATGTGTCGCGCCTGAGCCCGGGCAGGCGCCGTGCGCTCGGCCTGCATTTCGTGCCCGAAGAACGCCTGGGCCGCGGCGCCGTGCCCACGCTGTCGCTCGCGCACAACCTGCTGCTCTCGCGCGACGATGCGCTGGGCGCGGGCGGCTGGATCAAGGTGGGCGCGTTGCGAAAGCAGGCGGCGGAGGTGATCGCGCGCTACAACGTCAAGGCCAACGGGCCGGACGCGGCGGCCAAGTCGCTCTCGGGCGGCAACCTGCAGAAGTTCATCGTCGGGCGTGAGATCGAAGCCAAGCCGACATTGCTCATCGTGAGCCAGCCGACCTGGGGTGTGGACGTGGGCGCTGCGGCGCAGATCCGGGGCGAGATCCTGGCGCTGCGCGACGCGGGTTGTGCGGTGCTGGTGGTGAGCGAAGAGCTCGACGAACTCTTTGAGATCAGCGACCGGCTGCACGTGATTGCCAAGGGGCGGCTCTCGCCCAGCCTGAACCGGGCGGACGCGACGATCGAGCGCATCGGCGAGTGGATGTCGGGCCTGTGGGACCCGCAGAGTTACGACAAGAAGGAGACCGCCCATGCTGCGGCTTGAAGTCCGTCCACAGCCGTCCAAAGGGTGGGGCTATGCGTCGCCGCTGCTGGCGCTGGCCATCACGGTGGTCATCGGCGTGATCCTGTTCGCGGTGCTGGGCAAAGACCCGGTGCGCGGCCTGCAGGTGTTTTTCTGGGAACCGATCAAGAGCACCTACGCGCTCTCGGAGCTGATGGTCAAGGCCACGCCGCTGCTGATCATCGCGCTCGGTCTGGCCGTGTGTTTCCGCTCCAACGTGTGGAACATCGGCGCCGAAGGGCAGTACATCCTGGGCGCGATCTTCGCGGCGGGGGTGGCCCTCACCGCCGACAAGTCGACCGGGCCGTGGATCGTGCCGGCGGTGCTGGCTGCCGGCGTGATCGGCGGCATGGTGTGGGCCGGCATCGTGGCGCTGCTGCGTGACCGCTTCAACGCCAACGAGATCCTGGTGAGCCTGATGCTGGTCTACGTGGCCGTGCAGGTGCTCAATTTCCTGGTCTACGGACCGTGGAAAGACCCGCAGGGCTACAACTTTCCGCAAACCAAGACCTTCGAGGCGGTGACGCAGATCCCGCGCCTGATGGACGGATCGCGCGTGAACATCGGTCTGCTGCTCGCGCTCGCCGGTGTGGCCGCGGTGTGGGTGTTTCTGTTCCGCACCTACGCGGGCTACGCACAGCTGGTCGGTGGTCTTGCGCCAGCGGCGGCGCGCTACGCGGGCTTCTCGTCGCGCAAGGCGCTGTGGACGGCCTTGCTGGTCTCGGGCGGCGCGGCCGGTCTGGCCGGCGGGCTGGAGGTGGCGGGGCCGATCGGGCAGCTCACACCGTACGTGCCGGCAGGCTACGGGTTCGCGGCCATCATCGTGGCCTTCGTGGGCCGCCTGCACCCGGTGGGCATCGTGTTCTCGGCCATCCTCATGAGCATGTTCTACATCGGCGGTGAGCTCGCGCAGTCGCGCCTGGGGCTGCCGAAATCGATCACCGGGGTGTTCCAGGGGCTGCTGCTGTTTGCGCTGCTGGCGTGCGACACGTTGATTGCCTACAGACTCGTTTGGAAGAAATGACCATGGAACCCCTTGCTCTACTCTTCGCCGCCTCGCTCAATGCCGGCACCGTGCTGGCCATCGCGTCGCTGGGCCTCTTGATCAACGAGAAGGCCGGCATCGTCAACCTGGGCGCCGAAGGCATGATGCTGTGCGCCGCCCTGGCCGGCTTTGCCACCGTGGTGCACACCGGCAGCACGGCGCTGGGCTTTGCCGCCGGCATGGCCGCGGGTGCGCTGCTGGCAGCGATCTTCGGCGGCCTCGTGATCTGGCTCAACACCAACCAGTACGCCACGGGTCTGGCGCTCAGCCTGTTCGGTGCCGGCTTCTCGGCCTTTGCCGGCTCGCGCTACGTGCAGGAAAAGCTGCCCGAACAAAGCCAGTTCGCCATTCCTTATCTGTCCGACATCCCGCTGCTGGGCTCGGCGCTGTTTCGCCACCACCCCATGGTCTATGCCTGCGTGGCGCTGGTGTTCGGCCTTGTCTGGTTCCTCTATCGCACACGCTCTGGCTTGGTGCTCCGCAGCGTGGGCGAGAGTCCCGAGTCAGCCCATGCGCTGGGCTACCCGGTGCGCCGCATCCGCCTGATGGCGGTGATGGCGGGTGGCGCGCTGTGTGGTCTGGCGGGTGCGTATGTGTCCACCGTGTACACGCCGCTGTGGGTGGAGGGCATGATCGCCGGCAAAGGCTGGATCGCGCTGGCGCTCACCACGTTTGCCACCTGGCGCCCGGCGCGTGTGTTGCTCGGGGCTTACTTGTTTGGCGGCGTGACCATGCTGCAGTTTCACCTGCAGGGCATCGGTGTGAACGTGCCGAGCCAGTTCCTGACCATGATGCCGTACCTGGCCACCATCGTGGTGCTCGTGCTGATCTCCCGCAACCCGACCTGGATCCGCATCAACATGCCGACTTCCATCGGGAAACCGTTTTACCCGGGCGCATAATTTGCTACGAACTTTCTTGAAAAATCCGCCTGTGCAGATACCCTACGGGGTTCGGCTGAACTGGCAGTCTCTTTCCGCTTCCGTTTCCGTTCCACCACCCTCCCAACCCTGAGGTTCATCCATGACAGATTTGAGCAAACGTTCCCTGATGAAGGTCGCCGCACTGACCGCCCTGGCCAGCGCCGCGCTGATCGGCTGCGGCAAGAAGGAAGAAGTCGCGCCCGCACCGGCACCAGCCCCTGCTGTGGCCGAAGCGCCCAAGGCAGCGCCGCTGAAGATTGCGTTTGCCTACGTCGGACCCGTGGGTGATGGCGGCTGGACGTTTGCCCACGACAACGGCCGCAAGGCGGTTGAAAAAGAGTTTGGTGACAAGGTCGTCACCAGCTTCGTGGAGAACGTGCCCGAGAGCGCCGACGCCGAGCGCGTGATCCGCGATCTGGCCGGCCAAGGCAACAAGCTGATCTTTGGCACCACCTTCGGCTACATGGAGCCCATGCTCAAGGTGGCGCCCGACTTCAAGGACGTGAAGTTCGAGCACGCCACCGGCTACAAGACCGCCGAGAACTTGCGCACCTACGACAGCCGCACCTACGAAGGCGCGTACATGGCCGGCGTGATTGCAGGCAGCATGACCAAGAGCAACAAGCTCGGCATCGTGGCATCGATCCCAATTCCTGAAGTGATCCGCAACATCAACAGCTTCACCATGGGCGCGCAGTCGGTGAACCCCAAGGTCACGACCAGCGTGGTCTGGGTCAACGGCTGGTTCGATCCACCGAAGGAAACCGAAGCCGCGACCTCGCTGATCAACGGCGGCGCCGATGTTCTGTTCCAGAACACCGATTCGTCGGCCGTGCTGCAGACCGCCGAGAAGCTGGGCAAGCGCGCCTTCGGCTGGGATTCCGACATGACCGCCTACGGCCCCAAGGCCCACCTGGGTTCGGCCGTCATCAACTGGGCGCCGTACTACATCAAGGCCACCAAGGACGCGCTGGAAGGCACCTGGTCCACCGGTGGCGTGTGGTGGGGCGTGAAGGAGGGTGCGATCGACATGGTCTCTGTGGCCGCAGACGTGCCTGCTGAAGTCAAGGCCAAGGTCGACACCATCCGCGCCGGCTTGAAGGACGGCAGCTTCTCCATCTGGAAGGGCCCGATCGTGGGTCAGGACGGCAAGGAAGTGCTGGCCAAGGACGTGGTCGCCGACGACAAGTTTCTCGGTGGCGTGAAGTTCTATGTCAAAGGCGTTGAAGGCAAAGTCCCCAACTGAGGTCGGCTCCGCCGCGCTCTGGAAAAGAAAGCCGCCTCCGGGCGGCTTTCTTGTTTGAATGAGACCCTCATGATCGAACAGCAACTCTGGCATCCCGTGATCGCCTCAAATCAGGTGCGTGAAGCGCCCGTGGCCTGCGGGCTGCTCGGGCAGCCGTTGGTGCTGTGGCGTGAACACACGCATGACGCAGACCGGGTGCACGCCTGGGTTGACCAATGCCCGCACCGCGGCGCACGGCTCTCGATGGGCCGCGTGTTGATCGGTCTGCACGGCGCCCGCCTGGAGTGCCCGTACCACGGCTGGCAGTTCGGTCACAACGGCCGGTGCCTGCACATCCCCTCAGCGCCCGATTTCACGCCGCCCGCCGGCCATGTGGCGACGGTGTTCGAGGCGCGTGAGCGTTTCGGGCTCGTGTGGGTGCGGCTTGAGGTGCCGCAACCCTCGCGCGGCGCGCTCGATGAACCACCCGTGTTCGCCGTTGGGGAAGACCCCGCATGGCGACGCGTCGTCTGCGGCCCCTACGAACTCAACACCAGCGCGCCACGCCTGGTGGAAAACTTCCTGGACCTCAGCCATTTCGGCTTCGTGCACGAAGGCTGGTTGGGCGAACGCAGCCACGCGCAGGTGGAGATCGGCCGCGTGGAGGAGGGTGCTGACGGGCTGCTGGTGGCGGGTGCGCGCGCCTGGCAACCCCGCGCCTACGCCGGCGCCGACGAGGGCGCGTGGATCGACTACCGCTACGACGTGCCACATCCTTTCGGCGCCATCCTGCGCAAGGACGCCAGCGCAGGCGACCCGGTGAGCAATGCGATCGCGCTCTTCATCCGCCCGAACAGCGACACGGCGTGCACCGCCTGGTTCGTGATGGCCACCCAGGGCGACACGTCGAGCGACAAGGAATTGGTCGATTTCCAGGACACGGTGTTTGCGCAGGACCGCCCCGTGGTGGAATCGCAGACGCCGCGCACCCTGCCCATCGGCCGCACCGCGCCAGTCACCGAGGTGCACGGGCCCGCCGACCGGGTGTCGAGCGCCTACCGCCGCTATCTGAAACGCCTTGAGATCTCCTTGGGGACTTGTTGAAAGCATTGACATGACCACGACCGCCGCCGAACTCGCCGCCGCCATCCCCAAGGCTGAGCTGCACATCCACATCGAGGGCTCGCTGGAGCCCGAGCTGATCTTCGCGCTGGCGCAGCGCAACGGCCTGAGCCTGCCGTACTCGAGCGTGGAAGCGCTGCGCGAGGCCTATGCCTTCACCAACCTGCAGAGTTTTCTGGACATCTACTACGCGGGTGCCAGCGTGCTGCTGCACGAGGCCGATTTCCACGACATGGCCTGGGCTTACTTCCTGCATGCCAAGGCAGACAACGTGGTGCACGCCGAACTCTTCTTCGACCCCCAGACCCACACCGCGCGCGGCGTGCCCATGGCCACCGTGATCCAGGGCCTGTCCAGCGCCTGCGATCGCGCGCAGGCGGAGCTGGGCATCAGTGCTTCGTTGATCCTGTGTTTCCTGCGCCACCTCAGTGAAGAAGAGGCGTTTGCCACGCTCGAAGCCGCGCTGCCTTACCGCAAGCACTTCATTGGTGTGGGGCTGGATTCGAGCGAGGTCGGCCACCCGCCAGCGAAGTTCTCGCGCGTGTTCGCGCGCTGTCGGGAACTGGGGCTGCGCATCGTCGCCCACGCGGGCGAAGAAGGTCCGCCGGCCTACATCTGGGAAGCGCTCAACGATCTGAAGACCGAACGCATCGACCACGGCGTGCGCTCGCTCGAGGACCCGGCGCTGGTGGCCGAACTGGCGAAGCGCCGCACGCCGCTCACGGTGTGCCCGTTGTCCAACCTCAAGCTCTGCGTGGTCAACGACCTGAAGGACCACCCGATGAAACGCCTGCTCGACGCCGGCCTGTGCGCCACCGTCAACAGCGACGACCCGGCCTACTTCGGCGGCTACATGAACGCGAACTTCGTGCAGACGGTGCAGGCACTCGATCTGTCGCGGGACGACGTGATCACGCTCGCACGCAACAGTTTCGAGGCCAGCTTTGTGAGCGATGCTCGCCGTGCTGAGCTGATGGCCTTGCTGGACGCTGCCATCGCCGCCTGAAGAGGCATGCGGCGAATACGGCCGATATTCGCCGCATTTTATGCGTTGAATGACTTGAGCATTTGCCGCAAGGCAGGCAAAATCGCCGCATGAACAGCGGTGAATACCGGCGCGCCCCGCGCTACATCTGGCAGGCCCCCGAGTGGCCGGCCCTGCACTACGACCTGTCGGCGCTGGCTGCGCCGCTGGCAGAGGTCAGCCGTGCTCAGGGCGTTTTGCTGGGCCGCCTGTCCGACGTGGGCATGGCCCTGCAGGAGCGTGCCAGCCTGGTCGCTCTGACCGACGACGTCGTCAAGACCAGCGCCATCGAAGGAGAGCAGCTAGACGTGTTGTCCGTGCGCTCGTCGGTGGCCCGCCGCCTGGGTGTGGACATCGGCGCGCTGTTGCCGGCGAACCGCCATGTGGATGGTGTGGTCGACATGGTGCTGGATGCCACGCAGCGCAACCAGGAACCGTTGACGGCCGAGCGGCTTTTCGGCTGGCATGCCGCACTGTTTCCCACCGGCTTCGGCAGCCTCACCCGCATCCGTGTGGGCGCCTGGCGCAACGATGCGTCGGGTCCGATGCAGGTGGTCTCCGGACCCGTGCAGCGGCAACGTGTGCACTTCGAGGCTCCGCCAACCGAAAGCCTGTGTGCGGAGATGGACGACTTTCTTGCGTGGGCCAATGCCGCCACGGGAGAACCGGCGGTGATCAAGGCCGGGCTGGCCCACCTGTGGCTGGTGACGGTACACCCGTTCGACGATGGCAACGGCCGCATCGCGCGAGCGGTCGGTGATCTTTTCCTGGCGCGGGGTGACGGCAGCCCGCAGCGCTTCTACAGCCTGTCGGCCCAGATCCAGCGCGAGCGCAAGCGCTACTACGAGGTGCTGGAGCGCACGCAGCGCGGCGACCTGGACGCCACCGAGTGGCTGACCTGGTTTCTATCGACCTTGCTGCGCGCGGTGGAGAGCGCCCACCACACGCTTGACTCGGTGTTGTTCAAGGCACGTTTCTGGCAGTGCTGGGCGCAGACCCCGATGAACGAGCGGCAAGTGGCCATGCTCAACCGCGTGCTGGACGGGTTCGAAGGTCAACTCACCAGTGGAAAGTGGGCGAAGCTGGCAAAGTGTTCGCCCGACACAGCGCTGCGTGATTTGCAGCAACTGCTGGCAACGGGGGTGTTGCGCAAGACGGCAGCGGGTGGTCGCAGCACCGCCTACGAGCTGGTTCATTGAGGGCGGGCTAAAATTCTTCCCTCGCGAGCCCGGTGCTTCCCCGGCTCGCGTTTTCATTCACGGAAGCCATGTAGAGGACCACCATGTACAAAAACCTCGTGGCCCGGTGCGCCTGCGCACTGGCGGCTGCCAGTTTTTCCATTCCCTTTTCCACCCATGCACAGGCCCCGGCACCCACGCCGCTGAAGGCCGCGTTCGTCTATGTCGCACCCCTCACTCCCGCAGGCTGGGTGCGCCAGCACGAGCAGGGGCGTCTGGCGGTGCAGGCCGCGCTGGGCAACCGCGTGGAGACCCGCTTTGTCGAGAACGTGCCCGAAGGGGCGGACGCCGAGCGCGTGATTCGCGACCTGGCGCAGCAGGGCCATCGCATCATCTTCACGCCGAGCTTTGGTTACATGGAGCCCACGCTGAAGGTGGCGCGCGAGTTTCCCGATGTGAAGTTCGAGTCCATCACCGGCTACAAGACCGCGCTCAACGTGGCCACGGCGAATGCGCGCTACTACGAAGGCCGTTACCTGGCTGGTGTGGCCGCGGGGCGCATGGCCACCCAGGCCGGTTATGTGGCCGGCTTTCCCATCCCCGAGGTGATCCAGGGCATCAATGCGTTCACGCTGGGCATGCGTTCGGTCAACCCCAAGGCCACGGTGCGCGTGGTGTTCCTGGGTGAGTGGTTCAACCCGCCGCGCGAGCGCGACGCGGCCATGTCACTCATGAACCAGGGCGCCGAGGTGTTGGCTTTCCACACCGGCTCCACCGCCGTAATGACCGCCGCGCAGGAGCGCGGCAAGCTGGCTGTGGCCTACCACTCCGACATGCGCCAGTTCGGGCCGGATGCGCAGATCGTCGCCGTCACCCACCTGTGGGGCGACTACTACACCCGACGCGTGCAGGCGCTGCTCGACGGCAAGTGGGAGAGCGGCAGCGTGTGGGGTGGCGTGAAGGACGGCATGATCCGCGTCGACGGTTTCGGCAGCAAGGTGCCGACCGCCGTGCGCGACGAGGTGCTGGCGCAACAGGCCGACATGGCTGCTGGCCGGCTGCAGGTGTTTGCCAGCAAGGCCGGCGTGCGCGACAACGAAGGCCGCGTGGCAATTGCCGCCGGGCAGTCGCTCACCGATTCCGAGATCCTGGGCATGAAATGGCTGGCCGAGGGTGTGTTGGCGAAGATGGAGCGATGAATCCCATGCGCGTTTCGGTATGCCGAATTCTGTTTCAGGCACTAAGCTCATTCCCATGAAAGCCTACCGATCCGCCGTCTTGCGTTTTGCCGATGACCAGTCCCCCGTGTTCGAGGCCGATGGCCTGCTGGTCGTGGGGCCGGACGCGAAAGGTCAATCGGTCGTGCGCGCCGTGGGCGACCACGCGGCGTTGATCGGCAACTTTCCCGGCGTGGCCGTGGAAGACCTGCGCGGCAAGATCATCGCACCGGGTTTTGTGGACATGCACATCCACTATCCGCAGACGGATGTGATCGGCGCACCGGCAGCGGGTCTGCTGCCCTGGCTGGAGAACTACACCTTTCCCCACGAGTCACGTTTTCACGACGGCGAACATGCGGGCGAGGTGGCCCGCTTCTTCTTCGACGAACTGGGTCGCCATGGCGTGACCACTGCGCTGACCTTTGCCACCTCGCACCCGGCGTCTGTGAACGCGGCGTTTGATGAAGCGCGGCGACGTGGGCTGCGCTTCATCACCGGCAAGGTGCTGCAGGACCGCCACAGCCCGGACGGTGTGCGCGACGACACCGAACAGAGTCTGATCGACACCGAAGAGTTGATCCAGCGTTGGCACGGCGTGGACCGCTTGGGCTATGCCATCACGCCGCGCTTCGCGCCCACCAGCACGCCGGCGCAGTTGCGTGGAGCGGGAGACCTGGCCGCGAAGTACCCCGACGTGTGGATCCAGTCGCACGTGGCGGAGAACCGTGACGAAGTGCGCTGGGCGGCCGAGCTGTTTCCCGAGGCGCGCAGCTACCTGGGCGTGTACGGCGATTTCGGTCTGCTGCGCAAGCGTGCGGTGTATGCCCACTGCATCCACCTCGATGCCGCCGACCGCGCGCTCATGGCGCAGACCGGCGCGGTGGCGGCGGTGAGCCCCACCAGCAACCTGTTTCTGGGCAGCGGATTTTTTGACTTTGCTGCAGCCGACGCCGCGGGCATGGGCTACGGCCTGGCGAGCGACGTGGGTGGCGGCACCAGTTTTTCGCCATTCCACACCATGCTTGCTGCCTATTGCGTGGGCCGCGAGGGTCAGAGCAAGCAGGGCCTGAGCCTCACGCCGGGCCAGCTCTGGTGGCAACACACGGCGGGTGCTGCGCGCGCGCTGGGGCTGGACGGTGTGGTGGGCAATCTGCAACCCGGGAACGAGGCCGACTTCGTGGTGCTGAATCCCCAGGCCACACCGCTGCTGGCCCGCAAGACTGCCCAGGCCAACAGCCTCGACGAGTTGCTGTTTGCGCTCATCGTGCTGGGCGACGACCGGGTGGTTGAACGCACGGTGATCGCCGGGCGCTGACGATCAGTCGGTTCAGGTGTACGTGAGATCTCTGGCCTTGCCCCAGAACACCCGGTACATGAAGATCGTGTAGACGATGATCACCGGCAGCGTGATCGCCACGCCGATGAAGACCACGGTGAGCGACTCGGTGCTGATGGCCGCTTCCCACACCGTCATGCGCCCGATCACGATGTCCGGGTAGATGCTGTACGACAGGCCGAAGAAGGCCAGCACGAAGATCAACACCGTGGACGCGAACACCACCCAGCCGTAGCCCGCCTTCACCACCTCGGGATGGGTCACCACCCAACGCACGGCAAAGAAGGCGATCGCACAACTGAGCGGCACCGGCAAGAGCGCGAACACCTCGGGAACACCAAACCACTTCTGCACCACCCCCGGGTTCACCAGCGGGGTGGCTGCCGAGATGGCCACCAACGCCGCGCCCATGGGCCAGAGCACGCGCCGCGCCCAGGTCACTGCGCGCTCTTGCAGTTCGCCCTCGGTCTTCATGATCAACCAGCCCGCACCCAGCAGGACGTAGGCGGCCGGCAGCGTGATCGCAATGCCCAGGCTGAACGCCAGACCGAGAGGGCCTTGCTCGAAGGCGGTGACGTAGCTGCCCAGCATCCAGCCCTGTGCGCTGCTGGCCAGGAGCGAACCGGCAAAGAAGGCCTTGTTCCAGAAGGCCTTGAATTGCAGCGGCGCCTTCACGCGGAAATCAAACGCCACGCCGCGCAGGATCAGGCCGATCAGCATCACGGCCACCGGCAGGTACAGCGCCTGCAGCACCAGCCCATGCGCGAACGGAAAAGCCACCAGCAACACGCCCACACCCAGCACCAGCCAGGTTTCGTTGGCGTCCCAGAACGGGCCGATGCTCGCGATCATGGTGTCCTTCTGCCCCTCGTCGGCCAGGGGCAGCAGCAGGCCCACACCGAGGTCGTAACCATCCAGGATCACGTAGGCCAGCAGGGCCAGACCCATCACGGCGAGGAAGATGAGGGGGAGGAGTTGTGCCCAGGTCATGTTCAGACTCCCGCCTTGCCCAGTGCGGCATTGCTGCCCGGAATCGGTGCGTGCTTGAACGGGTTCTCCGCCATGTACTTGAGCACGCCCACGTAGGTGATGAGCAGCAGGCCGTAGACGATGAGGTAGGCGGTGAGCGTCAGCGCGATCATGGGCGGTGCGATGTGCGTGGCCACCTCGCTGGTGCGCAGCAGGCCGTACACCATGAAGGGCTGGCGACCGATCTCGGTGACGTACCAGCCCGAGAGCGTGGCCACCCAGCCGGAGAAGGTCATGCTCGCCAGCACATACAGCAGTGGCCTGGGCAGGTGCACCTTCCCGTCGTCCAGCGCACGGCGTTGGCGCCACAGTTGCCACGCGGCGAACCACGCCACCGCCAGCATCAGCGAGCCCATGCCCACCATCACGCGGAAAGCCCAGAACACGGGTGCCACCGGTGGGTGTGCGCCGGGGAATTCGTTGATGCCCTTGATCTCGGCGTTGGCGTCGTGCGCCAGGATCAGGCTGGCGAGCTTGGGGATCTTGATCGCGTAGTGCGTCTCGCCGGCCTTCTCGTCGGGGATGCCGAACAGCGTGAGGGGCGCGCTTTTTTCGGTTTTCCAGATGCCTTCCATGGCGGCGATCTTGGCGGGCTGGTGCTCCAGCGTGTTCAGGCCGTGCAGGTCGCCGGCGACGAACTGGATCGGGATCACCAGCGCGGCGGCCACCAGAGCGGTGCGCATGGCTTTGTGCGTGCCGGCGGTGGCGCTGCCCTTGATGAGTTGCCAGGCGCACAGCCCGGCAATCAGGAACGAGGCGGTGAGCGCCGAGGCCAACAGCTTGTGGGCGAAGCGGTAGGGGAAGGAGGGGTTGAACACCACGGCGAACCAGTCGGTGGCATGGAACTGGCCGTTGATGATCTCAAAGCCGGCCGGGGTCTGCAGCCACGAGTTGAGGCTCAGGATCCAGAACGCCGACATGGTGGTGCCGAAGGCCACCAGGAAGGTGGCTGCAAGGTGCACCCGCTCCGAGACTCGCCCGCGGCCGAACAACATGATGCCCAGGAAGCTGGCTTCCAGGAAAAACGCGGTGAGCACTTCATAGCCCAGCAGTGGGCCCGAAATGTTGCCGGTCTTCTCCATGAAGCCGGGCCAGTTGGTGCCGAACTGGAAGCTCATCACGATGCCCGAGACCACGCCGAGCGCAAAGGTCAGCGCGAACACCTTGGTCCAGAAGTAGTAGGCCTCTTCCCATGCCGGATCACGTGTCTTGATGAAGCGCAGCCGGAAGAACAACAGGAACCAGCACATCGCGATGGTGATGGTCGGGAACAGGATGTGAAAGCTGATGTTGGCTGCGAACTGCAGGCGCGACAGGATCAAGGCGTCCATGGGGATGTCCGGTGCGGGTGAATCGGAGGGCGTTGGCGCTCAGGCCGCGTGGTCGAGCGGATCTTTTGGTGGCGCCTTGCGCGCAGGCGATTTGCCCGTGAGCCGGTCCTTGAATTCGAGCACCTTGGTGACCGTGGTGCCCATGCCCATGAGTTGCATCGCGGTCTCGGGGGCGAGTTTCTGCACGTCGTCGAACCAGGTCATGAGGCGGTCGATCAGATCGTGCATCTCGCGCATGCGGGCCTGCGCGTGGCGCTCGGCGTCGCTGCCGGCTTGCTCCAGCAGGGCGGTGCGCAGCATCGACAACGTGGGCTCCACCTCGCGGCGGCGGCGCTCTTCGGCCAGCACGCGAAAGATTTCCCACACGTCGGCCGGCGCCTCGAAATACTCACGCCGGTCGCCCGGCTGGTGGCGCAGGCGCACCAGGCGCCAGGCCTGCAGCTCCTTCAAGCCCATGCTCACGTTGGAGCGCGAGAACTCCAGCGTTTCGGCAATGTCGTCGGCGTTGAGCGCCTGCGGCGAGATGAAGAGCAGGGCGTAGATCTGGCCCACGGTGCGGTTGATACCCCATTTGCTGCCCATTTCCCCGAAGTGGGCAACGAACTCGCGGTTGAGTGGGGGGAGGTGGTCTTGCAGCGGCATGGGCATCACTGTACCTTTGCCGACTTGAGTTTTCAGTAATTACTGAAATTCCGGGAAGTTCGCGGGGTTATCCGAAGGGGTGGCGATGGAGGCCAGGGCTTTCAGCGCAGCCAGGACGGGCTGAAGGTCTCGCCTTGGCCGCGCTGGTGCGAACAGGTGTACCTCGTAGCGTGGCAAGGTTTCGCGGATGCGGATGGGTTTCAACACGCCGTCCAGCAGAGCGTCGTGGGTGATCACGCACAGCAGGTCGCTGTGGCCCACCATGTGCAGGAGCGCGGCGTGGTCGGGGCAGGTCACCGTCACCCGGGGCGGCGGCAGCCGGCGCACGGCGTGGGCTTCCAGCAGCACGTTCACCGGACCACTCACGCTGGGGCCCACGATCGCCCATGGTGCGCCTTGCAGCTCGTCCAGCGATCGCGCCGACCCCAGCGGATGGCCCCGGCGGGCGCAGACCACCGGCGCGCTCAGGTACAGCGGGTACCGGTTCACGCCGCTGGGTTGGTAGGTGCGCGGCAGCGGCGCAATCACCAGATCGAGCCCGCCGCCCTGGAGCGAGGCCAGCATGCGCCCCTCATCGGCGGTGGACACCTGGAGTTGGCGACGCGCAGAGGCCTGGCGCCAGGTGGCGTCGATGGTCGGGCCGTAGAGCCTGAGACCCGCAGCCGTCATTCCCACGCGCAGGATGTTCCGGTCGGCGGATGGAGCTTGGGGCCGCGACAGCGCAGCGAGCCCTTGCTCAATGCCGTGCGCCTGCAGACTGGCGCGCAGCGCGGTCTCGGTGGGACTCTTGTTGCGCCCCGACGGGGTGAACAGCGGCGTATCGAACTCGCGCTGCAGCACGCGCAGGCCGTGGCTGATGGCGGGTTGCGAGACGCCAGCGACGCGGGCCGCGGCGGCAAAGCTGCCGTGGTCCACGACCAGACGAAGGTAATACAGGTAGCGAAGATTCATCAACGTTGTTTATGTGTTGGCCAACATTGTGTCTTGCCTGTGCGCAAGGCGCCGCCAACAATGCGGACCATCTTGTTTGAAGGAGCACGCCGTGAACTCACCCCAGCTCGACACCATCCGCGCCTACTTGCGCTGCCTGCACGAGAGCGACACCGCCGGGCTGGTGGCACTGTTCGAACCCGATGGGATGGTGAACTCGCCCTTTCTCGGTGAGATGAAGGCACGCGATTTTTTCCCCAAGCTGGCGCAGGCCTCCAGCCAGAGCGTCATCACGCTGATCGACCTGTTCGCCTCGGTTCTGACTGGTACCGACAGCACGCGCGTGGCGGCCTACTTCCGCTACGACTGGACGCTCAAGGACGGGCGGGTGGTGGATTTCGTCTGCGTCGACGTGTTCGGCTTTCGCGCCGGCAGCGACCGCATCGCCACCATGCACATCGTCTACGACACGCACCCGCTGCGCGAACAGGTGGGCGACAAGTACGCCTGAGCGCCTGCGGCCAGCAGGCCGAGTTCCCTACAATGCGCCTCCATGAGCATCAAAAGCGACAAATGGATCCGCCGCATGGCCGAAGAACACGGCCTGATTTCACCGTTCGAGCCTGGACAGGTGCGGACGGTGGACGGCAAGAAGGTGATCAGCTACGGGACCAGCAGCTATGGGTACGACATTCGATGCGCACCCGAATTCAAGGTGTTCACCAACATCCACAGCACGGTGGTCGACCCGAAAAACTTCGACGAGAACAGTTTCGTCGACATCAACAAGGATGTTTGCGTCATCCCGCCCAACAGCTTCGCGCTGGCGCGCACCATGGAGTACTTCCGCATCCCGCGCAATGTGCTCACCATCTGCCTGGGGAAGAGCACCTACGCGCGCTGCGGCATCATCGTCAACGTGACCCCCTTCGAGCCCGAATGGGAAGGCTACGTGACGCTGGAGTTCAGCAACACCACGCCATTGCCGGCCAAGATCTATGCCGGTGAAGGCTGCGCCCAGGTGCTGTTTTTCGAGAGCGACAAGGACGACGTGTGCGAGGTCAGCTACAAGGACCGCGGCGGCAAGTACCAGGGACAGACCGGCGTCACGCTGCCCAAAGCCTGAGCTGCTGGCCCTTGAAGCAGGCCAAGCGACGGTGTGGGCATGCCGGTGCCTGCCAGACGGGCATCGCCTGAGGCCCGGCCGCCCGGATAATGGGCCGCGCAGCGACTCCCGCTGCCCAGGAGACGCAGCATGAAATGGGAAAACAACCGTGAGTCCGACCAAGTCGAGGACCGGCGCTCGCAACCAGGCGGTGGGTTCGGGGGTGGCCGGGGTATCGGTGGGCGCGGTATCGGCGTGGGCACCATCGCCGTGGCCCTGGTGGCCGGCTGGATCTTCGGCATCAATCCCCTGACCATCCTCGGGGCGCTCAGCGGCGGTGATATGTCGCCGCCTGCCCAGGTGGAAACCACCCAAGGCCCGACGCAGGCACCCACCGACGACATGGGCCGCTTTGTGGCCTCGGTGCTGGGCGGCACCGAAGACGTGTGGGGCCCCATGTTCCAACAAGCTGGGTCGACCTACCAGAAGCCGCGCCTGGTGCTGTTTCGCGGCGCCACGCCCACGGCCTGCGGCACCGGCCAAGCGGCCATGGGGCCGTTTTATTGCCCGGGTGACCAGAAGGTCTACATCGACCTCGCTTTCTACGACACGCTGCGCACCAAGCTCGGCGCCCCCGGCGACTTCGCGCAGGCCTATGTGATCGCGCACGAAGTGGGTCACCACGTGCAGAACCTGCTGGGCATCACCGGCAAGATGGACGAGATGCGCGGCAAGGTGAGCCAACGCGAATTCAACGCCATGTCGGTGCGCGTCGAGCTGCAGGCCGACTGTTTTGCAGGCATCTGGGCGCACCACAACCAGAAAACCGGCGCCATTCTGGAGCCGGGCGACGTGGAGGAAGCCATGAATGCCGCCGCGGCTATCGGCGACGATGCCTTGCAGCGCAAGAGCCAGGGTCAGGTCGTGCCCGACAGCTTCACCCATGGCACCAGCGAGCAGCGGCAACGCTGGTTCAACAGCGGCCTCAAGTCGGGCAGCGTTCAGTCCTGCGACACGTTCAAAGCCGCTGCGCTCTGAGCGTCTTCCCGCGTGAGGGGCGCTTTTGGACGAAAAGTCGTCAAAGTGCGACAATGACGGGCTAACTTTGACGCCCATGACCCAATCTTTTTCCGAACTGTCTCTCTCCCCCGCCATTGAGCGTGCCGTGGCCGAAATGGGCTACGAGACCATGACGCCGATCCAGGCGCAGGCGATTCCCGTGGTACTGCAAGGCCGTGACGTGATGGGCGCCGCCCAGACCGGCACCGGCAAGACAGCCGCATTCACGCTGCCCCTGCTGCAGCGCATGATGAAGCACGAGAACGCCTCAACCTCGCCCGCACGCCACCCCGTGCGCGCCCTGGTGCTGCTGCCCACGCGCGAACTGGCCGATCAGGTGGCCGAGCAGGTCAAGCTCTACGCCAAGTACACCCAGCTGCGCAGCATGGTGGTGTTTGGTGGCATGGACATGAAGCCGCAGACGGCCGAGCTGAAAAAGGGCGTCGAGGTGCTGGTGGCCACACCGGGCCGCCTGCTGGACCACATCGAAGCCAAGAACTGCGTGCTCAACCAGGTCGAATACGTGGTGCTGGACGAAGCCGACCGCATGCTCGACATCGGTTTTCTGCCCGACCTCCAGCGCATCCTGTCCTACCTGCCCAAGCAGCGCACCACGCTGCTGTTCTCGGCCACCTTCTCCACCGAGATCAAGCGCCTGGCCGGCAGCTACCTGCAGGACCCGGTGACGATCGAAGTGGCGCGCTCCAATGCCACCGCTTCCACCGTGGAGCAGCATTTCTACAGCGTCGACGACGACGACAAGCGCAGCGTGCTCAAGAAGATCCTCGCCGAGCGCGGCCTCAAGCAGGCCTTCGTGTTTGTCAACAGCAAGCTCGGCTGCGCGCGTCTGGCGCGTTCGCTGGAGCGCGAGGGTCTGAACACCACCGCACTGCATGGCGACAAGAGTCAGGACGAGCGCTTGAAAGCCCTGGAAGCCTTCAAGAGTGGCGCGGTGGATCTGCTGGTCTGCACCGACGTGGCCGCGCGCGGTCTGGACATCAAGGATGTGCCAGCGGTGTTCAACTTCGACATCCCGTTCAACGCCGAAGACTATGTGCACCGCATTGGCCGCACGGGCCGCGCCGGTGCTTCAGGCCTGGCGGTGTCGTTCGTGAGCGCGCGCGACGCGCGCCTGATGGGCGACCTGGAAAAACTGTTGGGCAAAAAGCTCGAACTCGAAGCGCTGGAACTCGAAGCGGACAAACGCCCTGCCGGCCGCTTCAACGATGGCCAGCGCGCCTGGCAGACCCCCGAGGGTGAAGAGCGCCGCGAGCCTCGCGAGAGCCGCCCACCGCGCGAGCGCGAATTCCGCGGCGAATCGCGTGGCGAAGGCCGCACCGCTCCGGTCGGCCACCCCGTGCGCGCGCCCCGCGCACCGGCCGACCCGTTGTTCGACAAACCCTACGAGCCCAGCGTCAGTGGTGACACCCCGCCTTCGTGGGAAGCCGCATCGCGTCCCACGGCGCGCACCGTGTCACCCAACATCAAGTCACGCAAAAAAGTGCCAGCGCTCTTCAAGAGCGCACCGGCACCTGTGGCGGCCGAGCCCGTTCCCGCGCCGGTGCAGGAAGACTGAGCGCTGCCCACGCGCTCAAGTGCCCTTGCCGGGCCTCTGGGCCTGCGTGCAGCGCACGGCGATGCGCTCCACCTGACCTCGTTCGCTCAGGATGCGCGCCGCCGTCAGACAGCCTCCCCACACACATCCCGTGTCCAGCGGCAACACACCGTCGCGGCGCGCCTCACCCAGGGTCGACCAGTGGCCGAACGCCACCGGTATGCCGGCCGTGCGGCGGCCCGGCACGTCGAACCACGGCATGAAGCCCGGCGGTGCGCCATCGGCGCCCTCCTTGGTATCGAATTCCATGACACCCTGTGCCGTGCAGAAGCGCAGCCGCGTGAAGGCATTGACCACCACGCGCAGGCGATCGGCGCCTCGCAGCGAATCGCTCCAGAAAGGAGGCTCGTTGCCATACATCTGTTGCAGGAACGTGGTCCAGTCGGCGCTGCGCAGCACGGACTCGAGCTCGTGGGCTCGTGTCATCGTGTCGGCCACATCCCACTGCGGCAACACGCCGGCGTGCACCATCAACCAGCCGTGTTCGTACAGCGCCATGGGGCGTTGCCGAAGCCAGTCCAGCAAGGCGTCGCGGTCGGGCGCGTCCAGGATGTCGCCCACGGTGTCGTTGCGGTGGGGTTTGCGCACGCCATGCGCGGCGGCCAGCAGATGCAGGTCGTGGTTGCCGAGCAAGCTGTGCGCCGCGCCATCCAGCGCAATGAGCCGGCGCAGAACTTGCAGGGATGCGGGTCCCCGGTTGACCAGATCGCCCAGCAGGTACAGCGTGTCGCGGCTCGGTGAGAAGTCCAGCTCGTCGAGCAGGCGGCCCAGAGGCTCGTCACACCCCTGCACATCCCCAATCATGTAAAGTGCCATCGGCCGATTATGGACATCCTCCTCATTGTTTTCCTCACGCTGCTCAACGGCGCGTTTGCCATGTCCGAGCTGGCACTGGCTTCCAGCCGCAAGGCTCGGCTGGCTGCCATGGCCGAGGCCGGTGACAAGGGTTCCATCACCGCGCTGAAGCTGCTGGAGAACCCCACGCAGTTCCTCTCCTCGGTGCAGGTCGGCATCACCTCCATCGGCATGCTCAACGGCATCGTGGGCGAGGCCGCGTTCAGCGACGATCTGGGTGTGTGGATGCAGTTGCAAGGCCTCACCGCGGCCACGGCCAACATCATGTCCACCGCCATCGTGGTGGTCGTCATCACCTTCATCACCATCGTCTTCGGCGAACTCGTACCCAAGCGCATCGGGCAGCTGTATCCCGAGGCCGTCTCGCGCTGGGTCTCGCGTCCGATGGCCTTCGTGGCCAAGGCCGCCAAGCCTTTCGTGTGGCTGCTCACGCACACCACGCAGTGGATGCTCAAGCTGCTGCGTATCGACACCAACGCTGTGCAGCACGTGACCGAGGAAGAGATCAATGCCAGCCTGGAAGAGGGCGTGGACGCCGGCATCATTGAAGAGCACGAGCACCAGATGGTGCGCAACGTGTTTTTGCTCGACGACCGTCAGCTCACCTCCATCATGGTGCCGCGCTCCGAGATCGAGTGGCTGGACGCGCAGGACAGCATCGACGTGGCGGTGCAGCGTGCCTGGACCACCGGCCACTCCTGGTACCCGGTGTGCCGTGGCGGGCTCGACGACGTGGTGGGCGTCATTCACCTGCCGCGCATGCTGGCGCTGCAGTCCGAGGGCAACAACGAGGCACTGATGCGCCATGTGCAGCCAGCCGTGTTCGTGCCCGAAACGCTCAGCGGCATGGAGCTGCTGGAGCAGTTCCGCGAGCGCGCCACGCGCATGGTGTTCGTGGTCGACGAATACGGGGTGGTGCAGGGCCTGCTCACGCCGCTGGACATGCTGGAGGCCATCACCGGTGAACTCTCGCCGCACGCCGCGGTGGACGCCTGGGCCACACAGCGTGAAGACGGCGCATGGTTGATTGACGGCGCCATGCCCGTGGCCGAACTCAAGTCGCGCCTGGACATCGACGAACTGCCCGACGAGGACAAGGGCCGCTACAACACGGTGGCGGGCCTCATGCAGACGGTGGCGGGCGACTTGCTCGATCAAGCCGACAGCGTGGAGTGCGCGGGTTGGCGTTTCGAGGTGCTGGTGCTCGATGGCCGGCGCATTGACCAAGTGCTGATTTCGCGCTTGCCCGAGGCTGAAACCGCCGTCGAAACCGACGGGTGACACGAAGCGCCTTCCGCATCACCCCGCAGGACCGCACGGACCCGGTGGTGGCCGCAGCGGCGGTGGGCATTTGTCACGCATGTTGAGGTGGCTGCGTGAGAACTACTTCATGAGTCCGACTGAAAAGGCGGTCCTGTAACGCCTTTGGAGTATGTTCGTCGCGGCCCTGATTGAAGAACATCTGCCCCACCAAACGACTGGCAGGTGCGGGCATACCGCCCGAGGCACTGCCGGATCGTTGCAGATCAACGATTCAGCAGGACCTCCGCCATGACCTCCCTTTTTCGACTTTGCGTGTCTGTGCCCCTGATCGGGCTGTCGGCCTGGCTGAGCGCTTGTGCCAGCGACGCCGCATCTCCCCTGCGCTCCACGCTGTTTTCGGTCGCCGCCCTGGAAGGCCTGGGCCTTCCCGCCGCGCTCATGCCGGCAGCCAACACCCGCATCGCTTTGTCCCACCTGAGTGCATCGGATGCCGCGGCAGGCGACGTCTACGGATCGGCTGTGGCGCTTTCCCGCGACGGAAACACGCTGGCGGTGGGAGCCGATTTGAAAGCGATGGGCCGGCCCGCCGACGGTTTGCCCGCAGCCGGAGCGGTTTACGTCTACACCCGCACGCCCCAAGGCTGGCGCGAGCAGACGCGCCTCAGGGCCACCGTGCCCACCACCGGCAGCGGCTTTGGCCACAGCCTGTCCTTGTCCGACGATGGCAGCAAGCTCGCGGTCGGTGCGCCCTTCGAGTCGCACGACGGCACCAGCGCCGACGCGGCCCTGGCTGGCGATCAAGGCACCGTGTATGTGTTTGGCCGCGGTGACGGAGACTGGGCGTTGCAGTCGCGCCTGCTGGCATCGAAGGCGGGCAGCTTCGACTGGTTCGGCATGAGCGTCTCGCTCTCGGGCCGGGGCGATACCGTGGCGGTGAGCGCCCACCGCCGCGACGGTGGCGAAGTCCATGCGCCGCGTGCCGACAGCGGCGCCGTGTACGTGTTCAAGCAAGGCGCCTCGGGCTGGACCGAACAGGCGGTCCTGGAAGCCTCCAATGCCCAGACCGGTGGGCGTTTGGGCACCAGCGTGGCGCTTTCCTTTGATGGCCTCACCTTGGCCGCCGGTGCACACGCCTCGGGGCTGGGCGCCGTGCATGTGTTCCGTCAGGAGGCGGCGGGCTGGCGCGAGCAGGCCATCGTGACGTCGGCCGATGCGACCAGGCAGAACCCGCTCGGCTCCCAGGTGCTGCTCTCTGCCGATGGCGCCACCCTCGCGGTGGGCGCGACCGCGCCGGACGGCACCGAGGCACGGCAGCGCTCGGTCGGCAGTGCTTATGTGTTTGTGCAACAGGGCGAACAGTGGCATCAACAGGCCCGCTTGCGTGCGTCGAACGCCGACGTGGGCGATGCGTTTGGTGAGCGGCTGGCGCTCTCGGCCGACGGCCGTGTGCTGGCCGTCTCGGCGGTCTACGAAGCGAGCGCGGCAGCGGGGCTCAACGGGGACCAGGCCGACAACAGCGTGCTGTCGGCCGGTGCTGTGTACCTGTATGCCCGCGAAGGCAAGCGTTGGAGCCAGACGGACTATGTGAAGTCCCACCGCCCCCGGGTGGGCGACCTGTTTGGTTCGGCGCTGGCGCTGTCGGGCGATGGCCAGCAACTGGCGGTGGGTGCGCGCCTGGAAGACGGTGCCGCCCCCTGGAGCCTCGGCGGCTTCACGTTCGGTGAGCACACACAGAACAGCGGTGCCGTTCACCTGTACTCGCGGAGCTGATCGAGCCGCTCAGCCGCGTTCGACCCGCCACCAGAGAGGCAGCAGGCTGCGCACCTCGGGGCGGGCGAAGCGGTCGTCCATCAGGATCACCACCCCCCGGTCGCCGGGTCCGCGGATCACGCGCCCCGCGGCCTGCACCACCTTCTGCAGACCCGGGAACAAATAGGCGTAGTCATAGCCGCGGCCAAAACGGGCCTGCAGTCGCGCGCGCAGTTGCTCGTTCAGCGGGTTCACCTGGGGCAAGCCCAGCGTGGCGATGAAGGCGCCAATGAGCCGCTGGCCCGGCAGATCGATGCCTTCACCAAAGGCGCCCCCCAGCACCGCGAAGCCGATGCCCTGGCTGTGTTCGGTGAAGCGCGCCACGAAGGCGTTGCGATCGATCTCCGCCATGCCGCGCGATTGCGACCACACGGGAATGTCCGGGTGGGCCGCTTCGAAACGCGCCAGCGCCTGTTGCAGGTAGTCAAAGCTGCTGAAGAAGGCCAGGTAGTTGCCGGGCAAGGCCTGGTACTGCGCGGCCATCACGGCGACCACATCGTCCAGCGACGCGGCGCGGTCGTGGAAGCGCGTTGAAATGTGCGGTGTGACATGCACCGTCAGTTGCGCCGGGTCGAACGGCGAAGGCACTTCCAGCCGCGCGCAGTCCACCGGGAGGCCGAGCAGGTCGATCGCGTGGTCCATGGGGCTGAGCGTGGCCGAAAACAGCGTGGCGCTGTGTGCCGCCTGCCAGCGCGGTTGCAGGTGGGGCGCGGGCACCAGGTTGCGAATGGCCAGGTGTGGGCGGGGTGCACGCCCGCGAGCCGCTGCGCCAGCGTGTGTGATTTCCACCAGCGAGTGATCACCAAACACCTCGGCCACGCGCAGGAAGTGCAACACCTCGAACAGCCAGGCCTGCACACGCGCATCGGGCGCTGTTGCATCCACAGCCAGGTGCTCGGAGAGGTCGGCGGTGTGTTGCTGCAGCGCGCCCACCAGGCCATCAGGCAGCTCGGTCAGCAGCGCTTGCTCGGCCACCTGCTCGCGGCCCAGGGTGCCCCAGAAGCGGTGCAGGCGGTCCAGCGACGCCTTCAAACCTGGCGGCGGCGCTTTGCGCAGCGCGGCGAGCATCAAGGGGTCGAGCTCGGCGCTGTACATCTGCCGCGCCCGCTCGACCAGGTTGTGCGCCTCGTCCAGCAACAGGCCCACGCGCCAGGGCTCGCCAACGGTGAGCGCCCAGGCGTGCGCGCTAAGGTCGAAGAAGTGGTTGAAGTCGCCCACCACCACATCGCTCCAGCGCAGCATGTCCTGGCCGAGGTAGTAGGGGCAGACGTTGTGCTTCAGCGCCACCGAGCGCAGACCGGCCTGATCGAGCCAGGCGGCCTGCGCCGCCTCGTCGCGGGCTTGCGGCAACCGGTCGTAGAAGCCGCTGGCCAGCGGGCAGGCATCGCCGTGGCAGGCTTTGTCCGGATGCTCGCAGGCCTTCTCGCGCGCCACGCGCTCCAGCACCCGCAAGCGGCCGGCGGGCGCGTCGGGTTGAAGCCGCCGCAAAGCATCGAGCGCGAGCTGCCGCCCGGGGGTCTTGGCGGTGAGGTAGAGCAGTTTGTCGGTGCCCTGTGCGGGCATCGCCCTGAGGGCGCCGAACAGCGTGGCCATGGTCTTGCCGATGCCGGTGGGCGCCTGCACCAGGAGGTGTCGGCCATGGCTGTGCGTGCGGTAGGTGGCGCCGGCCAGATCGCGCTGGCCCGCGCGAAAGCCGTCGAAGGGAAAGCTCAGCGTCTGCAGGTGCGCGTCGCGCGCCAACCGGTGGGCCTGCTCACCGCGTGCCCAGCGGATGTAGCGCGCGCACAGGTCGTGGAAATGCTGGCGCAGTTCGTCAGCGGTGTGCCAGGAGGTCAGCGCGGTTTCGGTGTGGGTGTCGATGTTGAAGTAGACCAGCGCGACCTCGATGCGCTCCAGCGCGAGCTGCTCGCACAGCATCCACGCGTACACCCGTGCCTGCGCCCAATGCAGGGCTTGGTGGTTGTCGCGGACCAGGGCCACGTCGCCGCGGTGGGTCTTGATTTCTTCAAGGCGCGGGGCGGTGGGATCAAAACCGTCGGCACGGCCTTGCACCAGCAGATCACCGCATCGCGAGCGCAGCGGCACTTCGCGCTGGTAGGGCGCGGGGCGGCGCGCGGTCACGGCCTCGTGGCCGGCCACGCCGTCCTGCGCGGTGGGTGAGGGCGTGAAGCGCAAGTCCAGATCACCGGCCTGGGCGGTGAACGCGCACAGCACGCGCACGGCCACCCTCAGCGCGTCTGGCGGCGTCAAGGTGTCCTGGCTCACGGCGCGCCCGGCGGGAACACGGTCAGCGGAGCGCCCGGCTGCCAACGGGGGACCTTGTGCATGCAGGCGGTCATCAGCGCGCTGCCCGCCCAGGCGTCGTGCCAACGCCGCGTGGCCGCCCACGGCGACGAGGCCCACCACGCGGCGTCCACCGCGGCGAACTGGCGCACGAACGGGAAGATCGCAGCGTCCGTCAGGCAGGGCCGCGCGCCGCCGAGCTGCGGGGCTTCGGCCAGGTGGCCTTCGAGTGGGGTGACCAAGCAACGCACCGCTTCGTCACGCCATGCGTGCGCGCTGCGCTGTGGGTGGCGCTCGGGGTACTTGTAGCCGTCCAGCGCCTGCTTGAAGTCACCGTCGCAGGTGTCGATCAGTGCGGCGTGGCCGGGAGAGTCGGCACGCGCCAGCCAACCTTCCGGATCGTGCTGCTCCAGCGCCCACCGCATGATCTCGAGGCTTTGCGCGATCACCTGGCCGGGTTCGATCTGCAGCACCGGTACCGTGCCGGCCGCAGACGCCTCCAGCATCTCGGCAGGTTTGCTGGAAAGCGCCACCTCACGCAACTCCACGGACACGCCGGCCTGGCAGAGCGCCAGGCGCGCGCGGATGGCGTAAGGGCAGCGGCGAAAGGAGTACAGGATGGGCAGCACGGTGTCGGTCGGAGGGAGCAACCCGCCATGATGGCACGCATGCCCGCTCCGCCTGACCGGTGGGTGCTCGCATACCCCATGGCCATCGAGGCGCGCTCTGGCGACAATGTCCGCCGGGCCCGACGCCCGAGGAGAACCCACATGAAAACCCTCACCGACCACCTCAGCCAGTACGCCGCCTACCACCGCGACCGCCGCAACATCGTGACGCACTTCGTGGGCATTCCCATGATCGTGCTGTCGGTGGTGGTGCTGCTGGCGCGGCCAACCTTCCTCGTGGCGGGCTTGCCGGTGTCTCTCGCCACGCTGGCCGTGATCCTGACCACGCTGTACTACCTCCGACTGGACGTGCGCCTGGGTGCCGTCATGGGTGCGCTGCTGCTGGGCTGCCTGTTGCTCGCGCAGGCCACGTCACAGCTCTCGTTGGGCGCCTGGGCCACCTTGGGCGTTGGCTTGTTCGTGGTGGGCTGGATCATCCAGTTCGTGGGACACATATTCGAAGGCCGAAAGCCGGCTTTCGTGGACGACATCAGCGGCCTGATCATCGGCCCGCTGTTTGTGGTGACCGAGGCGGGTTTCCTGCTGGGCCTGCGCCCCGAGCTCGAAGCGCAGATCGAGCAGCGCGCCGGCCCCGTCCACTCGGGCCGGGCCGGGCCGACGCAAGCGCGCTGAGGCTTCGCCGCCCGCGCTGTCACACCACCGGGGTGCCGCACGTCTCTCGTGTCATGAACGACCCTACCGCCACCTTCAGCCGCCTGCGCCCCCGCCTGCAAGGCATTGCCTACCGCATGCTGGGATCTTCGGCCGAGGCCGAGGAGGTGGTGCAGGACGCCTGGCTGCGCTGGCACGAGAGCCCGCACGACGCGCTCGACAGCAGCGAGGCCTGGCTGGTCACCATCACCACGCGCCTGGCGATCGACCGTCTGCGAAGCGCCAAGGTGCAGCGCGAGCATTACGTCGGCACCTGGCTGCCCGAGCCGCTGATGTCCGATTCGCCGGTGACGCCCGAGCAACTGGTGGAGCGGGCCGATGACGTGTCGGTGGCCTTCCTGACCCTGCTTGAGCGCCTCACGCCTGAGGCGCGCGCGGCCTTCCTGCTGCGCGAGGTGTTCGATGCCGACTACGGCGAGGTGGCCGAGGCGCTGGGCAAGACCGAAAGCGCCTGCCGGCAGATCGTGCACCGCGCCCGGGCGCAACTGCAGGACGAGCGGCCGCGCCACATCGTGCCGCGCGAAGCCCAGCTGCGCCTGTTGCGCGGCTTTGCCGATGCGGCGGCCACCGGGCAGTTCGCCACACTCAAGACCCTGCTGGCCGAGGACGCGCAACTCATCGGTGACGGCGGCGGCATCGTGCCGAGTTTCGGCGTGCCGCTGGTGGGCAACCAGCGCATTGCCCAGCTCTACCTGGCCACCCATCTGAAGTACGGCGATGCGGTGCGTTTCGAGGTGGTGGTGCTCAACGGGCAATGGGGCCTGCTGCGCTTCATCAACGGCGCGCTGGAGTCGGCGCAGTCGTTCGAGACCGATGGCGAACGCATCCTGCGCGTGCAGGCCCAGCGCAACCCCGAGAAGCTCGCGCGCATCGCGGCTGCGCTCGGGCGCAACCTCGCTGTCACAAACCCGGTGCCCTGATCGTCTTGTGAGGTGTATCCCAACCACTTCATCAAGGCATCACATGAACACCGCACCCCGGCTCCCCTGGATCGAGATTTCTCCCAAGGCCTACCAGGCCATGGCCGCCGTGGGCGCCACCACGGCGAAGTCCTCGCTCGGCCCCATCCTCATGGAACTCGTGAAGACGCGCGTCTCGCAGCTCAACGGCTGCGCATTCTGCGTCGACATGCACGTGCGCGACCTGCGTCGGCTCGGCGAGACCTGGCAGCGCCTCAACAGCCTGTGCACCTGGCGTGAGACCGGCCTGTACAGCGCACGTGAGCGCGCCGCATTCCACTGGGCCGAGGCCCTCACCCGGTTGCCGGACGGCCACGACCACCACGACGCCAGCTTCGACGCGCTCAAGGATCAGTTCAGCGACCAGGAGATCGTCGAGCTGAGCTGGGCCGTCGCGCAGATCAACGCCTGGAACCGCATGGCTGTCGGCATGCGCGCGCCGGTGGCGGAAAAAGACATCGCCTGAACACCACCTCAACAA
Source organism: Hydrogenophaga sp. (assembly GCF_018780385.1). Lineage (GTDB taxonomy): Bacteria > Pseudomonadota > Gammaproteobacteria > Burkholderiales > Burkholderiaceae_C > Hydrogenophaga. Next base: position 38,600 of record NZ_JADMJO010000001.1, on the reverse strand, counting down.
GGAATCGACATGAACATCGTGATCATCGGAGGCAGCGGCCTCATCGGCAAACAACTCACCATCCTGTTGCGGCAGACCGGCCACACCGTCACCGCGGCCTCGCCCTCGTCGGGCGTCAACGCCGTCACCGGTGAAGGCTTGAGTGAGGCACTGGAAGGCGCCCAGGTGGTGGTGGACGTCACCAACTCCCCTTCGTTCGACGACGAGGCGGTGATGCACTTCTTTCGCGCCTCGACGCAGAACCTGCTGGCGGCTTGCGCTCGCGCGGGCGTGAGCCACTTCGTGGCACTGTCGGTGGTGGGCTCCGAGCGCTTGCCGGAGAGCGGCTACTTCCGCGCCAAGGTCGCGCAGGAAGCGCTGATCAAGGCCGGCCCGGTGCCTTACACCCTGGTGCGCGCCACGCAATTCTTTGAATTTCTGATGTCGGTTGCGCACGTGGGCACGGTCGGGAACACGGTTCCCCTGCCATCGGCGCCGCTGCAGCCCATCGCCGCGGCCGACGTCGCCGCGGCCCTGGCCGATGTGGCTGTGCAAGTGCCACTCAACGGCACGTGTGAGGTCGCCGGGCCGCAGGCCCTGCCGCTGGACGCGCTGATCCGCCGTGTGTTGCAGGCCCGCCAGGACCCGCGCGAGGTGGTGTCGGAGGCCAACGCCCTGTACTTCGGGACCCGCATCGACGAACGCTCGTTGGTGCCTGGTCCCGGTGCGCGCATCGGCCCGACCACGCTCGCGAAGTGGCTGGCCAACGGGTACTGACACAGCGACACCGGCCCCGTCTGGCCGCGCCGCTTTGTGGCTACCCATGCCGCGAGTACGCTCTTGGCTTGCCCTCACCGATTTGCCCCGCCATGCACCTGATCCAGACCCTTGATGCCGGTGTGCTCGAGCTGCGCCTGAACCGCCCCGAGCGCCTCAACGCCCTGACCCTCGACCTGGCCCGCGAGCTGCTGGGCGCCGTGCGCGCCGGCGTGGTCAACCCGGCCGTTCGCGTGATCCTGCTCAGCGGCGAGGGCCGCGCGTTCTGCGCCGGCAAGGATCGGGACGACCCGGCCACCGAGGCGTTCGTCGACACCTTGCAGGCACTCGCTTCGGCGCTGGTGCACGCGCCCCAACCCGTGGTGACGGCGGTCCAGGGCTGGGTGGTCGGCGCGGGCCTGGAGCTCATGATCAACGGCGATCTCGCGGTGGCTGCGCGCGGCGCGCGCTTCATGTTGCCCGAGGTGCACGTGGGCCTGTTCGGCACTGGTGGCGTGGCCGCGCTGCTGCCACGCCTGGTGGGGCTGCAGAAGGCCAAGGGCCTGCTGATGTTGGGCCAGGAGTTGACCGCAGCCGACGCCGAGCGCTGTGGCCTCGTGTGGCAGTTGGTGGAAGACGATGCCCTGCCCGCGCAGGCGCGCCAGATTGCGCAACGCCTCGCCAGCGCCGATCCCGCGCTGCTGGCCGAGGTCAAGCGGCTGGTGCACCGCGAACAGCTGGGCGACTTCGACGCCGCGCTGACCCGCGAGACCGACGTGCACCGACGGCTGCACCCAAGTGCCACGGGACCTGCGATCCGCCCGCGCGAGATCGACCACCTGGTGCTGCGCGTGGTCGACCTTGAGCAGATGCTGCGCTTCTACTGCGATGTGCTCGGCTGCACGGTACAACGGCGGCAAGACGCCATCGGCCTGGTGCAACTGCGCGCCGGACGCTCGCTGATCGATCTGGTCCCCGTCGATGGACAGCTGGGCCGCGCAGGGGGTGCACCCCCGGGGCTCGAAGGCCGCAACCTCGACCACTTCTGTCTGCGCGTCGAGCCTTTTAACGAAACCACCATCCGGCACCAATTGAGTGCGCACGGAGCCGAGGCCGGGCCCACAGAGCAGCGCTACGGCGCCGAGGGTGAGGGGCCTTCGATCTACCTGAGCGACCCCGAAGGCAATGTGGTGGAGCTCAAGGGGCCACCGGACCACCCCACAGCGGTCCATCACCTCCCGATCGGTTGACCCACTGCTTTCGTCAGCGGGTGTTGTGTTCCTGCAATCGATCGGTCTGGCACCGTACAGACCGACTCGGCCGTTTGCCTGAGGCTTGCGTCTTCACCGGGCGCTCCGTTTGCCCGGAGATCCACACCGGAGATGCCCATGCTTCGCGCCCGATCCATGTCCCAGTTGCCCGACACGCCCGCCCAACGCGGTGCGCCTGTGAGCCTGCCCTCGATCTACACGCAACGCGCCAACGCCTTGGTACCACTCCATTGGCTCTCCACCGCCGCCGCGTTCTCGGGCACAGGCGGGCTGGTCCGCGGAGACGACCTGGCCGAGCTGATCCGCCACCGCTGCGAGGTGGCCGGGTGGCTGCCCGAATCCCTGCCGGTGTCGCTGGTGGCGCGCTGGATCGTCTCACGCGCGGTGGTGTCGCTGGACAGTCCCTGGGGCCCGCTGTTCCCGCTGTTCCAGTTCAGCCTGCCCACCGCGTCGGTGGTGGATGCCATGGCGCCGTTGCTGGCCGAACTGCGCCCGGTGTTCGACGACGTCGAGCTTGCACTGTGGTTCGTCACCCCCAACGACTGGCTCAGTGGGGCCCGCCCCGTCGTGGCCATGCACCACAGCCTGCCGGCCGTGTTGCAGGCCGCGCGCGCCGATCGTTTTGTGGCCGGCGGGCACTGACCCCGGCAGGACCGCGTCAGCCGCCGCCCACGGCGAACATTCGCCAGGCCACCCCGAGCAGGCCACACACCCCGATCAAGGGCACCACGCCCACCTTGAAGCGGAACAAGGCGATCGCCGCCAGCAGGGTCAGCGCTGCCGACGGTGCGTCAAAGGGACCGTTGAATCCTTGCGGCCACCACACGTGGTACGCGAAGAACAAGGCCAGGTTCAGGATCACACCCACCACCGCCGCGGTGATCGCGGTCAGTGGTGCGGTGAACGTCAGCTTGCCGTGCGTGGTTTCAATGAACGGCCCACCCACCAGGATGAAGACGAACGACGGCAGGAAGGTGAAGAAGGTGACCACCGACGCCGCCAGTGCCCCGGACCAGAACAAGGATTCAGGCCCGAGCATGGGGTGCAGCCAACCGCCGATGAATCCCACGAAGGCCACCACCATGATCAGCGGGCCCGGCGTGGTTTCACCGAGCGCCAGGCCATCGATCATCTGCTGCGCGTTGAGCCAGCCGAAATTTTCGACTGCCCCCTGGTAAACATACGGCAACACCGCGTAAGCCCCGCCGAAGGTCATCAGCGCCGCCTTGGTGAAGAACCAGCCCATCTGCGTGAGCGTGCCCTGAACGCCGTACAGCGCCAGCAGCACCGCCATGGCGAACAGCCACAGCCCGATGCCGATCGCCAGGACCTGGACGAGCCGTCGGCGCGTGAACAGCGCGTAGGCCGGCGCCGGGGTGTCGTCGTCGATCAGTGCGGGTGCCTGGGTCTGCGTGCTGCCAGCGTGGCCTGCGCCCGTCACGAACACATGGGGCCAGCGCCGCCCACCCCAGTGCCCCACGAGCGCGGCTGCCAGGACGATGGCGGGGAAGGGCGCGTCCAGCGCGAAGATCGCCAGGAAGGCCGCCGCGGCGATGCCCCAGAGCCAGTGGTTCCTCAAGGCGCGGCTGCCGATGCGGTGCGCCGCGTGCAACACCAGCGCCGTCACCGCCGGCTTGATGCCGTAAAACACCGCGGCCACCGCAGGCAGGCTGCCGAAGGCGATGTAGATCCACGACAGCAACACCAGCAGCACCAGGGAGGGCAGCACGAACAAGGCGCCGGCCACCAGGCCGCCGCGCGTGCCGTGCATCAGCCATCCGATGTAGGTGGCCAGTTGCTGGGCTTCGGGGCCGGGCAGCACCATGCAGAAGTTCAGCGCGTGCAGGAAACGTTTCTCGCTGATCCAGCGGCGGCGCTCCACCAGCTCGGTGTGCATGATGGCCATCTGGCCCGCCGGCCCGCCAAAGCTGATGAACCCCAGCTTGAGCCAGAACCGGAGAGCTTCGGCGAACGACACAGGGGCGGGACGCTCGTTCATGGCCGGGGGGCCTTCAGGGTGTCGGGATTCCAGCTGTGGTGCTCCGTCTGTCCCCCGACCGCCTGGCGGCACCAGGCGAGAAGCGCGTCGTACATCGGCATGGCCGCCTCCAGCATCGCCAGGTCATCCGTGGCGTGCAGGGTCGACAGGCCCAGCGACAGCGCCAGCAGGCCCGCGGCCTCGCGGGCGAGTTCCAGTCGGTCGGTGTCGGCCGCGCGCACGATGCGCGCCAGGGCAACCAGCGCCGGGTCGTCCTGTAGATCGAAGGCGCGCAGCAGTGTGTCGAAACTGCAGAGTTCACCTTCGTGGCTGATGGGGGCGCCGGGAATGTCGAACGCCACGGCACCCCGTTGCCCTGCTTGCGTGAGCACCGCAGCGGTGGGCACGTAGAGGAATTCGGCCCGGGGGTCGATGAAGCGGCGCACCAGCCAGGGGCAGGCGACGCGGTCGATCTTGGGCCGCTCGCGCGTGATCCAGGTGGAGGAGTGCAGGCCATCCACGCCCAGGTCGGGGCGTTTGCGGATCACCAGGGGCCTCACTGCCCGCCATTCGGCAATGTCTTGCGGCGTGTCCACACCAGGCTCGCCGCCCTCGAGCCCACCGGCCAGAAACCGTGCGTTGAAGCCGGCCTCCCGCAGGGTGGCTGCCGCTTGCTGGCTGACCTCGTGGCCGTGCACGCAGTACACGACGATCTCGCTCGGGGGGCTGCTGCGGGCGAAGGGCATGAGGTCATCGGGCGCGCACCACCGGGCGGTGGCCAGCAGGTGCGGGCTGTCCGCGAAACGCGCCTGGCGTCTCACATCGAGCAGCATCGGCGAGCCGGGCGCACCGATGCGCGCGGCGAGCGCGCGGGGGGAGATGTGGGTGGGGATGGTGGTGTCCATGGAAAGCTCCAGAGTGTTGCCAGCACTTGGATGGGACACCATCTGTTCGTCAAGACCCGGGAGGCTGTGTTCCCGATGGCGCATCGTAGCAGCCTTGCGGGCGAATTGCACCCGCAGCGGTGAGTCAGCCGCGCGTGGTCCAGTCCAGCGCGGCCTTGCCCCCCGCGGCCGAGGCCGTGCTCACCAGCGTGCCCCAGGCCATGTCGATCAGCGAGAGCTTCCACGGCCAGTCCTTGAGCGTCGCCCAGTTGGTCAGGTCGTAGGTGGCGTAGGTGAAGAAGCCGAACAGCGCGGCCATCGTCAGGGTGGTGCCCCAGCTGTGGGGTGCGGTGTGCGGCGCCACGGCGAAGAACACCAAGCCCCCCGCGAACAGCAGGTAAAACACCACGGCCACCGGCACCTTGGGCGAGGCGGCCATGAGGTGACCAATGCCCTGCTGGTACATCGGCTTGGCGATCACGCCGAGCCAGAGCAGGTCCAGGGCGATCATCACCAGTGCAGTGCCGCCGTACGCGGCGAGGTACTTGTTCATGGTCGCATTGTCAGGGTTGGGCGACCACGCGCCAGATCATGTTGCCCACATCGTCGGCCACCAGCAGCGCGCCGCGTGTGTCCACCGCCACGCCCACGGGCCGGCCCAGCGCCTCGCCCTGCTCGCTCAGGAAGCCGGTGAGCACGTCAACCGGCGGGCCCGAGGGCTGGTTGCCCTGGAAGGGCACGAAGATCACCTTGTAGCCGCTGTGCGGGCGGCGGTTCCAGGAACCGTGCTGGCCAATGAACATGCCGCTGGCGAACGGCGCGCCCAGCGCATTGCCGGTGGACGAAGCCAGACCCAGCGAGGCGGTGTGCGGGCCCAGCGCGTAGTCGGGCTTGATGGCCTTGGCCACCAGGTCCGGGCGCTGAGGCTTCACGCGGTCGTCCACGGTCTGGCCGTAGTAGCTGTAAGGCCAGCCGTAGAAGCCGCCGTCCTTCACCGAGGTGAGGTAGTCGGGCACCAGGTCGCTGCCGAGTTCGTCGCGCTCGTTCACCACTGTCCAAAGCGTCTTGCCCGAAGCGTCCCAGGCCATGCCCACCGGGTTGCGCAGGCCAGCGCCGTAGATGCGGTGCGCACCGGTCTTCACGTCCACGGCCCAGATCGCGGCACGGCCCACCTCGGCGTCCATGCCGCGCTCACCCACGTTGCTGTTGGATCCCACGCTCACGTAGAGCGTGCTGCCATCGGCGCTGGCCAGCAGGTTCTTGGTCCAGTGGTGGTTCACGCCCGCGGGCAGTTGCGCCAGTTCGGTGGCGGGTGCGGTAATCACCGTGTCGCCGGTCCGGTACGGATAGCTCACCACCGCGTCGGCGTTGGCCACATAGAGGCGGTCACCGATCAGGGCCATGCCGAATGGCGAGCGCAGGTCGCGCAGGAGCACCGAACGCGTTTCGGCCACGCCGTCGCCGTTGGCGTCGCGCAGCAGGGTGATGCGGTTGGCGCTGGGCACGCCGGCGCCGGCGCGTTTCATCACCTGTCCCCTGATCCAGCCCATCAGGCCGGTGGAGCCGGGTGGCTTGGGCGGCGCGTTGCTCTCGGCCACCAGCACATCGCCGTTGGGCAGCACCAGCAGCCAGCGCGGGTGGTCCAGACCGCTGGCGAACGCTGCCACGCGCAGACCGGCCGGGGTCACCGGCGCGCCACCGGCGGGCCAGCCCCTGGCGGGTGCGATGTTGAGGGTGGGGATCAGCGTCTTGGTGGGTGCAGGCAGTGTGGGGTTGGGGCCAGTGCCCTGGTGCACCAACAGCTTGGCCGACTCGGCGCAGGCACCGAGCACGAAGAGGGCTGCGATGGCCGCGCTCAGCCAGGCCGGATGAGGGTGCCCACGACGGTGTTGGACCCGGGGCAGGGCAGCGCGTGGGAAGGAGGGGTGGGTCATGTGCGCAGCCTAAGCGTGGTGCGTTCGCGTGTCCATGCAAAGCCCTGCCGCTTCGGTGGACTCGCCGTCCTGTGTGGGCTACCGCACTGACATGGTCACATGCGCCAAGTAGTTTCAGGGGTCGCCGCCCGCTCCGGGTGCGCTGAACCTCGAAGACCACGCAATGTCAGAGCTCCGGCCCGCCGAACCCACCCCCCTCGCCAAGACCCGTGAACTCACCGAAGCCGGGCACCGCAGTGCCCTCCTCAAAGCCGGGGCCTTGCAGAACGCCATTCTCAACAGTGCCAACTTCTCGATCATTGCGACCGACGAGCTGGGCGTCATCCAGATCTTCAATGTGGGCGCCGAGCACATGCTGGGCTACCAGGCTGAAGAGGTGATCAACCGCGTGAGTCCGAGCGACCTGCACGATCCGATGGAGGTGACGGCGCGCGCGGTGGCATTGAGCACCGAGCTGGACACCCCCATTGCGCCCGGTTTCGAAGCCCTGGCCTTCAAGGCCTCGCGCGGCATCGAGGACATCTACGAACTCACCTACATCCGCAAGGATGGAAGCCGGTTTCCCGCGGTTGTCTCGATCACCGCGCTGCGCGACGACGCTGCCGGCCTCATCGGCTACCTGCTGATCGGCACCGACAACTCGGCGCGCAAGCGGGTCGAGATGCAGCTCAACGAAGCGGTGGCCGCCGCCGAGAAGGCCAATCTGGCGAAATCCGACTTCCTGTCGAGCATGAGCCACGAGCTGCGCACGCCGCTCAACGCCATCCTGGGGTTCGCGCAACTCGTCGAATCGGGCCTGCCCGCGCTCACCCCCGCGCAGAAGCGCAGCATCGACCAGATCCTCAAGGCCGGTTGGTACCTGCTGGAACTGATCAACGAGATTCTTGACCTCGCGCTCATCGAGTCGGGCAAGTTGTCCCTGTCGGTGGAGCCCGTGTCGCTGCAGGAGGTGTTGTTGGAATGCCGCTCCATGGTGGAGTCGCAGGCCCGTCAGCGCAGCATCGGCATGGCCTTCCCGCGCCTGCCGGCGCAGAGCTATGTGAAGGCGGACCGCACGCGCCTCAAGCAAGTGCTGATCAACCTGCTGTTCAACGCCATCAAATACAACCAGCCGTCCGGCCATGTGTCGGTCGAGTGTGCGGAACCAACGCCGGGCACCTTGCGCATCAGCGTGCGCGATACCGGCGCGGGCCTCACCCCCGAACAGGTGAGCCAGCTGTTCCAGCCGTTCAACCGCCTGGGTCAGGAGCGTGGCAAGGAAGAAGGCACCGGCATCGGCCTGGTGGTCACGCAACGGTTGGTGGAACTCATGGGCGGCGAAATCGGTGTCGACAGCACCAAGGGCGTGGGCAGCGTGTTCTGGGTCGAGATGGCCATGGCCACCGCGCCGGGCCTGTCGCTGGAGATCAGCGCCGAGCCCCCGCCCATTCAGACGCTGGAGGGCGTGGAGATCCAGACCGTGCTGTACGTGGAAGACAACCCGGCCAATCTGGAACTGGTCGAGCAGATCATTGCGCGGCGCACCAACCTGCGCTTGCTCGGTGCGGCCGACGCCAGTCTGGGCATCGAGTTTGCCCGGGTGTACAAGCCTCGTGTGATCCTCATGGACATCAACCTCCCCGGCATCAGCGGCACGGAAGCCCTGAAGGTCCTGCGCGGCGACCCCGCCACCGCGCACATCCCCATCATCGCGCTGAGCGCCAATGCCGTGCCACGCGACATCCAGCGTGGGATGGAAGCCGGCTTCTTCAACTACATTACCAAACCGATCAAGGTGAGCCAGCTCATGGACGCGATCGACGCTGCACTGGTGGTCTCCAACCTAGGGCAACCTGACGTTAGCCCGCAAGACATCACATGACCATCACCGCTCAAGACATCCTCCATGCCCGCATCCTGATCGTCGACGATCAGGAATCCAACGTCTTGCTGCTGCTGGAGATGCTGAGGAATGTCGGCTACACGGACGTGAGCTCCACCATGGACCCACACACCGTCGCCGGCATGCACCGCAGAACCCCGTTCGACCTCATCCTGCTGGATCTGCAGATGCCGGGCATGGATGGTTTCCAGGTGATGGAAGGGCTCAAGGCCAACCTGATCGACGACTACATCCCGGTGCTGGTGATCACCGCGCAGCCCGGCCACAAGCTGCGCGCGCTGCAGTCGGGCGCCAAGGACTTCGTGAGCAAACCCTTCGACATGCTCGAGGTCCGCACGCGCATTCACAACCTGATCGAGGTGCGCCTTCTGCACCAGCGCCTGGCCAATATGAACCACGCCCTGGAGTTGCAAGTGCGGGAGCGCACGGCCGAGCTGCGCGAGAGCGAGGCGCGCTACCGCGCTCTCACCGAATTGGCCACCGACTGGTACTGGGAGCAGGACAAGGACGGTCGCTTCACCAAGGTCTCGGGACCGGTGCTGGAGATGCTTGGCATGCGGGTGGACCCGCTGGTGGACGAGCCCATGCCGAGCCAGGACGACGGATGGGAGCCTGTCCAGCGCGCTGCGCTTCAGAGTCGCATTGCCTCGCGCACGCCTTTCCTCGACGTGCTGTTGGAGCACAGGTCGCCCGACAACGTTGTGAAGCGCTACCGAGTCAGCGGCACGCCCATGTTTGACGGCGCCTGCACCTTCATCGGCTACCGGGGTTTCGGCGTCGAGATCCTGTCCTGAGTGCGTGTGGGGTCGTACCCCATCGAATATCCTGCGGCGTGTTCAACGCAATCTGGGCAACCTGAACAAGGCATGACATTCCACTGGACCAACCCCTACCCGACCCTGCGCAGCCCCGTGATGGCGCGCAACGTGGTCTCCACTTCCCACCCGCTGGCCTCCACGGCCGGCCTGCGCATGCTGCACAAGGGCGGCAATGCGGTGGACGCGGCCATCGCCGCCGCAGCAGCCCTCACCATCGTTGAACCCATCTCCAACGGCCTGGGCAGCGACAACTTCGCCATCCTGTGGGACGGCCAGGGCCTGCACGGACTCAATTCGTCCGGCGTGGCGCCAGCCTCTTGGAATACGGATTACTTCGAGCGCCGCCACGGCGGCAAGATGCCCGAGCGGGGCTGGGATTCGGTCACCACGCCGGGCGCGGTGGCGGGCTGGGTGGCCTTGTCGGAGCGCTTCGGCAAGCTGCCGTTTGCCGACCTGCTGGAGCCCGCCATCGAGCTGGCCGAACGCGGCCACGGCGTGGGCTGCATCACCGCCGACAAGTGGGCGCGCCAGGTGCCCATCCTGAAGAACCAGCCGGGTTTCGCCGAGGCCTTCATGCCGCATGGCCGTGCGCCGACACCCGGTGAGCGCTTCGTTTTCAAGGCCGCCGGCGCCACGCTGCGCAAGATCGCCGAGACCCGGGGCGAGGCCTTCTACCGGGGCGAAATCGCCGAGGCGCTGGTGGCCCACGCGGCTGCCCATGGCGGCAGCATGACGATGGCCGACCTCGACGCCCACCGCCCCGAGTGGGTGACGCCGATCCAGAAAAACTTTGCCGGCTACACGGTGCACGAGATCCCGCCCAACGGCCAGGGCATCGCCGCGCTCATGGCGCTGGGCATGCTCGAACACCTCGACATCGCGCGCCTGCCGGTGGACAGCGTCGAAGCCCAGCACCTGCAGATCGAAGCCATCAAGCTCGCCTTTGCCGACACCTACCGCTGGGTGGCCGACGCGCGCCACATGAGCGAGGTGAGCGCGAGTGACCTGTTGAGCGATGCGTACCTTGCCGAGCGCGCGCGCCTCATCCAGCCCGGCAAGGCGAGTGAGTTCGCGCACGGCACCCCGCCACGCGGCGGCACCATCTACCTGAGTGCGGCCGACGAGAGCGGCCAGATGATCAGCCTCATCCAGTCCAACTACATGGGCTTTGGCAGCGGCGTCGTGGTGCCTGCGGTGGGCGTGAGCCTGCAGAACCGCGGCTATGGATTCACGATGGCCGCCGGCCACCCCAACCAGGTGGCCGGCGGCAAGCGGCCGTTCCACACCATCATCCCGGGCTTCGTCACCCAGGACGGCCGCCCGCAGATGAGCTTTGGCGTGATGGGCGGCAACATGCAGCCACAGGGCCATGTGCAGACGCTGGTGCGCATGCTCGCCCACGGGCAGCAACCCCAGGCCGCGTGCGACGCGCCGCGCTGGAAGGTGGGCACCGGCATGAACGTGGACTTCGAACCCACCATGGCGAGCGCCTTGCTGCAAGGTCTCAAAGACCTCGGCCACCGCTTCGAACCAGCGGCCGACGCCTACATGGACTTCGGCAGCGGCCAGTTCATCTGGCGCCTGTCCGACGACATGGAAGCCGGCTATGTGGCCGCCAGCGATTCGCGTCGTGACGGCCAGGCCGCTGGCTTCTGATGCAGCGTCCCCTGTTCAACGCAGCCGCCGCGCTGCGCTTCGTGGTCAATGGCCAGGCGGGTCACTCCGACGCCGACGCCACGCGCGATGCGATCGAGGGCGCGCTGCGCGAAGCCGGTCGCTCCGGCACCGTGCTGTTCGCGGCCCCGGGCGAGCTCGCGCAGGTGGCCCGCAAGGCCGCTGCGCAAGCCCTGGCCGAGGGTTCGGCGGTCGTCGCGGTGGGCGGTGACGGCACCATCAACACCGTGGCCCAGGCCGCCCATGCCGCGGGTTGCACGATGGGCGTGATCCCCAAGGGCACCTTCAACTACTTTGCGCGCGAACACGGTGCGCCCACCGACACGCTGGAGGCGCTGCGCTGGCTGCTCGATGCGCGGCCCGAGCCGGTGCAGATCTCGGCCATCAACGACCAGGTGTTTCTGGTCAACACCAGCCTGGGCCTGTATCCCGACCTGCTGCAGGACCGCGAAGCCTGGAAGGCGCGCTTTGGCCGCAGCCGCTTCGTGGCGTTCGGTGCCGGCATGGCCACGCTGCTGCGCGCGCAGCGCCGCATCAAGCTCGCGATCGAGTTCGACAAGCAGTTGCAGGAAATGCGCACGCTCACCTTGTTCGTGGGCAACAACCGATTGCAGCTGGAGCAGCTTGGCCTGGGCGACACCGGCGAGCGGTCAGAGGGTGCGGCGGCCGACGGGCACATCACCGCCGTCGTGCTCAAGCCCATCGGCACCCTGGCCATGGTGGGGCTCATGCTGCGCGGCGCGCTGGGCCAGCTCGGCGAGGCCAGCGGCATCGAGCGCTTCGTGTGCCGCAGCCTGGTGGTCAAACCCTCACGCTTGCTGGCTCGGCGCAAGGTGAAGGTGGCGTTTGACGGTGAGGTCGGCTGGATGAGTTCACCACTGACCATCCGTGTGCTGCCGCAGCCTTTGTGGCTGCTGAAAAAACCTCAGTCATGAGCGTGATTCTTCAAGTTTCCGATCCGCATTTCGGCACCGAACGGGCGCCTGTGGTCGAGGCGCTGGTGGTGCTCGCCGCGCGGCTGCGCCCCGATCTCGTGGTGCTCTCCGGCGACATCACCCAGCGCGCCCGCCCCGCTCAGTTCCGCGCGGCGCGCGCCGTGATGGACCGCCTGGGCGCGCCACTGCTTTCCCTGCCCGGCAACCACGACATTGCGCTGTTCGATCTCTGGAGCCGCTTCGTGCGGCCGTATGCGCGCTACAGCGCCGCCTTCGGCGCCGACCTCGCGCCGGTGTTTGCTTCAAACGAGCTGATGGTGGTGGGTGTGAAGACCACCCGCAGACGGCGCCACAAGGACGGTGAGGTCTCCAGCGAGCAGATCGAAGCCGTGGCTCAGCGCCTGCACAAGGCCACGCCCGAGCAGCTGCGCGTGGTCGTGGTGCACCAGCCCATCGACGTCATGCGCCCCGAAGACGTGACCAACCGCCTGCACAACCACAGCGCCGCGCAACACGCCTGGGCCGCCGCGGGCGCTGACATCGTCATGGGTGGCCACATCCACCTGCCGTATGTGATGCCGCTGCCTGGCCTTGCGCGCCCGCTGTGGGCAGTGCAGGCCGGCACCTCGGTGTCCAGCCGCGTGCGCCAAGGCGTGCCCAACTCGGTGAACGTGGTGCGCTGGTCGCCTGTCACCGGCTGCGTGGTGGAGCAGTGGGACTTTTCAGTGGCCGATGCGGCCTTCGTGAGCGCCCTGAGCACACCGGTCCGGCCGCAACGTCACTGAAGCGTCAGTAGTGCGGCGGCAGTTCGTCGCGCGGGTCACGCGGCCCCGCTGAAAGACCATCGTCACCGCCGCGCTGGCGCAGACGACTCACCTCACGCAGCAGCAGGTCGATCTGCTCCTGCTGCCTGGCCACCAGTTGGTTCAAGGTGTCGAGCAAATCGTCGGCATAGCTGGCCTTGATCTCCAGATCGGTCAGGCGCTGGTCGGTGTCGGTGTTGTGGTTCGTCGGTTCGGTCATGTCGCTATTGGACCGCATCCGCCCGGGCGAAAAAAACCCCGCGCTGGCAAGAGTGGTCTTGCCGCAGCGCGGGGAAGGGGGGGATCAGTGTGTCGGGTTCAGATGCGCGGTTCGCCGTTGCCGTTGACCAGAATGGTGCGGCCCGGAGGCGAGGTCATCTGGGCGCGATGGCCCATGCCGCGGAAGGTGTACGTGACGTCCCAGTAGTCGGGCTGGCCGTTGGGCCGACCGGTGGCGCTGGTGCAGCGTTGCACTTCCTGCGTCTGGGGCTGGTTGCCGAAGCCGTTGCGGCCCACGTTGGAGCCCACGGCCGCACCGGCCACAGCGCCACCCACGGTGGCGATATCGCGGCCGCTGCCGTTGCCGATCTGATGACCCAGGATGCCGCCGATCACCGCGCCGGCGATGGCGCCGGGAATGTTGCGCTGGGGTTGCTGCACCACCTCTTCGCGCTCCATCCAGCAACGCTGGCCACTGTTGGGGCCGACCACGGCACGCACCGAGGTCACCTCGGCTTCATACAGAGGCTCCTGGTTGCGGCGGCGGTAGTCGCGGCGATCGGGTTGTTGCTGGGCTTGCGGGTATTGGCTGGGGTACTGGTACACAGGCTCGGGTGATTGCGACATCGGTTGTTCGTACACCGGATAGGGTGCGGCGCAACCGGCCAGACCGGCCACGGCCAAGGTGGCCAGGGCGGTGAGGCGCAGCAGGGGGGACGTGCGTTTGTTGGTGTTGTTCATGGTGTGCTCCTGGGTGTGACAGCCGAGTGGCGGGAGGCCGGTGTGTTGGCCCGTGGGTTGAAGGATGTTCCATCGTGCACCCCCGGTCTGTTCGTTAGCGCTCATCAACGATGTCCCGCCGGTAAAGATCGTCAGCAGTTCTTGCGGACTTGTGGGGGGTCTGGGTGCGTCACCGAACAGACCCCGGCTCCCCCAACAGACTACAAACGCTTTCGCCTTTCCGCAGCCTTCGCGCTGGCGTTTGAATCAGGAGCCGCCCATGCCGAAATCCACCTCTTTTGCCCCCAGCTGGGACACGTCTTCGTTCGGACACCCGGCCGATACCTCACCGATGGAGTGTTCCGCATTGGCCGACCACCTGTCGGTTTGCACCCGCTCGCGCGGCCCCATGCAGGTCTTGCGGACCGGCGCGGGCCTGGTCCGTGGCTTCGTGGTGCCCCGGTTGGTCACCACCTTGTTCTTCGTCGCACTGATCGCAGGCACCACGTGGCTGGCTTCGTAGATGGCGGTGAGCGAACAACCCGGTCAAGACGACTGGGTCCCGCCGTCCGTGCGGCGCATGCTGGACGCCGCGCTCGGTCCTGCGCTGGAGCCCATCCGGTCTGAAATCTTTGGCCTGGCGCGTTTCGAGCAGCACGGCCGCAGCCTGGCCGAGTCGCACCATGCCGCGCGTGCGTTGTTTGGCAGTGCCAGTTTCTACCCGCGCCTGCAAAGCAACATCAAGAGCCTTCGCTCGTCGTACGAGCACATCGCCAGCCACGCCCACAGCGGGCAGGACATCAGCCCCGGCGCCGAATGGCTGTTCGACAACTTTCACCTGATCGAAGACCAGCTGCGCGAGATCCACGAAGGTCTGCCCGCGCGCTACTACCGCACGCTGCCGGTGCTGCAGGACGCACCGCTGCAGGGTCTGCCGCGCATCTACAGCATCGCCTGGGCGTATGTGGCGCACACCGACGGCGCGTTCGATGAAACGCTGCTCACCCACTTTCTCAATGCCTACCAGGAGGTGCAAGAGCTCAGCCACGGCGAACTCTGGGCGTTGCCCACCACGCTGCGGGTGGTGCAGGTGGAAAACCTGCGCCGTCTTGCCGATCGCATTGCCAGCCACAAGGCCGCGCGTGAACTCGCCGGCCTGATCGCGCACCGCATCGAAGACCTGGAGCTTGACACCATTCAGGCGCTCCACGACATGGCCGGGCGGCGCGGCGTGAGCCGCGTGTTCCTGTTTCATCTGGCGCAAAACCTGGCCGGTCATCGCCCACCCACAGGCGATGTGTTTCTCAACCAGGTGCGTCCCTGGTTGCAGGAGACCGTGCCCGATCTCGCGGCACTGCAGGCGCAGCACCATGCCGATCAAGCGGCCGACCACCTGAGTGTGGGCAACGCCGTCACGTCGCTGCGGCTCATCGGCGCGGCCGACTGGCCCGGCATCGTGGCACGCACCAGCCGGGTGATGCAGGTCATGCTCGCCTCTCCCGTGTTCGCCGCCGAGGACGACGCCACGCGCAGCACCACGCTGCACCGCATCGAGCGCATGGCCGTGCAGAGCCAGCGCAGCGAAACCGACGTGGCCCAGGCACTGCTCGGGCTGATGGATGACAGCGGTCACCGCTCTCTCGCGGGGCATTGGCTGGCGGGTGGTGGCCGGGC
The DNA here is from genome assembly GCF_018780385.1 of Hydrogenophaga sp. Lineage (GTDB taxonomy): Bacteria > Pseudomonadota > Gammaproteobacteria > Burkholderiales > Burkholderiaceae_C > Hydrogenophaga. Next base: position 23,073 of record NZ_JADMJO010000001.1, on the reverse strand, counting down.
CGCGCTGGAGCAGCGGCTGGGCCTCAGCCGCCGCGGCACGGGGTGGGGGCGGCTGGTGGTGCGCACCGCGCGCGTGCCGACTTACCTCACCGTCATGCTGGCCGGCTCGCTGGGGGTGGTGGCCGCGGTGTATGCGATAGCCGGCGTCCCGATCGATGGCTGGACGGGCCATGCCATCGCTGCACTGGTGCTGCTGCTCATGGTGTTCCCGGCGTCGGAGACGGTGGTGGCGGTGGTGAACCGGCTCATCACCGAATCGGCGCGGCCCGCGCACCTGCCGCGCTACCTGCTGGCCGAGGGCATACCGCAGCATGCTCGCGTGATGGTGGTGATTCCAGCGCTGCTGGGCAGCCCGGCCGCGGTGGCGCCCCTGGTGCACCGCCTGCATCTCCACTTTCTGGCCAACCCCGAAACCCACGCGCAATTTGCGCTGCTCAGCGACTTTGCCGACGCCGACAGCCCGCACCTGCCGGGTGACGAAGCCATCCTCGCCGAGGCGGTGGCCCAACTCTCGGCACTCAATGACAACCACCCGGTGAGTGAAGGAGAAGCGCCGCGCTTCCTGTTGCTGCACCGGGACCGCAGGTTGAGCACCACCCAGGGCCGCTGGATCGGCTGGGAGCGCAAGCGCGGCAAGCTCGAACACCTGGCCGCAGCGCTGGTGAGCGGGGAACCAGGCCCCTTCATGGCGCTGGGCAAGCTCTCGCGCATGGCGCAAGGCACGCGATACCTGTTCACGCTGGACAGCGACACGCAGCTGCCACCGGGCCGCCTGCGCGCGCTGGTGGGTGTGGCCGAGCACCCCGACAACCAGCCCCGCCTGGACGCCAGCGGCCGGCGCGTGGTGCAGGGTTACGGCATCCTGCAGCCCCGCGTGGTGCCGCCGTTGCCCGACACCTCGATCACCTCGCCATGGCAGTGGATCACCGCCGGCCAGCGTGGACTCGACCCCTACAGCGCCATGAGCTCCGACGTCTACCAGGACGTGTTCGGCGAAGGCAGCTTCACCGGCAAGGGCCTGCTGCACGTGGCCACCATGCACGCGGTGCTCGGGGAGCGTCTGCCCGAGGACCGGGTGCTCAGCCACGACCTGCTCGAAGGCGCGCTGGCGCGTTGCGCGGTGGTGACCGACATCACCCTCATCGAGCCCGACCCGGAGCACGCCGACGTGGCGGCCTCGCGCCTGCACCGCTGGACCCGAGGCGACTGGCAACTGCTGCCCTTCCTGCTGCAGGCGCGTCGCTGGCAACTCTCGCCCATCAACCGCCTCAAGCTGCTGGACAACCTGCGCCGCTCGCTGGTGACGCCGGCGTCGTTGCTGCTGCTGTTGCTCGCCATGTGGGGTGTGGGCCTGAGCCTGGGCGCGGCGCTGTGGCTGGCGGTGGCCGCGCAGGCCGCAGCACCGGTGCTGGGTGCGTTCGCTGCTCTGGTGCCCCACCGCGCCAGCTTTGTGGGCGAGCGCTTTGCCCGTGCGGTGGCGGCAGACGGGCTGCGCGCGTTGCTTGGCGGGGTGTGGCACATCGTGCAGTTGTTGCAGCAGGCGCTGCGCGCGACCGACGCCGTGCTGCGCACCAGCTGGCGCATGGCGGTCTCCCGGCGCCAACTGTTGGCCTGGACCACCGCCGACGCGGCGAGCGCGGCGCTGCGCCCGGGCCTGCGGCCCTCGCTCAGGCGCCATGCGCTGGAGCCCGCGGTGGCCTTGCCATTGCTCGCATTGCTCTGGTGGAGCAGTCCACAGCCCCCGGCGCTCGCGGTGACCCTGCTGGTGCTGTGGGCGCTCGCGCCGGTGATCTCCTGGCTGGCCCACCAGCCCTGGCCCGGCAGCGGGCCGAAGCCGCTCAACGCTGCCGACCGCGCACTGCTTGACGATCTGGCGCGCGACACCTGGCGCTTGTTCGAGCGCTGTGTCGATGCGCGCAACCACTTTCTGCCGCCCGACAACCTGCAGATACTGCCGTTCGACATGGTGGCCCACCGCACCTCGCCCACCAACATCGGCCTGTACCTGTTGAGCACCTCGTGTGCGCGCGAACTCGGATGGATCGGCACACAGGACCTGCTGCAGCGCATGGAGGCCACGCTGGCCAGCCTGCAGCAGATGGAGCGCCACCGGGGCCACTTTCTCAACTGGTACGCCACCGAGACCTTGCAGCCGCTGCTGCCGCGCTACGTGTCCACCGTGGACAGCGGCAACCTCAGCGTGCATCTGCTCGCCGTGGCCCAGGCCTGCCGCCAGCTGGCGCGCGACCCCCACGCCACGCAGGCCACGGCGCAGGCGGTGCAGCGCAGCCAGGAGCGGCTGGCATCCGCGCAGCAGCACCACCAACCCTGGCTGGAAACCGCCCTGCAGCAACCCTTGCACGAGACCGCGCTCGGCCAGGTGCTGCAGACACCGCTGCCCGACCCGCTCGATGCCGAGGCCAGCGCGGCGTTCGCGGGCCTGCTGGACGCCGCCGCGCTGGAACTTGAACGCATCCCCCATCCACGTCCGGACCCGGGAGCCGTGGGTTCGGGCGTGGGCGACGAGATCGCGCGCGACCACGACAGCCTGCACGCGCTGATGGGGGACCACCTCACCACGCTGCGCTCGGTCAGCCTGGACCGCAGCGCCGCCGCCGAGGGCGGAGGGCCGCGCGCCACGCGCCGCCTGCTCGAACTGGCGCAGGAGCTGGAACAGCTGGCCTGGGCGCCGGAATTCGGTTTTCTGTACCACCGCAAGCGCCACCTGTTGCACATCGGGTTCCGGCTCGACGACCAGGCGCTGGACGCATCGTTCTACGACCTGCTGGCCTCCGAGTCGCGCAGCACCAGCCTCCTGGCCATCGCCAAGGGCGATGTGCCCGTGAAGCACTGGGCCTCGCTCGGCCGTCCGCTGTTTGCCAACGGGCGGCACGCGGTGCTGCGTTCGTGGTCGGGCTCGATGTTCGAGTACCTCATGCCCACGCTGCTCATGACCGAGCCACACGGCAGCGTGCTGCGCGAGGCCGGTTCCTCGGCGCTCATGGAGCAGATCGCTCATGCACAAGGCAAGTCCATGCCGTGGGGCATGTCGGAGAGTGCCTATGCCGGGCGCGATCACACGCTGGCTTACCAGTACGCGCCACAGGGCGTGCCCCGGCTGGCGTTGCGCCGCACACCGCTGGCCGAGCAGGTGATCGCACCCTATGCCACCGCGCTGGCCACGCTGGTCAATCCACGCCTGGCCTGCCAGAACATGAGCCACCTGGCCAGCCTGTCGGCGCGCGGACGATACGGGTTCATTGAAGCGCTCGATTTCACCGCCGCGCGCCAGACGCAGGGCGGCACCTGCACGCCGGTGGGCACCTACATGGCCCACCACCAGGGCATGACCATCGTGGCGCTGACCAACGTGCTGCGCGGGGGCGTGGCGCAGCGCTGGGGCATGGCGCACCCGAACCTGGAGGCGGTGTCTTCGCTGCTGCACGAACGTGCGCCGCGCGCCCTGTCTGCCCTGGTGCACCAGCCGTTGCCCAACCTGCCGCTGAAAGCCCTGCAGCGCCGCTCGCAGGACCATGTGCGCTCGGTGGTGCCCGGTGCACAGGCACTGGAGCCCACGCACCTGCTCTCCAACGGGCGCTACAGCGTGAGCCTGTGCGCCAACGGCGCGGGCTGGAGCCAGTGGGGTGCCACCGGCATCACGCGCCGGCGTGACGATGCCTTGCGCGATGCCTGCGGCAGCTTCGTGTACGTGCGCCTGGATCACAGCGAGCCGCCGGTGTCGGTGAGCAGCCATCCGGCCCCCGACCCGGCCGCGCGCTACCAGAGCACCTTCCACACCGACCGCGTGGTGCTGGAGGCGCTGTGGCCCGAGCTGCGCGTGCAGACCACGGTGTGGGTGAGCCCCGAAGACGACATCGAACTCAAGCGCGTGGTGCTCGCCAACCGAAGCGACACGGTGATCGAACTCGAACTGATCTCCGCCTTTGACGTGACCCTGGCCCGCGCCGCGGCCGACGAAGCGCACCCCGCGTTCTCCAACTTCTTCGTCCAGGCCGACTGGCTGGCCGACCAGCAGGCCCTGCGCTTCGTGCGCACGCCACGGCTGCAGACCGAGAGCACCCTGCAAGCCGCGCACTTTGTGGCCGACGTGAAGGGCGAGGTCACGGGCTTGCGCTGCCAGACCGACCGCGGCCAGTGGCTCGGCCGCAACCACAGCACCGACCAGCCACTGGCGCGCATGGAGGCCGTGCCCCCCACTTCGCAAGCGCTGGAAACCGGGCTGGACCCGGTGGCGGCGATCGGGGTGATGCTGCGGCTGCAACCCGGCGCACAGACCTGCGTGACCTTTGCCACCGCCGCCAGCGACAACGCCGCGCAGCTGCTGGCCATCGTCGACAAGTACCGCCAGCCCAGCTCGGTGGAGCGTGCCTCGGTGATGTCGGCCACGCTGGCAAGCATCCAGCTGGCACCCGGGCGGCCCCGCATGGATTACTTGCCCGCGTTCCAGACGCTCACCACCGCGCTCCTGATGACGCTGCCCAAGGTGGATCTGCCGGTGCAGGACGCCAGGAGCCGCCGCGTGTGCGACCGCCGCTCGCTGTGGCCGCTCAGCATCTCGGGCGACCGGCCGGTGGTGCTGGTGAGCGCGGGGTCACCGCAAGGCCTGGGACTGCTGCGCAGCGTGGTGCAGGCGCTGCGCGAGTGGTCGCGCGCCGGTGTGGCCTGCGATGTGGTGGTGGTGAGCAACGAGCCACATTCGTACCAGATGCCGCTGCAACGCGAGCTGGCCTTGCTGCACGAACAATTGCATGCGCACCCCCTGGAGGGCAACGTCGGTGGCCTGCACCTGCTGCGCACCGATGCGCTCACCGCCGTGCAGCTCTCCACGCTGGATGCGCTGGCGCGCATCCACCTGCGGGCCGACGGACGCAGCTGGACCCAGCAGATCAAGAGCTGGAGCGAGCGCTTTGATGCCGCGCAGGAGCCCCTGCGCACCGGCCCCTCCAGCGAGCGCCTGGTCACCCACACCATGGCCACCGATGGCGAGCCGCCGGTGGGCGGGTTCGAAGCCGGTGGCCGGCGTTTTGCCTTTCAGGTCTCGCGCGCGCAGCGCCCGCCACGACCGTGGACCAACGTGCTGGCCAATCCCGATTTCGGCACCATCGTGACGGAGAGCGGGGGCGGCAACACCTGGGCCGGCAACAGCCGCCTCAACCAGCTCACCGCGTGGGGCAACGACCCGGTGGCCGACACGCCGGCCGAGTGGTTCCTCCTGCAAGACCGCCGCACCCATGCGACGTGGAGCCTGGCACCGTCGGCCTGGGGCGATGCCGACGCGAATTACCGCGTGGTGCATGCGCAGGGCCGCACCACCATCAGCCACCAGCGTGGTGATCTGGATGTCGCGGTGCACTGGAGCGTGGACCCCGACACCGCGGTGAAGCAGGTGCGCATCGAGATCGTCAACCGGGGTCGCCAGATGGCGCACCTGCGCACCGTGGCCATGGTGGAGTGGCTGATGGGCGAGAAGCGCAGCGACCGCGCCACGCTGCACACGGGCCGCTGCCTGGCCGACGAGCCCATCGGTCTGGTGGGGCTCATGTGCACCCAGACCGAAGCCGCCGCGGGCTGGGGCGGTGGCACGGCCTTTCTGGTGGAAGCCCTGGCCACGCCGGGCGGCGCCGAGGGCCTGGACTGGACCTGCGACCGCGCCGCGTTTTTCGATGCACAGGGCCAGCTGCGCTTGCCGCAGCGGCTCGGGCAGCGCAAGGGCGACGGGCTGGACCCGTGCGCCGCGCTGTCGCGTCCGGTGACGGTGCGCCCCGGTGCGACGCTGGAGCAGGTGTACCTGCTGGGCTTCGCCGAGTCGCCCGCCGCCGCGCACGAACTCGCGTTGCGCGCCATGAAGCGGGTGCCGATCGAGCGCGAGGAGGCTGCCAGGGCGCATTGGGACAAGCTGCTGGGCGCCACCACGGTCGCCACGCCCGACCCGCTGTTCGACGCCATGACCAACCGCTGGCTGCTCTACCAGACCCTGTCGTCCCGGCTGTGGGCCAAGGCGGGCTTCTACCAGGCCGGTGGCGCCACCGGGTACCGCGACCAGCTGCAGGACACGATGGCACTCACCTGGGCCGCGCCACGCCTGCTGCGCGATCAGATCGTTCTGTGTGCATCGCGCCAGTTTTCAGCGGGCGACGTGCAGCACTGGTGGCATTCCCCGGGGGGCGCCGGCGTGCGCACGCATTTCTCCGACGACCTGCTGTGGCTGCCTTTCGCCTGCTCGCACTACCTGAAGGCCACGGGTGATGCCGCCGTGCTGGACGAGCACGTGGCCTTCCTCGAAGACCTGATCATTCCACCCGGTGCCGAGGACGCCTACGACACGCCCCGCGTGAGCGCGGTCACCGCCAGCGTGTACGAGCACGCCGCGCGCACCATCGACCACAGCCTGCCGGTGGGCAAGCACGGGCTGCCCCTCATGGGCACGGGCGACTGGAACGACGGCATGAACCGGGTTGGCCACGAAGGCCGGGGCGAATCGGTGTGGGTGGCGTGGTTCCTGTGCGCCGTGGTGCGCGACTGGATCCCGCTGGCGCGCGAGCGCGGCGAGCACGAGCGCGCCGCGCGCTGGGAAGCCGCACTGCACGGCTGGGGCCACGCCCTGGAGACCAACGCCTGGGACGGTAACTGGTACCGGCGCGCCTTCTTCGACGATGGCAGTGCGCTCGGCTCGCACACGCAGCCCGAGGCCCGCATCGACCTGATCGCCCAGGCCTGGTCGGTGCTGAGTGGTCATGCACCGCTGAACCACCAGCGCCTTGCGATGGAAGCCGCGGAGGCGCAACTGGTCAACGCCGACGCGGGTCTCATCCAGTTGCTCACGCCACCGCTGGCCCATGCCGAGCCCAGCGCCGGCTACATCCAGGCTTACCCACCGGGTGTGCGCGAAAACGGTGGCCAGTACAGCCATGCGGGTGTGTGGGGACTCATGGCCATGGCCGCCCTGGCCGTGCGGGAACCCGCGGGCTCGGAGACCCGAGACGCGCCCTACCGCTACTTCACCTACCTGAGCCCGGCGCACCGGGCCAGCAACGCCGTGTGGGGCCCCGCCTACGGACTGGAACCCTACGCCATGGCGGCCGATGTCTACAGCCAGCCACCGTATGTGGGCCGGGGCGGCTGGAGTTGGTACACGGGCGCTGCGGGCTGGCTGCACCGCGCGGCCATCGAGTCGATCATGGGTCTGCGGATGACGGCCCATGACCTGTGCTTCAACCCCTGTCTGCCCGCCCACTGGCCACGGGCCGAAATGACGCTGGTGCGCGATGGCCGGACGATGCGGTTTGTGCTGGTGCGCCAGGACATCGCCGCCGCGCAGGCCGCCTGGGACGGCAAGGGCGTCGGCTTCCTGGCCGTGGGTGAACGCCTCAACCTGGCCTCGCTTGCGCCGCACACCGTGTTCGTGATTCCGATGGACGGAGACGCCATGGGGTAAAAATTTATATGTACGGTTACGAACAGACAGGCGGTCGTATTCATGCGATGCTTGAAGGAATAAAACCTATTGCTGAGCCGCGTCCTGCGTCAACAGCCACCCCAGGGGAAAGCCACTTGATCGAACCCGACCACCCGCGTCAGAACCAGTTGTTGGCCTCGTTGCCAGACGCAGAATGGCTTCGCTGGCAGCCTCAGCTTGAGTTGGTCGATCTTCCGCTGGGCAAGGTGCTCTACGAGTCCGGCGCGCAGATGGGGTTCGTGTATTTCCCAACCAATGCCATCGTCTCGCTGCTCTACGTGCTGGAGAACGGCTCGTCGGCGGAGATTGCGGTGGTGGGCCATGAGGGCGTGGTGGGCATCGCCATCTTCATGGGCGGTGGCTCCACACCGAACCGTGCCGTGGTGCAGAGCGCGGGCATGGGCTACCGCCTGCGCTCAGACGCCATCAAGACCGAGTTCGAGCGTTCCAGCCCGGTCATGCACCTGATGCTGCGCTACACGCAAGCGCTCATCACGCAGATGAGCCAGACCGCCGTGTGCAACCGCCACCACTCGCTGGATCAGCAGCTGTGCCGCTGGCTGCTGCTCAGCCTGGACCGCCTGCCTGGCAACGAACTGGTGATGACGCAGGAGCTGATCGCCAACATGCTGGGTGTGCGACGTGAGGGCGTCACCGAAGCGGCGCTCAAGCTGCAGGCCGCCGGCCTGATCCGCTACGCGCGCGGTCATATCGCGGTGCTGGACCGCCCGGGTCTGGAGCACCGCACCTGCGAGTGTTATCGCGTGGTGAAGAAGGAATACGACCGCCTCCTGCCCGACCTTGAGGCGGTCTGATTCGACTTGTTGGGGCTTGTGTACGGTGGGAGACGGTGCACGCAGTCAGATAGGTCCATATTGATTCAGGGATTGCCGGGCAACGTGCCTCGCAACCCGCATGAGTTCGCCCTGGGAGGGGTTTCGCTTGTGTACCAGGCGAACGCCATGAACTCCTCCGAAAACCACCTGATCGAACTGCTTCCCAAACCGGTTCGGAAACGCTTTCTGGCGTTGTGCGAGCCGTTCGAACTGGTGCTCTCTGCCGAGCTCAGCGTGCGCGGCGCGCAACTGAGCCACGCCTACTTCCCACGCTCGGGTTTCATCTCGCTGGTGATCGACATCGACAGCCACCCGCCACTGGAGGTGGGCATGGTCGGGCGCGAGGCCATGCTCGGATCCGAACTGGTGCTGGGCGAGGCCAAGACGCCCTGGCGAGCGCTGGTGCAGGGTGCGGGCAGTTGCTGGCGCATCGAAGCCCAGGTTTTCCGCAAGGCCATGGAAGAGATGCCCGCCTTGGAGAACCTGTTGCAGCGCACCTTGATGATCCGGCTGCACCAGCAATCGCTCGCCTCGGCCTGCGAACGATTCCATCCCATCGGCCAGCGGCTGGCGCGCTGGCTGCTCATGAGCCAGGACCGCGCCCAGGCAGACCACTTTCACGTCACGCAGGAATTCATCTCATTGATGCTGGGCGTGCGCCGTGTGGGCGTGACCAAGGCCGCGAGCGACTTCCAGAAGGACGGCCTCATCGAGTACCGCCGTGGTGAGCTCAAGGTGCTTGATCGGCTGGGGCTGGAGACCGAATCGTGCAGCTGCTACGAGGCCGACAAATTGCTGCACAGCGAACTCATGACCATGAAGGCCTAGCGCCGAACAGAAGGAAACCCCCCATGAACAGCACCTTCGCGCCCCGCGCGAACCCCACCCGATCGGAGAACACCATGAACGAACCTTTGAAGCCCCTGGACATCCCGCAGCTGCGCATCAGCGCACGCCAGCGCATGGAAGAAGGCGCCGTCACGGCCGGCTACAGTGCCGATCTCCCGGAAGTCATCGCCATGCTCAACGATGCACTGGCCACCGAACTCGTGTGCGTGCTGCGCTACCGCCGGCACCATTTCATGGCCAGCGGCATCCACTCGCACGCCACGGCGGCCGAGTTTCTCGTGCACTCCAAGGAAGAGCAGGGCCACGCCGATCAGCTGGCTGAGCGCATCGTGCAGCTCGGGGGAGAGCCCGATTTTTCGCCCGATTCACTCTCCAAGCGCAGCCACGCCGAGTACGTGGAAGGTGCCACGCTGACCGAGATGATTCGCGAGAACCTGGTGGCCGAGCGGATCGCCATCGACAGTTACCGCCACGCGATCGAGTCGCTCGGCAACGATGACCCGACCACGCGCCGCTTGCTTGAATCCATCCTCGCGGTGGAAGAAGAACACGCCGACGAGCTGGCCGATCTGCTGACGCAGGTGCCGGGCAAGACCGGCTGACGCCGACAAGCCCGTCACGGAGGCTCAGATCCCGATCACGTGAAGAGCGCGATCAGAATGATGATCGGGATCGGGATACCCAGAAAAAGCAGAAGTAGTGAACGCATGGCGGGCTTTCTGTGTTGGGGTTGAGAGGTGTTTTCAAGCGTCGCGTTGACGACCGCCGAAGGTGGCCGCGAGGCTGGCAAAGAAGGCGCCGATCAGCAGCGACACGAAGAGCCAGAGCGCAGCGGAGGCTGAGGCTTTGCGCGCGGCGTCCGCTGCGGCCCGCGCGTCGGTTTCTGCTTCGCGCACCTGGGACTGCGCCCGCGCATAGGTGTCGGTGACCCGCTTCTGTGCATCAGCTTGTGACAGGCCGGTGCGCTGCGCGACCAGTTGACCCACATGGCGCGCGTCGTCTTCCGGCAAGGGCTTGGACAGGTCGTTGAACATCAGGATGCGGCCGATCTCCGCGACATCACGTTCATGGCTGCCGTCGTTGCTCACAGCGGTGCTGGTGGTGGTGCTCGCGGGCATGCCGGCGGTGGACGAGGAAGTGGTCGTCGTCTCCGGACTGGTCGAAGCAGAGGACGCAGCCGCGCCAGCCTCGCGACGGAACAGCGTGTCCACGAAGTAGCCCATGGGATCCCCTTCGCTTTCCTGCACCACGCCTGCCGTGGCGGCGGTGGCCGCGCCGGCCGCACCACCCGCAACCGTTGCACCGGCCTGGATGCCGCCGCCCACGATGGACCCAATGACCGAGGTGAGCAACGCGGCGATGGCCAGGGACGACACAGCCCAGGCCAGGAAGCCGTGCGCGGTGTCGCGGAAATAGACCTCGTCGGCATGCACTTCCGTCCATTTGGTGCGCAAGCGGCCCGCGAGGTAGCCGCCCATGGCGGAGGCCAGCAGCTGCGTCACCGTCAACCACACGATGGTGGAGACGCCGAGGGTCGTGGCGCCGATGCCGTCATACGCCCAGGGCGACACCGACGACAAGCCCAGGCCGACGCCGAGGATGAGAAGGATCAACGACAGCGCCGCCGCCGCTGCGGCGCCTGCGACGATGGCGCCCCAGGAAACCGCGCTGGCGTTGCGCGTCGATCGTTCAACAAGACCGCCGCTGGTTGCGCGCGCATGGTGCGCTTCTTCAGCGCTCAATGTGTCGGGGTATGCCATGTTCACTCCTGTTCTCGACGAGCCAACCCATGCCGGAGGATCCGGTACGGGGCGTCGTTCGTGGTGGGAGCAACCGTAAAGCTTGCGTGGTGGTGGGTCTGTTCGGTCACGAACGTTGCTCACCGAACAGGGTTCATACGAAGAAGTACTCGGTGCGCCAGGCCGCTCGCTCCACGATGGCGTGTCCCAGCACGGCGCCGAGGTCAAGGTTTCGCGGGCTGAGTTGCGAACGGTGGGCCGCCAGGGCGGCTTGTTTCTGTGAGCCATCCGCAGCACTCAAGGGCAGGCCACGCAGTCGAAGCCAGGGAACGTGGTCATCGCCCGGTGTTGCCCAATGCCACATCCACACCGGTGCGGCGAGATACGCGCAGCCGAGGGTGGCGCAGGCCCGGCGGGTCATGTGTCCGGTGGCATCGTGATCGGGGTGCCCGTCGTTTTCCCAGGTGCTCACCACCACGTCGTTCGGCTGCAGCAGTGTCATCAGCCGCTCGAGCAAGAGGGTCCCCAGTTGCTGGACGTGGCCGTCCTCCAGCCCCAGAGCCAGCACTCTGGGTTGCGACAGACCCAGCAAACGCAGTCCCTGCCGCCGCTCGTTGCGTCGAACGTAGGCCAGGTCTTCGCGGTTGAATGGTGTTCCTTCATGGCTGGCCTCGCCGTCCGTGACGGCCACGATCAGCACACGGCCCCCTTGCGCCACATGCGTGGCTATGAGACCCCCGCAGGCCAGTATCTCGTCGTTGGGGTGGGGCGCGACGACCACCAGGCGGGCGTGAGCTGGCAGCCAGTCCCGCACGGACAACTCGTGACAGCGCAGCCCGGCCAGCCAGCGCCGCCATGTGAGTTCGCAGGTGGCCTCGCCACGGAGCAGCGCGGGCAGATCCACTGCGCCCACGATGGACTCCCTGGCAACATCCAGTCGCTCACCCGGAGACGCTGGCACCGCGCGCAGGAACATTGCGATGGCGGCCTCTTCGTTGTTGGCAGGGGCGACGAGGGCCAGCATGGAGAACTCCCGGTGCCGGTCACAGCAGCACGCGAGGGCCATTCAATCGACGAGAGGGTGGGCGGTCTGTTCGGTGTCGAACGGTTGGCCCTGTTGATTCAACCGGACGCAAATCGTTGCGACCGGTTGAAAGGGCGGGGGCCGGGTTGGCCCCCCGGCTCCCGCATTGCGCGGGAGCTTTCAAGTCATCAGCGACGCTGCTTTTGCGCGTGTTCGGCGTCGGTCGAGATGTTCAGCCACGAGTCGTCAGCGCTGGTCTCCCAGGCTTTCAGCTGCTCTTCGGCTTCGTCCTTGGCAATGCCGTAGCGTTCCTGGATCTTGCCGGCGAGCTGATCGCGGTGGCCTGCCACCTGCGTCAGGTCGTCGTCGGTGAGCTTGCCCCACTGCTGCTTGGCGCGGCCGGTGAGTTGTTTCCAGTTGCCTTGAATGGTGTCCCAGTTCATGTGATGTCCTTTCGTTGGGGCGGCGTCAACGAGCACGGATGTGCAGGCCGCCTGGTGGGTTTTTAGGCGTCACAACGCCCGGGGTCTGTGCGCCAAAGCACCGACGCGAAGAGGGCGTGCCCCTCATGCTTGGTTCGTCGGCCTCTGTGGCCCATGACCTGAAAGAAACCGCCATGAACAATGCACTCGCGCCACGCGCACTCACCTTGCCTGCAACGTCTCGTTACCACGTGGCGCGTCTGCTGAGCCTCACCGCCGTCACGGCGCTGGCCTTGATGCTGATGGCCTGCGCCACGAAGATTGCGGCACCCACACAGGAGCTGGCTTTGTCGCGTGCTGCGATCGAGGCGGCCACGCGGGCCGGTGCGGCCGAACTCGCGCCCACCGAGCTCAACATCGCTCGCCAGAAGCAGGCCATGGCCGACACCGCGATGACGCAGGAGCAGTACGACCGTGCGCTGCTGCTGTCCAACGAAGTGCAGGTGGATGCGCGTCTGGCCGAGGCCAAGGCCCGCAGCAACCGGGCCGACAGGGCCGCCAGCGAGTTGCGCGAAGATGGCCGCGTTCTGCGCCAGGAAATCGACCGCACGGCTCCCCGATAACAACACCAACAACCCAGGACACGCCATGAAAACCACCCACCGTTTTGCGCTTTCCCTCACCGCTCTGGCCATCGTGGCCGGCTGCAGCACCACACCGGTGTCCAACGTCCGGCTTGACCAGGCGCGCGAGGACTTCCGCACCGTGCAAGCCGACCCACGTTCACAAAATCAGGCCCCCGTCGAGTTGCGCCAGGCCGCCGATGCATTGAACGCCGCCAACATGGCGTCGAACAATCGGGAAGACGAAGCGCGGGTGAATCACCTGGCTTACGTGGCCTCGCAGCGCGCGTTCATCGTCCGCGAGACGGTGAACTTCAAGACCGCCGAGCTCAGCGTGGCCAACGCCGGTGCCGCGCGCACCGCCGCCCAGCTGCAGGCGCGAACGCAAGAGGCCGAGGCCGCCCAGCGCGCTGCCGCAGAAGCGCAGCGTTCGGCAGGCGCTGCCCGCACCGACGCGGCGGAGGCCCAGCGCCAGGCCGCCCTGGCGATGGAGCGCAACCGCCTGCTGGAAGCGCGCATGGCCGAACTCAATGCCAAGCAGACGCCACGCGGTGTGGTGATCACCCTGGGTGATGTGCTGTTCGATGTGGACCGCTCTGCCCTCAAACCCGCAGGCATGCGCATGGTGGACCAGCTGGCCGAAGTGCTCAAGACCGATCCGCAACGCACCGTGCTGGTGGAAGGCTTCACCGACAGCACGGGTGCCGATGCCTACAACCAGACGCTGTCCACCGAGCGCGCCGATGCGGTGCGGGTTGCCCTGCTGCGCCAGGGCATTGCGTCCAACCGCGTGGCCTCGCGCGGTTACGGCAAGGCCAACCCGGTGGGTTCGAACGACACCGCCGCCGGTCGTCAGATGAACCGCCGTGTGGAGATCGTGCTGTCCGACGACAGTGGTCAGATCAAGGCGCGCTGAGTTGTTCTTCACGCCGTCGGATTGAAGAACGCCATGAAGCCGCTCGATATCTCACTGCAGCGCATGAGCGCCTGCGAAACATCGGACCGCACCCTGGCTTGATCCGCGCCGGGCGCGCGGTGCGCAGCATGGAGGTGGTCTCATGAGCATTGCACAGTGGTTCGTCCTCGTTGGCGCCCTGCTGCTCGTGATGGGTGTGGCGTCGACGGTGCTCAAGCGCGTGCCGGTCACCCCGGCGATGCTCTACCTCGGGGTCGGCCTGATCATGGGGCCCACCGTGCTGGACGCCTTCAGTTTCAATCCGTTGAAACAGTCCGCGGTTCTCGAGGTGCTGACCGAAGTGGCGGTGCTGATCTCGCTGTTTTCTGCCGGCGTGAAGATGCCCGTGCCGTTCAGCTTTCGACAGTGGCGTGCGCCACTGTTGCTGGCCACTGTGTCCATGGTGCTCACGGTGGGCCTGGTGGCGACGTTCGGCGTGTGGGCATTGGGTTTGCCGCTGGGCGCGGCCATCCTGCTGGGCGCCATCGTGGCGCCCACCGATCCGGTGCTGGCCACCGAAGTGCAAAGCCGCCATCCCGGAGACCGGGATCAATTGCGTTTCACGCTCACCTGCGAAGGCGGTCTCAACGACGGCTCGGCGTTTCCCTTCGTGATGCTGGGCCTGGGGCTGCTGGGTCTGCACAACCTTGGCGAGAGCGGCCTTCAGTGGGTGCTGGTGGATGTGGTGTGGGCCACGGTCGGTGGCATCGCCATCGGTGTGTTGTCGGGCGTGGCGCTGGCGCGCGTGGGCCGGTGGTTGCGCGGTGCACCACAGCGCCATGAATTGCTGGACGAATTTCTGGGTCTGGGTTTCATCGGTGTCGTCTATGGCGTGAGCGTGTGGCTGCACGCCTGGGGTTTTCTGGCGGTGTTCTTCGGGGCTGTTGCGCTGCGCCAGACCGAAATGCGACTCGCCCGTCGGGCTCAGGTCGCATCCGTTGCCGAGGCGCCGGTGTCAGTGGCTGCCGTGCCGTCGGCTGCAGCGGGTGGTGAGGCAACTTCCACCGTGAGCCAGGGAGCGCTGGTGTTCAAGGAGCATCTGGAGCGGCTGTCCGAACTCGTGCTGGTGCTCTTGCTGGGTGGTGCGCTGTACCGCGACTCGTGGAACTGGGCGGCGGTGGGTCTGGCGCTGTTTCTGTTCTTCGTGGCGCGCCCGTTGAGTGTGTATATCGGCTTGCTGGGCATGCGCACCATCGCCCCCGTGCGCGGCATGACCGCCTGGTTCGGCGTGCGCGGCATCGGTTCGCTCTACTACCTGATGTACGCCATCCAGCACGGGTTGCCCGAGGCCCTGGCGCTGCAGCTGATCCAGTTCACGCTGATCGTGGTGGTGCTGTCCATCCTGCTGCACGGCGTGACGGTGAAGCCGATGATGAAAGGCGTGTGGCGGCGCGGGCGGGCTTAGGCCGTGGTCTTGAGCGCTGCGTTCCAGGCCGACACTTCGGCCTCCAGGTCCGCCGCGCCCATGAGCGCGCGCACCACACCCACCGACCCCACGCCACTGGCCAGCACCGCGGGCAATGAAGCCTTGTCGATACCGCCGATGGCCACGCGCGGGTAGTCGCGCAGCATCGTCGAATACACGCCCAGCCGGCCCGTGCCTTGTGGCGCGGTGGCCATCTGCTTGAGCGTGGTGGGGAACACCGCGCCCATGGCGATGTAGCTCGGGCTGTGCTGGTCGGCGATCAGCATCTCGGCGTAGCCGTGCGTGCTCAGACCCAGGCGCAGGCCGGCGTCCTTGATGGCCTTCAGGCCGGTGGGCGTCATGACCTGCAGGTCTTCCTGGCCCAGGTGCACGCCGTAAGCACCGGCCTCGATGGCGAGCTGCCAGTGGTCGTTGATGAACAGGCGCGCGCCCGTGCCCTTAACGCCGGCGACCGCGGCGAATACTTCAGCACGCACGGCGGCCGCATCGCCGGATTTGAAACGCAACTGCACGGTGGGCACGCCGGCACGGGCCATACGGATGGTCCACGCCGCGTCGGGCATCACTGCGTAGAGGCCGAGCGCTGCCGGGCAGGGTGCAAACGCGTTCCGGCGCGGCCACGGGGTCAGACCGAAATCGACCGGTTCGGTGGGCCACTGCTCGGGGTGAAATTCTCCCGTGCGCAGGGATTGGCGGGACCACGCCTGCGCCAGGCACAGCGCATCGGCCGGCACGAAGCCCAACCCGTGACCCGCCAGCAGGGCGGCGGCAAACACCATGTCGTCCACGTCGCCCTTGAGGGGCTGCGCTTGTGGCGGCAAGGGCAAGCCCAGCGTGGACTGGTGGGCCTGGACGATGGACTGCGCCATCGCCTGCACGTTCATGGCCACATTCAGGCCAGGGTTGCGGGTGACGATCATGGGTGGTGCCAGAAAGGGGTGCCGAGCACCGGGGTGCTGGGTTGGGCGCTGTCTTGTTGCTGCATGGCGCCCGAGCGGTAGGCGGCGCGCCCGGCGCGCACCGCGTCGGCAAACGCGCCGGCCATGTCCACCGGCGACTGCGCCAGCGCCACGGCGGTGTTGAGCAGCACGGCATCAAAGCCCCACTCCATCACGGTGCAGGCGTGCGAGGGCAGGCCCAGGCCGGCGTCCACGATCAGCGGCACCTTCAGGCGCTCGCGCAGCAGGCGCATGGCGTAGGGGTTCACCGGGCCACGGCCGGTGCCGATGGGCGCGGCCCAGGGCATCACGGCCTGGCAGCCCACGTCGACGAGGCGCTGGCACAGCACCAGGTCTTCGGTGCAGTAGGGCAGCACCTTGAAGCCGTCGTTGATCAGCTGGCGCGCGCAGTCCACCAGATTGAGCGTGTCGGGCTGCAGGCTGTAGTCGTCGCCGATGAGCTCGAGCTTGATCCACGGCGTGTTGAACACCTCGCGCGCCATCTGCGCGGTGGTGATGACTTCTTGCGCGCTGTGGCAACCGGCGGTGTTGGGCAGCACCGGCACGGCCAGCTCCTGCAGCAGTTTCCAGAACGCCGCGCCGGCCTCGGGCTGCACCGCGCCCTGGCGCCGCAGCGAAGCGGTGAGCATGGCGGGCTGTGCGCGCTTCACTGCGGCTTCGAGCGTGGCAGGCGATGGGTAGCGCGAGGTGCCCAGCATCAGGCGGCTCTGGAAGACCTCGCCGTAGAGGATCAGCGGGTCGTCGTTGGTCAGTGGGGTGGTCATGTCCATGTTCAGCCTCCGGTGATGGGAGCGATGATTTCGATGCGGTCGCCGTCAGCCAGCACGTGCTGCTCGTAGCGGGTGCGCGGCACGAACTGCAGGTTGACCGCAGCGGCGAACACGGCCGGTGGATCGCACACGCGCAGCGCATCGGCCAGCGTGGCGCCAGCGGGCAGTTCGCGGGTTTCCTGGTTGATGAAGACGTTCATGCGCAGAGGTTCAGCGGACAGTGATCTGGAGCGACAGGCCCCATTGTTCGGCCAGTGCTGAGTGTCCATTGTCCATCGCTTGCAGGGCGGCATCGAGCATGGCCGGGGCGATCAGGAAACCGTGGCGGTACAGGCCGTTGATCTGCATGCGGCGCGGTGCGCTCAGGCGGATCTCGGGCATGTTGTCGGGCAGGGTGGGGCGCAGCTGCACGCCGAGCTCGATGATGCGCGCTTCGCCAAAACCCGGATGCACGGTGTAGGCCGCGCTCAGCAGCTCCAGCGTGGAGCGCACGCTCGCCGGCGAGAGGTCGTCGGACTCGATTTCGGTGGCGCCGATGACGAACATGCCACCCGGCTTGGGCGCGATGTAGAGCGGGTAGCGCGGGTGCAGCAGACGCGTGGGACGCGACAGGCTCACGCCCGGCGCGTGCACACGCGCCACCTCGCCGCGCACACCGCGCAGTGTTTTCCATTGCGGCTGGGCCCCGAGGCCCCGGCAGTCGAACAGCCAGGCGTCCGGGCCGGGGTCCACTTCGTCGGGTGTGCGCGGGGTGTTCCAGTGCACCGTCACGCCCAGGGTCTGCATCTGGTGCGCGAGCGCGGCGAGCAGTTCGCGGTTGTCGAGCTGGCCCTCATGGGGCAGGTACAGGCCCTGCGCAAAACGGTGTGCCAGCGCGGGCTCCAGCTCGGTGAGTTCGGTGGCATCCATGCGCTGCGCCTGCGGCAGCGAGGGCAGGGCGGTCGCGGTGCGCGCGAGCTGCCCCGAAAAGCGCTCGGCCTCGGCCGTGTCCTGCCGGTGCCACAGCACCAGCGTGCCGCTTTGTTGAAAGAACACCGGCTGCTCCAGCGTGGCCAGCAGCTGCGGCCAGCGCGCCAGCGCGTGCTGGCCCATGCGCACCACCGGGAGCTCGGTCACGGCCGATTCGGCCAGCGGTGCGAGCATGGCCGCGGCCACGCGCGCGGCGGCGAGTTCGGCTTGCGGCCCCCCGGCATCGAACACCTCCACCCGGTGGCCGCGCTGCGCCAGTGAGCAGGCGAGCAGGCGGCCCATGAGGCCGGCGCCGAGCACGATCGCGGTGGAATTTTTTGCAATCGTCATGAATGTCCGAGGGCACTGCCACAATGCGCGCCATGTCTCATCAAGTTCACAGCGAGTCCCGGCGCTACACCCGCGTCCTGTCCATCGCCGGCTCCGACAGCGGTGGCGGCGCCGGCATCCAGGCCGATCTGAAGACCTTCGCGGCGCTGGGTTGTTATGGCATGACGGCGATCACCGCGCTGACCGCGCAGAACACGCTGGGCGTGAGCGCCATCCACGGCGTGCCGCCCGAGATGCTCAAGGCGCAGCTCTGCGCCGTGTTCGACGACATCGGTGTGGACGCGGTGAAGATCGGCATGCTGCACGCGCCGGACATCGTGCGCACGGTGGCCTGGGCCTTGAAGCATTACAAGGTGCAGCGCGTGGTGCTCGACCCGGTGATGGTGGCGACTTCCGGCGACCAGTTGATCACGCCGATGACCGTGCAGGTGCTGGTGGACGAGTTGTTCCCGCTGGCCACCGTGATCACCCCCAACCTGGACGAGGCCGCCTTGTTGCTCAGCCGCCCGATCGAGGCCGCGCACGAGCTGGAAGCCGCCGCGCGCGATCTGCTCGCCATGGGGGCGCCTGCCGTGCTGCTCAAGGGGGGGCATCTGCCGGGCGACGAGGTGGCCGACCTGCTGGTCACCGGCCCCGGCCCCGTGCAACGCCTCGCATCGCCGCGCATCGCCAGCCGCAACACGCACGGCACCGGCTGCACGCTCTCGTCGGCCATCGCGGCCTATCTCGCGCTCGGTGAGCCGCTGGAGCAGGCCGTGGCCAAGGCTCGCGCGTACATCCTGCAGGCCATCGAGCAGGGCGCCGATGTGTACACCGGCGCCGGCCACGGGCCTTTGAACCACGGTTACTCGCCCGTTGCCCTCAGAAAGAGCCCTCGGGTTTGACGCGCGGCGCGGCTTGAACATCAGGCCCGGGCCGGGGTGAGGCCACCGGCGTCGCGCGGCCGCGAGAGCGCGGCCAGCGTGAAGGTCAGGGCCAGGGTGGGCAGGGCCGAGCCGAACTGGGGTGCGAACTTGGCCAGCAGGTGGTAGCAGGCAATGCCCAGCACCCACAGCGCGGCAGCGCTCCAGTCCACCGAGCGGTTGGCGCCCAGCGCGGTGCCCGCGCCCAGGCGACCGAGGATCACGCCGTACAGCGGCACGAACACCGAGCTCAGCAACAGCAGGAAAGGCTCGATGGTGTGGATGGGCAGCAGCAGGGCGAACACCGTGCACACCGCGGCAAACGCCAGACCGGCACCCCGAATGCTCCAGCGCGGACGCAGGCTGTGCACCGAGACGGCGCCAGAGTGCGCGTCGCCATAGGCGTTGTCCATCTCGTCGAGCAGGATCAGACCGAGCGCGATCAGGCCACCCTGGGCCAGCAGCAAGGCCCCGACGAGGTTGGTGCCGGGCTCCACCGTGCTCACCACCATCACGCCCAGCGCGTAGCACCACATGTTGGCCAGCGCGTAGCCCAGCCAGGTGCCGCCCAAGGTGCTTGCCGTGCGTTTGCCATGGCGCGCGTAGTCGGCCACCAGCGGCAACCACGAGACCGGCATCGCGATCACGAGATCCATGGCCGAGAACAGGCCCATGCCGCCAGCACCCGGGCGGTTCCAGAAGGTCTCGAAGCCTTGCGCCTGCAGGCGCGTGCCGAACTGCCAGGTGAGCCAGACCAGCGAGGCGATCACCAGCGGCAGGCCGAAGCGGCTCACGAATTTGCGAACCAGCTTGAGCATGGAGCCGGCCATGAGCGCGATCAGCACACCGCCCCAGAGCAGCGTGACCAGCAGCTTGCCGGTGGTGCCGTCGAGTACGCCACCGGGCTCGCTGCCCAGCGCCTGCTTGAGGATGGCCACCGTGCCCTCCTGCATGATGACCAGCTCGAACGTGGTCCAGCCCACCAGCTGCGCGATGTTGAGCAGCACCGGCAGGCGCGCGAAGGCGCTGCCGTAGGTGGCGTGCATCAGGCCGGCGCTGGCCAGACCCGTCTGGCAACCCAGCCGTGCGGTCCAGGCCAGCAGGCCGGCACCGATGAGCGAGCCCAGCACGATGGCAATGAGTGCGTCCTGCGTGCCCACCGCCGGCACCAGGTAAGCGCCGATCTGCATGACCAGGAGGCCCGTGCCCAGGCTGAACCAGAGCGCGGCGTGTTCATGGAAATGGAAGACCCGATCGCCCTGCGGCACGGGGGTGAGGGCCAGGTTGGCCGGTGTGGAATGCGAATGGTCGGATGCCATCAATTTGCTCCATGCAATTTGAGGCAGGTGGGCTGGGCCGGAATCCCCTGCAGCGCGCGTCGGCGATGAAGAAAGGTATCGGCCTGCTTCCCTGCGCGAGGATTACCTCAGTCAGGTTCAAAGGGACTTTCTCAGTCGCGGCCGGGCGAAAAACCCGGGCGCAACACCCCTAGCGGATGTGTCTTGCGGCACGGGGTGGAGTATACGTTCGAGGTGCGTGGCGTGGCGCCCGGAAACGACAACGCCCCGGCGAACCGGGGCGTTTTTCAAGCGGAGTCGAAGGCTTCAGGCCAGCGAATCGGCCCAGATGTTGCGCGCCCAGGCCTTGGCGTAAGCGCCTTCGATCTCGCTGGCCGCGCCCGACAAGCCACCCGAGCCCGCCACTGCAACCATGGTCTTCTTCTCGGCGTCGTACTTGTGCACGCTGGCCACATGCACCACGTCCTTGGCGGTCACGAAGCTGTAGCAGGTGTTGGCGTAGAGCGGGTTGGCCGGTGGTTCCTTGCCCTGCAGCAGCGAGACCACGGCAGCCGCACAGGTCTTGCCGTGCTGGTTGGCCATGTGGCCCGACTTGGGCATGGCGGGCGCGATCTGGATCGCGTCGCCGAGCACGTGGATGTTTTTCTGCGCCTTCGATTCGAAGGTCAGGAAGTCCACCTCGCACCAGCGCGCGTTCGCCGTGGCCAGGCCGGTTTTCACCGCGATGTTGCCGGCGCGCATGTCGGGCAGCACGTTGGCCACGCCGGCCTTGAAGTCGTCGTTGAACTCGAACTTCAGCGTGTTGGTGGCGGCGTCCACGTCGACCAGCTTGTGCTTGGGCCGGTACTCGATCATGCCGGCGTAGTGGTCGGCCCAGGCCTTCATGAACAGGCCTTTCTTGGAGGTGATGTCATCGTTGGCGTCGAAGATCACGACCTTGCTTTTGGGCTTGGCCACCTTGAAGTAGCTCGCCACCATGCAGGCGCGCTCGTAGGGGCCGGGCGGGCAGCGGTAGGGCGCCAGCGGGATGCTGATGGCGTAGGTGCCGCCGTCGGGCAGGGCTTCGAGCTGTTGGCGCAAGGCGGCGGTCTGCGGGCCGGCCTTCCAGGCGTGCAGCACCTTGTCGGCCGCGCCGGGCTTGGCCAGGCCGGGCAGGGTGGGCATGAAGTCGATGCCGGGCGAAAGGATCAGTCGGTCGTAGGGCAGTTCGCCACCGCTGGCCAGCTTCACTGTGCGCTTCACGGGGTCGATGCTGTCCACCATGTCGCGCACGACCTTGATGCCGTGGCGTTTGCTCAGGTTGTCGTAGGGGGTGGTGATCTCGGCCATGGTCGAGTGACCACCGACCACGAGGTTGGACATCGGGCAGGAGACGAAGGCCGCGTTGGGCTCGATCAGCGTGACGTCGATGCTGTTGCCCGAGAACAGGCGCACGTATTTGGCGGCGGTGGCGCCACCAAATCCACCGCCCACCACGACCACCTTGGCGCCACTGCCACCGGTGGTGGCGCAGCCGCTCATGAGGCCCATGCCGGCCAGTGCGGAACCCGCGCCGATGCTTTGTACGAATTGACGACGTTTCATGGTGGGCTCCTCAGGGTTTCTGGGCGGCGAAGTAACCAGCGATCTGGCCCAGCTGCTCGTCGGTGTAACCCTTGGAGATCTGGTGCATGAGCGTGGCGGGACGGGTGCCGGCCTTGAATTCGAGCAGGATCTTCTGCAGCTCGGTCTGGCTGCGTCCGGCCAATGCGGCCATGCCGGGCTGGGCGCGTCCGTCGGTGCCGTGGCAGCTTGCGCAGGCAGCGGCCCACACGCGGATCTGGTTGACCTGGGCTTGCGCCCCGACCGCCGAGGCGCACAGCACGCCGGCTGCCAGCCATTTCATTGAATTCCCCATCGTCGTCTCCAGAGGGTTGAAGGAAGTTGCATCCAAAAATGTAGCAGCCACTTGAAACACAACGGGTTTTGGGTGTGGTCGTGGGCGTGAAAGCATCGTAACGGCGGGCGTTTTCAGGCGCCGCCATGGAAACCCTGCTGGGGTTTTTACCTATCCAAATATCAGCAAACACTCATATAGTTGCATTGACCCTGCGGCCCGACCGCCCGAGAAGGAAAATTTCCATGCCGCCCCACCTGAATGACGTGATCGGACGCGTGCTGCCCGCACCCGAAAACCACCTGAGCGCCGAGAAGCTCGAGCTCGCCCGCAAGGCGCGCCGCAGCTTCATGGGACGGGCCCTGGCGATGGGCGCGGGCGTGGCGGCGAGCAACGCAGGGGCCACGCGCGCGGTGGCCGCCGAGGGCGAAGAGGCGATCCTGAAACTGCCAGCGCACACCACGGGCCTGGGCCAGTCGGTGGCCACGCAGGGCTATGGCTCGCCCAGCCAGTGGGAAGGCAACCTGCAACGTCGCCAGAGCCCGGGCCTCACGCGGGTGCCGCAGGCCTCGGTGAGCTTCACGCCGCTGCAAGGGCTGTTCGGCATCATCACGCCCA
>NZ_JADMJO010000031.1 GCF_018780385.1 Hydrogenophaga sp. | reverse complement strand
GCTTTTGAAGGGGGTCGGTGCACAGCATCTCGTGCATGGCCTTGGAAACCGTAGCGCAAGGAGCGACCACAAAACACTGACCCTCGGCCGCATAGACCTGGCTGACAGCGTTGTTCACCTCGGCGCCGAGCGCATGGGCAGCGCCACGATAGAGCGAGAAGCTCGGCCAGGCGCCAATATGGATCTGCTCGTTCTGTGCGTACATCGCGAACTTGCTGAGGGGTTGCAAGTGTTCCCAGCAGGCCAGCATGCCGACATTGCCGATGGGCGTTTCCATCACCGCGAGGTCGCTGCCGTCGCCCTCACCGAAGACCGTGCGTTCCACGTGCGTGGGCTTGAGCTTGCGCCGAGTCTTGACCACGTTGCCCTGATCGTCGAACAGGGCCTGGGCGATGTACAGACTGCCACCAGCACGCTCGCTGTAGCCCGTTGACATCCAGATGCCCAGGTCGCGAGCGGCCTTCCCCAGTCGGTCGAACTCTGCAGACCCGACCACCAGCGAGTTGTCGTGGTAGCGCTGGACGAACTGCATCCCCATCGCCGGAGAATTCAGCCAGATCCACCAGGGGTAGCCCGGAATCCACGTCTCGGGAAACGCCACCAGCCTGGCGCCTTGCCTGGCTGCTTCCTGCATGAGGTCGATCGTTTTGTCGATCGTCCCGTCGAGGTCCAGGTACACGGGCGCGGCCTGGACTGCAGCGACGCGAAGCTTGGGGTGGATTTGACTGGGCATGTGCTCTTCCTCGAAGTGGATGGGGAGTCGGGTCTGCGATCACGAAGCTTTCCTGACCGGCCGCTCCATGCTCGGTGCCGGCAGCCATTGCGTCTTGTCTCAAAGTCGCAGATTGGTTGACTGTGGCTCGCGTCCAGGTGTTTTCCGGTGTGCACCTTGCTTGAGGGGACGCAGGGTTCGGAGGATCATTCCCAATCGCCATCAGCATGTTTATGCTGTGTCTGACCACCCCTTTCATCACTGGGATCGCCATGAGTCACACGCTGACCACAGATGACGTCGCGCCCGACCAGCGCCTGGCCTACTGGATCGACATGATCTGCACGACCTATGTGCAGCTGGAATGCGACGCCGACGAACGCAGCGAGTTCAGGGGTTCGATCCTCAGCCACAAGCTGCCCGGGCTGGATGTGTCCATGGTGAACTCGCGTGCTCAACGCGTGATGCGCACGCCCCGCGACATCTCCCGCGCAACGGACGACTGCTTCATCGTGAGCATTCAAACGCAAGGTCATGGCGTCATTTCCCAAGATGGACGCGACGCGATGATGTCGCCCGGGGATTTCGCCATCTACGACAGTACGCGCCCCTATGTGCTGCACTTCGGAGACGATTTCGAGGAGATAGTGCTGAAGCTGAATGGTGATCAACTTCGTTCGTTGGTGCGCAACACGGAGGGACTCACGGCTACAACCGTGTCCGGCCGCGCCGGCGCGGGTCACCTGCTGATCAACATGATCAGGACCTTGCGCGAAGAGGCAGACAGCTTGATGCCGGCCTCGGCAGCTGCCGTGTCCCAGGGGGTGGTGAATGTGCTCGTGGCGGGTCTGATGTCACTGCCCGCATGCAAGTCAGCCGACCTGTCTTCGATGAGCGCTTACCACGTGGCGCGCATCAAGCAGCGCATCGACGATCGGATTCATGAACCGGCGTTGACCATCGAATCCATCGCCGCAGAGCTGGGCATGTCGGCCGGACATATTCACCGGCTGTTCAAGTCTGAACCCTTGTCGCCGTCCCAATACCTGTGGAGCCACAGGCTGGAGGCATGCAGCCGTGATCTGTTGGACCCCCGGCGGACCAACGTGTCGGTCGCCGAGATAGCCTTCAGCTGGGGTTTCAACGACGCTGCACATTTCAGCAGGGCATTTCGGGAGCGCTTCCATTTCGCACCACGCGAATGGCGCCGGCAGGTGCGGATTTGAGAGGCCATGGATGGTCTTCAGAGACGGTCGACGGCGCCCAGAAAACAAAAAAGCCCTCGTTTCCGAGGGCTTCAGTGACAAGCAAGTGCTTGATTTGGTTGGTTGCGCGGGCAAGATTTGAACTTGCGACCTTTGGGTTATGAGCCCAACGAGCTACCAGGCTGCTCCACCGCGCGTCAAGCCTTGTATTCTATCACGCCTTGTCGGCTTCGGCGGCTGGCGCAGCATCTTCTGCACGATCCACCAACTCGACGAGCGCCATGGGCGCGTTGTCGCCCACGCGGTATCCCATCTTCAAGATACGGGTGTAACCACCTGGACGGGCGGCAAAGCGCGGGCCCAGTTCGTTGAACAACTTCACGACCACATCACGGTCGCGCAGTCGGTCAAACGCCAGCCGGCGATTGGCCACCGTGGCGACCTTGGCCAGCGTGATCATGGGTTCCACGACGCGACGCAGCTCCTTGGCTTTGGGCACCGTGGTCTTGATGACTTCGTGCGTGAGCAACGAGTTCATCATGTTGCGAAGCATCGCGAGGCGGTGCTCGCTGGTGCGGTTGAGTTTTCTAAGTCCGTGTCCGTGACGCATATTTCATCCTTTCAGTTGTTTTGCCCGCAGCCGTGTCAGGTACTGCAAGTTCGTCCGTCGCCAGCTCAAGCCGGCTCGCGGAATTTCAGTGCTTGTCCAAACCGGCTGGTGGCCAGTTTTCAAGCTTCATGCCCAAGGTCAAGCCGCGCGAAGCGAGCACTTCCTTGATTTCGTTGAGCGACTTGCGACCCAGGTTGGGGGTCTTCAGCAGCTCATTCTCGGTGCGCTGAATCAGATCACCGATGTAATAAATGTTCTCCGCCTTCAGGCAGTTGGCCGAACGCACGGTGAGCTCAAGCTCATCCACAGGGCGCAACAGGATCGGATCAAACTGTTGCGAGCTGCGCTGCGCAGGAGCTTCAAAGTTGAGCTCGGCGCCTTCGAGCTGCGCAAACACAGCCAGTTGCTCAACCAGAATCTTGGCGGAGGCACGAACCGCCTCTTCAGGACCAATGGAACCGTTGGTCTCGATTTCGAGCACCAACTTGTCCAAGTCGGTACGCTGCTCGACACGAGCGCTCTCAACGGTGTAGCTCACGCGCTTGACGGGCGAGAACGATGCATCCAGAACGATGCGGCCGATGGAGCGGGCCTGATCATCATTGCGACGCAGGCTGCCAGGAACGTAACCGCGACCTTTTTCAACCTTGATCTGCATGTCCAGCTTGGCGCCAGCAGACAGCGTGGCGATGACATGACCGGGATTCACGATTTCAACATCGTGCGGGGTCTGGATGTCAGCGGCAGTCACGAGGCCCTCGCCGTCCTTGCGCAGGCTCAGCGTGACTTCGTCGCGATTGTGGAGCTTGAACACCACGCCCTTGAGGTTCAGGAGCATGTTGACCACATCTTCCTGGACGCCGTCGATCGACGAGTATTCGTGCACCACACCCGCGATGGTGACTTCGGTCGGCGCATGGCCGGTCATGGAAGACAGCAAAACCCGGCGCAGGGCGTTGCCCAGCGTGTGGCCGTAACCACGCTCAAAAGGCTCGAGCGTGACTTTGGCGCGGTTGGCCGAGAGTTGCTCGACGTTGATGGTTTTGGGCTTCAGCAGATTGTTCAGCATTCAAACTTCCTTCAGTACCCTCGGCTCGTTACACCGATAAGGCAGATGGAGCATGGCCCGGCCGCACCCGCAAAGGTGCATGCCGGGAACGAAATTAACGGGAATACAGTTCGACGATCAACGATTCGTTGACGTCGGAGGCGAACTCGTCGCGGTCAGGCGACTTCTTGAACACGCCTTCGACCTTTTCAACCGATACGTCCACCCATGCAGGGAAGCCGATCTGCTTGGCCAGTTCCATGGCTTCAAGCACGCGACCCTGCTTCTTCGACTTCTCGCGAACGGCGATCACATCGCCAGCCTTCACGGAGTACGACGGGATATTGACCGACTTGCCATTCACCAGGATCGCCTTGTGGGACACGATCTGGCGGGCTTCGGCGCGGGTCGATGCAAAGCCCATGCGGAACACGACGTTGTCCAGTCGTGCTTCCAGCAGGAACAGCAGGTTGGCGCCGGTGTTGCCACGGCGACGGTCTGCTTCTGCGAAGTAGCGGCGGAACTGGCGCTCAAGCACGCCATACGTGCGCTTGACTTTCTGCTTCTCGCGCAGCTGCACGCCGAAATCGGAAGTGCGCTGACCCGAGGTACGGCCGTGCTGGCCGGGCTTGGAGTCGAATTTGGCCTTGTCGCTGATCGAGCGGCGGGCGCTCTTGAGCAACAGGTCGGAGCCTTCACGGCGGGAAAGTTTGGCCTTGGGGCCGAGGTAACGTGCCACGTTGATGTCCTTGTGTTTCTGCCGCAACCGGCATCAACCGATGTCATTGCGGGAGCCACTCCTCGAATGAAGTGGCGGTGGGCTTAGCAAAAAATGCCACCGCAGGCGACTGCGGTGGCGCTCGAAAAAAGCTTTCCATTATACCGCGTACGCGGTACCGCCTTAGATGCGGCGGCGTTTCTGCGGACGGCAGCCGTTGTGCGGCACGGGCGTCACGTCAGAGATGGAATTGATGCGGATGCCGAGGGCACCCAGGGCGCGCACCGAAGATTCGCGACCAGGACCCGGGCCCTTGATCTCGACATCCAGGTTTTTGATGCCTTGCTCAATGGCAGCGCGGCCAGCCACTTCAGATGCCACCTGGGCAGCGAACGGTGTGGATTTGCGCGAGCCCTTGAAGCCCTGGCCACCGGATGACGCCCAGGACAACGCATTGCCTTGGCGATCGGTGATCGTGATGATGGTGTTGTTGAACGAGGCGTGCACGTGCGCGATGCCGTCGGCAATGTTCTTGCGGACTTTCTTGCGAACGCGTGCGGATGCGCTGGTGGAGGGTGACTTGGCCATGGGAATCCTTCGAACCGATTACTTCTTCAGCGACTGAGCTGCCTTGCGGGGACCTTTGCGCGTGCGCGCATTGGTCTTCGTGCGCTGACCACGCAGCGGCAGGCCACGACGGTGACGGAAACCGCGGTAGCAACCGATGTCCATCAATCGCTTGATGTTCATGGTCGTTTCACGGCGGAGGTCGCCTTCGATCGTGAACGTGCCAACCTGATCGCGAACTTTTTCGAGTTCCGCGTCGCTCAGGTCCTTGATCTTCTTCGTGTAGTCGATACCGCATGCTTCGCAGATCTTGCGAGCGCGGGTGCGACCAATACCGAAGATTGCCGTCAAGCCGATTTCAGCGTGCTTGTGCGGCGGAATGTTGATGCCTGCAATACGAGCCATGATGGTCCTCTAAACTTCAATCAGCCTTGACGCTGCTTATGACGCGGATCGGTGCAAATGACTCGCACAACACCGTGCCGCTTGATGATCTTGCAGTTGCGGCACATTTTTTTGACCGAAGCCGAAACTCTCATAGTCTTCTCCTAGATATTCCAAAAATATTCAACAACCAACCACTCACTTCGAGCGAAAAACGATTCGCGCTCTGGTGAGGTCGTAGGGCGTGAGCTCTACCTTGACCTTGTCGCCAGGCAGGATGCGGATGTAATGCATCCTCATCTTGCCGCTGATGTGTCCCAGGACCACATGACCGTTTTCGAGTTTGACCCTGAAGGTCGCGTTGGGGAGGTTTTCCACTACCTCGCCTTGCATCTCGATCACGTCGTCCTTGGACATACAAAAACTCAACTACCAGGTGACGTCTTGAAGTTAGCCTTCTTGAGCAGTGATTCGTACTGCTGCGACATCATGTAGTTCTGAACCTGAGCCATGAAATCCATGGTGACCACAACAATGATCAACAGAGAGGTGCCGCCAAAATAGAACGGCACGTTGTACTTCAGGATGAGGAACTCGGGCAGCAGACAGACGGCGGTGATGTACACGGCACCGGCCAACGTCAAACGCAGCAGGATCTTGTCGATGTAGCGCGCAGTCTGGTCGCCAGGGCGAATACCGGGAATGAACGCACCACTCTTCTTCAAGTTGTCCGCGGTCTCGCGGCTGTTGAACACCAACGCCGTGTAAAAGAAGCAGAAGAAGATGATGGCCGCCGCGTACAAGGCCACGTAGATCGGCTGACCTGGCGACAGAGCAGAAGCGATGTCGCGCAACCAACGTGTGGAGTCACCCGTGCTCACCCAACTCACCACCGTGGTGGGCAACAGGATGATCGACGAGGCAAAGATCGGCGGGATCACGCCGGCCATGTTCAGCTTCAAGGGCAGGTGCGACGACTGACCACCGTAGACCTTGTTGCCCACCTGACGGCGCGCGTAGTTCACCAGAATCTTGCGCTGACCGCGCTCCACAAACACCACGAAGTAGGTCACCAGAACCACCAGCGCGATGATGAAAATGGCGATCAGGATGTTCATGGCTCCGGTGCGAACCAGTTCCAGCAAACCGCCCACGGCACTGGGCAAGCCCGCTGCGATGCCGGCGAAGATCAGGATCGAGATGCCGTTGCCCAGACCACGCTCGGTGATCTGCTCGCCGAGCCACATGAGGAACATAGTGCCCGCCACCAAGCTGACCACCGCCGTCAGGCGAAAGCCCATCCCCGGATCGATCACCAAGCCCGCAGAGCCCTCCAGCGCGAGCGCAATGCCCATCGACTGGAAGATCGCCAAGCCCAATGTGCCGTAACGGGTGTATTGCGTGATCTTGCGACGACCGGCCTCACCCTCTTTTTTCAGCTGCTCGAACGTGGGAACCACGTAAGTCATGAGCTGCATGATGATCGATGCCGAGATGTACGGCATGATGCCCAACGCGAACACGGTGAAGCGCGACAGCGCTCCGCCCGAGAACATGTTGAAAAGGCTGAGAATGCCACCCGCCTGCCCCTTGAACAGCTGTTCAAGTTGCGCGGGGTCGATGCCCGGCACCGGGATGTGCGCACCAATGCGGTACACCACCAAGGCGAGCAGCAAGAAAACCAGCCGGCGACGCAGGTCGCCGAACTTGCCGGTTTTGGCCAGGGACGTGGATCCAGTTGCCACAGGTCAGTTCCGTCGGGTTCCGGTCAGGCGATCGAGCCGCCAGCGGCTTCGATCACGGCTTTGGCGCCCGCAGTGACCGACACGTCCTTGAAGGACACGGCACGCGTGAGTTCACCGGTCTTGATGACCTTGACGCGCTTGGCAAGGTGAGGCACCAAGCCAGCCTGCTTGAGCACGAGCATGTCCACATCGGCCACGTTGAGTGCGCTGATGTCGGTCAGGGTCACCTCAGCATTGAACTGCAGCTGGGTCGACTTGAAACCACGCTTGGGCAAGCGGCGCTGCAGAGGCATTTGACCGCCTTCGAAGCCCACCTTGTGGTAGCCACCCGAACGTGACTTTTGACCCTTGTGGCCGCGGCCGGCAGTCTTGCCCAGGCCCGAGCCAATGCCGCGACCGACGCGACGCTTGGCGTGCTTGGAGCCTTCAGAAGGCTTGATGGTGTTGAGTTGCATGTCAGTGACTCCGATCAGACGATTTTGACCAGGTAGCTGATCTTGTTGATCATGCCGCGCACGGCGGGCGTGTCCTGCAGCTCGCTGATGCTGTTGATCTTGCGCAGGCCGAGGCCGCGCACGGTGTCGCGGTGGGATTGCTTGGTTCCAATGGGGCTGCGCACCAGTTGGACCTTGACGGTATTTTGAGTGGTCATGATCGCTCCAATCAACCCAGGATGTCTTCGACGGACTTGCCACGCTTGGCAGCCACGTCGGACGGGGTGGTTGAATTCTTCAGTGCGTCCAGCGTGGCACGCACCAGGTTGTAGGGATTGCTCGAGCCATGGCTCTTGGCCACGACGTCGGTGATGCCGAGCACTTCAAACACAGCGCGCATCGGGCCGCCGGCAATGATGCCGGTACCTTTGGAGGCGGGCAGCATCATGACGTTGGAAGCGCCGTGTTCACCGTGCACGCTGTGGTGCAACGAACCGTTCTTCAGCGACACCTTGATCATGTTGCGACGGGCCGCTTCCATGGCCTTCTGTACGGCCACCGGCACTTCACGCGCCTTGCCCTTGCCCATGCCCACGCGGCCATCGCCGTCGCCGACGACGGTCAGTGCTGCGAAACCGAGGATGCGACCGCCCTTGACCACCTTGGTCACACGGTTGATCGCGATCATCTTCTCGCGCAAACCGTCTTCGTTCGCTTCGTTCTTGATGTTTGCCGTAAATTTAGCCATTTTGTGGTTTCCGTTTGATCAGAACTGCAGGCCGGCTTCGCGGGCGGCGTCTGCCAGGGCTTTCACCCGACCGTGGTAGGCAAAACCGGAACGGTCGAACGCCACCTTTTCAATACCGGCGGCCTTGGCCTTCTCGGCGATGCGTTTGCCGATCAGGGCAGCAGCGGCGGCATTGCCACCTTTGCCGGCGCCACCGATCTGGGCACGCACTTCGGCTTCGGCCGTGGAGGCCGAGGCCAGCACCTTGGCGCCGTCGTCGGAGATGACGTTGGCGTAGATGTGCAGGTTGGTGCGGTTCACGCTCAGGCGCACGGCGCCTTGCTGCGCGATGCGGATGCGCGTTTGGCGGGCGCGGCGGAGACGTTGCTCTTTTTTGGTCAACATGATCCTGATCCTTATTTCTTCTTGGTTTCCTTGATCACGACCTTTTCATCCGCGTAGCGGATGCCCTTGCCCTTGTAGGGCTCGGGGGGGCGCACGGCCCGCACTTCGGAAGCGATCTGACCAACACGCTGGCGGTCCGAACCCTTGATCAGGATTTCGGTCGGCGTCGGCGTTTCCACCTTGATGCCGGCAGGCATGTCCATCACCACCGGGTGGGAGTAACCCACCGTCAGGTTGAGCTTGGTGCCTTGAGCCTGGGCCTTGTAGCCCACGCCCAGCAGCGTGAGCTTCTTCTCGAAGCCCTTGCTGACGCCGTTGACCATGTTGTTGACCAGCTGACGCATGGTGCCCGACATGGCGTTGGCTTCGCGGGACTCGTTCACGGGAACGAAGGTCAGCGCGCCGTTGTTGCTTTCAACTTTCACCAGCGCGTTTTGCGCCAGCGCCAGGGCACCGAGAGTGCCCTTGACGTTGATCAGGTCGTCTTTGACGGCGATCTCGACCCCGGCAGGGATGGAGACCGGCAGTTTTCCAATACGTGACATTAATTGCTCCTCAATGCCCGCATCAGGCGACGTAACACAGGACTTCGCCGCCGACACCGGTGGCGCGAGCCTTGCGATCGGTCATCACACCCTGGGGGGTGGTGACGATGGCCACGCCCAGACCGTTCTGGACCTGGGGGATGGCGTTGCGACCGCGGTAAACGCGCAGGCCAGGACGGCTCACACGCTCGATGCGTTCGATCACGGGACGGCCAGCGTAGTACTTCAAGGCGATTTCGAGTTCGCTCTTGCCGTCGTTGTTCTTGACCTGGAATCCGTCGATGTAGCCTTCGTCCTTCAGGACTTGGGCGATCGCGGCTTTGACCTTGGAGGCCGGCATCGACACGCTGGCTTTTTCCACCATCTGCGCGTTGCGGATGCGGGTCAACATGTCGGCGATAGGATCACTCATGCTCATTTGTGGTTCTCCTAGGGCTTACCAGCTGGCTTTGGTGATGCCGGGGATTTCTCCGGCAAACGCCATTTCACGGACCTTGGCGCGAGCCAAGCCGAAGTGGGCAAAGGTGCCACGCGGACGACCGGTGATCTCGCAGCGGTTGCGCTGACGAGTCGGGTTCGAATTGCGGGGCAGCTTCTGCAGACCCAGGCGGGCCGCATCGCGCTCTTCGTCGGACTTCTTGACGTCGTTGGCGACGGCTTTGAATTCGTTGTATTTCTTGGCGAACTTGGCGGCGAGTTTTTCGCGCTTGAGTTCACGTTGCAGTAGTGCTTGTTTAGCCACGCGCCACCTCAGTTCTTGAACGGGAAACGGAAACCAGCCAGAAGAGCCTTGCACTCTTCATCGTTCTTGGCGGTCGTCGTGATGCTGATGTTGAGACCGCGCAAGGCGTCAACCTTGTCGTACTCGATCTCAGGGAAAATGATCTGTTCCTTGACGCCGACGTTGTAGTTGCCACGGCCGTCAAAAGAACGACCGGAGATACCACGGAAGTCGCGCACACGGGGCAGGGCCACGGTGACGAAACGGTCCAGGAATTCGTACATCTTGGCGCCGCGAAGCGTCACCATGCAACCGATGGCCTGCTGCTCGCGGATCTTGAAACCGGCGATCGCCTTGCGAGCCTTGGTCACAACAGGCTTCTGGCCGGCGATCTTGGTCAGGTCGCCCACGGCGTTGTCCATGACCTTCTTGTCGGCAACGGCTTCGCTCACGCCCATGTTCAGCGTGATCTTGGTGATGCGGGGCACCTCCATGATCGACTTGTAGCCGAACTTCTCCACCAGGCTCGGCGCGATGGTGTCGCGGAAAATGTCTTGCAAACGTGCCATGGTCATGCCGCCTTGATTTCTTCGCCGCTGGACTTGAAGACGCGCACTTTTTTGCCGTCAGCCAGGAGCTTGATGCCCACGCGATCTGCCTTGCCCGTGGCGCCATTGAAGATGGCGATGTTGGACTGGTGGATGGGCATGGTTTTTTCGATAATGCCGCCGGTCACACCCTTCATGGGGTTCGGCTTGGCGTGCTTCTTGACGATGTTCACGCCTTCGACGAGCACCTTGCTGTCGTCGGCACGGAGCACGACCTTGCCGCGCTTGCCCTTGTCGCGACCTGCGATCACGATGACTTCGTCACCACTGCGAATCTTGTTCATGATGATTCCTCAGAGAACCTCGGGCGCCAGCGACACGATCTTCATGAACTTTTCGGTGCGCAGCTCGCGCGTCACCGGTCCGAAGATGCGGGTGCCGATGGGCTCCAGCTTGGCGTTGAGCAACACTGCTGCGTTGCCGTCGAATTTGATGAGAGCGCCGTCTTGACGACGGATGCCCTTGGCGGTGCGAACCACCACAGCGTTGTAAACCTCGCCTTTTTTGACGCGGCCACGGGGCGCTGCTTCTTTGATGGTGACCTTGATGACGTCGCCCACGCTGGCGTAACGCCGCTTGGAGCCGCCGAGCACCTTGATGCACATCACGGACTTGGCGCCCGTGTTGTCGGCAACATCGAGTCGAGATTGCGTTTGGATCATTTGATTTAAGTCCCAACTTGAATCCCCCCAGCCACCACGGCCAGGAGTGATCAGTCTTGGGCCCGTCGTCGAGAACCGGAGTGGCCTAAGCCAGATCCAATCCCTTCCGAGTGGGCAGATTGCCTCGCTTTTTTAGAGCGAAGCCGCGCAGTATCACATGGTTTCAGCGGACTGTCAACGCACCGACCTGCGAAAAACCTCTAAATCGCGTCGGGCGCCGGCAGATATCGGGTGCAGAGGTCGAGAAATGGCCTCAGCGCCGGGTCCGCGCCCAGCTCTTGCTGGAGGATGTCGGCCACGGCGGGGGCCAGTCGAGCAGCCTCGGTGGCATCCAGAAACAGAATGCGGGAGCGCCTGGCGAGCACGTCTTCCACCGTCTGGGCGTGCTCGAAGCGCGCGGCGTAACGCACCATGGCCTCCGTCAAGCCTGCCCCCAGCACGTTTTCTTTCCCGGGGCAATCATTCACTTGCGCCCCATCGGAGCCATACAGGTGCAGGCCGGGCGCCGCGTGCAGAGGCGTCGCCGGACTGGCCACAGCAGCGCCTTTCAACACATGAGATGCGCTCTGGCCTCCCGCACGGCGTGGCAAGAGCTGGCTGGCGAAGCAGCGCTCCAGCACATCCTCGGCCATGGCGCGGTAGGTGGTCCATTTGCCCCCGGTCACCGTGACCAGGCCATTGGCATCGACCACGATGGTGTGTTCGCGTGACAGCACCTTGGTGCCACCTTCGGCCGCCGCGGGCGCGGCCACGAGGGGGCGCAGACCCACCCAGAGACTTTTGATGTCCTCTCGGCGCACCGGCCGGCTCAGCGCCTGGCTGGCCTCGCTGAGGATGAATTCGAGTTCTTCTGCGAAGGGATCGGGCTCGCGCGGCAGATCGCGGCGCGGGGTGTCGGTGGTGCCCAGCACCAGCTTGCCCAGCCACGGCACGGCAAACAGCACGCGCCCGTCGCGTGTCTTGGGCACCAGCAGGGCGTGACCACCGGGCATGAAATCACGGTCGACCACCACGTGCACCCCCTGACTGGGGCTGACCATGCGCGAGGGCGCGCCCTGGGTGGCCGCAGGCTGGGTGTGATCGCGCAAGGCGTCCACCCAGACGCCGGTGGCATTGACCACGCAGCGGGCCTTCAATTGGAACGAGCCTGCGCCTCGCCGATCGGAAACATCCACAGATGAAAGCGGGCCCTCACTGCCTGACAACTGGCGAACGGCCGTGACTTCGGCGTAGTTCACGACGTGGGCTCCGGCGGCCTCTGCGCTGCGGGCGAGCGCCAGCGCCAGGCGCGCATCGTCGAACTGGCCGTCCCAGTACTTGACGCCGCCGCGCAGCCCGTCGGGATTCACACCCGGCAAGGCTTGCAAGGTTTGCGCGCGGCTGAGGAATTCGGTGCGCCCGAGTCCCGCAGAGCCGGCCAGCAGGTCATACAGCTTGAGGCCAATGCCGTAGAAAGGGGTCTGCCACCAGTGGTAGGACGGCATGACAAAGGGCAAGGGCTGCGCGAGATGGGGCGCGATACGCAGCACCGTGGCACGCTCGGCCAGCGCCTCGCGCACCAGGGCCAGGTTGCCCTGCGCGAGGTAGCGCACGCCGCCGTGCAGCAGCTTGGTGGAACGGGATGAAGTGCCGCCGGCGAAGTCGTGCGACTCCAGCAGCACGACCGAAAAACCGCGCAGCGCCGCGTCGAGCGCCACCCCGAGGCCGGTGGCACCGCCACCGACGACCGCCAGGTCGTACACACCGTGGCGGGGCAGCGATTCAAGCAGTTCTGCGCGTTTCATGGAAAGAGGGGTGACCCTCTGCACCAGAGCGGCGCAGAGGGCGGGTTGCTACAAAAATCGATGCGTCAAATCAACGGGCCTTGCCATTCTTCCATGCGTTGAGCAGCTGGTCGTAGGCGATGGTCTCTCCCTTGGGCTTCTCGTTGGCCAGCTTCTTCCAGGGCGCTGCCGTGTCGCTCAGGTACTTGTTGGGGTCGCCTTTCGGGTTGAGCTTGGGCGCGCAACGCTCCATGCCCGCACGCTCCAGGCGCCCCATGACCTGATCCATCTGGTCGGCCAGGCTGTCCATCGCAGCCTGGGGCGTCTTCTCGCCGGTCACGGCCTGGGCCACGTTCTGCCACCAGAGCTGGGCCAGCTTGGGGTAGTCGGGCACGTTGGTGCCGGTGGGCGTCCAGGCCACGCGCGCCGGGCTGCGGTAGAACTCCACCAGGCCGCCGAGCTTGGGTGCCATGTCGGTCATGGCCTTGCTCTGGATGTCGGACTCGCGGATCGGGGTCAGGCCGACCATGGTCTTCTTCAGGCTGGTCGTCTTGGCGGTCACAAACTGGGCGTAGAGCCAGGCGGCGGCGGTCTTGTTGGCGTCGTGGTCCTTGAAGAAGGTCCACGAGCCCACGTCCTGGTAGCCGTTCTGCATGCCCTGTTTCCAGTAGGGGCCGTTGGGGCCGGGGGCCATGCGCCACTTCGGCGTGCCGTCGGCATTCACCACCGGCAGGCCGGGCTTGGTCATGTCGGCGGTGAAGGCGGTGTACCAGAAGATCTGCTGCGCGATCTGGCCCTGGGCGGGCACCGGACCGGCTTCGCCAAAGGTCATGCCGGTGGCTTCTTTGGGCGCGTACTTCTTCATCCAGTCCACGTACTTGGTGAGCGCGTACACCGCGGCGGGCGAGTTGGTGGCGCCTCCGCGCGAGACGCTGGCGCCCAGCGGCGTGCAGCCGTCGGCAGAAGAACGGATGCCCCACTCGTCCACAGGCTTGCCGTTGGGAATGCCGACGTCGGCGGTGCCGGCCATCGAGAGCCAGGCATCGGTGAAGCGCCAACCCAGCGACGGGTCTTTCTTGCCGTAGTCCATGTGGCCATAGATCGGCTTGCCGTCGATGGTCTTGACGTCTTCGCTGAAGAAGGCGGCAATGTCTTCGTAGGCGCTCCAGTTCAGTGGCACGCCCAGGTCGTAGCCGTATTTGGCTTTGAACTTGTCCTTCAGGTCCTGGCGCGCAAACAGGTCGGCGCGGAACCAGTAGAGGTTGGCGAACTGCTGGTCGGGCAATTGGTAGAGCTTCTTGTCGGGGCCGGTGGTGAAGCTGGTGCCGATGAAGTCCTTGATGTCCAGCCCGGGGTTGGTCCACTCCTTGCCTGCGCCGGCCATGTAGTCGGTCAGGTTCATGATCTTGCCGTAGCGGTAGTGCGTGCCGATCAGGTCGGAGTCGCTGATCCAGCCGTCGTAGATCGACTTGCCCGACTGCATCGAGGTCTGCAGCTTCTCGACCACATCGCCTTCTTGAATCAAGTCGTGCTTGACGGTGATGCCGGTGATCTCGGTGAAGGCCTTGGCCAGTGTCTTGCTCTCGTACTCGTGCGTGGTGATGGTCTCGGAAACCACCGAAATCTCTTTCACGCCTTTGGCCTTGAGCTTGGCTGCGGCGTCGATGAACCACTTCATCTCGGCGGCCTGCTGGGCCTTGGTCAGGGTGGAGGGCTGGAACTCGCTGTCGATCCACTTCTTCGCTGCGGCCTCGTCGGCCCAGGCGGGCAAGGAGCCCATGGCGAGCAACGCTGCCAGGGCCAGAGGGGTGTGTCGCAATCTCATGTTGTCTCCTCGATCGGTGTGCTTCCCCGGTGTGTGACAGGTCTCGGCCCCGGGGAAGCAATGGGCCGAATACCGAAGACCATGAAGCGATCAGCCCTTGCGCAGCGCCAGCACCAGCCAGGCCATGGACGCGACGAAGGAGATCCAGATGCTGGGCTCCTGCTCCAGCGAAAGCCATTGCGTGAGCCAGCCCGCCATGCCGATGAAGGCCAGGTTGATGTAGGCCGCACCGAGCAGGCCGATGAAGAGACGGTCACCGCGCGTGGTGACCATGGGCAGGAAGCCCTTGCGCTCGACGGTGGGCGACTTGATTTCCCACACGGTCATGCCGATGAGCATGAGTGCAATGCAAGTAAAAAAGACAGCGACCGGTGTGGTCCAGACCATCCACGTGAACATAAATACCCCCAGTCAGTTGGGGTCAGAGCACGCTGCGCGTGCTCTGACCCACAAAGTTTTAAACACGCCCCATCGCAAAGCCCTTGGCGATGTAGTGCCGCACGAACCAGATGACGATGGCGCCCGGCACGATGGTGAGCACGCCCGCCGCGGCCAGCGTGGCCCAGTCCATGCCGCTGGCGCTCACCGTGCGTGTCATGGTGGCCACGATGGGCTTGGCGTTCACGCTGGTGAGCGTGCGCGCCAGCAGCAGTTCGACCCAGCTGAACATGAAACAGAAGAAGGCCGCCACGCCAACGCCGGCCTTGATGAGCGGCAGGAAGATGGTGAAGAAGAAGCGCGGGAAGCTGTAGCCATCGATGTAGGCCGTCTCGTCGATCTCGCGCGGGATGCCGCTCATGAAGCCTTCGAGAATCCACACCGCTAGCGGCACGTTGAACAGCAGGTGCGCCATCGCCACGGCGATGTGCGTGTCCATCAGGCCGAGCGTGGTGTAGAGCTGGAAGAACGGCAGCAGGAACACCGCGGGCGGCGTCATGCGGTTGGTCAGCAACCAGAAGAACACGTGCTTGTCGCCCAGGAATCGGTAGCGCGAGAACGCATAGGCCGCCGGCAGCGCCACGGTGAGCGAGATCACTGTGTTGATGCCCACATAGATCAGGCTGTTGATGTAGCCCGAGTACCAGGACGGGTCGGTGAAGATGGTCCGGTAGTTGGCCCAGGTGAACTCGGCCGGCCAGAGCGTGAACGAGGACAGGATTTCCTGGTTGGTCTTGAAGCTCATGTTGACCATCCAGTAGATGGGCAACAGCGCGAAGATCAGGTAGGCGATGAGGAACAGCGTCCTCTTGCGAAAGCGTCTGTTATCCATGGCCTTGCTCTTTCTCGGACGTGCCCAGGCTCTGCATCCAGTTGTAGAGCACGAAGCAGAACAGCAGGATGATGAGGAAGTAGATGAGGGAGAACGCCGCCGCCGGGCCGAGGTCGAACTGACCGACCGCCTTGGTGGTGAGGTACTGCGAGAGGAAGGTGGTGGCGTTGCCGGGGCCGCCGCCGGTGAGCACGAAGGGCTCGGTGTAGATCATGAAGCTGTCCATGAAGCGCAGCAGCACCGCGATCATGAGCACGCCGCGCATCTTGGGCAGCTGGATGTAGCGAAACACCGCCCACTTGCTCGCGCCGTCAATGCTGGCGGCCTGGTAGTACGCATCGGGGATGCTGCGCAACCCGGCGAAAGCGAGCAGCGCCACCAGCGGCGTCCAGTGCCACACATCCATGGCCAACACCGTCCACCAGGCATGGGTGGAGTTGCCGGTGTAGCTGTACTCCATGCCGACCCACTGCAGGAAATAGCCGAGCAGGCCGATGTCGGCGCGGCCGAAGATCTGCCAGATGGTGCCGACCACGTTCCACGGGATCAGCAGCGACAACGCCACCAGCACCAGCACGGCCGAGGACTTCCAGCCTTGCGCAGGCATGGAGAGCGCCAGCGCGATGCCCAACGGGATCTCCACCAGCAGCACCGCCAGCGAAAACTGGATCTGCCGCCACAGCGCCAGGTGCAGCTCTTCGTCGCGCATCACGGCGGAAAACCATTCGGTGCCGACGAACACGCGGCGGTCGGGCGAGAAGATGTCCTGCACCGAATAGTTCACCACCGTCATCAGCGGCAGGATGGCCGAAAAGGCCACACAGACGATGACCGGCAGCACGAGGAACCAGGCTTTCTGGTTCACGGGTTTGGTCGTATTGCTCATTCAAAAACCTCCGTGCTGCGCACTGCGGTGCGAGCTTGCTTGGGGCGGCCCGGCGCGGTGCTCATGCGATGAGTGCCTCGTCTTGGTAGAAGCAGGTGTGCTCGCCGAGCACCCGCAGGTGCACGGTCTCGCCTGCCACCGGTGCGGCGGCTTCGGGCGCCAGGCGGCACTTGAGGCGGTGCTCGCCGGCCTCCAGGGTGACCATCACGTAGGTGCCGATGTCCTGCACGCGCGTCACCGTCGCGGGCAAGGTGTTGGGTTCACCGGCCTGGCCGAGCGCCAGGTATTCGGGGCGGATGCCCAGCTTGAGCGGCCCCTCGGGCAACACATGGCCGTTGGTGAGCGCCAGCGGCTTGTCCAGCACCACCAGGCCACCGCGCACGCTGGTCGCGGGCAGGAAGTTCATGCCGGGTGAGCCGATGAAATGGCCCACGAAGGTGTGCGCCGGCCGCTCGAACAGCGCCTCGGCCGCGCCCACCTGCACCGCGCGGCCGCGCGTCATCACCACCACCTCGTCGGCGAAGGTCAGCGCCTCCACCTGGTCGTGCGTCACGTAGATC
Source organism: Hydrogenophaga sp. (assembly GCF_018780385.1). Classification (GTDB taxonomy): domain Bacteria; phylum Pseudomonadota; class Gammaproteobacteria; order Burkholderiales; family Burkholderiaceae_C; genus Hydrogenophaga. The sequence goes on along the minus strand of NZ_JADMJO010000031.1, from coordinate 8,962 downwards.
AGCGTCAGCTTGAGCTCGTGGTGAATCTGCTTGAGCTTGCGCCGCAGTTGCCATTTCAGGTGCGGATCGATCACGGTCAGGGGCTCGTCGAACAGCACGGCCGACACGTCGGAGCGCACCAGACCACGGCCCAGCGAAATCTTCTGCTTCTGGTCGGCGCTCAGGCCCGCCGCGCGCATGTCGAGCTGGTGGCTCATCTCCAGCATCTCGGCAATGCGCCCCACCTGCGCCTTGATTTCGGCTTCGGGCACCTTGCGGTTTTTCAGCGGAAACGCGAGGTTCTGCGCCACCGTCATGGTGTCGTAGATCACCGGGAACTGGAACACCTGCGCGATGTTGCGCTGCTGCGGGCTCTGGCGCGTCACGTCCTTGCCATCGAAGCGCACCGTGCCCTGCGAGGGGACGAGCAGGCCCGAGATGATGTTGAGCATGGTCGTCTTGCCGCAGCCCGAGGGGCCGAGCAGCGCGTAGGCGCCGCCGTCCTCGAACGTCATCTTCAGCGGCAGCAGCGCGTAGTCCTCGTCCGCTTTCGGATGCGGCTTGTAGGCGTGCGCCAGGTCGAGTTCGATGCGTGCCATCAGCTGGCCTTTCCAGGACGCGCCGGCGAGCGCACCAGCGGGCCGTCGGCATCAAAGACAAACAGGCTGTCGGGCTGCAGGTAGAGCGTGATCGGGTCGCCCAGCGGGCAGACGTGCACACCGGTGAGCTGGGCCACCAGCTCACCCACGAGGGTGTGCACGTGCACGAAGGTGTCGGAGCCCGCGATCTCGGCCAGTTCCACGCGCCCGGGCAAGGCCACGTCGCCCGGCCTGGCGACCACGCGAAGGCCGCCGGCGCGCAGCCCCAGCGTGAGGCGTTGTGGTGCGTCGGCCGGCAGTTGCAAGGGCCAGACCTCGCCACCCTGCACCCGCACACCCCCGGCCACCGCCTCGGCGGCCAACAGGTTCATCGGCGGGTCGCTGAAGGCGCGCGCCACGCGGATGCTCTGTGGCTGGTGGAACACCTCGGCGGTCGGGCCGTACTGCAGCAGTTCACCCGCATCCATCACCGCGGTGTATCCGCCCAGCAGCAGCGCCTCGCCCGGCTCGGTGGTGGCGTAGACCACGGTGGAGTCGCCGGTGGCAAACAGGTGGGTGAGTTCCTCGCGCAGCTCTTCGCGCAGCTTGTAGTCCAGATTCACCAGCGGCTCGTCAAACAACATCAGCGGCGCCTGCTTGGCCAGGGCGCGAGCCAGCGCCACGCGTTGCTGCTGTCCGCCCGAGAGTTCGGCCGGCAGGCGGTCCAGGAACATGTCGATGTGAAGACGAGCGGCGATGTCACGCACTTTCTGGTCCACGTCGCGGTCACCGCGCAGGCGCATCGGCGAGGCGATGTTCTGCGCCACCGTCATCGAGGGGTAGTTGACGAACTGCTGGTAGACCATGGCCACGTTGCGCTGACGCACCGACATGCGCGTCACGTCCGCACCGTCCACCAGCACGCGGCCGGTGCTCGCCACGTCCAGCCCCGCCATGACGCGCATCAGGCTGGTCTTGCCGGCCTGCGTGGCGCCCAGCAGCACCGTCACGGCGCCAGGCGCCAGGTTCAGGCTTTGGGGATAGAGGTGAACGGCAGGCCCGACGGTCTTGCCCACTTGATCCAGAGAAAGCTGCATTCGGTTCCCAGCGTGAATAACCGCACACCCATGATCGGATGGCATTTCGTTTGCAGGATTCTATTGTTCGTTTATGTTCCTTTTTATTCGGTACTTACCCTGATCGGGGTCAAAAGAATTTCCGTTATGTTCGGGCGGCCCCTTTGCTCCGCTCCACCCACCATGAATCTGAACCCGAGACACACCCAACTGCTCGACGAAGTGCGCGTCCACGGCCCACAGACCATCGAAGCGATGGCCGAGCGTTTCGGCGTCACGCTGCAAACGGTGCGCCGAGACGTGCAGCGCCTGGCCGAGGCCGGTCTGCTCTCGCGCTTTCACGGTGGCGTGCGCCTGCCCGGCTCGACCACCGAGAACATCGCCTACCGCCAGCGCCAGGCCATGCAGTCGGACGCCAAGACGCGCATCGCGCGCACCATCGCGCGGCGCGTGCCCAACGGCTGCTCGCTGATCATGAACATCGGCACCACCATCGAAGCGGTGGCACGCGAGCTGCAGCACCACCGAGGTCTGCGCGTGATCACCAACAACCTGCACATCGCCTCGCTCATGAGCACCAACCCGGACTGCGAGGTGATCGTCGCCGGCGGCCTGGTGCGCGGCGCCGACCAGGGCATCGTGGGCGAGGCCACGGTGGACTTCATGCGCCAGTTCAAGGTCGACATCGGCCTGATCGGCATCAGCGGCATCGAGGCCGACGGCACGCTGCGCGACTTCGACTACCGCGAGGTCAAGGTGGCGCGCGCCATCGTCGAGCAGTCGCGCGAGGTCTGGCTCGCGGCCGATCACAGCAAGTTCAACCGACCTGCGATGGTTGAGCTCGCGCGACTCGACGACCTCGACGTGGTCTTCACCGACCTGCCGCCTCCACCGCCCTTCCACGACCTGCTGGCCGCGGGCAATGTCGAATGTGTTATCGCCGGAGTGGGCACCCCGAACGACACGGCCATCGCCTGATCCCTCTTCCCGGAAGACACCATGACCTACCTGCTTGCCCTGGACCAGGGCACCTCCAGTTCGCGCAGCATCGTGTTCGACCGCGCCGGCCGCGTCGTCACCATGGCACAGCGCGAGTTCCGCCAGATCTACCCGCAGCCCGGCTGGGTCGAGCACGATCCGCGCGACCTCTGGCAGACCCAGCTGGAGACCGCGCGCGAAGCCTTGAAACAGGCGAACCTGCGTGCCGACCAGCTCGCGGCTGTGGGCATCACCAACCAGCGCGAGACCACGCTGGTGTGGAGCCGCTTGACCGGTGAGCCGGTCTACAACGCCATCGTCTGGCAGGACCGCCGCGCCGAAAGCACCTGCGCCGAGCTGCGCGAGCGCGGCGCCAGCGACACCGTGCTGCAAAAAACCGGTTTGCGCATCGACGCCTATTTCTCGGGCACCAAGCTCAAGTGGATCCTGGACAACGTGCCCGGCGCGCGCGCGCAGGCCGAGCGCGGTGAACTCGCCTTCGGCACGGTGGACAGCTGGCTGATCTGGCAGCTCACCGGCGGCGCACGCCACGTCACCGACGTGAGCAACGCCTCACGCACCATGCTGTTCAACGTGCACACCCGCGAATGGGACGACGAATTGCTCGCCCTTCTCGACATCCCGAAGAGTCTGATGCCCGAGGCGCTGCCCTCGAGCGCGCACTTCGGCGAGATGAAGGCTGAATGGCTGGGCGCGCCGCTGGAGATCGGCGGCGTGGCGGGCGACCAGCAAAGCGCCCTCTTCGGCCAGGCCTGCTTCACCGCCGGCATGGCCAAGAACACCTATGGCACCGGCTGCTTCATGCTGATGCACACCGGCGAGCGTTTCCAGGTCAGCCAGAACGGCCTGATCACCACGGCCACCGCGCAGCCGCCGGGACCTCAGCAGTACGCGCTCGAAGGCAGCGTGTTCATTGGCGGCGCGGTGGTGCAGTGGCTGCGCGACGGCCTGCGTGCGATCCAGTCCAGCAGCGAAGTGCAGTCGCTTGCCGAGAGCGTGCCCGACGCGGGCGGCGTGGTGCTGGTGCCCGCCTTCACCGGCCTGGGCGCGCCCTACTGGCAACCCGACACGCGCGGCAGCATCACCGGCCTCACGCGCGGCACCACCATCGCGCACATCGCGCGCGCCGCGCTGGAGAGCATCGCCTTCCAGAGCGCTGCCCTGCTCGACGCCATGAGCCGCGACGCGGTGGCCGCCGGCGGCGTGCCCGTGAGTGAATTGCGGGTGGACGGCGGCGCCTGCGTGAACGACCTGCTGATGCAGATCCAGGCCGACCTGCTCGGCATCCCGGTGGTGCGGCCTGCGGTGATCGAGACCACCGCGCTGGGCGCAGCCTACCTGGCGGGCCTTCACACCGGCCTGTACGGCGGGCTGGACGAACTCTCGAAACAATGGCGCGCCGAGCGCACCTTCCACCCCACCCTCTCGCGCGAACGCGCGGCCGAGAAGATGGCGCAGTGGGAACACGCGGTGCGTCAGACCGTGGCGCCCTGAAACCAGGCTCGGCGGCGCGCGACAATGGCGCGATGAACACCCCCACCCACCCCACCATCACCTTCATCGGCGGCGGCAACATGGCCAGCGCCATCGTCGGCGGCCTGGTCCGCCAGGGTCACCCGGCCAGCGCACTGCAGATCGTTGAACCCTGGGACGAGCAGCGCGCAAAGCTCGCGCAGCAGTTCCCCGGGGTGACGCTGCACGCGGCCGCCAGCACCGATCTTCTGCCTTCGAGTCTGGTGGTCTGGGCCGTCAAGCCGCAGACTTTCAAGGAGGCCGCCCATGAGAGCCGACCTTACCTGGCCGGTGCGCTGCACCTGAGCGTGGCCGCGGGCATCACCAGCGACAGCATGGCCAGCTGGCTGCAGACGCAGCGCATCGTGCGCGCCATGCCCAACACACCTGCGCTTGTCGGCCTGGGCATGACCGGCCTCTTTGCCCGCGACGGCGCCAGCGACGCCGACCGCGCGTTGGTCGAAGCCGTGGTCAAGACCACCGGCGAACTGGTGTGGGTCAGCTCGGAAGAACAGCTCGACGCAGTGACCGCGATCTCTGGCTCGGGCCCGGCCTACGTGTTCTATTTCCTCGAAGCCATGCGCGACGCGGGCGCCCGCATGGGCCTGCCGCCCGAGGTGGCCTACCAGCTCGCGGTCGGCACCTTTGTCGGTGCGGCCACGCTGGCCCAGCGCTCCGAGGACCCGCCGCAGACGCTGCGCGAGCGCGTCACATCCAAGGGCGGCACAACCTACGCGGCGCTCACATCGATGGACGAAGCGGGCGTGAAAGCAAAGTTTGAAGAGGCGCTGTTCGCCGCGCAAAAACGCGCCGAGGAGTTGGGGCGAGAGTTCGGCAAGTGACCCTCGCGCTGCTCGCGGATGCGGTGCGCTCTGCTCCGCGGCTGTCCCCCGGGGCCTGCGGCCCCTCCTCCTTGATGCCGCTGCGCAGAGCGCACCGCATCCGCGAGCGGGAGTGTGGAAAGGGGACATGGAACGAGCCCTAAGCCGAAGTCAGGCACCGCGTAGAAGAGCAGTCATTCTTGCTGCGGAGATCGGGAAAAGCTTCAGTCATGAAGGCGGTCTCCTCTCTAGACTGCCCAACAGCCTACCGACCTAGATACTCAATCGCATGCATCCTCACCGGCACAGGGCGTCGAAACGTTACATCTACGTTCCGAACTGCCGGACTATGCCGGTGGGGGTCGCTCAGCCCACACGTTAGGACTCTATGTACTCTGGTCTCCCGTTACCAAAGCACGCTAGCGGACTTGATGCCGCCCTGGCAACTCTGGCCTCTGGTCGCTTTCTCGAGCTTGCACGCACGCACAACCTAGCCGCAGAACTCGGATCGGAACAAATGGCAAGGGCATTCGCAGAAGGAACATTCCCCGTATCGCGATGGCAGAGTGAGGCCGACTTGATTGCAGCCAATCAACTCAAAGAAATTCGGCGCGTTCTTCTTCGCTCCTTCCTCTTGACCTTGTTGATCGCGGCGGTCGCACTCACCGTGCTGGTCGCAACCGGTAACGTGAACACAGCACTGCCCCCCGACTATGGCAAGTCAATCACCGCAGCAGGCGTCGCAACTGCCGCCTGGGGTAGCCTTATTCAACTAAGGCCGGTGGAACCGACTTTCCGGCGCAACTTCCTGCATGAAGTCGCCCAAGGATTCATCGTGAAGGCGTTAGTCGGACTTGGTCTGCTCTTTAGCGCAGTTGGAGCGCTTTGGTGGCAATGAGTCTAGGCCGCGTCCATGAGCCGAAGAAGCACCACGACCGAAACGCAGTGCGCTCAAACCAAGCTGAGTACAACGCCCAAGAACACGGTGAAACCCAGCCAGTGGTTGAGCCGAAACGCCTTGAAGCAGCCGTCGCGGCTGCGGTCCTTGATCAGCGTGAAATGCCAGGCCACCTGGGCCAGCGCCACCAGCAGCATCGCGCCCCAGACCCAGGGGTTCACCACGGTCCACAGCGCGGCGGTCCAGATGGCCAGGAACACCAGGTAGAACGCCGTGACCGCCGGCACGTCGGCATCGCCCAGCGTGATCGCCGAGGTCTTCATGCCGATGCGCAGGTCGTCGTCGCGGTCCACCATGGCGTACTCGGTGTCGTAGGCCACCACCCAGAACAGGTTGCCCAGCAACAGCACCCATGCCAGCGGCGGCACCTGTGCCTGCACGGCGGCAAACGCCATCGGCACGCCGAAGCTGAAGGCCACGCCCAGCACGGCCTGCGGCATCGACACGTATCGCTTGGCGTACGGATACGCCAGCGTGATGGCCAGCGCCGCGAACGACCACAGCACCGTGGGCGTGTTGGTGGTGAGCACCAGCGCAAACGCCGCCAGCGCCAGCACCGCGCCCAGCGCGAGCGCTTCACGGACAGAGACCTTGCCCGAGGTCACGGGGCGCTGCGCGGTGCGCTTCACATGCTTGTCGAACTCGCGGTCGGCAACGTCGTTCACGCAGCAGCCCGCGCTGCGCATGAGGATGGTGCCGAGCACGAACACCGCCAACAGGTGCCAGCCGGGAAATCCGCTCGCCGCGACCCACAGCGCCGACAGCGACGGCCACAGCAGCAGCAGCCACCCCGCCGGGCGGTTCCAGCGGATCAGGTCGAGGTACAGCGAGAGGCGCGAAGGCGCGGGAGACGTCGCGGCGACCATGATCGAAAGATCAGTCCTCAAGAATGGAGCGCAGCATCCACGCGGTCTGCTCGTGCACGGTGAGGCGTTGCGTCAGCAGATCGGCGGTGGGTTCGTCACCCGCCTTGTCCACCACGGCAAACAGCTCACGCGCGGTGCGCGCCACCGCTTCGTGGCCCTGCACGAGGATGTGCACCATCTCCATCGCCTTCGGGGGCGTGGCCGGTGCATCGGGCACCGAGCTGAGCTTGCCGAACTGCGCATAGCTGCCCGGCGCCGCATGGCCCAGCGAGCGGATGCGCTCGGCCACCGGATCCACCGCGGTCCACAGCTCGGTGTACTGCGTCATGAACATCGTGTGCAGCGAATTGAACATCGGACCGGTCACGTTCCAGTGGAAGTTGTGCGTGGTCAGGTACAGGGTGTAGGTGTCGGCCAGCAACTTGGACAAACCTTTTGCAATGGCGGCGCGGTCCTTCTCGTTGATGCCGATGTTGATCGTGGGCGCACTGACTTTGCTGGCGGTTTTGGCCATGGAGAACTCCTGAGGGGATGGTTGAAAAGACAAAGATCACGAAAGGCGTTTGACGCCCGGCAGCTCGCAGGCGTAGATGGCATTGCGCAACTCCGCGATGGCTTCGTAGCGCGTGAAACTGCGCCGCCAGGCCAGCACCACGCGCCGCGTGGGCGGCTCACCTTCGAACGGCAGGTAACGCACGTAGGACGAATCGCCGAAATCCTGCCCTGGCGTGGTCGAGCCTTCGAGCGCCGACGAGGGCACCGACAGGCGCGGCACCAGCGTCACCCCCATGCCGGCAGCCACCATGTGTTTGATGGTCTCCAGCGACGAACCTTCGAAGCTCTTGCGGATGCCCTCGGCGTCGTTGGAGAAGCGGGCGAACTCGGGACAGACTTCCAGCACATGGTCGCGGAAGCAATGGCCCGTGCCCAGCAGCAGCATGGTCTCGCGCTTGAGTTCTTCGTTGGTGATGAGGTCTTGTTGGGCGAGCGGATGCGTGTGCGGCACGGCGGCCAGAAAGGGCTCGTCGTACAGCGGCGCAATGGCCAGATTGGTGTCAGGGAAAGGCTCGGCCAGGATGGCGCAGTCGATCTCGCCCAGGCGCAGCTGCTCCAGCAGCTTCACGGTGAAGTTCTCCTGCAGCATCAGCGGCATCTGCGGCGTGCGGTCGATCACGTGGCGCACCAGGTCGGGCAGCAGGTAGGGGCCGATGGTGTAGATCACGCCCAGCTTGAGCGGGCCGGCCAACGGGTCCTTGCCGCGCTTGGCGATCTCCTTGATGGCCGCGGCCTGCTCCAGCACGGTCTGCGCCTGGCGCACGATCTCTTCGCCCAACGGCGTCACGCTGATCTCGTTGGCATTGCGCTCGAAGATCTTGAGCTCCAGCTCTTCTTCGAGTTTCTTGATGGCCACCGAGAGCGTGGGCTGCGAAACGAAACAGGCTTCGGCCGCCTTGCCAAAGTGCTTTTCGCGCGCCACGGCCACGATGTATTTGAGTTCGGTCAGGGTCATGACGCTATTTTGCGCCCGTCATGGAACCCCCCAGGCGGGCGGGTTCAAAGATTCAGGCCTTGAGGAACTCCGCCTTGCCGCCCAACCAGCGGGCGATGTGTTTTTCGGCCAGGTCCGGGTACTCGGCCAGCATCACCGGCGAGGCAGCGCGCGCCCATTCGAGCAGGTGGGTGTCGGTGGCGAGGTCGGCAAAACGCAGCAGCGGTGCGCCCGACTGGCGCGCACCGAGGAACTCGCCCGGGCCGCGAATCTCCAGGTCGCGGCGCGCGATCTCGAAGCCGTCGCTGGTCTCGGCCATGGCCTTCAGGCGTTCGCGCGCGGTCTCGCCCAGGCGCCCGCCATCGGGTGGCGTGTACATGAGCACGCAGGCAGAAGCCGCCGCGCCGCGGCCCACGCGGCCGCGCAGCTGGTGCAGCTGGCTGAGGCCGAAACGCTCGGCGTGTTCGATCACCATCAGCGAGGCGTTGGGCACGTCCACGCCGACCTCGATCACGGTGGTGGAGACCAGCACGCCCATCTGCCCGCCGGTGAACAGCGACATGACTGCCTTCTTCTCGGCCACCGGCATGCGCGAGTGCAACAGGCCGACCAGCACGCCGGGCAAGGCCTCGCCGAGTTCGGCATGAGTGGCCGTGGCATTGGAAAGATCGAGCGCCTCGCTCT
>NZ_JADMJO010000007.1 GCF_018780385.1 Hydrogenophaga sp. | reverse complement strand
GCCAGTGCTAGCTTTGCGTACCGTCACTTATTGCACTGAAAACGAGGAGACCCCGGATGCGACCGTGCGTTTTGCTCTGGGCCGGGCGCTTACGGTCTGCAAGCGGTACGACGATGCGATTGCAGAAATGAAATTTGCAACGGCCCTCAATCCGGCGTTGGCCATTGCCTGGTGCGGATTGGCAGATACGTATGTCTATGTTGGTGATTTTGAACGTGCAGATCCACTTTTTCAGCACGCAATTGACCTCAGCCCACATGACCCCATGCGATGGGCTTTTTTATCGTACCGCGCACAGGCAAAGCTGTTTGCCAGCGACTTTGCTCGCGCCAATGCCTACGCCAGCCAAGCGGTGCGAACCTCCAATTGTCATTATTGGCCTTATGCTCACCGTTTGGCCGCGCTCGGGCATTTGGCTGTTGGTGAAGAGGAGATGAGTCTAGCGCGTGGACAACTTCTTAGTCTGAAACCCGACTTCAACTGCAACTGGGCTCGCGAGCGACTGTTCTATGTGCGAGATGTCAATAAGGTGAATATTTACATAGATGGATTGCGCCGGGCGTTGGTGCCAAATGACTTAACTTGAATAGACCCTCTGATGAAAAAAATTTGATTGTGCCGCATTGATTTGGTCGATCTAAACAAGACATCAATAAAATTTAAGCTCGGCGGCGTGAAGGTTAAAAAGTGTAGCTTGCCTGTCTTTTCATCTATCGACGGAATCGATTGAATTTATGATTTTGAGATGAATAAATCTTTGCGCGCTGTTTATGAGTGGGATGGAGCGGCCTCTTTGGAACTCGGCCCTGCCAACCCAGTTTTGACAGTTCGTACCTTCACCTGTCGACACTCCCCATGCCGCATGAGCGCTGCTGCAGCCGGCCTCCAATGTCGCTGGTATCGACGTGTGCACCCTTCAGTGCTGCAAGGCCCGCTCGGGCCTCACTGCGGGCGATGGCAGACTCAGCGCCGTGTGCCCGATGCCCAGTCATGCCCTGAGAGCTGCCGAACGCTCAGCGCTGCTGACGGTTGCAACGAGCCGCGCTTTGCTTGTGCGCCACCGGCGCGCATCGTCCCCATGTTGGCCGACTAGGGCGTGTACTTGGGCAGCGAGTCCGGCGTGGCGCGTGTGCTCAAGGCCGCCAGGCAGAACAAACGCCGAGGACGTGCCAACGGGCCCAAGGCAACAAAGCCGCCAACCGCCCATATCGCCACCGCCCCAGGCCAGATGATCGAAAAACTACAACTGAACACCCTTGGTCAGCGCGCCATCAACGACGAGATTTGTCCCGGTGATGAAACTCGCTGCAGGACTTGCCAGAAAGGCAGCCGCATTGGCCATCTCTTGGGGCGTGCCCATGCGCCCGGTTGGGTTCATGCCCAGAGCCATTTTGAAAAACTCAGGATTGCCGGTCTCAATCTGGCTCCAGACGCCACCGGGAAAGTAGGTGTTGCCAGGCGAGACGGTGTTGGCGCGAATGCCCTTGCCTGCCAGGTGATGGGCAAGGCCTTGTGTGTAATGGACGATGGCCGCTTTGAAGGCTCCATAAGGGCCCGAGGCAAAGTCGATCTCCCGGCCGGAGACGCTGGAGATCGTCACAATAGAGGCCTTGCTGCTTTTCTCAAGGTGGGGCATGGCGGCATTGACCAGCCGGACCGTTCCCATCATGTCGACCTCGAAGCCACGCTGCCAGGCGGCCTCATCGGTGGCGATCGCCAGCGCACTGACGTTGGCAACAACGATGTCGATCCCGCCGAACTCAGCGGCCACATCGTTCACCCATGCGGCCAACGCCGGTCCGTCGGCAACATCGACTGCGCGCCCACTGATCTTCACGCCGTTGTTGGGGAAGTCTTTCACCGCCTGCGCAACCTCCTCGGCGTTGCGTGCGCAGAAGGCCACATGAGCGCCTTCGGCCGCCAGCGTCTGCACGATGGCACGTCCAATGCCCTTTGTGCCGCCGGTCACCACGGCCTTCAGGCCCTTCAATCCGAGATCCATGTTTTCTCCTTGCTGGTTTGAATTGCGCTTTGCTCAGGCAGGCGCGAGGTACTTCTTGCTGATGCCTGCGCCGACGGTGTACTTGGGATCGACAAAGTTGCCCAGGCGGACCTGTCCGCATTGGCTGAGCATCATGTAAGCGTCCCAGCGGTCGTAGCCATATTCGGCTTCCATCCACAGGATCAGCTCTTTGTAGGCGATGCGCGTGGCATCTTCAAGTGGTCTGGCGCTGCCGATTGCCATGATCATGGCCTCATTCTCAAGCCGTGGCCATTCCAGCTGCCAGCCTTTGATGAGGTCAACTTGAATGGTCGTCGTGCTGGAGAATTCCACCGCTGTGCCGCAGACCTCGCCGTCACCCTGACAGGCGTGTGCGTCGCCGATGAATAACCGCCCGCCCTCGCTGCGAACTGGCAAGTAGGTGATGCTGCCTGGGCCCATGTCGGGCAAGTCCATGTTGCCGCCGTGCGCGTCGGGCGTGAGCGTGTTGATCGAGTCGATCTCCGGGCTGCAGCTCAGCGTGCCGATGTGTGGACGGTATGGGAGCGTGACGCGCTTGCTCCAGTACACGCCCTCTTCATCCACGTTCACCTTGCGCACGATCTCGGGAAGATCCTCTGCCAGCAGCGCAGTGAGCGATGTGCCGCTGAGAGCACCGAACTGGGGAATCATCGCGCAGGTGCCGCGGGGGTTGTCACCCCTTGGAGACATCTTTTCGATGTACACCGCCAGGACGTCCCCCTTGCTGGCGCCCTCCACCATGATGGGACCGTTCTGCGGGTTGACAAAGGGCATGCTCAACACGCGCGAAGGCAGGTCCTGCTCGGTCTTCACCTTGCCTTCGAAAGCATCACGCGTTTCCACTACCACGCGGTCGCCCGGACGAATCTTCAACACGGGGTCCGAGTATGGGCCGATGGTGTAGTGATATTTGCCTTGGACCGCTTCGGTCAGCGCGTGTGTCTCTGGCGCCCGGCCCTGCGCCACGCCGCGCTGTCGCATGATCGAGTTATCCAACCAGTTCATCCAAGCTCCTTCAGGCATGTGGTTCGGCAGAGACCGGCAGGCCGCTTCGACGCGCCACGAGATCGATTTCGATCCGGGCACCCTTGGCCAGGCCAGTCACGCCAACGCATGTTCGAGCGGGATACCTCCCGCCCTCAAAATGGCTGGCATACACGGCATTCATTGCCGCGTAGTCAGCCTCGAAATGCGTGAGGTAAACACGCACAGAGACCGCATGCTCCAGCCCTAGACCGCAACCGGCCAGAACGGTGCTGAGGTTCTTCAAGACTTGCCGCGTCTGGGCCTCGATACCGTCCGGGTAAGGGGTGTCCAAAGAGGTGTCGACGAAAGGCATTTGTCCGGTGACAAACACCCAACCATCGCATTCGACGGCATGACTAAATGGCGCCACTGGGTCGGGTGCGCCCGCGATCATGTGAAAGATTGGGGATATCAATAGCGGTTGGCTGGACATCTTCGTCGATATTTGGTGGAGCGATCCTAGATGCCGGTGTGACGATCTCCGAGTCAAAACTGAGCCAGCAGCCAGGTTGACGCCTATGCTACGGCTCATAGGTTGAAGAACTAACTTTTGAGCTATCCGTGGACGCCAAAAGGTCCCCAGTTTCTGGATACGCAAACGGCTGCCACTCACGGTGTGCTACGTAAGCACCGCATCCAAACGCCAGAGATGCGGTCCTAACAGTTATCGGGCGAGAACCGTTGCCATCGAACCTCGAAACCAGATGTGTCAACCAGCTACGGAACAGAATAAACTTTTGCTTGGTAAGCGTGCATTCAGAAGCGCCGCGAGACCTCGATGCCGGCCGACAGTGAACGGCCCAGGCCGGGCTCGAAGAAGCGGCTGTTGCCGTCGTTGACGATCACCGACCCCACGTGCTTTTTGTCGGTGAGGTTGTCGATGCGTACGAACTCTCGCCAGGTCCAGACGCCGGTGGTTTGTTCAAAGCGGGCGCCGATGCCCAGCAGCGTGTAAGCCTCGGCCCGGGCCGTGGAGGTTGTGTTCGCATCGTTGGCGAAAACGCTGCCGGTGTGCCGTGCCTCGAGCGTGAACACCCCGCCAATGCCCGATGCGAAGGTCGGCGCCCAAGCCAACTGCGAGAAAAACTGGTGTTCCGGCAGGCCTGGCAGTCGGTTGCCGGCGGGGATGCTGGCGGTACCACTGCCGTAGCGCGCGCGTAGGTAGGTGTACGCGCTGCTCAGCGTGACACTGCCCATGCCGTACTCGGCCGACAACTCAAGACCTTGGCGTTTTGTGCTGCCACCATTGCTGAACGTTGCGCGGCCATCGATGGTGCCCGCCGAGACAATCTCGTCGCGGGTGCGGATGTCGAACAGCGTGGCATTCCACAGACCTGCCGCATTGCGCCCACGAAGACCGATCTCGGCGCTGGTGCTGCGCGAAGCGTTGAGGGCGGTGTTGAGGCCCGCACCACCGTCACTGCGGTATGCAGCTTCGTTCAATGTGGGGGTTTCCAGGCCGCGCCCCACAGAGGCGAATGCCTGCAGTTGCGGCAAGAGTTGCCAGCGAACACCCACCACCGGCAGGTAGCCTTCGAAGTCCACCCCTCCGCTCTGATCACCGTTGGACAAAAACGCATCGGACGATGCGTAGCGCGCGTTCACGCGGCGCAATCCACCTTCGAAGGTCCAGTCCTCCTTTTGCCAGGAGGCACGCACGTAAGGATCCACCGTCGTGGCACGGTTGGTTTCTTCGCGCCGCAGCGCGCCCTGCACACCCACCGTGGCGCCGACGAAGTTTTCGTACCCGCGTCGCAGATCGGTCTGGCGATCGCCAGCCAGACCCGCGCTCAGGTCGAGCTGCCCGCCTTGCCACTCCTGCTGCAGACGCCAGCGCGCGTTGAATCCCCAGTAGTCGCGGTCGAGGTCGATCACACCACCGGAGCTGCCCGCAGCACCTTGAGCGCCGGGCGGGATCGACTGGAACTGAATCACCCGCCGCTGCCCGGCGTAACCCATCAATTCGATCTTGTGACCATTGCCCAGTGCCTGGTCCCAGGCCAGACCAGCTTGCGTTTGCGATACCGACTTGCGCGTATTGAACTGGATGGGCTGAGGAGCGGTGAACTCGGAACTGGCGTCGAACTGCGAACGGCTCAGCCCCTGCGGGTCCAGCGCAAACGCACTCTGCCGGTTGAACACGATCGTGGTGCGTCCACCCTCGTGCGCGCGCGACAGCTTGGCGTTGGCGGTGCTGCGGTCCGCAGAAGACTGCGGGCGTGCGCCGTCGGTGGCGAACTTGCCCACGTCCAGCGTGTACGACCAACCTGGAGTCTCGGTCGTGCCGGTCTGGCCGGTGACCTGGGTCGAGAAACGCCACAGGCCATTGGCACCCGCCGCCATGCCCGCGCGCAGTTCCCCGGGTTTGCCGCCATCCTCGGTGTAGAGCAGGATGGCGCCGCCACTGGAGGCGCCGTACAGCGATGCAAACGGCCCGCGCACCACCTCGATGCGGTCGGCGCTGCCCAGCGGGAAGTTGGCCGCCTGGCCCGAGCCGTCGGGCGCGCTGGCCGGGATTCCGTCCACAAACAGGCGCACACCACGCACGCCAAAGGTGGAACGCGCGCCATAGCCGCGAATGGACACCTGCAGGTCTTGTGCGTAGTTCTCGCGGTTGCGAATCACCAGCCCCGGCACACGCGCCAGGCCTTCAGACAAGTTGATCTGCAACTGGCCATCGCGCAGCTCGCGGCCATCGACCACGTCCACCGTGGCCGCGCCGCGCCAGCGCTGGTCGGCCGAGCCGCTGCCGGTGATGACCACGGGCGCCAGCGCGCCGCCATCGGCCTCGGGCGGTTGGGGGGTGGTTTGAGCGTGCAGCCAGGCGGGCAGCACGGCGAGGGGAAATAGAACCAGGGAGCGCGCTTGCATGGTGGGTCGGTGTCTTGAAAATCTGGGGGCTGTCAGGGCGTTTGCACGCTGATCTGCAGCGATGAATACCAGGCGGCGAGATCCTCGATCTCGGCGTCGGTCAACGGTTTGGCGATCACGCCCATCACCTCGTGCGGTCGCTTGCCGCTGCGGTAGTTCTTGAGTTGCTCCACCAGGTAGATGGCGGGCTGGCCGGCAAGGTGGGGCGCGTTAGGCATCATCGACATGCCGTTGGGGCCGTGGCAGACTGCGCAAGCCATGTTGGCCTTGGTGCGACCAACAACGGGATCGGCGGCGTGTGCGGCGCCCAAACTCAGCGCGGCGACCAAAAGAAAAGAAATTCGCATGGCAAGGAGATCCGTTCAAGCATAAAAGGACGCCAGACGACCCCTGCAGGCCGCCTGGCGCCAGAGACCGGGAGGGAACCCGATCAATTCGGCGAGTACGTGACGCGATAGATCGCGCCGACGTAGTCGTCGGAAATCAGCAGTGAACCGTCTTTCATGGGCGCCACGTCCACCGGGCGGCCCTTGTACACACCGTTGCCGTCCAGCCAGCCTTCAGCAAACACTTCGGACTTGCCGGCGGTGCCGTTGGCATTGAGCGGGATGAAGTTGATCAGCGCGCCGGTGGCCTGGCTGCGGTTCCATGAGCCGTGCGAGGCCACGAAGATGCCGCCCTGGTACTTGGCCGGGAACTGCTTGCCGTTGTAGAAGGTCATGCCGAGCTGGGCCTGGTGGGCCGGGAACTCCACCTGCGGGAAGACCGCGTTGGCGGGTTCCTTCATGTCCTTCAGGTCGGTGGCGGCGGGCGAACCGGCCACCTTGAATTTGCCGTTCCAGTAGGGGTAGCCGAAGTGCTCCCCGACCTTGGTGGCGCGGTTGAGCTCGCCCGGTGGAACGTCGTCACCCAGGCCGTCGGTCTGGTTGTCGGTCCACCACACCGACTTGTCCTTGGGGTTGATGTCCATGCCGACCGAGTTGCGCATGCCGCGCGAGAACACCTCGCGCTTGGAGCCGTCGAACGCGTTCATGCGCACCACACCACCGATGCCGATCTTGTCGTACAGGTCGACTTTGTTCGCGGGCTGCACGTTGTGCGGCTGGCCCAGGGTCACGTAGAGCATGCCGTCATCAGCAACGCGGCAGGTGCGCGCGCCGTGGTTGTATGACTCTTCCTCCACCGGGATAAGGCCGCCCTGGGGCACCACCTCGATCACGGCCACGTCCGGGCCTTCATAGAAGAATTCGGCAGCCGGGAAGTTCAACACGCGGTTGTGTTCGACCACGACCAGGAAGCCGTCCTTGGTCCAGCACACGCCGTTGGGCACCTTGAAATTGATCGACGGGGCGAAGGGCTTGACCTCGTCGGCCGTGCCGTCACCGTTGCGGTCGGTCACGGCCCACACGCGGGTCTTGCGGGTGCCGACAAACAGCATGTTGGTGCTCGGGGCCACCGCCATGTGGCGCGCATCGGGAACGACGGCGTAGAGCTCGATCTTGAAGCCCGGGGGCAGCTTCACGGCCTTGAGGTTGGCGCGGATCGCATCGGCGTTCTTGCCTTCCTGCGCAACCGGCGGGATGTTCAGGTCGACGCCTGAGACCTTCATCTGCTTGAGCGTGGCAATGTTGTCCTTGCCTGCCTGGGCCAGTACACCGGTAGCTATGCCGCAGGCCATCAACGCCAACACCAACTTTTTGCTTTTCATATATCTCCTCTTAGGTTTTAGTTCCCGAATATTGTTTCTCGGGAACACGATTTTGATGTCAACACTAGGGGAAGACAAGCCGCCAAAATTAGTGGGGGCAACTTTGTTGCGCAAATCGAACAGAAGTGGCCATCGGTCGTCACGCACACCAGCAACATGCGATTCCTCATGTGCACTTCATCAGGCAAGCCGTTGCTTTGGCAACATAACCGTGACGCAATTGCTCGATCAGGATCGGGCTGAAGTAAGGGTCTCGAATACGTTCAAGCAGTACCTGATCTGCGGGGGACGCGGGATAGCGAACCAACAGAGTCAGCACGTCTCGCACTGGTCTGTGGTCCGGTGTCTCGATGTCGATCGCGCCGTGCAATCGAACGTAAACAAGACGAGCGCATGGCAACCTGCGCACGGCGGCGTGGGGCAGCATCACGCCTCGGCCCAAAGCCGTTCCTCCGCGAGCCTGTCTAAGGGTCAATGCTCTTGCCACTGCCCCCCGGCGAATGCGCTCACCGTCAGCTACTCTGTCGTCAACAAACTGGAAAATTGTCGAGATGTCGGTCGCAACTATTCCTAGGTACGCATCCACATCGAGGGTGCTGGAAGTTTGTGTGAACAGGTTTTCGGAACTGGCGATGTGCACCATTCTCTACCTTGTCTGGGACCAACTGCGGTCGCACGAGTACTGGGCGTCGAATGACGGTGATGTTCGCCCCTGCCTTACGGGTCCTCGTTTTCGAATGACCGGGCTCACTCTTGAACTGGCATCAAGTCCCAATATTGCATTTTTCAAGTTGAAACGTTCAGCGCCTTCCGCCCATCGATAGCACTTCGTGTGCTTCGAAAATCGCCTTGGCAACCTCCTCCGTTGTAGAGCGCGTGCTCATGGCTTTCTCACGAATGAGGTCGTAGGCCTCGGTTTCTGTAACGTTATGGGTTTTCATCAGAATCACCTTAGCATCAGCGATGTGTCGCACGCCAACCAGCTTCGCCTCCACCTTGCGCAAACGCCTTTGCAAGCCACGATTTTCCTTGTGTGACTCTCGCGCCAGCACCAACGTTGAAAGCAAGCCAAACGTTCGGACTGGCGAGGGAAGCACTGCCTTGGCCCCCAAACCCAGCACCACCTCCACGATGGTCGGGTTTTCATAGTTGACGACGGCAATGACCGTGGGGGCATCTTCGGATCGTGCCCAGTCCATATTCAAGTTCAGGATGTCGGGTCGAACAGCAACAAATGCGACATCGACATCTTTGGAGATCGAATGCACTGGTGGCCAGAAGGCCTGTACCTTGCAACCAATGCGCTGCAGTTGTTGGGTAAGCTGGCGTCCGTCCGCGTCGTCGGGATGGATGACGGCAACATTCAAGGTTCGCAGTTCTTTGAGCTGCTGGGGCGTGGCCCGCAACGAAGAACGGTGTTCACCCTGTTCGCTCATCAGCACTCCAACTTGTCCAGCGTGTCCAAACGCGCTGCCCAGTCACCCAGTGAATGAGTCACGAGGTAAGGATCAGGGTACACCGATCGGCGGGCCTGGCGGACGATCGTGAACTGCCCATCGGAATTGACCCGACCAATACGCGGGTAGAGGCAGGTGTGGTGATTGGTCGGATCAATCTTCACCCGGCCCTGAGGCGCGTCGAATTCGCTACCCAGGATGTAAGGCATCAACGTCGAGATGTCGTCACTGCCTGCATGGCGCATTGCGTTGGCAAATATGTGCATCTGGAAGTATGACGCTTCCCAGCATAGATTCGGAACACATGAGTCACCAACCCGCTGTCGAAGATTGGTGAGGCAGCGTCGGTTGGCCTCCGAGTCGATCGACTGAAAATAAGGGGCAGATGTGTAGTGACCTGTCGCAAGGCCACGCTCCATCTGCGAAATTTCCGCCTCGGAAGTCGTCAGACTGGCTATCGGCATCGTCTTGGGGTCGAAGCCGGCATCTGCGTAAGCCCGGTACAACGATGCAGTGGAATCGCCGACCACCGTAGAGAAAATGAAGTCTGGTCGCTTGTTACGGATGTCCGACATGACATCTGCGAAATTGCGCTCGGTCGCGTCGAGAGGCACGTAACGCTCTGCCAGTTTTTCACTGCCTTGGCGCTGCAGGACCAACTCACCCATGATCCGGTTGGACTCATAGGGGTAGATGTAGTCGGATCCGATCAGATACACACGGGCGCCAAAATTCGACGTTATGAATTCGGCCAGCTGCACGCTGTTCTGGTTGGGAGCGGCCCCGGTGTAGATCACATTGGCGGAATACTCGAAGCCTTCGTACAGCGTGGGATAAAACAGCAGCTTGTTCCACTTTTCGATGATCGGAATCACCGCCTTTCGACTGCTGGACATGTAACAGCCAAAAATCACGTTCACGCCGTCCCGATGGATGAGGCGTTCGGTCAACTCAGCGTAGCGAATCGGGTTGGATTCGGGGTCGTAGTGCACGGGCTGCAGCTCCCGGCCGTCTATGCCGCCCGAGTCATTGATTTCATCAACAGCCAAGAGGGCGCCATGCATCTGCGATAACCCGATGGTCGATGTCACACCCGTCGCGGAAAACAATATACCGACCCTGATAGGGTCTTTGTTAGCCATTCGGCTCCCCTTTACGGCTCACGCCGCACCCGCACCGCTTGCGCGGCAAAAGCTTCTCACGCATGGTTGCAAACATCCCCATCTTGACAACACAACCTGTGGCTGCACAAGTCGTACATGCTTCATCCTCCGACCAGTCGGGCATAAGCCCGTTGAAGCTGAGTAGGAAGAGACGAAGCGTTCTCGGCAATGCAATAGTCCCGCCAGCCAAATATTCTGCGAACGTAATGGTCGGCCTGGGCATCCACGGCAATACAAAAAACTCTCACGCCAGCCACTCGGGCTTGCATCACCGCCACCCGCGCGTCTTCTGTGAGGTACTCGGAGTCGAACACGTCCACATCCGCTGGTGCGCCGTCGGTCACGAGCAAGATCGCGCGTCGATTGTCCCCCTCATCCTGCAACAAAGCGCTGGCATGGCGGAGTGCCGCTCCAATGCGGGTCGAGTGGCGCCCTGGCACCGAAGCCAGGCGGGATCGGGCTGCGCCTTGCAGTGGCACTCCGAACTCAAGCATCCGGTGGTAGTCCACCTGCGCCCGCGTGTTGGAGCTGAACCCATGTATGGCAATGCGGTCGTCTGTGTTGGCGGTCGCGTCCGCCAGCATGAAAGCCGCTTGCTTTTCCAGATCCAGCAAGGTCTGACCAGAAGAACCGCAAGGTTCGTTGGTCGACTCGGAAAGATCGAGCAGCACCAGAATGCTGGAGGCCCCAGTCTCCCGCCCTGCTCGCATGAACAAACGCGGCTCAGGCTGAAGGCTGAGTCGACGATCGACCAACACTTCGATGGCGGCGTTCAGGTCGATGTCATCGCCCTCCCACTGCCTTCGCAACCGGTGCCGGCGGCTCAATCGTCTCAAACGACGAAGGGCCATCGGCTTGACGGAATGGGCAGCGGCAATGCCACCTCGTGATGGCCCCTGGACCGAGCTGCTTGGCAGCTTTTCCAACACGGTGCACCAGTTATGGCGCCAGAGATCCAGCACGTGGTGCCACTCGGGGTACACAAACCTGCCGAGTTCCATTTCCTCCTGGTTGTCCTGCGGAGATGACGAAGCGTCCCCGTTGGTCACATTCGCCATGCGGGGGGTAGCCGACTGAGGTGAGGCGATCGCCTCGTCCTGGGCCTGGTTGTTTTCGGGAAACGTCCACAAGTAACTGTTGTCATCCCGATAGGGCGAGGGCACGACGTGGTGCTGCGGATCGAAACGAACGCGCATCTGGCCCAGGTCATTGGCCAAGATGGACGCGACCGCACGAAACTCGTCGTAGGCCTCCAGCCCATGTGCCGCGGCCACCTCTTCGAACAGTCGTTTTGCTTTGTTGACCCAATGGTTGTCGTCGCTGTACCCAGGGTCCAGCAAGATGCGGTCCATGCGTGAGACGAGTGCTTCAAAGCTCAGGTCACCTGGATCGGGGACCGGGGCGAGGTGCTCCAGAAACCATTGGCGCACACCTGGGTACCTGCACCACAACAGGCGCTCGACTCGGGCGTCTTCTATCGCAGAAACAACAGCGAGCCCCAAGGGCTTCAGCGTGTGCGTCGGAAGTGCAGGGCGAGAGAACCGCCGGTGCGCCACGGCATGGGCCACCGTCGCGCGCAACAAGCCGAACAGACGCTCGGGTAAAGCGGGCTTCTCATCCATTGGGCGGCTGGTGAGCAAGAGCTGGGTGGATGTGAGCACAGCGCGCTCTGTCCGACCCGTCATGCTGTTGTCCTCCACTGCGATCTGGCCGTTGCTCAACCCGTGCGCCAGCAAGCGCAACGCTGGCAGTAAACCCGACAAAGGCTCAACGCCCGACAGCTCGGAGCTCACGTGAGGCGACACGGTCATCCAAACTGGGCAGTGACAAAATTGCGGATGGCCAGCGCCATGTCGGGATCGTCTGTCAGCGGGCGGATCATCGTCATTTCACAACTCTGGGCTTTCGACATGCCGTCTCGGATGAGGATGCCGGCGTAGATGAGCATACGAGTGGACACGCCTTCGTCCAATCCCTTTTGCTTCAGTGCACGGGTGCAGTGAGCGATGGTGACCAATTGCCGTGCCAACACGTCAGACACCCCGGCTTCGTGTGCCACGATGCCGACCTCCTTATCCTCGGATGGGTAGTCAAAATCCAGCGAGGCGAAGCGTTGCCGCGTAGATGGCTTCATGTCTTTGGCGCTGCTCTGATAGCCCGGGTTGTACGAGACCACCAACTGGAAGTCCGGGTGCGCTTTCACCACCTCACCTTTTTTGTCCAGCGGGAGAATGCGGCGAGCATCGGTGAGCGGATGGATCACCACCGTCGTGTCCTGTCGAGCCTCCACTACCTCGTCGAGGTAACAGATGCCACCGTGGCGCACGGCGAGCGTCATGGGCCCGTCGTGCCACGCAGTTCCATCGGCATCGAGGAGATAGCGCCCGATCAGATCGGAAGCTGTCATGTCTTCGTTGCAGGCCAGCGTCACCAACGGGCGCTGCAGCTTCCACGCCATGTATTCGACGAAGCGCGTCTTCCCACAGCCGGTAGGACCTTTCAGCATCAACGGCATCCGATGCGCGTACGCGCGCTCATAACACTCGATCTCGGGGCCCGCTGCCTGGTAGAACGGTTCGGTGCGTATGAGGTACTCGTCGAGTGCTGTTGACATGCAAGGATCCTGAAGATGAAGAAGACGCGTCTCGGGCTCAGCGATGCTTGGTCGCGGCGTTGGGGATGCCCTCGATCGGGCATTCCTCCGTGCCCACGGTGGTGCGCGTGAACGACTCCACCATTTCGCGCGTTCCTTCCGGATCGTTGATCCAGTTGGCGTAGAAGTTGTAAGGGCAAGCAGCCACACCTTTGTCGCCATCGCCCGAGTTGATCAACCCGGTGTAGCCCCGGTGCACCAGTTTGAACAGGTGGTTTTGCGATTGCCCGTTTTTGCGCGCGTCACGGATCAGGCTCATGGACAGTTCAGCGTACTGGATGCCCATCTCCTCCTCACCGCACTCGCCCAGCGTGCGGCCATCGAAGCCGATCACGGCCGAGTGGCCGAAGTACGAATACACACCGTCGAACCCAGCTGCGTTGGCCACCGCAACGTAAGTGTTGTTGAGGAAAGCCATGGTCTTGGACACCATGATCTGCTGTTCCTTGGCGGGATACATGTAGCCTTGGCAACGAATGATCAGTTCTGCACCGCGCATGGCGCAATCACGCCAGATCTCAGGGTAGTTGCCGTCGTCGCAGATGATCAAGCTCATCTTCATGCCCTTCGGGCCTTCAGAGACATACGTGCAGTCGCCGGGATACCAACCCTCGATAGGCACCCAAGGCATGATCTTTCGGTACTTTTGAACAATCTCCCCCTTGTTGTTCATCAGGATGAGCGTGTTGTAAGGCGCCTTGTTGGGGTGTTCTTCGTGACGCTCTCCCGTCAAGGAAAACACACCCCAGACATTGGCCTTGCGGCAAGCCTCGGCAAAAATCTCCGTCTCAGCGCCTGGAACTGTCGAAGCGGTCTCGTACATCTCTTTCGAGTCGTACATGATCCCGTGCGTTGAATATTCTGGAAAGATCACCAGGTCCATGCCGGGCAGTCCCTTCTTCATGCCAACGAGCATCTCACCAATGGCGCGCGCATTTGCCAACACCTCTGCGGTGGTGTGCAGGCGGGGCATTTTGTAGTTGACGACCGCGACGCCGACACAATCGTTGCTGCTGGAAATGTCACCATGTCTCATGAAAATCTCCTGGGAGGGGTTGGGGGTTAAACGGTCAGGAACGACTTCACTTTTTCCTGATTGAGCTCAGCACGCATTTCTTCGTGCACGATCCGCCCGCGATCGATGACCAGAAACCGGTCAGCCAGATCCAGGGCAAAACTCAGTACCTGCTCAGACACCACGACGGCAAATCCCCGCTCATGGCGAAGAACGTTGAGGGTCTGTGCAATTTCCTTGATGATTGAAGGCTGGATGCCTTCGGTGGGTTCATCAAGAATCAGAACTTTCGGGTCGGAGACCAAGGCTCGCGAGATGGCCAGCATCTGCTGCTGACCGCCCGAGAGATTCCCTGCCTTGCGCTGCTTCATGTCCTTCAGCACCGGGAAGAACTGGTAGATGTAGTCGGGTACCTGCCGATAACCAGAGTGCTCGGCTCCGCAGAGGATGTTTTGCTCCACCGAGAGAAAAGGGAACACCATGCGGCCTTGCGGGACGAAGGCCATGCCGTTTTGCACGCGACGGTAGCTGGGCTGCCCGACCATCTCCGCGCCATCCAACCGGATCGCACCCGAACGCACCGGAAGCAGCCCGATCAGGGACTTGAGCAAGGTGGTCTTCCCCATCCCGTTGCGACCCATGATGGCCACAGACTCTCGCGGGCCTACCTTGAACGACACATCGTGGATCACATGGGACTCGCCGTAGGCGACATTGAGTTGAGAAATCTCCAACATGCTGTTCTCTCCTCAATGGCCAAGATAAACGTCGATGACGCGGGGATCTTGCTGAACCTCGCTTGCGCTGCCTTCGCTCAAGAGCTTTCCCTGATGGAGTACGGTGACCTTGTGCGCAATGCGTTTGACGAAGTCCATGTCGTGCTCGATCACGATCACGGACTTGCCGGCAGCGATGAGGCTGAGCAAATCACCGGTCTGCTCGCGCTCACGAGGACTCATGCCCGCCACGGGTTCGTCGAGCAGCAGCAGGGATGACTCCTGCATGAGCAACATCCCGATTTCCAGCCACTGCTTTTGTCCATGGCTGAGCTGGCCGGCGCGACTGTGGATGGCCTCGATGAGATAGATCTTCTCGGCCATCGCATGAATGCGGTCCATGACCTCGGGCGTTCGCCGAAAGGTCAAAGACTGAAAGACACCGTGTGTGCGAGGGAGGGAAATTTCGAGGTTTTCGAGCACCGTGAGGTCCTCGTAAACCGATGGCGTCTGAAATTTTCGACCTACGCCCGCCCGCACAATCTGGTGCTCGGTCAGGCGCGTGATGTCCATGTCGTTGAACATCACCCGCCCCGACGTAGGCTTGGTCTTTCCGCAGATCATGTCGAGCAACGTGGTCTTGCCCGCACCGTTGGGCCCGATGATCACGCGCAGCTCGTTTCGGTCCACAGAAAGACTCAGGGAGTCCACCGCTTTGAAACCATCGAACGAGACCGTGAGGTCTTCAACGACGAGCACTTTTCCACTCGTATGGGTCACCGTTTGAGACATAGGATTTGCACCGTTGTGTTGGGCTCTTGGGAGAGTGGCGCTGACATTCATCACGTAGCCCTGCTCCGACGGCGGTTGGACCACTGGTCCATCAGCCCCGCCAACCCGTTGGGCATGACCCACACCACCAGGATGAAGACAGCTCCCAAAAAGTAGAGCCAACCCTCGGGAAATGCCTCCGACAAGTACGACTTGAGGAAGCCGATGAGCAAGGCACCAACGACAGCACCCGGCACAGACATGCGTCCACCCACGGCGGCGTAAATCACCATTTCCACCGACGCCACGACACCGATGACACTGGGTGCAATGAGACCGACCTGAAGGGTGAAAAATGCTCCGCCCAAGGACGCCAGCAAGGCTCCACAGGCAAAGACAAACGCCTTCATATGTGCAGTGTCGTAGCCACTGAATCGCACGCGGTCTTCGCGGTCACGAATGGCGATCAGGATCTTTCCGAAGCGGCTGCGCACCACCGCCAACGACAACAGCATGGCCAGCGACAGCACCGCGACTTCGACGAAATACAAAATCCTCAGCGAGTGATCGGACAGGATGTCCATGCCGAGTAAAGTTCGAAAATCCGTGATGCCGTTGGCGCCGCCCGTATCCCCTTGCTGGCCGACCACCACAACGGTGAGGGTGAGCGCCAAGGACAGCGTCACGATGGCGAAGTACACGCCGCTGACCCGACGGCGAAAAATCGCGTACGAAAACACGTAGGCCAATACAACTGGAATCACCACGATGCACAGCACTGTGAGTCCAAGAGATTTGAAAGGAATCCACCAGGTTGGAAGTTGCTCCACACTGCTCCAGACCATGAAATCCGGGAGTTCAGGTGCCGAAGCTTCGAGCTTCAGAAACATCGCCATCATGTAACCACCGAGGCCGAAGAACACACCTTGGCCCAGGCTCAAGATGCCCCCGTAGCCCCAGGTCAGCACGATGCCGAGCGCAACAAAGGCGAACGCCAGATACTTGCCGATCAGATTCAGGCGAAATGGATCCAGCACGAGCGGCAGCACCACCACCAAGAGACCGATCAAGAGGATGGTGGAGATGAAGCTGCGCTTGTGTTTGTTGTCTTGCATGGTTCAACTCCGAGTACGCAAAGCAAACAGGCCGTTCGGTCGGAAGTAGAGAACCACAATGACAAGCAACAGGATGGTGGCTTTGGCCATCGATCCGCTCATGAGGAACTCAAGCCACGTTTGCGTCTGAGCGATGGCAAAAGCAGACAGCGCTGTACCCGCAAGGCTTTGCACGCCACCGAAAACCACGACGATGAAGGAATCAACGATGTAGAGCTGACCGGTGCCTGGGTTGGTGGAGCCGATCATGGTGAACACGCATCCAGCGATACCGGCCAGACCCGAACCGAGCGCAAACGTGAGGGCGTCAACGCGCTGGGTATTGATTCCCGTGGCGCCGGCAATTGCACGGTTCTGCGTCACTGCACGAACCTTCACGCCCCAGCGAGTCCGATACAACAACAGGTAGACCGCTACTGCAACCGTGATCGTCAGACCAACGATGAAGATGCGAGTGATCGGCA
The DNA here is from genome assembly GCF_018780385.1 of Hydrogenophaga sp. Classification (GTDB taxonomy): domain Bacteria; phylum Pseudomonadota; class Gammaproteobacteria; order Burkholderiales; family Burkholderiaceae_C; genus Hydrogenophaga. Next base: position 88,849 of record NZ_JADMJO010000007.1, on the reverse strand, counting down.
GCTGTATGCCCGTCACCGGTTCCCAGGCGCCGGCGAGCCAAGTGGGCAGGGGTACGCTCACCTCTTGCGCGCCGAAGACGGTGCGGTAGGTCTGCTGCATGATGAGGCTCAGGCCCCAGGTGGCCAGCAAGGTGTCTAGCGGACGGTTGTAGAAGAAGCGGATGAAGCCGCGTTCCAGTGCGTAGCCAAACGCAAACGTCACCATGAATGCGAAGGGGATGGCGACGAAGAGGTACACATCCATCCAGGCTGGCGCCCAACGCTCGAAGGCCAGCGATGCCACGTACGTCATGTACGCACCCAAGGCCATCAATTCGCCATGGGCCATGTTGATCACGCCCATGAGACCGAACACCACGGCCAAACCGATCGCCATCAGCAACAGAATGCTGAACAGGCTGACCCCGTTGAACATCTGCATCACTGCAATATCGAAATTCATCCTGCCGCTCCTGATGCGTTGGGATGACCGAGCGCCAGCGGCACTCGGTCACCGATCCTGATCCCTCAGATCTTTGGGAAAGGATTGGGCTCAACCAACGCGGGGGCTTCCCACACGATGTCAAATTGACCGTCAGGGCGTGCACGTCCGATACGCACCTTCTTCCACACATGGTGGTTCGTTGCATGCATGCGCACGGTTCCCTCAGGAGCTGCCAGCTCGATCCCTCCGGAGGCGGCAATCACCTTGTCCACTTCGAATGATTTGGCCTTCTCGACAGCCATCTTCCACAGGTAGACGCTGTTGTAGGCAACCTGCATCGGGTCACCAATGACACGGTCTTGCCCATACTTGGCTTTGAAAGCCTTGACGAACTTCTCGTTGTCGGGAGACTTGATGCTCTGGAAATAGCCCATGCAGGCGAAATAGCCGGCGGCGTTGTCTTTACCGATGCCTTCGATTTCATTTTCAGAAACCACCGTGGACAACAGCACCTGCTTCGAGCCGTCAAGGCCAGCCGCGCGCAGTTGCTTGTAGAAGGCCACGTTGGAGCCACCGACGACTGTGCTGTAGATGCAGTCTGGTTTTGCGGCCTTGATCTTGTTGATGATCGAGGAGAACTCGGTGTGACCCAGTGGGGCGTATTCCTCTCCCAGCACCTTGCCGCCCGCTTTCACGATAGTGGGTTTGGCAATCTTGTTGCAGGTGCGCGGATAGATGTAGTCGGAGCCGACCAAGAAGAAGGTCTTGCCCTTTTCACGAGCGAGCCACTCCACAGCGGCGATGACCGATTGGGTGGCCTCCTGCGATGGATAGAAAACCTGTTTGTCCTGTTCTTGGCCTTCGTAGTACGTCGGGTAGTACAGCAAACCTTTGGCACGTCCGAGTGCGGGCAGAACCGCTTTTCTTGAGGCGGAGGTGTAGCAACCCACGATGGCAGCCACTTTGTCTCGCTCCAAAAGCTTGCGGGCCTTTTCTGCGAAAACCGAGTTGTCGCTGGCACCATCTTCGACCACAGCTTCGATCTTCCGTCCCATGACGCCACCGCTGGCGTTGATCTCCTCAATGGCAAGCTTTTCTGCATCGACCAAGGACGCCTCCGCAATGGCGATGGTGCCCGACAGCGAATGCAAGAGCCCCAGTTTTACGGTCTCTTGCGCTGATGCGATTGCAGGCACCCCCCCGGCTGCGCCAAGGATCAGTATCGATCCTCCGGTCTTCATAATGTCGCGGCGATTCAGTTCAGTCATGGTCAAGCTCCTGGCAGTTGTGTTTACGGAAATGACGACCTGTGATCCACCTGTGAAAAAGTTAGCCCTAGACACAGAAGATCTCCGACAAGCAACCGCCACAGCCCAACAGAATTCCGATCAAGCAAGGCTCCGCCAGCCGGACGAGGGTGTGATCTCGACCGAAGCGAAGTTGAAAGACAGAAAACGAAAAAGCCCGAACCGGAGTTATTCCGATTCGGGCTTTTTTGCCCAACATCTGACTGGCAGCACTGGCAGTCGACGTTGAATGAGTGGTGACGATTTCTCGACAAACGCATTTTTATGCGCTGCCAAAACCTCGCACCATAGGAGATACCCTTACTACTTCGTAGAAAGCAGGTTGCACGAACGGCAGGTGACCAACTCTAGAACTAATGCAGCTGCGGAGATTGCACCAGTGAATTGGTCCTGCGGGTCGACATGATCGCTCGCGATCTGGTGGCCATTCTTCCGCAGTACAAGTTGTGTCTGCATCGAAGGGGAAGGCGTTGCCAGGGAGGATCGAAAGACTCAACTCCTGAGAACGCTGCCATCGCTTGGCTGTACCTATGTTGGATAACTACCCCGAGAATCTACAGGTCACTTGTTGTGTGTTGCCAAAAGGAAGGCGTCTTGAGCTTGCGGGCTCAATACACCCAAACGCCAATGATTCGGCAAACCAAAACTGGTGGTGTCACGCAGCTTAATGCCTGCTGCGCGCATGGCATGTTCGTCAAACGGGCGCGAAGGTGACGCGCAGAGGTAGTTGGCTTCGCTGGGTAGCACGCGCCAGCCCAAATCGGTCAGCATGCATAGCTGTCTGCGCTTCCAGTCGCGCAAAGTCCCCAAGGTCTCCTCTAGCCAATCTTGTGCGGCGGGCAACATCCAAGCTGCTAGCAGAGCCACAGCGTGCGAACCCAGCGGCCACGAGGGCGCCAGCTTCTCGAGTGCTCTCGCTTCCGCCAGCGCGTGCAACGGGGCGATGGCATACGCGCCGCGCACTCCCGTCAGCCCCATCGCCTTGTTGGGTGTCCACAGTTGCCACACCTGCTGTAATGTTTCCGGCTCGAGGCTGCACCGCCCGCTCAGCCGCAGCGGTTCGTAGGCGCGGTCTAGCACCACCTGTGCGCCTGAGACCGCCACAACCTGCGCCATCGGCTCGGCCTGACCCAGCGGACTCGATGGCTCGCACAACCAGGCCAGCTGTGCACGCGCCGGGTCTTGCACGCGCTCAAACTTCCAGGCCTGCGCCGCGTGGGCATAGTCACCGTAAGCCAGCTCTGGCAGCCAGACGCGATGGGCTCCCTCGCGCGCCATCCAGCCGGTGAAGCGGCCAATGAACTCGCTCGCGCTTCCGGCCAGCACAATACGTGCGGCATCCACCGCGTGAAAGGCTGCGAGCGATTCGCGCAGGGCTGTGTACGCGGGGTCGGGGTAATGGCGGACATCGGCCTGCTGCACGGCTGCGAGGGCGCTCGGGCACGGACCGCAGGCGTTGGCGTTGGTGGAGAAGTCCCAGCGGGGAACCCCCAGGGCGTCGGGGCCGCCGTGAGCGTTCGTCATGGCATGCCTTTCGCTGCAAAGCCCGCCCACAGCAGCGCGGCCATAGTGAGAACTGTCACCACGCGAGTGGCCAGCCGAAGCGCTTGTACTGTGTCGGCCGCCTCCGGGCTGCGGCCCGCGCCATGCAGTTCGTACACGCCGGGTTTTCTTAACCGCACGTCAAGCGCCAGCGCCATCGCCGCCATCGGCCAGCCGCTGTTGGGCGACGGGGTGCGCCGCGCCTGCTCAGCCAGCGTGTGCCATCCACCCGCTGCGCCAAGTACACCCAGCAACACGCCTGTGATGCGCGCAGGCAGCCATGACAACACGTCGTCGGCTCGCGCTGCCCACTTGCCGGCCCAGGTCCAGTCGCGGCCGCTGCGCTCGCCACGGTAGCCCCACATGGCGTCGGCCGTGTTGGCGAAGCGGTAGAGCGCGGCACCTGGAAGCCCCGCCACGACGAACCAGAACAACGGCGCCACCACCGAGTCGTTGAGGTTCTCGGCCAGCGACTCAATGGCGCTTTCGCGCACCTGCGACGCGTCGAGCGCACTCACGTCGCGGCTCACCAGCCAGGCCAAGCGTGCCCGCCCGGCTGGCAACGACTCGCTCAGTGCGGCTTCGACTGCTCGCACCTCGTCGCTCAGCATGCGCCAGGCCAACAGCGGTTTGAGCAGCACGCCGAGCGCCAGCGCTTTCGCCCACCACACCCAACCAGCCATGTGCCCTACCAACACCAGCGCAAAGACCACGATCAGCGAAGCACCCAGGCACCAGGCCAGCGCACCACCGACGAAGGCGCGTGCCGCTTGGGGCGGCGCATCCATGGCGGGCGCCACGCGGGAGCCCATGCAGCTCAAGTAACGCCCTATGGCCACAACTGGATGCCAGCGTGCCGGCGGTTCACCCAGGGCAAGGTCCAGCGCAAGCGCTACCAGCACCGCAAGCGGTGCCGCGACGGAGGTGGGCCACAGTTCGGCCATGACTGTTACCTCAGGCGCGCCGCGCCCGCAGGACCAGCTTGACCAACAGGGCCATGTCGGCCGCCATGCCGGAGTTGCCGCTGCTGAGCGGCTTCTCGACGTAAAGGACGTCGAGAGACCAGCGTTCGGTAGTCGTGGCTACAACAGAGGGGCGAGCCACGGGACGTGCAGGCGGTTCGTTCAGAGTCATCTTAGTGATGGTTCTTTTCTTTCGTGAACAGAGTCAATCTTCAATGCCGCGCTGGGCGGGAATGCCCGCCTTGAATGCGTGTTTCACCAAGGTCATCTCGGTTACGGTATCGGCCAGTTCAATGATCTCGGGTGGGCAGCGGCGCCCGGTGATGACCACGTGCACATGGCGCGGACGATCTCGCAGCGTCTGCAACACGTCGTCAAGCGGCAGCCAACCGTAAATCAGCGGGTAGGTCAGCTCGTCGAGAGTGACCATGAAGTAATCACCCCCCAAAATCGCAGCGCGGGCTTTCAGCCAGCCATCTCGCGCGAGCTGGGCGGAATGTTCCAGGTCCTGACTCTTCCAGCTGAAGCCGTCGCCCAACCCCTCGATCGGCAGCCCGAGCTGCTCGAAGATTCGGTGCTCACCGAAGCGAGCACTGGGTACTTTCATGAACTGGAAAATCTTCACCAGCTTGCCGTGCACATGCGTGCGGCCGAATGCACGCAGCGCAAGCCCAAAGGCTGCCGTGCTTTTGCCCTTGCCGTCGCCCGTGTGCACGATCACCAGGCCGCGGCGTTCACCTTCGGGCTTGTCGTATTGCTTGTCGGTCGGGGGGGATTCGATCTGCATGTGCGGACTCCAGAAACATTAACGAAGCTGAACCAGTCACTGCTCACTCAGCGAATGGATGGCGATGCGGTGGTCAAAGATCTTCCCAGCGCCTGATGGGTGACAAGGTCTTGGCAATAGCCCTGCTGTACCACCTAGTCTTTCGCGATTACTACCATCTGGCGTGCGTGCAGCGCCATGCGGCTCTCGCCATTCCAATCCCTGGGTGGTTCGCAGGGCCTGCGCCACGGCCACCCGGTCGGCGTGCGAAGGCGGAGCCAGCCAGGGTTGGTGCGGCAGGCGCCCGAGCATGGCCACGTCCCACACACTGAGGTCGTCCGCCCCCTGCTCGCCCTGCCCCAGCCAGGCCAGGCAGCGCGCGCGTTCGCGGCCACGCCACTGCGCCAGTGGTCGGCCCATCAGCTGCACCCGACCGCTGTGCCGCAGCAGACCGGCCAGCGCCTTCAGCAGGGTGGACTTGCCAGCGCCGTTGGGGCCCACAACGCTGGTCCAGCGTTCGGCAGAAAAATCCAAATCGATGCCGTGCAGCACACGGATGGCGCCCAGCTCGACACAGATGCCCGTGGCTTGCAAGGCCCGCTTCACAGCCCACCTCCGGGCCGACGCCGCCGGTGGATCAGCAACAACAGGTAGCTGCCCCCCAGCACCGCAGTGAGCACGCCCACCGGCAGTTCCTGCGGCGCGATGATCCAGCGTGCGAGCACATCGGCGGCCATCAGCAACAGGCCCCCCATCATGGCGCTCAACACCAGCAGGCGGCCGTGTGTGGTCTTGACGATGGAGCGCACGAGGTGCGGAGAAGCCAGACCCACGAAGGCGATCAAACCGGTTTGCGCCACAGCCGCACCCGTGGTCTGCGCCAGCACCACCACTAGGACACCCGCTCACATTAAGCCCTTTTCCTGAATGCAGCGCGCCATCACCCGGGCGGCTTCGGCCATGCGTGGGCCGGGGCGTACCAGCACGTCGGATTCTTCTGCTGTGAACACGCACACTCGCTGCTCACGCAAGGCTCGCATGCCGCGCCATCCGGGACGATGCTCCATACCCTGCACGTTGCGCACGCCGATCATGATGAGGTCGGGGTTCGCGCGCACGACGTACTCGGGGTTGATGCGCGGGAACGGTCCGAGATCGGGGGTCACGATGTTCTGCACGCCCAGGCGCGCCATCATTTCGCCGATGAACGACTGCGTGCCCGCCGCGTAACCACCGGCGCTGACCTCGTAGTACACGCGCAGCGAGCGTGCGCGAGGTGGCAGTGACTGCGCCTCAGCCATCACGCCTGCTTCCACAGCACGCCAGATCCGCTGCGCATCGGGAACTTCCAGCAGTTGGCCAAGCTTGCCCATGACACGTTGCGCGTCGGCCGAGCTTTTGGGATCCATGGCCAGCACATTCAGGCCCAGCGCTTCCAAACGCTGCACGCCGCGGGACGAGGTGGCCATGAGCACCACGTCGGGTTTGAGCGCCACGATAGCTTCGATGTTGGGGTCGATGACGCCACCCGCCTTGGGCAGGTCTCGAACCGAAGCTGGGTGGTTGGAATACCGATCTACCCCTACCAGCCGATTGCACTGGCCGAGCTCGCACACGGTCTCGGTGAGCGAGGGTAACAACGAGACAATGCGCTGTGGCGACTTCGGCAGCGACACCTCCACGCCGCGGTCGTCGGTAACCCGAAGGCCGGCGGCGTGAAGGTTGCCCATGCCGCACAGCAGTACGGCAACCCTCAGCCAAGGTTTGATGGTGAAGTCTTTCATGCTGACTCCTTTAAGTCTGAGCAGCGGTCGGAGGTCAATTGGTGGCTCCTGGAAGGAGCAGAGACGCCGTGGGCACAGGGTTGGCGGCAAACCGCGCGTGGAAGAAGGAGGCAAGCCACGCGTGGAAGTACGTCGCTTGCACGGAGCCCGACTGGAACACGACCTCGCCTTTTCCGCTGGTTCCTCCGAGCGCAGATTCGGTTTGGCGAACCAGCTCCAACTTGGTTTCACAGAGTGAATAGTTAAGCGTGTGGCCACGCACTGCTCCAGCTGGCAGCGCTAGCAGTTGTTGTCCGAGAGATGCAAGGCGTTTCTGCATGAATAGAGGACAGCGCAATGTTGTCCCAGTCGGCGCTGCCAGACGTCGAGGAACCGTACCGAACTCCATCGATGAGAAGCAGGTCGTGATGCGCCTCTGTTCAATGCAAAAATAAACTGGGTTGTTTTACTGAACCGCCGTTGGTAGACATTTGTAGGCCAGCGTTGCGTGAAATCACCTCGGAGAGCGTCCGCCCTTTGAATTGCTCCAAAACGTTGGTGTCGATCACTACAACGTCACCACGGACTGCAGCTGAAGACGTTTCAACACGAGTCTCTGTAATGGCAGTCTCGGGAAGACCTTTTGGCTCCATGGACTGGGCGTAAGAAGGCAATGAGGCCAGAACGGCAAGGAACAGCGCGAGCAATGGCCCAAGCAAGTTTCGGGTTTTCATGATGAAAGAACAAGAGACATGCCCTCACCGCCTTCCCCGACGGTGCATGAGCGTCACGGCGGCGCGACTATTGTCAGACGCACCACTACCTTGTTGGCCGGTATCCGGGCTGACAGAACAACCTCCATCGCCTTCCCAGACGACACGGCGGTCGTCCAGTGGCTGCGTGATGAAAGCGGAGTCGCCCGATCTGCGTCAGGTCTCTCGTCTGCTTACCGTTGCGGGGGCAGCGCAGGTTAGGCTCGTCCTTGTGGACTAGCCCCCCTGCTTCCCGTTGAACTGCAGCACGTGAATCATGCTGCGAGCACCAACGATTCGATTGTAGCTATGGGCGGCGCCGTACCCGATTAGATCTCCGTGCGCTCGTAGATCTCAGCAGTAACTCTTGCGTCTGCGACATCAATGGTGATGGACGCGAGAGTACCGAGCCGGTCGATTGCCGACCGGCCCCTTAAGGCTGCGAAACTCAGCTGGCGAAGCCCGGGCGCAGGTAGATCGGACGGCTGTCTGACCGCCAGATGCAAAGCGTAATGCCTGCCCCCTGCATGTTGACGTACATGTAGCGGCCGTCGGGTGAGAAGCAGGCGCCCGCAAACTCTGAGGTGTTTCCTGGGATGATGTTCTTGCAGAAGTCGAACAGGCCTCCCGTCGCGTCCACACCGACCACGCGCTGGCTGTAATTGGCGTTGCCGGGCGTGCCAGCGCTTCCGTCTTCGCAAAGGTACAGCGTTCCGTCACGGGCTACCGTGATGTTGTCCGGGCCGTCCAGCAAGTTTTCGGAAGTCGATTCGACCACCAAGGTCACGGTCTCGTTGCGCGGGTCAAGACACCACACCTGCCCCTCGCCGGCGTCGCCAGCGTTGCTGCAAACGAAGTAGTGCCTGCCCTGGTGATACCAGGCTCCCTCTCCACGGAACCACATCGCCGCGCCCTTGGTCTGCGCTTCGGCGCGCAGCGTATCGCCCGCGGGATCCACCTCCTCCAGACGCACCCACTCCACGGCCAGCGGCTGGCCAATGAAGGGCAGCATGCTGCCCGTTGAGCCGCCCCTCAGGCCGCGTGTGTCGACGACCTCGGTGCCCTGGGGACTGCTGAGCGGCAAAGGCGCGCCGGTGCAGGCGGACCGCTGACCGGGCTTGATGACCATCGCATAGAGGTCACCACCTTGCTGCAGGTCGCCGAACTTGCTTGGCTTGCGGACCTTGGGCACGAAGCGGTAGAAGGCGCTGTCGCCGCGGTCTTCCGTCTGGTAGATGTAGCCGCTGTTCGGATCGGCAGAGACGGCTTCATGGTTCATGCGACCCATCGCCACCAGAGGAATTGGGTCGACGGCCTGCCCCAAAAGTGCAGGAACCTCGAAGTTGTAGCCGTGCTTCTTGGCCACTTGATTGGAGGAGGCGCTGGTGGGAACGTTCGTGTTCTCCTCGCAGCTGATCCAGGACGACCACGGCGTGGGACCGCCGGCGCAGTTGCGGATGGTGCCGCCGAGAGAGATGTAGTCCTGCAATACCTGCCCGTTACGATCGACGACCAAAGTCATGGTGCCGCCGCCGCCCAAGCCAGCGGCGTTGCCGACGAAGGGGTCGTACTGCTTACTGTTTGACGTCAAGCAACCCGGGGACGATGAGGTCGGGTTGAGCTCGTGGTTGCGGACCAGCACATAGGTTCCTGAGCGACCTTGGAAACACGCCATTCCGTCGTGACCTCCAGGCACTGTTTTTCCCTCAGAGTCGAGTGAGCCGCGCAGGGAGATGGCGGTGTACACAAAACCAGGGGGCAAGGCGATCAGGGGTACCTGCGCTAGTGTGCCCAGCTGGGAAGTGTTGAGCGGCAGTTGGTTGAACGCGAGCGGACCGAAACCCGGCACCGTCATACTCGCGTAGCTGCAGTTTGGCTGGGCAGACGCGATGCGTGCGTTCAAAAGGCCCAGCGGGGCAAGCGCGGTGCCGACCGCTGCTGCACTCGATAACTCCATAAAGCGACGGCGATTCAATGGGGAATTCACATCTCTCTCCTTAAAGTCATGCAGGTTGCTGGCGCGCCAGACCAGCGCCAGGACCGCACTAGGAACGTGCGATCGTTTTAAAGGCTAGGTGACTTAAATGAAGAAGGTGTGAAAAAAGAGGCCAGCGAGGTTCTTGATCACCAGCAGGCGGATCGCCAAGACGGCGTAGCCAGCTTCGGTCGGGCCCAGCGACTGCAGCCATTCGCATAGCCGCCGTTCACTTCAACGGCGCTGGCTGTGCCGAACGACTGCTTGGTGCCAGTGAGCATAGGTACACCCGCAAGCGGCCAGGGTCTGTTTTGCAGCGAGGCCGTGTGATAACTCCATGGCAGCCCGAGCGAGTCACACGTCGATTGCAGATTTGTCCATTTCTGCGAGTTGATACCGTCTGAGAGAAGCCAAGGCGATGTTGACGCCCGGTCGGGTACTTATTTCGGGGCTGCAGCGACCGCAAAGGGAGCCTATAAGTCCAGCGTTACACGGTGGCCGTCGAATGCGTGCACATTCGTCTGCAGAGGCGACGCTGCCGCGGGCCCGAGCGGGTTGGTCATCGTGATCATCACCGCAGTCGCACCCATCTGCGCGGTACAGACCCTTCGTGCGTGATAGATCAGCGTTTCCATCCGCACACTGGCAACTGGCGCACGCTGGCTCGTCAGAAGAGATCAGGCGTAACTGGGTCGCAAAGACCCGGTCGAATTGACGCGGAGCATTCGCTCGACCGGCACGGAGTACCTCATAGCAGTTGAGTGGCCGCTGCTGGGGGTTCATCTGTCGGTCGCCTGGTCGATCAGGTATGCCAGCTTTCGGCGAAAGATGTGCATGGTCCCTAAACACCTGACCGGGGCAGTCAATCTCGAGCAGACAACAAAAACAGAAGTCCTGTTCGCAGCGGTTGTTGATCGCCGGGTTGTGCGTCAGTGTTCAACTAGGAATCGTGCGCTCGATCTGATCTTGCCGCTGCAAATGAGCCACTGCATTTCTTGGCACGCATTCAGAGCACAGGGAGCGAGCGCATCCCTCGCACTGCCCGCACTGAGTTGCCTCACCCAACTCAAGCTGAGTGTCGTCGAACCCCATGCCTGAGCGGGCACAGTGTGCAATTGTCTTGTCGCTAACGCGGTGGCAAACGCATACGATCGTGGCGAGTGGCTCGGGCAAAACAGATCCGATGATAATGAATCTCATTCATTCAACGAGCCTCTTCCGACCAAAGGTGACCCTCCCCTTTGATCTTCTCAGCTGACCGAACCCATCTGGCTCTGCAGGTAGTTCTGCAAACCCACCTTGTCGATCAGCTCGATCTGGGTTTCCAGAAAGTCGATGTGCTCTTCGGTGTCGTCCAGGATGCCCTGCAGCAGGTCGCGCGAAACGTAGTCGCGCACGGTCTCGCAGTGGGCAATGCCGTCCTTGATGGTCTTCTGAGCACCGGTCTCCAGCGCCAGGTCGCTGCTCAGGATCTCCGGCACGTCTTCGCCAATGTTGAGCTTGCCAAGGTCCTGCAGGTTGGGCAGGCCGTCCAGCGTGAAAATCCGGTCCATCAACTTGTCGGCGTGCTTCATCTCGCCGATCGACTCTTCATATTCCTTCTTCGCAAGCTTGTCCAAGCCCCAGTGCTTGAGCATGCGGTAGTGCACGAAGTATTGGTTGATGGCGGTAAGCTCGTTTTTCAACTGAGCCTGTAGGTGTCCGATGGCCTGCGGGTCGCCTTTCATGAGTGTTCCTTTTGTGAGTTGTTGATCGTCTGCCGATTGTGCGTCTCCCGCCGGTTAAGTGTGAGTTTTCCGACATTGCTCGATCTGCGTTGCTCAAAGCGCGACGACGCTTTTGCACGCTTCCAAAGGCAAATTTCATCAATCAGTCCGCGCTGGTTTCACAAGCCCGCCCGCTCCAGCGGCATTGTCCATCCTCGGTCAACCAGTGATGTGCATGCCCGGTGCAACCCGTTTGACAGATGGTTTGCCTGGCCGCTTCAAGGTCATGCGACACATACGCGAATGGCTTCACCCGGTAAGGCGCCCGGACTTTGCGATTCACGGACATCGCTGGTATCCCTATGCCCCAAAGAATGTGCGTTCGCGCAATCACCAGATCCGCGCGCAAACGTATAACTTCGTGTTGCAGGGCTTCGAGCGCTTCGTTCTTTTCCCGCATGAGGTTTGACAACCGGTGCTGGACATTCCCCAGATGACGCGACACAACGGCGTGTTCGTGCGCCACGTCGATGGGTATGGTGCTCATTGCACCGTGGATGCGGTGGGGTGCCAGAGGCGTCGCTCGGGCAAGAGATCGTCGGTTCTCAATTCCGTCAACTTCTGACTCTGGTCAGGGGCCTTCAGGAGCACATCCCAATGCTGGTGCATACGCTGCACCACAGTGCGGAAATTCGGCGTGAGCCCCGGGTGTTGACCGAGAAAAAACAAATTGGATCGAATCTTGCGCCCCATGAGGTCGCGTTGGCTCACACAAGCGCTCTGGGCGTGGCCCGTCATCAAAGCAAGCGTGCCTGCCAACATGGCTTCGGCGCATGGCATGACAAACTCCTCTGTTTCAGGCAGTTCTGTTTCATTCATCTCAGCAGTCTCCATAAGAGTAAAGAGTTCGCGCTTGGGTGCGTGAGGTGCCGGCTGCCAGTCCGGAGCTGCTTGGAGCTCCGGATCAGCCTTGATACCTCATATTAAATGAGAATCACTCTCATTAAAAGCGTTGCCCCCTTTCGCATCCGTGTTTTTCCTGGATCAGTCTGAGGAGCATGTCCCTCAGGGCACCGGCAACACGATGTCTACCCGCCCGCCGCCCAATGTGCTACTTGAAAGTTTCAGCTCCCCCTGGTGGCTGGTCACCAGGTCGTTCACCACTGCCAGCCCGACGCCGTGCCCGGGCATTCGCTCGTCCCCCCGCACGTGCAGTTGCAAGATGGACTCGGTGTCGCTGAATCCAGGGCCGTCGTCCTCGATGCGAATGCACAAGGATCCCGGCTCACGCCATATCCGCACCAGGACCTGGGTGCGCGCCCACTTGGCCCCGTTGTCCAGCAGGTTCCCAAGCATCTCGAACAAGTCGCCCTCGTCGATGCGCCAGGCCAGGTCGGCCGGGCACTCGACGCTGAAGTCCAATGCCCTTTCGGCATACACCTTGGCCAGCGCGCTGCGAATGCGCTCCAGGATCGGCGCTACCAGAAGTGGCGGCGCAAAGCGCGCGGCGCCCCCGGCGATGGCGCGCCCCAGCTGGTGCTGCACGATGTCGTCCATGCGGCTCACCTGCTGGGCCACGGTGGCGGGCAGCTGCGCCGGCTCGGCCAGGGCGCTGCGCAGCACAGCCAGCGGAGTCTTCAGGCTGTGGGCGAGAAAGCTCAGCGCGTCGCGATGTCGGGCCTGGCGCTCGCGCTCCTGCTCGATCAGGTTGTTCAGGTTGTCCGTGAGGCTGGAGATTTCGGTAGGGTAGCGGCCCTCGATGCGCGATTGCCCGCCATCTTCGATACGCCGGATCTCGCTGGCCACGTGCCGCAGCGGCGCCAGGCCCCACCGCAGCAGCCACAGCTGCGCCAGCAACAGCAGCACGGCAGCACCCCCCAGCCAGAGCCAAAGGGTGCGGGTGAAGGCGCCGACTTCGCGGTCGAAGGCCGCGCGGTCCTCCAGCACCGTGAGCACCAGCGGTGCCTCACGCTCGGAGGCCTTCCAGGTGACGGCATAGCTGACCGACAGGAAGGACTTGCCGGCCCCATCCACCGTCTCGTTGCGCCATTGACCGGGTTGCAGGCTGTGCCGGAACGGTGGCTGCAGGCCCAGGGTCGAGGCCGACTGCCACTGATCCCTGTGCAACACGTTGTAAATACCCGCGTACAGACCGGAACCCGGAAGCGACAGGCGCGGCTCCGCAAACTCGGGCGGCATTACCAGCGCTCCGCCGGCATCGAGTTCGGCAGCAGCCAGCAGCAGGTAAATGGTGCTCTGCAGCCGGCCGAAATAGGCCGCGCGCACGCTCTCGGTATTCGCACGCTGCACCGCCAGCCCCGCGCCGGCCATAAACGCCAGCAGCACCACCGCAGCACCCAGAAGCAGGCGGGTACGGATGGAGTAGCCTGCCTTCATTCGAGGGTGAACCGGTAGCCCCGCCCCCGCACGGTCTCGATCGGGCCGACGCTGCCGTCGGGGTCGAGCTTGCGCCGCAGGCGACCCACCAGCACCTCGAGCACGTTGCTGTCGCGATCTTCCCCGTGCGGGTATAGGTAATCCGACAGCGCCTGCCTGGTGACAATGGCCGGGCGCTGGCGCACCAGATGCTCAAGCAGGCGGTACTCGAACGCCGTGAGCTCCAGCACCGCGCCGCTGAGCCGCACCGCCTGCGCCGTCGGGTCGATGCTGAGGGGGCCGAGCGTCAGCACGTCAGTGGAGGCCCCCAGCGAGCGCCGCAGCAAGGCCTTGAGCCGCGCTGCCAGCTCCGGGTATTCGAACGGCTTGACCAGGTAGTCGTCGGCCCCGGCTTCCAGGCCCACCACTTTGTCTTGCCAGCTGCCGCGCGCGGTGAGGATCAGAATGGGCAGGGCGCTGCCGGCCTGCCTCAGACGCTGCACGATGGTCAGCCCATTCAGCTTGGGCAACCCCAGGTCAACGATGACAAGATCGACCGGGTACTCGCGCGCCAGAAACAGGCCCTCTTCGCCGTCCCTGGCCTGGTCGACCCGGTACCCATCGGCCTCCAGCTGGCGGGCCAAGGTGAGCCGCAGCGCGGCATCGTCCTCGATCAGTAACAAGCGCATGGGGCTGTAGCTGCAGCAGGCTGGCCTTAGCGGGTCTGGCCAGTGACGACGTCAACCTGGATCACGCGGACCTCACCAGCCGGCGTGACCACCTTGATGCGCCATACCGGCCGGCCCGAAGACTCGGACTTCTCGGCGGACAACACGCGGCCGCCACTGGCCAGCTGGGCCACTGCGGCCGCGTCGTCGCGGCTCAGGTCGGCCCAGGCCAGGTTGGATGCCAGCAGCAGGGTGGCGCAGAGGAGTCTGGCAAATGTGTTCATCGGTTGTAAGTATCGAGGTATTCGCGTCCGCCACGTTCATCACGCCTGCCTTGGTATTCGCGTCCACCCTGGTATTGGCGTCCACCTTGGTACTCGCTCTCAACCGGAGTGAATGAAACGCGAATCGGCAAGGTGCGGCCTGGGTTCTCGCGGGTCACCGTGTTGTAGACCTGCCCGCGGTACTCGTATTCGACTTGGTAACCCGTGAGGCGGGACTGCACGTCGTTGACAGTGCGGCAGTTCTGCACCTGGCGCTGCTGCGGCTGGGATGCCTGCTGGTAGCCACCACCCCAGTTGTTCTGGTTGGCAAAGTGCTCGGCTGCCAGCGCGCCGACCACGGCACCGAGCGCGGTGGCGGCATCGCGGCCGCGGCCCTTGCCAACCTGGTTGCCGAGCAAGGCGCCGGCCACACCGCCAACCGCCAGCCCCCCGTAATTGCGCGAAGCCGCCACGGGTTGCTGCTCGGTCACCCACTGGCTGGTGCACTCGTTGCGCGGCACGGAGATGTTCTCGTACCGCGGTTCGACATTGCGCACGCGGGCAGTGTCGTTGAAGGTCTGGGCCTGGACGCCCGCTGCCAGCAACGTGGTCAGACAAAGAATGGAAGTACGTTTCATGGAGAGCTCCTTGGTTGATGTGAGACGGAGCTTAGGAACAAGTGGGTGAACCGAAGCTGAACGGAATTGATAAATGTTCCTTCACGACCCGGAGCTGTGTGGGGCGTTGTACCCGGTTGGTCTCCGCATCCGCTGCTCGACTTTGAGATGCGACAGAGCCTACTGACGCCGCGGTACACGACTTGTTGGGAAGACCTTCATTCATCAACTCTGAAGGGTGCTGCTGAACACAAGGTCCCTGAGTTTGAGGACGTCGGCTTCTGACGCAGGCTGGTTGAACGCTCCCCTAAAGCGAAGGGATGGAGGAGCATTTCTTTGTTTGGTCGACGTCTCGCGAAATTGTACTGATTGGTAACAAAACAGACTTGAGGGTGCATCTGGTTGGGGGTTTCGTGCGTATCCAGTGTGCGACATGCAATTCCCTTCAACCTTTTTGACCAACCCTCATGAAAAAATCCATTCTCTCAACTGCCCTCTTCACCCTCGCCGCTCTGGGCGCGAGTTCCGCTTTTGCTGGAGGTGGCAACAAGTACCCCTCCGGCCAACCTGACAGCGTAAGCACGAAGACCCGCGCGCAGGTCAAGGCCGAGCTCGCCGAAGCCATCCGCATCGGCGACATCATCGGGGACAGCGAGCGCGGCCTGACCGCCTACCAGCTGAACCCCAGCGCATACCCCGCTCGCCCATCCGCGATGGGAAAGACCCGTGCGCAAGTGCAGGACGAGCTGGCCAAAGCCCACATGGACGGCAGCCTGGCCCGCGCCAAACTTCAAAACCAAGGCGGCTGAGCAAGGCAATCTCGCCCAGCTTTCGTTGTCGAACGAGGCCTCCTGCTTCAGGAGGCTTTTTCACGTTTGGAGCTGGGCCGGGGTGGCGCCTTATCCACACTTGTAACTCACCTCTCCCGCCCCAAATGACGGGTGAACGGCGCATCAAGAACAGCACCATCACCAGATGCGGATGCGCTCATCTGGCGGCTTGAACATGCGGTCGCCAGGCCGGGTGGCGAAGGCCGCATGGAAGCCGTCGTGGTTAAGCGCGGCGCCGTTGGCCCGGAATTCGGCGGGCGCATGTGGGTCGATGGCCAGCAGTTGAAAAGCCCGCTCCGGGCGCACCTTGTCGCGCCAGACATGCGCCCAGCCAAAGAAGAAGCGTTGCGCATCGCTGCAGACATCGTTCCCCTGTGCGGCGGCGCCGGCCGAAGCCCGGCGGTAGGCCTTGAAGGCGATCTGCAGGCCCGACAGGTCCGCCATGTTTTCGCCTAGGGTGAGCCGGCCGTTGAGACGCCGACCGGGCAGCGGCTCATAGGTTTCGTACTGGGCGACCAACCGCGCGCCGAGGGCGTCGAAAGCAGCGCGGTCGGCATCGCTCCACCAGTTGCGCAACACGCCGTCGCCGTCGAAGCGGCTGCCCTCGTCGTCGAAGCCATGGCTGATTTCATGTCCGATCACGGCGCCGATGGCGCCATAGTTCAGCGCGTCGTCGGCCGCGATATCGAAGAACGGCGGCTGCAGGATAGCAGCGGGAAAGACGATCTCGTTGAGCGAGGGGTTGTAATGGGCGTTGACCGTCTGCGGCGGCATGGCCCATTCCTCCCGGTCCAGCGGCTGACCCGCCTTCGCTGCCAGACGCTGCCATTCGAAGCGGGCCGCACGCTGGCGGTTACCAAGCGCGTCGTCTGCAAGCACCAGCAGCTGACGAGTGTCACGCCAGCGCTCCGGGTAGCCGATCTTGCAGGTGTACTTGGCCAGCTTTTCCAGGGCCCGGGCCCGGGTCGCCGGTGTCATCCAGCTAAGGTTATCGATCGATTCCTGGTAAGCAGCCAGCAGCGTATTCACCAACGCCTGCGCCTTTCGTTTGTGCGCGAGGCTGAAATGGCGGGCTACATAGAGTTGGCCGAGACCGTCGCCGAACGCCCGGTTGAGCTCGCTGATGGCCTGTTGCCAACGTGGCCGCTCGGTCTTGACGCCGGTCAGCGCTGTCCCGTGAAACGCAAAGTGCGCCTCACGAAACGCCGCCGGCAGGCATTCGGCTGCCGCATCCAGGCAGTGCAATCGGAAATAGCATCGCCAGTCCGCCAACGGCACTTCGGCGAAAAGCCGGCCGATGCCGCGGACCACGCTGGGCTGCGATACCGACAGTCGGTCAATCAGGACAAGGCCCGCCGCTTCGAGAAACGCCACCCAGTCGAATCCTGGCGCATCGCGCATCAGTTCGGCGAGGGTCATCGGGTTGAAGAGCCGGGCCGGATCGCGGTTGTCGACACGGTCCCAGTGCAGCGCGGCGATGCGCTGCTCGATCTGCATCACCTGCTCGGCCGCCGCTGCCGGGTTTGGCTCGCCGGAAAGAGTGGCCAAGCAGAGCAGATATTCGGCGTAAGCGGCGCGCGCTGCGGCCAGAAGCGGGTCGTCGGTATCGAGGAAATATGCGCGGTCAGGCAGTCCCAGCCCGCCCTGCCAGGTGATCGCCCGATTGACCCCTGGCTGCTCAAAATCAGGGGCTACCCAGAGCCGTACTGGCGTGTCGAGCTGGCCCTGCATACGGCCTTGCCATTGCGCCAGCTGCAGTGGGGTTTGAAGACCATCGATCTCGGCCAGCAGCGACCGGATCGGCGCCAGCCCGGCCCGATCGATGGCCTCGGTGTCCCGATGGGCCGCATAGAACGCGCTGACCTGATCGGCCACGCTCCCGGGCGCCTGAGGCACGGCCACCAATTCATCGACCAGGTCACGCAGCTGCGCGTTGGTGCGATCGTTCAGCTGGCTGAAGCTGCCGTGGCGCGGCCGGTCAGCCGGAATCTCGGTTTCATCCAGCCAACGGCCATTGACGGCGCGGTAAAGATCGTCCTGCGCACGCACCCCGGGGTCGCAGCCGCTCAGGTCTAAACCAGCGAAAGCAGGGCTGCCAAAGCAGCCGCAGCGCAAGCCAATCGGCGGGGTCAGATCGTTCGACTTCAAGGGCTTCTCGCTGGGTAAGCAGTTGGCGTGGGAGCGTATGCAAGCGGTGTCGGCATCAGGCCTGGATCAGGCCCCAGCGCAGCGCGACGAGGGTCAGCTCGGATTGGTTGCTGGCGCCAAGCTTTTGCTTGACGCGGTAGAGATGGGTACCGACGGTACTGGGTGAGAGCCGAAGCGTCTCGGCGATCAGGGCCACGGTCTGGCCTCGCGCGAGCTGGATAAACACTGAAAATTCGCGCTCGCTGAGGATCTCGGCTGGGCTGGTATCGCCGCTGACCTGGGCCAGCGCCAGCGCCTGCGCGGTCTGCGCATCGACATAGCGGTCGCCGCGCGACACGGCTGTGACGGCGGCAATCAGCATGTCGGGTGCGCTGCGCTTGGTCACGTAGCCCATTGCTCCGGCGCGAAACAGCCGCTGCGGATGCGCCGTGTCCTCATGCGCAGACAGCGCCAGCACGCGCGCCTTCGGGTCCTGCGCCAACAGGCGACGCACCGCTTCCAGCCCGCCCATACCAGGCATCGACACGTCCATCACGACCACGTCCGGCCGCACACGCGGATAATCGATGCAGGCCTGCTCGCCGCTGTCGGCTTCGGCCACAACCTCGCAGCACGCATCGGTCAGCAACATGCGAAAGCCCATGCGCACGAGCGCATGGTCGTCGACCAACATGATGCGGATCATGACGCAACCGCCGCTGCCGCGGCATCGATCGGCAGCTGCACCAGCAAGCACACCCCGCGCGGCTGTGCCGACTCGACCACCAACGCGCCACCGAGTGCCTCGACCCTCTCGGTAAGCCAGCGCAGCCCGTAGTGTCCGGCACGGTCCGACCAATCGGCGGGCAGGCCCTGCCCATCGTCCTGAAGGCGCAGGCTCACGGTCGTTGCGCTGCCCTCGACCGCGAGCAGCAGGGTTTGCGCCTGACCGTGGCGCAGTGCATTGCTGATGCCCTCCTGAGCGGCGCGGTACAGCGCGAGCGCGGCATCACTGCCTAGAACCGACTGGCCCAGCTCGATGCTCAACGTCAGCCGCAGGTCGGGCTGGCTGAGGCGGGTGCGTTCGACCAGATCACGCAGCGCCTCGGTCAGCCCGAAGTTGTCCAGCAGAAGCGGTGTCAGGCGCGGGATCATGCCGTGCATGGCGTCGTACAAGCGCGAGGATTCGTCGGCGATGAGGCGTGCCGCCGCTTCAGCCTGCGGGTCCAGGGCGTGCATGCGCTGGGCAATCGACAGGGCCATGCTGCGCATCGCCGTCACCGACTGTCCCAGTTCGTCGTGCAGTTCGCGCGCGATCATGTGGCGCTCGCGCTCGATCTGCTGGTCGATCCAGCGCGTCAGCTCGCGGCTGTTCGATAGCTGCAACTCGGCCCGCAGCGCGCGCCCCTCAGTCTCGAACTGATGCTCGAGCTGGTCGACCATGCGGTTGAAGGCGCTGCCGATGGCGGCCGCTTCAGTGCCGGCAAACCGGGGCAAGCGGACGTCCAGCCGTCCGGCCTGCAACTGGTTCAGGGCACCGACGATCTGCCCGAACGGCCGGACGCTGCTGCCGACCAGCCAGAAGACCAGCGCGTTGACTGCCAACAGCAAAAGCAGACTCACTATGAGCAGCTGCCGCACGTAATCCCAGGCATCCAGCGCGGCCCGCGAGGCATTGGCTCGCACAAGCAGCTTGCCGTCCGGCAAATCAATCGCCTGAGTCGATATTGGCGGCGAGACGAGCTGCGCGAACCAGGCGGGCGCGTCACGGCCGGTCTTGTAAAGGGACGGTGGCGAGCGGTACAGCTCCTGGCCTTCGCGGTCGAGAAGTGTGATGTCGTTTGAGCGCACCCTGCCCATCCCCTGCAGGAAGTTCAGGATTGCCGGACCGCCCTGCGCGGCATAGCGCGACGCCGTGCGGTTGAGCATCTGTGCAGCAACCCGATTGGCCGCCACCACCTCCTCGTGCACGGCTTCGCGCAAGCTGCGCAGCTGCAGCAAGATCACGGCGGCGATGAAGAGCAGGGTGAGCGTGCCGACAATGAGATTGATCTTCAGCCGGAGCGTCATTAAGTCGACATAGTAACGGCCGCCGCCTGAACGGCACACCACCGAATCATGAAAATCATGATGCGCGAATCATGGCGGCATGGCTGGGTGAGGTGAGGCAGAGACTGCAGTATCAGTGTCAGGATAACTAGTCCTCTTGGGGTCCGACCGGAGCCCATGCCACCCGACCGGAGATTTTTTATGCAATGGCAAACCCCCACCGCGGTTGATTTTCGTTTTGGTTTCGAGATCACGATGTACATCGCGAATCGCTGATCCGAAGTCCATGATTCTCCCTCTGTGCCGCCTGCGCAGCGCAGAGGGAGGATCTCCTTACTCAAGCCGCTGATGCGCATCACGATACTCGGCTCAGCCGCCGGCGGCGGTTTCCCGCAATGGAATTGCAACTGTCGCAATTGCGCCGGTGTGCGCGCCGGTCGGCTCAATGCCAAGCCGCGCACCCAGTCATCGATCTTCGTGCAGCCCGACACGGCTCTTGACGGTGTGCTGTTCAATGCGTCCCCCGACATCCTCGAACAAATTCGCAGTCACCCGACGCTGCAGCCCAACCGCGCGCCGCGCGACACGGCGATTGCTGGCGTGGTGCTGATGGACGGCCAGGTCGATCACGCGACCGGCCTTTTCATGCTGCGTGAGCGCAGCAGCGCGCTGCCACTGTGGTGCACCGACCCGGTTGAAGAGGACCTCACCCAGGGCAACCCGGTGCTGCGCGTGCTCTCGCACTACTGCGGTGTGGAGCGTCACCGCATCGACCTCGACGGCACAGGCTTCGAGGTGCCTGGCGTACCCGATCTGCTGTTCAGTGCGCTGCCGTTATCCAGCAAGGCCGCACCCTATTCGCCGCACCGCGATGACCCGGTGGCGGGCGACAACATCGGCATGACGATCCGCGACCGACGCAGCGGCAAGACCGCCTTCTACGCCCCTGGTCTCGGCGCGATCACGCCAGCCGTTTTCGACGCGATGTGCGGCGCTAACGCGGTGTTTGTCGATGGCACCTTCTGGACCGACGACGAGATGCCCCGCCTGGGGCTCGGCCGCAAGCACGCCCGCGAGATCGGCCACCTGCCGCAATCCGGGCCCGGCGGTATGGTGGAGTGGCTGGCCAAGCTGCCGGCGGCCACCGCCCGCTACCTGATCCACATCAACAACACCAATCCCATCCTCGACGAAGACTCGGCTGAGCGCGCGACGCTGACGCGCCATGGCATCGTGGTCTGCGAGGACAACATGGCCATCCAGCTCTGACCCATGCGCGCCGACATCCTTTTGCCTGAGTCACGCCCTGGCGACGCCAGCACTGCTGCAGAGCCCGCCTGGTCGCATGCCGAGTTCGAGACCCGACTGCGAGAACGCGGCCGCTCGTACCACATCCACCACCCGTTCAACATGATGCTGAACAGCGGCCGCGCCAACGCGGAACAGGTGCGCGGCTGGGTCGCCAACCGCTTTTACTACCAGATCGCGATCCCGATCAAGGATGCGGCGGTGCTTTCCAACTGCCCCGATCCGCTGGTGCGACGGGGCTGGGTTCAGCGCATCCTCGACCATGACGGCTTCGAGCTCGATGGCATCCGCGACGAAGGCGGTATCGAGGCCTGGCTGCGCCTGGCAGAAGCCGTTGGACTGACGCGCGCCGAGGTGCTCGATCTGCGCCATGTGGTGCCGGCAATGCGCTACGCGGTCGATGCCTATGTCAACTTTGCCCGGCGGGCGCCCTGGCAGGAGGCGGTGTGCTCCTCGCTGACCGAGCTGTTCGCGCCAGAGATCCACAAGCAGCGGCTGGCCACCTGGCCGGAGCATTACGGCTGGATCGAGCCGGCCGGCCTGCACTACTTCCGCAGCCGCGTCAGCCAGGCGCGGCGCGACGTCGAACAGGGCCTGGCCATCACGATGGCGCATTTCAACACCCGGGCGCAGCAGCAGCGTGCGCTGGAGGTGCTGCAGTTCAAGCTCGACATTCTGTGGGCGATGAACGACGCAATGGCGGGACGCTACGGCGTTAGCCCCGCATGAGCGAGCTGACACGCACCACGGTGCCGCGCGTATCCGCGGGCTTCAGGCTGCAATGGGAGCCGGTGCAGAACTGCCATGTGCTGCTTTACCCCGAAGGGATGGTCAAGCTCAATGGCAGCGCGGGTGAGATCATGACGCGTTGCGACGGCCTGCGCAGCGTCGGCGCGATAGCCACCGACATAGAGCAAACCCATGGGCTGCAAGGCCTCGAAGCCGACGTACTGGCCTTTGTCGAGCTGGCCGGCAAGCAGCGCTGGCTGATCTGGGACTGAGCGAGATGAGCATCAGCATGCCCGTCACTCCCGCTGCCGTACCGGCCATCGGCCCGCCGCTGTGGCTGCTCGCCGAGCTGACCTACCGATGCCCACTGCACTGCGTGTTCTGCTACAACCCGGTCGACTTCGCGCGCCAGGAAGCGGAGCTCAGCACCGACGACTGGCTGCGCGTGCTGCGCGAGGGCCGCGAGATGGGCGCCGTGCAGCTCGGTCTCTCCGGCGGCGAGCCGCTGGTGCGCGATGACCTGGAGGTGATCGTCGCCGAAGCACGCCGGCTCGGCTATTACACCAATCTGTTGACCTCCGGCGTCGGCCTGAGCCCCGCGCGCGCCGCGGCGTTGAAAGCCGCCGGCCTCGAACATGTCCAGCTGTCGTTTCAAGATTCGACGCCGGAGATGAATGACTTTCTATCGCACACCAAGACCTTCGACCTGAAGAGCCGGGTCGCACGGATCATCAAGGATCAGGGCTGGCCGATGGTCATGAATGTGGTGATCCACCGCATGAACATCGAGCACATGGACCGCATCATCGAGATGGCAGCCGAGTTGGGCGCCGAATACCTGGAGCTGGCCAACACCCAGTACTACTCCTGGGCCTACCTGAACCGCGACCACCTGCTGCCCACGCATGAGCAGCTGCGCGAGGCCGAGACGGTGACAGACCGCTGGCGCGCCAAGCTCGGCGACCGCATGCGCATCTTTTTTGTTGCCCCCGATTACCACGAAGGTCGGGCAAAGAAATGTGTCAACGGTTGGGGCAATATGTTTCTCACCGTCGCGCCGGACGGTACCGCCCTGCCCTGCCACACAGCGAAGATGCTGCCGGGGTTGAGCTTTCCGAATGTGCGCGAGCACAGCCTTCGCGACATCTGGTTCGATTCTGAAGGCTTCAACCGCTACCGCGGCACCGGCTGGATGAAGGAGCCGTGCACCAGCTGCGAATTCCGTGAACAGGACCTTGGTGGCTGCCGTTGCCAAGCCTTCATGCTGGCCAACGACCCGGCAGCTGCCGACCCGGTGTGCGTGAAGAGCCCGCACCATCAGCAGGTAGTCGATGCCGTGGCGCAGGCGGCCAAGTCCGCAGCCACCGCGGCCAACGGCGCTGCCCGCGGTGTTCGGGAGCAGCCGCTGGTGTTCCGAAACCCCGTTAACTCCCGCCGCCTCGGCGCGGCGCTGCCTGGACCGGCCGCAGCCACGCTCAAGAGTTAACGCGTGCAGCCCAGCCGCACAGCAAGGGAGCGGCACGGAGTATCAACGTCTTAGCTACCACCCACCCTGCCAGCGCCGCGACGGGGCGCTCTGCCGCCAAGCGCTACCTGCCGTGGATCGTGGCCACGGCGCTGTTCATTGAGAAGCTCGATGCGACCATCCTCAAAACGGCCGTGTCGTCGATTGCCGCCAGCCTGCAGGTGCCCGCGCTGAGCCTCCGCTCGGTGGTCTCGAGCTATGTACTCAGTCGGGCCCTTGGCATTCGACGAACAGGTGGGCTGATAAGCCTGCGGAGTTTTCTAGGGAAAACGCTAAGTACCTTGGCGCGTGCCGTGGCTAACCTTTGGGGTGGGGTCGGGTCAAGAATGCAAGATCCCAGGAGCCATACCGCTCAAGAAAACCAAATGAGGAGACGACATGACTCAACAGGTATTTTCTGCAGACGCCCCGGGCGATTCACCATCCACGCACCGCTCGCCGTGGTCCCTGCTGCCGATCGGCCTCGCCGCTGTCATCGGGGCGATGTCGACAGTTGCCGCCGCGCAGGTGACCGTCAAGGTAGAGGACTTCCAGAAGACCGAGTCGCCCTGGGACATGGCATTCCTGCCCGACGGCACCATGTTCTACACCGAGAAATGCAAGGGCTTGTCTGTGCGGCTGCCCTCAGGCAAAACAACCGCGCTGCTCGGTGTAGGTGGCACCACCGGCTACGCGAGCGTGAAGGCAGATCTGTTCTGCGACGGCCAAGCTGGCGTGCAGGGCGTCGCAATCGACCCGCAATTCGCGAGCAACCGCTTTGTTTACCTGTATTCCAGCTCGAAGGGCGCGAACCGCACCTACGGTGGTTACAACAACATCGTCATGCGGATGAAGGTGGGCGATTCGTTGTCCTCTGTGTCCGACATCGTCGAAATCATCAACGACATCGGCTACAAGCCCGCCAAGTCGAACCATCCGTTTGGTGGGCCGGGCGCGCACAACGGCGGCCGCCTCCGCTTCAACCCGGGTGACGGCTTCCTGTACGTCACGACCGGCGACAACCACAACGGCGAAGGCCCGCAGAGTCCCACGCAGATTCGCGGCAAGGTGCTGCGCGTGGATCGCGACGGGAAAGCCGCCGCGGGCAACAACCCGCCGGCGGGTTTTGACAAACGCATCTTCGCCTACGGTTTCCGCAACCCGCAAGGCATTGCGTTTCGTCCGGGCACGAACGAGCCGTTCATTTCGGAGAACGGCCCTTGGCACAGCGACGAGGTCACCAAGCTCGTCAACGGCGGCAACGGTGGTTGGGACCCGCGTGACAACCGCAACGGACGCCCCGCCTGCCCGGACAACTACTGCGGCTACTCGCCTAACCAGATGGGCGCCATGCCGCCTGCCGAGCGCAGCGCGTTCATGTCCATGACCGACGTGCGTGCCTACCCCGACGCCATGAAGCCGGCCTGGAACAACAACGGCCTGTCGCAGGGCATGTGCGGCAGTGTGTTCCTGACGGGCAAGCAGTGGAAGGAGTGGGAAGGCCGTCTGGCCGTCGGCTACGCCGGCATCGGCATCCACGGCACGCCGACAGGCAACCGCATCGACATCCTTGACATCAGCAAGGACGGCTCCACCGCCACTCGCCAGGAACTGTCCTGGCCGACATTCGCTGGTCGCTTCCGTCACGTGTCAATGGGCCCGGACAACGCGCTTTACGTCGCCGATGAAGCCAGCGGCATGATTTATCGCGTGACGCCGAACTGAGCCTGTTCTGCGCTGGGAGCGCTGCCGCTCGGCAGCGCTTTTTTTATGGATCACCGCTTCACCACCCCGACCACCGATTGAACGTTGGTCACTTCATGCAGGTTTGACTATGAATCATTTGCCATCTTCCCCCATCACGCGCCGACTGCCCTGGGCCATGCTTGCATTGCTTGCGGGTGGCTTTGCGGTGTTCTGGAGCCCCAAGGCAAACGCCGACACCGCACAGCTACAGACGCTTTTGCAGCGGAACAACTGCAGCGCCTGCCACTTGATCGACAAGCGCAAGTACGGACCTAACCTTAATGAAGTGGCTGCCCGCTATGCCGGTAACGCCGGTGCTGTGGCGTTGCTCGCTACCAAGATCCGGGCAGGAGGCAGTGGTGTGTGGGGCGAAGACATGATGCCGCCACAGCCCACCGTCAGCGAGGCCGATGCTCGTACGTTGGCCGAACTGATCTTGGCGCTCAAGCCCTGAACGAGGACGTCCGCGAGGCTGCAAAGCGTCACATAAACCCCTGTATCCAACAATCAATGTGGCGTGACCGGACCTCACCAGACCGCGGCGGCTGAAAGCCAAGCTATTGATCTGGCGTGCAAGCAGTGATGCACCACAATGACTCAAGGCGGATGTCCGCTGGAAAGCCGGCGTCTGACGGGTAACTCCACTATTGGGCGGATAGTGTGCCCTTGGCCCACAGGCCGCTGCTGAGCGGTGACAGATCGTAGAGAGCACTGAAACCGCATCCGCTGGGGCGTTGCGCGGCCGATCCCGACACTCGCTCAATCGGGTTGTAGCAACCTGTGCATCGCCTGCGCCAGTTCCTGGGGAGAATTGGGCTTGAAAATGATTTCCTTTACACCGACGCTCGCTGCTTCTTCGCGCATGGCGTCTGTGATGTAGCCTGAGATGAGCGCGACCGGCGTACCTGGCTTTAGGCACATCACATCCTTGAGTACCTCAATGCCGTTATCGCCGGGCATGTTGTAGTCGGAGATGACAACGTCGAACCTTTCATTAGTGGTCCGAAGCAACTCTCGCGCCTCTTCAGACGAAACCAACGCTGTCACCGCGTGCCCGCTCCGCTCCAGCAAGCGGGTGACGAGGAAAACCAGTGCCTCGTCGTCATCGATATACAGCACTCGGCTTTTGACTACAGGCGAGGAAATAGTTGCGGGAGTTTCGATGGAAACCTCGCCGCTGCGCTCCTCTTGAGCGACTGGAAAGTAGAGATCAAATCGTGTGCCGACCCCCAGTGTGCTGTCGAAGACGATCTTGCCACCATGCCGAGTCACGATACCCTCCACTACCGAAAGGCCCAGCCCAGTGCCCTCACCCACTGGTTTGGTTGTGAAGAATGGCTCGAACAGGTGCTGCTTGGTTTCGATGTCCATGCCTGAGCCATTGTCGACCACAGAGATCAGAACGCAAGGACCATCCAGAAGGCAGCCGTGGCCGATATCGGAGTCCGAAACAGTACAGCCTCTCGCCGAGATTCGAATCGTCCCGGCCCTCGACGCCATCGCGTGTACAGCATTGGTGACGAGATTCATCATCACCTGGTCGATCTGCACCCGGTCAACGTTGATGAGTGGCGTGTCATCGTCCACTTCCAGAACCAATGAGACCTGTGCTGGCAGCATCGGGCGCAGCATTCTCGTCATGTCTCCCAGCAGCTTCCCGGGCTGTGCCGCCACCCGATTGGTGGGCTGTTTGCGACTGAATGCAAGGATTTGTTGAACGAGATCTCGTCCGCGCAATCCCGCCTTCTCGATTTCTTCCAGAGATTCGAGGATGGACGCGTTCAATCCCGCGTCTTCCGCTGCGAGCTTGCTATTGCCAAGAATGATTCCCAGTATGTTGTTGAAATCGTGCGCAATACCGCCGGCCAATGTGCCAATCGCCTCATGTTTTTGAGCCTCTCGCACTTGAGATTCAAGGGATATTCGCTGCACCTCGGACTGGACACGCGGCGTGACATCAACCTGTATCCCAGCCACGCGATAAGGCTTGCCTTCGCAGTCGGCGTAAAAGCGACCTTTGGACCACAGCCAATGGGTCGAACCGTCTGACCACTCACACCTGAACTCTATGTCGTACTCACCAAGCGTCGCCAGTGCTACTTGAAAGTGCTGGTCGACGCGATCTCTATCCTCGGCGTGGACATGTTTCAGGAATGTGTCGTAGCCCCATTCAGAAACAGCGTCTGCATAGCCAAAACAGCGATCGTGGTTCAACGAACGCCGCGCGACATTGGTCTGCAGGTTCATGTCCCAGTCACCAATACCGGCTGCATCGAGCGCAAAGCGCAAGCGCTCCTCGCTCTCGGAAGCGATCTTCAGCGCGTGGTCACGTTCGGCCTTGAGCAGTCCTTCTTCAAGCAAGCGGCTTGCTATTTCCGCCATGGACGCGAGAAACGATTTTTCTATTGAGGTCAGGCGTCGCGGCGCGGTATCCATCGCGCACAGTGCACCGATGCGTTGGCCTCTCACAGAAAGAGCCACGCCGGCGTACCACCGGAAAAAGGGCTCGCCTGTCACGAAGGGATTGTTGCAAAACCTCTCATCCGTACGCGTGTCTTCGACTTCAAACACAGCGTCGTCAAGAATGGAATAAGCACAGAAGCTGGAATCGCGCGACGAAGACCGGAAACTATCCCAACCGACAGAGCAAAACGTCCATTGCTGCTCGGCATCAACCAACATCAGCGCCGAAATGTGGACGCTCAAGGTACTTGATACGGCGCTGACCAAGGAATCGAAGATGGCGTCAGCCTGTACTGACGCGACTCCAATTTGATCAAGAACCGCAAGGCGTGCGGCCTCTTCCAAAGAGCTTTGAAGTTCCTTCATATCCGCAGCCCATCGTCAGGTTATGAGTGACAGCTCTCTTCGTGCAGCCCGCTCTGATACTTTACGCTTTTTCTTTTCTCCGGTCATCACCCTGCGCCAGACCTCTGCGACCAGGTCGTCAACTTCTTGCCATGTTCATGCTCAAAGTCGCAGGCCGATCAATCGACCAGCCGCTCAAGTCGGATCTTAGTCGTTCGAGGCCGACGACCAGAAAGACAGCGTCGTTCATCACCGTGAATTCCGCGACAGACAGCGTGGATGCTGGCAGGGCGCTGGTGTATTGATGAACACGTTCAGACCCGATGACTGGCAGAGGGTTCGCAACGCTGGGGTCGATGACCTCTAGCCGCAACTGGTCGCCTTCCTTCATGAGCCGCACAACGATGTGCGCAGGCGTTTTATCTGAGGACCACAAGGAGTGTTCCAGTAGGCAGCGGACGGCCAGTTCAAACACCGGCGCATCCACCCACAGATCGCCATCGACTTGAAGATCCACCGTGGCCTGACGCTGCTTAATTTCATCGCGCAGATGCATCACACTCTCTTCCAGCAGTGAGCGGACATTGTGACGAGCCACCGTCAGAGTGCGCCCATCCAGTTCCCCGAACAGGCGCATATCCTCCAGCAAGCGAGCCAGGCGGCGCCCACCGCGCTCGATGTAAGTCAAACATTTCTGCTCGAGCTCAGGCAGCGTGCCGTCCAACTTGGCCATCAGCACCGGCGTGGCGTTGTTGATCGCGTTCACCGGTTGCTTGAGCTCGTGCGAGATGGCGTGGAGGTAACGGTCCAGCGAGACCCGCCGGACCTCCAGTTCGGAGGCATGGCTGCGCAGCAGATCGGCCTGCTCGGCAAGTTCCGTCACGTCGCGATGACGCTCAACCACCCCATGCACGCGCCCCTCATCGTTGAGGGCAGGGATGTGGAGCAACTCCATTCGCCGCAGACCTTTGCCGGGGAAGCTGTACTCAAAAGTGAGCATCGACTCGTGACCGCTGAGTGCCTGGTTGATACCGACTTTGCACACCTCGCGGTACAGCCTGTCCCCCACCAAATCCTGCACCGGCGTGCCCAGCAGGGCCTCCTGCGACCGAATCCAGTACCGCTCAAAAGCTGGGTTGACATATAGGTAGCGGTGCTGAGGGTCGATGAACGCGGCCATCTCGCGCCCCTTGTCCAGCACGCTTCGGATGATCTGCTCGTTTTTTCGAACCAGGTCCAGGATCATGCGCGCCTCGCGCCTGCGCAGGGCCTCGTTTTCGATCAGGCCCATCGTTAGGTTTGCAAGGTGTTGCAATTGGCGCGTCTGGACCTCAGACAAGCCCTTTTTCTCTGGGTCCAGCACACACACAGCGCCCAGAGCTTTCCCGCTGGCGGTGGTGATGGGGGCGCCCGCATAGAAACGCACGCTGCCGCTGCGCACCAGCGGAAGTTGAGCGAAGCGCGGGTCCCGAGTTGCGTCATTGACCACCAGCACAGACTTTGAGTCCATGATGGTGTGCGAACAAAAGGCCTCGTCACGGCCAGTCTCGCTCGGCTCGAATCCCAGGCGAGACTTGAACCACTGCCGCTCAGCGTCCACCAGAGAAATCAAGGCAATGTCGGTCCCGCAAATGCTCGCAGCCAGCTCAGTGATGCTGTCAAACACCGGGCTGGGCAGGGAATCGAGTACCTGCAAGTCGAGCAGCGTCTGTACTCTTTGTTCTTCGTTCTCAGGGACTGGAAATTTCATTGTTTTAAAGTAAAAAACCATCAAATGTGAGCAGCCACAGCCTAGGTTGGTCTGGAATCGCTAACCACTATTTGGCTCTGATCGGCAAGGCAGTTGGTGGTTCAACTCATGCCTGGCGTCAACCCGACATGCAACTTACCAGAGCCTCTCGCAATAAAGCCATGCGTGCAGGCTTGCCAAGCAGATGGTCAACGCAAGGAGGCAAGACACCGTCTTCCAGCATGCGGCGCCCCCACCCAGTCAACATGATCACGGGCGTTTTGGGCGACATGGCTTTTACCCCCGTGGCCACCGCATTCCCATCGACCCGGGGCATGCCGAGATCTGTGATGACCACATCGTAGCCACCCGCCTTCAAACTCGCCTTGAACAGATCCAGCCCCTCTTGGCCACCACCGGCGGAGGTCACCAGATGACCCTCGCCCTCGAGCATCTCACTCAAGGCACTGAGAAGAGCCACCTCATCATCAATCAACAATATCTTCAGGCTCCTGCGCTTTCCTGAAGTCGCCTCTGCTGCCTGATCGCCTCCCCCCGTTGCCGATGAAGCCTGTGCGAGGAAACGGATGCCAAACGTCGTGCCTTTCCCGGGCTCGCTCATGAGGGATATTTCAGCCTCATGGCGCTGCAGCGCGCCGTACACCATGGACAATCCAAGACCAGAGCCTCGTTCGCCTTTGGTGGTGAAGAAGGGCTCCATGCACCGCAGGCGCGTCTGCTCGTCCATGCCCACGCCGGTGTCGGAGATTTCCAGGACGACGCAAGGCTGACCGCTTTCATCGACCTTTTGCGATGTCGCCACGATCAGATCGCCCCCTTCGGGCATGGCGTCCACCGCGTTGAGCACCAGGTTGGTCAGGGCGTCCCTGATTTCCGCTTCAACGAGAGAGACCTGAGGCAGCGAAGGGGAGAGGTTGAGTGCCATATCGATGGAAACCCCTGTCTGCTGCGGGATGTCGCGCCACCGTGCACGGGTGAGTTCCACCACCTGTGTGACCAGACGGTTGAGATCCACGCTGCTTCGCTGCGTGAATCCATCCGCTGGCCGATAGAACTCCCGCATGCGCGCTACCGTCTCAGCCACGTCGTCCACCGCAAGCTGGATGGTGGAGAGTTGTTTTCTGCCACGCTCGCTCAGGCCTTTTTCTTTGTTCAGCAAGGACTCGGTGTACAGCGCCATGGGTGTGATGGCGTTGTTGATGTCGTGTGCAATACCGCTGGCCATCTGGCCGAGCACGCGCAAACGCTCCTGCTGCAGCGATACCTGCTGCGCGCCCTGCAACTCTTCGTAGGCGAGTTGAAGGTCTTGGTACAGGCGTGCGTGGCTCGCAGCCAATGCAACATGTTCTGCGAGTTGCATTAAAAAGTTGCATTCCTCGCTGTTGAATGCATTGGGCAGAGACCTGGCCGCCACCAACACACCGAAGACGCGACCCTGCGCACGCATCGGCGCAAAGACCACCGAGCCGAGCCCGGCCTGCGCGAGCTTCTTGGGGAAGTCACAGGGCATCCCCCTGGTGTCTGGTTCGTAGACAAATTCACCGACATGAGACCTGTCGAGCGCATCGCTTCCCACAGCCAGCAAAATTCCCTCACTCAAGCCGCAAGACTGGCATTGCGGGGCTCCGCGAGTACCCATCCGGACAACCTCGAAAGCGTCCGCATCGCTGTCGTAAATCAGGGCAGCGCTCATCCCCACGGCGAACTCTGCTTCTAGGTTCTCACACACCACCTCGAAGATCCGGCCCAGATTCAGGCGTTCGTCGGTGGCACGTGCGATCTTGTTGAGCAGCACTGTGCGGGCGAGCTGCATCTTGAGATTTTGCTCACCTTCAAGGCGTTCGGTCACGTCCTGAACCGTGCCACTGATTGACACGACTGCGCCGGATTCATCCCGTTTGGGCTCGTCGATGGTCTCTTCCAACCAGCTCACCCGGCCATCTGGAAACACGCACCGATAGGTCCAACGCCGCATCTTTCCCTGCGTGAAACCATCGTTCATGATGGCTAGGTAAGTCTCAAAGTCTTCCGGATGCACTTTTGACATGCAGGCCTCAAGACTTGGTACGCCCTTCTCGGGGTCGTTGCCAGTGATTTCAAACAGACTGGCAGACCAGACGGCAGGGCCATCATTTGCAAAGCGTTCCCAATGACCTGTCCGTGACAACGTCTGCGCTCGCAGCAGCCTGTCTTGTGCCGTCTTGAGCTCAATGAGCGCCCGCTCTCTTTGCTGCTTCAGCTCGATGCGCTGAGTGATGTCACGCTCAATGGCCACCCAGTGGGTGTACCAACCGGTTTCATCGGCCACAGGGACAATGTCCAACTCCAGCCAGATTTCTCGACCATCCTTGGTGTAATTGATGATCTCCTCGCGCACAGGCTCCCAACGTTCGAGATGATGACGAATACGGTCCAGCACTTGGCGGTCGGTTTTGGGCCCTTGCAAGATGCGCGGAGTCTTCCCTATCACTTCTTCCTTGGCGTAGCCCGTCAGTCGTTCGAAAGCGTCATTGACAAACAAGATCCTGGGGCCAGGTTCGCCAAAAGGCTCCGCTTCGGTGATCAAGACAATGTCGTTGAGCCGCGCGATGCAGGTTTCCAGCAGCTTCAGCCGCTCCTCTCGATCGCGCCTGCGCGCCTCTTCGTTCAGATGATTCACCGCAGCGGCCAGGCTCTCCCCGATGGCTTCGAGCTGACGACATTCGGCCGCCTGGAAATATTCGGTCTCGGATGCCATGAGCACAAGGGCTTTGGTAGCTTGACCTGCGGTCTTGAACGGCACTGCGGCAACAGAACGGTACCGACGCCGAGCAGCCTCCACTGCCCAGCGGTGTTTTTGGAGCGCAGTGGCAAGGTTGTTGGACACTGCCAATTTGGCTGTGCGCAAAGCGGTTGGAATTGGGAGGTCGAGCGTTGCCACATCAAGCAATTCAGTACTTAGGATGTCCGTGTAGCCCTCATCGTGTCCTGCGCTCGCTACTACCGTGACGGTACCTTTCTGTGGGTCAACAGCAGCAACACACGCCATCCGCATTTCTGCGTGGGCTACACAGATGCTACAAACCCTTTCGAACAAGTCTTGAACCGAGCGTGCCGACAAAATCGCCTCATTGATCTTGCTCTGGACCTGGTAGAGCCTGCGTAGGCGGTGTTGCTCTGAGACATCCTGCAACGCACCAGCGTAGAGGATCGGCTTTCCCTGTGAGTCATGCTCTACAAAGCCGAAGGCGTCGATCCAACGGGTTTCTCCATCGGGACGAATGATCCGGTATTGGATGTGCTCAGGTTTCTTGCCTTCAAGCACCATCGTTCTGTGCTGGCGCACTCTTTCCCTGTCTTCTGGGTGGATCATCGATAGATATTGGGCCGGCGTTAATGACTTTTCAGTGGACGACTCTAGAAAAGCTTTTTCCAGTCCGAAAATATCGCGAAGTGAAGCGGAACCGGTATAGACCTGCTTTTCAAGGTCGAGTTGGAAGAACCCAACGCGGGTGATTTCCTGCGCTTTGTTCAGTTGGGCATCCTTTTTGTTCAACTCCTGCAGCATGCTCGTGAAGGTCTTCTCCAAAGCAGCGAACTCACGGCTGGGCGCATTTGCCACGTGTCCAGTAGATGGTGGAGCTGTTTTTTGTTGGGCTGCCGCCTCCATTCGCTTTAGCAGTGCGCTGATTGGGCTGATGAATTGCCGTTCGGCCAGTCGCATGGCCAAAACGATACCCACTGCACAACTCAGCGCGAGGATGATCAGTTGAAGCTGCAGGCGCTCAAGGGGCTCAGCAAGGATGTCACTGCGTTTGGCACTGGCAATGGCGTAGATCGGCTCGGAGTTCATTTCACCGACCCGCACCACCTCGTGCAACCAGTCCTCTTCGGTGTCGGCTGGAATCACTCGACCTTCTGGCGCCGACCTCGCGATGCGCTGCAGCAGCGCAGGATTCGAAATGGAAGTACCAATGTCTTGAACGTCCCGCTTGTTCGTGGCGAGAACGGTCCCTTTCCCGTCAGTAATCATGACGGTGACCGATTCGGACACCGAGAGCGAATCCAGCCGGGCGGAGACGTGGGAAAGATTCAATGTTGCATAGGCCACGCCTGTAACCGTTTCCGCGTAGTCGAAGACGGGCAAGGCAAAGCCGATCTCATCACCATCCGTGGACGCCTCCATGGAATAGTCGTCCATGGCGAACTGCCGGCTTGCAACAGCACGTTCAAACGCGGAGCGCTCGCTCACCGTGATCGCTTTTGTGCTGGCATCGCTCAGGCATCTGGGGCGCCCTTGCAAGTTAAAGACGCTGATCGACCCATAGTTCGGAAAAGTCCGAGAGATGTTGGTTACGTATTCGTTGCACAGGTCGAGGAGGTCGTTGCGTCTGACCGAGGGGCCGCTTGCCACGGTGGCCAGGGTCTGTCGCACACCTTCGACCATCTGCTCCTCGGTGGCTGCCGCCATCTCGGCTGCCGCTCGGACCTCTTCGCGTGCTCGGGCAACCGCGTCGTCTCGAACGCCCATGTAGCCATAGGTGACCATCGCCAAGCCGGGCAGCGCCGCGATCATCAACAGCCCTGTGATCAGGCTGCGGATCCCAGGTTTCTCCATTGAATTCGAGCGCATGGACATGTTGGTGTTGGGGTGGGGTTTGTACATGGACGGCGAGTGTTGAGTTTGTATCGACCGTCCGACGAACGAATCAAATTTACAGATGTTTCAGGGCACGCCCTGCGTGATTCCATCACCGGCATTGTGCGAAAAACGACCCTTGTGCGAGTGGGGTGGGCACAGTTCACGCAAAGACGAAAAAACAAGGCACCATGTTTGCCCCGAATTGCAATTGAGTGATACCTTTCACTGACGTGTTTTTGTTTCGCATCGCTTTTTCACCACCAACTCAGCGCCAGTACCGAAGGTCAAAGCTCCGTCATGCTCCACAAAAACGCACCGTCGACCCCATCAGGCTACCGGCTGCTGGTCGTCGATGATGATCCTGCGCAGCGCGACGCATTGCTGGATACGCTGAGTGATGAGGGATATGAGGTCGAAGTGTGCGACAGTCCGGCAACCGCGCTTGAACGGGCACGAGCCACCACTTTCCATCTCGTCCTGACGGACCTTCAGATGCCGGAGATGGACGGCATAGAACTCACCCGACTTCTCCAGAACGCAGTCCCCGATGTGGTCGTAGTGCTGATGACCGGCAAGGCAAGCGTTCCCTCGGTGGTGGAGGCAATGCGAAGTGGCGCGATCGACTGCATACAGAAACCTTTTCGCGCGACCACGCTACTCCCGGTGATCGAGCGCGCACTGGAAGTTCAGCGGCTGCGCGCAAGCAATCGCCGCCTGGAGGCGGAGGTCCAGCGGCAATTTGAACAGCTTGTGGCGGTGAACGGTGAGCTGGATGCCTTCGCTGCCCGCATTTCGCACGATCTTCGCGGCCCCCTTGTCAATATGCGCGGGATTCTGGAAATCGCTCGGGAAGATGCGATCAATCAAGAGTTACCCGACCCGAAGATGCTCGGACTGGGCGTCGAGTCGGGAAATTTGGCGCTTCGCATGGTGAAAGACCTGCTGGATTTCGCACGCCTGGGGGACCAACCGATGGCGATGGCTCCTGTCGAGCTCGATAAAGTACTGCGGGACGCACTGAACGCGGTCAACCTCCTTACCCAGGGCCGCAATATCATCTGGGACGTTGGTCCACTGCCATGCATATTGGGTCAGGAGGGCTTGCTTTTGCAGGCCTTCGTCAACTTGCTCAGCAACGCGATCAAATACACCTCGGGAAAAGAGGTCGCTCACATCGCCATTCGGGCCGTGGCTTCACCCTCAAGCGCTGCTGAAATCCGCTTTTCAGACAACGGAGCAGGCTTTGATTCGAAATTGGCCGATCAACTGTTCAAGCCGTTCCGGCGCTTGCATTCCAATGACGAGTTCATTGGCGAGGGAATGGGTTTGGCCAATGTACGCCGGATCGTCGAGCGTCATGGAGGCGCTGTTCGTGCCAAGGGGTCCCCTGGCGAGGGAGCGGAGTTCACACTCACGTTTTCGCTGATCAACCTCCCTGCTGTAACGACGGATCAAGT
The DNA here is from genome assembly GCF_018780385.1 of Hydrogenophaga sp. Taxonomy (GTDB): domain Bacteria; phylum Pseudomonadota; class Gammaproteobacteria; order Burkholderiales; family Burkholderiaceae_C; genus Hydrogenophaga. The sequence goes on along the minus strand of NZ_JADMJO010000007.1, from coordinate 52,799 downwards.
ATCGGGCTGATTTGTCGCTGGGCGCCAGAGTAGCTGCTTTGGCGTACGCGAGAAATTAGCGACTCACATGGCCTTGTGCCACACCGAGGGTCCGGATTGGGTCGTAATTGGCGTGACTGGATTTCTGGCGTTCGGCCTCTCTCGTTCATCTTGACGGTCAATGGAAAGCGGCCTGCGATCCCATCTTGATGGGTAGCCGTTCGCCAGCTCCAAGGCCAAACTTCGGGAATCGGCCACAACCGGTCCTTCGGGAAGTGCCGGAGAATCCTCTCTCCTAAACGGGTAATTTAGGTTTTCACTCAAAGAGGCGCGCTCAATCTTCAGCGTGACTTAGCCACAAGCAGACGTTCGTGAAGGAACTCGAGATGAAGGAGCTCACCCAGGGGGTGGTCGAGGGGGTGGGCCGACAAGCGCGGCTCGACCGACCGACCTTTGATCCTGAACTGCGCGCAGGCTTGGCGATCGTGGGCGGAATGTTCCCGCCGACTGTGACCAGCGACCTGATCGACTTCATGCGGGTGTCCTACGCAGGGCCGCCTCTCGAAACGCTGATCGGCGGGCGAAACATCCGCTGCGAGGAACGCGTCTTCGAGGGTTACGAGGGTCACCCTCTCAAGGCGTCCGTCTTCCGTCACGAGCGTGCCTCCGGGCAGCGCCCCGGTGTGCTTTTCGTGCATTCCGGGGGTCTGATGTTCGGCGATCGGTTCAGTGGGTTGGACCGGATGATCGATTTCGTCGAACAGCTGGGCGTCGTGCTCGTGTCGATCGAGTACCGCCTGGCGCCAGAGTATCGCGATCCTTATCCGCGGGAAGATGTTTACGCGGCACTGGAATGGATGGCATTGCATGCGGAGTCGCTCGGCGTGCGCCTCGATCGCCTGCTGATCGCGGGCGCCAGCGCAGGGGGAGGTTTGGCGGCCGGTGCAGCCCTCGCGGCGCGCGATAGGGGCGGTCCCCGCCTGTGCGGTCAGCTGCTCGACTACCCCATGCTGGACGACCGCGGCATCACGAAGTCCACGCTTCAGTTCGATGGCATCGGCGTCTGGGATCGCGTGAGCAACGAGACCGGCTGGGGCGCGCTGCTTGGCGAAGCGCGCGGTGGTCCGGATGTGTCGCCGTATGCCGCGCCGGCTCGTGCAACTGAGCTTTGCGACCTACCACCCGCGTTTCTCGACGTCGGTAGCGCCGAGATATTTCGCGACGAAACCGTGGCCTATGCGGACGCCCTGTGGAATGCCGGCGGGCAGGCCGAGCTTCACGTGTGGCCGGGTGGGTTCCATGCGTTCGACATCTTCGCGCCGCATACCGCACTGTCACGTGGAATGATCGCCACGCGCAGTGGATGGATGTCACGCGTGTTGGGCGATTGAGGACTGTATGCAGGAACTGCTGGCTCGACTGAAGGCCCTTGACCCCAACGCCAGCCTGGCGTTGAGGATCATCGCGTGCTTCGACGAATTGGTTCGAGGTGGCGTCAACATCCAGGGGCTGCTCGGGGCAGCAGCCTCGCTCTCGGGCTGTGTAGCGGGGTTCGCCGGGCATCAATCAGAGCGCACGCTCCGCGTCGCACCGGACGGGCAGACCCTGAAGGGCAGCGCCGCAGCGCCGAGAGAAGGCTCCCTGGAAGCAAACGGCATGACCGTGTGGCTGGAGCGGCAGGGGCCAGCCCATGTGAACGATGCGATGGTCCTCGAGCGCCTCGCACTTGCGCTGGCCATCCGCAGCGGGCACCAGGCGGAAGATCCATTGCGTCGACTCGGCGATCTGCTCGACGTCAACGTTGACGTGGAGCATCGCCACGCTACGGCTGCCAAACTCGGATTGGCGCCGCACTTGAAGTACCGCGTTGCCACCTTGCCGCTCTTCGCGACATGGAAGCAACACCGCGACCTGCTGGAAGACGTCGTCAACACCCGCTACGGTCCGCTGCACGTGTGCTTACTGCGCGCCGAGGTGAAACACATCGACGCCAGCCCCTGCGGGATCGGGGTGGCGGCGGGGATCGACGACCTCCACCGATCGCTGGCGACAGCACTCGTGAGCTTGCGTCTGTGCGCTGTGCCCGATGTGCCCGTTGTCGTCGCAGACGACTATGGCGGTCTCATCGATCTGCTCGCCCAGTGCTCGGTCGATAGACCGTTGCTCGATGTCGAGGAACTCGAAGGCGTCATGCAGCATCCGTGGGCCGTGCGAACTCTGGATGCGCTGCTTCGCTCCGCGTCTATCCGTGACGCATCTCGCATTGCCGGTGTCCACCACAGCACGATGCAGGCGAGACTGGAGACCATTCGCGACTTGCTGTCGTTCGACCCACTCGACGGCATCGGCCGAACCCGCGTCGGCCTCGCCTTCCTCGCCTGGCGCGTTCGGCATTCGTCGGCGCTGGACCTGCCACCGCCCACCAGTCGCTAGTCTCAACCGCCAAATGGCGGGATTCGGTCCCTCCAGGCGCGCCGGTCGGCGGTTACTGGCCACCCAGCGTGTTGCTATCTTCTCGTTGCCACACGTCGCCGCCGGAGACGGGTTGGGCGGGGTCATCGTTCCGACCTCACGCCGACGTTCCGCGCTCCGGCACTTGGCATGTGGCGGTAGTTCAACAACACGGAGACAACAATGACCGAACTGACTAAGGCAATCGACGCCGTTCTCGATGGCGTGACGACAGGCACACCCCGCGTGCCCGGGGTATCGGCGGCGGTGACTGACCGCCGCGGCACGATCTACGAAGGCGCGCGCGGTGTCCGCAACACCGGAACCGGCGAGTCGTTTGAACCCGACACCGTGTGCGCGATATTTTCGACCACCAAGGCCATCGCAGGAACGGCTTGCTTGCAACTGGTGGAAGAGGGTCTTCTCGACCTCGACGCGCCTGCGAAGGAGTACGCGACCCAACTTGCCGACATCATGGTCATCGAGGGCTTTGGCAAGGACGGGCAACCCAGGCTGCGCCCACCGAAGCGCGACATCACGACACGTCACCTGCTCACGCACACAGCCGGCTTCAGCTACGACTTCTTCAACGAGACGTACACCCGCCTCGCCAACGAGCAGGGTCAGCCCTGGGTGGTCGACGCGTCGTGGAAGTCGATCAAGACGCCACTTCTGTTTGATCCGGGCGAGCAGTGGTCCTACGGGAGCAACATCGATTGGGCCGGCATGGTGCTCGAGGGCATTACGGGCAAGCGGCTCGGCGAGGTCATGCAATCGAGGGTTCTCGGTCCACTCGGGATGGCCGACACCGCCTTCACGATGACCCCCTCCATGCAGTCCCGGCAAGCAACGATTCACGCGCGCGAGGATCGCGATGGTTCGCTTGTTCCGCTCAACGGGGTGACTTTGCCGCAGGATCCGGAGGTCCACATGGGAGGGCACGGCCTCTACGGGACCGCGTCGGACTATGTGAAGTTCATCCGCATGTGGCTCAACGACGGACGCAGCGACAGCGGAGAGCAGATCCTGCGACCGGAAACAGTCGAGATGGCATCCCGCAATCATTTGCCCAAGGGCATGCACGTGAAGATGCTGCCCGGCGTCGATGCGACCAAGACGGCGGCGTCCATCCTGCCCGTATCGAGGCCACGGCTGTCCAATGACGCCGAGTTCTTCCCCGGCATGCCCAAGACCTGGGCACTCACGTTCATGATCAACGAGGAAGAAGCACCCACGGGTCGGCCGGCTGGTGCGCTCGCATGGGCCGGCCTCGCTAACCTGTACTACTGGATCGATCGCGCGAACGGCATCGGCGGGTATTGGGCGACCCAGATCTTCCCGTTCGCCGATCCGACCTCGGTAGCGGGCTTCCTTGAGATGGAAAAGGCAACCTATCAGCACGCAAAGCCTCGCGCCCGATAAGAGGCACAAGGCCGCACCGCTCGAGGAGGCAACCGGGATCATCGCGGTCTCGCCGCTGATCGGCTGTGAAGTCGGGCCGTTCGACATCCGGCGCGCGGGTGAGTGTCGGCTTTCGACCAAACGGCCCGTCCGGCGGGGTAGATCTCACGGGAGTTGATCGGAAGCCGTCCGCGCGTTGGGTCCATCGACCGGCGAGGGTCTTCTTCGGGCCCACTGCAGTCGAATGGCAACTTGACACCAATAACTGGTCTGCAGCGGCAGCGGACAGTCGCGATGAAGAGCTGAGCCCTCAGCGATTGCCACATCGCGGTCACTCAGTTCCTCCAGATCGCAGGGATCGAGAGTCAGCTGCCGGAGGTGCTGCAGACATTGCAAGCCAATGTGTGGCGCTGACACGGCGTTTTGCGGCGCCTCCTCTAGATGTTCTTCCTCAAGCAAACGCGCCCCGGTAGCATGACCCAGATCGGCCATTAGGTGTCGCTAATCACCGACTGCTTGATGGCAGCCAGCCTCGTCGACAGGCCCTCACCCGATGCCACGCCATGCTGTCGAGACCGCAAACTCGATTCTGGGCGCTACGAGCGTATCGCAGGCACGCGGGCTGTGCGTAGCTCCGGCGGCCGGGGGGGGCAGCGAGACGACTCCGCCTAGATCCGGGCGTTCAGTTCGTCGATTTGGCAACGTACGCGGCCTGTCATCTCGTACGACGCAAGATTCGACGAAATGTGATGGGTCAGGCAACTGGCGTCGCGCAGCAGCCGCTGCATGGGGCCGCTACGGCGCAAGGCACTCGCCCCGGACGCGTCGTAGGCCTCGCGCACGATCTCGGCTCCACGTTGGACAGCCGTAACGCCGGCCACGCGGGCTTGGATGCGTTGGGCAGTGGTGGCAGGCTCTCCGCGCAAGGCGCTGTCCCAGACCTCGGTGAGCGCTTCGCGCAAGCCGGCGCGGCAAGCCCACCACAGCCCCTCCGCCGCTTCCAGCCTGCGCTGGGTGGCCGGGTTTTCGAGCAGCGGTCTCTGGGTGATGCGGTTGATTTTGCCGTGCAGCTCGTTACGGGCCTCGTCGAGCGCCCGGCGCGCAAGACCAAGGTGTGTCGCCGCTGCTGCGATCGTGATGAACCATGCACCGCCGACGACCACCGCAGCCGGATACGGTGCCACGGCGATCCCGAACGGCCAGGGAAAGGTACGGCGCCAGGGCACGAAAACTTCATCGAAGTGAACGTCATGGCTTCCGGTACCGGCCAGGCCAATCGGGTCCCAGGTATCTTCGATTCGGGCCTCGTGGATGGGTGCGAGCGCAGCCACCATGCGCGGCGCGGCGCCAGCGGCGACCGGCGGCAGCATCACCATGCCGCCGACGAAGGTCGCGCCCGTGCAGCCTGACTCGAAACCCCAGGAACCCGTGATACGGAGGCCCTCGGCCTCTTCCACGGCCTGCACTCGGGGCAGGTTGCTCCAGGAGGCGTACGCGGCCGGATCGGCGAAGAATTCGTCGCACAGCCGCGGTTCGGCGGAGGCATGGATCAAGGCCGCGCAAATGTTACCGTGGGCACAGACCCAGCCGGTGGACGCATCGGCCTCGGCGAGGGTCATCAGCATCTCGAGCCCTTCCGTCAGCGAGACGCCGTAGCCGCCGACCTCGGCTGGCACCAACATTCTCATCACCCCCGCCTGCTTGAGCTTGGCGATGAAGTCCGGCGCCAGCCGGCGCAGGGTTTCGAATTCCTCCGCGCGCGCCTTGGCCTCGGCAGCCAGATCGGGTAGCGCGGCGCGCAGCTCGCTCAGAGAAGGTCGGAAGTCAGTCATGCGGGGTCTCCGTTTGTCGAGTTGGACATCATTGCGGCTACTTTGTCGTGCTGGCAACCGGCACCGCATCCAAAGGCGACTCAAATGCTATGAAGAGGACACAGGGAACGTCGCTGGCGCAGTAGCCCTTGTGGGGTAGTCCGGCCGGGCCGTAGGCATACGTACCCACCTTGAGAACCGCCTTCTCGTGACCGTCATAGGTGACATGAAGCTCACCCGCTACCAGCACCATGCGCTCTGGCGATGTGTGCAGATGAAGCGGAATCGTCGACTTGGCAGGTACTTTGAAGAACACGTCAACGTTGTCTTTTGCGGGGTCGCCGCGAAGGACGGCGATACCGCACCCTTTCGGCAAGAAGGGCGGGCAGGGGGCCCATTCGAGCTGCGGATCGCTCACAGTCCAGGTCACTGATCGCTCTTTGGCAGGTGCTTGTGCGCCGGCAATCGAGCCGGCCAGGCATAACGAGAACAGCAAGGACCACAGCATTCCGGTCAGCAATGGACGGCCAATCAAGGTTTGGTGAGCCACAGTAATCTCCCCATTGGTGGGTGGCGCTGCGCAGCTGGAGGGCTGTACAACATGCAGTTGACGTTCGTGATGTTGGCGGCGCACCATCACCGCGTAACGAACCCGAGGCGAAATTTCGCCGAAACTTGCGCTCAGAACTCACCTTCGCGGCTGTCACCCTTTCCGCCATGCCCCAATTCGTAGATTTCGAACGCTTCCGGCTGGACCTCCAGCAGTGCGTGTTACGGCGTGACGGCAACGCCATCGAGTTACGCCCCAAGGCCTTCGATGTACTGCGCCATCTGATGGTCAACGCCGGGCGCGTGGTTTCAAAGCAGGAACTCCTGGACACGCTATGGCCTGGCGTCGTGGTCACCGATGACGCGCTGGTTCAATGCGTCAGTGACGTGCGGCAGGCCCTGTCGGACAGCGAACACCGAATCATCCGTACCTTGCCGAGGCGCGGCTACCTCTTCGCGGCCGAGGCCGCGCTGCGCACGGTGGAATCTGAGGCGACACTGACACCGACTCTGGCCGTTCAGGGGATTGACGATTGCCGCACTGCTGACGGGGTCAGGCTGGCGATCGCCGAAGTCGGACGCGGGCTGCCGCTGGTGCGGACCCCGACCTGGTTCAATCACCTTGAGCATGAGTGGCAGGTGTCGTTTCGAGGTGGGCTGTACCAGTTTCTCGCCGAGCGCCTGCGGCTTATCCGCTACGACGGCCGCGGCAGCGGCCTGTCGGAGCGCTACGTGCCCGAGCTCTCGTTCGACACCTTCGAGCGTGATCTGCAGGCCGTGGTGGACACGCTGGATCTCCCGCGTTACGCGCTGCTCGGTATCTCGCAGGGCGCGCCGGTCGCGATCGCGCATGCGGCGCGTCACCCCGACCGGGTGTCGAAGATCATCCTCAATGGTGCTTTTGCGCTGGGCCGAAACAAGCGCGGCTCGCAAAAGGATCGCGAAACGGGGCAGGCCTACTTGACACTGATGCGCCATGGCTGGGGCGACGAGCACTCATCCTTTCTGCGCAGTTTCGGCACGCTCTACTTCCCCGGCATGTCAAACGCGCAAGTCCGCGCTCTGGCGGATCTGCAACGCATGGCGATGTCGGCCGACGCGGCCATCCGCACGCGCATGGCCAGTGACGACATCGATGTCGTCGATCTACTCAAGCAGGTGTCGGCGCCGACCCTCGTGCTGCACAGCCGCTACGACAACGCCGTGCCGTTTGAGGAGGGGCAGCGCCTGGCCGCAGCCCTGCCGAACGCGCGCTTCGTCGCTCTCGAATCAGAAAATCATGTGCCCGTGCCTGGCGAGCCGGCCTGGCCGATCTTCCTCGCCGAGATCGACGCGTTTCTGCGGGAATGATTTCGCGCAGTGGCACTCTCGGTCACCCTGCGCTGGCAGCGGTCGCATCGCGCACATCCGCTAGCACCTCGACAACGTCCTCACACGCTCGGTGTTCGGTTATGTGGGATTGTCGAGCGACCGCTTCTTGGCGGTGTGATCGGCGTTGTCGCTGTCGCCGATGGGCCCAGAGCGGGCTTTCACGCATTGTCTGCAAAGCGGACTTTCAACCCTCCAAGAGCACCGGGTTCGGTCGCCTTTTGCCACTTCACAACACTAATGCCTTGCCCCACAGAGGTAAACCTTCTCGATTTGTAGGCTCTAATGTGAGTAGCGAACCTTTTCGCGCACCTGATCAAGCGATTTGCGGTTCAAATCAAAGTGAGGCTCGAATGAAGAACACTGATCTGGCCCCCGCAACAAAATCAATGACGCATCGGCTGGTCACAGGCGGGTTTGGTGCGTTCTTCACCATCATCGCAATCGTAGTGTTGGTCGTTTCCGACCGCACAATCGGCCCCCTACTTGCAGCTCTTGGCCTCGGACTCTTAGGCATCAATGCGATGCTGAGTGCGTACCGCAATACCCCTTCAATCCTTTCACGCATAGGGCCGCTGCCGTGAGAACTTGGGGCGCTTGGCCTAGCAATTCAATCAAGCCGAACCAGCTTCGCAGGTTGGCTTATTTCAGCCTACCAAGGCTTACCCTAAGCACAAGAAATAGCCATCCTGGGTCCATTGCTGCGCAATCAAGTCGGGGTTGGTTGAATGCCCTCTCATGGCCGATTCCTGCAGTCTAGCCTTGGCGCTGGGGAACAGCTACCCATCAACATGGGATCGCCGGCCGCTTACAAGACCCGTGCCGTTCAGTGGTGTTGATATCTATTCCGCCTGAGTTACGCATTCGCTGCGCTTAGATACAGGCTCAAGCGTGCTAATCGACGCGATCAGAACCAGTGGCACTTGCTCCCTCGAGTCAGAGGTGAACGATGCTGCTAACAAGGCTGAGAAAAAAACACGTCGCGCCGACAGCGAACGAATGAAGCTTGACTGCTCTGACCCAAAAGTGGACGCGTCATCTGAATTCATCGCCGGGCGCATAGATAACGTGTACTGGGACTGAGGTCTGTGTTTCGACGGGTTCTATTCGCTTGACCGCGAATTTCCATGTTGCTTTGTAACACCGGTTCAGCGCTGCGGATTGCAGGGTACGTTCTGGCTCAAAGACGTGTCTACCCCAAATGGGGGAGGAGAAAACTTCCATCGACCATCGAGACCATGCACATGTTGGATGACCCATCAACTCCATGGGCGACCATCTTGGGAGCGGTAGCGAAGATCGTCGGCTAAAAAGGCCCCGTTTAATGACAAGGACACTTAGGCGCTTCGCTTGCGCTTGCGAATCAACTTTGACGACGAACGTCCGAAGTCAGTGTTGACGATAGACACGACGAGGTGAATGGCCGCTGATGGCCGAGTGCCGAAGTCTAGCCTTGGAGCTGGGGGTCAGCTACCCATCAAGATGGGATCGACGGCCGCCTATGTATCGCCAGCCTTTTCAAGCGATCAGTGGGCCTCGTGGGGTTCTCTTCAGTGTGGCCGGTGAAGTTCGTTGACTGCGGTGCCGAACTTTATGTCAACGGTGTCGAACTTGGTGTCCAGGTGGTCCGAAATACGCAGGCTCCAAAAAATTCCCGGCAGCACACCTTTATGCAGCCATTTTTCTCGGAGAGTCCAATGAAACGCGACGCACACATAATCACTGTACCCGCGCGAGCCATCGACGTGGGCTCCTATCTGGCGCTCATGCGCGGAGCTATGCACTACATGTTGGTCGACGAGGGGAAACCGCCGATCGAAAGGAGCAAATCATGGCTCAGCGAAAACGGACGGAGAAGCCGGGGGCGTTTTGCTGATCCGGATCTCCATATCCCCCGATGGCAGTGGGTCCCAGGATTACCTCAAAGGCATCAACCCTGCCGGGCTCAATATGGAGGTCCTGCATTTGATCCAGCTGGGCTACCAGATCCGAATGACTATGAGTCGGATTGGTTTGAAGCACCTCGGCCATATGCCCACTTCAGCACCAGTCCAGGTCCCAACGCCGCAGCTTTCGTCAACTCCCTCTGCCGATTCAGAGACCGCACAGGTCGATGTCGCGGGGCCACTGGAGGAAGGGGCCTCGGTTGCAAGCCCTTTCGATGCAAGCTTCAAGAGCATGTTCGGCCAAGCGTTCGAACACACACGGAACAGAAAAGCGGTGGCTTGATTGCGGGAAGGAGTGGAAAGAAGGGGCGACTAGGTCGCCCCCTTTTTTTTCGCTCCAAGCGCCCTTGACACGAGCTTGATACGTGTGAACCTAATAGCAAGCAAACCGAAAGAGAGGGCGAAATTGTCTTATCTGGCCGAAATCGATATGACCGTTGCAGACTTCCGCGATCACTACGCTCCTATCGAGGCTGCCGTCAAAGAGCCTCACTGGCTGCTGGGGAGCGTTTACGGCCGCGATCTCCTGAAGATCAAGCTGCGCATCAGCCGCCCCGAGGTGGTGGTGCTGGAGTGGAGGCACGCCGCGCACTTGGACCCGCTTCTGGAGGAAATGGTTGACGAACTGGGACTGCGGGATATGCCTGAGCCCAAGACGTTCGGTCAGCGGCTGGCGTATGTGAAAACGGTGGCCACGATGGCGTTCTCCATGAAAAAGAACATGGCGCTGCCTGAGCGGCGCTTGAACAAATGAAAGGGGAACGAAATGGAATCTCTCCTTATTTTGGGTGTGGTGGGTTTTGTCATCTTCCTTGCAATCAAAGGGATGGCAAGTGGGGCTGGTGGCGGTGATGACGACGAGGAAGGCCCCAGCGGTGGGGGTCGCGCCGTTACCCACAACCACGGCAGCATCGACCGATTTGGGAATCACGATGACTGAAGCGTTTTCTGTGAGCTCATCAGCAATGGCTTTGGCGCAAGAGCTTGCGTCAGGCGCCCGCGGATGGGTGATGAGGCCGGCGCGTTCCATGGTCTTGAGCTCCACCCAGCGCGCGACCTCGGCCTTGCTGTCGAAAGTGATGCCGTCGACCACGGTTTTCTGGTTGCCGTACTTGCTGGCGCGCTTGGCCGGCTCGGCCGCGGGCTGGTCCAGGGCGCGAGCCTGTCGCTCTCATCTCGCGTCAAGCATCGCCTGATGCGCCGGGGCCGCAGTTCTGGCGTCTGGTCAACGCTCGCCACGAGGACACGTGGGACTCAACCCCCACCAGAGCGTCGACGCCGTAGAGGTCAGAGCGTGGGGAAAACTGGTGGGCGCCGTCGCGCGCGAGCCCACGAAGAACTACTACGCCTTCCAATACGCCCCGGCGTGGGTGAGGAGCGGCATTGAACTGGCACCGCTGCAGATGCCCTTGGCGCAAGCCCGCGAGCCCTTCATCTTCACGGATCTGCCCGAGCCGACGTTCAAGCGCCTGCCCGCGCTCCTGGCCGACGCCCTCCCCGACGACTTCGGCAATGCGCTGATCGACGCCTGGATAACAGACAAGGGCATCGCCAAGGACGCCATCACCTCTTTGGACCGCCTGGCCTCATGGGCAAGCGCGGCATGGGCGCCCTCACCTTCGGGCTTTGTGCACCGGAGGAACAAATTCTCATGGCCGGACGGATGCAACATGTCAAGCGCGGCGCCACATCCACCACCTACGTGCCCAACGGTAAATACGCCTCTCTGTGCGCCAACTCCGCGGATGAAGGACCCCTGAAAACGTGGCTCAACGGAGTTTTCACACAGCCTCGGCCGAATGTAGACGGTCTCGGTCTCAGGCTCTCAGCGCTGTCTCACGCCTCGCCGGGCTTCCAGTCTGGGCTGTAACCGCCAAGCGCCGGGTGGTACATCTCGTCCCCGTCGTGCTGAGTGAACTCGACGTTGAGTCGGTTCTCTTGCAGACCGAGAATGTCAACGCAGTGCTCGCAGAGGGCCTTTGCTACTTGCATTCGCAGCTCGGCGGGCCGGCCTCTGCGGATGTCCAACATAAGCATTGAGACGGGAGTCGGCTCGTCCCCCATCTCTGGAATGCGCCACACCCCGCCCTCGCCCAGCTCACGGATGGCGACGCTGATTCGCCGAATGTCCACGGACATCATGCGTGCGTAGGTTTTACTCATCGCCGCGGCCAACCGTTTCTTGTCGCCTACGGAATAGCTGCAGGTCACGTCTAACTGAAGGTACGGCATAAAAAATCGATTGAACGAAGTGAGCGAATGTCCGGTCGTGACCGATGAACATCATGGTAGCCGCGGCGGGTCAACCCAAATCTAATGTGGCGACTTTCTGAACGTCATTACGGAGAAGCACAGTGCAGGCAAAAAACTTAATTGCCTCGACGTGCGAAGCGGAACCTTCAACCGCTACTTCAATGGATGCGTCTCCACGGGGTGTAGACGCCAAGCACCGGTTAGGCAACAACCGACGTCAGGATTGCAAGCCCCAGTATCGGACGCACCGAAGACTTGCCTCGCGCCCAGAAAACCAAAAAAAGCACAGGTCGAGCAGACTATGCACGAAAAGGCTCCGGCTCCGAAACTGGTCGAGGTCAGGGCAGCAACGCAGCCACGCTCTCATACAGCGCCACTTCGTCGACCAGCTGCACAGCTGTGCCGCTCACGGCTTTGCGAGCAGCCATCGTCAAGGCGTCCCCCACCACTGCGAACGCATGCTGCGCTTGGTGCTGCGCGCGCTCAGCCTCGATCTCAAGCACCATCGCGCGTGTAAGGGTCGTGTACAAACCGCGTATGTCGATTAGGAAATCGTTGTCTTGAACCCGCACGATCACGGAGTTTCGGCCATTTCCATCCATCAATCCTGCGCTCTGCTGGATCTCAAAGCCAGCGAAACCCTCGCGGATCATCGATATCTTGCGAGCAATGGAGTCGACGATTTCAACAGGCGATGGCATGTGGCCGTGCCAGGGATCGCCGTTGGGGTTGGGGATTCCCGTTCCAGCAAAGCGAGTGCGTGGTGATCGTACGTGCGACGCTTCCCGTTCTTCAAGCGCCCATCTTGCAACGCAAAGACCAGCTTGCACCATCGCGCGGGGATGGTCGCGCAGCAAATAGTCGGTGACGTGCTCGGGCGATTGGTCCTCGGTGAACGCATCCCTGCCGAAGTTGCTCAGGGTGTCCAGCAAATCCATCGGAAAATGCCTTACCAGAGCCTCAGGCGTTCCGTCTGCCCTCTCATCCCATGACAGCTTTGTGGCCATCACCTCCAGTGCTCGGGGCCTCATCAGTCGCATCGTGTCATCGAAGGACATCAGCATGTCCTTTGCGCCAGCTGCATAGGCAAAGCGGTGCATCTCAAACTCCTGGAGGTAGTACGCCATGCTGCCAACCAAGGTCGATTCATGATGGCTCTTTTGCTCGACCAAGCGCCTCTCGATATAGATTTTGTAGCCCTCCAGTGAGCATCGCTGGGCGATCTCAACGGCCAACCACTCCCCGAGATCTCCGTGTGGCACTTGTTCGGCGTCTCTCGCCTTCAGACCGAAGAATTCGCAGGCCAAGATCAACTCTCTACGCAGCATGGGACTGGGAGCGACCGTCAGTCCGTTGACGGCCGCCTTGAGGTGATCGAGCTCGCGCAACCAGTACATGCGGCGCTTGTCCAAGCGCTTGCGCCACGACTCGGTCGAAATCAGCGTGTCCAGTTCGGCCTTGATAGTGCCGCCGTTGGCACTTTGGGTTGAGTGTGCGGTGTGTATTTTCAGAACGCTGCTCATTTTTTCCACTCTTGAGGCCGGCGTGTTTCTTTTCGGCGAAGGCCTACTCCTTGACCAGAAAGGCGTGAAGAGTATAGGCAACAACCAGCGCCGGGCGCTGACTCTTCCGGTCGAATTCTTGCTCGATGTAGCGACATAAGCCTGGGCTTCGTCGGCAGCGATACACCTGCATCGACTTTGATGTCTGCCATTTTCAGCACGACCTACAACGGCAACGCTGTCCAGCGTAGGGCCGTGGGAGTCGAACATGAGCCACTGGAAGCCGCGGGCACAAGCCAGCGTCAGGCAGTCGCTCAGTTCCGTCGGTGCATTGATCAGCGTGGCCTGCAGCAGCCGCTGCTCGGGCACATGCGTGAACCAGCCGTGACTGTCTTTCGGGAAGAAGATCTAGCCCGGCAGTTCGTCCTGTTCGAGCAGCGTGCGCGTCGAAAAGGTCAGGTGCGCCCTGCTCAGGCACAGCATCTTGTGGATTTCCATGTGAGGTCTCGTGTGAGGGCCTCAATCCCACCTGGACTGGGCCCGGTGGCAGGAAGTGATGTGGCGTGCACAGGGCACGCAGCTTTCTCATGGAGCGAGAGGTGCCTGAAGTTTCTTGCTACCGGGGCTGTAGTGCAAGCTATCACGACCACCCGTGGCGGTCCAAAGGATGCAAGCACTTCCTCTGTGCACTCACCACAAAGCAAAACGCCCCCAGCTGGTAGCTGAGGGCGTTTTGGGGTTGAGCTATTGCGGCTCTGTTGCGGGTACTTAAGCGTCTGCTCTAGCGCGGCGCCCAGAGGGCGTCGAACGATCTTCCAGATAGTCGATCTTCTGATCCGCGCGGCGATTTTCTTCGGCCAGGATTGCGGTTTGCTTGCTGATCCAACGGCTGGCCAAGAGCGCGAAGATGATGCCTACGAGCATGATGATTTTGAGCAGATCGGCGGTTGACATGATCGTGTTCAGTATGTGCTGCATGTTGATGTGATGATTGTAGGGCGTGCCCCACGAAACGCAACGGCTTGTGCTTCGCGTGAGGCCATTCATTTCTAAAGGTCCTTCTTGCTTCGCTCAAGCTCAGCGCGGACGACGTCACGAGCAATGCTGCGCATGGTTCCAGCCATCTTTCGATGTGCCTTTTTCTCATCGCGGTCACGTAGCTCTGTGGCCCAAAGGGCAGCTCTGTTTGCGATTGTCGAAAAGGCGACAAACCATGCAAAGGTGAAAGCGATGAGAACGATGTCCTCGTCGCGGCAACCGATGTAGGCGGCAGCACCAGAGCCCAGCAGCGACAGGTCGTGGGCGATTTCTCTCCCACGATCCACCATCTCGGGGATTTCACGTTACTCCTTGAGCCGCATTTTCATCGGCTCCCACAGCGTCACCACCAGACCCAGAACTGCAGTGAGCATTCCCGGCGCGAGTGCCACAAGGATTTCTAGGTATCCGATTTTTTGTACTCCTTGAGGTTGTTGAAACCTGACAAGGAGCACCCCCAACGGGATGTTCCCGTCAGGACGTTGATTGCATGCACAGGGCATGCGGCAGTCGCAATTGCGAAAGGTGGAGAAAGTTTAGGTGCTGGCTGCGATCAGCGCCAGCGATGGCGACCAGCCGAGCGGGCCCCGCCGATACGAGCGCGCCTCACAGGCCATCGAACTCTGCGGGATCGTGGCCCGAGCTGGAGCCCTTTGAGCGCGGGCTCAGGAAACCGACTGCGGACATGAGGTCACGCACCCAGTAGATGCCCGCATCGATGTCGCCCCTGCCCACGCTGGGCGGCAGGCATTCATCCCATCCCTCGGTGTGTCCATGCGCCGGCGCAATGCCCCAGACCTTCTGTGGCTTGTCGGCGGCAGGCGCCATGCCGCGCTGCGTGACGAACTCTTTGTCCAGTTCGTAAAACACCCAGGCCTCTTGGGGGCCGAGGCGAAAGTACTGGAAGTTGCAGCCTGGTGCATGGCCCGGGTACTGGGGGAAGCGGGCTTCGGGATCGGCCTTGGCCGGAACCCGGCTCATCGGCGGCGGCGCCGCTGCGGTGTTTTGTGGGGGCGTGATCGCACCGTGCGGACTGGCTTGGAGCGCAGCCGCCAAGTTGTGGCTTCTGGCCTTGGCGATGGCCGCCCAACGCATGCCCGCCGCCAGCGAGCGCTGGCGTTCGTTTTCGGCGGCGATCTCGTGCGCCCGCCGCTCCATCGCATCGATCTCACGTTGAGCCGACGCGCGCATGCCGTACGAGTCGGGCTGGTAGCCCCAGTGGATCTGCGCGGTTTGCGTGAGTGCGGCCATCGCCTCCTGGCGCGTTCTGGTTCCGCGTGGCCACGAAGGGACCACCACCAACGTGGCGTAGGCGCAGTCCTCGGGCAGATCGTCCAGAGAAGGGCTGGACATGCCGCCCACCTGGACGAAGAACGTCATCGGCGCGCCCGTCTCGAGCATTCCGGTGGCCACCGGCTGGTCCTTGGTCGGCGCATCGCGCCATGTGAGGGGTCCCACCAGCTGCGCACCCCATGTCACCGGCTGCGATCGGGAGAGCCACAGCGTGCTCATGCTGGCGTTGGTCGTGTAGAGCGGCAGCACCAGCGCGCCGCGCGCGTGCAGTTGGCGCAGGTGTTCGATGCCGAGGCTTCGTGCGAGGTTTTCCGCGCCGACCGCGCACTCGGGACGCTCCTGTGAGGCCTCGTGCGCGAAGTGCCATTCGTACTCGTTGCCCTGCTTGGCCACCAGCGGACTTTTGCAGGTCGGGCAGAAGCAGCCGCACCCTGCCCCCTTGGTCACATCACCGACGAAACGGATCTCGCCGAGCGCGTCGTACGCCATGATCATCACCGCGGCCATTGCCGAAAGCTCTCCAGGTTGGGTTCAGTTTGAGTGTTGACGACTGTGAATCAGTAGTCCATGTTCGACATGTCTTCGAAGCGAGTCAGCGAGCTTAAAAAGGCGAGCTTGACAATTCCGGTCGGGCCGTTTCGCTGTTTTCCGATGATGATTTCGGCAACGCCTGGCTCCTTGCAAGCATCCTTGGTGTAGTACTCATCGCGGTAGATGAACATGATGATGTCGGCGTCCTGCTCGATGGCGCCGGACTCGCGCAAGTCGCTCATCATCGGACGCTTGTCGGCTCGCGCTTCCACACTGCGGTTGAGCTGCGAGAGCGCAATCACCGGGCACTGCAGTTCCTTGGCCAGCATCTTCAGGCCGCGCGAAATCTCCCCAATCTCGGAGGCGCGGTTGTCCCCATCGTTGTTGCCGCTCATGAGCTGCAGGTAGTCGACCACGATCAGCCCCAGCCCGCCTGTCTGTCGAGCCAGCCGCCGCGCGTTGGCGCGAAGCTCGGAAGGTTTGAGGCCCGGACTGTCATCGATGTGCAGGCGCACGTTGCGCAGTTTCTCGATGGCTTCGGTGAGCCGCGGCCACTCATCGTCGGTGAGTTTGCCGCTGCGCAGGTGGCTCTGGTGGATGCGCCCGATGGAGCCCACGATGCGCAGCGCCAGTTGGGACGCCCCCATCTCCATCGAAAACACCGCCACCGCCTTGTCCTCGTGCAGCGCCACGTGCTCGGCGATGTTGATGGCGAAGGCGGTTTTGCCCATGCTGGGACGCGCGGCCAGCACCACCAGGTCGCCCGCCTGCAGCCCCGAGGTCATGCGGTCCAGGTCGATGTAGCCGGTGGGCACGCCGGTGACATCGCTGGGGTTGTCTGCCCGAGCCGAGACATCGTCGATCAGCTGGGCCACGAGGTTGTGCATGGACTGGAAGCCGTCCTTCATCCGGGAGCCCTGCTCCCCGATGTGAAACACCTTCTGCTCGGCCTCGTCGAGGATGGTGGCCACGTCGCGCCCCTGCGGGTTCATGGCGGAGGTGGCGATCTCGTCGCTGGCGGAGATGAGGCGGCGCAGGATGGCGCGCTCGCGAACGAGCTCGGCGTAGCGGCGGATGTTGGCGGCCGAAGGGACGTACTGGGCCAGCGAGTTGAGGTACTGCAGCCCGCCGGCGCTCTCGTCCTTGCCCAGGCTGCGCAGGCGCTCAAAAACCGTGACCACATCGGCGGCTTGAGACGCGTTGACCAGGTGCTCCACCGTCTCGAACACCAGCCGGTGCTCGTATCGGTAGAAATCGTCGGGGCGCAGGAGGTCGCCCACCCGGTCCCAGGCGCTGTTGTCCAAGAGCAAGCCGCCCAGCACGCTCGACTCGGCCTCCACGGAGTGCGGGGGCACGCGCAGCAGGGCGGTGCCGGCATCGCCGGGAGCCGCGCTGAAGGAATCGGGCGCGTCAAAACTGGAAGGCGGTTCGATGGGCGCGGGGGCAGCGTGGACGGTGCGTTGCTGATGCCGGGGCGTGTTCCCATGGGCTTGGGCTCGCGCAGAAGCGAATTCGGCCTGCGGCTCTGCGCCGTTGGAACGCGGGGTCGGGTCGAACAGGCCGCCACCGGGCGGCGGGGGCTGGCTGATGTCTTCGAACTCGTCGTGTTTCACGCGCCATTTCCTTTTTCGCGGCGTACCGTTTTCTGGCCGGGTTGCCCGTTCTTGTCAATGCGGTTGTCTGCCCCCGCGATCTCGCCTTGGGCTTTGGAATCGGGGCTGGTCGTGCTTTGCGTGGTGATGCCGGCGGCGCGCGCGATCACGCGCATGCCCTCCAGTGTCTTGAAGCCTGCGCGGGTCTTTGCCTCCTCTTCGGGCATGGTGCGCAGCCAGTGGTGGATCAGGGTGTTGCGGATCACCGAGGTCCCTTGCGCGGTGCGCGGAGTGCCCCGAACGCCTTCGCCTGTGGCGGGGTCAAGCCCCGCAAACGCGCGCTTGAAGATCAGGTACACCGCTGCCGGCTCCATCGGGAAAAACCGGTCCTTGATCGGTTGTCCCTCCTCGTCTTTGCGGGACTGGCGCGACGGGAACAGCGGCCCGTTCAGACTGTGTTTCTTCAAGTGGGACTCCCGGCGCGCGAGCGGGACGTGCCTGGCGGCCATGTCGGTGAGCATCGCCTCGCGCTGCGCCACCCACGGGAGCAAGACCTCGCACACCCGGGCGGGCAGCACGAAGCTGCGGCCGTTGAGGGCGCGTTCGCTGTGGGGCTGGGAGGGGCGCACGGTCAGCACCACCGGGGCGGCGGGCATGCGGGCACCTGCCGGGTTGTCGATGGCCGGGTTGATCAGGTTGAGGGTGGGGGTGGGTGGCGTGCCTTCGCGCTCGCTGCCCGGCAGCGTGCGCTGCGCGGCCTGGGCCATGGCCTGGAGGATGGTGTGGGGGCCGGCGCCGAGGTCGCGCAGCTGGAGCTCGATGAGTTCGGCCGTGGTGATGCCGCACTCGGCCACCAGCGCCACGGCGGCGCGGTCGCGCAGCAGTCGCCAGTGGCTTTTGGTGTCGGAGGTGGGGGAGAAGATCTCCTGCAGCTGGCGCGTGTTCTGCAGGCGCGCAAGCACCCCGGGGGGCAACACCCCGCCCTGTGCATCCTTGGCCACGTACTCGGGCTGCAGCTCACCGACGGTGGGCGCCTCATCGATCCATTTCTTGTGTTTGGCGTATTCGTAGGCCCCTTTGAGGACGCTGAAATAGCGCACCTGGGTGAGGCTGGACATCCTGGAGGGGTTGCGCGCGGGGCGGTGCTGGCGGCGCAGGCTGGGCGCCGGGCCACTGAGAAACGTGCTGACGGTCTGCGGCGTTGTGTCGCTCCAGTGCAGGGCTTGGGCAGCGAGCCAGCGGCACCAGGCGCCCCACAGCACGGCATTGGCGCGCACGCTGCTCTGTTTCAACGGTTTCGGCTCCACCCGGGTCCGGCACACCTGTGAATACCCGTGGATGACCTCCTCGTGGCTGGGAGCATTGGGATGGGTACGGCCCCGCGCGGGTGGCACCGGAGGGGGCAACTCGGGCGGCAGCGGGGTTGTCAGGGGGTGGATGCGCGGCCTGCCGCGTTTGCGCGGTGCGCCGCCGTCCACGTCAGCGGGTGATGGCGCGCGGGGGGGCTGGCGGGTTTTCATGATTGTGGCCCTTCCGGGTGGCCCATGGTCGTGGCGTCGACCGCAGACATGGCGCTCTGGAAGATGCGCTGTCGCGTGGGCATATCGAGCGCGTGGAGCTGGTGCAGGTTGTTCATCTCGTGCAGCTGTTCCATCAGCAGGCCTTTGAAGGCGCCGGGGTCGTGCCGGCGCGCGAACTTGCCCTCTCCGATGTCCACCGGTGGCGCGGGCGGCGTCAGGGACAGCAGAAAGATGGCCCACAGATCGGGGATGGGCGCGAGGAAGTGCTCGGCGGAGTTCGAGAGGTACATCAGGTCATCGACGCAGCGCCCGACGCGCGGGTTGGCGACCTCCTCGCGGCCGAAGACCGGGCAGATGCACCCCACATCGAGGGGCACATCGTGCAGCCCACTGCCCAGGACAAAGGGTTGGCGGTTCGGTGGGTTCATGGCGGTGATGCAAGCATGGGTTGCTGGGGAGGTGGGTCTTCGTGGAAATAAAGATATATGAATAGCTATTTATATCAAGTCTTGCTCCCCCTCTATCCTGATAAACCTCTTCTGCAGAACCAAAAAACACAATAGAAGTCGAGGCAAAGCGGCGCCAAAGATGCGAGATGGAAAATAGAAAAAACAGAAAGGTCAACCAAAGGGCCCCCCGCCACCCCAGATTTTTCAGGATCGCGTGTCTGCTGGGCATGAAGTGACCGCTAGTTATATGACTTTTATTATTCTCGGAAGTGCCGGGGTGACGGGAGATCTGCTCCGCCCGATCTGAACGACGGCAGAAACTGAGACCCTCTTTGCGGATGCATTGGTACACCGACACGGCGCAGCCGCCTCGTTTCATCCGACATCGGTCTAGTTTTTATATCAAGTAGTTCATCACCGGAACAGGTTTGCCACTGAAAAGTCGCGGAATGGCTTGCCTTCGATTTCTCTACGTCAGGTCAACTTCACCCCTTTTAATGAAGCCGAGCAATCGCTCGAAGGTAATTCGAAGGGCACGAGGATTTCCGCGGGCAACGGCCGATCGAACTCCTTGCAACACGGCAAGGCACTCAACTCGTCCGGAGTAAACTGGTGTGCAAGGAGCACGGCGTCTACATATAACCGCAGATTTAGCGTGCCCCTGCTGGGACAAGACAGGTTGAAGTGGGATGCTCACCCTGCCCCGCCCGTTCATACGCCCAGAATGCTCAATACGCTGTACAGCGTATTGATGTATCGGTTGCATGCTTCTCAGGGCCCGCTTTTCATTCGCTGGCATGGCCGTGAAAGGATGCGGCACCCGCGCGACATGAGCGCTGCGGAGGTGGATGCGTTTCTCACAATGCCGACCAACCGTCAAATATCTCCCGTCCACCGCAAGCGGCCGGCGATCCCATCTTGATGGGTAGCTGTTCCCCAGCTCCAAAGCTAGACTTCAGGAATCGGCCAAGAGCCGTCATTCACAGCAAGGGCAGAATCCACTGCATCAGTCATACCTCGAAGAGGAAATCCGATGCCGAAGCCAAACAGGTTACGTCCGTTTTCGTTCGTCCTCGCTGTGCCGGACCTCGCTCGGAATGCTGCCTACTTCAGAGATGCCCTTGATTTCAGAGTTGAATGGCCCGAGGGGACTGGGTGGCAGCTTCTTTCGCGCAGGGACGTACGCATCATGGTTGGGCATTGTCCAGATGCCGTCCCGCCGTCTGCGACGGGCGACCACAGCTACTTCGGATACTTGCATGTCGATGACGTTGATGCACTCCATGAAGAACTCGTCAGCCGGGGCGCGTTGATACAACAGCCACCGGCGGACAAGCCGCATGGCATGCGTGAGTTCCTGGTGGCAACGCCGGACGGGCATCGCCTCATGATTGGTCAGGACCTTGCAGCGAGAGCTGCCAGCTAAGCACGCGCGCGGCCAGAAGCAGTCGTACAAATTGGACCCGTTGAGCGACACTCACACGGAACCCGCTACGACCCCAATATCGGCGGAACCATCGAGCACCGCACGCACGATGTCGTGGCTGAGCATCTCGCGCAGATGAATGTTGATGTCCGGATGGTTCTTCAGGTAACTACCTAGAACCGGTGGCAAAAACTCGCACAGGGCGGTTGCGTTGGAGAAGATGCGAAGCTGGCCTTTGATGCCATTTGCGTACTCCTGCATGTCGCCGCGCATGTTTTCGATTTGGCCCAGCACTGCAATGGCGTGCTGCAAAAAGGTCTTGCCAGGCTGGGTCAGCGTCATGCCTTGACTGCTGCGGTACAGCAGTTTGGCCCCGACGCTTTCCTCCAGGTTCTTGATGCGAGTGCTGGCTGCCGCCAGGGAGATGTACGAGCTTTCAGCGCCACGGGTGAGGCTATTGAGTTCGGCTACCCGAACAATTAGACGCAAGTCGACCAGATCAAAGTGCATGGGCAGAAGCGATTTGGTTGCGCCGGACTGGCTTCCCAGCCGGGGCAAGCGATGGGGACGCAGCGCTAACGCCGGGAAGAGTTCAAGCATGCCCTTCGGAAATGCCAAAGCACCGCTTTCGAAATCAAAGATTGCTCAGGTAGTCCACTATAGTGACCATAGGGGCTGTGCCCAATCTTGTACCTCCTTCCTGCAGATCATGAGCGAAGACATCCGTGCCCTAGATGCCATTACGCTGGCGGACTTGCGCAGCTGGGTCGGTTGCACGGAAGCCTCCAAAGACGACATCACCCCGGCGCCGCTGCGTGCCTTGTCAGCTGCGCTCGACCGCGGCGATCCCGACCCGGCGTTGGGTGCCGTGGTGCCGCCCCTGTGGCACTGGCTCTACTTTCTGCAGCACCCACGCCAAAGCGAGCTTGGCGTCGATGGGCATGCCAAGCGAGGCGGCTTTCTGCCACCCGTGCCGCTGCCCCGGCGAATGTGGGCAGGTGGGCGACTGCGGTGGCAGGCGGAGAACCCGCTTTTGGTCGGCGATGCAGTTAGCCGGATCTCCAGGATCGCGTCCGTCGAGCACAAGGCAGGACGCAGTGGGGACCTGCTATTTGTGCTGGTTGAGCACGAGATGTACAACCAGCGGGGACTGACACTCACCGAGGAGCACGACATTGTTTACCGAGCAGCGGCCCGGCGAGACGACGCGGTGCCCAGGCCCATTGCCGCCGAGGCCACCGCCGCATGGCAGCGGGAAGTGGTGCCCGACCCCGTGCTGCTGTTCCGCTATTCAGCGCTCACCTTCAATGGTCACCGCATCCACTACGACCGAAGCTACGCTACCGAGGTCGAGGGCTATCCGGGCCTGATCGTGCACGGGCCACTGATCGCGACTTTGCTGGTAGACCTGGTGCGCCGACAACGGCCTGAGGCGAGCATCCAGTCGTTTGAATTTCGAGCGGTGCGACCCACGTTTGACCTGTACGCCTTCCGACTCAATGGCCAGCTGTCGGCCGACGGCAAGACCGTTCGCCTCTGGGCCCAGGATAACGAAGGCTGGCTAACTATGCAGGGCAGCGCCACGCTGGCCTGAGCGCTGGACCTCGAATCACATCAACAACCCAAATTTCATGATCAAGACCACCTCCGACCAGTACCAGGACATTCGCGACGCCGTGCGCGCGCTGTGCGCAGAGTTTCCAGATGCCTACCACCGAGAGATCGACGAACAGCGCGGCTACCCCGAGGCCTTCGTCAACGCGCTGACCAAGGCCGGCTGGTTGGCCGCCATGATTCCGGCTGACTTTGGCGGCTCCGGCCTGGGCCTAGCAGAGGCTTCGGTGATCATGGAAGAGATCAACCGTAGCGGTGGCAATTCTGGCGCCTGCCACGGTCAGATGTACAACATGAGCACTTTGCTGCGTCACGGATCTGCTGAGCAAAAATCCTTGTACCTGCCCAAGATCGCCACCGGCGAATGGCGGCTGCAGTCCATGGGCGTGACCGAGCCCACTACCGGCACCGACACCACCCAGCTCAAGACCACGGCGGTAAAAAAGGGCGACAAATACGTGGTGAACGGCCAGAAGGTCTGGATCTCCCGGGTGCAGCATTCCGACTGGATGATTCTGCTGGCGCGAACTACGCCGCTCGCCGAGGTCAAGAAAAAGACCCAGGGTATGAGCATCTTCATGGTCGATTTGCGCGAGGCAGAAAAAAGCGGTATGACAGTGCGACCCATTGCGAACATGGTCAACCACGAGACCAACGAGCTATTCTTTGAGAACCTCGAAATCCCCGAAGACAACCTCATCGGCAAAGAAGGCGAAGGGTTCAAGTACATCCTCGACGGCCTGAACGCCGAGCGCACGCTGATCGCGGCGGAATGCATTGGCGATGGCTACTGGTTTCTCGACCGGGTAACGAAATACGTGCGCGAACGCGTGGTGTTCGGCCGCCCGATCGGGCAGAACCAGGGCGTGCAGTTCCCCATCGCCGACGCCTACATCGAAGTCGAAGCCGCCAACTTGATGCGCTACAAGGCTTGCGAACTGTTCGACGCCGACCTGCCCTGCGGCGCTCAGGCCAATATGGCCAAGTACCTGGCGGCCAAGGCGAGCTGGGAGGCGGCCAACGCCTGCATCCAGTTCCACGGTGGTTTTGGTTTCGCCACCGAATACGACGTGGAGCGCAAGTTCCGCGAGACGCGGCTCTATCAGGTGGCCCCGATCTCAACCAACCTGATCTATTCCTACGTGGCAGAGCACTTGCTCGACTTGCCGCGTTCGTTCTGAGTACTGGGCATGACGAGAACGTCAGTTCTCACAGCAGAGAAGCGCGCACAGAAACGTCGGTCGCTCGACGGCATCACAGTGGTCTCGCTCGAGCACGCCATTCCTGCACCGTCGCGTGCGACATCTCGGGTTACGGCGAAGACGGCCCCTACCGCGGCAAAAAGGTTTACGACTTGCTGATCCAGAGCGAGGCCGGGTTCCTCTCTGTCACTGGCACGCCCGAGGTGCCCAGCAAGTCGGTAGCCGACATTGCCGCCGGCATGTACGCTTACACCAGCGTGCTGTCGGCTCTGCTGCTGCGCGGGACCACCGGGGTGGGCAGCCACATCAACGTGTCCATGCTCGAAGCGCTAGGCGAATGGATGTCCTTTCCGATTTACTACGCCTTCGAGGGCGCGTCTCCGCCACCGCGGAGTGGCGCCGCCCACGCTAACGTCTACCCCTACGGCGCTTTTGCCGCTGGCTACGGCAGCACCGTGATGCTGGGCCTGCTGAACGAGCGCGAGTGGAAAGCGTTTTGCGCCACGGTGTTGAAGAACCCCGCGTTGGCCAACGACCCGCGCTTTAACAAAAACGAGCGCCGTAACCAGAACCGCGATGCGCTCAAGGCCATTCTGCTGGCCGCGTTTGGCGCGCTGAACGCCGACCAAGTCTGCGCGTTGCTGGAACAGGCGCAGATCGCCAACGCTCGCATGAACGACATGGCCGGTCTCTGGGCCCACCCCCAGCTCCAGGCGCGTGAGCGTTGGCGCAGCGTGGGATCGCCCGAGGGCGACATACCTGCCCTGTTGCCACCGGGCCGCAGCAACGCCTTCGACTACCGCATGGACCCGGTGCCTGCCGTCGGCCAGCACAGCGAAGCTATCCTGGCCGAAACCGGCCTGACCGCCACCGCGATTGCTACGGTGCGCGCTTTGGGCGCTATCTGAACCTCCTGCACTGCAACCCACATGCCGCTCGAAAGAACCCATATGACGCCCCCGAGCGCCCAACTCGCCACTTTTTCTGCCGAACTGCGGTTCGAGCAGATTCCCGAGACCGTGGTTCGAAAAACAGAAGACCTGCTGGTTGACTGGTTCGGCTCGGCCGTGGCTGGGCATGGCTCGCGCCCGGTGGACAGCATCGCGCGCTTTGCATTGGCCATGGGTGGCGCAAGCGAGCCTGGTGGCCCATCGGAAGTCATCGTGAACCGGCTTCGCACCAGCCCCTATCTCGCAGCGATGGTAAACGCCGCCGCTTCCCACGTGGCCGAGCAGGACGATGTGCACAACGGCTCGGTGTTCCACCCGGCTGCTGTTGTCTTCCCTGCTGCGTTGGCGGTAGCGCAGGCCATCGGGGCCAGCGGCGCGCGCTTCTTGTCCGCCTCGGTGGCGGGTTACGAAGTGGGTATTCGGGTCGGTGAATTCCTCGGGCGCTCGCACTACAAGGTGTTCCACACCACCGGCACCGCAGGCACTTTGGCCGCAGCGGCAGCCGTCGGCAATCTGCTCGGTCTCAACAGCGCGCAGATGCTGCATGCCTTAGGCTCAGCAGGAATGCAGTCAGCTGGGTTGTGGGAATTTTTGCGCACCGCGTCCGACAGCAAACAGTTGCACACCGCGCACGCTGCCGCTGTCGGCTTGATGTCGGCCTACCTGGCGCTGGATGGTTTCACCGGTGCGGCACAAATTTTTGAAGGACCGCAAGGCATGGCCGCTGGCATGTCCAGCGACGCCGACCCCGCTAAACTGGTGGACGGGCTAGGCCAGCGCTGGGCCACGGTCGAAACCTCGTTCAAGTTCCATGCGTCGTGCCGCCACACCCACCCCGCCGCCGACGCGCTGCTGCAGGTGATAAAGGCCAACAGTCTGCGTCCCGGCGATGTAGCGCGCGTGGTCGCGCATGTGCACCAGGGCGCGATCGACGTGCTGGGCCCGGTGGTCAACCCGAGCACGGTGCACCAGAGCAAGTTTTCCATGGGCACTGTATTGGCACTGGTGGCACGCTTCGAGCACGCCGATCTCAACGCCTTTGATCAGCACTTTAAGAGCGCCGATACCGTGTCGTTTTGCGACAAGGTCGAGATGCAACTAGACGACGAAGTCGATACCGCCTACCCGCAGCGCTGGATCGGCAAGGTCACGGTGTACACCACCGATGGCCGCGCGCTAAACGGACGGGTGGACGAACCCAAGGGCGACCCGGGCAATACGCTGACCCGCTCGGAAATCACCGACAAGGCTTTGCGGCTGGCGGCCTACAGCGGCGGCGCCACACCCGCGCAAATGCAGACCGCCATCGATGGCCTGTGGCAAATCGCTAGCGCTGACCGTGTCGGAGTTTTGCTGAATCCATGAACACATCCACCCTGTCCACGCTGGCCTCGGTCTTCACCTTTTTGTTCGTGCCAACCAACCGTCCGGAGCGCCTAGCCAAGGCCCTCGGCAGTGGTGCAGGCGCGGTGATCGTGGACTTGGAAGACACTGTGGCGCTGGTCGAAAAGTCGATCGCGCGCTTCTATCTGGCGCAGGCGCTTGTGACCCTGGACGAGGCCGAGCACTCGCGCCTGCTGGTGCGCATCAATGCAGCGGGCACACCTTGACATGAAGATGATCTGGCGCTGGTGAATCAGCTCGCCGTCCAGGGCCTGGCCGGGGTGGTCGTGCCCAAGGAAGAGTCATTAGCTCAGCTGGCGCATGTGTGGGCGCACGTCGACAGGGTCAGCAACACCGGCTCTTGCGTGTTCTTTCCGCTGAAGCCGGCCGTTGGGTCCGCGAGGATCGCGTTCTCTCAGATGACCGCTACTGACTCGAGACGACCATGATGTCAAGGTTCGTCTGCCATAGGCGGCAATCGCCTTTTACGGACTCAGCCGGGTCGTGGGCCCGCCGCTGGCGGCGATGCTCCTTTACCGCAGTGGCGACGCCGAGCTCGGTTTCACGCGGTCACTGGTGACCGGTGCGCTGCTGTACTTGTGGATGGGCCGAGCGTTACCAAGACTCTGAGCGATTCTCGCGCCATGGCGTCTAATCTTACTCAGTTGGCGATTGCCATTGGTGGCCAACCATGCGAATTCTCTGAGCCCGGCCGATTCTTCAGCCACCACGACCAGTCCTGCGGGAGCAGCGAGAAGGGGTCAGCGTGTGCAAGCTCCCGCGCCGCCCAGATCGGCCAGTGCGGGTTGGCCAGTGCCGGCCGTCCGAGGAACACCAGATCAACGAGTTCGTCACGTATGACCTGGTCCGCCACTGCTGGCTGGCCCAGGTTCCAGCTAGCCGCCACCGGAATACCAACCTCTCTGCGTACGCGGCTTCCCCGCTCCACCATGAAAGCAGCACGGGAGAACGGTGGCTCGCGCATCTCGTCGGTGTTCATGCCGATGCTCAGGTCTGCAAGATCCAGCCCGTGAACCTTCAATTGAGCGATCGCCCAGACCGCGTCGTCGAACTTCACGCCGTCTTCATGGAAATCATCAGTACCCAGACGCATCGTCAAGGGCAGCCGCTCGGGCCAAACGGCGCGTACCGCGTCTAGTGCCTCTCGATGAAAGCGCAGGCGCTTGTCAAGTGTTCCGCCGTACGCATCCGTGCGTTGATTGGCCAAGGGAGAGAAAAAACTCGCACCGAGGTAACCATGCGCGAAATGCATCTCCAGCCACTCGAACCCAGCCGCGATCGCCCGTTTTGCGGCGGCCGCATAGGCCCGATGTAAATCATGGATCTCCGCTACGCTGAGCTCATTCACGGGGTATGGGAAGCGCCCGCCAAAGGGAATGGGCGAGGGGCCGCGCACTTGCCAGCCATCAGGGTGGTCTGGAGCAATCTGCCGCTTACCCTCCCAAGGCAGTTGCTCGCTTCCCTTGCGGCCGGTATGGCCAAGCTGAATCGCTGGTACCGCGCCCATGCCCTTGATTATCCTGACCACGCGAGCCAGGCTTTCGATCTGCTCGTCCTCCCAGAGCCCGGCGCACGCGGTGCTGGTACGGCCGTCGGGTGTGATGGCGATCTGTTCGGTGAAGACCAAGCCGAATCCACCGGCCGCACGCGAGCCCATCAGCATCACGTGGAAATCATTCATCTTCGCGTCCGGTGTGCACCGATACATCGTCATCGGCGACATCGCGATGCGATTGCGAAGCGTGACACCCTTGAGCGTGTAGGGGGAAAACAAATTAGGCATGGACATGCTCCCGTGTTTCTTTCATCTTTTCATCGCCCATACCCGCGCTAAGACAGCCAGCAGCCCCTGGCGTGCAGGACACCGCTCTTGGTAAACGCACCCATGGCAAGGCCGAAGTCAAGCGCCCTGCGAGAGCTGACCTCAGCAGATACGAGATGTGAGGATAAATATCACTCGCGGCTCAGACGGTGCGGCCGCCGTCCACCGGGAACTCGACGCCCGAGATGAAGGCTGCTTCATCGCTGGCGAGGAACACCGCAGCGTTGGCCACGTCGTCGGGCCGCGACAGCCTCCCGAGCGGGATGGTAGCTATGAAGCGCGCGCGGTTCTCGGGCGTGTCGGGCATGCCCATGAAGGCCTCGAGCAGCGCAGTCTCGCCGATGACGGGACAGATGGAGTTGACGCGAATGCGGTCGGGGCCGAGTTCCACGGCCATTGACTTGGACAGCAGGTTGACCGCGCCCTTGCTGGCGTTGTACCAGGTGAGACCCGGCCGCGGTCGGATGCCGGCAGTGGAGCCCACGTTGAGGATCACTCCACCGCCCTGAGCGCGCATCACTGGCACCACCTCGTGCGTCATGTGGTAAATCGACTTCACGTTGATCGCGAACACGCGGTCGAAGGTAGCCTCGTCCACGTCAAGCAGCGGCTGGTTGCGGTGCGTCCAACCCGCGTTGTTCACCACCACGTCGATACGGCCGAAACGCTCGCGCGCACCCGCCACCAGGTCGGCCACGTCGCGGCGCGAGGTCACGTCGCAGCGAACGCCAACGCTGCGACCGCCACAGCGTGTGGCTACCTCACGCGCGCCGGCTTCGTTGATGTCGGCCAGCACCACGTGCGCGCCCTCGCGCGCGCAGGCCAGCGCTATGCCGGCGCCGAAGCCGCTGGCCGCGCCGGTAACGATGATGGTCTTTTCCTTGAGTCGCATGGTCTCCTCCGTCGTGGTGTTCCAAGGTACGCGTGCAGTGTGCGGCGCGACCGGGGTCAAGGCCATTGCCGATCTGCAAACGCAGGCTTGCACGCCTTGCAGATCCGGGTTTTCACCGAGGCATGGTCGGGTCCATTGCCCGGTGGCAGGGGGATACTTGAGTCCTTCCTGCGTGACCACCTATGCTGCCCGACCTCGACTCCCTGGTGCTTTTCATCCGCGCGGCCGAGACCCGCAACCTCACGCGCGCGGCCGAAGCAAGCTTCATCACCGTGCCAGCGGCCAGCCGGCGCCTGTCGCTTCTGGAACATCAGTTCAAGGCGCAGCTGTTCGAGCGGCATTCGCGCGGGCTGGATCTCACGGCTGCGGGCGAGCGCCTGCTGGTGCTTGCGCGCGAGGTGATCGCCACCGTGCACCACATGCGCGCCGAGATGACCAACTACGGCTCCGGTCACACCGCGGTGCTGCGAATCCACGGCAACACCTCGGCGATGGCGCAATTCCTGCCGGCCGACATTGCCAGTTTCCATCCCACGCGTCCGGACATTCGGCTGGTGCTGGAGGAATGCTGGAGCGCCGATGCCATCCGCAAGCTACGCAGTGGCGACATCGACCTGGGAGTGGTCGTCGAGGGTGTGGACACCGTGGGTCTGGCCACGCTGCCGTATCGCCACGATCAGCTCGCGGCGGTTGCGCCGCCAAAGTTGGCCTTGCCCGAGCGCGTCACCTTCAGCGACCTGCTGGACCACGACCTGGTCGGTCTGGAGGGCGGGAGCTCCCTCACTCGCCTGCTGGAAGCCCACGCCACCGGTCTGATGAAGCCCATGGCGCTGCGTGTGCAGGTGCGCAGCTTCGAGGCTGTGTGCCGCGCGGTCGAGGCCGGCCTGGGCATCGGCGTGTTGCCCATGCAGGCCGCGCGAGGCACCGCCCAGTCGATGAACCTCCAGGTGCTGCCGCTCGCCGATCCTTGGGCATCCCGCCGCATGTTGCTGTGTACACGCACCGTGGCAGACCCGACCTCTGCGCTGGGCGCCTTGCTGATGCATTTGCAAGGCTGCGCCGCCCGCGAGGAAGCCGGGGTTTAAACCGCTGCAAGGCTGGCTTCGCCAGCGGGCAATTGCCTTGAGCGGATACCCTGGCCATCATCGCGGCCATGAACATCGCCACCCGCCCGCCGCGCAGCTTCCTGTTCTTGCCCGCCACCCGTCTGGAGCGGCTGGACAAAGCGCTGACTAGTGGCGCGGATGCGGTCATCATCGATCTGGAGGACGCGGTGGCACCGGCGGACAAGGCCGCCGCGCGCGCTGCACTGGCCAACGCCGCAGCGCCGATGGCCAGCGCAGCGCCTGGCACCCTTTGGCTGCGCATCAACGCCATGGGCACACGCGAAGCCTCCGCCGACCTAGACCTATGGCAAGCCTTGCCGGCACCAGGCATCGTCCTGCCCAAGACACAAGGGCTGGACGAACTGCGCGCCCTGCCCCCTGGCTGCCCCGTTCTGGCACTGATCGAGAGCGCGCAGGGCCTGGCGATGGCGCCCCGGCTGGGCGAGGTGCCGGCGGTCGTCGGCCTGGCCTTCGGCAGCATCGACTACGCACTGGACCTGGGTGGCATCGATCCCGACGACCGCGAGGCATTGCGCCACGCACGCTCCACCCTGGTGTGGGCCGCGCGTGTGGCCGGCCTGCCAGCGCCTGTGGACGGCGTGACTGCGCGGCTAGACGACGATGCGGCACTTCTGGCAGATGCGGGCGAGGCGCGCCGGCTGGGGTTCGGTGCCAAGCTGTGCATCCACCCCAGACAGGTGGCCACAGTGAACGCCATGTTTGCCCCAAGCGCGGCCGACATTGAGTGGGCCCGGCGCGTGGTGGCGGCAGCGGGCGATGGCGCGGCCACACAGCTTGACGGCGCGATGATCGATCGCCCGGTGCTGCAGCGCGCGCAGCGCGTGCTGGCCGCCGCGCGCTGACCTGCCAGCACGCCGCTCAGTGCGGGCGGGTGCGCTGCACCGACGGCCGTTGCGCCAGCGCCGCGCCCAGGTCACGCAGCGCCGGCATCGCGGGCAACCACGGCGCATCGGTGAAGCGGAAATCAAGGTAGTCGAGTGCGTCAATCGCGGCCAGCGCGTCCAGCGTGGGCGCATCGTCGGTACGCAAGCGGCCCTCCGCAGCCATCGCCTCCAGTCGCTGCATGCCCTCGAGCATCGAGCGGCGCCTCCGCAGCCCCACCGGCGTCTCGTCGAACAGGGCTGGCGCCGTCACCTTGCGGATGATGATGGTGTGCACGGCTGCATCGATCACACCGAGCGCGATGCCGGTTCGCGACAGGACACCGGCAGGATCGCTGCCCAGCAGGCTGGGCGTACCGGGTCGGGTGGCTTCCAGCCACTGCACGATGAGCAGGCTTTCAGTCATGGGCGTTCCGTCGTCCAGCACCAGCGTGGGCACGCGGGTGGCCGCGTTGGCTGCGCGCAGGCGGGGATCGTCCGCCCAGGGATCGACGATGGTGGGTTCGACCTCGACGCCTTTTTCGATCAGCGCCATACGCGCGAGTCGGACGTAGGGCGAGGTGGTGTTGGCCAGCAAGTGCATATGTGTCTCCTGTGGGCGAGGGTCAGGCCGGCAGCGCGCCGAGTTGCTTGAGCATGCCCAGGTTGTCGAGCAGCGCCCAGTGTTCGATAAGCACGCCATCGCGGATCTGGAACAGATCGAGCACACCGATGTCGATCTTGCGCCCGGTCGCGGGCATGTCGCCAAACGGCCCGGTGTGCGTGGCTTGGACGCGCAGGCGCACCAACACCTTCTCGCCTTCGGCCACGAAATCCTCCAACGGCAACCTCATGTCGGGAAAGGCCGGCATCAGGGCGTCGTGGAGCTGTGCCACACCTGCCGGCCCACGCACCTCGAAGGGCAGTCCCGGATCGTGGCGCACGAAGGTCGGTGCGATGTGCTTCTGCATCCAGGCTACGTCTCTCTTGAGGAAGGCGGTGAAGTAGTCGCGGCAGAGCTGTTTGTTGGCTTCCGTTGTCATGATCTGGTCTCCTTGGTCGGCGGAATCAGGCGGGCAGCACGTCGAACCCCAGGCGGGGAAAGTGCAAGTGCAGGTCGCCGGCCTGCGAGTCGTGGCGGTGGATCACCACCTGGGCGTCGCTGGCGGCCACCAGCGTGCCGTGCACCGGCACGCGCGCGTTGTCGTCGGGGGTCACCACGACGGCGGCGCCTGGCTTGAGACCGGCCGGGTCGCCGTCGGGGCGCAGGTGGGTGACGGGCGCGGGGCGCGCGGCCGCTGCGGCCGCCAGCGCTTCTTCGGGCATCATCGGCGTAACATATCCGTGACCGACGGCTGCCAGGCGGTCGTACCAGGCCTCCAGTCCTTGCAGGCCGGCCAGCACATCCACCTCGGGCGGCGAGTTCTTACGCAGCAGGAAGGTCGTCTGCCAGCAGGCTAGGTCGAGCACGCTGGGGGTGGGACCGAACAGGAAATCGTAGCCGCGGACACGCGCCGCCGCCAGCGCCGATTTGAGCCAGCTGTACTGGGCATGCAGCACCTGCAGGTGGTGCGGCAGTCCGGGCGCCATCGCCGGCTTGCTGATGTCGATGCCCAGATAGCCCTCCTTGCGGTCCTTGATGAACTCCGGCGGCAATGCGTCACCAATGTAGTGCACCAGCACGCCGATGGTGGGGATCCAGACCGCCCGCTCCCATGCAAATGCCATGCCGCGCGCCAGGCCCTCGCAATCATTCGGGTACAGCGACGGTTCGGGTTGCAGGCGCTCCAGCGCGGGCAGGATGGCATTGGTGTCGCAGTAGATGTCGGCCCCGATCTGCAGCACCGGGATTCGGCGATAGCCACCGGTGAGCGCGGCCAGCAGGGGACGCGGTGGCAGCGGCGCCACATCCACCGATCGCCAGGCGATGCGCTTGAGGCCCAGGGTAGTGCGGATCTTTTCCGAGAAGGGCGAGAGCGCGTAGTTGTGAAGAACGATGTCGGTCAAGGAATGTCTCCGGTGAGGTGTGTTCTTGTGAGGTTGTCCGGCGGTCTTCAGTACATGATGTGGCCACCGTCGACCACCAGCGTTTGTCCCGACACGAAGCCCGACAGGTCGGACAGCATGTACACGGCGGTGCCGACGAGATCGTCCGGCCGCTGCTCGCGCCCGATGGCGCGAGCCTTCAGGAACGACTGCTGCCACTCGATGGGGCGGTTCTTCGTAGCGTCGGTGATGACGAAGCCCGGCGCGATGCAGTTCACCCGTACGCCGTGCTTGCCGACCTCCTTGGCCAGACCCTTGGTCATGGACAGCACCGCGCCTTTGGTGGCCACGTAGTGCAGATAGCCGGGTTGGCCCGCCACCGCCACCACCGACGCGATATTCACGATGGCACCGCTGCCTTGAGCACGCATGGAGGGCATCACGGCCTTGCAGCAGTTCCACACGCCCTTCACGTTGACTGCGAAGATGCGGTCCCACTGGGCCGGGTCGATGTCCTCGAAATCGGTCAGCTTGACCTCGCGAAAGTAGGCTGCGTTGTTGATCAGGCCGTCTATGCGGCCGAATCGCTGCAGGGCGGCCGCGGCCATGGCCTGCGTGGACGCGTCGTCGGCCACATCGGCGCGCACGTACAGCGCCTGTCCGCCGGCCCGGGCGATGAGGTCCATGGTCTCGTCGGCCGGGCCCATGTCGGCCACCACGATGCGCGCGCCCTGGGCGCTGCAAGCCAGCGAAAATGCCTGGCCAATGCCGGTGGCCGCACCGGTGACGATGACGGTCCGGCCGTCGAGCAAAGGGGTTGATGACACAGTGCGGTCTCCTGGGTTGGTGAATGGGAGTGGATGTTCAATGTTTGTGGGGTGCGGTCCCCGGGCGCGCCGGCCGGGCCAGGCAACGGCCGTTGTCGGCGCATTCCTCGGCGAGCAGCACGCGCACCACGCGCTCGCGCACCGGGCCGGCGATGTCGATCTCGATCGCCCAGGAGCCACCCATCTCGAGCGCGAGTTCGCCACGGTATTCTCCCGGCGCCACGCCCGGCACCGCCTTCACCGGCCGCACCGAATGGGCCATGGGCATCGACGGCATCGTGGCGCCCAGCGTGACGCTGGCGCCGCTCATGGGCTCGCCCTGCGCGGTGCGCAGTCCTACGCGGCAATCCAGAATCGGGCCCAGGCCATGGGCGTCGCACTGCAGGTCCACCTGCGGTCGGCGGGTCTGTGCGGCCACTGGCTGGAGCAACGACAGCAAGGCTGCAGCTATGCACAGGCGTTTCATCATGTTTTCCTCCGTAGGAATCGGGACAATCGGTGCACGGTGACTTCGTCGAGCAGGCCCCGGGGCCGGTATCGCAGGAACAGCGCGACCAGCCCGCCGAAGACGACCATGCGCCAGCCGGCAAAGACCTTGGTGGCTTCGAGCAGTCCGATGTCGAAGGCCACGCCGATCAGCGGCCCCAGCGCCGTGCCCAGCCCGCCGATCAGCGCGTACCCCACCGCGTGTACGCCCAACATGGAATCGAACAGCGCGGGCTCGATGTAGGTGGCGCGGTGCGCGTACAGCCCACCCCCCAGTGCGGCCAGCGCGCCCGCCAGGCCCACCGCAAACAGCTGTAGCCGCAGCACCGGCAGGCCCTGGCTGGCGGCCAGTGCTTCGTCGTGGCCCACCTGCCGCAACGCCAGTCCAAGACGGCGAGGGCGCAGCCAAGCTAGCGCCAGCAACACCCCCAGCAGCGTGCCCGCGCAGATCAATAGAAAGAAGCCGGGGGAAACATCGTTCTCCAGCAGCCAGCGGATGTCACGGAAACCGTCCGCACCCTGCGGCCCCACCGGTTGGCCGTCGATCTCGTGCGTGAAGTGCCAACTCAGGAGGCCGATACGCATCATCTCGGCCAGCGCCAGCGTGGCCACCGCATAGTTCAGACCGGACAGACGCAGCGTCGGGAACGCCAGCATCACCGACAGCACAGCCCCCACAACCATGCCGAGCAGCAGCGCCAGGCTCAGGGGCCATTGGGCCAGTGTGGACGCCAGCCCCGACGCATAGGCACCGACTCCGAAATAGGCCTGCTGCCCGAACGAGATGCGCCCCACCAGCAGCACGAGGTAGGCCGACAGCGCCAGCAGCGAGAAGATCGCGATGTCGGTCGCGAGTCCGATGGCCTGATCAACCGGCATGAACCACTCTCCCCTGCAGCCCACGGAGCCCGGCCGGCCCCAGCACCAGCACGGCGAACAACAAGGCCCAGCTGGCGAACTCCCGCCCCACCGGGCCGAATGCCGCTTGCGCATGCGCTTCCACGATGCCCAGCAGCCAGCCACCCCAGAGCACGCCGCGCACGCTGCCCAGACCTCCCAGCATGGCCGCCACCAGGCCCTTGGTGAGCATCCACATGCCCAGCATGGGCGTGACCTGGCCTTCGATGGCCAGCACTGCAAAAGCTGCCACGCCGGACAACGCGCAGGCCACCAGAAAGGCCGTGGCCTGCACGCGGCCGACGGCGATGCCCACTAGCCCGGCCGCCGTGCGCTGGGTGGCGGTGGCCCGCCAGGCCAGACCACCGCGCGTACGTTGCAGCCATATGCCCAGGGCCAGGGTCAGCCCAATGGCGAGCAAGGCCACCACCAGCCGATCCGGCCTCAGGTACAGACCGAGCCAGGCCCACTCGGTGGACGAGGACAGATGCGGAAAGGCATTGAGGTGCCGCGGTAACAGGTTGACCGCGAGCTGTTCAAGCTGCATCCAGAGCGCAAAGCTCGACGCCAGCGCAACCACCTCGCGCCCGTCGAAGCCGCTGCCCAAGCGCATCGCGCTGCCACGCCCTTCGTGACCATCGGCCCGACCCAGCGCGCCGAAGCAAAGGCGCTCGACATACAGACCGATCAGCGCAGCTCCGCCGATCACGCACAGCGCCACGCCCCAGGCCGGCACGGCATGGCGGGTGAACAACCAAGCGCCCACGTAAGCGGCCAGCATGGCGGTGGCTCCGTAGGCAAGATTGAGGCGGCGCAGCGTGCCGAACGTCAGGGTCAGGCCCAGGCCGACGAGTGCGTAAGCCGATCCTTCAAGCCAGCCATCGAGCGTGCGTTGCAGCAGGTCTTGCACCACACGCACCTGCGACTCAGGCAGCCCGACGCTGCCCGAGGTAGGCGCGCTGGATCACGTCATCGCTGCTCATCTCGCCCGGATTGCCCGAGAAGGTCACGCGACCCTGCTCCATCAGGTAGAAGTGCTGCGCCACCTTAAGCGCCATGTGGGCGTTCTGCTCGACCAGGAAGATGCTCACCCCTTCTGCGTGCAGCTGCCGGATGATCTGGAATATCTCGGCCACCACCAGCGGGGCCAGACCCACCGACGGCTCATCCATCAACAGCAGGCGTGGCCGCGACATCAGCGCCCGTGCCACCGCCAACATCTGCTGTTCGCCACCCGACAAGGTGCCCGCCATCTGGTCCACCCGTTCCTTCAGACGCGGGAAGCGAACGAACATGCGGTCGATGTCGTCGCGGATGGCGTTGCGGTCGCGCCGGCGGAAGGCTCCAGCCATGAGGTTCTCGCGCACGCTGAGCACAGGGAACACCAGCCGGTTCTCGGGCACCAGGGCCAGACCGCGCGCCACGATGTCGGCGCTGGACTTGCCCACCAGCTCTTCACCCTCGAAACGGATCGAGCCCGTCTTTGGCCTGAGGATGCCCGCCACGGTCATCATGAGCGTGGTCTTTCCCGCGCCGTTAGGGCCCAGCAGACAGGTCACCTGCCCGCTCTGCGCCGTCAGGTCCACCCCCTTGAGCGCTTCGATCTTGCCGTAGGCCGTGGCCAGTCCTTCAATGATCAGCATGGTTGTTTCCTCGGTCAGGCGGCCTGGGCCACGGAGTCGTCGGCGCCCAGGTAGGCCGCACGCACGGCCGGGTCCTGCTGCACCTGGGCGGGTGTGCCTTCGGCGATCTTGCGACCGAAGTTGAGCACCGCCACGCGGTCGCAGACCTCCATCACCAGCTCCATGTGGTGCTCGATTAGCAGGATCGTGTGGCCGCGATCTCGCAGCTCCCGGATGCGCTGGTCGAGTTCTTCGATCTCTTCGGCGTTCATGCCGGCGGCAGGCTCGTCCAGCAGCAGCAGCTCGGCGCCCGATGCCGCGGCGCGCGCCAGTTCGAGGCGGCGCTGTTCGCCGAAAGCGAGATTGCCCGCAAGCACATCGGCCTTGTCGGCCAGGTTGCTGAAGGCCAACAGGCGCTGCACCTCCTCGCGCGCCTGATGGCCGGAGGCCAGCCAGCGCGCCTTCAGGCCCGACCAGCCGCCCTCGCGCACCACGCGCGCTGCCCAGACGTTCTGCCAAACCGTCAGATTGCCGAACAGTCGGATGTTCTGGAAGGTGCGCGCGATCCCGAGCTCCGCGCGTGTGTGCACCGGCAACTGGCCGATGTCCTGCCCCTTGAAGCGCAGCGCCCCGGTGGTAGGCGCATACAGGCCTGCAATCAAGTTGACGGTGGTGCTCTTGCCCGAGCCGTTCGGTCCGATCAGACCCAGGATCTCTCCCTTGCGCACCGTCAGGTCGAGCTGGTCCAGGGCCTTGACGCCACCGAAATGGCGGCTGAGCTGCTGCAACTCAAGCATGGGCTTTCTCCTTGTTGCCCGCATCGCTCTGGCCGTCCGGCGCACGGCCACCGCGCAGCAACCGACCCAGTGGCGAGGTGATCATGCCGCTGGGACGCACCAGCATCATCAACAGGATGAGCGCCCCGAACAGCAGGCTGCGCCAGTCACCTAGGAAACGCAGGCCCTCAATCAGGATGCCCTGGATGAAAACCACGGCCAGCACGGTGCCGAACAGGCTGGAGAGCCCGCCCAGAATGGGGTAGGCAATGGCGAAGGTGGCCAGCAGGATGGTGAAGTTGGAGTGCTCGATATGCGTGGTGTAGTGCGCGAACACGCTGCCGGCCACGCCCGCGATGGCGCCGCCGATGCCGAAGGCAGACACCTTGGCGGCAGTCAGGTTGACGCCCACGCTCTGGGCGGCCACCTCGTCCTCGCCCACGGCACGCCAGAGGGTGCCGACACGCGAGCGGTCCAGCCACGCGAGCACCGCCATCACCATCAGCACCAGACCCCAGATCAGCAGCACGATCTCGGTCGAGGTCCAGCCGTTGCTTGGGAAGTAGCGAATGCCGCCGAAGCCCAGACTGCCGTCGGGGCCAATCGGCGTTCCTTCGGGGCCCGGCACGCGCCAGGTGAGGTTGAAGAAGAACAGGCGAACGATTTCGGCGAACGCGGTGGTGGCCACGACCAGCATCAGGCCCTTGACCCGCAGCGCGGGAAAACCCACCGCGATGGCAACTACGGCCGCTATGAAGGCGGCCGCCGGCAGCGCCAGCCACAGCGGCCAGCCGGCCATCGACGTGAGCATGCCGGCGGCATAAGCGCCCACCGCGAAGAAGCCGCCCTGCGCCAGCGACACCTGACCGGTTTGCAGCACGCACCAGGCCGACAGGCCCAGCAAGGTGTGCACGCCGATGACCTGTGCTAGTCCGAGATAGAAGTCCATGGAGTGTCTCTTTCAGTCGCGGCCAGCCGGCGGTTTGAACAGCCCGCCCGGACGGAACACCAGAAAGGCGAACAGCAGCAGCATCACGTAGATGTCGCGCTCGGTGACGCCGCGCCAGTACTGGAACAGGTTCTCGAACCCTCCCACCAGCAGGCCGGCCACGATGGCGCCCGGGATGCTGCCCAGCCCGCCAATCACGGTGACCACCAAACCCTTGACGGTAAGCGGCAGCGTGAGCAGCGGGGACAGCACGCCGATGGCGGCTCCGGCCATGGCCCCGGCGATGCCGCCCAGCAGCCCCGCGATGACGAAGGTGCTGAGGTTGGTGGTGGTGATGTTCATGCCGCACAGGCGGGCGGCCGTGGCCTGCTGCGACACGGCGCGAGTGGCCAGCCCCAGGCGGGTGCGTTTGAGCAGCAGCGTCAGGCCGACCATGGCGGCGCAGCCCAGCACGAACACGAACAGCAGGTCGCCGCGCAGCGAGAGCGGCCCGATGTCGATGTTGGAGCCCACCCACATAGCAGGGTAGTTCTGCGGCATACCGGCGGTGGCATGCACGATGGCTTCCTCAATGAGC
The DNA here is from genome assembly GCF_018780385.1 of Hydrogenophaga sp. Classification (GTDB taxonomy): domain Bacteria; phylum Pseudomonadota; class Gammaproteobacteria; order Burkholderiales; family Burkholderiaceae_C; genus Hydrogenophaga. Next base: position 13,699 of record NZ_JADMJO010000007.1, on the reverse strand, counting down.
AGCAGCATGCCCACGGTAGACATCAGCGTAGCCAGCGGCTTGTTGAGGGGCAGGAAGCGGAAGCACACCACGTACACCAACGCGCCCAGCACACCGCCAACCAGCGCCGCGGCCAAAAACACCAGCGCCGGCGGTGCGGTCTGCGCGATGAGCAGACTGAGGTAGGCAGCCCCCACCGACGCGGCCGCGTACGACAGGTTGATCTTGTGCATCACGCCGAATATGAGCGTGAAGCCAATGCCGATCAGTGCGTAGATGGTGCCGAACAGCACGCCATCGATCACCGACTGCGTCAGGTCCAGCAGGTCGAGGTAGGTCATGGAGCGGGAGCGTTGGGTGTGCAAAGAAGGCGCCCCGCGCGGGGCGCCTCCGGCTTAGAACCGGACAAGCCGGTCAAGGCTTGTGGGCCACGGTCCAGGCGCCGCCCTTGGCCTGCACGAACAGGAAGGGCTTGATCGCCTCCCGGTCGGCCGCGCGCTCAATCGGACCGAGCAGGCCCTGCGTCTGCTTGAGCGCAGCCAGGCCCTGGCGCATCTTCTGGCGGTCGGCCGCCACAGTATCGGGTTTGCCCATGATCTTCTGCTCTTCGATGATCTTCTTGAGCGTGAAGATGTTCTCCCAGGCAGCCGCGTTGTGCAGGTCCATGTTGGATTTCTTCGCCGCTACCGCTTCTGCTGCGGCCTTGGCCTCGGCTGTCACGGGGGCGAAGCTGGTCGGGATGATGATGCCTTCGGCCTGCTGCGCACAGCCCTGCAGCGTCTCCATGCTCGACGAGCTGGTCAGGCCGATGACGAGCTTGGGCTTGACACCCTGGCGCTGCATCTCCTTGAGCACGCCGCAGGTGGTGAACGGGTGGGCCGAGATAGCCACCACGTCGGGGTTGGCGCGCTTCATCTCGCGCACCTGGGTGCTGAAGGTGGTGTCGGCCAACAACCACTCGCTCTGGCCCAGCACCTCCAAGCCCACCTTGCCAGCGTTGTCCTTCATCACGTTGTAGGTTGCATTGCTGTGTGCGAAGTCCTTCTCGACACCGCCCCAGAAGGTCTTGAGCTCCTTGCGGGTTGCACCCACCCACTCGAACACCGACTTGTACATGGCGGCTTCGCTGGGCACGTTGCGGAACGACCATTCGGAAATCGAGGCCAGACCACCTTTGGCTGCCACGTCGGTGTACAGCGGGAACTGAATACCCGAGTCGCTCGCGTCGCCGGCCTTCTTCTGCAGGATGCCGAATACCGGCTCGGCCACGTTGCTGCAGGTCGGGCCCACGGCCACGATGGCATCGGGCTGCGAAGCGATGCGGCGCAACACGTTGATGCCTTCTTCAGCGCTGCAGCGGTCGTCGAGGTAGTCGATGACGATCTTCGCCTTCGCTCCATCGCCCAGCGTCACGCCACCGGCGGCGTTGATCTGGTCGGCCGCGGCCTGCATGGCGGCCTCGCTCTGGATGCCGAAGATGCGCACGACGCCGCTCTTGGCGCCCATGCCATAGATCTTGATGGTGCGCTCTTGTGCGTGTGCGGGCGGCGCGAACGAAGCCAGCGCCGCAGCGCAGGCAAGTGCCGAGAGGATGGCGGTGGGACGTTGCATGGTTTGTCTCCTGGTTGTGATGACCGTGAAGGTCAGGGGCCGGCGCCGACGCAGTGTCGGGCCGATGGCCGGGTTGGACTATTTCGAAGTGGGCAAAGCAGAGTTAAGCCCGACGCAACGGACGTGTTGCGGCCTCGGCAATGCACGCTTCGCACAAAAGCAATTCCAGCCGGGGGCTCGGCTTTCCACAATCCACCCATTCCACGCACCACCGGAGACAGACCTATGACCACCATCGCCGCCATCCCCGCCGTGCCCGGCCGCCTCAGCATGCCTACCGGCAGCCCCATCGTGGCGCAGACGCACCGCCACTTCATTGACGGCCAGTGGGTCGCCTCGGCAGACGGTCGCACCGTGCCCACGCAGGCGCCGGCCACCGGTGAGCTGCTGGGCCACCTGGCGCGCGGCGGCAGCGCCGAGATCGACCGTGCCGTGACCGCCGCCCGCGCCGCGCTCGACGGCCCATGGGGCCGCATGACACCCACCGAGCGCGGCCGGCTGCTCATGAAACTGGCGCAGCGTGTGTCTGACGAGGCCGAGCGTCTGTCCTGGATCGAGGCGAACGACACGGGCAAGCCCATCACAGTGGCGCGCAACGACCTGCAGGCCCTCGTGCGCTACTTCGAGTTCTACGGTGGCGCTGCTGACAAGATCCACGGTCACACCATCCCATTCTTGGCGGGCTATGACGTAAAGCTCGTGCGCGAGCCGCACGGCGTTACCGGCCACATCATTCCGTGGAACTACCCGGCCCAGATGTTCGGTCGTACCATCGCGCCGGCCCTGGCAATGGGCAACGCCACCGTGCTCAAGCCCTCCGAGGAGGCCTGCCTCAGCTGCCTCGAGATGGCGCAACTGGCGCACGAGGTGGGCTTCCCACCTGGCAGCATCAATATCGTCACCGGCATAGGCCCCGAGGCGGGTGCTGCACTGTCGGGCCACCGCGGTATCGATTTCATCACCTTCACCGGTTCGCCCCAGGCCGGCGAACTCGTGCAGGCCGCTGCGGCAAAGAACTACGTGCCGGTAGTACTCGAGCTCGGTGGCAAGTCCCCACAGGTGGTGTTTGCGGATGCCGACCTCGAGAAAGCCGCCACGACCGTGGTCAAGGCCATCACCCAGAACACCGGCCAGACCTGCTCGGCCGGCAGTCGCGTGCTGGTCGAGCGCAGCATCTTCGACAGCTTCATGCAGCGCGTGAACGACAAGTTCCGCGCCCTGCGCATCGGCACCCCCGAGCAGGACCCCGACCTCGGCCCTGTCATCAATGCGCGACAGGCTGAGCGTGTGCTGCGCTACATCGAGGAGAACGCCGGCACCGGCGTGCCGGTGATGGTGCAGACCCCGATGCCAGCCACGCTGCCTGCAGGCGGCCACTTCGTGCCGCCGACGGTGTTCGGCCCGGTCGACCCGGCCTCACGCCTGGCGCAGGAAGAGGTGTTCGGTCCGGTGCTGGCAGCCATCCCGTTTGACGACGAGGAAGACGCGGTGCGCATTGCCAATGGCACCGAATACGGGCTGGTGGCCAGCGTGTGGACGCGCGACGGTGACCGCCAGGCGCGTATCGCCAAGCGCATTAAGACCGGGCAGATGTTCATCAACTGCTATGGTGCCGGTGGCGGCATCGAGCTTCCGTTCGGGGGCACCAAGCGCAGTGGCCACGGGCGCGAGAAGGGGTTCATTGCCCTGGAAGAAATGAGCACCGTCAAGACGGTGGTGCACCACCACGGCTAAAGTGCACCGGGGAGCGCACATGAGCGGACACCAAAAAGCCAAGCCGCTTGACGGCATCCTCGTGGTGGCGCTGGAGCAGGCCGTGGCCGCGCCCTGGTGCACCAGCCGCCTGGGCGATGCCGGCGCGCGGGTCATCAAGATCGAGCGCCCCGAGGGCGACTTTGCACGCGGCTACGACCATGCGGTGCACGGGGAGTCGTCTTACTTCGTGTGGATTAACCGCGGCAAGGAATCGATCGCGCTAGACCTCAAGCAGCCCGACGACATGGCGCTGCTGGAGCGCATGCTGACCCGGGCCGATGTGTTCATCCAGAACCTGGCGCCTGGCGCCACGGCACGGCTGGGCATCGGATCTGAGGCCCTGCGCCGGCGCCACCCGCGCCTAATCACCTGCGACATCTCCGGCTACGGCGACCACGGCAGCCTGCAGCTCATGAAGGCCTACGACCTGCTGATCCAGGCCGAAAGCGGGCTGGTGTCCATCAGCGGCGCGCCGGGGGAGTGGGGCCGCATCGGTGTGTCGCTGTGCGACATCACCGCCGGCATGAATGCACTTATCGGTATTCAGCAGGCGCTGTTTCTGCGCGAGCGCACCGGCCAGGGCTCGGGCATCAAGGTGTCGCTGTTCGACTCGGCCACTGAACTCATGGGTGTGCCGTTCCTGCAGACACGCCATGGCGGCAAGGCGCCAGAACGCGTGGGCCTCAAGCACCCGTCCATTGCACCCTACGGCGCCTTCACCTGCGCCGATGGCCGCGACATCTTGGTGTCTATCCAGAACGAGCGCGAGTGGGTGGACTTCTGCCGCGAGGTGCTGCGCCGGCCCAACCTGCCGGCCGATCCGCGCTTCCACAACAATGCGGCGCGCGTGGCCAACCGCCCGTTGGTGGACGGCACCGTGTCCGAAGTGTTCGCCACCCTCACCTCGGCTGAGGCGATCGATCGTCTTACTACCGCGAAGACCGCCTTCGGCAGCGTCAACTCTGTGCAGGACCTGATCTCGCACCCGCAGCTGCGCACGCGCCGCATGAACGTGAACGGCCACGCCGCCGACGTGCCCGCCCTTCCCTGGATCACTGAGTGGGACGACGACAGCTACCGTGAGGCACCGGTGCTCGATGCCCACGGCAGCGCGCTGCGTGCCGAGTTCGCCGCCACCGAAGCGGCCTCGCTCGCGCGCTGAGGCCAGGCGACTAAGAACTTATACGTAAAGAGTAAACCATCGCCCTGAGCCATACTTCAAGCGGCGAGGGGCGAATGCATGGTGTCACGCAAGCGGGTCGAATCGTGGGCGGTGAGTGATGAGTTCTGGCGCCGAGTTGAATCATTGATACCGGTGCGGGCGCACAGTACGGACAAGAGCAGTGTCATGGCTGGTTTCCCGACGAGCTTGATCAAGTGATCGGCCGCACAACCGATTGACAGAGAAACCCGTCATCACGCCCCACCAAGAGCCACTATGCGCAACCTCAACCAAAACAACATCACCCAGGCCGTCGTCGCCAGCTTTTCCAACACGCCGGACGCCCGTTTGAAGGAGATCATGACGAGCCTGGTTCAGCACCTGCATGCCTTCGCGCACGAGGTCAAACTGACCGAGCAAGATTGGTTTCAGGGCATCGATTTTTTGACCCGTTGCGGACACATCACCGATGACAAGCGCCAGGAGTTCATCCTGTTGTCCGATGTGTTGGGCCTGTCAATGCTGACCGTGGCGATGAACAATGACAAGCCCGAGGGTTGCACCGAGTCCACCGTTTTTGGCCCCTTTCATGTGGAGGGCGCTCCACGCTACGAACTGGGCGAAGACATCGCCAACGGTGCCAATGGCACGCCCTGCCTGGTGCGCGGCAAGGTGAAAGGGCTTGACGGTGAGCCTGTGCCCGGAGCGGTGATCGACGTGTGGCAGTCCGATGACGATGGTCTTTACGACGTGCAGCACCCAGACCTCGACCACGCCCAGTCACGCGGCATCGTGACCGCAGACGCTCATGGGTAATACCACTTCCGATCCATTGTTGCGGTGCCCTACGCGATTCCGCACGACGGTCCATTCGGCCAGATGCTGGAAGCCACCGGTCGCCACCCCTGGCGCCCGGCCCACCTGCACTTCATGATTACGGCACCCGGGTTTGAGACCCTGATCACCCACGTATTCAGGAAGAACAGCGACTACTTGGACTCGGATGCCGTGTTCGGTGTGCGCCAGTCCCTGGTGTGCGATTGGGCGCCGCAACCCGATGGTAGCTACCAGCTGACGTACGACTTCGTGCTCAATCGAGCGCAAGATCGCGCAGACGAAAGCAACGCTCAACACGGTCGGTGAGATGAAAGACTTTGTCTACAACGGACAGCCGTCGCGCGTGGTGTTCGGTGCGGGCTCTCTGGTGCATCTGGAGCACGAGATCGACCTGCTTGGAGCGAGGCGTGCACTGGTTCTGTCAACGCCCGAGCAGGCGCCGCAGGCACAGATGGTGGCGGACCGCCTGGGCAGCCGTGCCGCAGGCATCTTCTCCCGGGCAGTGATGCATGTACCATCGAGACCGCCAAGGAGGCGCGCGAAGTCGCTCACCGCCTGGGCGCCGATTGCGCCATCGCCATCGGCGGTGGGTCCACCACGGGTCTGGGAAAAGCCATCGCGCTGGGTTCAGGATTACCCATTCTGGCGATCCCCACGACCTACGCCGGCAGCGAAATGACCCCCATCTATGGCATCACCGAAGCCGGCCTGAAAAGACAGGCAAAGACGCGCGCGTTTTGCCACGCACCGTCATCTAAGACCCTGAGCTGACCCTGAGCCTGCCGGTTGCAATGAGCGTGACCAGCGGCATGAATGCGATCGCCCACGCAGCTGAGGGGCTGTACGCACAAGACAGCAACCCAGTGATGAACCTGATGGCCGAAGAAGGCATCCGCGCCCTTGCGCAGGCCTTGCCTGCCATTCGCCAAAGTGCAGACGACGTGAAAGCGCGCGGCGACGCGCTGTACGGTGCTTGGCTGTGTGGCACGGTGTTGGGTAACGTGGGCATGGCACTGCACCACAAGCGCTGCCACACCCTGGGCGGCAGCTTCAACCTGCCACACGCCGAGGTGCATACCGTGGTGCTCCCGCAGGCCATGGCATTCAAGGCTGAGGCCGTGCCCGATGCGATGTCCCGCATGGCCCGCGCCCTCGGCACCACCGACCAGGTCAGCGCCGCAGCGGCACTGTTTGACCTCGCTCGCGACAACGGAGCGCCGGTGGCGCTGAAAGACATCGGCATGCAGGCGGCGGACGTGGACCGCGCGGCCGACATTGGGGTCAGCAACCCCTACTGGAACCCGCGCTCATCAGCGACAGCTCGCGCCGCATTGCCGACATCATCGGCACTGTCGATGGCATTGCCCTCCAGACCAATATCCTGGCGCTGAATGCCGCAGTGGAGGCTGCGCGTGCCGGCGAGCAGGGTCGAGGATTCGCGGTGGTGGCCAGCGAGGTGCGCAGCCTGGCGCAGCGCTGACGCGGCCAAGGAAATCAAGAGTCTGATTAGTGCCAGCGTGGAACGTGTCGAGCAGGGAACAGCGTTGGTGGGTCAGGCTGGACAGACCATGGACGAGGTGGTGACCTCGATCCGCCGCGTGACCGACATCGTCGGCGAAATCAGCTCGGCCTCGGTCGAGCAGAGCAACGGCGTTGGTCAGGTCGGCCAGGCAGTGACCCAGATGGACCAAGCCACCCAGCAGAACGCCGCGCTGGTGGAAGAAAGCGCTGCCGCCGCCGAAAGCCTGAAGACCCAGGCCCAGACGCTGGTGCAGGTAGTCAGCAGGTTCAAGTTGGCGCCTGGGGCCCTGGCGCTGGCTACAGCCCAGGACTAGAGCGCTGCCGAGCGCTGCAGCCCGGCGCGTGCGAAGAACGTGACGCGCCCGGCCTTTGGCAAGAGGGCACAGGCACCAAGTCCGCAGCCCATTCGGCACACCAAGCCCATGCACCCAGAGCGGCCCGAACGGCCGAGCCAACAGCTCAGAAGACCAGTACCAACGACGAGTGGGCAAGCTTCTGATTGCCGTGCCCGCGCCGCCCCGACTCGGGGCCCGGTGTGCCGGCCATCGTGGCTGGTGGCAACCCGAGAGGTTGCCAAGGAGTCGACACCCCTGGCTCCGGCTGGCGCGTGCGCGTGCCACCGGGGTGTCGAATTTGGGTTACCCGCCCATTGCGGACGACGATTTCGAGCGGACCAACGTCGCTTCAGGGTCGAGAGCGGCGTCGAGCGGCTGCTTTTGACAGCCGTGGACGGCTCGACACCGCACTTCTCCAAAGCGTCCATCGCGTCATCGATCACCGTGATGAACTCCTGTTCACTCACGTTCATGCCCCGGTGTGTGGCCAGCATGTCCTGGCCGCTGTAGGACTCGGGTCCGCCCGCGCCGGCACAAAAGAACTCCACCACGCGCTGCTCGACGCGTTCGAGATCCTTGATGTTTTCGTAGCGGGTCTTCACCAGCGGGTTGCTCAGGTGGTTCTTGATCAGCTCGCGCGTGATGCGGGCGATGCCGTCGTGGCTGCCCAGGCGTTCGTACAGGGTGGAGGCAGAAACGGTTTGCATGGTGGTTCTCCTGGTGGTGGGGTTGTCTGAGAGGGTGCTGGCGCACTTTTCACTGCCGACCGGCCGGCATCCACGAGGCGTACTCGACAAGCGCGGGATCGAGGGCATCCACCGACAGTCCGCGACGCAGACGGGCGAGGGTTTGTGCAAACGACTGCTCAAGCACGGTCAGCAGTTCTTGTGTCAAGGGGGCCGGGATGTCGAGGCGGGCTTGTCCATGGGTGGACAGGGGAACCTGAATGCGTTCGGTGTTCATGGGGTGCTCCTGGGTTGGCAAGCCGCGCGGGATTGCACGACTTGAGCCCATCATTTCCATCGCCCGTTCCTGAAACGTTCCTGGCGCGTGGGGCACTTGTCGAGCCCGTCGAGACGGCCCACACTGCCTGTCATGAACACCGCCAACCCGCACCCAGCCCACGCCGCCGGACGACTTTCGATCTGTCTGTTGGGCCGCTTCACGGTCGTTGCAGAGGGCGTCGATCTACCGGCCGAGCGCTGGCCAAGCCTGCGCGCCTCGCACCTTGTCCAGCTGCTCAGTCTGCAGCCTGGACGGCGCGCCACGAAGGATCTGATCATCGACGCGTTGTGGCCTCAGCTGGAGCCTGAAGCGGGCGCGGCCAACTTGCGCAAATCGGTGTTTCACGCGCGCCAGGCGCTGGGTCGGCATGACGCCATCACCATCGCGGGAGGCGAGCTGGTGTTGTGGCCTCATGGTGTTGCCGAGGTTGATGTTGATGCCTTCGAAGCACTGGCAGATGCAGCGCTTCGCCAGGCCGATCCAGCCGCGTGCGCAAGCGCCGCGCAGCTCTACACGGGCGATGTGCTGCCAGGGTCGCGCTACGAACCGTGGACCGAAGCCACCCGGGAGCGGCTTCGTGCCCGGCTGCTCGCGCTGCTGCGCGCCAGCGCCCAGTGGGAACGGCTTGCCACGCTGGAGCCCACAGACGAGGCTGCGCACCGTGAACTGATGCAACAGGCGCTGGACAAAGGCAACCGCGCCTCGGCCCTGCATTGGTATGCCCACCTGCGCGAGGTGCTCCAGCATGAACTGGGCGTGACGCCCGATGCCCGGACGCGCGTCCTGTATGACCGATGCATTGCGGGCCTGCAGGCTGACGGGCCTGCCTTTGTGGGCCGCACTGCCGAACTGGCCCGGATCGTTGCGTGGATACAAGTGCCGGCCAATCAGCGACCCGGAGGCATCGTACTGAGGGGACCTGCCGGCATCGGAAAGAGTGCGTTGAGCAGGGAGGTCGAGACAGAAGCGCGCCAGCGAGGCTGGCAGGTGCTGCGTGTGGACGCCACCGAAAGCGGTCGTCCTTACTGTGTGGTCATCTCCATGGCCGAGCGCCTGATCCTGCAAGACCGAAGTGTGCTCGACCGGATTGGCGCACCGGCACATGCGGTGCTCGCACAGCTCACCTCCTTGGCCGCTCCCGCTCAAAAACTCCCGGGTCCTCTGAGCCGGCACCAGGTGGTGGGCGCCGTGCGACGTCTGCTCATGTGTGGGTACGCTGGAAGCGATTTGCTGGTGCAGGTGGATGACGCCCACCTTGCTGAAGATTCCGACGCCGAAGTGCTCATCCAGCTGACGATGGCCGGTGCCCCGCTGTGTGTGCTGATGACGGTCCGGCCCATGGCTCAAGATGCCGCACTGGCACGCGGGCTGGCTCGGCTGGAGCGCGTCGGGGTGTTGCAGATGCTGGACTTGCACCCATTGGGCAATGACGAGGTGTGTCGACTCGTGCAGCGCGTGATGGCGCCACCTGCGGATCAGAAGCTGGTTGAACACATTGCTGGCAAAGCGCAGGGCAACCCCTTTGTCGCCATCGAGCTTGCGCGCTGCGTCGCGTCGGGCGGTCTGCAACGGCTGCCCGCCAGCACGTCGGATGCGATCACGGAGCGCTTGTGCGATGCACCGCCGGCTTCCCTGGCGCTGCTCAACTGGCTGGCGCTGGCAGGCGATGAATTCGATGTCGACACCGTCACCGCGTTGGCCACGCAGGCTCAGGTTCAGGCCTTCCCGGCACTGGACGGCGCACTTGAGGCGGGTGTTCTGGTGGTGTCCAACGGGCGCTATCTGTTTCGGCACGCGCTGGTGCGTGAGGCCTTGTTGGCGCAGATTGCTCCGCATCGACGCGTCAAGATGCACCGGTTGATTGCGCAGGCACTCGTCGAGTGCGAGGGTTCGCCGGGGCGCATTGCCGCACATTGGCAAGCCGGTGGTCTGCCCCGTGAAGCCGTGGTCTGGTGGTTGGCAGCAGCGCGTGAATCCATGCGCCTGGCCGCTTTCGGTGACGCGTTGCGTCAGCTCGAACCGCTGCTGGCCGTGGACGGAGGGCATGCGGAGGCGTTGCGGCTGCGCGCCGAGGCGCTGGATGCCCAAGGCGACCCCGCCGCCTTGTTCGCGTACCGCCTCGCAGCCAACGCTGCGGGGGAGCCGGGCAGCCACGACCTGCGAGCCAAGGCCGCGCTTGCACAGGTCAAGCAGGGCGATCCCAAAGGTGCACTGCTCGCACTGGAAGGCGTTCACCCCACGTCGGTCGAGGGGCGCCTGTGCGAAGCACTGGCCTGGAGTGGCGCGGCTGCGCTGGGTGCGGCCGATCCGGCGATGGGCACCGAGAAGGCGGCCATTGCACGCAAGCTCGCGCTGCAAACAGGGGACACCAGTTCGCTGGTGATCGCATCCTGGGCGCAGGCGGCTGCGGCGCACGCACGCGGTGATCTGCACCGCAGCGTGTGGGCCGACTTGCAGGAGACCAGCCATGTTCCGCACCTGGCGGTGCGGGTGTTCGACGGCCATCTGTGCATCACCCAACGGTTTCTCTACGGCGCTCGCCCGTATTCCGATGTGATCGCGTTTGCAGAAGCCCTCTGCACCGAAGCGCGGCGGATCGGTGCAGCGCGCGGCCTGGCGTTTGGAACGACGTTGCGAGGCGAAGCGGAGTGGCTGGCCGGGGATCTGAGCGCTGCCCGGATCCACCTGCGTGAAGGGGCCCGCCTGCACCGTGCCATCAGCGGGCCGGTGGGGGAGGCACTGTCGCTGCAGCGGCTGGCCGAAGTGTCTTTACACGAAGGGCACCGCGATGAAGCCCGTGCCTTGATTGACGAAGCGTTGGACGTTGCAAGGCAGACCGACATCGGATTCCACCTGCTGGACCGCATCTACGGCACCCGAATCAGCTTGCATGCCGATGATCCGGCTGCAGCGCTGCACGTGATGGAGGATGCCAGCGAATCGGTTCGTGGACCTTTGGAGACGTGCCCAGGTTGCCGAATCACCTTCGCGGTACCGGCGGCCATTGCGGCCGCGCGCGCTGGCGAGATCGACCTGGCGCACCAACACGAAGAGCAATGCGCCTACCTGGCCAACGTGGTCATGCGCCAGCCCGCCTGGTACGCAGCCCACCAGGAAGTGTGCGGACATGTCGGTGTCGCCGAAGGACGCCATCGTGATGAAACGGCTTCGCGCTTTAGCGCAGCAGCTTTGCGGTTTTGGGAGGCAGGGCAACCGCTTGACGCCGAACGTTGTGAAGCACTGGCAACGGTGGGAGTCGGTGGGCGACGTGAACGCAAATGACAGCGCCATGCGGCCTTGAAAGGAGGCGTCAAATTTTCTAGATGCCAGCTTCAAATTTGTCGTAACGCACCTACCCGATTTACGCATGGCCGGCTCGAGCTGTAGCGTTACTGAAAATCTGTCGGGCTGGATTGCATTTCAAAAGACGGGATGACTGCGACGTGGGGAAGAACGCAATCTCATAGCTCCAGCCTATCGTCCGCAAACGCTGCGCACCGCCGGCCGATGCCCGGAAGATCGTTCAAGACTGAACTGAGTCATTAGGGATTGAGCTCATGGCTGGCAGCGTCGGCCGTCAACGGTCATTAGACGGTCGACCATGAGTATGGCCGCTTCACGCTCAGGACCGGGTATTTGGCCATCATTGATAGCGGTCCGTAAGCGAACTACCGCATGTGCTTAAGGCGAGTTGGTGCTCCCGACCCTGAGCGGCAATAGTTTTGTCAAAGCGCTGATGTAGAAAGCAAATAGCGACCATAAGTGTTGCGTCCTACAGCCCGCTCAATGACGTTGCCGATCGTCGACGTCCATCCGCACTGCATCGCGATCGAAGTCAGCGGCAATGCGGCCCAATAGTCCTGAAGTGACCAGCCAGCGTATCGACAGTGCGTTCTGCCATAGCCGGTACTGCTGAGCACGCTGGCGTTCCTGTTCTCCGCCGTCGCCGATGGAGCGCATGGTGACACCGCGATCTGGAGTTTGAGCCCCCCCACCATTCCTTCGTGGCGGGAACTTTGGCGGGTGATCCCCCGCTATGAGCACCGTCTCTTTGGACAAACCCGATGGCCTACAGCCCGCACCAGCCTTCATCAGTCATCGATGCCTCGCTGGGCTGGCACGCCCGCTTTGAAATGATGCTTTATCAACGTCATTTCTGTCACCGTATCGGCCAGCTCGATCAGCTTTGCAGGAGCACCGCGCCCGGTGAGCACCACGTGCACGTGCTGCTGGAGCTCCAGCAGGCAGGCGAGAACGGCATCCAGGGGTATCCAACCGTGGCACAGCGGAAACATGATTTTGTCCAGCACCACTAGGGAGTGTTTGCCAGCGCGGATCGTAGCCTCGGCTTTGGCCCAGCCTTGCAACACGAGTCCGGCCGAGTGGTGCATATCGCAGCTCTTCCAACTAAAGCCGTCGCCAAGACCCTCAATAGGTATGCCGAGCTGCTCGAGAAGGCGATGTTCTCCGAACCGCGTCGTCGGCATATTCATGAACTGGTAAACCTTCACCTCCTTGCCATGGCCGTGCTCAAGCAGGGCCAAGCCTAATGCGGCCGTGCTCTTACCCTTGCCGGAACCAGTGTGCACTGTTATCAAACCGCGCCGTTCCTCTTGTTGCGCGTCCACATACGGTTGGACTGGTAGAGCTTCAATGTTCATAGTGGGTCAGGCTACGTTGTTAAGACTGCGCTCCACCAGCGAGGTGCCTTCGAGAAGGCGCAGCGTCTTGGCAATGGCCAGGATGGCGAGGTCGATCAGGGGTCAAGCAACACGACTGTCATGTAGGCCGCGGCGAAGCTTCCGATGCTGGAAAGGTTATCGGCGTCAAAGCCCTGGCTGTAGAGAGCCCAGAAGCCCACCCACAAAACGATGCCGCCCTAGTGGGCCAGATACAGCTCCAGTGTATGCGCAGAGCGGATGTCGGCGTAGCCTACGTCAGCGGGGATCACCTTGTGGGCCAGTGCGGCGGTGGCGAACAGCGGCACCTGCAGTGTTGTGACGTTCATGCCGTACTGCGGCAGGTCGGCGGGGGCGAAGAACAGCCTCTGGATCAGCAGACCGGCAGCAAGTCCAACGGCTGCTTGACCCACGCCCAGCAGAGCAGCAAGGCGGAACCCACAATGAAGTGAACCTCGGACACCCTTGGAGTAGCGCCCCCCTTGGGTCTGGCGTCCTTGTCGCGGGATTTGTGATGATTTTCCTAGCTGTGTCCGCGAGCGGTATCGGCTTGCCTCCGGCGCTGCTCCAAGTGCAACTTGGCCGACGTGATAGCGGTCAAGCGACCGTTGAACGACTCGATAAGCCCGTTGTCCGTGGGCTTTCCAGGCTGTGTGTGGTCGAGACCTACGGGAGGGGGCACGAACCGGGCGCTGCATGGTGAGTACTGGGCCTCCCCGTTATACTCGCGACCGTTGGTGCTCGCGGTGTGGTTCACATTCCGCAGTTCAACGGGAAGCAGGAGGGCGAGTCCACAAGGACGAACCTAACCTGCG
>NZ_JADMJO010000120.1 GCF_018780385.1 Hydrogenophaga sp. | reverse complement strand
CGCTGTACTCGGTCTACCGCAAGATGGACAACAAGCACCTGTCGTTCTCGCAGGTCACCGACGTCTATGGTTTCCGCATCGTCGTGCCGGAACTGACCGACTGCTACACCGGTCTGGGTGTGCTGCACCAGCTCTACAAGCCGCTGCCCGGCAAGTTCCGCGACTATGTGGCGATTCCAAAGGTCAACGGCTACCAATCACTGCACACCACGTTGATCGGCCCGTTCGGCACCAACATCGAATTCCAGCTGCGCACGCACGCCATGGACGTGGTGGCCGAGTCCGGCGTGGCCGCGCACTGGTTGTACAAGGCCAGCGAGCCAGGTAGCGACATGTCGCAACGCCTGGGCACGCAATGGCTGCAGTCGCTGCTGGACATCCAGCAGGAAACCCACGACGCGGGGGAGTTTTGGGACCACATCAAGATCGACCTGTTTCCAGACGCGGTCTATGTGTTCACGCCCAAGAGCAAGATCATGGCGCTGCCGCGTGGCGCCACGGTGATGGACTTTGCCTACGCCATCCACAGCGACGTGGGCAACCACACGGTGTCGGCCCGCATCAATGGCGAGCAGCGTCCGCTGCGCACCGAGCTGGCCAATGGGGACGTGGTGGAAATCATCACAGCCGAGAGTGCGGAACCCAACCCCGCGTGGCTCTCGTTCGTGAAGACCGGGCGTGCACGCTCCAAGATCCGCCACCACCTGAAGACCGTGGCCCAGGAGAAGTCGCACGAACTGGGCGAGCGCATGCTGAGCCAGGCGCTGAGATCCGAGGGCATTGCAGCCCTGCCGGCCGAAGACGGTCGGTACCAAAGCGCCTGGGAAAAACTGCTCCGATTCACCGGCAACAAGACGCGCAACGAATTGCTCTCCGACATTGGCATGGGCAAACGCATCGCCAGCATGGTGGGCAAGAAGCTGGCGGTGCTGTTGTCCGAAATGGGGCTCAAGCCCGATGCGCTGTTGATCAGCACCGAGCGCTACGCCAGCGGCCGCGACGAATCGGCCTCTCAAGGCGTTGTCACGCTCGACGGCAGCGAAGGCCTGTCGGTGCAATACGCCCCCTGCTGCAAACCCATCCCGGGCGACCGCATCGTGGGCTACCTGGGCCGCGGTGAGGGCTTGGTGGTGCACGCCGAAGAATGCCCGACCGGCAAGCGTCTGCTGTTGCGCGACAGCGAGCGCTTCCTGGAAGTGGAATGGGCGGATGAGCCTGTGCGCTCGTTCGAGACCACGGTGGTGGTGACCGTCACGAACGGCAAGGGTGTTCTGGCACGCGTGGCATCCAGCATTGCCTCGGCCGAAGCCGACATCACCCACGTGGACATGGGTGATGAGCCCGCTCAGACCGCGACAGACATTCGCTTTTCGGTCTCGGTGCGAGACCGCCAGCATCTGGCCGATGTGTTGCGCAGCCTCAAGCGCACCACATCGGTGATCAAGGCGCAGCGCTTCAAGCCGGTCAAGGCGTGATCAACTGCCGCTGGCGGGCGCGGGGTAACTCACCGCCAGCACTTCGAGTTCTTGCGCACCACCGGGCACCACCAGACGCACCACGTCGCCCACTTTTGCCTTGAGCAATGCGCGCGCCACGGGTGACACCCAACTGATCTGTCCTTGTGCGCTGTCAGCCTCATCCACACCGAGGATGGTGACGGTGGTCTCGTTACCCGTGTCGTCGGCGTAGGTCACGGTGACTCCAAAGAAGACCTGGTCGCCCCCGTGATGCAGCGATGCATCGACGACCTCGGCAATTTCGAGCCGGCGCGTTAGAAACCGGATACGCCGGTCGATCTCGCGCAGGCGCTTCTTGCCGTACAGGTAATCACCGTTTTCCGATCGGTCGCCGTTGCTGGCGGCCCAGTGCACGATCTCGACGATCTTGGGTCGCTCATCGTCGATCAGCGTGAACAGTTCGGCGCGCAGGCGGTCGTAGCCCGCCCGGGTGATGTAGTTCTTGCCACCGGGCACCGGTGCCGCTGACGGAAGATCGTCATCCTCGTCCTGGTCGGACTCCTTGGTGAAAGCCTTGCTCATGGTGACCCTTCGCCGTTGGCATGCGTTTTCAGCGGCAGAAATGAAAAAACCCGCAGCTTGTGGCTGCGGGTTTTTTGTTTGGTGCGGCTGGCAGGAATTGAACCCACGACCCCTTGGTTCGTAGCTACCAGATCATCTGTAAGTTGTTGATTTATATAGATTCTGTGACTGCTCATTATACCAAAACTACCCTGTTTAGACATGTATTTCAGAGCCCAGTCCCGCAAAAGTCCCGCAGAGGAAATTGCGTGCGAAGTAGCATCGATCAGTTTCTGAGACCGGGGCGCAAACTTTTTCTGTAGCGTGAGTAGGCGCCCGGCGAGTGTTGTGAAGCGACAAAACTGCGCCCGCTCCTTTGGAGCTGTCAGGGAGATAGATGTCGATAAATATATCTTATCGGCACTAATTTATATCAGAGAGCAGGGCGATGCCAACGAAAAGTACGAGAGTCTCCCGGGGCGTCCAAGTCGATGACGTTTGGGCCGCGGCCGACGGCGTGCTTGCCCAACGCAAGCGGCCCACGATCGAGCGCGTGCGCACGCACCTCGGTCGCGGATCCGCGCCGGCGCCGCCACCTTGAAGACTTCACCATTCACGTGCCGCAAGGTCGGTCAGAGCCCCTTTCTGCGCGAGTTGATCATTCCCTTTGGACGATCTGGATACGTCGTGTTGAGTTCCACTGATCTCTGCCGCTCTACGGGGGTCAGTTTTCAACGGAAGCCAACAGGCGGGCTCTACAACTGCAGTGCAAACGTCCTTCGTGCCACTTCAAGTTCTGGCATCAACTTGTTCACGACATCGTCGCGTGACATGCGCGAAGTGGCCACGGAAAGACTCATAGCCCCCAGCAACTCACCCTTTCCATTGCGCACCGGCACGGCAATGGAACGCAAGCCAATTTCCAGCTCTTCGTCACTCATCGAATAACCGCACTCGCGCGCAGCCTGCACCTCCTTCATCAGTGCCGCCACGTCAGTCTTTGTTTTCGGCGTAATCGCCTGGCGACTCATTCGCTGAAGGCGGAATTCAACCTCCTCGTCTGACATACCCGCGAGAAGCACTCGCCCGGTTGCAGAACAATAGGCGGGCAATCGCGCGCCGATACCGAGTCCGAAAGACAAGCTGCGCCGCTGAGTTGAGCGTGCAACGAAAACGACAAACTGCGAGTCCAGCACCGCCAGCGACGCGGACTCGCGCGTGCGCTCACTCGTGATCTCCAGGATGGGCTGCGCCACCTTGGTCAGGGGCGTAGAGTTCACGTAGGCGTGCACCAGCCGCAAGGTGCGCGGCTCGAGAAAAAAATGCCGCCCCGATGCTCGCGCGTAGCCTAGCTTGACGAGGGTAAGCAGGGCGCGGCGAGTCGAGGCCTTGCTGTGGCCTGTGATATCGGCCGCTTCGGTCAGCGTCAGAGGCGAATTGCTGACGCCGAAGGCCTCGATCAGGAGTAGGCCCTTCTCCAGACCCATGACGTATTCCTTGTCAACTGCACGCGCTTCATCGTCCATTTGCGGCCCCACTCGAAGTTGAATAAGTTCGGTATTCGAACATTTTGCCGGATTTTGTTGACCTTCATCAACTCAAAAAATACAGTCGCGGTTCACCAAACGGTCAAAAGTTCGGTATCCGAATTCTTCCAAGGCAAGAACCCCACTGCATCATGAGCGTCACCGCCCCTGCGAATAGCGCACCCCTAACCTTCTGGCCACCTGGGAACCTCACCCGCGTGCCATACCACCTGTACCAGGAACCGGCCGTGCTCGACGCCGAGCAACAGCGCATCTTCGAAGGCGCGACCTGGAACTACCTGTGTCTCGAAGCCGAGTTGCCACAACCCGGCGGCTACCGCACGACGTTCCTCGGCCGCATGCCGGTGGTGGTGGCGCGCGACAGCGACGGCGAGGTGTACGCGTTCGAGAACCGCTGCTCGCACCGCGGCGCACTGATCGTCCTGGACGACGGCGGCACCGCGCGTGACTTCCAGTGCGTGTACCACGCATGGCGTTATGACCGCCAGGGCAACCTCAAGGGCATCGCGTTCCAGAACGGCGTAAACGGAGAAGGCGGCATGGACCCTGCTTTCTGCATGAAGAGTCATGGTCCGCGCAAATTGAGAACGAGTGTGTTTTGTGGCCTGGTATTTGGCAGCCTGAGCGACGACGTGCCCGACCTGGAGGACTACCTCGGCCCGGAAATCGCACGCGGCATCTCGCGCGTGCTGCACAAGCCGGTGCAGATCCTCGGCCGCTTCAAGCAGACGCTGCCCAACAACTGGAAGCTCTACGTGGAGAACGTGCGCGACACGTACCACGCGAGCCTGCTGCACGTGTTCTTCACCACGTTCCGGCTCAACCGCCTTTCGCAGAAGGGCGGCGTGGTGGTGAGCGAATGTGGCGGCAACCACATCAGCTTCTCCGCCATCGACCCCATCGCCGAAAATAGCGAGGACTACAAGACCGAGGAACTGCGTTCGGAGAAGGACGACTTCAAGCTCGAGGACGCCACGCTGTTGAAAGGAATAGACGAGTTCGGCGATGGCGTGACGCTGCAGATCCTCTCGGTATTTCCGGGCTTCGTGCTGGCGCAGATACAGAACACCATCGCGGTACGCCAGGTGCTGCCCGAAGGCCTGGAGACCACCGCCCTGAATTGGGTGTACCTCGGCTTCCAGGACGACACACCCGAGCTGCGCACCATGCGTCACAAGCAGTCCAACCTGATCGGGCCGGCCGGCTTCGTATCGATGGAGGACGGCGCTGTGGGCGGCTTTGTGCAACGCGGCATTGCCTCCGCTGGCGCGCAGGAAGCCATCGTCGAGATGGGCGGCGACAGCGTGCGCTCGCAGAGCAGCCGCACCACGGAAGCGTCCGTGCGCGGCTTCTGGAAAGCCTACCGCCTGCACATGGGAGCGGATGCATGAACGCGGTGATCGACACCGCGAGCGCGTTGGCGCTCAACGCGCATTGCGCGCGCTGCATCGACAACGACGAGCTCGAAGCCTGGACGCAGTTCTTCACCGAACACTGCCTCTACCGCGTGACCACCGCCGACAACCATGCGCAAGGCATGGAAGCCAGCCTGATCTACGCCGACTCGCGCGCCATGCTCAACGACCGCGTGCTCTCACTGCGCACCGCCAACGTCTACGAGAAACAACGTTACCGCCACCTGGTGGGCCTGCCCTCCCTGCTGGAGGACACGCCGCGCGGGCGCCGCAGCGAAACCCCGTTTGTGGTGGTGCGCATCATGCGTGGCGGCGAGACCAGCCTCTTCGCCACCGGGCGCTACCTCGACGAGCTGGTGATCGATGGAGGCGATACCCTGCGCCTGGCCAGCCGTGTGGTGGTCTGCGACAGCCACAACATCGACACGCTGCTGGCCATTCCCCTGTGAGCAAGCCGTGAGCACCCCGCACCTCATACGCATCGCCGGGATGGCCACCGCCATCCCCTGCGCCGCTGGTCAGACAGTGCTCGACGCAGTGCGACAGGCCGGCTACGAGATGCCGTTCTCGTGCAACTCGGGCGTGTGCGCCAGCTGCAAGGGCCGCGTCGTCTCGGGCCGGGTGAACCCCGGCGCGGCGGGTGAGCATACGCTCACGGCGGACGAGATCGCGCACGGACAGGTGCTGTTCTGCCAGGCGCGCCCGCTCACCGACATCGAGATCGAACCGCGCCAGATCGAGAAAACCGATCCGAACGCGCGCCGCCAGCTCGCCGCCAGGGTCATGCGCATCGACTTTCTGGCCAGCGACGTGGCGCGCCTCAAGCTGCGTTTTCCGGCGGGCGAGAAGGTGAAGTTCAAGGCCGGCCAGTACCTGCAGGTGCTGCTGCCCGACGGCCAGCGCCGCAGCTTCTCCATGGCCAACCCGCCGCACCAGAACGATGGTGCCGAGCTGCATATCCGCATGCTGGAAGGCGGCGCGTTCTCGCATTGGCTCGCGCACGACCTCAAGGTGGGTGACCACCTCCGGGTCGAACTGCCGCATGGCGACTTTCACCTGCGCGAGGGCAGCACCGCGCCCATCGTGATGCTCGCCAGCGGCACCGGCTTCGCACCCATCAAGTCGATGGTCGAGGACGGCCTGCGCCGGGGCCAGGCACGCGAGATCGCACTCTACTGGGGCGCGCGCACCGAGAAGGACCTGTACCTGCTCGACCTGGCGCGCGGCTGGGGAGAGCAGGCCGGCCTGCGCTTCGTGCCCGTGCTCTCCGAACCCGAGGCCGGCTGGAGCGGTCGCACCGGCTTCGTGCACCAGGCCGTGCTGCAAGACCACGACAGTCTTGCCGGCCACCAGGTCTACGCCTGCGGCGCGCCTGCCATGGTGAGCGCGGCGCGCAGCGATTTCGTCGAAACCCGCGGCCTGCCGCCCGATGCGTTCTTCTGCGACGCGTTCGTGGTGGCCCAGCCCCGCACCTCCGCGCTGACCGACTGAAGCACACCCGAAGAAGAGCCATTCCATGACCCATCCCAACCCCTACGACAACGTTCCCACCAGCGACTTCGACCCGTACGCCACCGAGGTGCTGGCCAACCCCTATCCCCACTACGAGCAGCTGCGCGAACTCGGCCCCTGGGCCTGGCTGGAGCGCTACGGCGTGCTTGCGGTCGCACGCCACGACGAAGTGCAGCGCATCCTGTCTCAGCCCGACATCTTCTGTTCCAGCGCGGGCGTGGGCCTTGCCAACTTCCACACCGAGACGCCCTGGCGCAAGCCCAGCATCATTCTCGAAGCAGACCCGCCCCACCACAGCCGCACCCGCAAGGTGGTGGCGCGCGTGCTCTCGCCCGCATCGATCGGACGCCTGCGCGCCACTTTCGAGGACGTGGCCGCGCGCATGGTCGACGAGCTCGTGGAACGCGGCTCGTTCGACGCCGCCAAAGAACTGTGCGAGGCCTTTCCCATCAAGGCCTTCGGCGACGCGGTGGGCCTGCCCGCCGAGGGGCGCGAGCACCTGCTGCCCTACGGTGACATGGTGTTCAATGGCTTCGGCCCGATCAACGAGCGTTTCCAAGACCGAATGAACAGCTCGGGCGAAGCGGTGAACTGGATCGCCAAGGTCTGCCAGCGCGACGCGCTCACGCCCGACGGCCTGGGCGCCCAGCTGTTCGCCGCCGCCGACGCGGGCGAGATAGGCCACGACGAGGCCGGCATGCTGGTTCGCACCCTGCTCTCCGCCGGGCTGGACACCACCGTGTTCACCCTGTGCAACGCCTTCACCAGCTTCGCGCGCAACCCCGGTCAATGGGCCCTGCTGCGCGACGACCCCTCGCTGGCGCGCCAGGCACTCGAAGAGGTACTGCGCTACGACAGCACCTTCCACTCTTTCTACCGCACCAGCACCCAGGACGTGGAACTCGGCGGCATCACCGTGAAGCAGGGCCAGAAGATCGTGGTGTTCATCGCCTCGGCCAACCGCGACCCGCGCCGCTGGCCCGAAGCCGACCGCTTCGACATCACCCGCCGCGCCACCGGCCACATGGCCTTCGGCACGGGCATTCATGGCTGCGCCGGCCAGATGATGGCGCGCCTCGAAGGCGAGATCGTGCTCACCGCACTGGCCCGCCGCGTGGCCTCGATCCGCCTCGACGGCGAACCGGTCCAGCACTTCAACAACACGGTGCGCGGGCTCAAGAGCATGCCCGTGACGGTCGAGCCGCTGCTGGCCGCCGTGCACTGACATCCCGCCCCATTCGAACTAGAAGAGAGAAACCCACGATGCCCCAGATCGTCTACGTACAACCCGACGGCTCCCGAGAAGCCGTGCCCGCCAGTCCCGGCGCTACCGTCATGATGACCGCTGTCGGCCACGGCATTCCCGGCATCGTCGCCGAGTGCGGCGGCTCCGCCATGTGCGCCACCTGCCACGTGTACGTGGACCCGGCCTCGATCGGCTTCCTGCCGCCCATCAGCGACGTCGAGGACGAAATGCTGGCCAGCGCCGCGGGCGAGCGCCGCGAACACAGCCGCTTGGGCTGCCAGCTCGCGCTGGCGCCCGGCGTGGACCAGCTGATCGTGCACATCCCGGAGCGGCAGGTCTGATGGCCCACGGCACCGTCATCGTCGGCACCGGGCAGGGCGGCTTCCAGCTCGCGGCCTCGCTGCGCGATTCGGGTTATGCCGATCCCATCACCCTGGTCGGCGACGAGCCCGGCCTGCCTTACCAGCGCCCCCCGCTGTCCAAGGCCTTCCTTCAAGGCAAGGTGGACGACACCGGCCTGCTGCTGCGCCCGCCCCCGTTCTACCAGCGCATCGATGCCCGCGTGCTCGGCGGCACGCGCGTGGCGCGCATCGACCGCGCGGCGCGTGGCGTGCACCTCTCCAGCGGCCAGACCCTGCCCTACGACCACCTGGTGCTGGCCACCGGCGCGACCGCGCGCACCCTGTGCGTGCCCGGAGCGGGGTTGTCCGGCGTGCACGTGCTGCGCGGTCTGGAGGACGCGCGGCGCATCCGAGAGCAACTGGCCCGCGCGCGCTCGGTGGCCGTGGTCGGCGCCGGCTTCATTGGCTTGGAACTCGCGGCCGTGGCGCGCGGCCAGGGCCTGCCGATGCACGTGATCGAGGCCACGGCACGGCCCCTGCTGCGCGCCCTCTCCGAGCCCATGGCGCGACACCTGCAAGCCTTCCACGAAGCCCAGGGCACGCAATTCCACCTGAACACGCAGCTCGACGCCATCGAAGGCGAGGACGGCCGCGCCACCGGCCTGCGCCTGCACGGCGGTGGCCGCATCGTCGCCGACCTCATCGTGATCGCGGTAGGCGTCACGCCCAACGACCAGCTGGCGCGCGACGCCGGGCTGGCGGTGGGCAATGGCATCGAGGTCGACGAGCTGCTGCTCACCAGCGACGCCGCCATCTCCGCGCTCGGCGACTGCGCGAACTTTCCGTTCGCGGCCGATGGCGGCTCCCGCGTGCGCATCGAGTCGGTACAGAACGCCGTTGACCAGGCGCGCTGCATCGCCGCGCGCCTGTGCGGTCAACCCCTGCCGTACGCCAAGGTGCCCTGGTTCTGGAGCGAGCAAGGCCCTTGCCGGCTGCAGATGGCCGGCCTGGCCGCGCCGGGCGACCGCAGCGACATCGAGGGCGATCCGGCCAGCGGCCGCTTTTCGGTGCTGCGCTACCGCGGCGATCAACTCAGCGCCGTCGAATCCCTCAACGACCCTGCCGCCCACATGCGCGCGCGCACGGCCCTCGCGCCGGTGCTAGCACCGACCTGAGCTCCCTCAGTCCCATTCGACATCCACACCTTCCCACAGAAAGAGACAACACATGACAGCAGCATCCCGGGTCATCGCGGTCACTGGCGGCGCCAGCGGCATCGGTTTCGCCTTCTCCGAAGCCCTCGCGCGCGCGGGCCACCAGGTCGTCATCGCCGACCTGCGCGGTGCCGTCGAAGCGGCCGAACGCCTCAGTGCCCAGGGCCTGAAGGCCATCGGCACGCAGACCGATGTGGTCAAGCCCGCCGACGTGGCGGGCATGGTCGAACAGGCCGTGAAGGCGTTCGGCCGGCTCGACGTGCTGGTGAACAACGCCGGCCTGTTCACCACGCTCACGCTCAAACCGTTCGACCAGATCAGCGACGCCGAGTGGATGCGGGTGATGGAGGTCAACACCCTGGGGCCTTTCGTGTGCGCCAAAGCGGTCGTGCCCGAAATGCGCAAGAACGGGTTCGGCCGCATCGTGAACATCGCGTCCACCACGCCGATCAAGGGCACGCCCAACATTCTGCACTACGTGGCCAGCAAGGGCGCGGTGATCGCGTTCACGCGCTCGCTAGCCCGCGAACTCGGCAAGGACGACATCACCGTCAACGCCATTGCCCCGGGCTTCACGCTGAGCGACGGTGTGCTCGACAACGAC
Organism: Hydrogenophaga sp.; assembly: GCF_018780385.1. Taxonomy (GTDB): domain Bacteria; phylum Pseudomonadota; class Gammaproteobacteria; order Burkholderiales; family Burkholderiaceae_C; genus Hydrogenophaga. The sequence continues at coordinate 17,210 of NZ_JADMJO010000120.1, read as the reverse complement.
CTGCACAGCAAGATGGGCGACGTGGTGCGCAAGACCAGCCGCTCGCTGCAGCGCGACCAGGTGCCTGAAGACCTGGTGGGCGCCCTGCTCTTCCTAGCCAGCGACGGCGCGGGCTTCATCACCGGCCAGACCATCGCCGTCGACGGTGGCTCGGTATTCATCTGATCGGTTGACTCACCATGACCGACACCGCATACGGCAAGCCTTTCCTCTACATCGATGGCGAATTCATCGAAGGCGGCGACCGCCAACACCAGGACATCATCAACCCCGCCAACGGCGAGGTGATCGGCTCGTTGCCGCACGCGCGCCGCGACGACCTGGACCGCGCACTGAACGCGGCGCAACGCGCCTTCGAGAGCTGGCGCAAGAGTTCGCCGCTCGAGCGCTCGAAGGTGCTGCGCCGCGTGGCCGAGCTCACGCGCGAACGCGCACCGCAGATCGCACGCCAGATCACCCTCGACCAGGGCAAGCCGCTGAGCGAGGCGCTGCTGGAGGTGACCACCTGCGCCGAACACGCCGAATGGCACGCCGAGGAATGCCGCCGCATCTACGGCCGCGTGATCCCGGCGCGCGTGCCGCACGTGCGCCAGATGGTGCTGCGCGAACCGGTGGGCGTGTGCGTGGCGTTCACGCCCTGGAACTTCCCGTTCAACCAGGCCATCCGCAAGATGGTCGCGGCCATCGGCGCGGGCTGCACCCTCGTGCTCAAGGGGCCGGAGGATTCGCCTGGCGCGGTGGTGGCGCTGGCGCGCCTGTTCCACGACGCGGGCCTGCCCCCTGGTGTGCTCAACGTGGTCTGGGGCGTGCCGGCCGAGGTGTCGGACCACCTCATCCGCTCACCGATCTCGCGCAAGGTCTCGTTCACCGGCTCGGTGCCGGTGGGCAAGCAGCTCGCGGCGCTCGCCGGCCTGCACATGAAGCGCATCACCATGGAACTGGGCGGGCATTCGCCGGTGGTGGTGTTCGAAGACGCCGACGTGGACGCCGCGGCCCAGCTGCTGGCGCGCTTCAAGGCGCGAAACGCCGGGCAGTTGTGCATCGCGCCCAGCCGCTTCTTCGTACAGGAAAAAGTGTACGACCGGTTCCTCGACGCCTTCACCCAGGCCTACGGTGGTTTGAAGGTGGGCGATGGCATGGATCAGGCCACGCAGATGGGACCGCTGGCGCACCTGCGGCGGGTCGATGCCATGGAAGGCTTCGTGGCCGACGCGCTGGAGCGCGGCGCCAAACTGGCCAGCGGCGGTGAGCGCCTGCCGGGGCCGGGGTACTTCTACCCACCCACCGTACTCACCGACATCCCCGACGACGCGCGCCTGATGGTGGAAGAGCCCTTCGGCCCGGTCGCGCCCATCACCCGCTTCAAAGATGTCGACGAAGTCCTCAAGCGCGCCAACGCCCTGCCTTTCGGCCTCACCGGCTTCGTGTTCACCGGCTCCATCAAGACCTCGGAGCGCATGGTCGACGGGCTGGAGGTTGGCATGGTCAACGTAAACCACTTCGGCATCACGCTGGCCGAAACACCGTTCGGTGGCGTCAAGGACAGCGGCATCGGAAGCGAGGGCGGCAGCGAGACCTTCGACGGCTACCTCGTCACCAAGTTCGTCACGCAGGCCAGCCCGGCCTGATCCCATCACCCACAAGCACCGCGCAGGGAGCCGGCCCTTTCCCTTCACCCACAGAGACAACCACCATGATGCAACGCAGAACCCTGATCAAATCGGCCGCGGCGGCGGCGACCCTCGGCGCGCCAGGCCTCGCCGTCCTCGCCCAGCAGGCCGTGACCCTGAAGTTCCACACTTTTATGGCACCGACCTCCAACGTCTACCTGAACGCCCACAAGGCCTGGATGGCCAAGGTCGAGAAGGACGCGGGCGGCCGCATCAAGTTCGAGGGCTACCCCGCCATGCAACTGGGCGGCTCGCCCGGCCAGCTGTACGACCAAGCGCGCGACGGGGTGGTCGACATCGTCTGGACGCTGGCCGGCAACACACCGGGCCGCTTCCCGCGCACCGAGGTGTTCGAGCTGCCGTTCATGACGGTGGACGCCATCGGCGCTTCGCGCGCGGCCTGGGAATACCTGCAGACCCATGCAGCCGACGAGTTCAAGGATGTGCAGCCCCTGGCCTTCCACACCCATGGCCCGGGCGTGCTGCATTCCAGGACCAAGCCCATCATCAGCGCCGCCGACCTGCGCGGCATGAAGGTGCGCGGTCCGACCCGCCAGGCCACCAAGCTGCTCACCGCCGCCGGTGCCTCGGCCGTGGGCCTGCCGCTGCCGCAGATCCCGGACGCGCTGTCCAAAGGCGTCATCGAAGGCGCGGCCCTGCCCTGGGAGGTGATTCCCTCGGTCAAGGTGCATGAGCTGGTGACGCAACACAGCGAGTTCGCGCCTGGCAAACCGGCGCTCTACAACACCGCCTTCGTGATGGTGATGAACAAGAACCGGTACGCCGCTCTGCCGCCGGACATCAAGAAGGTGATCGACGACAACTCGGGCCTGGAGACCTCGGCCTGGTTCGGCAAGGTGCAGCAGGACCAGGACCCCTTCGCCCGCAAGATGGCGACCGACCGGGGCAACAAGGTGCACGTGTTCACCGATGCCGAGGCCGCCGAGTTCGTGCAGCTCACCGGCAACATCGCCAACGAATGGGTGCAGGAGATGAACAAGCGCGGCCAGGACGGCGAGAAGCTGCTGGCAGGCGCGAAGGCGCTCATCGCCAAACACAAGCCCAAGGCCGCATGAGCGAGGGCACGCGCTTGGCCATCGCACTGGGCGACCCCAACGGCATCGGGCCGGAGATCGCGCTCAAGGCGATGGCCGCGATGCCGGAGCGCGAGCGCGAACGGTTCATGCTGTTCGGCCCGGGCGCGGTGCTTCGTCGCACCGCCGTCCGGCTGGGCCTGGGCGACGGGCTGGCGGGGCTGCGCCACCGCGAGGTCGGCGCGCTTGATACGGCCTCGGCGGTGCCTGGTCGCATCGACGCGGCCGCTGGCGCCTCGGCGGTGGCCAGCGCCACAGCGGCCATTCAGGCCGCGCACGCCGGCGAGTTCGACGCCGTGATCGCCTGCCCACACCACGAGACAGCGATCGCGCATGCGGGCATAGCGTTCAGCGGATACCCTTCTCTGGTGGCGCGTGTTTGTGGCCAACCTGCCGACTCCGTCTTCTTGATGCTGGTGGGCGGAGGCTTGCGCATCGTGCACGTCACGCTCCACGAGAGTGTTCAAACCGCACTTGGTCGCCTCAGCACAGACCTGATCGTACGCGCCACGCAGGCAGGCATCGTTGCCTGCCTGCGACTTGGCATGGCCACACCGCGCATAGGCATGTTTGGCATCAATCCACACGCATCCGAGGGAGAAATATTTGGATCGGAGGACGCTCGCATGATGGTGCCTGCGGTGGCGCGGCTGCGTGCCGCAGGCCACGAGGTAAGCGAGCCGACAGGCGCAGACACGCTGTTGGCGAACAGGCAGCACGATCTGTATGTGGCCGTCTTCCACGACCAAGGTCACATTCCAATCAAGCTGCTCGCACCCAACGCTGCAAGCGCGCTCAGCGTAGGAGGGAACGTCGTGCTGTCCAGCGTCGGCCATGGAAGTGCAATGGACATTGCCGGCAAAGGAATCGCGAATCCTGAAGCCTTGCTCCGCACAATTTCCTTGCTGAGGTCCACCCCGAGCGAGTGACGTCTCCCCCGAATTCCGGACTTTTCAAAACTAGAGGTACGGTTGCTTTCTGGCAAGCCCAAACTGCTGATTTGGAGAAGATCCCCCTGATAGACTCCTCGATCTGCAGCGTCTTCGTCTTGTGGCGGTATGCCCGCCAGCGAAACGTCATCCCGCACCTGTCGTGTGCCACCGAGCACCATTTTGGAATTTCCACCTGGCGCGTGTAGCACGAGAGGTGGGCTCTCTCTCAGCAGGTCTCGGCAAACAGTTCACGACCGATCAGCATGCGGCGGATCTCGCTCGTGCCGGCGCCGATCTCGTAGAGCTTGGCGTCACGCCACAGGCGGCCCAGCGGGTACTCGTTGATGTAACCGTTGCCGCCAAAGATCTGGATGCCGTTGCCGGCCATCTTGGTGGCTTCTTCGGCGCACCACAGAATGACGGACGCACAGTCCTTGCGCACCTGGCGCACGTGTTCGGCGCCCAGCAAGTCGAGGTTTTTGGCCACCGTGTAGGCGAACGAGCGCCCGGCCTGCAGCACGGTGTACATGTCGGCCACCTTGCCCTGGATCAGCTGGAACTCACCGATGCTCTGGCCGAACTGCTTGCGGTCGTGGATGTAGGGAACGATGTTGTCCATGACCGCCTGCATGATGCCCAGCGGCCCGCCGGTGAGCACGGCGCGCTCGTAGTCCAGCCCGCTCATGAGCACCTTGGCGCCGTTGTTCAGGCCACCCAGGATGTTCTCGACCGGCACCTCGACGTTGTTGAACACCATCTCGCCGGTGTGGCTGCCGCGCATGCCGAGCTTGTCGAGCTTCTGCGCGGTGCTGAACCCCTTCATGCCCTTTTCGACGATGAAGGCCGTGACGCCACGGGCACCCATTTCAGGTTCTGACTTGGCGTAAACCACCATGGTGTCGGCATCCGGCCCGTTGGTGATCCACATCTTGCTGCCGTTGAGCAGGTAGTAGCCACCCTTGTCTTCGGCTTTGAGCTTCATGCTGATCACGTCGCTGCCCGCACCGGGCTCGCTCATGGCCAGCGCGCCCACGTGTTCACCGCTGATGAGCTTGGGCAGGTATTTGGCGCGCTGGGCGTCGCTGCCATTGCGCTTGATCTGGTTCACGCACAGGTTGCTGTGTGCGCCGTAAGAGAGGCCCACGCTGGCCGAGGCGCGCGAGATTTCTTCCATGGCGATCATGTGGGCCAGGTAGCCCATGCCGGCGCCGCCGAACTCTTCGCTCACGGTGATGCCGAGCACGCCGAGATCACCCATCTTGCGCCACAGGTCCATGGGGAACTGGTCGCTCTGGTCGATCTCGGCCGCGCGCGGGGCGATTTCGGCCTGGGCGAAGTCACGCACCGCGTCGCGCAGCGCGTCGATGTCTTCGCCGAGCTGGAAGTTGAGGCCGGGCAATTGCATATCTGCATCTCCATAGGGTGTTTTGAGCTGTGAGCAGCGCATCCACCGGTTGCGCCGATGTGCACAAAATATCATCTGCGTTGTGGGAATCTTTTGGCCCACATCGTTGACATCGCATTTTTCCTGTCTCATACTATACCAAACGAACGTTCGCTATTCATGAATACCACCAAACTGGCTCGGCCTCCCAGAACCGACAACCGCTTGCCAGAACTTCTGGATGCCGCGGCCCGGCTCTTCGCACGCCGCGGATACGCAGCAACCTCCATGCGAGAAATCGCTCTCGAAGTCGATATGAAGCCGGGCTCGCTCTACTACCACTTCCCGTCCAAGGAAGAGTTGTTGATCGCTGTCTATCAGGCGGGCGTGCTGGCGCTGGAGGATGCGACCGCCGAAGCCGTGGCCAAGGACACGGATCCGTGGACACGCCTGGAGACGCTGTGCAAAGCCCATCTGGAAGCGGTTCTGCGTGACAGCGACTACGCCCAGGTCCTGATCCGCGTGCTGCCTGACGACATTCCCCAGGCCGCAGACCGTCTGCGGGAACTGCGCGAAAGCTACGAGCAGGTGTTTCGCAATGTCGTGGCGCAACTGCCGCTCCCCGCGGGTACGGACCGACGTGCCCTTCGTCTGATGTTGATTGGCGCGCTCAACTGGGCGACGCTGTGGTTCAACCCCGATGGACGCGATTCCCCACGCGTTCTCGCGCGAAAGTTTGTGGGGCTAGTGAAGGAAATGCAAGATGGCCGAACGTCCCCCTAGGGTGATCGTGACAAAGATTGGTTTTGACGGGCATGACCGGGGCAGCCGGGTCATCGCCGCCTGTCTCCGCGACGCGGGCATGGAGGTGATCTACACCCCGCCCTGGCAGGAGATACCCACCGTCGTCAAGCTGACGATGGAAGAGGACGCCGACGTCATCGGCATCTCGTCGCTCGCCACCGACCACCTTATCGTCCCCAAGCTGCTGTCCGCGCTGCGCGAGGCCGGCATGTCCGATGTGCAGGTCATCGTCGGCGGCATCGTACCCGCCAAAGACGAAACGATGCTGCTGGCAAGCGGCGTCGCCCAGGTGTTTCATCCCGGCACGTCGCTGGACGATGTTGTGGTGTCCGTGCGCGCGCTGTCCGAGAAGCGGCGCAGCATGCAAGGAGCGTCGACATGAGCGACCACGCACGATGGGAAGCCGAGTTCGCCAAGGGCGTGGTGGGCAACACCACCACCTACAACCGCTCCGGGATCGGCATCAAGCCGCTGTATACGCCGCAGGACCGCAACGGTGCGCCTTTCGAGGAATCACTGGGCTATCCCGGCCAGTACCCGTACACGCGGGGCATCTACTCGACCATGTACCGGGGTCGCAGCTGGTCGCAGCGCCAGCTCGTCGGACTGGGCGTGCCCGAGGACTACAACCTGCGCGTCAAGGAGATGCTCGACCTCGGCGCGTCCGCGCTGTCGCTCATCCCCTGCAACTCGGTGTTCCGAGGCTACGACGCCGACGATGTGCCGTCGGAATTGCTGGGCACGTGCGGCACCGTGATCAACCACGTGGAAGACATGCGGGTCGCCCTCGATGGCGTGCCCATCGGTGATCTCTCCACCGCCATGAACGATCCCTCGCCCTTTACGCTGCTGGCCTTCGAGCTGGCGGTGGCCAAGCGTCGCGGCGTGCCATGGACCAAAATCACGGGCACCTCTAACCAGAGCGACTGCATCTCGCACTTCGTCGCCAACCACATGTTCTTCCGCCTCGCGTTGCAAGGCGCGCGCCGGGTCATCGTGGACCACATCTCTTTCGTGAACAAGCACGTGCCGGGCTGGAACCCCTTGTCCATCGTCGGGCAGCACATGCAGCAGGCGGGCGCGACCCCGGCCGAGGCCATGGCCTTCACGCTCTGCTCGGGCATCCAGTACGCGGAAGACTGCATCGCCGCCGGCATGGACCCCGACCAGTTCCTCCCGCGCTTCACCTTCTTCTTCGACGTCTCGGTGAGTTTCTTCGAAGAGGTGGCCAAGTTCCGCGCCGGTCGACGCATCTGGGCCAAGCTGTGCCGTGAGCGCTTCGGCGCCAAGGATCCGCGTTCTTGGCGCTTCAAGTTCCACGGGCAAACCTCGGGCGTGGACTTGACCCGCCAGCAGCCGCTCAACAACGTCGCCCGGGTCACGACACAGGCGATGGCCGGCATCTTCGGTGGCCTGCAGTCACTGCACACGGACGGCTACGACGAGGTGTTCTCCACGCCCACCGCCGAAGCCGCCCGCATCGCGGTGGCCACGCAAAACATCCTGCGGGAAGAGGCCCACCTCACGGACGTCATCGATCCGCTGGGCGGCTCTTACTACGTGGAGTCGCTCACGAACGACATGGAAACCAGAATCAACGCAATCATCTCGATGATCGACGAGGCCGGTGGCATGTACCAGGCTGTGGAAAATGGCATCGTCCAGCGCATGATCGGCGAGTCCGCACTGGCCTTCCAGAAGAAGGTCGACGCTGGCGAGCAGACCATCGTGGGCGTCAATGCCTACCAAGTCGAGGAGGACCCCGCCACGTATCCCTCGCTGGAATACCCCGACGCGGCGCGCATGCAGTCCTACCTGGGTCGCCTGGCCGACTTCAAAAAATCACGTTCCAGCGCGGACGTCGACAAGGCGATCAGCGCCCTGGCCAAGTCGGCCAACACGCCCAAGTCCAACGTCTTCGAGCACGTGGTGGCAGCCGCGGAGGTCGGCGCCACCCACGGCGAGATCTGCGGCACCCTGCGCAAGGAACTCGGTTTCGGTCAACCATTGACGGTGGTGTGAACACCGTGAGCAACATGTCCATTCAAAAGGCGCTGGGTGGCGATCGGCGCTCGATCGCTCTGGCCATCAGCGCGCTGGAAAACGGCGGCGAGATGGCCTACGAGGTGCGCCGCGCCATCGCGGCGTCCCAGGGCCGCGCGCACGTCATCGGCGTCACCGGACCGCCCGGTGGAGGGAAGTCCACGCTGGTGTCGGTGCTGATCAAGGGTCTGAGGAAAAAGGGAAAGACGGTGGCTGTCGTGGCCATCGATCCTTCCAGCCCGTTCACGGGGGGCGCGGTCCTGGGCGACCGCATCCGCATGGGCGAGCGACAGAGCGATGACGGTGTCTTCATCCGTTCGCTGGCGTCTCGCGGACATCTCGGGGGCCTGTCGATGGCGGCCGGGGATGTCATCGACCTGTTCGACGCGTCGGGTTTTGATGTGGTGATCGTCGAGACCGTTGGCGCGGGTCAGTCGGAGGTTGAGATCACGCGCTTTGCCGACACCCGTGTCGTGGTCTGCCCGCCCGGCCTCGGCGACGATGTGCAGGCGATCAAGGCGGGTGTGCTGGAGATTGCCGACATCTTCGTCGTGACCAAGGCCGATCTTCCCGATGCGCGAAAGACCGAGTCCGAGTTGCTGGCCATGCTGACGCTGCGGCGCTCGCAGGCCGCGACACCGGCGGTCAAACGCGTGTCCGCCCCCAGCGAAGAAGGCACGGATGCGCTGGTGGACTGGCTCGATGCGCGAAGCGAGCGTGGTCGACGCCACGCGGCAGGTGGCGCCAAGACGGCCTACGACCTGGTTTCCAGATGCATTGCGGGCGACAACATGGCTCAGTTGCTCGGCATCGAACTGGTGGCGGCATCAATGGGCAGCACCACGCTGCGCATGAAGGTGATGCGCAAGCACATGAATTTCAACGACCGGTGCCACGGCGGAGCGCTCTTCGCGCTTGGCGACATGGCGCTCGGTCTGGCCTGCAACTCGTACGGCAAGATCGCCACCCTGGTGGACGGGCAACTGAGCATCTCCACTGCGGTGGAAGAAGGTGAGTGGCTGGTGGCGCATGCCTACGAGGTGTCCCGCTCACGCAAGATCGGTAGCTACCAGGTGAAGATCACACGGGCACGCGACGGCGAGCACATCGCGATGCTGCACGGCACGGTCTACGTGCTGGACAAATCCGTCGAAGCGCCGGTGAGCGTAAGGCTGTGATGAGCGCCCCGTCCGGAGAGCCACTCCATGGCGGAGGCCGACAGCGGGTGCGTTCTCTCAAACGCCTCGCACGGGCAGGGAGGGGTGCGGACGCCGCACCCGCGCTCAGGCTCCAGAGCCAGGCCATCGCGCTGGCGCTGCTGGATCGCAGCATCCAGTTCAAGCATCGGCGGCTGGCGCTGCTGCGATTGATAGAGGCCATTGAACTGGGCGCCCCGTTGAGCGCCGAGCAATGGACCTATTGCAAGGGCGTGCTGACCCTGGAGCAAGACAGCGCGCTGCGTGCCGCTGTCGAACGCGCCGCGACAGGCTCCCTCGACGCCCGCGTTGCCAAGGTAGAAGTGCTGTGAACACGACTTTCCCCCGATTGCTGCTGGCGCAGGCGGCCGAGCACGGTGAGCTGCCGGCCATGCGCGAAAAGGAATACGGCATCTGGCAGACCACCACCTGGGCCGACATGGCCCGGCTGGTCGAGGCGCTGGCCTGCGGCCTGCACCAGGCCGGCCTGCAGCGCGGCGAACACATGGTGGTGATCGGCGCCAACCGCCCGCGCCTGTACGCCACCATGCTGGCCGCCCAGTCGCTGGGTGCCATCCCGATCCCGCTCTACCAGGACGCCGTGGGCGGTGAATGCGTCTTTCCCATCAACAACGCCGACGTGCGTTTCTGCGTGGTGGAAGACCAGGAGCAGGTCGACAAGATGCTGGAGATCCGCGAGCAGTGCCCGCAGCTCTCGCACATCTACTACGACGATCCGCGCGGCCTGCGCAACTACGACCAGCCGGGTCTGGGCGGCATGGAAGAGCTGATCGCCGCCGGCCAGGCGCACGCCAAAGCCCACCCACAGCTGTTTCGTGATCAAGTGGCCGCCTGCCAGCCCGATGACGTGGCCGCCATGTTTTTCACCAGCGGCACCACCGGCAACCCCAAGGGCGTGGTGCACACGCACCACACGCTGATCAACCGCGCCGACGTGGGCGCGCGCTTCGACAAACTCTCGCCCGCCGACGAAGTGTTGGCCTACATGCCGCCGGCCTGGATCGGGCAGAACATCTTCAGCTACGCGCAGTGGCTGGTGGCCGGCTACGTCGTCAACTGCCCCGAGTCGGGCGCCACGATCACGATCGACCTGAAGGAAGTGGGCCCGACGTACTACTTCGCGCCGCCCCGCGTGTTCGAGGGCCTGCTCACCAGCGTGATGATCCGCATGGAAGACGCCGGCGCCATCAAGCGCGGCATGTTCCATTACTTCATGGACGTGGCGCGCCGCGTGGGCCCCACGCGCATGGACGGCAAGTCCATCGGTCTGGTCGACGCCATCAAATACCAGCTGGGCGACTGGCTGGTCTACGGCCCGCTGCGCAACAACCTGGGCATGAGCCGTGTGCGTGTGGCCTACACCGCAGGGGAAGCCATCGGTCCCGACCTCTTTTCCTTCTACCGCTCCATCGGCATCAACCTGAAGCAGCTCTACGGCTCCACCGAAACCGCCGTCTTCGTCTGCCTGCAGCCCGACCACGAAGCCCGCGCCGACACCGTGGGTGTGCCCTGCGAAGGCGTGGAGATCAAGCTCAGCGAGAGCGGCGAGATCCTGGTGAAGTCGCCCGGTCTCCTGAAGGGCTACTACAAGAATCCGGCCGCCACCGCCGAGGTGCTCACGGTCGACGGCTGGTACCACACGAGTGATGCCGGCTTCATCGACGCCTCCGGGCACCTGAAGATCATTGACCGCGTGAAAGACGTGGGCCGCATCATGGGCGGTGAGTTTGATGGCGCCATGTTCGCGCCCAAGTACGTGGAGAACAAGCTGAAGTTCTTCTCGTACATCAAGGAAGCCGTGGCCCTGGGCGACAAGCGCGAGCGCGTGTGCGTGATGCTCAACATCGATTTTGATGCGGTGGGCAACTGGGCCGAGCGACGCAACCTCTCCTACGCCGGCTACACCGACCTGGCGCAAAAGCCCGAGGTGTACGAACTCATCCGAGACTGCGTGGAGAAGGTCAACGCCGACCTCTCGCGCGACGAACTGCTCGCGGGCAGCCAGATCAGCCGCTTCCTGGTGCTGCACAAGGAACTGGACGCCGACGACGGTGAACTCACCCGCACGAACAAGGTGCGCCGCGGCTTCATCAGCGAGCGTTATGCCGCGCTGGTCGATGCGCTCTACAGCGACAAGACCGAGCAGTACATCGAAACCCAGGTGAAGTTCGAGGACGGGCGCAGCGGCTCGGTCAGCGCGACCCTGAAGCTGGGTGACGCCAAGACATTTGCCCCGGTGAAAGCCGCAGCCTGAAGCCCCACACACCATGAGCAAAAAGATCGGCGACGTCATCCTGGACGTCCACAACATCAGCCTTCGGTTCGGCGGCGTCAAGGCGCTCACCGACATCAGCTTCAACGTGCGCGAGCACGAGGTGCGCGCCATCATCGGGCCCAACGGCGCGGGCAAGAGCTCCATGCTCAACTGCATCAACGGCGTGTACCAGCCGCAGGAAGGCTCGATCAGCTTTCGGGGCCAGACCTTCAAGCACATGAACAGCCGCCAGGTGGCCGAGATGGGCATCGCGCGCACCTTCCAGAACCTCGCGCTGTTCAAGGGCATGAGCGTGATCGACAACATCATGACCGGGCGCAACCTGCGCATCAAAAGCAACATCTTTGCGCAGGCGTTCCGCAACCCCTTCGGCATTGGTGGGGCGCAGAAGGAAGAAGAAGCGCAGCGCGAGTTCGTCGAACACATCATCGACTTCCTGGAGATCCAGGCGCACCGCAAGACGCCGGTGGGGCAACTGCCCTACGGCCTGCAAAAGCGGGTGGACCTGGGCCGCGCCCTGGCCATGGAGCCGCAGGTGTTGCTGCTGGACGAACCCATGGCCGGCATGAACCTGGAGGAGAAGCAGGACATGAGCCGCTTCATCCTGGACGTGAACGACGAGTTCGGCACCACCATCGTGCTGATCGAGCACGACATGGGCGTGGTGATGGACATCTCCGACCGCGTGGTGGTGCTGGACTACGGCAAGAAGATCGGCGACGGCACGCCCGAAGAAGTCCGCAACAACGAGGAGGTCATCAGCGCCTACCTCGGCACCAGCCACTGAGCGAGAACAACCATGGCATTTTTTCTTGAAGCTCTTCTCGGCGGCCTGATGGCCGGCATGCTGTATTCGCTGGTGGCGCTGGGCTTCGTGCTCATCTACAAGGCCTCCGGCGTCTTCAACTTCGCGCAAGGCGCCATGGTGCTGTTCGCGGCCCTGGCCATGGCGCGCTTCTCGGGCTGGGTGCCGGGCTGGCTGGGCATTGAAGACAAGTTCCTGGGCAACCTGATCGCCTTCATCATGGCCGGTGCGCTCATGTTCGTGCTGGCCTGGCTGATCGAGCGCCTGGTGCTGCGCCACCTGGTCAACCAGGAGGGTGTGACGCTCCTGATGGCCACGCTGGGCATCACCTACTTTCTCGACGGGCTGGGCCAGACCATCTTCGGCTCGGACATCTACCAGATCGACGTGGGCATGCCCAAGGACCCGGTCTTCCTGTTCGAGGGCACCTTCGAGGGTGGCGTGCTGGTCAACCTGGAGGACGTGTACGCGGCCTGCGTGGCCGCGCTGCTGGTGGCCGTGCTCTCCCTCTTCTTCCAGAAGACCGCCACCGGGCGGGCGCTGCGCGCGGTGGCCGACGACCACCAGGCCGCGCAGTCCATCGGCATTCCCTTGAACCGCATCTGGGTCATCGTCTGGTTCGTGGCCGGCATCACCGCGCTGGTGGCCGGGATCATCTGGGGCTCCAAGCTGGGCGTGCAGTTCTCGCTCACCACGGTGGCCCTGCGCGCCCTGCCCGTGATCATCCTGGGCGGCCTCACCTCGGTGCCCGGCGCCATCATCGGCGGGCTGATCATCGGCGTGGGCGAGAAGCTCTCTGAGGTCTACCTCGGCCCCTACGTGGGCGGGGGGATCGAGATCTGGTTTGCCTATGTGCTCGCGCTCGTCTTCCTGCTGTTCCGGCCACAAGGGCTGTTCGGCGAAAAGATCATCGACCGAGTCTGAAAACCTTGTGGGTCAGATCACGATTTGCAAAGCAAATGTGCTCTGACCCCAACTGAACAACCAACGGGACACACATGTTCTATCGTGAAAACGGTCAATTCAAGACCTCCTACCGCGCCGACCAGCAGATCTTCCCGATCGCGCAGGACCGCTGGGTCATCCTGGCCTTCATCGCCTTTGCCTTCATCGGCGTGCCCATGCTGGTCGATGAATACATGTTCCGCGCCATCCTCATCCCCTTCCTGATCCTGGCGCTGGCCGCCCTGGGGGTGAACATCCTGGTGGGCTACTGCGGGCAGATCAGCCTGGGCTCGGGCGCCTTCATGGCCGTGGGTGCCTACATGGCCTACAACACCTACGTGCGCATCGACGGCATGCCCGTGATCATCGCCCTGCTCTCCGGGGGCTTCTTCGCCACGCTGGTGGGCATGTTCTTCGGCATCCCCAGCCTGCGTGTGAAAGGGCTCTATCTGGCCGTGGCCACGCTGGCCGCGCAGTTCTTCTGCGACTGGGCGTTCCTGCGCATCGGCTGGTTCACCAACAACACCGCCTCAGGCTCGGTCTCGATCTCCAACCTCGCCGTGCTGGGCTGGACCATCGACACCCCGATGGAGAAGTACCTCTTCTGTCTGGGCTTCCTGGTGGTCTTCGCCTTGCTGGCCAAGAACCTGGTGCGCTCGGCCATCGGGCGCGAGTGGATGGCCATCCGCGACATGGACGTGGCCGCCGCGGTGATCGGCATCCGCCCGATGTACGCCAAGCTCAGCGCCTTCGCGGTGAGCTCCTTCATCATCGGCGTGGCCGGGGGCCTGTGGGGCTTCGTGCACCTGGGCTCCTGGGAGCCCGCGGCCTTCTCCATCGACCGCAGCTTCCAGCTGCTCTTCATGGTGATCATCGGCGGCATGGGCTCGATCATGGGCAGCTTCTTCGGCGCGGCCTTCATCGTCGTGCTGCCCATCTTCTTGAACCAGTTCCTGCCCGCCGCGGGCGCACTCGTGGGCGTGGAGATATCCACCGCCGCCGTCTCCCACACCGAGTTCATGGTCTTTGGCGCCCTCATCGTCTGGTTCCTCATCGTCGAACCCCACGGCCTGGCCAAGCTCTGGTCACTCGGAAAACAAAAGTTGAGGATCTGGCCCTTTCCTCACTGACTCCCTAGTGGGTCACTAACCCGGCCACGCGAAACCCACACAACATCTGGAGATACTATGAAGAAAGCCCACGCGACACTCGCGACGGTATTGGCCTTGCTCGCCCCGAGCATGTCGACCAACGCCATCGCCCAAGAGAAACAACAGAATTTCCCCTTGCTCACCTTCCGCACTGGCCCGTATGCGCCTAGCGGATCACCTTGGGCAAACGGTTTCGTCGACTACTTCAAACTTGCCAACATCAAGGGTGGCATCAACGGCGTGCGCATCGCCTGGGAAGAATGCGAAACCGGTTACGCCACCGACCGCGGCGTGGAGTGCTACGAGCGCCTCAAGGGAAAGAACGGCGGCGCCACGGTGTTTCAGACCATGTCCACGGGCATCACGCTGGCCCTGACGGAGCGCGGCATTACCGATGGCATGCCCATACTCACGCCAGCCTACGGTCTGAGCGAAAGTGCTGACGGCGAGGTGTTCAAGTGGAGCTTCCCCATCGGGGGCAGCCACTGGACCTCGGCCGATACGCAGGTCCAGTATGTCGCTCAGAAGGTGGGCGGCCTCGACAAGCTCAAGGGCAAGAGGATCGCCCTGCTGTACCACGACAGCCCCTATGGCAAGGAGGCGATCACCGTGGTAACTGCGCGCGCCAAGATGCACGACTTTGAATTGATCGCCATTCCGGTGTCGCATCCTGGTGTGGACCAGAAGGCCGCATGGTTGCAGATCCGCCGCGCGCGCCCGGACTTCGTGCTGCTCTGGGGTTGGGGTGTGATGAACTCCACCGCGCTGAAAGAGGCGCAGTCCACCGGCTTCCCGCGTGACCATGTGATCGGTGTCTGGCCGTCCGGCTCCGACTCCGATGTGAAGGAAGTGCCGGGTGCTGCAGGCTACAGCGCCGTGCTCATGCTGCCCGGCCCGGGGTTTGACTCCGCCATCGCCAAAGAGGTGCGTGAGAGGCTGCACGCAAAGGGCCAGGGCTCCGGCCCGAAGGAAGAGGTAGGCGAGGCCTTGTACATGCGTGGCCTGATGAACGCCATGGTGGCGGTGGAAGGTGTGCGCCGTGCGCAGGAGAAGTTTGGCAAGGGCCAAGTGATGACACCCGCCCAGGCCCGATGGGGATACGAGAACCTGCAGATCGACGACAAGCGTCTCGCAGAGCTCGGCATTGCGGATGTGATGCAACCCCTGGCCACCACCTGCAAGGACCACATGGGTCCCTCGGCGGCGCGGGCCTACACGTGGAACGGTTCCAAGTGGGAGGTGAGTTCCGACTGGCTGCATGCGGATCCTGCGGTGCTCAATCCCCTGATTAAGGCGGCCGCCGACAAGTACGCGGCCGAGAAGAAGCTGACCCGCCGCACCGGCGCCGATTGCCAGAGCTAAGGGGTACCCCCGCCGCAGAGAAGGAAACACCCCCGCCGCGCTTTGCGCGGCCCCCTCAAGGGGGCGGCACTGGCCGTCCGGCAAAGCCGACCCGGCGGTGCCTCTCGGTGGGTCCCTTCTTTCGCGGCATCATCCGCAAGACCGGCGTGCCGCGTCTTCCGAATGGCTCCCAAGGAACACACCATGACGACTCCCAACATCGTTCTCAACGTCAGCGGCATCGAGGTCATCTACAACCACGTGATCCTCGTGCTCAAGGGCGTCTCGCTCAACGTACCCGAGGGCAAGATCGCCGCCATCCTGGGCGGCAACGGCGCGGGCAAGACCACCACCCTGCGCGCCATCTCCAACCTCTTGAAGGCCGAGCGTGGCGAAGTCACCAAGGGCAGCATCGAGCTGCGCGGTGAGCGCATCGAGAACCTCAGCACCTCCGACCTCGTGCACCGCGGCGTGGTGCAGGTGATGGAAGGACGGCATTGCTTCGCCCATCTGACCATCGAGGAAAACCTCATGACCGGCTCCTACACCCGCAAGGACAAGGCCGAGATCGCGCGCAATCTGGAGAAGGTCTACAACTACTTCCCGCGCCTGAAGACCCGGCGCACCAGCCAGGCCGCCTACACCTCCGGCGGCGAGCAGCAGATGTGCGCCATCGGCCGCGCCCTCATGGCCAACCCCAGCGTGGTGCTGCTCGACGAGCCCTCCATGGGCCTGGCGCCGCAGATCGTCGAAGAGGTGTTCGAGATCGTGAAGGACCTGAACCAGAAGGAGAAGGTCACCTTCCTGCTGGCCGAGCAGAACACCAACATGGCGCTGAAGTACGCCGACTACGGCTACATCATGGAATCCGGGCGCATCGTGATGGACGGCCTGGCCAGCGAGCTGCGCAACAACGAGGACGTCAAGGAGTTCTACCTCGGCATGGGTGGCGGTGAACGCAAGTCGTTCAAGGACATCAAGAGCTACAAGCGGCGGAAAAGGTGGCTGGCGTAACCAGCCGCCGGCGCGTTTCCCCCTCAAAGGGGGCGAGGCCTACGGCCCGGCACAGCCGGTTCCGCGGCCTATCTTGTCCCCGTCACTTCATTCACACATTTGTAGCCATGGCACAGTCTGAATTCTTCGACGCCCTGGAAACCCGACCGCCCGAACAACGCGAGCGCGAGCAGATGGGCGAGATGACCACCCAGGTGGCGCTCGCCCAGCAGCACAGCACCGCCTTTGCCGAGATCCTGCGCGCGGGGTAGATGCATCGGCGGTGAGCAGCCGAACGGCGCTGACGCGTCTGCCCGTCACGCGCAAGACCGAACTGCTCGAACGCCAGAAGACCTCGCGCGCCACCGATCCCTTCGGTGGTTTCTCGGCGCTGCGCCGGGCCCCGCCCGATCTACGAACCCGAGGGCGCCACGCGTGACTACTGGCGCGCCGGCCGCGGCCTCTACGCGGCCGGCTTTCGCGCGGGCGACCTGGTGCACAACGCCTTCAGCTACCACATGACCTCGGGCACCTTCATCCTCAAGTACGGCGCGCA
>NZ_JADMJO010000160.1 GCF_018780385.1 Hydrogenophaga sp. | reverse complement strand
GTCGCCGTGCGCGACGACGATGTGGCCGCCGGCATGATGGGCGTTGACGTGGCCGGCGCCAAGTCGCGCGCCTTCGTGCTCGGCGCTTTTTACGCTGGCATCGGTGGTGCCCTGTGGGCCTACCAGGTGCGCTTCGTCTCGGTCGATCAGTTCACGCTGTTCAACTCGATCTGGTTCATTGCCATGATGATCGTCGGCGGGCTCGGCTCGATCGTCGGGGCACTGATAGGCACCGTGCTCATCCGTGGTGTGCAGGAAACCATCACCAGCCTCGGGCCCGACCTGGTCGAGCGCATCCCCAGCCTGAGCAGCGACCTGATCTTCGCCAGCATGAATGTGTTTCTCGGCCTCATCATCACGCTGTTCCTGCTGCTTGAACCGAAAGGCCTGATGCACCGCTGGAACATCCTGAAAACCAACTACCGGCTCTGGCCGTTTCACCACTGAGCCCGCCCGGCACAGCGAGTCGCAATCCCCCGCCCCTTTTCCTCACCACCACCACAATTGGAGACAAGCATGCAACGCAATACCTTTCTCAAACTCACGGCCGCCCTGGCCTCTGGTCTGCTGCTGAATGCGCCCGCCCATGCGCAATCGACGACGATCAACGTGGCCGCCTTTGCCGACTTCGCCGGCCCCTACGCCAACGTCATGTCCCAGATGCAGGGCGGGCGACTCGCAGTGATCGAGTGGTGGAACAAGGAAGTCGGCAGCAAACTCAACGTGCAGATCGTCGTCAAAACCTTCGACACCCGCTACGACGTGGCGCAAACCGCCAGCCTGTGGCCCGGCATCAAGGCCGAAGTCAAACCCGCGATCCTGCTCGGCCTCGGTGGCCCGGATGCCGCCGCGTTGCAGCAGCGCTTGCCGGAAGACAAGATTCCCATGGTCATGGCCACCGCCACCTACGGCTTCGGCTGGAAACCCAACCAATGGGCCCTGAACCTGCGCCCCACCTACGCCCACGAGGCGGGCGGATTCCTGGAATGGTTCCGCACCACCAAACTCGATGGCAAGCGCCCTGTCAAGGTGGCGATCATCACCTCCGAAGCCACCCCCGCTTATGCCGACATGGCCAAGGGCCTGCAAAGCTACACCAAGGCCAACCCGGACAAAGCCACCTTCGTCGAGGCGATCTGGACCGAAGTGCAACCGGCCGACCTGACCCTGGCGGTGCGTCGCCTGGTCAATGCTGGCACCGATGTGATCGTGATCCAGACCAACACCGCCCAGGCCGTGGCCACCAAACGTGCGCTGCAGGCGCTGGGCAAAAACGTCCCGATCATGCTCTCGCTGCACAACGGCGTGGTGGGATCATCTAAGGCACTGGGCGACCCGAATGGCTTTGCCGGTGATTTCGAAGTGGGCGCCATCGCCGATGCCAGCGAAGACGACACGACCGCACGCAAGTTCTACAGCATGTTGCAGGAAAAGCATGGCCTGAAATCGGGCTGGAATGCCATGACCATCATGGGCCTGGGCCAAAGCGTCGTGGCAGTGCGCGCGATTGAGGCCACCATCAAGGCCAAGGGTGCCGGCAAAGTCACTGGCGAAGCGGTGCGCGAGACCTTGATGAACAGCCAGTTCACCAGCAACGACCTGATGGGCATACTGCCAGGCGTGGACTTCAGCAACGACACCCCCTTTCCCACCGGCACCGCCAAGGTCAACATCGCGACCATGAAGGACGGCAAGGTCGTTCGGGCTGCAGCCGATGTGAACGTGCCAGTGGTGCCTAAATGGTGAATTCAGCCATTGCTGCAGCACCGGATCAACGGACCACGCCCCATGCGGCTGCCGATCCGGCGGTGCTGACTCTATCCAACGTTGAGGTGTTGTATGCCGAGGTGATCCTGGCGCTCAAGGGCGTGTCGATGAAGGTCCCCGAAGGCGGGTGCGTGGCGCTGCTGGGCGCCAACGGCGCAGGTAAGAGCACCACCCTGAAAGCCATCTCCGGCGTCATTGACTCGGAAGATGGCCGCGTCTCGGGCGGGTCGATCACCTTCGACGGCCGACCGATTCAGGGGCACGATCCGGCGACCGTGGTGCGCGGTGGTCTGGTTCATGTGATGGAAGGGCGGCGCGTGCTGCAGCACATGACGGTCGAGCAAAACCTCATCATCGGCGGCCACATGTTTCCATCGGCGCAGGCGATGCGCCAGGCGATGGACAGCGTGTACGAAGCGATTCCGCGCCTGGCCGAACTGCGAAAACGCACGGCCGGCTATCTGTCGGGCGGCGAGCAGCAGATGCTGGTGATCGGGCGCGCAATCATGGCCGAGCCCAAACTCATGCTGATCGACGAGCCGTCACTCGGGCTGGCGCCGCGCATGGTCGAGGAAGTCTTCAGCGTGCTGCGCCACCTGCGTGAGCAGGGGCTGTCGCTGCTCATCGTCGAACAAAACACACGCGTCGCCCTGGAGATCGCCGACTATGGTTATGTCATGGAGAGCGGTCGCATCGTGCTGGAGGGGCAGGCCCAGGAACTCCGCGACAACGAGGATGTGCGCGAGTTTTATCTCGGCCTGGACCGCGAGGGGGTGCGCAAGAGCTTTCGCGAGGTAAAGCACTACAAGCGACGCAAGCGCTGGTTGGGGTAGCAGTCGGTTGGCTGGTGGTTTTAGTTCGGTTTGAGGAGCAACAACAAATGAGTGGTCCCTTGCAAGGTTTGAAAGTGATCGAGTTCGGCGGCATTGGCCCCGGACCGTTCTGCGCAATGTTGCTGTCCGACATGGGCGCCGACGTGATCCGCCTGGATCGCAAGGCCGACAAGGGAAAAGACCGCGGAGATGGCACCTTCCTTGCCAGTGGGCGGCGCAGCGTGTTGCACCGCGGTCGCCGTTCGGTGGCGGTCGACCTGAAGTCGCCCGCAGACGTGCAGCGGGTGCTGGCACTTGTCGACGGGGCCGACGCGATCATTGAAGGTTTTCGCCCGGGCGTGATGGAGCGGCTGGGTTTGGGCCCAGACGTGCTGTTGGCACGCCACCCACGACTCGTCTACGGGCGCATGACCGGCTGGGGCCAGGACGGCCCGCTCGCGCAGGCCGCCGGTCATGACATCAACTACATCGCGCTGTCGGGCGCGCTCAGCATGATTGGCCGCTCGGACGGCGGGCCAGTAGCGCCGCCGGCGATGGTCGGCGACCTGGGCGGCGGCGGCATGATGCTTGCCTTTGGCATCGTTTGCGCTTTGCTTGAAGCGCGCACCTCTGGCCGTGGTCAGGTGGTCGATGCTGCGATCACCGACGGCGCGGCGCTGCTGACCTCCATCGTCTGCGACCTCAAAGCGCTGGGAATGTGGAAGAATGAACGGCAGGCCAATCTGTTGGATGGCGGATCGCATTTCTACGACACCTATGAGTGCGCTGACGGGAAATGGATCTCGATCGCATCACTGGAACCCCAATTCTATGTGCTGCTGCTGGAGAAGCTGGGCATCAACGATCCCGAGTTTCAACGGCAACGCGATCCGGCCGTCTGGCCGACGCTCAAACGCCAGATCGCCGACATCTTCCGCACCCAGCCGAGCGCGCACTGGTGTGCGTTGCTGGAAGGGACCGACGTGTGCTTTGCACCGGTGCTGACTCTGGAAGAGGCTGCACATCATCCACACAACAGCGCGCGCGGTACTTTCTTTGAGCGAGACGGCGTGCTCCAACCTTCACCGGCACCGAGGTTCAGCCGGACGGTGACTGATCGCCCAGGCCCCGCACCGTTCATTGGTGAACACGACGACGAACTCTTGTAGCCGAAGAGTGACGTGGGCTGAGAGAGTGAGAGTTTTTCCCCCACGTACACAAATCGGCACGAGATTGGCTTAGGTTTTGGCATGACGACACCCACTGATCGCGTCACCGAATTGTCGAGCGCGGGCTTATTTGAAGACCTGGCGCAGCCAAGTGCTGAGCGGGTACAGCAAGCGCAAGTCAAGAAGGCCATCAAACGAGGCCAGGGCGAGCCCCGATTGCTGCAACCCAACCGTTCGCAAATTGAATTGCGAGCCTCGGACCTGGAATCCTTGTTGGCCCAAGCTCACCGAGCTCGCTTGGTGTGGGGCTACGTCATGCACCAAGACCTGAGCAAGTTGATCGAAGCCATCAAGGCACGTGGCAGCACGGCCGGTCGTGCGGCAATCGACCCGCGTATCCTGTTCTCACTGTGGCTATACGCCACACTGCAAGGCGTGGGCAGCGGACGCGAATTGGCAAAATTGAGCCAGGAGTACGACGCGTACCGGTGGATCTGCGGGGGCGTGTCGGTGAACTACTACCACGCACTCAACGACTTTCGTGCTGGCAATGAAGCCTTGATGGACGACTTGCTCACCGACAACGTGGCCGCCTTGGCCGCAGCAGGCGCCATCAGGCTGGAGCGCGTGGCACAAGACGGCATGCGCGTGCGCGCCGATGCCGGTGCAGCCTCCTTTCGCCGCCAGGCCAGCCTGGACGAACACCTCAAAGAGGCCAGCGAGTGGGTGCAAACGCTCAAGACGCAGGCCTGGCCCAACGGCGAGCACATGCGGCCCGCTTGCGTGCGGCCCAGGAGCGTGAAGATCGCATCAAAAAGGCACTCAAGCAATTGCCCGAAGTGGCAGCGGCCAAAAAACGCAACGCCTCCAAGACCGAAGCACGGGCAAGCACAACGGATGCCGACGCGCGTGTCATGAAGATGGGCGACGGCGGATTCCGTCCCGCCTTCAACGTACAGTTCGCCACCACCTGCGACGAGCAGGTCATCGTCGGCATGGACGTGGTCAACGCTGGCAGCGACATGGCTCAACTCTCACCCATGGTCGAACAAGTCGAGCAGCGCCTGGGGCAAAGCCCGCATGAGTGGCTGGTTGATGGGGGCTTTCCCGTGCACGAGCAGATCGCAGCGGTGGCGGGCAAGACCGATGTCTATGCGTCGGTACCCGAGCCCAAAGCCAAAAAAGACGCCAAGACGGACACCAAGAAAGACATGGCGAAGGACACGAAGAAGGACGAGCGCGACAGCGAGGTGCGTCAGGATAAACATCAGCCCAAGTCGGGTGACTCCGAGGCGGTCGCGCAGTAGCACTCGCGCATGGGCAGTGACGAGGCCAAGGAGATCTACAAGCAGCGTGCGACCACGGCCGAATGCGTGAATGCGCAAGCCCGCAACCGAGGACAGTTGCGAATGCCGGTGCGCGGCTTGGCCAAGGTCCGATCTGTGGTGGGTCTGTTTGTGCTGGCGCACAACCTGATGCGCATGGCCGTTTTGGCCCCGCAGATCATGGGCTGGGGGAATAGTCCGTCAGCAACGGCCGCGCAGGCCGCATTAGAGGTCAAGAAATGGCACAAAGCACCCAAACGAGCCCCATGCGCCAAGTCCACTGCGCCAATCACAACCCTGCACCGCGCAAATTGTGTGCCCGTCGGCCGCGTTCGCCTTGAACGGCCACTGGCGCGGCGTGTATGCCAATACCTGAAAAACTCTCAGCCTCTGAGCCCACTCCGACCCACGAACCCAGTTATGGCAAACATCAAATCCGCACCCT
>NZ_JADMJO010000155.1 GCF_018780385.1 Hydrogenophaga sp. | reverse complement strand
GCGCAGCGTGCAGGGCGTGGAGTTCATCTGCGCCAACACCGATGCGCAGTCGCTCTCGCGCAGCGCCGCGCACAAGACCATCCAGCTCGGCACCACGGGTCTTGGCGCCGGCAGCAAGCCCGACAAGGGCCGCGACGCCGCCGAAGTGGCCGTGGACTCGATCCGCGAAGCCATCGCTGGCGCGCACATGCTCTTCATCACCGCCGGCATGGGCGGCGGCACCGGCACGGGTGCAGCTCCCGTGATCGCCCGCGTGGCCAAGGAAATGGGCATCCTGACCGTTGGCGTGGTCACCAAGCCTTTCGATTGGGAAGGCGGCCGCCGCATGACCAACGCCGACCACGGTCTGGCCGAACTTGAGGCCAATGTGGACTCGCTGATCGTGGTGCTCAACGAGAAGCTGCTCGAGGTGCTGGGCGACGACGTGACGCAGGACGAGGCCTTTGCCCACGCCAACGACGTGCTGAAAAACGCCGTGGGCGGCATCGCCGAGATCATCAACGAGTACGGCAACGTGAACGTCGACTTTGAAGACGTGCGCACCGTGATGGGTGAACCCGGCAAGGCCATGATGGGCACGGCCGTGGCCGCCGGCCCGGACCGCGCGCGCATCGCCGCGGAGCAGGCTGTGGCCTGCCCGCTGCTCGAAGGCATCGACCTCTCGGGTGCCAAGGGTGTGCTGGTGCTGGTCACCGCGGCCAAGGGTTCGCTCAAGCTGTCCGAATCGAAGCTGGCGATGAACACCATCCGTGCCTACGCGTCGTCGGAAGCGCACGTGATCTACGGCGCGGCCTACGACGACAGCCTGGGCGACGAAATGCGCGTGACTGTGGTGGCCACCGGCCTGTCGCGTCAGGGCGTGCGCCGCACGGCGCCTCCGCTGCAGGTGCTGCGCACCGGTACCGACAACGTGCCTTTCAACGTGCCGACCGTGAACTCCGCCGTGGGTGGCCCGGGCGCGTCCCAGCCTGACTACAACTCCATGGCGGTGCCCAGCGTGTGGCGCACCAACCGCACCCAGGCCGCGGCCAAGGTGGACGCGTTGGCTTCGGGTGGCATGGACGATTTCGAGATCCCTGCCTTCTTGCGCAAACAGGCGGATTGATCGGGATCGGGGTGCGGGGGCATTTCGCGCCTGGACCTCGCTGGCTCACGGACGCGGTGTGCGCTGCTCCGCGGCTGTCCCCCGGACCGGCTGCGCCGGTCCTCCTCCTTGATGCCGCTGCGCAGCACACACCGCGCCCGCGAGCCTGAAGTGCCCCGGGGGACATTCGCGGAGCCGTGCCCCTTGGTCGTCGATGACCGGTCCAGCCGGAGAAGACAAGAAGAACGCCTTCCCCTATGGCGGCCATCACGATTCCCAACAGCGCCAAAACGCCGCAAAACCTAAAATCCACACCATGCTCTCGCAACGCACCCTCAAATCCCTGACCAAGGCGGTCGGCGTCGGCCTGCACAGCGGTCAGCGTGTGGAGCTCACTCTGCGCCCCGCCGCGCCCGACACCGGCATCGTGTTCCGGCGCGTGGACCTGCCCGAACCGGTGGAGATCGCGGTCAACGCCACAGCCGTGAGCGACACCCGGCTGGCCTCGACCATTTCCAACGGCAACGTCAAGGTGCACACCATCGAGCACCTCATGAGCGCCTGCGCCGGCCTGGGGCTGGACAACCTCTACGTGGACATCACCGCCGAAGAAGTGCCCATCCTCGACGGCTCCTCGGCCTCGTTCGTTTACCTGCTGCAGAGCGCCGGCATCGTGATGCAGAAAGCGCCCAAGCGCTTCATCCGCGTGACCAAACCGGTGGAAGTGCGCGAAGGCGAGGGCAAGAACGTGAAGTGGGCCCGACTCGACCCGTACCACGGCTACAAGCTCGCCTTCGAGATCGAATTCGACCACCCGGCCGTCAACTCCACCGGACAGCGCGTGGAGTTCGACTTCGGCAGCGGCCAGTACGCCCGTGAGATCGCGCGCGCCCGCACCTTCGGGTTCACGAAAGACGTGGAGTCCATGCGCTCGCACGGCCTGGCGCTCGGCGGCGGGCTGGACAACGCCATCGTGATGGACGACGTGAAGGTGCTCAACGCCGACGGGCTGCGTTACCAGGACGAGTTCGTCAAACACAAGATCCTCGACGCCATGGGCGATCTCTACATCGTGGGCAAACCCCTGCTGGCCGCCTACAGCGCGTTTCGCAGCGGCCACGCCATGAACAACCAGCTGCTGCGCGCCCTGCTGGCGCGCACCGACGCCTGGGAAGTCGTGAGCTTCGAGCAGGATCGCGAGGCGCCACAGGGCTTTGCACAGCTGGCGCCGGCCTGGTAAGCGCGCAAGCATGCTGCTGTTTCGCTGGACCGTCCTGCTGCTGTTGATCGCCGCGGGCGTGTGCTTTGCGTTCTACGTGGGCACCGGCCAGGCCCGTTTTCGCACCTGGGGCGTGATCATCCTCAAATGGACGGTGATCGCCGCGCTGGGCTTCTTTGCGGTGCTGGTGCTCGAACGGCTCTTGTGAGCCTGCCTCGTCGCAGCGTCAGGACTGCTCGCGCAAGTCCCTGATGAAAGCGCTGAAGAGCTTGAGTCGGTCGGTGTCGATCAGCCCGATCTTCATCTCCACCGGCAATTCGTGGCCATTGCGGTCCACCAGAATGCGGCTCATGCGCTGCCCCACAAAGGGTGCCTCGCCTGTTTGGTGGAAGTGCGCCAGGGCCTCGATGAACGCCACCTGATAGCGCACCGGCACCACCAGGTGCGCCAGCGATTCCCCCAGCGCTTCCTCGCGGCTCCATCCAAAGAGCTTCTCGGCCTGGGTGTTCCAGTCGGTGACGCAACCCTCGAAGTCCATGCCGATGAACGGCTCTGGTGCCCTGTCGATCATGGCGCGGGTGCGGGCTTCGTTGTCGTCCATGCGCTCGAAGCTGTCCTGCAGTTCGGCGGTGCGCTCATGCACACGCCGCTCCAGCGACACATTGAGGTGGCGCAGTTCTTCTTCGTTGTGTTGAAGGGTCTTCACCATGGCGTTGAAGGCGCTGCCGAGGATGGCCACCTCTTCGTAGGCGTTGGACGCCGGCGCTTTCACCGCATACCCGGCTTCCAGGCCACGCGCCACGTCGGCCAGACCCAGCAGCGGGCGCGTGATCCAGCGCGCCAGGCCCCAGCCCAGCAACGAGAACAGCAGTGCCGCCACCAGACCGCCCAGCAGCATGCGCCGGTGCATCTGGTTCACCGGTGCGTAGGCTTCATCCAGGTCCTGCCGCACCAGCACGCGCCACCCCAGTCCGGGGTAGTCCTCGAATCCCCGGTCGCTGCTGAAACCCACCAGGTAGTCCTCGCCATCGGGCCAGATCTCCCGCACGAAACCCTGCTTGCCCTGCAGTGAGGCATCGACACTGCGCAGCTTGAGCACCGTGCCTTCCACCTCGGGCGGCCCGAGCAACACGGCACCGGTGCTGGAGATGATCAAGGGGTCGATGGTGCGGCTGCGACCCACCGGCACGAAGATCGCCTGCTCGATCTCGCGCGCCCACTTCCAGGACAGGTGCACACCCAGCACGCCGGTGATCTGGCCGTTGTCGTCCTTGAGCGGGAAAGCGATGTCGACGAAGCGCATGGGCTCACCGTCCGGGCTGCCCATGAGCTGGGCCAGCAGCAGGGCTTCGTGCACGTCGCCCATAGCCTGGCCCTTGAGCGCGTTCTGAAACCACGGTCGCTGCGACACATTGGCGCCTTCGAGCATGTTGCGGGTGGCGGCCAGCACGGTGCCGGCGGGATCGGTCACGCCGATCCAGGCGTAGGTGGGATAGCTCTGCTGCAGGGCATCGATCTCGCTGCGCACCTGGGCCAGATCCAGCGGGCCGCTCAGCCGGTTGGCGATCAGGCGGACCTCGCGATAACGCTCGAACATCGCCTGGTCCAGCCGGCTGGTGGTCTGGTTGGCCAGCTCGGCGAGGTTGGTGCCGATGCTGCGACGTACCTGGACGCTGGCGGTGCGGTCGCTGAACACGGTGAGCATGACCGTGAGCAGCAAAGACAGCAGGGTGAAGGCGAGTGCGAGCCATGCACTCAGGCTGACTTGGCGTTGCATGAGGTTGACCACGCTCAGTAGATCCTGCCGGCTTTGTAAGACGCGCTGGAACGCGCCTGCAACGCAGACACCTTGTTGATCGCCTGAAGCGTGCGGCTCACCTGCGCGTGCGTGATGGCCAGGCCCAGCGCATCGGCCGCGTCCTTGCCTGGCAAGCCGGGCAGCTTCAGCAGGCGCTTGACCATCTCCTGCACCTGCGGCTTGGCCGCCTTGCCGTAGCCCACCACCGCCTTCTTGAGCTGCAGCGCGGTGTACTCGGCCACCGGCAGGTGGTTGGCCACCAGCGCGGTCAGGCAGGCGCCGCGCGCCTGACCCAGCAGCAACGTGGCCTGCGGGTTGACGTTGACGAACACGATCTCGCAGGCCGAGACCTCGGGCTGGTAACGCGCCACCACCTCGGTGATGCCGTCGAACAGGATCTTGAGCCGCGCCGGCAGCAGTGCGCCGTCTTTCGGGCTGGTCTGGATGGTGCCGCTGGCCACGTAGTGCAGGTGCGGGCCATCGGTGTCGATCACGCCGAAGCCGGTGCACTGCAGGCCGGGGTCGATGCCCAGGATTCTCATAAGTCGAACGTCCAGCGCACCGAATGGAAAAACACCGGCGCGGCAAAACACAAGGCGTCCACGCGGTCCAGCAGGCCGCTGGCGCCGGTGGTGGAGCGGCCCGCGAAGCCCCAGTGGGTCACGCCACGGTCGCGCTTGATGGCCTTCATGACCAGATGACCGAGCGATCCGGCCACGCAGGCCACCAGCGCCATCGCCAGTGCCGGCAGCGGTTTGAAGGGTGTGAGGCCGGCCAGCAGGGCGCCGAGCAGGCCGCCGGCGGCCAGCCCCATGGCCCAGCTGCGCCAGTGGAAACTGTCGCTGATGGCCGGGGCCACCGGTTTGCCCAGCTTGCGTGCAGCCAGGTGCTGCACGAGCATGCAGGTCTGCACCACGAGCACCAGGAAGAAGACGAGAAACGCAGTCTTGCCCGCGAAGCCAGGGAAATTCAGCAGTAGCAGCGCCGGCACATGGCTCATGCCATAGACGCAGACCATGATGCCCCACTGCAGCTTGGCGTTGCGCTCCAGGAAGCGCTGCGGGTCGTTGCCCAGCGCGCTCACCACGGGAATGGCGAGGAACACATAGACCGGGATGAACACGGTGAAGAGATTGAAGCGCTCGGTCCAGACCAGTGCGTATTGCAGCGGCAGCACGATGAAGAACGCCAACACCAGACTGCGGTGGTCGCCGCGCCGCGTGGGCGAGAGGCTGATGAACTCGCGCAGGATGAAGAACGAGACGAAGCCGAACAGCACGATGGCCACGCCCTCACCCATGGCCCAGCCGATCCAGAACACCAGCGCCATCATCCACGAGCTGCGCAGCAGCACCTGGTTGTCGCGCAAGCGCAGTTCGCGCTCGCCGCTCTCGTCTTCGCCCGCGCGGCGCTCGCGCACCGAGAGCAGCACGCTCACGCCGCTGGTGATGAACAGCAGGCCGAACAGCAGCACGAACAACAGGCTGACCTGTTGCTCGGCGGTGAGGCTGCGCAGGAAGGAACCCATCAGACCTCCCTGAGTGCCACGACGGCTTCTCGAGCGCGCTGGAGGAATTCGGCCCGTGGCTCGTCAGCACCCAGCGCCACCGGTTCACCAAACGTGACCGAGCACAGCACCGGCACCGGCACCACCTCGCCCTTGGGCATGACGCGCTGCACGTTGTGGATCCAGGCCGGCACCAGCACCACGCCGGGGAAGCGCTGGGCCAGGTTGTACAGGCCCGACTTGAACGGCTGCGGGTCTTCCTCGTGCCCGCGCGTGCCTTCGGGAAACAGGATCAGCGAGTCGCCGCTTTCCAGCGCGTTGATCAGCGGCTGCAGCGGGTCTTCGTCGCCCTTGCGCTCGCGCTCCACGTACACCGCATTGAACACGTCGGTGGTAATCCAGCGCTTGAAGTTCGATGCGGTCCAGTAGTCCTTGGCGGCGATCGGGCGCGTGATGCTGCGCAGTTCGTGCGGCAGCGCGGCCCAGATCAGCATCAGATCGGCGTGGCTCTGGTGGTTCGCGAAGTAGATGCGCTGCTCGGCCTTGGGCGGGCAACCATGCCAGCGCGCCTGCGCGCCGGTGAGCAGGCGCACCAGGCCCAGCAGGAACACGCTCATGGCGGTGGCGCGCAGGTTCATGGCAGTTGAACATCGCCCATGCGGGCGACGATGGTGCCGGTGCGCCTGGCGAGGTAGGCCGAGCCCTGGCGCGTTTCGAAGAACTTGGGCGAGGGCAGCATCACCGCCAGCCGTGCGGCCTCCGAGGTGCTGAGCTTGCTGGCCGGCTTCTTGAAGTAACGCTGTGCGGCGGCCTCGGCGCCAAACACGCCTTCGCCCCATTCCACGCTGTTGAGGTAGATCTCCAGGATGCGCTCCTTGCTCAGCAGCGCCTCCAGCGCCACCGCCAGAACGAGTTCCTGGCCCTTGCGCAAAAACTGGCGCTCGCCCGAGAGCAGCAGGTTCTTGGCCAGTTGTTGCGTGATGGTGGAGCCGCCGACCACCTTGGGTTCGCGCACCGGCTTGTTGGGTTGCGCGGCCGCGCGCTTTTCGGCCTGCTGCAGGCGCTTCTCGTTCTTCTGCCACGCGGTCTCGATCGCTTCCCAATCCACCCCGCCGTGTTCCAGAAAACCGGCGTCTTCCGAAGCGATCACGGCGCGCTTGAGGTTTGAGCTGATCTGATCGCCACCCACCCACTGGTGCGACCAGCGCCAAGTCTTTTCGGTGGTCATGCTCTCCTGGCCGACGCGCCAGGCTTCCGAGCGCATGAAGGCGGTGCTGGTCGGGTCGATCACCACCATGGCCGCGATGCGCAGCGCAAAGAACACCTGCAGCGCCACACCGGCCAGGACCATCCACAACACCCAACGCCCGAGTGACCTCATCTATTGGCCTGAGAGCTGGGTTTGCAGCGTCTCGTCGCGCGTGAAGCGAAAGCGCGAGACCACCACGATCTGGTCGGCCTGGCGACGCATGGGGTCGTTGAACTTGCCGAAGGCCAGGCTGCGCACGATGGCCTGGGCGCGGCGGTCGAGCAGGTTGTTGCCCGAGGTCTGCACGATCTCGGTGTCGAGCACCGCGCCATTGTGGTTGACCGTGATGATCATGGTGAGTTCGCCGTAGAGTTTGCGGCCGGCGGCTTCGGGGAAATTGGTGGTGCCGCGGTCTTCAATCTTGCGGCGCAGTTCGTCGTAGTAGATGGCATAGACCGCCTCGCGCGTGGCCGGGCTGATGTAGCGCTTCTTGGGCCGGGCACTCTCTTCGTTGATGCGCCGCTCGATCTCGGCCAGGATCTTCACCAGTGCCTTGCGCTTCTCCTCGCGCTCCACCACCTCGCGGCTGGGGTTGACCGACTCGGTGTCGGGCGGCGGCATCTTCGCCAGCTCCCGTCGCACCTGGGCGAGCAACTGGTTCTGCTGTTCGCGCAGCGCCTCGATCCGGCGCTCGTCTTCTTCGGGCGTGTCGCCCACGCGAGCCACCGCTGTGGGCGGCAGGGGTGAGGTGGAGCGCCCGCGCACCGCGTCGCCACCACCGGCCAGCGAGGCCTGTGCGATCGCCGTGGCTTTCTCGGGCCGTTCGTTGCTGCGTGCGTTGACCAGGATCACCTCAAGTGGTGTGTCCTGGAACACCCGGTTGAAACCCTCGGGGTTCACGAACCGGACCGTGAGCACCGCCGCATGCACCGCGATCGACAACCCCAGCGCGAGCTGCAGTGTGGTCAGGGTTTTCAGGAACGCGAGGGTGGGTTTCACGCGGCGATTATCGGTGTGCCCCGGGCGCTCAGGCCGAATGACCCGCCGGGTCGGTGGCCCCCGGCGGCTGGGCGGCGGGTTCGGTGCCGTCACCCTCGTTCACATCGATGGCCAGGGCCAGCGGCGCGGAGAGTTCCTCGTCCTCGCCGTCCTCACCCGCAGTGTCGTCCGCAGCCTCATCGACCGGCAGGTCCAGGCGCTCGATCACGGTGCCGTGCACGTCGAGCGTGATGTCGTCGATCTCACCGAGCCTGATGCGCACGTGCGCGCCGCGCGGCAGACCGTCGGCACCCATCACCGGCAGCACCAGGGGCAGCGCATCGGCGCGCACGAGGTTGTCTTTCACCAGGGTGGCGGTGAGTTCGGTGGTGCCGCTTTGCTGCAGATGCTTGAGCGTCCAGTAGCGTTCCATGCCGTTCTGGAATCCGTTGTAGGCGGTGTAGGCGGCATCAAACGCGCTGATGATGGAGAACAGGTTGGCGTCTTTGGGCTTGAAGGGTGCAGCGAGGGCTGCGGTCTTGCCGTGGCGTGCGCAGGCAATGATCTGCCACTGGTTCACCATGTCCACATAGCGGCGCAGGGGCGAGGTGCTCCAAGCGTAGCTTTTCACGCCGATGCCGGCGTGCGGCTGGGCCTTGGTGCCCATGCGCACCTTCACGCCCGGCGCCATGCTGGCCTGGCTGCGGTAGATGCCGGGCACGCCGCAGTCGTTGAGCCAGTTGCCCCAGGTGCTGTTGGCCAGGATCATGGCCTCGGCCACCATCAGATCCAGCGGGGCACCACGCTGGCGTGTGCCGATCACCACCACCTCGTCGCCCACCGGTTCGTCGCCGGTCTTGCCTTCGAGGCGGAAGGTGTAGTCGGGCCGGTTGAAGTTTTCCGGCTTGCCGCGCACCACCTCGCGCTGGGCCTTGAGGTGCCGGGCGAGTGTGAAGATGAAGGCCAGCGTGGGTTGCAGCGCGGCGATCTCGGGCGCGGCGTTGTCGGCCGGGGCCTCACCCGTGAGCCAGGCTTCGGTGATCACGGTGTCGAGCTGGTCGTGGCGCAGGTTCAGCGCGATCGGCACGCGCTCCAGCGCCGTGCGGGTGTCGGTGATGGCCAGCGTGGCCTCATTGAAGGTCACGTACAGCGAGACGGCGGGGCAGTCACGCCCGGCCATCAACGTGTAGGCCTGCACCACCTCGTCCGGCAGCATGGTGATCTTGTGGCCCGGCATGTAGACGGTGGACAAGCGGTGGCGCGCCACCTGGTCGATGGCGCTCTCGGGTGCGATGGCCAGGCCAGGTGCTGCGATGTGGATGCCCAGCGTGACGGTGCCGCTGCCCAATCCCTGAAGTGAAAGCGCATCGTCGATCTCGGTGGTGTGCGAGTCGTCGATGGAGAAGGCCTGCACGGTGGCCAAAGGGAGCTCGTCGGTGATCACCGGCGCCTGCAACGCCGGGAACCCGGTGCCTTTGGGGAACTGGTCGAACAGGAAGCGCTGCCAGTGGAACTGGTAGGCGCTGCTGATGGCGCCGGCGTTTTGCAGCAGGGTGAGCGGCGCGGTGTGGCTGCTGCGCGCGGCCTCGACCACGGCCTTGTACTCGGGCGCGTTCTTGTCGGGCTTGAAAAGAATTTTGTAAAGCTGCTGGCGCACCGGCTCGGGGCAGGTGCCGCTGGCGAGTTCGGCCGCCCAGGCCTCGATCTGCACCTGCAGCTGCTTCTTTTTCTCGATGCCGGCCAGCGCTTGGGCCAGGATGTCGGCCGGCGCCTTCTTGTAGCGGCCTTTGCCGGCGCGTCGGAAATAGTGCGGCGCGCCCTGCAGGCACAGGAGCGCGGCCACCTGCTCGGCCGTGCTGGCGCTGCTGTTGAAATACTCGCGCGCCAGATCGGCGAAACCGAACTCGTCTTCGGGCGCGAATTCGTAGGCCAGGGCGAGGTCCATGTCGTTGGACAGCTCGGTGGCGGCGCTCATCAATGGGCCGGGGGCGGGTTTTTCGAACCGCAGCAGCGCGTTGACCGCCTTGACCTTGACGCGCTTGCCGGATTCGAGCTCGACTTGCAGGGAACTTTCAGCCTCGGACAGGAGGCGGCCGGTCAACAACTTGCCGGCTTCATCAAACAGAATGTGCATGGGCGGGATTGTCCCATGGGGCCGCTACAGGCCTAAGAATGCAAAGACATCATTGATGTGGTCATCGAAGTCGCTGATCGCGTGGTCGCTGCCCGGCAAGAGCCGGATGGTGCCGCCGGCACAGAAAGCCTGCATTTCCCGCCAGTCCAAGACTTCATCACCTTTGGACACGATCGCGAACAGTCGCTCTGGCGTGGTGGTTTGCCTTTCCGACAGCCGCTCGATGTCGGTCTGCTGTGCCTTGAGTTCGTCCACGAAGCCGGGCTGGAAAAGGAAACGTTCCTCCGGGTCGTGCCACGCCGTCTGCTCGCCGATGTAAGCCGAAAGATCGCGTGCCGGGAACGGGGCGGGGTTGAGCAGCACGGCCGGGCAGCCGGTTTGCAGCGAGAACCAGCGCGCGTAGAAGCCGCCCAGCGAGGAGCCCACCACCGCCATGGTCTCGCGGGGCCAGTTCGCCGTGCCCTGCATCACCAGGGCCATTGCCTCGGCAGGCGATGGCGGCAGTTGCGGGCACCACCAGGTCACGTCCGGGTGCTCGGCCTGCACCCGGGCGGCCACCTTGCGCGCCTTCATCGATTGCGGCGACGAACGAAAGCCATGGAGATAGAGCAGGTGGGTGGTGGCAGAGTGCATCGCCGAAGGATAATCCGGGGCCATGTCCGCCGCGTTCGACAAACCCTCCCTGCTGCAGCGCATTGCCCCGATCTTTCTGGGCTTTGATCTGCCGCTGCTGTTGGCCATCCTGATCATGGCGGGTGCCGGGCTGCTGACCATGTACTCGGTCGGCTTCGACCACGGCACGCGGTTCGAGTCCCATGGCCGCAACATGCTGATCGCCGCCGGCGTGCTGTTTCTCGTTTCCCAGATCCCGCCGCACCGGCTCATGACCCTGGCGCTGCCCGCCTATGCGCTGGGCGTGATGCTGCTGCTGGGCGTGGAGTTCTTCGGCATAGCGCGCAAGGGCTCTCAACGCTGGCTCGATGTGGGCATGGTGATCCAGCCCAGTGAACTCATGAAGATCGCCATGCCCCTGATGCTGGCCTGGTGGTTCCACCGCCGAGAAGGCCAGCTCAAACCGCTGGACTTCGCCGCCGCAGGGCTCTTGCTGCTCGTGCCGGTGGCGCTGGTGCTCAAGCAGCCCGACCTCGGCACGTCGGTGCTCGTGCTCTCATCCGGCCTGTTCGTGATCTTTTTCGCCGGCCTGAGCTGGAAACTCATCCTGCCCCCGGTGCTCGTGGGCGCCGTGGGCATCGCGCTGCTGATCGCCTTCGAGTCGCAGCTGTGTGCGCCCGACGTGGACTGGCAGGTGCTGCGCGAGTACCAGCGCCAGCGTGTGTGCACGCTGCTCGATCCCTCCAAGGATCCGTTGGGCAAGGGTTTTCACATCATCCAGGGCATGATCGCCATCGGCGCCGGTGGGGTGTGGGGCAAGGGCTTCATGCAGGGCACGCAAACGCATCTGGAGTTCATCCCCGAGCGCACCACCGACTTCATCTACGCCGCGTTCTCCGAAGAGTTCGGCCTGGTCGGCACGCTGGCGCTCATGGCTGGCTTCATCTTCCTGATCGTGCGTGGCTTGGTCATCGCCATGGAGGCCCCCACGCTGTTCTCTCGCCTGCTCGCGGGGGCGCTCACGCTCAACATCTTCGTGTACGCCTTCGTCAACATGGGCATGGTCAGCGGCATCCTGCCGGTGGTGGGCGTGCCGCTGCCGTTCGTGAGTTACGGCGGCACCGCCATGGTCACCATGGGCGTGGGCCTGGGCATGTTGATGTCGATCGCCAAGTCCCGGCGCTTCATGCAGTCATGACGGTCGCGTTCGTCGGCGCGGGCAACATGGGCGGTGCCCTGGTGGAGCGCCTGTGTGAGGCGCATATGCCCGTGACGGTGTGCGACACCGATCCGCTGCGCCAGCAGCAGGCCCTGGCCGCCGGTGCCAGCCTGGCCGACACACCACTCTCGGCGGTGGCACAACTCGGGCCAGAGGACGCGCTGGTGATCGTGGTGGTGGACGCCGACCAGTGCCGCGAGGTGCTGTGGGGCGAGCAGGGTGCGGCCAGCGGCTTGCAAGCCGGGCAGGCCGTGGTGCTGTGCCCCACCATCGCGCCCGAAGACACGGTGGCCATCGCCGAGCGGCTGGCGGAGCAGGGCATTGCCTGCATCGATGCGCCCATGTCGGGCGGCCCCCAGCGTGCGCGAGACGGCCGCATGAGCCTGATGGTCGCCGCGCCACCGGCGGTGCTGGAACGCCACGCTGACTTGCTGGCCGCGTTGTCGTTGAATGTGATGCGCATCAGCGAACGCGTGGGCGACGGCGCGCGCACCAAGCTGGTCAACAACCTGCTGGCTGGCATCAACCTGGTGGGCGCCGCCGAGGTGCTGGCGCTGGCCGAGCGCATGGGGCTGGACCTCACCACCACGCTGGACGTGATCGAGCGCTCCAGCGGCCAGAGCTGGATCGGCTCGGACCGCATGCGCCGCGCGATCGACGGCGATCTGGCGCCGCGTGCCCACGTGACCCTCCTGGAGAAGGACACGCGGCTGGCGGTGGCGGCTGCGCGCAGCGTTGGCTTTGAAGGCCCCCTGGGCGCGCGGGCGGCCCGGGTGTTCGAGCAAGCCCATGAAGGGGGCATGGCCGGGCTGGACGACGCCGCCTTGCTCTCGTTCTTGCGCCAGAACTCCCCAAGACCCTGACGCCAGCGCGCGGGGCGGGTCGTTCTTACAATGGCCCCATGATTTCACGCGAACCCACCCTGGCCCGTCTGGCCACCGCCCAAAGCCTGCTCCTCGAACCGTTTGGCCTCACGCCCGCGCATTTGCAGCGCGCGCTCGGCGAAATCATGTCGCACGGCGTGGACGATGCCGACCTGTATTTCCAGACCACCCGCAGCGAAGGCTGGAGCCTGGAAGAGGGCATCGTCAAGACCGGCAGCTTCAGCATCGACCAGGGCGTGGGCGTGCGCGCGGTGAGTGGTGAGAAGACCGCGTTTGCCTATTCCGACGACCTCTCCTGGGACTCATTGTTGGACGCCGCGCACACGGTGCGCAGCATCTCCGGCCAGGGCCAGTCGAAGAAGGTCAAGACGCCGGCCTCCAAGGTGGCGAAATCGCGTTCGCTCTACGGCGGCGTGGACCCGATCAGCACGCTCGACAGCACGGCCAAGGTGGCGCTGCTGGAAAAAGTGGAAAAGATGGCCAAGGCCAAGGACCCGCGCGTGGTGCAGGTGATGGCCGGTCTGGCCGCCGAGCACGATGTGGTGCTGGTGGCGCGCGCCGACGGCACGCTGGCCGCCGACGTGCGACCGCTGATCCGCCTGTCGGTTACCGTGATCGCCGAGCAGGCCGGCCGGCGTGAGGTGGGCTCGTCGGGCGGTGGTGGCCGTTTTGGCCTGGCCTATTTCGACGACGCGATGGTGCAGTCCTATGTGGATGAAGCCGTGTCCTATGCGCTGACCAATCTCGACGCGCGGCCCGCACCGGCCGGCGAGATGGTGGTGGTGCTGGGCTCGGGCTGGCCGGGCATCCTGTTGCACGAAGCCGTGGGCCACGGGCTTGAAGGCGACTTCAACCGCAAGGGCAGCAGCGCCTTCGCCGGGCGCATCGGCCAGCGTGTGGCGGCCAAGGGTGTGACCGTGCTCGACGACGGCACCATCGCCGACCGCCGCGGCTCGCTCAACGTGGACGACGAAGGCCACACCTCGCAGAAGAACGTGCTGATCGAAGACGGCATCCTGCGCGGCTACATCCAGGACTCGATGAACGCGCGCCTGATGGGCGTGAAGCCCACCGGCAACGGCCGGCGCGAGAGCTACGCCCACGTGCCCATGCCGCGCATGACGAACACCTACATGCTCGGCGGCGACAAGGCGCCCGAGGAAATCGTGGCCAGCATCAAGAAGGGCCTGTACGCCACCAACTTCGGCGGCGGCCAGGTCGACATCACCTCGGGCAAGTTCGTGTTTTCCGCGAGCCAGGCCTACTGGGTGGAAAACGGCCAGATCCAGTACCCGGTGAAGGGCGCCACGCTGGTGGGCAACGGCCCCGATTCACTCACCCGCGTGAGCATGATCGGCAACGACATGAAGCTTGACAGCGGCGTGGGCACCTGTGGCAAAGAAGGCCAGAGCGTGCCGGTGGGCGTGGGTCAGCCCACGCTGCGCATCGACGGTTTGACCGTCGGCGGCACCGCCTGATTCAGGCGGGTGGAGGCTGAGGGCGTTTTGCCGCCGGGCCGCCCCAAGGCAAAACAGCCCCCCGGGGGGGCAGCGGACCACGCGCAGCGGGGGAGCGTGGGGGCCGTTAAGGCGAAGCCGGGATTTTTCCCGGCTTTTTCACGACTGCGTAGCGCAGCAAAGTCTGCTCGCGCGCCACGGCGTGGTCGATCATCGGGCGCGGGTAGGTCTTGCCGAGTTCCACACCGGCGCCGGCCAGCTCGATCTCCAGCGCCGTCCACGGCGCGTGAATGGCGGCATCGGGCAGGCCCGCCAACTCGGGCAGGTAGCGCCGGATGAACTTGGCCTGCGGGTCGAACTTCTCGCTCTGGCTCACCGGGTTGAAGATGCGGAAGTACGGCTGCGCATCACACCCGCTGGAGCTGGCCCACTGCCAGCCGCCGTTGTTGGCGGCCAGATCGAAGTCGATCAGCTTCTCGGCAAAGTAACGCTCGCCCCACTGCCAGTGGATGCCGAGGTCCTTCACCAGGAAACTGGCCACCACCATGCGCAGGCGGTTGTGCATGTAGCCGGTCTGGTTGATCTGGTGCATGGCCGCGTCCACCAGCGGGTAGCCGGTGCGGCCCTCGCACCAGGCTGCGAACAACTCCTTGCCGTGTTTGCCGTGTTCGAACTTGATGTGGTCGTACTCGGGCTTGAAGGCCTTCTCCACCACGTGCGGAAAGTTCGCCAGCACCTGGTGGTAGAAGTCGCGCCAGATCAACTCGGACAACCAGGTGCTCGCACCCACCAGCCCCTGGAGGTGCATCTGGTACGCCACCGTGGCCAGGTGACGGATCGAGATGGTGCCGAAGCGCAGGTGCACGCTGAGGTAGCTCGGGCCTTTGACGGCGGGGAAGTTGCGTGTTTCGTCGTAGCGGTCGATGCGCTCCACGAAGTCTTCAAACAGGCGGTGCGCGCCGCTGGCGCCCGTGGGCAGGGGCAGTTGCGACAGGTTGGTGGGCTCGAAGCCGATGTCGGCGAGTGTGGGCACCGGTTTCGCCCAGGCCGCCGGCACCGGTGCCAGGGTGCGCGCGTACTGCGCCACCGGATAGGCCTTGAGATGGAAGGGCGTGAGCGCCTTGAGCCAGGCGTTCTTGTAGGGTGTGAACACGCCAAACGCGTGGCCTGCCTGCGTGAGCACCTCGCGCCGCTCGAAGATCACGTGGTCCTTGTGGCTGTGCAGCAGGATGCCGGCGTGTGCCAGTGCGCCGAACACCTGGGCATCGCGCGCCAGTGCGGCGGGCTCGTCGTCGTGGTTGGCAAACACCGCTTGCACCGCCAGCTGCTGTGCCAGTGCTGGCACGGCCTTGGCGGCAGCACCGTGCATCACGATCAGACCCACATCGGCCACGCCGTTGTCGCGGCCCAGCGCGCGCAGCGAAGCGTCGAGCTCCACCAGGGATTCGCGGATGAACTCCACGCGCCGGTCGGCCCGGGGCAGGGCGTCGAGGATGTCGATGTCGAACACGAACACGCACCAGACCTGCCGGCACACCTTGAGCGCGTGGTACAGCGCGGCGTTGTCTTGCGCGCGCAGATCGCGGCGGAACCACATCAGGCCTTTGTCGTAGGTGTTCATGGGTCCGGGCGGGTGGTGCTGGAGCGGTGGCGGCATGCCACCTCTGGGGGGTACGGCAAGCGGCTTAAAATCGGCCGATGCCCGCTGATTTTGCCCCCATCAATCTCACCAATCATTTCCTGATTGCGATGCCCGGCCTCAGCGATGAGCTATTCGGCCGCAGCGTGGTGTTCATGTGTGAGCACAGCGAACGAGGAGCCCTGGGGCTTGTGATCAACAAGCCCAGCGACATCCTGCTGCCCCGCCTGTTCGAGAAGGTCGACCTGCCCATGGGGCGCGACGACTTGCTGGAGCAGCCCGTGTTCCAGGGCGGCCCGGTGCAGACCGAACGCGGTTTCGTGCTGCATGAGGCGGTCTCGGGCGAGGGCGAATCGGTGTACGCCTCCACGCTCTCGATCCCCGGCGGTCTGGAAATGACCACCTCCAAGGACGTGCTGGAGGCCATGGCTTCGGGAGCCGGCCCGCGCCGGGTGTTCGTGTCGCTGGGTTACGCCTCCTGGGGCCAGGGCCAGTTGGAATCGGAAATCACAGAGAACAGCTGGCTCACGGTCGAAGCCGACCCAGCCTTGATCTTTGATGCACCGGTGGCCGAGCGCTACGAACGTGCGATGGCGCTTTTGGGTTTGCAGCCCTGGATGTTGTCCCCCGACGCGGGCCACGCATAGTGGTGGAGCCCCCACGCTCCACCGCTTCGCGGGTCGCTGCCCCCCGAGGGGGCTTGGCCGGCCTTGGGAGCGGCCCGGCGGCCGGCCCGGTCGCCTCTTCAGTTGAAGTCCCGGTGCATTGCCAGATGTTTCTGGCTTTCGACTACGGCCAGAAGCGCACCGGCGTGGCCACCGGCAACCGCATCACCCGCAGCGCCACGCCACAGGCCACCATTGCCGCTGAGGGCGACGCGCGCTTTGCTTTGATTGCACAGCGGCTCAAAGAGTGGCAACCCGACGCGCTGGTGGTCGGCGTGCCCTACCACCCCGACGGCGCGGCCCACGAGAACACCGCGCGCGCCCTGAAGTTCGCCCGCCAGCTGCGCGGCCGCCATGGCCTGCCGGTGTTTGAAGTGGACGAGCGCTACAGCACCACCGAGGCCCACAGCCTGGGCGCCAAAGACGCCGACGCCGCGTCGGCCTGCATCATCCTGGAACAATTTTTGAGGAGCCTGCCTTGACCCAGTTGAACGCGGAGGCGCTGTACGCGCAACTCCTGCCCGCGGTGAAAGGCTTGATCGACGCCTCAGCCGCTCCGGTGGTGCTCGCCGGCATCACCTCCGGCGGCGCCTGGTTGGCCGAGCGCCTGCAGCGTGACCTGGGCCTGCCTGGCGAAGCCGGCGTGATCTCGTCGAGCATGCACCGCGATGACTTCGCGCAGCGCGGCCTGGCGTCCAGCGCGCAGACCGTGCTGCCCTTCGATGTGAATGGCGCGCACGTGCTGCTGATCGACGACGTGCTCTACACCGGCCGCACGTTGCGCGCGGTGATCAACGAGCTCTTCGACTATGGCCGTCCGGCCAGCGTGCGCCTGGCGGTGCTGGTGGATCGGGGTGGACGTGAACTGCCCATCGAACCCAATGTGTGCACCGCGCGCGCCGACGTGCCTGCGGACCGCTCGCTCGAACTCGCGCGCGACGACACCGGCCACCTGAGCTTCGTGATCGAACCCAAGAAAGCCTGACCGTGCGACGCAATCCCCAGCTCAACAAGAACGGTGAACTCATCCACCTGCTCTCTACCGAGGGCCTCTCGCGCGACATCCTCACGCAGATCCTGGACACCGCGGCCAACTTCGTGAGCGTGAGCAACCGCGAGGTGAAAAAGGTGCCGCTGCTGCGGGGAAAAAGCGTGTTCAACCTGTTCTTCGAGAACAGCACGCGCACGCGCACCACCTTCGAGATCGCGGCCACTCGCCTCTCCGCTGACGTGATCAACCTCGACATCGCGCGCAGCTCCACCGCCAAAGGCGAGTCGCTGCTCGACACCATTGCCAACCTCAGCGCCATGGCGGCCGACATCTTCGTCGTGCGCCACAGCGAGTCGGGCGCGCCCTACCTGATCGCGCAACACGTGGCCCCGCATGTGCATGTGATCAACGCCGGCGACGGGCGTCACGCGCACCCCACGCAGGGGTTGCTCGACATGTACACCATCCGCCACTACAAGCAGGACTTCACCAAGCTCTCGGTGGCGATCGTCGGCGACGTGCTGCACTCCCGCGTGGCGCGCTCCGACATCCACGCCCTCACCACGCTGGGCTGTCCCGACGTGCGCGTGGTCGGCCCGCGCACCCTGGTGCCGAGCGACCTCTCGCAGATGGGCGTGCGCGTCTGCCACACGCTGGAAGAGGGCATCAAGGACTGCGACGTGGTGATCACGCTGCGGCTGCAGAACGAACGCATGAGCGGCGCGCTGCTGCCTTCGAGCCAGGAATACTTCAAGAGCTTCGGTCTCACGCCCGAGCGCCTGCGCTGGGCCAAGCCGGACGCGATCGTGATGCACCCGGGCCCGATCAACCGCGGTGTGGAGATCGACTCGTCCGTGGTCGACGGGCCGCAGAGCGTGATCCTTCCGCAAGTGACGTATGGCATTGCGGTGCGCATGGCGGTCATGGGCATCGTCGCAGGGAACGAGGCATGAGCATGACCCCCACGCTCCACCGCTGCGCGGGTCGCTGCCCCCCGAGGGGGCTGGCCTTGCTTGGGGCGGCCCTGCGCTGCGGCCGTCTGATCGCTGAGCGAAAGAACCAACCATGAAGATCCTGATCCAGAACGGCCGCGTCATGGACCCGGCCACCGGCCGCGACGAGATCGCCGACGTGGCGATCGCTGCGGGCCGCATCATCGCCATCGGCAACCTGGCACCCGACTTCCACGCCGCCCGCACCATCGACGCCACGGGCTGCGTGGTCGCCCCCGGCCTGGTGGACCTCGCCGTGCGCCTGCGTGAACCCGGCCAGGAACACGCCGGCATGCTCGAAAGCGAGATGGCCGCGGCCGTGGCTGGTGGTGTGACCTCACTGGTCTGCCCGCCCGACACCGACCCGGTGCTGGATGAACCGGGCCTGGTGGACATGCTCAAGTTCCGCGCCGAGAAGCTGCACCTGGCGCGCGTGTTTCCTTTGGGCGCACTCACGCGCGGCCTGCAGGGCGAGGTGCTGACCGAAATGGCCGAGCTCACCGAGTCCGGCTGCATCGGCTTCGGCCAGGCCGAGGTGCCCATCGTCAACGTGCAGGTGCTGCAACGCGCGCTGCAATACGCGGCCACCTTCGGCTACACCGTGTGGCTGCGCCCGCAGGACTTCTGGCTCGGCAAGGGTGTGGCCGCCAGTGGCCCGCTGGCCACGCGCCTGGGTCTGGCCGGCATCCCGGCGGCGGCCGAAACCATCGCGCTGCACACGCTGTTTGAACTCATGCGTGCCACCCAGGGCAAGACGCCCGGAAGCACCAACGCACGTGTGCACCTGTGCCGCATCAGCAGCGCGGCGGGTCTGGCGCTGGTGCGCCAGGCCAAGGCCGAGGGCCTGCCAGTCACGTGTGATGTGAGCGTGCACAACCTGCACCTGACCGACATCGACATCGGTTACTACGACAGCCGCTTGCGCCTGCAGCCACCGGTGCGCCAGCAGCGCGACCGCGACGCTCTGCGCGCCGGCCTGGCCGACGGCACGATCGATGCGCTGGTCTCCGACCACAACCCGGTGGACAGCGACGCCAAGACGCTGCCCTTCGCCGAAGCCGAGCCCGGCGCCACCGCCGTCGAGCTGCTGCTCGGCCTGGCCTGCACCTGGGCGCAGCAGGACGGCCTGGACCTGATGCAGGCGCTGACCGTGCTCACCAGCGGTCCGCAGTCGGTGCTGGGCGCCAGCCTGGGCACGCTGCAGGCCAGCGTGGGCCGCCTCGCGGTGGGCGGCGTGGCCGACCTCTGCATCTTCGACCCCAACGCGAGCTGGACGGTGGAAGCGGGCGCGCTGCGCAGCCAGGGCAAGCACACGCCCTTCGGCGGACACGAGCTGCCGGTGAGCGTGCGCGCCACGCTGGTGGGCGGGCAGGTGGCTCACCAGGCGCTCGCCGAGCGGACCAGCACCGCGTGAACCGCCTGCGCGCTTCCTGGCGTGCTCTGCGTGTCATCGGCCACGTGCTGCGTGGCTTGTGGATGATCCGCACCGAATTCGGCCGGCTCACGCCGCCGCAGACCCAGTTGCTGGTGCGCGAGTGGTCGCGCCAGATGCTGACCATCCTGGACGTCGAACTGGTGGTCCAGGGCACGCCGCCCACACACGGCCCCTTGCTGATGGTGGCCAACCACATCTCGTGGCTCGATGTGCTGGTGATGAACGCTGCGCACCCCAGCCGCTTCGTCTCCAAGGCCGACGTGAAAAGCTGGCCGCTGCTGGGCTCGCTGACCACCGGCGCGGGCACGCTCTACATCGAGCGTGAAAGCCGACGCGACGCCATGCGCGTGGTGCACCACATGGCCGAGCGCCTGCGCGCGGGCGACATCCTCACCGTGTTCCCCGAAGGCACCACCGGCGACGGCCGCGCGCTGTTGCCCTTCCACGCCAACCTGCTGCAGGCGGCCATCACGGCCAATGCGCCGGTGTTGCCGGTGGCGCTGAGCTTCGTCGACCGCGTGCGCGGCGGGCGGCATGAGGCGCCGGTGTTCGTTGGCGACACCACGCTGATGGCCTCCATCTGGGCCATGCTGTGCGCCGACGGCGTGCAGGCGCAGGTGAGCTATGGCGAACCACA
The DNA here is from genome assembly GCF_018780385.1 of Hydrogenophaga sp. Lineage (GTDB taxonomy): Bacteria > Pseudomonadota > Gammaproteobacteria > Burkholderiales > Burkholderiaceae_C > Hydrogenophaga. The sequence continues at coordinate 7,237 of NZ_JADMJO010000155.1, read as the reverse complement.
ACCCCCACGCGGGCGCGACCGCCGGACCTGGTCGCAGGACCTGCGTGCGGCGGTGCAGCAACTGCAGGGTGCGGACACCGACACCGCGAACTGACGGCGGCTCGTCAGGGGCGGGTGTTCCACCCCGGAACACTTCCGGTTCAGGGAAATCCCGAAGGTGAAACTGGGCGGACACAGGAGGAACATGCTGGGGCCTGTTCTGGTGCGCGTGCGTGGCTCGCGACCGGGCGGGCGCCCCACAACAAGCCTGCTCGCAGCGGGTCGCACCAGGAGACACGATGAAACACACCCCACTTGCCCGCCTCGGGTGCCGGGCGGCAGGCTTGCTGGCCGCGTTGGCCCTGAGCGCAACGGCGTTGGCTCAAGCCCCTGCCAAAGGCTCGGCGGCGCACATCACCGCTGCGGTCAACAAGGTCAACGCCGCGTTCATGAAGAACAATGCGCAGCAGACACCCGACTGGCCGAGCTATGGCCTGGACTACGCCGAGACGCGCCATTCGAAGCTGAACCAGATCAGCACAGGCAACGTGAAGGAGCTGGGCCTGGTGTGGTCTTACAACCTCGAATCCAAACGCGGCGTGGAGTCCACCCCGCTGGTGGTCGACGGCATCATGTACGTCACCGCGTCGTGGAGCGTGGTGCACGCGGTGGACGTGCGCACCGGCAAGCAGATCTGGACCTTCGATCCCAAGGTGCCGCGCGAAGCCGGCTACAAGGGCTGCTGTGACGTGGTCAACCGCGGCGTGGCGCTGCACGAGGGCAAGGTTTTCGTCGCCGCGTACGACGGTCGCCTGATCGCGCTGGACGCCGCCACCGGCCAGCAGGTGTGGGAGAAGGACACCATCATCGACCGCAAGTTCAGCTACACCATCACCGGTGCGCCACGGGTCTTCAAGGGCAATGTGATCATCGGCAACGGTGGCGCCGAGTACGGCGTGCGCGGCTACATCACCGCCTACGACGCGAAGTCCGGCGCGCAGAAGTGGCGCTGGTTCACCGTGCCGGGCGACCCGAGCAAGCCGTTTGAAGACGCGTCGATGGAACGCGCCGCCAAGACGTGGGACCCCGCCGGCAAGTGGTGGGAAGCCGGTGGTGGTGGCACCGCATGGGACGCCATGGCCTTTGACCCCGAACTCAACCTGATGTACATCGGCACCGGCAACGGCTCACCATGGCAGCGTGACAAGCGCAGCCCGGCCGGCGGCGACAACCTCTACCTCGCGTCCATCGTCGCGCTCAATCCGGACACCGGCAAGTATGTGTGGCACTACCAGGAAACCCCCGGGGACAACTGGGACTACACCTCCACGCAGCCCATGATCCTGGCCGACATCAAAGTCGACAACAAGCCGCGCAAGGTGATCCTGCACGCGCCGAAGAACGGCTTCTTCTTCGTGATCGACCGCGTCAACGGCAAGTTCATCTCGGCGAAGAATTTCGTCGATGTGAACTGGGCCACCGGTTACGACAAGAACGGCCGCCCGATCGAGACCGCGCTGGCGCGCACCGGCGACCGCCCGCGCGAAATCATCCCGAGCGCCTTCGGTGCGCGCAACTGGCATTCCATGTCCTACAACCCTGCCACGGGCCTGGTCTACATGCCTGTGCAGGGCGTGCCGCTGACCTTGATGGACAACAAGGACTGGAAGTTCAACGGCGTGCGCCCGGGTGAACCGCACAGCGGCATGGGCTGGAACACCGCCAACTTCGCCAACGTGGAAGCACCCACCAGCAAGCCCTATGGCCGCCTGGTGGCCTGGGACCCGGTGAAGCAGCAGGCCGCCTGGACCAAGGAGCAGATCTCGCCTTGGAACGGCGGCACGCTCACCACCGCGGGCAATCTCGTGTTCCAGGGCACGGCCGACGGACGCTTCATCGCCTACAACGCCACCACCGGCGAGCAGCTGTGGGAAACGCCCACCGGGACCGGCGTCATCGCAGCGCCTTCAACCTACCTCGTGGACGGCAAGCAGTACGTGTCGATCGCGGTGGGGTGGGGCGGTGTCTACGGCCTGTCCATGCGCGCCACCGACCGCCAGGGCCCCGGCACGGTCTACACCTTTGCCGTGGGGGGCAAGGCGCAGCCGCCGGCCTTTGTGAAGTATCAGATGGACAAGCTGGTGGCCGGTGTGAAATACGACCCGACGCACGTGCCCTCCGGTACCGCGCTGTACGTGAGCAACTGCGTGTTCTGCCACGGCGTGCCGGGGGTGGACCGAGGCGGCAACATCCCCAACCTGGCCTACATGGACGCGTCCTACATCGAGAACCTCGACAAGTTCGTCTTCAAAGGGCCGGGCAACGAGCGTGGCATGCCCGACTTCACGGGCAAGCTGAGCATGGATGACGTGCAGAAAATCAAGGCGTTCATTCAAGGAACTGCAGATGCAATTCGCCCCAAGAACTGAACATCGCTGAGCCAAAAAAGCCGGGCAGCTGCCCGGCTTTTTCATGTGCGCTGCGCTGATTTGATCAACCCTTGGCGCGCTTGAGCATCACCTCGGTGTTGGTCTTGCGGTCCGCGTTCACGGTCTGCACCGCGGGGCGCTCGCCCAGCAGCTTCAAATACTCACGCACCGGCAGATCGGCCAGGTAGTCGCGGCCGTAGATGATCCTGGTGGCGTTGCTCACCAGCGGCAGGTGCACCGCGGCGGCGCAGTCGGCCAGGGTGAAGGTGTCGCCCGCGATGAAGGGCGAGAACTTCACCAGCTGGGTGAACGCCGCCACGTTCTTGGTGAGCTGCTCGCCGGTCTTTTCCTTGGCCGCGTCGCTCACCTTGCCGCCGAAGAAGGCCTCGCCATAGAGGTTTCGCGCCACCAGTTCCAGGTGCAGTTCGATGTACCGCACGATCTCGCGCACCTTGCCCTTTTCGAAAGCGTCGGGCGGCATGAGCGGGCGGGCGGGGTAGGCGTCTTCGATGTACTCGAGCAACACGGTGGACTCGGACAGCGGTCCCGCGGCGGTCTTGAGGTAAGGCACCTTGCCCAGCGGGCTGGCGGCCTTGTCGGTCTGGCCGAGCCAGGCCAGTTCTTCTTCAAAGGCCACACCTTTTTCGAGGAGAGCGAGTTTGACCTTGTTGTAGTAGTTGCTGGCCGCAAAGCCACAGAGTGTGAGCATGGACATGTCTCCAGAGAGGTTGCTGTGGCGCGATGGTAGTGGCTGTGTGCGTGGTGCACACGTCTCGCGGTTGACCCGGCTGATAAAATTCGCCCCATGTTGGCCCGTCCATTTCACCGTCGATTTGCAGCCTGGCTGGCCATGCTTGCCATGGTGTGCGGCGCGCTCGCGCCCACGGTGGCGCAGGCGGTGGTGGCCTCGCAAGGGGGCGCCGGTTGGGTGCAGGTGTGCAGCGCGAGCGGCATGGTGTGGGTGCAGGCCAGCGCGGCCGATGTGGCCGATGGCGAGGCCCTGGTCAACGCCGGCGAATCGCTGTCCGATGCCTCGCGCCACTGCCCCTGGTGCAACTTGCACGGCACCGCCGGCCTGCCGCCAGCGCAACTGCCGCCAATGGCATGGGCACCGCAGGCCGACCCGCCCCGCGCGCACACCCCCGGGCTCACGCCCGCCACCTTCTGGCCGGCCGCGCCTTCGCGCGCACCGCCACGGGCCTGACGCGCCTGCCGTCATCGGGCTGCGCTGCGCGTTCTGCGCACGAACCTTTTCCTCGAGCCGCTCGCCGCTTTCTGGCGTGAGACGGCCGATTCCCATTCAAACGCCTTTGCTTGCACACCTCCATGAAACAACTCTTCATCTCCACCCTGCTCGCCCTCACCGCCAGCGCCTGGGCACAAGTGCCCGCCAACGTCGAGGTGAAAGACGCCTGGGTGCGCGCCACCGTGGCGCAACAAAAATCCACCGGTGCCTTCATGCAACTCAACGCCAAGGCCGACACGCGCCTGGTCGAGGTCAGGTCGCCCATCGCGGGCGTGGTCGAACTCCACGAAATGGCGATGGACAAGGACGTGATGCGGATGCGCCCCGTCAAGGCGGGCCTCGCCTTGCCTGCGGGCCAGCCGGTCGAGCTCAAGCCCGGTGGTTACCACGTGATGATGATGGACCTCAAAGGTCCGGTGAAGGCGGGTGACGTGGTGCCCGTGACGCTGGTGTTCGAGGGCAAGGACGGCCAGCGCTCGACGCTGGACGTGAAGGCCACGGCGCGCCCGCTGGGCAATGCCGCCGCCGCAGCGCCCGCCGCTGCCGCGAACGACCACAGCCAGCACAAACACTGAGGCCATGAGCACCGCTCAACGCGCGTCCATCGCGGACGCAGGGACAAGGCCGTCCCGGTTTCACGCCGTCGCCTGGCGTTGGCACTTCTATGCCGGCCTGTACGTTGTGCCTTTTCTGCTCATGCTGGCGCTCACCGGCGCTGTCATGGTGTTCTTCACCGGGTTCCAGACCCGGCTCGGCTTCACGGTGCCAGTGGTGCCGCAGGCCGAGAGCTTGCCTGTGAGCGCTCAAGCGCAGGCCGCGCTGGAGCTGCGCTCGCAAGGCCGGTTGCTCGAATACATCGCGCCGCGCGCGCCCGATGAAGCGAGCTGGTTTGTCGTGAAGCGCGACGGCCTCACCGAGGCGGTGGCGGTGGACCCGCACACCGCGCAGGTGCTGCAACTGGTGGACAAGGAGAACACCGTGTTCGCCTGGGCCGAGCGCATCCACGGCACGCTGCTCATCGGTGACGTGGGCGACCGCTTGATCGAGATCGCTGCGGGTCTGGGGCTGGTGATGATCGCCACCGGTCTCTATCTGTGGTGGCCGCGTGGTGGCACAAGCTGGGCCCAGGTGCTGATGCCCGACCTGCGGCTCAAGGGCCGCCTCTGGTGGCGCTCGCTGCACGCCAGCGGGGGCTTCTGGCTGAGCGCGGTGCTGTTCGTGTTCCTGCTCACCGGCCTGTCATGGACGGGTGTGTGGGGCGCGCAGTTCGCGCAGCCCTGGGGCACGTTTCCCGCCGCCAAGTGGGACGCGGTGCCGCAGTCGGATGCAGCGCACGCCACGCTGAACACCGCCGGTCAGCACGAGGTGCCGTGGAGCCTGGAACAGACGCCGTTGCCCGCATCCGGTTCGGCCGCCGGCGTGGTGGGTGTGCCCGCCGGCCAGCCAGTGAACCTGGACTCGGTGGCCGCACTCGCGAAGCAGCTCGGCTTCACCGGCCAGCACCACATCCAACTGCCGCAGAGCGACACCAGTGTGTTCACGATCTCGGCCGACACCATGAGCGGCGACCTGAAGAACCCCACGCAGGACCGCACGGTGCACGTGGACCAGTACACCGGTCGTGTGATCGCCGAGGCGGCGTTCGCCGATTACTCGCTGGTGGCCAAAGGCATGGCGGTGGGCATCGCGTGGCACCAGGGCGACCTGGGCTGGTGGAACGCGGTGCTCAACCTGCTGTTCAGCGCGGCCACCGTGTTCCTCTGCGTCAGCGGCATCGTGATGTGGTGGAAGCGCCGGCCCGCGCGCAGCTGGCGCATCGAGGCTCCGCCGATGCCGCGCGATCTGCCACTGTGGAAAGGCGGCGCGGTGGTGATGTGCGGGGTGGCGCTGGCGTTCCCGCTCAGTGGTGCGGTGCTGCTCGCGGTGTTGCTGCTCGACTGGCTGGTCTTTTCCCGCCTGCCGTCGCTCAAATCGGCACCGACCTGATCAAACCAACTGCGAACGCGCCACGCCCGGCGCAGGCGGGCTGGACGCCCCCGATCCGCGCTCGAAGGTGACCACGTGGTCCACCTCGGCGCGGATGCCGATCCACTCGCCCACCGCGTGGTTGTGGTGCGAGGGCACGTGCGTCATCAGCACCTCGCCACTGGCCAGGCGCAGTGTGTAGAGAAACTCCGAGCCACGAAACGCCTTGCGCAAGATCTGCGCCTTCACCGGCGCGTTGTCGTCGTGCACGATGTCGTCGGCACGCAGCAGCACGTCGCACAGGCCCGAGGCGTAGGCCGTGGGCAGTGGGCATTCGTCCACGTCCTGCAGCGCGCCCAGCGGCGTCTGCACCGAGACCTCGTTGCCGTTCATGCGGATCTGCGCCGGCGCGAACACGCCGTGTCCGATGAACTCGGCCACGAAGCGCGTGGCCGGGCGGTGGTAGAGCGCGTAGGCGTCTTCCCACTGGTGCAGGTGGCCTTCGTGCATCACGCCGATCACGTCGCCGATGGCAAAGGCCTCCAGCTGGTCGTGCGTGACGAACAGCGCCGTGGCGCCAGCGGCTTTCAGGATGCCGCGCACCTCGTGCGCCAGGCGCTCGCGCAGGTCCACGTCGAGGTTGGAAAAAGGTTCGTCCAGCAGCAGCAGGCGTGGGCGCGGTGCCAGCGCGCGGGCCAGCGCCACGCGCTGTTGTTGCCCGCCCGAGAGCTCGTGCGGAAAACGCTTCTGCATGCCGTCCAGGCCCACCAGCTTGAGCACCTCGGCCACCCGCGCGTCGCGCTCGGCACGTGGCAGGCGGTCGATGCCGAAGGCAATGTTCCTGCCCACGTCGAGGTGCGGGAAGAGGGCGTAGTCCTGGAACACCATGCCGATGCGGCGTTGCTCGGCCGGCATGTGGTGCGTGCCGTCGCTGACCTTCTCGCCTTCGAGCGTGATGCTGCCGCCGCTGGCGCGCTCCAGGCCCGCCACCGCGCGCAGCAGAGTCGTCTTGCCGCAGCCCGAGGGGCCGATCAGCACCCCGATGTCGCCCGCGCGCAGCCCGAGCGAGACGCCGTCCACCGCGGCATGGGGCAGGCCGGGGTAGTGCACGCTGAGTTGGGAGACGTTGAGGAACATGGTGGTGCTTGTGGGTGGGTCATTGTAGATAACTACAATTCGCATTTGCATTGATGTGCATCAAAAGCCCCTCGCTGAACGCGGCGGGCCTGCGTGCCATCATCCCGCCCAGCCCTCTGTCTCCTCCCCCACCTCCCCCACTTCATGCTGCGTTGGTTGGCCCTCGCCCCGTTGATCCTGCTCGCGTGCCTGCTCACGCTGCCCGTGCTCTCGCTCGGCGGCTCGTGGTTCCAGTTCGACGCCGCGGCGCGCGACGTGCTCTCTCAGATGGCGCAGACCGTGTTGCCCGAGTACGCGCTCACCACCGTGGCGCTGTGCGTGGCGGTGGCTTTGGGTGTGGCGGTGGTGGGCATGCTCACCGCCAGCGCGGTGACCTTGTTCGAATTCCCGGGCCGGCGCTTCTTTGAATGGGCGCTGCTGCTGCCCCTGGCCATGCCGGCCTATGTGGTGGCCTACGCCTACACCGATTTTCTGCAGTTCA
>NZ_JADMJO010000046.1 GCF_018780385.1 Hydrogenophaga sp. | reverse complement strand
TGTCCAAGCGCAGCAACGTGCCCGGCCTGCGCAGCGGTTTTGTGGCCGGTGACGCTGCACTCATCAAGCCTTTCCTGCTCTACCGCACCTACCACGGCGGTGCCATGAGCCCGGTGGTGCAGGCGGCCAGCAAGGCCGCCTGGGCAGACGAAGCCCATGTGGTGGACAACCGGCGCCAGTACCGCGAGAAGTTCGCCCAGGTCACCCCCCTGCTGTCCGAGGTGCTGGATGTGGCTTTGCCGGATGCTTCCTTTTACCTGTGGGCCGGCGTGCCGGCGTCTTTTGCCGATGGCAGCGCGGGCCTGAGCGCCGACGAAGCCTTCGCCCGCGCCCTGCTGGCTCAATACAATGTGACGGTTCTGCCCGGCAGCTATTTGGCCCGCACCTTCGCCGGATCCAACCCGGGCACGGGCCGCGTGCGCATGGCCTTGGTGGCCGAACCCGCCGAATGCCTGGAGGCAGCCCACCGCATCAGGGCCTTCATGGCCGGGCATGCCTGACCTCTCTTTTCTCCTCCCTCCTTTGACCTGCCTCATGACACAACAACTGCAAACCCTGATCGACAACGCCTGGGACAACCGCGCCGAACTCTCACCAGCCACTGCACCCAAGGAAGTGCTGGACGCGGTGGAACACGTGATCGCCGAGCTCAACACGGGCCGCCTGCGCGTGGCCACGCGCGAGGCCGTGGGCCAGTGGACGGTGCACCAGTGGATCAAGAAGGCCGTGTTGCTGTCGTTCCGCCTCAAGGACAACGAAATCATGCGCGCCGGTGATCTGGGCTTCTTCGACAAGGTCAAGACCAAGTTTTCCCACCTGAGCGAATCCGAAATGAAGGCCACCGGCGTGCGCGTGGTGCCACCCGCCGTGGCGCGGCGCGGCAGCTACGTTGCCAAGGGCGCCATCCTGATGCCGAGCTACGTCAACATCGGCGCCTACGTCGATGAAAACACCATGGTCGACACCTGGGCCACGGTGGGTTCCTGCGCCCAGATCGGCAAGAACGTGCATCTCTCGGGCGGTGTCGGCATCGGCGGTGTGCTCGAGCCCTTGCAGGCCGGCCCCACCATCATCGAAGACAACTGCTTCATCGGCGCGCGCTCCGAAGTCGTTGAAGGCGTGGTGGTCGAAGAGAACTCCGTGCTCGGCATGGGCGTCTATCTCGGCCAGAGCACACCCATCTTCAACCGCGACACCGGCGAGGTGGTGTTTGGTCGCGTGCCGAGCGGCAGCGTGGTGATCAGCGGCAGCCTGCCCAAGAAAACGGCAGCAGGCAAGGATTACAGCACCTACGCGGCCATCATCGTCAAGACGGTGGACGCGCAGACGCGCTCCAAGACCAGCCTGAACGACTTGTTGCGAGACTGAGCATGATGCCCCCACGCTCCGCCGCTTCGCGGGTCGCTGCCCCCCAGGGGGGCTGGCCTTGCTTGGGGCGGCCCGGCGCGGCGGCCTGTCTCACTGAACAAATTCACCTGAAGGGATCAGCATGAGCAGCGGAACAATGGAGCGCATCCTGCGCCTGATGGCCGAGAAGAAGGCTTCGGACGTGTACCTGACGGCGCATGCGCCGGCCATGATCAAGATCAACGGCCAGACCATCCCGATCAACAGCCAGGTGCTGCCGCCCGAGGCTCCGCGCAACCTGCTCTCGGAAATCGTGCCTTCCACCCGCATGGAGGAGCTGCAGGAAACCGGCGAGCTCAACATGGCGGTTCCCTTGGAAGCGCTGGGCAACTTCCGCATCAGCGCGTTTCGCCAGCGCGGGCAGGTGGCCGTGGTGATCCGCTACATCCCGGGCGACATTCCGGCGCTCGACTCGCTGAATGTGGCGCCCGTGCTGGCCGATCTGGTGATGGAAAAGCGCGGCCTGGTGCTCATGGTGGGCGCCACCGGTGCCGGCAAGAGCACCACGCTGGCGGCCATGATCGATCACCGCAACGAGTCCGCCAGCGGTCACGTGCTCACCATCGAAGACCCGATCGAATACGTCTACCGCAACAAGAAATCCGTGGTGAACCAGCGCGAGATCGGGCCCGACACCGCCTCGTTGCAGATCGCGCTGAAGAACGCGTTGCGCCAGGCACCCGACGTGATCCTGATCGGTGAAATCCGCGACCGCGAGACCATGTCGGCCGCCATCGCCTACGCCCAGTCGGGTCACCTGTGCCTGGCCACACTGCACGCCAACAACAGCTACCAGGCGCTCAACCGCATCCTGAGCTTCTACCCGGTCGAGGTGCGCCCCACCATGCTGGGTGACTTGGCGGCCGCCCTGCGCGCCATCGTGTCGCAGCGGCTGCTTCGCACGCATACCGGCAGCCGCGTGCCGGCCATGGAGGTGCTGCTCAACACCTCCCTGATCGCCGACCTGATCCAGAAGGCCGATTTCTCCGGCGTGCGCGAAGCCATGGAGAAGTCGCTGGCCGATGGTTCACAAAGTTTCGAGCAGGACCTGGCCCGCCTCATCAACGATGGTCTGGTCACCCGCAACGAAGGTCTGGCGCAGGCCGACTCGCCCAACAATCTCTTGTGGCGTCTGCAGAACGACTTCCACGCGAGCAAGTCGAACGACGCTGCGAACGCGAGCGACGAAGACACCACCGAAGACGCCACCTTCACCGAGTTCACGCTCGACGTGAAACGTTGATCCCATGACCGATACCCTGCGCCTGACCGAACAGCTCATCGCCCGCGCCTCCGTCACGCCGCGCGATGAGGGCTGCCAGTCGGTCATCGCGCAGCGCCTGTCTGCGCTGGGCTTTGTCTGCGAGACGATCGAAAGCGGCCCCGACGATTTCCGGGTGACCAACCTGTGGGCCCGGCTGGGCACTGGCCAACAGCCCACGCTCATCTTTGCAGGCCACACCGACGTGGTGCCCACCGGGCCCACCACCGCGTGGAGCAGCGATCCGTTCGCACCGACGCACCGCGACGGCAAGCTCTACGGCCGTGGCGCCAGCGACATGAAAACCTCGCTGGCGGCCATGGTGGTGGCTTGCGAGGAGTTCGTGGCGGCGCAGCCCCAACCCGGTATCGACATCGCCTTCTTGCTCACCAGCGACGAGGAAGGCCCGGCGCTGGATGGCACAGTGGTGGTGTGCGAGCAATTGAAGCAACGTGGCGAGCGGCTGGACTGGTGCATCGTGGGTGAACCCACCTCGGTGGAACGCACCGGCGACATGATCAAGAACGGCCGCCGCGGCACCATGAGCGGCAAGCTCACCGTCAAGGGCATCCAGGGCCATATCGCCTACCCGCACCTGGCGAAGAACCCGATTCACCTGGCCGCTCCTGCGCTGGCTGAGCTGGCCGCCACCCGCTGGGACGAGGGCAATGCGTTTTTCCCGCCCACCAGCTGGCAGGTCAGCAACATCCACGGCGGCACCGGCGCGAGCAACGTGATCCCCGGCACCGTGGTGATCGACTTCAATTTCCGTTTTTCCACCGAGTCCACGCCCGAAGGCTTGCAGCAGCGCGTGGCCGAACTGCTGACGCGCCACGGTCTTCAGGCCGGGGACGGCTACGACCTTGCCTGGACGCTGGGCGGGCGGCCCTTCCTCACTCCACCCGGCACGTTGGTGGATGCGGTACGCGACGCCATCCGCGGCGAAACCGGTATCGAGACCGAACTCTCCACCACCGGCGGCACCAGTGACGGGCGATTCATCGCCCAAGTGTGCCCGCAGGTGATCGAACTCGGCCCACCCAACGCCACCATCCACAAGATCGACGAGCACGTGGCCCTGGCGGACATCGAACCACTCAAAAACATCTACCGCCGCACGCTGGACAACCTGTCCCGCCTCGCCGGCTCTCCCGACTGAGCGCCCCGTGAAACTGAAAGAACTGCTGGCTGCGGCCACCCGCCGCCTGGATGCGGCCCATCTGGCCTATGGCCATGGCACGACCAACGCGCGTGACGAAGCCACCTGGCTGGTGCTGTGGCAGCTCGGCCTGCCGCTGGACAGCGACCTGGACGCCCTCGCCCGCCAACCCATCACGGCGCAGCAGCAGGCCGAGGTGGAGGCGTTGGTCCAGCGTCGGATCGACTCTCGCGAACCCGCGGCCTATCTCACCGGCGAAGCCTGGCTGCAGGGCGTCCCCTTCCATGTGGACCGGCGTGCCATCGTGCCGCGCAGCTTCATCGCCGAACTGCTGGCCGAGGGTTCGATCGACCCCTGGCTGGACGAGAAGACGCGCGACGTACTCGATCTGTGCACCGGCAATGGCAGTCTGGCCGTGCTCGCGGCCATGGCCTACCCCGACGTGCGCGTGACCGGCTCAGACATCTCGATCGAGGCCCTGGAAGTCGCGCGCATCAACGTGGCGCGCCACGAACTGCAGAAACGTATCCAGCTCGTGGTGTCCGACGGACTGAAAAACTGTCCTGGTCCCTGGGACCTCATCCTGTGCAACCCGCCGTATGTGAACGCCCGCAGCATGGCCGCGCTGCCGCCCGAATACCGCGCAGAACCCGCCCTGGCTCTGGACGGCAACATCGCCGGCAATGTGGATGGCATGGACTTCGTGCGACAGCTGATCCGCGACATCCCCAGACGCCTCAAGCCCCAGGGCGTGCTGGTGCTGGAAATCGGCAACGAACGCGAGCATTTTGAAGCCGCGTTCCCCCACCTGGAAACCGTCTGGCTCGCCACCAGCGCCGGCGACGACCAGGTTCTCCTGCTCACCCTTGAATCCCTTTTGGCGCTGCCCACTTCGCAGACGCCCGCTCCATGATCACTTTGAAAAACCTTGTCCTTCGCCGCGGCGTGAAGGTCCTGCTCGACAACGCGTCCTGCACCATCAACCCGGGCGAAAAAGTCGGCCTCGTGGGGCGCAACGGTGCGGGCAAATCCAGCCTGTTCGGCCTGCTCAACCACACGCTGCACGAAGACAAGGGCGACTTCTACGTGCCACCACAGTGGCGCATGGCGCAGGTGGCGCAGGACATGCCCGAGACCGACCAGTCGGCCACGCAGTTCGTGATCGAGGGAGACGTGACGCTGCTGGCGGCGCAGCAGGAAGTGACCGCTTCGGAAGACAGCGGCGATGGTGAGCGCATGGCGCACGCCTACATGGCGCTGCACGACGCCGGCGCACACGACGCGCCCGCCCGCGCGCAGGCCCTCATCCTGGGTCTGGGTTTTCGCACTGACGAACTCGAACGCCCGGTCAACAGCTTTTCAGGCGGCTGGCGCATGCGCTTGCAGCTGGCACGCGCGCTGATGTGCCCGAGCGAGCTGCTGCTGCTCGACGAGCCCACCAACCACCTGGACCTCGACGCCCTGGTCTGGCTGGAAGCCTGGCTCAAGCGCTACGAAGGCACCATGCTGGTCATCAGCCACGACCGCGAGTTTCTTGACGCGGTGACCAACGTCACCATCCACATCCACACCGCGCAACTCACGCGCTACGGCGGCAACTACAGCCGCTTTGAAGACATGCGCGCCGAGCAGATGGCGCTGCAGCAGTCGGCCTATTCACGCCAGCAGGACAAGATGGCGCACCTGCAGAAGTTCATCGACCGCTTCAAGGCCAAGGCCAGCAAGGCCAAGCAGGC
>NZ_JADMJO010000156.1 GCF_018780385.1 Hydrogenophaga sp. | reverse complement strand
TGTCCACCGGCTTCTGGTCGGGCGTGCTCGGGAACCACTCGGCGCCGGCCTGCGCCGTCACGGTCTTGAGCTGTTCGATGGCGGCGGGGCGGTAGACGTCGCCCGACACCGTGAGCACCTTCTTCTTGCGCTTCTCGATCAGGTGTTTCGCCAGCTTGGCGGTGGTGGTGGTCTTGCCGGCCCCCTGCAGGCCGGCCATGAGGATGACGGCAGGCGGCTGCGCCGCGAGGTTGATGTCGGCCACGCCGTCGCCCATGGTGAGCGCCAGCTCGCGGTTGACGATGGCCACCAGCGCCTGCCCGGGGGTGAGCGAACCCACCACCTCCTGGCCCAGCGCCTTCTCTTTCACCCGGGCAATGAAGTCGCGCACCACCGGCAGGGCCACGTCGGCCTCCAGCAAGGCCATGCGGACCTCACGCAGCATGTCGGTGACGTTGGTTTCGGTGATGCGGGCCTGGCCGCGCATTTCCTTGACGATGCGTGAGAGTCGGTCGGAAAGGGCTGATGCCATGCTGCGCTCGGTTGGAAGGAGAAGAACCCGCCGGCCGCGGGGTCCGCGCCGGCTGGGATGGGTGTCGGGCCATTGGCCGGGAGACTGGCGGCTGGCAACGGTCAAGGCCGTTAAACTCCGCCAATGATTTTAGCCGCGCCCACCCCCAGCCCGCTGCGCGCGCGCCATCCCACATGAACCTGCTGCCATCGCTCGCGACCAGCCTGCCTGCGGTGGTGCTCTCAGGCCTTGCGGCACTGGCCTATGCCGTCGTGGCCTGGGTCCATCCCCGTGCGTCAGCGATGCAGAGCCGCGCGCTGCTCACCGTGGCCTGGTTGCTGCACCTGGGTGTGCTGGTGCTCGGCCTGTTCGAGCACCCCGCGCGTTTCGGCTTCGCGCCCTCGTTGTCGGTCACCGCCTGGCTGGTGCTCACCGTCTACATGATTGAAAGCCGCCTGTACCCTCAACTGCGCGAGCGCTGGACCCTCGCCCTTCTGGGCACGGCGGTGGTGCTGCTGGCCATGGTGTTTCCGGGCACGCCCTACCCCGCATTGCGCTCGAACTGGATGCCCCTGCACTGGGCGCTGGGCATCGCCTCTTACGGACTCATCGCGGTGGCGGTGGTCCACGCCTGGCTGATGCAGCGCGCCGAGAAGGCCATGCGACTGGGCACCTCCGCAGAAACCGACATGCCGCTGCTCACGCTGGAACGCCTGACCTTCCGCTTCCTGTCGGCCGGGTTCGTGCTGCTCACGGCCACGCTGCTGGCGGGCTGGTATTTCTCCGAGCTGCTCAACCACCGCTGGGTGTGGGACCACAAATCGGTCTTTTCGGTGTTGTCCTGGATCACCATGGCCGTGCTGCTCTGGGGGCGCTGGCGCCTGGGATGGCGTGGCCGCTTCGCTGCCCGCATGCTCTACCTGGGCGCGGGGCTGCTGCTGCTGGGTTATGCCGGCTCTCGCTTCGTGCTCGAAGTCCTGCTGCAGCGCAGCTGAACCACTGCCCACATGAAATACCTGCTCGTCCTGGCCGTGGTGATGGTCGCTTTCTATGTGTGGCGCCACAACCGCATCACCGACCGCTCGGACGCCTCGCGCCCGCCACCTGCGCCCCCAGGCGCACCGCGCCTGCCGGTCGTGATGGTGGCCTGCAAGCAATGCGGCACCCACCTGCCCCAGGGCGACACGGTGCAGGGAACCCTGGGCCCCTATTGCAGTGCCGAACACCGCCGGTTGAAGGAAGGCGCGTCGACATGAACACGCTGTACCTGACGTTGGCCGACGCACCCCATCAACGGAACTGAGATGGCCCGAGAAGACAGCTCGCAGTTCGCACCCTCCTGGTTCGTTGCTTTCGAAACCGGCAACAACCAGGGACGTGAGCAGCGCCTGCGCGCCTTCGTTCGACTGTGGGTGGCTTTCATGCGGGCGCGCGTGTTCATCGCGCTCGTGTTGCTGGCACTGCAGATCTTCATGGTCGTCACCGGCACGGGCGGCCCCGACTGGCTGTTGCTGCTGGCAGCCGTGCACCTCACCGCCACCCTGGTGGTGCTGTACGCCTGGCGACCAGTGGAGCAAGGCACGCCGATCCAGCTTCAGTGGGTGCTGACCATCGGCGTCGATGCGGTGGTGTTCGCGCTGCTGCAGTTCTTCCAGACCGGCTCGATCAACTACACACCGCTGTTTGCCCTGCCGGTGCTGCTGGCCTCCATCCTCGGTCCACTGTTGCTCGCCCTGGCCACGGCTGCGTGCGTGACGCTGTTCCTGCTGACTGAAGTCTTCCTGAGTGCGCCGCTGTTCAGCGACCTCGCCACCGCGCAGTTCCTGCAAGCCGGCCTGGCCAGCACCGGCTTCTTTCTGGTGGCGGTGCTGGCCAACCAGCTGGCCATCCGCCTGGCGAAAGAAGAGGCCATGGCCTCCAGCAGCCAGGCCGCCGCACGCACCCAGGCGCAGGTCAACGAACTCGTGATCGAGAGCCTGAGCGTGGGCGTGCTGGTGGTCGATCCGCACGGCGTCGTGCGCAACGCCAACCCCGCCGCGCAGATCATGCTCATGGGCGAGGCCTATCCCCAGGCCGCCAAGCTCCTACTCTCGGCACGGCCCAGCTGGAGCCACCTGTCCGACCTGGTGAGCGAGACCTTCGTGCTCGGACAGGCACTCGAGACGGAGACCACCATCGACAACGAGGACCGGCCCAGCCAACGGCTGCACGCCCGCACGCGACTCACCTCGCGTGGTGGACGCAGCACCGGCCTGTGCGTGTTGTTCCTGGAAGACCTGCGCGAGGTGGAAGCCCGCGTGCGCACCGAGAAGCTCGCGTCCATGGGCCGCATGTCGGCTGCGGTGGCACACGAAATCCGCAATCCGCTCTCCGCCATCACCCAGGCCAATGCGCTGCTGGATGAAGAGGTGAAAGACGCCTCGCAAAAGCGGCTGATCCACATGATCGAGCAGAATGCCCAGCGGCTCTCGCGCATCGTGGACGACATCCTCAACGTGGCCCGGGCACAGCCCGTGCGCGGCGACGGCTCCACCCCCAGCATGGCGTTGGACCCACTGGTGCGCCAGATCACGATGGACTGGCTGCGCCAGAACCCGGCCAAGGGCGTGCTCGGTGTGCACCTGCATGCGCCCCAGGCCCATGTGGAGTTCGATCCCGAACATTTGCGGCGCGTGCTGGTCAACCTGCTGGACAACGCACTGCGCCATGCATCGGGCAAGCCCTCATCCATCCGCGTCGTCACCCAGCCCAATGGCAGCGAGCACAGCCGTCTCTCGATCTGGAGCGACGGCCAGCCGCTGGAAGCCAGCGTGATGCGCCACCTGTTCGAGCCCTTCTTCTCATCCGAGAGCCGCTCCAGCGGCCTGGGCCTGTACATCTGCCGCGAACTCTGCGAGCGCTACGGCGCCCAGATCGCTTACCAGCGCGTGCGGCTGGATCAGCTGGAAGGCAACGAGTTCTTCGTGTCGATGCCCAACGGCCATGCCGGCCCGCAGCCCGTGCAACAAAACCTGGCCTACCCCGGGGGCGAATCGCGGCCCTTCAGCACCCGTTTCAGCCCGACCCTGGGCGATCCCCCACTGGCCCCGAGCTGAGCTTCAGCTCGCACACCCATGGCCACCAGCCCCAACACCCCGTCCATCTCGGCCTCCGTGCTCGTCGTCGACGACGAGCCCGATCTGCGCACGCTGTACGAGCTCACCTTGCTGCGCGAAGGCCATGCGGTGGTGGCTGCCGCCGACCTCGCCCAGGCGCGAGAGTGGCTGGCCCAGCAACGCTTCGACGTGCTGATCTCCGACATGCGGCTGCCCGATGGCCTGGGGTTGGAGCTGCTGCGCGAACTCACAGACGCCCAACGCACCGAGAAGTGCATCGTCATCACCGCCTTTGGCTCGGCCGACAACGCGGTGGAGTCGCTCAAGGCGGGCGCGTTCGACTACCTCACCAAACCGGTCGACCTCAAACAATTGCGCAACGCGGTGACGCAAGCGGTGCAAAGCCAGCGCCATCCGCTCATGGGCAACCAGAAGCGCACGGGCGCCGGTGCCGAGCCCATGCGCAGTGCCCCACCGCCGCCCTCGGGCTTGAAGTCGCTCTCGCGCATCGTCGGCCGTGCGGCCAGCATCGTGCAGATCAAGGGCCGCATCGAGAAGGTGGCCACCAGCATGGCGCCCGTGCTGATCCTCGGCGAGTCGGGCACCGGCAAGGAGCTGGTGGCGCGCGCCGTGCACGACTGCAGCCACCGCAGCGCCGGTCCCTTCGTGGCGGTGAACTGCGGCGCCATTCCCGAGAACCTCATCGAGGCCGAATTTTTCGGCGCGCGCAAGGGCGCCTACACCGGCGCCACACACGACCGCGAAGGCTACTTCCAGGCGGCCAAAGGCGGCACGCTTTTTCTCGACGAAATCGGCGACCTGCCGCTGGCCATGCAGGCCAAGCTGCTGCGCGTGATCCAGGAGCGGCGCGTGCGCGCACTCGGTGGTGTGCAGGAAGAAGCCGTGGACGTGCGCCTGGTCAGCGCCACGCACCGGGACCTCACCGCCCTGGTGCAGGCCGGGCAGTTCCGCCAGGATCTGTTTTACCGGCTCAACGTGATCGAGCTGCGCACACCCTCGCTGCGCGAGCGGCGCGACGACCTGCCCGAGCTGGCCCGCGCGCTGCTGCAACGCATCTGCAACGAGTCGGGCCAGCCCGCACCCGAACTCTCGATCCAGGCACTCGACTGGTTGAAGGCGCGTGAGCTGCCCGGCAACGTGCGCGAACTGGAGAACCTGCTGCAACGCGCCCTGGCCCTGAGCAGCGGCAGCCAGCTGGAGCCTGAGGACTTCGGTGACACCGACGATTCGGACGAGATCCCCACCCAGCCCGACCAGTTGCCCGATTCGGTGATCGCCGCTGCAGCGGCGTCGACTGTGCCCGAAGAAATCCCTGCCGACCTGCAGTCCTACCTCGACGAACAAGAGAAGCAGGTGCTGCTCAAGGCACTGCGCGAATGCGACTTCAACCGCACCGCGGCCGCGGCCCGGCTGGGCCTGAACCTGCGGCAGATGCGCTACCGCATCCAGCGCCTGGGCATCGCCATGCCGTCCAGCGACGACGATGCGACCTGAAACGTTTGAAGCGTCCTGGGCCGGCGGCTGGCTGGCTTCGGCGCGCCATTGCCCATCCCCCAACCACGGCCCCAGGCCTGCGGGCGCGCTGATCGACCTGATCGTGCTGCACTCCATCAGCCTGCCCCCCGGCGTGTATGGCGGGCCCGAGGTGGAGCAGCTCTTCACCAACGCGCTCGACTGGGACGCCCATCCCTACTTCGGGCAGATCCGGGGCATGGAGGTCTCGGCCCATTTCTTCATCCGCCGAGATGGCGAACTGGTGCAGTTCGTCGACGTCGATGCGCGCGCCTGGCATGCCGGCCCCTCCAGCTGGCGGGGCCGTGAGAACTGCAACGATGACTCGATCGGCATCGAGCTCGAGGGGCTGGAGGGTGAGCCGTTCGAAGCCGCGCAATACGCCACCCTCAGCCAGCTGTGCCACCGCTTGAAAGAGCGCTATCCGGTCACACACATTGCGGGCCACGAACACATCGCACCCGGCCGCAAACAGGACCCGGGCCCCGGATTTGACTGGGCGCGTCTGCAACACGACTTGGCTTGGTCAAGTGCGTATTTTCCCGATGCGGTGACCGGCGCGAATCCACCCATCGCCTGAAACGCAAGGTCGGGCGCACTCCACCATCACGGGCCCTCACGCCTTTCGCGGCACACCGAGGCAAATCGCGCTGCAACGCCCGCCGTTGCTGCTCCCAAACGGCAGCGCCCAGATTTTTCGGGCACTCCAGGCCGCCTTGTCCCGGCGCGCCTTTTTGGTGCGATCAGGCTCACGTCAAAACAGCCCGAACCCCACTCCATCTGCCGAGGTGGTTTTTTCTCCAAACACTACCTGTAGTGCCTTGAAGAGCACCCACACACCAGATATAGTGTGTGTTCCGCGTTTCCAGTTTCGACACACTCCACGTTGCTCCGGCCTGTTTTCACCCCGCTGAGAACCTTCGCATTGCCCTGAACAACGCCGCGAACCCGAACTGAAACCGAACGTCCTGCTCCCCGACCCCGTGCCCTGCGAGCAGGCTCATCACAAAAAATGAAAGAGGAACCATGCTGACCGCTTCCCCCAACACATCCGCTCCGACCGCCTCCCAGAAGCAGCCCATCGGTTCATCCACGTCTGCTCCCACGGCCGCGAGCGGCTCGGTGTTCGCCCAGTACCAGATCATCCGCCGCAACGGCGCGGTGGTCTCGTTCGAACCCAGCAAGATCGCCGTGGCCATGATGAAAGCTTTCCTGGCCGTGCACGGCACCCAGGGTGCCGCATCGGCCAGCGTGCGCGAGACGGTGGATGAGCTCACGCAGAACGTGGTGCGCGCCCTGATGCGCTCGCGCCCCGGCGGCGGCACCTTCCACATTGAAGACGTGCAGGACCAGGCCGAACTCGGCCTGATGCGCAGCGGCCACCACGAAGTCGCCCGCGCCTATGTGCTCTACCGCGAGCGCCGCACCCAAGAGCGCGCCCACCAGGCCGAAGTGGCCAAACCGGTGGAAGCCACGCTGCACGTGATCGACGGCGGCCAGCGCGTGCCGCTCGACCTGCAGCGCCTGCAGGCCCTGATCGCCGATGCCTGCAGCGGCCTGGGCAAGGACATCCACGCCGACCCGATCGTGGCCGAGACCAAGCGCAACCTGTACGACGGCGTGCCGATCGAAGAGGTCTACAAGGCCTCCATCCTGGCCGCGCGCACGCTGATCGAAAAAGACCCCGACTACACCTACGCCACCGCGCGCCTGCTGCTGCACACCATCGTCAAGGAAGTCATGGGCGAAGAAGTGCCCTCCTCCGAGATGGGCGCGCGCTATGCCGACTACTTCCCGCAGTTCATCAAGAAGGGCGTGGACAACGACCTGCTCGACGAACGCCTGCTGCAGTTCGACCTGGCCCGCCTGGGCGCCGCGCTCAAGCCCGAGCGCGACCTGCAGTTCGACTACCTTGGCCTGCAGACCCTGTATGACCGCTACTTCCTGCACGTGCGCAAGACCCGCATCGAGCTGCCGCAGTCGTTCTTCATGCGCGTGGCCATGGGCCTGTCGCTCAACGAGATCGACCGCGAAGCCCGCGCCATCGAGTTCTACGAGGTGCTCTCCTCGTTCGACTTCATGTCGTCCACCCCCACCCTGTTCAACAGCGGCACCCTGCGCTCGCAGCTCTCCAGCTGCTACCTGACCACCGTGCCCGACGACCTCGACGGCATCTACGAGTCAATCAAGGAAAACGCACTGCTCTCCAAGTTCGCCGGCGGCCTGGGCAACGACTGGACCCGGGTGCGTGCCCTGGGCTCGCACATCAAGGGCACCAACGGCGAGTCGCAAGGTGTTGTGCCGTTCCTCAAGGTGGTGAACGACACCGCCGTGGCGGTCAATCAGGGCGGCAAGCGCAAGGGCGCGGTCTGCACCTACCTGGAAACCTGGCACCTGGACATCGAAGAATTCCTGGAGCTGCGCAAGAACACCGGCGATGACCGCCGCCGCACCCACGACATGAACACGGCGAACTGGATTCCCGACCTGTTCATGAAGCGCGTGATGGAAAAAGGCGAGTGGAGCCTGTTCTCGCCCAACAGCGTGCCCGACCTGCACGACCTGTTCGGCGCCGACTTCGAGAAAGCCTACGTGGCCTACGAAGAGAAGGCCGCGCGCGGCGAGATCAAGCCTTACCGCAAGGTGCCCGCCAGCGACATGTGGCGCAAGATGCTCTCGATGCTGTTCGAGACCGGCCACCCCTGGATCACGTTCAAGGACGCCTGCAACGTGCGCTCACCGCAGCAGCACGCCGGTGTGGTGCACAGCTCCAACCTCTGCACCGAGATCACGCTCAACACCAGCGACACCGAGACCGCGGTGTGCAACCTGGGCTCGATCAACCTGCTGCAGCACTTGAAAGATGGTCAGATGGACCACGACAAGCTGCAGAAGACGATCAAGACCGCGATGCGCATGCTCGACAACGTGATCGACATCAACTACTACGCCGTCAAGAAGGCGCGTGACTCCAACATGCGCCACCGCCCGGTGGGTCTGGGCGTGATGGGCTTCCAGGACGCGCTGTACGAACTGCGCATCCCCTACGCCTCCAACGAAGCGGTGGAATTCGCCGACCGGTCGATGGAAGCCGTCTGCTACTACGCCTACTGGGCCTCCACCGAACTCGCTCGCGAGCGTGGCCGCTACGCCAGCTACAAGGGCTCGCTGTGGGACAAGGGCGTCCTGCCACTCGACACGCTCGACCTGTTGTCGCGCGAACGCGGCGGGTATGTGGACGTGGACCGCTCGGTCAGCCTCGACTGGGACGCGCTGCGTCAGAAGATCGCCACCGACGGCATGCGCAACTCCAACTGCGTGGCCATCGCACCGACCGCGACCATCTCCAACATCATCGGCGTGGACGCCTCCATCGAGCCTTGCTTCGGCAACCTCTCGGTGAAGTCCAACCTCTCGGGTGAATTCACCGTCATCAACGGCTACCTGGTGAAAGACCTGAAGCGGCTGGGCCTGTGGGACGACGTGATGGTCATGGACCTCAAACACTTCGACGGTTCACTCCGCCCGATCGACCGCGTGCCGCAAGAAGTGAAGGCGCTATACGCCACCGCGTTTGAAGTTGAACCGCTGTGGCTGGTGGAAGCCGCTGCGCGTCGTCAGAAGTGGATCGATCAGGCGCAAAGCCTGAACATCTACATGGCCGGCGCATCGGGCAAGAAGCTCGACGACACCTACAAGCTCGCTTGGTTGCGCGGTCTCAAGACCACTTACTACCTGCGCACCACGTCGGCCACGCAAGCCGAAAAATCCACCGGCCGCACGGGACAACTCAACGCCGTGTCGCTCGACGCAACCACTGCAGGCATGGCCGCCACCACCGCTGCCAATGCAGCCGCCGCATCGAGCGCAGCCTTGTCCGAAGCACCCGCCACCGACATCAAGTTCTGCGCGATCGACGACCCCGGTTGCGAAGCGTGTCAGTAAATCAGCGAGGCTTTGTGTGATGTGTGCTGTGTTCTTCGAGATGCAATCGATGCGACACAGCAACACAAACACAGCGCATCGCGCACGAGCACTTTGCAATTCATGCAGACACTTTGATAATCCGAGGAATTGGAAACACCTATGTTGACCTGGGACGATCACACCACGCCCTCCACGAAGCCAGCGAACAACCCCATGCCTTCCGGCATGCAGGGTCTGCAAGCCTCACTGTCGAGTGAGCGCACCGCCTCCTCTGCACTCGCTTCTCCCGCCTCTTCATTCGTTTCGAATGCCGCGCCAGCGAAGGCGCCCGCCGCAGCCGCAGGTCGTCGCGTCAACGCTGCCGACAAACGCATCATCAACGGCCAGACCGACGTCAACCAGCTGGTGCCGTTCAAGTACAAGTGGGCCTGGGAAAAATACCTCGCCACCTGCGCCAACCACTGGATGCCGCAGGAAGTGAACATGAGCCGCGACATCGCGCTCTGGAAAGATCCCAACGGCCTGACCGAAGACGAACGCCGCATCGTCAAGCGCAACCTCGGCTTCTTCGTCACCGCCGACTCTCTGGCCGCCAACAACATCGTGCTGGGCACCTACCGCCACATCACCGCGCCCGAGTGCCGCCAGTTCCTGCTGCGCCAGGCCTTTGAAGAAGCGATCCACACGCACGCCTACCAGTACATCGTGGAGTCGCTGGGTCTGGACGAGTCCGAGATCTTCAACGCCTACAACGAAGTCCAGTCGATCCGCGACAAGGACGAGTTCCTGATCCCCTTCATCGAAGCGATCATGGACCCGAACTTTCACACCGGAACCCCCGAGACCGACCAGCGCCTCTTGAAGAGCCTGATCGTCTTCGCGTGCCTGATGGAAGGCCTGTTCTTCTACGTCGGCTTCACGCAGATCCTGGCGCTGGGTCGCCAGAACAAGATGACCGGTGCCGCCGAGCAGTACCAGTACATCCTGCGCGACGAGTCCATGCACTGCAACTTCGGTATCGATCTGATCAACGCGATCAAGATGGAGAACCCGATGCTGTGGACGCCTGAGTTCAAGGAAGAGATCAAGCAGCTGTTCCTCAAAGCCGTCGAGCTCGAGTACCGCTACGCCGAAGACACCATGCCGCGCGGCGTGCTCGGCATGAACGCTTCCATGTTCAAGGGCTATCTGCGTTACATCGCCAACCGGCGCGCCACGCAGATCGGCCTTGAGCCCATGTTTCCGAACGAAGAGAACCCGTTCCCCTGGATGAGCGAGATGATCGACCTCAAGAAGGAACGCAATTTCTTCGAAACCCGCGTGATCGAATACCAGACGGGCGGCGCCCTGTCTTGGGACTGATGCCACCGCCGGGGTCGCACTGCCTATTTGGATCTACCCTCACATGCGTTTCAACATTTCAGAACCTTGCCACCGGCACTTTGGTGCCGTGGGCAGGGCTCTGTCACAGGATTCAACACCTTGGGGCCAGCCGTGGATGCATCCACACGGCTCCAGCGCGTTGAATCACTTCACCGGCACAGTGACCGGATGAAGTGCTCTTTGCAACTTGATCAAGGAGAAAACAATGGCAACTGCGAAAAAAGCCCCGGCTAAAAAAGCTGCGGTAAAAAAGGCCGCCCCGGCCAAGAAAGTCGCTGCGAAGAAAGCAGCTCCTGCGAAGAAGGCCGCCCCGGCCAAGAAGGTTGTCGCGAAGAAAGCTGCACCGGCCAAAAAGCCAGCAGCGAAGAAAGCGGCTCCTGCGAAGAAGGCTGCACCGGCGAAGAAAGCCGCTGCAAAGAAAGCTGCACCGGCCAAAAAGCCGGCAGCCAAAAAGCCAGCGGTGAAGAAGGCTGCACCGGCGAAGAAAGCCGCTGCGAAGAAGCCTGCGGCGAAGAAAGCAGCGCCTGCGAAGAAGGCTGCACCGGCGAAGAAAGCCGCTGCGAAGAAGCCTGCTGCTAAAAAAGCAGCGCCTGCAAAGAAGGCAGCTCCGGCCAAGAAGGCCGCCGTCGCGAAGGCAGCCCCAGCAAAAAAAGCTGAGCCGGCCAAGAAGCCGGCGGCCCCTGCTGCTCCTGCGGCTCAAACGAAGCTCAATCCGCAGGCTGCCTGGCCGTTCCCCACGTCCAGCAAGCCCTGAAGTCGTCCTTGAGATGACTTGCAGCCCGGCGCGAAAGCGCCGGGCTTTTTCATGCCCGCTTCACTGCTTCTTCAAACCGCAGGCGCGGTGTAGTTCTGGCCACCGCGGGTCGATATCTTGGCTGCGCCCATGCGGTTGCCCAGGTCAGCGCAACGCGCCAGCGACCAGCCTTGCTCCAGCCCGTGCAACAGCGCAGCGCGGAACGCGTCGCCGCAGCCAGTGGGGTCGACCACCTCTGTCGCCTTCACGCCGGGGACCACGGTCTTCTGACCACCTTCCCACACCTCGCACCCATGCTCTGCCAGCGTGACAATGAGTCCGCGCACGCGGGCCGCGATGCCTTCGAACGAGAGACCCGTTCGATCGGACAGCATCTTGCCTTCGTAGTCGTTCACGGTGATCCAGGTGGCCAGTTCGATGAACTGCTTGAGCTCCTCGCCGTTGAACATCGGCAAGCCCTGGCCGGGATCGAATACGAAGGGCACGCCCGCTGCGTGCAACTGTTTCGCGTGGGTCAGCATCGCGTCGCGGCCATCGGGCGAGATGATCGCCACCGCGATGTCCTTGCGCGCGGGCACGGGATTGTCGTGGGCCATCGACATGGCGCCGGGGTGGAACGCGGTGATCTGGTTGTTGTCGCGGTCCGTCATGATCATGGCCTGCGCGGTGTAGCTGTCGGCCGCGCTTTTCACATGCGCGGTGTCCACGCCCAGCGCCTGCAGACGCTCCAGGTATTCCTGGCCATCGTTGCCCAGCGTGGCCAAGGGCACAGCGTGTGCTCCCAATTGCTTCAGGCCATAGGCGATGTTGCCCGCGCAACCACCGTACTCACGGCGCAGGGCGGGAACCAGAAACGACACGTTGAGGATGTGCAACTGGCTGGGCAGGATCTGCTCGGCGAAGCGACCCTCGAACGTCATGATGGTGTCGAAAGCAAGCGATCCGCAAACAAGAATGGGCATGGTGAAGTCGATCAGAAAGGTTGGAAAGGGTCAGGGATAGAAAACCAGCGCACGGTAGCCGGCCATGGGTGTGGCTTCACCCACCGAAAGTGAGAGGCGGAAACTCACGTTCAGCGAGCTTTGCGCAGGAATCACGGTCGGCGCGTCTGGCCATTCTTCGGGCAGGAACACGCGGCGCGAGATGACCGCATCGCGCGTGTCGGTCAGGCTCAGCTCAAGGGCGGGCAGGGCCAACGCCATGTTGGAGGTGTTCTTGAGCACGAGGTCAAACGAATGGAAGTTGCCCAGGCGGCGCACCAGCGCAGAACTGTCGATCACGATGGCCTCGATGTTGCGCACCGGTCCCACGGCGCACCCCATCGGCGCGCAGACCTGTTGCAACAGCGGCAACAGATCGGGCCGCCACGCGGCGATCCGATCGCGCTCATGCAACGCCCATTGGGCCACCAGCAATGCCGCCAGCAGCAGAGTCAGAAAGGCCAGCCCGACACGCACGCCGCGCGATTGCCAGAAGGCGCGCTGCTGCGCCTGACGCACGAACCCGGGGACGGCCTCGGGATCCACGCTGTCAACCACTTCGCTGTCAGGACTCTCCGCGGGTGGGGCAACAGGCTTGGCGCTGGCGGTCGAAGCCGTCACCACGGCAACAGCAGCCTCTGCGTCAGCAGCCGCCTTGGCGGCCGCGAACCGTTGAAGTTCGGTGCCGAAATCGGCGTCGGCTGGCAGGCTTGCGGGCGGGTCATCCGGCAGTGGTGTCGGCGGCCTGGTGATGAGTTGATCCTCTTGGGGATCGCTTGCGTTGGTGAGTTTGGCCTGCGGCACCTGGGGCTCTGGCGGTGACCCCGCTGGTGCTGGTGCGCCCGGCACCCAAGGCTCCAAATAGAGCGTGGCGTCGAACACATCGGCGCAATGGCCACAACGCACCCAGCCTTCGGAGATCTTCAGCTGATCGGCAACGATCCTGAAGGTCGTTCCGCATGCCGGGCAACGGGTGGTGAAACTCATGCGCCGATTATCGCGGGCGCTGCACGGTCGCTCAGGCCTTGACCGCGGTCATGAGGATCCAGCCATCCTCTTCGTCGCTGACCTGCAACGCCACCCACGGCGCATAGGCTTCGATCAACTCGTCGGCCTGGCGCGCGAGGATGCCCGCGAGCACCAGGTGTCCGCCCGAGCGCACATGCGAGCACAACAGCGGGGCGAGGACCTTGAGCGGTGTGGCCAGGATGTTGGCCAGCACGAGATCGTGCTCACCCCGCGCGATGTCGGGCAAGCCCTCATGCAGCATGACGTGGTTGGCCGATGCGTTGAGCCGGGTGGACTCCACCGCGGCCGGATCGATGTCCACCGCAACGATCTCGCGCGCGCCGAACTTGGCCGCGCCGATGGCCAGGATGCCGGAGCCGCAGCCGTAGTCGAGCACACGTGAGCCCGCTGGTGGATGCTGCGCCGTCCAACGCAGACACATGCGGGTGGTCGGATGCGTGCCGGTGCCAAATGCCAGGCCCGGATCGAGGCGGATGATCTGCTCGGCGGCGGCGGGCGGCTCGTGCCAGCTCGGCACGATCCAGAACGTGGGCGTGATCTCCACCGGCGCAAACTGCGACTGCGTGAGGCGCACCCAGTCCTGTTCGGGCACGGACTGCACGCCGAGCACCGCGCAACCTTCAAAGAAGTCCTGCAGCTTGAGCAGCTCGGCCGCCTCACGGGCCGCGGGGTCGGAGGCAAACAGCGCCACCACACGCGAGCGCTGCCAGCCCTCCTTGGGTGGCGGCATGCCGGGCTCGCCGAACAGCGCCTGCTCGGCATCGGTCATGGCGTCGGCGTCTTCCACCGAGGTGCTCAGGGCGTCCAGCGCGTCCAGCGCCTCGCTCACAGCCTCGACCGAGGCTTCGGGCACCATGAGCACCAGCTCAAAAAGAGACCCAGCCGATGGCTGGGTCTGGGAAGCGCGATCAGCGTTCACGTTGGGAGAGCCACTCTTCAAGGTAGTGGATGTTGGTGCCACCGGCGACAAAGCTGGCGTCCACCATCAGCTCGCGGTGCAGCGGGATGTTGGTCTTGATGCCTTCGATCACCGTCTCGGCCAGGGCGGTGCGCATGCGGGCCAATGCCTGCTCGCGCGTATCGCCGTGCACGATGATCTTGCCGATCATGGAGTCGTAGTTCGGTGGCACAAAGTAGTTGGTGTAGGCATGGGAGTCCACCCGCACACCGGGGCCGCCCGGCGCGTGCCAGGTCGTGATGCGACCTGGCGACGGCGTGAACTTGTAGGCGTCCTCGGCGTTGATGCGGCACTCGATGGCGTGCCCGCGCAGCTGAACCTGGCGCTGCGTGAAGGGCAATTTTTCACCCGCCGCCACCGCGATCTGCGTGCGCACGATGTCCACACCCGAGATCCATTCGGTCACTGGGTGCTCCACCTGCACGCGGGTGTTCATCTCGATGAAATAGAACTCGCCGTTCTCGAACAGGAACTCGAAGGTGCCCGCGCCGCGGTAGCCGATCTTCTTGCAGGCGGCCGCGCATCGCTCGCCGATCTTCTCGATCAAACGGCGCGGGATGCCCGGAGCCGGCGCCTCTTCGATCACCTTCTGGTGGCGGCGCTGCATGGAGCAGTCGCGCTCGCCGAGGTACACCGCATTGCGGTGCTTGTCGGCCAGGATCTGGATCTCGATGTGGCGCGGGTTCTGGAGAAACTTCTCCATGTAGACCTCGGCGTTGCCGAATGCGGCACCGGCTTCGGCCTTGGTGGTTTGGACCGCGTGCAGCAGCGCTGCCTCGGTGTGCACCACGCGCATGCCGCGGCCACCGCCGCCGCCCGCGGCTTTGATGATCACCGGGTAACCCACGGCCTTGGCCGTGCGCTTGATCACCACCGGATCGTCGGGCAACGCGCCCTCGGACCCCGGCACGCATGGCACGCCGGCTCGGATCATGGCCTGCTTGGCCGAGACTTTGTCGCCCATGAGGCGGATGGAATCAGGCGACGGGCCGATGAAGGTGAAGCCGCTTTTTTCCACGCGCTCGGCAAAGTCGGCGTTCTCCGACAGGAAGCCGTAGCCGGGGTGGATGGCTTCGGCGTCGGTCACCTCGGCGGCCGAAATGATGGCCGGCATGTTGAGGTAGCTGTGGGTGCTTGAAGCCGGGCCGATACAGACGGCTTCGTCGGCCAGGCGCACGTACTTGGCGTCGCGGTCGGCCTCGGAATACACCATCACCGCCTTGATGCCCATTTCGCGGCAGGCGCGCTGCACGCGCAGTGCGATTTCCCCGCGGTTGGCAATCAGGATTTTCTTGAACATGGGCTCGGAGCCTTTTTTATTCGATCACGTACAAAGGCTGGCCGTATTCCACAGCCTGACCGTTGTCCACCAGAATCTTGGTCACGGTGCCGGACTTGTCTGCTTCGATTTCATTGAGGATCTTCATGGCCTCGACGATGCAGATCGTCTCGCCTTCCTTGATCGTGTCGCCAATCTCCACGAAAGGCTTGGCGCCCGGGCTGGAGGCCCGGTAGAAGGTGCCGACCATGGGCGACTTGACCGTGTGACCCACCGGCTCGACGGGTGCCGCCACCGTGGGCGCCACCTCAACGGCCGGCACCACCGAGGGCGCCACGGGCGCTGGCGCCATGCTGTAGGTCACAGGTGCCGCAGCGGACACCGGCGCGCTTTTGACGATGCGGACCTTGCCCTCGGCTTCGGTGATCTCCAGTTCCGACACGTTTGATTCGGACACCAGATCGATCAGCGTCTTCAATTTTCTTAAATCCATGATTTCTCCAACGAAAAGCGGCTAATTTGTTCTAAATGCGATCAAGTTCAGACTTGTCGGATCGTCCCGATCGAGCGGGGTGCCGCAGTGTACACGAAGGGGGGCGTGCCCAATCCAGCCGGGCCCGCAGGGTGCAGCGCGTACCGTCCGCGCCATGCAAGGTATTTTTTGGCGACAAAGCTGGAATTTAGCCCTTTATCGCAGGAACTCCCAGGCACTGGACCAGCGGTCCATCCCGATACCGCTGCGTCAGACCAGCTGCGCCCATTGGGCCAGATCGACCTCGGACACCTTGCCGATCTTGCGGTGCAGGACAGTGCCGTCGGCACCGAACACGACCGTGTACGGCAAGCTGCCGCTCGGGTTGCCCAGGCTGCGGCTGAGCTCGGTCCCGGCAAAGCCGGCCATACCCACGGGGAAGTTCAGCGGCAGCTTCTGCATGAAGCTGCGCACTGCGTTGGCTTGGTCGACCGCCAGCCCGAGCACCTGCCAACCCTGGGCCGCGTTGGTTTTGTTGAAGGCGTTGAGCAGGGGCAACTCCTCCACACACGGCGGGCACCAGGTGGCCCAGAAATTCACCAGCAAGGGACGCCCTCGCATGGCGGCCAAGTCCACCTCCTCGCCGTTCGGGCCTTCGAAGCGGCCAGCCCAGAATGCCGCCTCGGCCTCGCTCATCACGGGTTGTGGCGCGATCCTGCGCCAGGATATCCAGGCA
The DNA here is from genome assembly GCF_018780385.1 of Hydrogenophaga sp. Classification (GTDB taxonomy): domain Bacteria; phylum Pseudomonadota; class Gammaproteobacteria; order Burkholderiales; family Burkholderiaceae_C; genus Hydrogenophaga. Next base: position 11,916 of record NZ_JADMJO010000156.1, on the reverse strand, counting down.
CCCGCGCCGGCAGCGACCACGGCGGCCCCGGTCATCAACACCGTTCTTCGTTGCAGTTTCATGAGGCGGGTTCGTTCAGTCCGGGAATTTCGGGCGCATCGGCCATGCGCTGCAGCAGCGCCGCAGCGTCGCCCCGCGGCTTGCGGCCTTGGACATCGGGCTTGAGAGCCCCACGCAGATCATCGTGCTCGTGCACCATCAAATGAATGAGCACCCACTGGCCCAGCGCGTCGCAGCGGGTGCGCAAGGTGAGCGCCTCCACCGGTTCGCCGCGCCAGCCGTTCACCGTGCCGGGGTGGTACTCCACCCGGTGATCGAGCAAGGCCCATTCAGGCGCCTTGGGGTCGTCGCAAAAGAGCTGCATATAAAGATCGCTGTGGCGCGTGGCGGTTCCGTGCCAGACCGACCCGCCCAGGTGCGGGCGAAAGGCCTTCAGGCGCTCCATCCACAGCAGGGCGAGTTCGCGCAAGGCCAGCAGTTCACCCGGCTGGGTGTCGGCACAGAAGATGTCGATGTGCTCGCGCACCGCCGCTTCCAGCACCGCGTTGTCGGGCAGCGCTGTGCGCGCCGGCAGGCCGAGCTGCTTGACGGCCTGGCGCTTGGCGGCCGCGTACTCCAGCCCGTCCTCAGCCACCAGGCGGGCGGCCACAGCCGCGATTTCGAAGGTGATGTCGTCCCGGCTCGCTTCCATGCCGGGGATTGTGCCCGCCCAGGGGATGGGGCGCCGAGGCGCGCGGCCATACCCGCAAGGCCGGGGTGGGTCGCCACCTAGAATCGCCGGATGCACATACACATCCTGGGCATTTGCGGCACCTTCATGGGCGGCCTGGCCGCCCTGGCCCGCGAAGCCGGTCACCGCGTCACCGGCTGCGACGCCGGCGTTTACCCCCCCATGAGCGACCAGCTGCGCGCGCTGGGCATCGATCTGATCGAGGGCTTCGGCGCCGACCAACTGGCTCTCAAGCCCGACGTCTTCGTGGTCGGCAACGTGGTCAGCCGCGCGCGCAAACCCGACGGCACGCCGAAATTTCCCCTGATGGAAGCCATCCTGGACAGCGGCGCGGCTTACACCAGCGGCCCGCAGTGGCTGGCGGAGAACGTGCTCCAGGGCCGGCACGTGCTGGCCGTGGCCGGCACCCACGGCAAGACCACCACCACAGCCATGTTGACGTGGATTCTGGAAGCCAATGGGCTGCAGCCAGGGTTCCTGGTGGGTGGCGTGCCCATGAACTTCGGCGTTTCAGCGCGCTTGGGCACACCCGCCGCCGCAGAAGACCGTTTTGCCGCCGGGCCGCCCCAAGGCAAAACAGCCCCCTCGGAGGGCAGCGAACCACACGCAGTGGGGAGCGTGGGGGCCTTCGTTATCGAGGCCGATGAGTACGACACCGCGTTCTTCGACAAGCGCAGCAAGTTCGTGCACTACCGCCCGCGCACGGCGATCTTGAACAACCTCGAATTCGATCACGCCGACATCTTTGACGACCTCGCCGCCATCGAACGCCAGTTCCACCATCTCATCCGCACGGTGCCGCCGTCGGGGCGGGTGGTGTCCAACGGCCTGGAGGAAAGCCTGGAGCGCGTGCTGCACCAAGGCTTGTGGAGCGAGCTGCGGACCTTTGGCGCGGCGGTGAGCGACTTCACGGCCGAGGGCGAGCCCCACGCCTTCGACGTGCTCAACCAAGGCAAGCCGGCGGGTCGCGTGGAATGGTCACTCAGCGGCGTGCACAACCAGCTCAACGCGCTGGCGGCCATCGCGGCGGCCGAACATGTGGGCGTGGCCCCGGCCGATGCGGCGCGGGCGCTGGCCTCGTTCGAGAACGTGCGCCGACGCATGGAAGTGCGCGGCACGGTGGCGCGCGCAGGTGGTGCGATCACCGTCTACGACGACTTCGCCCACCATCCCACCGCCATCCGCACCACGCTGGACGGCCTGCAGCGCCGGCTCGGCAGCCCGCGCGGTCGCATCCTCGCGGTGTTCGAGCCACGCAGCAACACCATGAAGCTGGGCACGATGAAGTCGCAGTTGCCGTGGAGCCTGGAAGCGGCCGATCTGGCGTTCTGCCATTCGGGAGGGCTGGACTGGGACGCCACCGAGGCCCTGGCGCCCATGGGCACACGCGCCCAGATCGGCAAAACCATCGACGAACTGGTGGCTCAGGTGGTGTCGGCCGCCCAACCCGGTGACCACATCGTCTGCATGAGCAACGGTGGGTTTGGTGGCGTGCACGAGCGCCTGCTGAAAGCGCTGGGCGCCTGAGGCTCAGTAGCTCAGCGCCTGAGCAGGCACATCGATAGAAATGACGGGCTTTGCAAGGGAGGCACTGGCCGCCCGCGCAAACGCCATGGCCCAGGCGCGGTGCGCCTCGTCGCGAAAGCGTTCCTCGCCCACGGCCTCCGCCACCCCCAGGATCTTGTCGGCCGTGAGCACTTTGCCGGTGGGCCGGATCGGCTCGCAGCCGAGAAACGTGAATTGCTCGTCCAGCCACGCGCGGGCCAGGTCGTGCGGCATGGGCTGCACTTCTTCCAGATCGAAGCGGTAGACGGCTGACCGGCCCCAGCTCACGGTGACTTGACTTCGCATGGTGAATCTCCTGAAGGGCTTCCATTGTGGGCCTCGCCGCTGCGGGCGGGCACCCCGTGAAAGCCCGCAGCCAGATTCAGGCTTTCGCCTGGCGCGCAGCCTGCACCGCGTTTGACAGCACTTCCAGCGCCTGCAGCGAATCACCCCAGCCCAGGCAGGCGTCGGTGATGCTCTGGCCGTACTTGAGCGCGCCCACCTCGTCCTTGCCCGGGGTGAACTTCTGCGCGCCGGCTTCGATGTGGCTCTCGATCATCACGCCGAAAATGCTGCGCGATCCACCGGTGATCTGGCTGGCAATGTCGCGCGCCACGTCGAGCTGCTTCTCGTGCTGCTTGCTGCTGTTGGCGTGACTGCAGTCCACCATCAGGCGCGGCGCCAGCTTGGCAGCCTCAAGCTCCTTCACCGACGCGGCCACGCTGGCAGCGTCGTAGTTGGGCGCCTTGCCGCCGCGCAGAATCACGTGACAGTCCTTGTTGCCGTTGGTCTGCACGATCGCGACCTGACCGTTCTTGTGCACCGACAGGAAATGGTGGCCGCGCGAGGCCGCCTGAATCGCGTCGGTCGCTATTCTGATGTTGCCGTCGGTTCCGTTCTTGAAGCCGATCGGGGCTGAGAGGCCCGAGGCCAGTTCGCGGTGCACCTGGCTCTCGGTGGTGCGCGCGCCGATCGCGCCCCAGGCGATCAGGTCGCCGATGTACTGCGGCGAGATCACGTCAAGGAACTCGCTGCCGGCGGGCAGGCCCAGGCGGTTGATCTCGATCAGCAGCTGGCGCGCGATGCGCAGGCCTTCGTCGATGCGAAAGCTTTCGTCCAGGTAAGGGTCGTTGATGAGACCCTTCCAGCCCACCGTGGTGCGTGGCTTCTCGAAGTACACACGCATCACGATCTCCAGCGTGTCGGCGTACTTTTCGCGCAATGGCTTGAGGCGCCGCGCGTAGTCCACCGCGGCGGCCGGATCGTGGATGGAGCATGGGCCGATGATCACCAGCAGGCGGTCGTCCTTGCCGTGCAGGATGTTGTGGATGCGCTGACGGGTCTGGCTGATCAGCGTCTCCACCGGCGTACCGCCGATGGGGAAGAAGCGGATCAGGTGTTCGGGGGGTGGCAACACGGTGATGTCCTTGATGCGTTCGTCGTCGGTCTGGCTGGTCTTGTCGATCGAACGGGTGTGCCAGGCATCGCTGCTGGTTGGGGCATGTTTCGCGGTCATCACGGGGCTCCTGGACTGGTGTTGCGGTTAAGGAAACAGGGTCGAAAAAAAACCGCCGGGCTGAGGGCTCCGGCGGTTTGATCGAGATCTGGTGATGCGCTTACAGCCTCGCCTCTCGTCCGCCGGGGACTGAGAACCAAAAGTAAAAGGCAAAGAAGTTGCGCGCTTTCATGGGTTGGCAATGTAGCACAGGCCCGCTGTTTCCTGGCTTACGGCCGGAACACCATGGCGTCCAGCCCCAGTGCACGGATGCGCGCCGCTGCCTCATCGGCCGGGGCGCGGCCGGCGAACGGCCCGACCCGCACGCGGGTGCGCTGGCCATTGGGTGAATCGACCACCTGGATGTAGGCCGGCAAGCCGGCATCGATGAGCCGGGTGTGCACGCGGTCGGCGTTGGTGGCGTCGGCGAACAGCCCGACGTTGATGGCAAAGCCCTCCAGTGGAGCGGCTCGGGTTGGTTGCGCAGCGGGGGTGGGCGCCGGTGCGGGCGCCACCGCCGAAGGTTCGGTTGGTTGCACAGGTAGCGGTGCGGCAACAGGCTCAGTGGGTGGTTGTGAAGGTACCGGCGGAGGCTCTGCGGGCGCGGGCGGCGATGGCTCGGCAGGCGCCACCACCACCGGCATGGCCACCATTGGCAGCACCTGCTGGTCGGCCACCCATCGGGACAGGCCCCAGTACATGACGATGGTTGCAACCGCGAGCAGCCCATTGATGGCCACCAGACCCAGCAGGCGGCGGCGAGTGCTGGCCCGCAGCGCGAGGGACGTACACGCCTCGCGCACGGTCTTGGCCTCGCGCACGGCGCGCGTCATGCGGCGGCGTGCATCGGCATGCAGCCAGGCGTTGCCATACAGCCCCGGGATCACGCAGCTCAGCACAAAAATCGCCCCCAGAAAGCCCGACTCGGCGAGCGACGGCCTGGCCAGCGATTCGCGTCCCAGGCCCAGCACCAGCAGGGCCAGACCTTCGACCGCCGCCACGTACACCAGTGCCGTTCCCCACAATTGGCGAAACACCAGCCAGTTCAGTGTCAGCAGCGCGGCGGCCCAGTTCCAGTTGGGGCCGGAGCGGCCCGCCTCGTCGAAGCGGACAAACACCGGCAAGTAACGATCGACGTTCACCGCGCCGAGAGCGGCCCGGTAAAGCGCGGTGGTGGCACTCTCCGGGGCCATTGCGGCGGGTTGCGAGGGGGCGGGCATGGCGCGATTCTGGCACGCGGCATGCGGGTTGATGCCAGCACCGCGCGGGCCCGGTTCTGCCCACAATGCGCGCATGCAGACCACCCCACGCGATACCCGCCCATGAGCCCGAGCCAGATCATCGTGCTGGCCACGCCGGTGTTCCTTGTGCTGATCGCGGTCGAGTACGCGATCGGCCTGAAGCGCCGGCGCAACACCTACCGCCTTGACGACGCCATCAGCAGCATCGGCCTGGGCATGCTCAGCCAGATCAGCGCGGTGTTCACCCGGCTGCTGCGCGTGGGCATCTACACCGCCGTGTACGCGGCGGTGGCGATCTGGCCCGACCACCCGTTCTGGACGACCTGGGTCGGCTGGCTGACCGCGCTGGTGTTCTACGACTTCTGCTACTACTGGCTGCACCGCGCCGGACACGAGAGCGCCATCTTCTGGGCCGCCCATGTGGTGCACCACCAGAGCCAGGACTACAACCTCTCGACCGCGCTGCGCCAGACCAGCTCGGGCGCGCTGCTCGGCTGGGTCTTCTACCTGCCGATGGCGGTGGCGGGCGTGCCGCCGCTGGTGTTCGGCGTGGTCGCCCTCATCGATCTGCTCTACCAGTTCTGGGTGCACACCGAGCAGGTCGGCAAGCTTGGCTGGTTCGACCGCTGGTTCTGCAGCCCGTCCAACCACCGCGTGCACCACGCAGTGAACGACCGCTACCTCGACCGCAACTACGGCGGCATCCTGATCGTGTGGGACCGGCTCTTCGGCAGCTTCAAGGAAGAAGACGAGAAGTGCGTCTACGGCACGCGCAAGCCGCTGCAGAGCTGGGACCCGCTGTGGGCCAACGGCGAGGTCTACTGGGGCCTGCTCAAGGATTCGTGGCACACCCGAAGCTGGGCCGACAAGCTGCGCGTGTGGTTCAAGCCGCCGGGCTGGCGGCCGGCCGACGTGGCCGCGCGCTTTCCCGCGCCGGCTTTCGACATCGCGCAGGTGCAGCGCTACGCGCCGCCCATGGACCGCGGCGTGCAGTGGTTCGCGGGCCTGCAGTTCCTGGCTCTGCTCGCGGGCGTGGCCGGCTTCCTGTGGTTCGCCGATGCCTGGCCGCTGTCGCGCAGCGCGGTGGTGTTCGCGGTGCTGTTGGTCGCGCTGTGGGCCATCAGCGCGGTGATGCAGGGCCGCATCGGCATGGGCGAGGCGCTGCTGATCGAATGCGCGGCGCTGTCCATGGCCACGGCGGCGCTGGGCGCGGTGGAACTGCACCGCGTGTTCAAGCCGCTGACCATGCTGGTCGCGATGGCCGTGGTGCTGACCCATGCGCGCGGCGCGGGCGGCCTGCGGCGTGCCGATGGTTTGCTGCTGGGCGCGCTGGCGCTGTCCCTGGCAGGTGATGCCTTCCTGATGTTCCCGGGCTACTTCATCCCGGGACTCGTGGCCTTCCTGCTGGCGCACCTGACCTACATCGCGCTGTTCCGACAGGATGTGCCGTGGTTCCCGAGCCGGCGCGCGCTGGTCGCCACGCTGGGCGTCGGTGGGGCCATGTACGCGTTTCTCTGGCAGGGCGGTCTGCCGGTTGGCTTGCGCGCGCCGGTGGCGGCCTACGTGCTGGTGATCGCGCTGATGGCCGCGCAGGCCATCGGCCGCGCCACCGTGCACCGCGACCGCGCGGCGTTTGCCGTGGCGCTGGGCGCCGCCTTCTTCATGCTGAGTGACACCCTGCTGGCGATCAACAGGTTCGTGTCGCCGCTGCCGATGTCGCAGGTCTGGGTGCTGAGCACCTACTACGCGGCGCAGATCCTGATCGTGGGAGGCATGCTGCGCGGCCAGGGCACCTTTGCAGCGCCGCGCGCGCCCGCAGCTGCAGCTGCCGGACTGGCTACTCGCTGAACAGCGCGCCGTCAGGGGTGGGCGGCGCCACCCCCAGGTGCCGGTAGGCCGCCAGCGTGGCGATGCGCCCGCGCGGCGTGCGCTGCAGGAAGCCTTGCTGAATCAGGTAGGGCTCGATCACGTCTTCGATGGTGTCGCGCTCTTCGCCGATGCTGGCTGCGATGTTGTCCAGCCCGACCGGCCCGCCGTCGAAGCGGTGGATCACGGCTTCGAGCAGCTTGCGGTCCATCAGGTCGAAGCCTTGCGGGTCCACATCGAGCATGGCCAGCGCGCGGTTGGCGATGTCTTTGGTGATGGTGCCCGTGCCCTTCACGTCGGCGAAATCGCGCACGCGGCGCAGCAGGCGGTTGGCGATGCGCGGTGTGCCGCGCGAGCGGCGCGCAATCTCGAAGCCACCCTCGGGGTCCATCGGCGCGTTCAGCAAACCCGCACTGCGTTTGACGATGCGCGCGAGTTCTTCGGACGTGTAGAACTCCAGCCGCGCAACGATGCCGAAGCGGTCGCGCAGCGGATTGGTCAGCATGCCGGCGCGTGTGGTCGCACCCACCAGGGTGAAGGGCTGCAGATCCAGCTTGATGCTGCGCGCGGCAGGCCCTTCGCCGATCATGATGTCGATCTGGTAGTCCTCCAGCGCGGGGTACAGGATTTCCTCGACGACCGGGCTGAGCCGGTGGATTTCGTCGATGAACAGCACATCGTTCGCTTCCAGATTGGTCAGCAGTGCGGCCAGGTCCTTGGGCTTTTCCAGCACCGGCCCGCTGGTCTGGCGCAGGTTCACGCCGAGTTCCTGCGCAATGATGTGAGAGAGCGTGGTCTTGCCCAGCCCCGGCGGGCCGAACAGCAGCACGTGGTCCAGCGCCTCGTTGCGCTTCCTGGCCGCGCCGATGAAGATTTCCAGCTGCTCGCGCACCTTCACCTGGCCCACGTACTCGTCGAGCAGCTTGGGCCGCAGCGCGCGCTCGATCGCCTCTTCCTTGGGCGAAGCCGGTGCGGCGGACACCACGCGCGGCGCGGGGGCGAAGTCGTCGGTCTGGATGCTCATTGTTGAATCGTCAGCTTCAGTTCGCGGTTGCGCCGGCCTCAGCGAAATGGAAAACCAGCCCTCCAGTCGCGTGCTCGGACAAAGTCAAGGTCATCGGAGTGTTCTCGCCAAGAAGCCCTCGCTCTTCCAGACAAGCCCGAGCCTCGCGCAATGAGCGCACCTCGAAACTCAGGCTGTGGATTTGATGCAGTTCGCCAGACGACACATCCAAAGCGATGCCGTCAATTTCCAGTGGCTCGTCTGCAAAAACCTGAGCAATTGTGCGCCAATGATTTCTCATCCCTTCTGCATCGGGGCAGCTCATTCCCACACGCGTCAGCCGGACAAGGCCAAGCAGTCCGCCCCCCGATTCAGAAAACCGGTGCCGCTCCGCTTCGTGGCGCTGAACAGTGCTTACACCTGTGCCCCATGGAACGATGCTGGCCTGCATGCCCCATTCACAGAAGAAGTTGCAGCAGGCTGGTGATGACAGGTTCAAGATCACCGAGTTGGTGAAATTCGTGACCGATTGGCCATCGACATTCGCCGTCTGGAATGGACGGGGTTCCTTGCAGGCAACCCCGTGTCGCTCCAGTTCGGCAATGCTGAACGCCAGTTCATCAGGCGCAAGTGCCAGGCCATGGATCAAGGGCAAACAAGATTCGTCAGGTAGATCGCCGTTGTTCCGGGCCGCCCAAAGCTCCAGATTGGTATTGCCGACATGAACCCAGGCAAAGCTCGCAAATTCGCTGCGTTGCAGCGGCCATGTCACCGGCAGGCACAGGGTCTCGGTCAGCAGCGCAAGCAAAGGCTCCGTGTCATGCAGTCGCAACATGACATGGTCGATCGAACGACAGATCGATTTTCTGTCCGGGTCGCCCCTCACTTCGCCAGTGCCTTCAGCGCGAGCTTGATGCCCTCGCTCACGCCCACATCCGCCGGCAGGGGCTTGAGAGCGGCGGCTGCGTCCTTGTCGCTGTAACCCAGCGCCATCAGGGCTTGCTGGATGTCGCTCTGCACGTCGCTCTGCGCCGGGCCGGCGCCACTCAGGTTGAGGTCGGCACCCAGCTTGCCCTTGAGTTCGAGCAGCAGGCGCTCGGCGGTCTTCTTGCCGATGCCGGGCACCTTGACGATGCGACCGCTGTCCTGCGCGCTGATGGCCTGGGCCAGGTCGCCCACGCTCATGCCCGAGAGCACCGAGAGCGCGGTGCGAGGTCCCACGCCGCTGATCTTGATGAGCTGGCGAAAGGCCTCACGTTCAGGGGCAGTACCGAAGCCGTAGAGAATCTGGGCGTCCTCGCGCACCACGAAGTGGGTGAGCAAGGCCACTTTTTCACCGGTGCCGGGCAGGTTGTAAAACGTGCTCATCGGCACGTCGACCTCGTAACCGACGCCGTGGCAGTCCAGCAGGATCTGGGGTGGGTTTTTCTCCAGCAGCGTACCGGTCAACTTGCCTATCATTGGAAGATCCTTTGTCGTTCGCCGGGCCGTCCCAAGAACGACAGCACCCCCTCGGGGGGCCTGGCGCAGCCAGGTTTGGGGGCTTCAATTTCAAGGAATTATCGGCTTGATTCTCAGACACACCTTCTCCCCGCCCGACAACGTCCGCATGGGGCACCTGTGCGGGCCCATGGACAGCCACATCCGCACCATCGAGGCGGCCTTGAACGTGAAGGTGGCGCACCGGTTCGAGCAATTTCGCATCGAGGGCACCAAGCCCAAGGTGAACCAGGCGCTGGAAACCCTGCAGGCCATGTACGAGATGGCCAAGAAGCCGATCCCGCCCGAGCAGGTGCAGCTCATGCTCAGTGGCGACACCGCCCTGGTCGACCCGGGCGATGGCGCCCTGGCCATGCAGACGCGGCGCGGCGAGGTGCGCGGGCGCACGCCCAACCAGGCGCGCTACCTGGAGAACATGGCCACGCACGACATCACCTTCGGCATCGGCCCGGCCGGCACCGGCAAGACCTACCTGGCCGTGGCCTGCGCGGTCGATGCGCTGGAGCGCAGCGCGGTGCAGCGCATCGTGCTCACGCGCCCCGCGGTGGAAGCCGGTGAAAAACTCGGCTTCCTGCCCGGCGACCTGGGCCAGAAGGTCGACCCCTACCTGCGGCCGCTGTACGACGCGCTGCACGACCTGATGGGCGCCGACAAGGTGCAGAAGGCCTTCGAGCGCCAACAGATTGAAATCGCGCCACTGGCTTTCATGCGCGGGCGCACGCTCAACCACGCCTTCGTGATCCTGGACGAGGCGCAGAACACCACCGTGGAACAGATGAAGATGTTCCTCACCCGCATCGGCTTCGGCGCCAAGGCGGTGATCACCGGCGACGTGAGCCAGATCGATCTGCCGCGCACCGAACTCAGCGGCCTGATAGACGCCGAGCGTGTGTTGAAGCGCGTGCAGGGCATCGCGATCACACGCCTCTCCAGCGCCGACGTGGTGCGCCACCCCTTGGTGGCGCGCATCGTGGACGCCTACGACGCGCGCACGCCCCACATCGATGACGCCGCGCCGACCAAGCGGGCGCGGCGCAAGGCAGCCTGAAAATCGACCCATGCACCCGACATTCATCTCCCGCGCACTCACCGGCCTGTTGGCCCTGCTGCCGTTCACGGCCTTCGCCCAGGGCAGCCCACCCGCCCCCGCCGCACCCGCCCTGATCTTCAGCAGCCAGGCGGTGCAGTACCGCTGCGACGGTGGCACCGAGATCGAACTGGTCTATCTGAACCTGAGCAACGGCAATGCGTTTGCCGCCCTGCACTTCGACGGGCGCACCGTGATGCTGCAGGGGCGCCGTGCCACCACCGGCGTGCGCTTCGTCGCGCTCGACGAGCAGAACAGCCTGCGTTGGTACACCCAGGGCATGAAGGGCGAGCTCAGCTTTCTGGCGGCCGACCACACCGCGCAGGAAAAGACGCTGCTGGCCAACTGCTTCGCCCAACCGGCCAAACGCTGATGGCCCTGCCTGCACTCACCCTGTCCTTGCAATTTGGCGAGCTCGCCGATGCGGCCACCCACCGCGCCGCGCTGCCGCGCCACACGGTGGTGCGCTGCATCCGCCACGCGCTGGACGCCGACGCCGAGATCACCGTGCGCATCGTCGACGCCGAAGAAGGCCAGGCGCTCAACCGTGATTACCGGGGCAAGGACTACGCCACCAACGTGCTGACCTTCGACTACGCCACCGAGCCGCTGGTGATGGCCGACCTGGTGCTGTGCGCGCCGGTGGTGGCGCGCGAAGCCGCCGAGCTGAAGAAACCGCTGGCCGAGCACTACGCCCACCTGCTGGTGCACGGCACACTGCACGCGCAGGGCTGGGATCACGAGACCAGCGAAGACGACGCCGAAGAGATGGAAGCGCGCGAGACCGAGATCCTGGCCGGCTTGGGCCAGCCGAACCCTTACGCCTGATAAAACCCGTTCACCCTGAGCCTGTCGAAGGGTTCGCACGATGCTGGTGAGCGAGGGCTTCGACAGGCTCAGCCCGAACGGGGTTGGTATTCCGATTGTCCTGAGCTTGTCGAAGGGCAGGCCGTGATCCTCAGTGGGATCGTCACCGGTCCGTCGTTGACCAGGTGCACTTTCATGTCGGCGCCGAAACGGCCGGTCTGCACCACCGGATGTGCAACGCGCGCCGCCTTCACGAATGCTTCATAGAGCGCCTCGCCCAACGCCGGCGGCGCCGCCGCGGTGAAGCCAGGCCGGTTGCCACTCTTCGTGTCGGCCGCCAGGGTGAACTGACTCACGATGAGCAAGCCGCCGCCGATGTCCTGCACGCTCAGGTTCATCTTGCCGGCGGCGTCGCCAAAGATCCGCAGCTTCAGTATCTTGGCGAGCATCTTTTCGCCCACCGCCTCGGTGTCGTCGGGCTCGGCGCACAGCAGCACCAGCAGGCCTTGACCGACCGAACCAACGACCTCACCCTCGATCTCCACGCGGGCCTGGGCCACCCGTTGCAACAGCGCAATCATGACCGCGGCCGCCCGGCCGCCCGAAGGCCGCGGTGCGCCCCCTCGGGGGGCAGCGACACAC
>NZ_JADMJO010000060.1 GCF_018780385.1 Hydrogenophaga sp. | reverse complement strand
TCAGCGCGCCAACCCAGGGCCGGGTGGCGTCGCCCAGCACCATCACGTCCTTGATAAAGGGCGAAAAGCGCAACCGGGTCTCGATGAACTGCGGGGGATACGGGTGACCGCTGGCGAGTTTGACCAAGTGTTCCACCCGGTCGAGGTAGACAAGTTCTCCGCGCTCGGTCTTGCGCACTGCGTCACCGCTGACGTACCAGCCGTCGCGCTGGATGGTGGCGGTCTTCTCGGGCTTGCCCCAGTAGCCGAGAAAGCCGGTACCTCCGCGCAGCAACAGTTCGCCATTGTCCTCAATGCGCGATTCCAGCGGCGCGCCGAAGGCAGGGTCCACATCCAGTAGCGGGCCCACGGTTTCGAGGTCGCAGCGCTCGCCGCGGTGGCCAGCAATCAGACCAAACTCCGAGCAGCCATAAATATTGCGCAAGTGGACGCCCATGGCGTGAAATAAGCGAAACACGTCGGGTGCCATGGCGGTGCCGCCTGAAACCGCGACATCGCTGCGAATAAAGCCGAACTGATCGCGCACCGGGCGCAGGGCCAGCGCCTCGGCCACAGGCAGCAGCAGGCGCGACAGCCACGGTGCCGCGCGCCCTTCGAGTCGCGCCACATGCACGTCATGGCCGATGCGGATGCCCCAGCGGTAGATGCCGCGTGCCATCCAACTCGCGGCGAGCATGCGCGCCTCGATGGTGGCGGCGATGTTCTCCCATTGGCGCGGGCCAAACAGCACGATGTGCGGCGCAAGTTCGCGCACGTTGGGCAAGACCTGGTCGGGGCCTTCCGGGAAGTTGACCACCAGCGGCGTGATCAGCCCGAGGGTCACGCCCAGCAACTGCTCGGTGATCCAGGCCAGCGGCGTGTAAGACAAATATTCCATGCCGGCTTCCAGCGGCAACGCGCTCCTCATCCGAACCGCGTTGTCCATCAGCCAGCGGTGGCTGATCATCACGCCCTTGGGCTTGCTGGTGGTGCCGGAGGTGTAGGTCAGTAGTGCCAAATCGTCCGCTTGGCCGGCGTTGACTTCACGTTCGAAGCGCTGCGGGTGCCTCTCGTGCTGGCGCCGACCTTCAGCGGTCAGGTCATCAAAGGATTGCAGCAGCGTATGCCGGTACGACCACATGCCCGAGTTGTCCCAGTAGGCGATGCCCCGGATGTCGGGCAGCCGCTCCAGCAGCGCAAGCGCCTTGTCAACCTGCTCCTGATCCTGCGCGAAGATGAAGCGGGCCTTTGAATCCTCGCACAGGTAGTGCAACTCGTCGACGGTGGCGTCAGGGTAGACCGATACGATTTTGACGCCCAGTGACTGGGCCGCAAACAGCGCCCAGTAGTGCTCTGGTTCGTTCTCGCCGATCACAATCGCGGTTTCGCCACGCTGCAGGCCCTGCGCCGCCGCGCCAAGCGCAATGCTGCGCGTTCGATCAAACACGTCGGCCCATGTATGGCAGCGCCACATACCTTTGCGCTTGACGCGCTGCGCCAGCAACTGTGGATGTTCCCGGGCGTGGGCGAACAACTTCTGCGGCAGGGTCATGACGACTTCTGGGGCGGGGTCGGTCGCACTCATGCCGCTGCTCCCAAGTAGGCCTGGATCACGGCCGGGTCGGCCTGCACTTGTGCAGGCGTGCCGTCGGCGATCTTGCGGCCAAAGTCGAGCACCGCCACGCGGTCTGCCAGATCCATGACCACCCCCATGTCGTGCTCCACTAGCACAACCGGGATGCGCTTGGCCTCGCGCACGTCTATGATGAAACGGGCCAGATCTTCTTTTTCTTCGGTGTTCATGCCGGCCATGGGTTCATCCATTAACAGAACCTTGGGTTCCATCGCCAACGCACGGCCCAGGTCAACGCGCTTGCGAAGACCGTAGCCGAGCGCGCCTACCGGCTGGTGGCGGATATTCTCAATTTCAAGGAAGTCGATGATTTCCTCGACTGCTTCCCGGTGCAGCGTTTCTTCACGCTGGGTCCAGGGAAAGTAGAGAAATGCCTGCGCCAGATTTGATCGCATCTTGCTGTAGCGGCCGACCAGGATGTTGTCGATCACGCTCATGTTGGAGAACAAATGGGTGCCCTGAAAAGTGCGCACCACGCCTTCGCGCGCGATCTGGTGCACCGCGCGGCCTTTGATGTCTTGACCACGGTAGTGAACGCTGCCTTGTTGCGGCAGGTAGAAGCCGCTGAGCACGTTCATCAAAGAGCTCTTGCCCGCGCCGTTGGGCCCAATGATGGCCAGCAGCTCGTTGTCACGCACATCGATGGCGACCTCGGCCAGCGCGGTGACACCGCCAAAGCGCAAGGTGATGTCCCGCGCCTGCAGCACCGAAGCCTCGCTGGATGGGCTATTCAAGGAGTTAGAGGTCATGGGTTAGGAGAAGGCGTTGATACCGGTCAGGGCGCGGCCAATGATGAGTTTCTGGATTTCGGTGGTGCCGTCGGGAATCGGCATCATGCGTGCGTTTCTGAACAACAATTCAACGCCGAAGTCTTTGGTTATGCCGTTGCCGCCGTGAATCTGCACTGCTTTCGACGTGACATTGACCGCCATCTCGGTCGCGTACCATTTGGCCATGGCGCTTTGCACCTCGCTGCGCACGCCGTGGTCGATCAGGTTGAAGGCGCGGTAGACCAGCAGACGCGCGGCGTCGAGTTCGGTCGCGGCTTCGGCAAGCATGCCCTGGATCAATTGATGGCCGCCGATGGGCTTGCCATGCTGGCGGCGTTCCTTCGAATAGTCCACCGCCTTGTCGAGCGCCGCCTGTGCGATGCCCACCGAGGTAAGACCGACCATAGGACGCGCTTTCTCGAACAGCACCATGGTGTTCTTCAGGCCGGTGCCGGGGGCTATCATCATGTTGGCGGCCGGCACGCGCGCGCCATCGAAGAACAGCTGAGCGGTCGAGGTGCTGTTGAGCCCGAGCTTGTCGATGTTGCGGCTTTCGTAGCCGTGTTCGGCGCGGTCCACCAAGATCATCGAGATGGCGCCAGAACCTTCTTGTGAGGTACGCACGATGACCATGCAAAAGTCGGAGTAGTGGCCGTTGGATATCCAGGTTTTCTCCCCGGTGACAATGTAGTGGTCGCCATCGCGCTGGGCACGGCAGGTGACTTCAGCCACGTTGGAGCCGACCCCGGGCTCGCTGATGCCGCTGCAGGCAATGATTTCGGCGCGTACCATGCGTGGCAAATATTTCTCACGCATGGCCACGTTCGTGCAGACCTCCAGCGAATAGGCGCCGAGCTGCTGAATCAACAGCGAGATTGCCACGTCGCCGGAAATGCGAGCGAGTTGCTCATACATCAGTGCATAGGTGAGCCAGGGCATGCCCAGACCACCATGTTCCTCGGCAATGATGCCGTTGCCGCCCATGCCGTAGGGCAGCATCTTCTGGAAGATCTCCAGCATCACCTCTTTTTCAATTAGCTTGTCGGGCTGGTAGCGTTCGACAATCGGACGCAGTTCGGTCTCCAGGAAGCGAGTGAAGCCTTCCACGGCCATGCGCTGTTCTTCGGTGGGGAGGAAATTCATGGTGCTGGTCTCGGTGTGTTGTCGGTCTCGTTCAGCGAGTGCTCATGCGTGCACCGGCATCAATGTGCAAACAGGTCGCATTGATATAGGGGTTCTCGACGATGGAGCGCACCAGGTGGGCCAGCTCGCTGGCTTGACCCATGCGGCGCGGGAACAGAATCATGCGGTCAACGATGGCCTGTGCGACCTTCTTTGGCAGGCCCGCGACCATCGGCGTTTCGAACAAGCCCGGCGCAACCGCTACGCAGCGGATGCCCAGATCGGCCAGGTCCCGTGCCACCGGCAGCGTGAGGCCGATCACCCCGGCCTTGCTGGCGGCGTAGGCCGCCTGTCCCATCTGGCCGTCCTGTGCGGCACCGGACGACAGGTTGATGATGACGCCGCGCTCATCACCCTCAGGCTCATTGCGCGCCATCGCCACGGCTGCCAGGCGCAGCACGTTGAACGTGCCGGTCAGGTTGACGGCAATCACCTTGTCCCACAGTGCCAGGGGAAAGGGTTTTCCATCGGAGAAGGTCTTGGCTGCGTCGGGCACGCCAGCGCAGTTGATGCAAATGTGAATGGCGCCAAAACGGGCCAGGGTTGCGTCGATGCCCGCCTGCACCTGTGACTCACTGGTGACATCCACCTGCTCGAACATGGCGGCAGAACCCAGTTCGGTGGCTGCCTGTACACCACGCTCGCTGTCGCGGTCGAACAATGACACCCGCGCGCCGCCTTCGGCGAGCGCATCAGCCACCGCGCGTCCCAGGCCTGAAGCACCACCTGTGATGATGGCCACCTTGTCGTGAACAATCATTTTTGCCCTTCAGCGACCGAGAATGGTGATGGCGGCCACGGCTTCTTCAATTCCGAACAGGCCCCCACCGTTTTCTGCAATGGCAAGGCGGGCCCCTTGCACTTGGCGGGCCCCCGCTTCGCCGCGCAACTGCACGACCAGTTCGTGCAACTGACCCAGCCCGGTGGCGCCGATCGGGTGCCCCTTGGACTCCAGTCCGCCCGAGGTGTTGATCGGGATGCGTCCGCCAATCGTGGTGTCGCCGCGCTCGGCGAGCGGCCCGCCTTCGCCGAACGCACAGAAGCCAAGGTTTTCACTCTGCACGATTTCGCCGATGGCGGTGGCATCGTGGACCTCGGCCAGCGAAATGTCTTGCGGGCCAACGCCTGCGAGTTCGTAGGCTTGTTTGGCAGCCTTGACGGTGATGTGTTGATCCAGGTCTTCAGGGCGGCGGGTGCTGCCGGTGGCAATGACCGATGCCAACACCTTGATGGCGCGCCCACGCTTTGCCAGGCGCGCCAGTGCTGCTTCGGAACACACGACGACTGCGGCAGCCCCGTCGCTGATGGGTGCGCACATCGGCAGCGTCAATGGGTAGGCGATGGGGGGCGCGGCCAGTACCTCGTCAATGGTGTATGCATTGCGGTATTGCGCCAGCGGGTTGTGCACCGAATGGCCATGATTCTTGGCCGACACGGCGGCAATTTGTCGCTGCGTGGTGCCGAACTCGCGCATGTGAAAGCGACCAAAGGCGGCGTAAATGTCCATGAACAGGCTGTAGGGCGCCTTGGACATGGACCCTTCCGGCGGCTCAATACCGTGCCCCATTTGCAGCAGCCTGCGTTTGTTCTCCTCGACCGTGGCCACGTCCCAGGCGCCGTCGAAGACGCTGAACATTTTGGCTTTGTCGGCGCAAAACATTTTCTCGGCACCAATGGCCAGCGCGATCTCGCCTGCCCCCGAGCGCACGTACTGCACCGCCAGGTTGAAAGCCGAGCTGGCACTGGCGCAGGCGTTCTCAATGTTGAAGATCGGGATGGACTCGAAGCCCATCGAACGCAACACAATCTGGCCACGGATCATGGTCTGGCCTTCGAGCGCGCCCTGGGTTGCGTTAGAAAAGTATGCCGACTGGATGTCGCTGATGGACAGTCCGGCATCGGCCAGCGCGGCATTCACAGCAGCGGCGGTCAGTTGCTTGATATCGCGGTCAATAAACTTGCCGGTCGGCGTCATGCCGACGCCGACTACGTAGACGGCGGCTTGCGGGCTGGTCATGGAAATGCGTCCATTCAGAACAAGTGGGTGAAATCAGTAGCCCTTGAAATCGGGCGTGCGCTTGTCGACGAAAGCCGCGAGGCCCTCTTGTATGTCGTGCGAATGGCGGTGCGCGTCGAGCACCAGTCGCTCCAGCCGCAGCGCCGAAGCCTGTGGCTGCTCCAGCCCGTCGGCCACGGCCTGTTTCATGCGGCGCAGCACCAGCGGGCTTTTACTGGCGATGCGCAAGGCGAATTTTTCGACCTCGGACACCAGCTCGGCATCCGGCACAACACGGTTCACCAGGCCCAGCGGAACCAGTTCGCGTGCGGGCATGGTGTCGCCGGTGAACAGCAGGTATTTGGCGGCGGTGGCGCCGATGCGCCGTGGCAGGATCGCCGCGCCGCCCGCGCCCGGAAACACGCCGAAGTTGGCATGTGCGTCGCCGATGCGGGCACTTTCGGCGGCGATGATGAGGTCGCAGGCCATGGCCAGCTCCAGTCCGCCAGCCATCGTCAGACCGTTCAGCGCGGCGATGGTGGGTTTGGGGCACATGCGCAGCCGATCCATCATGCCGCCGACGAGATCGAGAAACTCGCCCATCGGGTCGCTCGGGCCGGGGCCGCCAGCGCTGCTCTCGAACACGCCTTTGAGGTCGGCGCCGGCGCAGAAGGCACGGCCCGCACCGGTCAGCACGATGACGCGGATGGTCGGGTCACGCTCGCAATGCGCGGTCGCATCGCGCAATTCGGCGCACATTGTCTCCGACAGCGCATTCATCGCATCGGGCCGATTCAGCGTGATCCACGCCACGGCACCACGTTGCTCAAAGCGGATGGTCAACGAGGGTTGCATCTTCAAGGCCTGCTTGTTTGTGTGGTGGTCAGCTGCGCTTGCCATGCGGGTCTGGGAATCAACCGCGCAGCAGCTCTTCGGCGATGATCATCTTGCGCACCTCGGATGTGCCTGCACCGATCTCGAGGATCTTGATGCAACGGAACAGCCGGTTGATTTCGGACTCCCAGATGTAGCCGCTACCGCCATGCACTTGCACGGCCTTGTTGAGCACCCGGTTGCAGGCTTCGCCAGCGTAGAGGATGGACGCTGCGGTGAGCTTGTGCACATCGCCGCGGCCTCCGCCGCCCACCTCCAGATCATTGACCTCGGCCAGGGTGCGCCAGACCAGGGTTTTCATGGCTTCGATCTCGGTGTACATCTCGGCCAGCATGGCCTGCACCATCTGGAAGCTGCCGATGGGCTTGCCGAACTGCACGCGCGTCCTGGCGTACTCGACGCTCAATTCGAGTGCACGTTCGCAGATGCCCACGCATAAGCCAGCCACCAGCGCGCGCTCCAGATCGAGCCCGCTCATGACGATTTTGACGCCTTCGTTTTCCTTGCCCACCAGGTTGGCTGCCGGCACGCGGCAGTTGTCGAACACCAGCTCGCCGGTCTGGCTGCCGCGAAAACCCATCTTGATGAGTTTTTGAGCCACCTTGAAGCCGGGGAAATTATTCTCGACGATGAAGGCTGAAATGCCCTTGGCACCTAACTCCGGCGCGGTCTTGGCGTAAACCAACAGCACATCGGCCACCGGGCCGTTGGTGATGTAGATCTTGGTGCCGTTGAGGATGTAGTGATCGCCCTCGCGGCGCGCGCTGGTGCGCATGGCGCCCAGCGCATCCGAGCCGGCGCCGGGTTCGGTCAGGCCGAGCGCGCCGATTTTTGTGCCGTTGCACAGATCGGGCAGGTATTGGCGGCGCTGCGCCTCGTTGGCGTTGCGGAAGATGTTGTTGACGCACAGGTTGTCGTGCGCCGCCCAGGACAAGGCGATGGCGGGGTTCCAGCGTGCAAAGGCTTGGCAGATCAGGCCCGAGCTGAACAGGTCCATACCCGCGCCGCCATGCTCGGCAGGCACGGTGGCCCCCATGAAGCCAGCTTTGCCAATTTTCTGGAAGATATCCGACGGCCACCACTCCTCGTCGTCCATGCGGCGCGCGAGTGGCACGAATTCCTTGCGCGCGAACTTGTCGGCGGCTTCGAGTACGGCGCGGTCGTCGGCGGAGAGAGCAAAACTGCGAGTGGCGGCCATATAGGGATGCCTATCAATGCGTGGGTTGGGTCAACGGGCCGCGGCGCGCACCAAAGCTGCGCGGACGAGATCTCTTTGGGCTTACCCCAATTTAATTGGGCATTGCAAAACTGTCAAGCGTTAGGTAGGATTCATCACTGACACTCACTTGGAGTGCCAGAACTGGAGGCGGCGTACATGGGGGACGGAATTGGTGCGTATTCATTGACGGTGGCCGTCCGTGACGCATTCACCCGTGAGACCTATCGGGTCGTGCCGCTCGCAACGCGACCATTCATCAGCGTCAAACGAGCTTCAACCTAACGAGACAGCCTTGACCCACGTACTCGAGATGAACCTGCTGCGCCGCCAGAACGTGGGCGACAACCTTCGCCGCGCGGCGAAGGCCGCTGGGGACGAGCCTGCGATCATCTTCTACATCACCGATGGCGCCGCGAAGACCCACAGCTATGCGCAACTGAACGCGATGGTCAATACCGTTGCGAACAACCTGCTGCGGCATGGCATCAAGAGAGGTGACCGCATGGCCGCGCTGTCGCGCAACAATGTGCCCTTCCTGGCGCTGGGCTATGCGCTGCACAAGATCGGCACCTGGTTGGTGCCGGTGAACTTCATGCTGCAGCCGGCGGACGTGCAGCGCCTCATCGAGTTCGCCGAGGCCAAGTGGTTCTTCGCCGAGGATGCCTTGCAGGGCAACGTCGACGCCGTGCCGGGCAAGAAGGTTTGTGTTGAGCAGTTGGTTCAGCTCAGGGTGTCTGGCAAGGCGGCGCCTGCCGGCTGGCTGGCGTTTGCCGAACTGGCCTCGGGACCCGCCGACGAACCCCAGGTCCTCGTCGATAGCGACGACGTTGCCACGATATTTTTCACCAGCGGTACCGAGTCGTCGCCGAAGGGTGTTCTGACTTCGCATGCCAACTTTTGTGCCTCCCAACTGGCCTGGGCATGGAACTTCGGTCTGGTCCAGGACGACCGCCTGCTGATGCACCTGCCGCTCATTCACGTCGCCGGCTATCTGTTCTCCATCTACGCCTTGGCCAACCAGGTCACGATGGTGATGACGCAGGTGCCGCAACAGGTGCAGATGATCGACCTCGTCGCGCATCACCGGCTCAGCGTCGTGGTGTTGCCTCCGACGCTGTGTGTGGCGATGCTGTCGTGCCCCAACTTCGGCGCGTCGGATCTTCGCTGCGCGACCAAGCTGGGCACTTGGGCCTCGACGATCCTCAAGTCAATGATCGATGGATGGAAGCAGGCGGCGGCGCCGTCGCGCTTCTTTTCGGTGCAGGGGTTCAGCGAATTGACAGCCTCTTTGCTGACCGGTGGCTGCGTGGACGGTTGGGAGCAGATGCCCGACGAGGAAGGCCGCTGGGTCGGCTGCGTCGCCTCGGTGGCCGCCGACGTGCGTCTAATCAACGATGAAGGCAAGGACGTAGCCGACGGTGAATCGGGCGAGCAGATCGTGCGCGGCCCGGTCATCATGAATGGCTACTACAAGAACGACGAGGCCAACCGCCGTGTGTTCCGCGACGGCTGGTTCCATACCGGCGACATCCTGTTCCGGGACGCGGCCGGCAACTACTTCTTCGCCGACCGCAAGAAGGACATGGATCAAGACAGGCAGAGAGAACGTTTATTGCCGGGAGGTCGAAAGCGTCCTGGGCGCCCACACAGGCGCGATGCAGTGCGCCGAGTTCGGGCTGCCCGACGAGCACTGGGGCGAGGCCGTGACGGCCACCGTCATCGCCAGGCCAGGAACCGTGGTGACCGAGGCCGAACTGATCGAGTTCTGTCGTGGCCGCCTGCCCGGCTTCAAGGCGCCGAAGCGGATCCACTTTCGCAGCTCGCTGCCAATCAGTGTGGCCAACAAGATCCTCAAGCGGGGTCTCAAGACCGAGTACGCCGATGAGGCCAAGGGCGGTTGAGGCCGATGGCCTCTCAGTGTCGGCGTCCGAAATATTTCAACCCAAGGAGTTAGTGCGATGAACCAGAAAGTCGTTGTTGCCGGTGTCGGGATGGTCCCGTTCACCAAACCGGGCGCCAGTGAACCCTATCACGTGATGGGAGAGAGGGCAGTGCGCCAGGCCCTTGCCGATGCGCGCGTTGAGTACGCCATGATCCAGCAAGCCTATGTCGGCTATGTGTATGGCGATTCCACCTGCGGCCAGCGGGCGCTCTACCCGGTGGGCATGAGCGGCATCCCCATCGTCAACGTCAACAACAACTGCTCCACCGGTTCGACGGCGCTGTTTCTGGCGCGCCAGGCAGTCGAAAGTGGTGCCGTCGAGTGTGTTCTGGCCCTGGGCTTCGAGCAGATGGCCGCAGGTGCCATCAAGGCCCAGTTCGAGGACAGGCCGACGCCGTTCGAGGAGTTTGACCGGGCCACCGCCGAACTCGTCGGGCGCCCGGAAATTCCGTTGGCTATTCGTTACTTCGGCGGTGCCGGCAAGGCGCACATGGACAAGTACGGCACCAAACTGGAGACCTTTGCCAGCATTCGCGCCAAGGCCAGCCGTCATGCTGCGAACAACCCTCTGGCGCTGTTCCGCAAGGAGGTCTCGGTCGACGACGTGATGAACGCACCTGTGCTGTGGGAGGGCGTGATGACCCGCCTGATGGCTTGCCCACCGACCTGCGGCGCCGCTGCTGCGGTGATCTGCTCCGAAGCCTTCGCCAAGAAGCACGGGCTCGACACTCGCGTTTCCATTGTCGCCCAGGCGATGGCAACCGATTTTCCCAGTACCTTCGAGTCGCACGACATGATGCGCGTGGTCGGCTTCGATATGGCGCGCGATGCGGCGCAAAAGGTCTATCAGCAAGCCGGCATCGGCCCGCAGGACGTGAACGTGGTTGAGCTGCACGACTGCTTTGCACAGAACGAGTTGATCACCTATGAGGCGCTGGGCCTGTGCCCGCCAGGCGGTGCGGAAAAGTTTGTGCTGGACGGCGACAACACCTATGGCGGCAAGGTTGTGACCAACCCGTCGGGCGGCCTGTTGTCGAAAGGGCACCCTCTGGGCGCCACCGGCCTGGCGCAATGTTATGAGCTGACTCACCAACTGCGCGGCACGGCGGACAAACGCCAAGTTCAAGGCGCACGTGTGGCCTTGCAGCACAACCTCGGGCTGGGCGGCGCTTGTGTTGTCACGCTTTACCAGGCCGCCTGAGCACAGGCGCAGAAGACCAGGAGCTGGAGTCCCATGATTGACAAGCAATTCATCGGCTACGAGGTGCCGCCCACGCTGTGGGATGTGGAGAAGGGCCGCATCCGCTTTTTCGCCCAGGTGATCGGTGCCACCGACCCGATCTACTTCGACACGACTGCCGCCAAGGCCGCTGGCTACCGCGACGTCGTGGCGCCACCGACTTTCATCTTTGGCGCCGAGAGCGATTCGGGGGTGTTGATGACGTTGCTCGACACGCTCAAGATCGATCTGCGGGAGGTCTTGCACGGTGAGCAGCGCTTCGACTACCACGCCCCGGTGTGCGCTGGCGACACGCTGCGTTTTCAGACCCGGGTCGCCGACATCTACGACAAGAAGGGCGGCGCGCTCGAGTTTGTCGTCAACGACACGAAGGTCACCAATCAGCTCGGCGAGCATGTCTCTGACCTGCACTCGGTGATCGTCGTGCGCCACGCCTGAAGGCCTATTCATGAACGCTCAAGTAAAAATCATGGGTGTCGGTGACGACATGCCCGTGCTGGAATTGCCGCCCATCAGCCGCACCACCCTGGCACTGTTCGCAGGTGCATCGGGCGACCACAACCCGATCCACATCGACATCGACTTCGCCTGCGGTGCGGGGATGAAGGATGTGTTCGCGCACGGCATGCTGTCGATGGCATACCTCGGGCGTGCGCTCACCGAATGGGTGCCACAGCGCCAGATCCTCAGCTATGGCGTGCGCTTCGCGGCCCTGACCCATCTCGGCGACCGCGTGCGCTGCACCGGCAAGGTGCTTGAACAGATTGAGCATGCAGGCCGACCCTGCGTGCGCGTTCAAATCAGCGCTACGAAAGCGACAGGCGAAATCACGCTGTCCGGCGAGGCGCTGGTTGCCCTGAACTGAGAGGCTGAGACCGCCGTTTGGCAGCCCGGCTCCTTATTCTTTTCCCTTTCATTTCCTTTTCATCAAAAACAAGGACACACATCATGAAAAAACTCGAAGGCAAAGTGGCCATCGTTTCAGGTTCGGGCCGCGGCATCGGCCGTGCGATCGCCATGAAGTTGGCCATCGAAGGCGCCAAGGTCGTGGTCAACGACCTCGACGCAGCTCCAGCAGAGCAGACCGTGGCCGACATCAAGAAGGCAGGCGGCATGGCCGTGGCCTGCGTGGGCAGCGTCACTGCCGGCGATTTTGCTGATCGCTTCGTCAAGACCGCGATTGACAGCTTCGGCGGCCTGGACATCATCATCAACAACGCCGGCTACACCTGGGACAACGTGGTTCAGAAGATGACGGACGAGCAATGGAACGCGATCATCGACGTGCATCTGACCGCGCCGTTCAAGATTTTGCGCGCTGCCGCAGAGTTCATTCGCGTCGCCTCGCGCAAGGAAGCCGAAGCCGGGCAGGAGGTGTTCCGCAAGGTGGTCAACATCTCGTCTATCGCCGGCACCGGCGGCAACGCCGGCCAGGCTAACTACTCAGCGGGCAAGGCCGGCATCATTGGCCTGACCAAGGCGCTCTCCAAGGAGTGGGGGCGTTACAAGGTGAACGTCAACGCCGTCGCTTTTGGCATGATCAAAACGCGGCTGACCGAAGCTTCGGCCAGCGGCGACGCATCCATTGACATCCAGGGCCAAAAGATCAAGGTCGGCGTCAACCCCGATCTGCTGGAAATGATGGAGCGCACCATTCCGCTGGGTCGCGGCGGCACGCCCGAGGAAGCGGCCGGATCGGTCTATCTGCTGTGTATTCCCGAGTCGAACTACGTAAGCGGCCAGACGCTGATCTGCGGCGGCGGCATCTCGATCTAAAGCGCAAGCCGAACGCATAAAGGCCCACGATGGACATCGATTTCAGCCCGGAAGACATGGCGTTCCAGCAAGAGGTTCGCACTTGGTTCAACGCCCACACACCGTCCGATCTCAAGCGCAAGACCGTCACCGGGGAGATGCTGCAGAAGAACGACATCGTTCAATGGCAGCGCCGACTCGATGGCCAGGGCTGGCTGGTCACCGGCTGGCCCAAGGAGCATGGGGGGCCGGGCTGGACGCCGACGCAGCGCTATATTTTCGACCTTGAGCGCGCGGCGGCCAGTGCGCCAGTGGGGCTGTCGATGGGCGTCATCATGCTCGGGCCGGTGCTGATTGCCTTCGGCACGCCAGAGCAAAAGGCGCAGTACCTGCCGCGCATCCGTCGCTGCGAGGACTGGTGGTGCCAGGGCTATTCCGAGCCGGGTGCAGGCTCCGACTTGGCCAGCCTGAAGACCACGGCCGTGGCCGATGGCAGCGATTACATCATCAACGGCTCCAAGATCTGGACCACCTATGCTCATTGGGCCACGCACATGTTCTGCCTGGTGCGTACCGCCAACACCGGCAAGAAGCAGGAAGGCATCTCCTTCCTGCTGATCGAGATGGACCGCTCCGGCATCGATGTCAAACCCATTGTCTCGATCGACGGCGAACACCACCTGAACCAGGTGTTTCTCACCGACGTTCGGGTGCCCAGAAAAAACCTGGTCGGTCGCGAAGGCCAGGGTTGGGACATTGCCAAGTACCTGCTCACACACGAGCGCACCAGCATCGCCGGCGTGGCCGACTGCAAGGCGCATTTAGCCAACTTGTATGCCGCGGCAGGTGAGCGCCGCTCGGGTGGCCAACCGCTGATGGAGGACGCGGCGATGCGGCTCAAGCTGGCGCGCGCCGAGATCGAACTGATGGCGCTCGAACACACCAACTTCCGCGTGCTGGCCGCCACCGCCTCGGGCAAGGCGCCGGGGCCGGAATCCTCGCTGCTCAAGACCATGGGCACGGCGGTGCAACAGACCTTGGCCGAGCTGGGCGTCGAGATCGCCGCCGAGCAAGCCTGGCCCTGGCATGACGGCGGCGAGTTTGGAAGCGGACGCCATGCCCATGCGATGCCGCACTACTGTTTTTCGCGCGCCGCCACGATTTACGGCGGCAGCGACGAGGTGCAAAAGAATGTATTGGCCAAGATGCTGCTGGCCGGCGGCACGCGGTAAGGATCGTCATGAACTTTGATCTCTCCGAAGAACAAAAGATGCTGCGCGACGCGGCACAGAAATTTCTGCGCGCCGAATACCGCTTCGATGCGCGCAACCAGATCGTCGCGTCGGCGTCCGGCATGAGCCACGAGCACTGGCAGCGATTCGGGGAATTCGGCTGGCTTGGGCTCGGACTGCCCGAGGCCGATGGCGGTTTTGGCGGCGGCATGCTCGAGACGATCCAGGTCGCCGAGGCCCTGGGCGCCGCGCTGGTGGTCGAACCCTACCTCGTCAGCGCCGTGCTCGGCGCGCAGGCGGTGGCACGCGCGGGCACCGCGGCGCAGCGCGCGACCTGGCTGCCCGGGCTGGTCTCGGGCCAGCGCATTGTCAGCCTAGCGCACACCGAAGCCGATGCGCGCCACGACCTCGCCCATGTTCACACCAGCGCCATGGCCAAGGGCGGCCGCTGGGTGCTGTCGGGCCGCAAGAGCGGTGTGCTGGGCGCGCCCTGGGCCGACGGCTTTGTTGTGGCCGCCAGAACCTCGGGCACCGTCAGTGAACGCCGGGGAATCAGCTTGTTTCTGGTCGAGGCCCACACGCCGGGGGTGCAGGTGGCGGGCTACAAGGTCTACGACGGCAGTCGGGCTGGTGATCTGCAGCTTGATGCTGTCGTGCTGGGCCCGGACGCATTGCTGGGCATGGAAGGCGAAAGCCTGGGACTGCTCGAGCACCTGGTTGATCTTGGCATTGTTGCCGCCTGTGCCGACGCCCTGGGTGCCATGGGCGCGCTGTTGAGGAAAACCGGCGAGTACGTCGGCACGCGCAAACAATTTGACGTGCCGATTGCCAGTTTCCAGGTCATCCAGCACCGGCTGGTCGACATGTTCGCCGCGGTCGAGGCCAGCCGCTCCCTGGTGTTGATGGCGGCCCTGCATGCCGATCATGCTGATGCGGCCACCCGCTCGCGTGCCGTCTCGGCGGCCAAGTCGGCCATCGGCGAACGCGCACGGTATGTGGCGCAGCAAGCGGTGCAGCTGCACGGCGGCGTTGGCATGACCGATGAGCTGGACATCGGCCATTACTTTCGCCGCCTGACGCTCTTTTGCAACCTGTTGGGCAGCACCGACCACCACCTGCAGCGCTTTGCGACGCTGCGTGTGGTGGCCTGATTGCCTGATGACCGACCCATACCGAGTCACTGGAAGGGCTGCCTAAATGAGTTTGATGACATCCACCGCCACGCCGAACTCGCCCGAATTTCAGCGCAACCGCGAAGCCTATGAGCTGCGCATTGACGACTTGCATGAACGCCGCGAACGTGCCCTGATCGGCGGCCCCGAAAAGGCGCGCCTGCTGCACAAGAAGCGCAAGCAGTTGCTGCCGCGCGAGCGCCTGGCTGCCGTGCTCGACCCCGGCTCGCCCTTCCTCGAGTTCGGGCAGCTTGCCGGCGACGGCCTGTACGAGGGCGTGCCGCCGGGCGGCAGCATCATCACCGGGGTGGGGCTGGTGTGCGGGCGCGCATGCATGCTGATGATCCACGATGCCACGGTCAAGGGCGGCACCTACTACGGCATCACCGCAAAAAAGCATGTGCGGGCCCAGATGTTCGCCTGGCAGCACCGGCTGCCGTGCATCACCATGGTCCAGTCGGGCGGCGCCAACCTGCCGGAGCAGGCGCATATTTTCCCCGACGACGGCCAGTTCGGCTCCATTTTCTACAACCAGATCCGCATGTCGGCCGAGGGCATCACCCAGATCGCGACCGTGCATGGGCCCTCTACCGCTGGCGGCGCCTATCTCCCGGCGCTGTGCGACGAGGCGGTGATCGTGCGCAACCAGGGTGCGATGTTCCTCGCCGGGCCCGAACTGGTGTATGCCGCCACCAAGGAAGAGGTTGACATTGAAACCCTGGGCGGCGGCGAGATGCACAGCCGCATCAGCGGCGTCACTGACCATCTGGCCGAGAACGATGGCCATGCCATCTCCATCGTGCGCGGCATCGTGGCCAACCTAGGTACCGTGGCCAAGCAACGCTGGGACGTGGTTCCGCCGCTGCCGCCCCGCCATGACCCGCGCGAGATTTACGGCATCGTCAGCGCCGACAACCGGCATCCGACCGACAACCGCGAAGTGCTGCTGCGGCTGATCGACGACAGCGAACTACAGGAGTTCAAACCCCTGTACGGCGACACCATGATCTGCGGCTTCGCCCGCATCAAGGGTTTCCAGATCGGCATTCTGGCCAACAACGGCGTGATCTTCTCCGAGAGCGCGCTCAAGGGCGCGCACTTCATCGAGTTGTGCTGCCAGCGCGACATTCCGCTGCTGTTCATGGCCGATGTGTCGGGCTTCATGGTCGGCAAAGCGGTGGAGCAGCAGGGCATTGCCAAGCACGGCGCCAAGTTCATGACGGCCATGGCCTCGGCCAACGTGCCGCGCTACACGCTGATCACCGGAGGCTCGTACGCAGCGGCCTACCTGGCGATGTGCGGGCGCCCGTTCAAGCCCAACGTGATGATGATGTGGCCTACCGGCCGCGCCGCGCTGATGGGCCCCGAGCAGGCCGCCACCACGCTGGGCCTGGTGCGCGAGAACATCCACCGGCGCGAGGGCACAAGCTGGAGCGACGAAGAACGCGAGCAATTCAAGCAACCGATACGCGAGCAGTTCGAGAGCTTTTCCAGTCCCTACAACTACGCCTCCAATCTGTGGTGCGACATGGTGATTGACCCGCTGGAAACGCGCGACACCATGGCTTTGCTGCTGGAGCTGGCGGGCCGTGTGCCGGCGCGCGACACGCACTTCGGCGTGTTCCGCATGTGATCTTTTAGTCCACAGTATTGAACATGCTCGAAGCCATTCTCTCCGGCTGCCGCGTGCTCGACCTGACGCAGAACGTGGCCGGCCCGTTCTGCACCCATATCCTCGGCGACCTCGGCGCCGAGGTCATCAAGATCGAACGCCCGGGCAGCGGCGACGATGCGCGCCAGTGGAAGCCGCCCGAAGTGGCCGGCGTCTCGACCGGCTTCGCGGCGCTGAACCGCAGCAAGAAGAGCGTCTGCATTGACCTCGACAGCGCGATTGGTCAGCAGCTGGTCGCGCGCCTGGCGGCCGGTGCCGACGTGCTGGTGCATTCGCTCAAACCCGGCAGCGCCGAAGCGCGCGGCCTCGGCGACGGACACCTGCGGCCGACCAATCCGCGCCTCGTGTATTGCGCGATCAGCGCCTTCGGCGAGGTCGGCCCGATGCGCGCGCTGCCCGGCTACGACCCGCTGATGCAGGCCTTCGCCGGCATCATGAGCGTCAGCGGCCACGAAGGTGACGAGCCGGCGCGCGTCGGCGTGTCGCTGATCGACATGGGCACCGGCATGTGGGCCACGATGGCGATCCTGGCCGCGCTGCTGCGCCGCGCCACCACGGGCGAAGGCATGCGCGTGCACGCCAGCCTGCTCGAGACCGGGCTGTCGTGGATGACGGTGCCAGTCGCGAACTATCTGGCCACCCAGCGCCTACCGCGCAAGATGGGTTCGGCGATGGCGATGATGGCGCCCTACGAGCTCTTCGACAGCGCCGACGGCAAGGTCTTCATCGCTGCGGCCACCGACCGGCTGTTTGGCCGCATCTGCAGCGCGCTGGCTTGTCCAGAGCTGGCGCAGGATCCGCGCTTCATCGACATGTCGGCGCGCATCGGCCACCGCAAGGCGCTGCACGCCGAGCTCGAGGCGCGCACCCGGCAGCGCAGCACCGCAGACTGCGCGGCGGCGCTGCGAGCGGCCGGTGCGCCCTGCAGCGAGATGCACGACGTGGCCCAGATGCTGGCGCACGAACAGGTGCAAGCGGTCGGCATGCTGGGCGCGCTGCCGCTGCCGGGCGCACCGCAACACCAGACGATGGGCCTGCCCATCAGTTCGCAGGGCCGTCGCGGGCGCAGCGGCCCGCCGCCGCCAGTGCTGGGCGGGAACACCGACGAGGTGTTGACGGCGCTGGGCCTGCATGCCGATGAACTGGCGGCGCTGCGACAGCAACGCGTCGTCGATTGACAGAGACAAGGCCGAGATCCCCATGAACTTCGACTACACCGAGACCCAGGGTCAGATCCGCGCCGCCGTCAAGGAGCTGTGCAAGGGCTTCGGCCCCGAGTACTGGCGCCAGTGCGCCCAGGACGGCGCCTATCCGGAAGCCTTCGTCGACGCGATGGCCAAGGCCGGCTGGCTGGCCGCGCTGATTCCGGAGGAATACGGCGGCGCCGGGCTGCCCCTGCTCGACGCCTGCCTGATCCTGCAGGAGATCAACCAGAACGGCGGTAGCGCGGTGCACTGCCATGCGCAGATGTACACGATGGCGTCGATCCTGCGCCATGGCAGCGAAGCGCAGAAGCGCGCGACGCTCCCGCGCATCGCCGACGGTAGCCTGCGGCTGCAGGCCTTCGGCGTGACCGAGCCCGACGCGGGCTCCAACACGCTGGCGATCAAGACATTCGCGCGCAAGGTGCCAAGTGGCTACGTCGTCAACGGCCAGAAGATCTGGACTTCGCGCTACAGCCACTCGCACATGTACCTTCTGATCGCGCGCACCACGCCGACCGACGCGGTGAAGAAGAAGACCGATGGCCTTAGCCTGTTCCTGATCGACATAGCGAAGGCCGGCGCGTCGCTGAAGGCCACGCCGATTCGCACGATGATCAATCACCACACCTTCCAGGTCTTCATCGACAACCTGGAGCTCACCGACGACGACCGCATCGGCGAGGAAGGCAAGGGCTTTCACTACCTGCTGGATTCGCTGCATTCCGAGCGTCTGCTGGTGGCCAGCGAGGCCATCGGCGACGGCCACTGGTTCGTCGGCAAGGCCGCGCGCTACGGCAGCGAGCGTGTCGTCTTCGACCGCCCGATCGGCGCCAACCAGGGCGTGCAGTTCCCGATCGCGCGCGCCCACATGAACATCGAGGCTGCCGAACTGATGCGCAACAAGGCAGCGACGCTGTTCGACGCCAGCCTGCCCTGCGGGCGCGAGGCGACGATGGTCAAGTACCTGGCCAGCGAGGCGGCTTGGGAAGCCGCCGAGGCGGCCATGACCACCTTCGGCGGCTACGGCGTGGCCTGCGAATACGACATCGAGCGCAAATGGAAGGAGAGCCGGCTGTTCCGCACCGCGCCGATCTCCAACAACCTGGTGCTGGCGCAGGTGGCCGAGCACCTGCTGGGCATGCCCCGCTCTTACTGAAGCACCATGGACTACACGACACTACGCGTTGAAGCCGCGCCCGGCACCGAGCTTGCTGATGGCATCCGCACCCTGGTGCTCAACCGCCCCGAGGTGATGAACGCGATGAACACGCAGATGTTCATCGACCTGCGCAACGCCCTGCACGAACTGGCCTTCGACGACGGCCTGCGTGTGCTGATCATCACCGGCGCCGGTGAGCGTGCCTTCTCGGCCGGCGGAGACCTCAAGCAGCGCGACGGTATGACCGACGGTCAATGGCGGCGCCAACACCAGCTCGCCGAAGAGGTGTTGCTGGCTGTCAAGGATTTCCCGCAACCGGTGATCGCCGCCGTCGAAGGCCACGCGCATGGCGGCGGCTGCGAACTGGCGTTGATGTGTGACTACATCGTCGCTTCGCGCGCTGCGGTATTTTCGCTGCCCGAGCTGCGGCGCGGCATCATGCCCGGCGGCGGCGGTATCCAGAACCTCGTGCGCGCCGTCGGCGCGCGGCGCGCCAAGAAGCTGCTGTTCACCGCGCGCCGCTTCTCGGCCGGAGAAGCCGCCGAATGGGGCATGGTCACCGACCTAGCCGAGCCGGGTACGGCGCTGGCCGCCGCAGTCGCCGACGCGCGCGACATCGTGCTGGCCGCACCGATGGCCACCCACTACGCCAAACTCGCCGCATCGTGCGGCGGCGAGATTGACTTCCACAGCGGCTACATGCTCGACGTCGCCGCCTACAACGTGCTGGTGTCCTCGGCCGACAGGCTGGAGGGCGTGAAGGCCTTCAATGAAAAGCGCCCACCGCGCTGGAGCGGACTCTGACATGTTCAAAAAAATCCTGATCGCCAACCGCGGCGAAATCGCCTGCCGCATCGCACGCACCTGCCGGCGCCTCGGTATTGCGGTGGCCGGTGTGCATTCGAGTGCTGATCGCGATGCGCTGCACGTTGACCTGATCGGCGAGTCGATCGAAATCGGTGGGGCAGCGCCGGCCGAGAGCTACCTGCGCATCGATGCGGTCATTGATGCGGCCCGGCGGACCGGGTCGCAGGCCATTCATCCTGGTTTTGGCTTTCTGGCCGAAAACGCGGTCTTCGCGCGCGCGGTCGAGGCAGCCGGCCTCGTCTTCGTCGGCCCGACGCCCGAGGTCATTGAGCGCCTGGGCGACAAGGCGTCGGCCAAGCGCGAGGCCCGCGCCGCTGGCGTGGCCGTGCTCGGCGGCAGCGAGCTGCCGAGCCGCGATGCGGCCGAAGTGGCGGCCACCGTGCGCGGACTACCGCTACCGGTGATTCTGAAGGCGGCCGCCGGTGGCGGCGGCAAGGGCATGCGGGTGGTGCAGCAGTTGGACGGGTTGATGGAGACCATCGAGGCGGCCATGCGCGAGGCCGGGAGTTCCTTTGGCGACACTGCGTTGATCGTCGAAGCCTTTGTCGAGCGCGGGCGCCACATCGAGGTGCAGATCGTCGGCGACGGCCATGGCGAAGTGATTCACTTGTTCGAGCGCGAATGCACGCTGCAGCGGCGCCATCAGAAAGTCATCGAAGAGGCTCCAGCGGTGAACCTCGCCCCGGCGCTGCGCGAGGCGATGCTCGGTGACGCGGTGCGCTTGGGACAGCGGCTGCGCTATCGCGGTGTCGGCACGGTGGAATTCATCGTGCAGGGCGACAATCACCACTTTCTCGAAGTCAATCCACGGCTGCAAGTCGAGCATCCGGTGACCGAGGAGGTGACCGGGCTGGATGTGGTCGAAATCATGCTGCGCATTGCCGCCGGCGAGGGCTTGCCCTTGCGCCAGAGCGAAGTGCAGGTGCGCGGCCACGCGATTGAGGCGCGGGTCTGCGCTGAAGATTCAGCACAAAATTTCCTGCCCTCCACCGGTGAACTGATCGCTGTTCGGTTCCCGACTTCTGGCGTGCGGGTTGAATCGGGTGTGCGCGCCGGCATGGCGGTCACGCCGTACTACGACTCGATGCTGGCCAAGCTGATTGCGCATGCGCCCACGCGCGAGGCGGCGCTGGACCGTCTGAGTGGGGCGCTGGGCGAAACCCAGGTGCACGGCGTCGAAACCAACTGCGCCTTTCTGCAGCGCCTGCTGGCCCTGCCCGCCACGCGCGACGCCAGCTTCCACACCCGTCTGATTGACGAGGTGCTGGCCGAGGGGAGTCAGGGCGCGAGCAGTGCGCCGCTGGAGCGGCTGGCCGCTGCAGCGGCTTGGTGGTTGCTCGACGCGCGGTGCAACGGCAATCAATTCGGCGCCTGGTCGGCCCTGGACGTGACGGGTTGGCAGATGCACGCCGGCGACGATCGGCTCACGCCGGTTCCGGCGCTGTTGCTGCGCTCGGGCGGCACAACGCACGAGGCCCGGTTCGGCGCCGTCTCGCCCGAGTCCGAGGTGACGGTGCAAATCGGCACCGAACGAGTCCGCTTGGCACTGACCGCCATCGCCGGGGGCAATTGGCGTTTGCGCATGGGGGATCGACATGAGGTGCTGACCATCGTGCGCAGCGTCGATACCGTGTTTGTGCAGAGCGGCGGCACTGCCCACGCCATCGGCGTGACCTCTTACCTCAACCAGGCCATCACCGGCCGCCAGACCAGCGACCAGTTGCGCACGCCGATGATGGGGATGATCCTGAAGATCCATGTGGCGGTTGGCGAGCGCGTACGTTCCGGCGACGTGGTGGCAACGATGGAGTCGATGAAGATGGAGCTGCGCATCAATGCCGACCACGATGGGGTGGTGCGCTCGCTGTCGGTGCAGACCGGACAAATGGTCGAGCGCGGCCTGGTGGTGGCCGTGGTTGAGTCCGAGGGCACCGCGGAATAAGAGGCGGTAAATCCAGCATGCGCGCCCATCTCTGCAAACCTCGTGTTACCAACCGCTAAAACGACGTGGCCGAGACGGCCAATGACAATCATTCAATGTCGTGAGCCACGCGACTAGGGCACTGACAAGCCAGCGGCCGCATGTGCAAGCCAAGCAATCTTTTACCTGGAGATAAAATATGAGTGAAGCAGAAACCGTTTTGTATGACGTGCGCGATGGCATCGCCACCGTCAAGATCAACCGCCCCGAGATGCGTAACGCGCTGTCACCGGTCGCCGCCAACCGGCTGCACGATCTGTGGGGTGAAGTCGATGCCGATAAAAACGTGCGCGTGGCCATCCTGACTTCTGCCGACTGCGGCACTTTCTGCGCCGGGCTCGACCTTCGCGAGGCTTCACGTGTCAAGAAGGACGAGGGCGTGGACATCCTGACCAAGATGAAGGACCCGTTTCACGGCCGCCAGCGCCGCGTGGTCAAGCCCATCATCGCGGCCATGACCGGGCACCTGATTGCCGGCGGCATGATGCTGAGCCTGAACTCGGATTTGCGCGTGGGCCTCAAGGGCACGCAAGTCGGCATTACCGAGACGCGCATCGCCGGACGCGGCAGCCCCTGGGCCATTCCGCTGCTGTGGATGCTGCCGCAGCCGCTGCTGATGGAAATGGTGCTGACCGGCGACCTGTATCCGATCGAAACCTTCCATGGGCTGGGTTTCATCAACTACCTGGAAGACACGGCAGATGCGGTGCGCGCTCGCGCCACCGCGCTGGCCGAACGCATCCGCGACAACGCGCCGCTGTCGGTGATGGCGGGCAAGGAATCGATCATGACGGCGATGAGCGCCGGTTGCGAGGCCGGCATGGCGCTGGCCCACAACATCTACCGCGCCGCCTACGCCAGCGAGGACGCGCAGGAGGGTCCGCGTGCCTTCGCCGAGAAGCGCAGGCCGGTGTGGAAAGGGCGTTGATGTCGCTGCGGGGAGATGCCATCTCCAGCCTGGCCCCTCTTTTGGAGAACAACCGTGCCTGGTCGGCGCGCTGCGCTGCGGAAGATCCGCAGTACTTCGAGCGACTGGCGCACCAGCAGATGCCGCGCTACCTGTGGATCGGCTGTTCCGACAGCCGGGTACCGGCCAACGAAATCCTGGGGCTGCGGCCTGGCGAGGTGTTCGTGCACCGCAACGTCGGCAACCTGGTGGTGCACTCCGACCTGAACTGCCTGACGGTGCTGCAGTATGCGGTCGAGGTGTTGAAAGTCGAGCATGTTCTCGTGGTGGGTCACTACGGCTGCGGCGGCGTGCAGGCGGTGATAGAACAGCGCCGCACCGGTCTGGCCGAGAACTGGCTGCGCCATCTGGAGGACGTGGCGCGGAAACACATTGATCGGCTCGACGGCATTTCCGGCGTTGACGAGCGCGCGGCGCGGCTTTGCGAGATGAACGTGATTGAGCAGGTCAGCAACGTGTGTCGCACCACCACCCTGCGCCGCGCCTGGGAGCGCGGGCAGCAAGTCGAGGTGCACGGGCTGGTTTACGGCCTGCGCGACGGCTTGCTGCGGCCAGTCGGGGGCAGCGTCAATGGGGTCAGCGAGTTGCAAGAGCAGTACACCCTTTCATTGGCCATGCTGGACGCCGGCCCGGCCGTTTGATCGCATCAAGAAAGAAGGAAAATCCCTGTGCCAACCGACACGACAAACCCCGCGACCGACAACATTGCCACCCAGTTGGCCGCCTTTGCACACGGTCTCAAGCCTGGCATGTTGCCCGCAGTCGTGGTGGAACAGGCCAAGCTGCTGATGCTCGACGCTCTGGGCATCGCCCTGGCCTCGTCTCAGCACGACTTCGCGCACTGCGCTTACCGCGGCTTGCGCGCCCTGGGCGGCGCGGGTGACAGCGCCGTCATGGGCGCCTTTGCACCCCTGCCGCTGCGCGATGCGGTGCTGATGAATGGCATCCTGGTCCACGGGCTGGACTTCGACGACACCCACCCCGGCGCGATCACACACCCCAGTGCCAGCGCCTTTCCGTTGGCGCTGGGTCTGGCAGCGCAACGGCATGCCACGGGGGCCGAGATGATCACGGCCTATGTGCTCGCGATTGAGGTTGCTGCCCGTCTGGGTGCGGCGGCCGGGGGCGGCTTCCACGACGTTGGCTTTCATCCGACCGGCCTGGTGGGAGCTTTTGGGTGCGCGCTGGCGGCCGGCAAGCTGATGGGGCTGGATCAGGTGGGCCTGGAGCATGCGCAAGGCGTGGTGCTGTCGATGGCATCCGGTAGCATGGAATTTCTGAGCGACGGCGCCTGGACCAAGCGCATGCACCCGGGCTGGGCCGGTGTCAGCGGGCTGACCGCCACGGCGCTGGCCGGTGCCGGTTTTCGGGGGCCTTCACAGCCTTATGAAGGGCGCTTTGGTCTGTACGCCAGTCACTTGGCCGCGCGCGGCTTGTTGGCCGATTTGTCGTTGTGCACGCGCGGCTTGGGCGAGCGCTGGGAGCTGCTCGAAGTGGCGGTAAAGCTGTACCCAACCTGCCACTTCACGCACGCCAGCATCGATGCCGCGCTGGCGCTGCGGGCGACGGGGCTGCGTGCCGAGGAGGTGGCATCGGTGCAGGTGCTGCTGCCGCCAGGGGTGCACCCGGTGGTGTGCGAGCCGGTGGCGGCCAAGCGACGACCGGCCAACGTCTATGAATCGCAGTTCAGCATTCACCACCTGGTCGCGCTGGCCCTGCTGCGCGGCGAGCTGGGGCTGGCCGAACTGGATGCCGCCAACCTGAGCGACCCGCAGGTGCAGGCGCTGGCTGACCGCATCGAACACGCGGCCGACCCCGATGCCGATTACCCCACCTTCTTTTCCGGCGAACTGCGCGTGCGCACGCACGACGGGCGCGAGCTGCGCTGGCGCGAGTCAGCGCACCGCGGCGCACCGGGCCGGCCGATCACGGCCGCTGACATCGAGGCCAAATTCATGGGCAATGCACTACTGGCATTGCCGCGCGATCAGGCGCTGCGCCTGCGCGATGCGCTGCTGTCGGCCGATCGCGCCGAAGACGCCGCCACTCTGGCGCATACCCTGACCCATTCCAACACCTCCGGATCCCTTTAATGACTACCAGCCCGCCCATCGCCTTTGATGCGGAAAAAGAAACTCTGGTGCTCGACGCCGTCGAGCGCTTTGTCGACCGCGAGATCAAGCCGGTGGCGCAGCGGCTCGAGCACGCCGACGAATGGCCGGCCGACATTGTGGCCGGCATGCGCGAGATGGGCCTGTTCGGCTGCATCATCCGCGAGGAATATGGCGGCCTCGGCCTGTCGGCCAGCACCTATGCCAAGGTCGTGGAGCGCATCGCGCGGGTATGGATGTCGGTTTCGGGCATCATCAACTCGCACCTCATCATGGCCGCCTGCGTGCAGCGCAACGGCACCGAGGCGCAGCGTCAGTGTTTCCTGCCGCGCTTTGCCAGCGGCGAACTGCGCGGCGGGCTGGCGCTGACCGAGCCCGACTGCGGCACCGACTTGCAGGCGGTGCGCACGGTGGCGCGCCGCGACGGCGACCACTACGTCATCAACGGCACCAAGACCTGGATCTCCAACGGCGTCCATGGCCAGGCCTTTGCCGTGCTGGTCAAGACCGACCCCGCAGCGCAACCGCGCCATCGCGGCATGAGCCTGTTCATCTGCGAAAAAGGCCCCGGCTTCACGTCCACTCGCAAGCTCGAAAAGCTCGGTTACAAGGGCATCGACAGCGCCGAGCTGGTGTTCGACAACTTTCGCGTGTCGGCCGCCAACCTGGTCGGTGGCGTGGAAGGACAGGGTTTCAAGCACGTGATGGGCGGACTGGAACTTGGGCGCATCAATGTGGCTGCGCGCGGCGTGGGTGTGGCGCGCGCCTGCCTGGAGGAGTCGGTAGCCTATGCCCAACTGCGTCGCACCTTCGGCAAGCCGATCTGCGAACACCAGGCGATCCAGCTCAAGCTGGCCGACATGGCCACTCGGGCGGAGGCGGCGCGTCTGCTGGTTGAACAGGCCGCGCGGGCTTATGACGCTGGCCAGCGTTGCGACATGGAAGCCGGCATGGCCAAGCTGTTCGCCAGCGAAGCGGCGGTCGAGAACTCGATGGAGGCCTTGCGCATCCACGGGGCTTATGGCTACTCGAAGGAAATGAACGTCGAGCGCTACTACCGAGACGCGCCTCTGCTGTGCATTGGCGAAGGCACCAACGAATTGCAGCGCCTGATCATTTCCGCCCAGCTGGTGGAGCGCAGCCCGATCTGATGTATCGCCTGGGGCGGCGCCTCAACTCGGCGGTGAATGAACCCCTCGGAGGAAAATTTCTTGAACAACCTGCTGTCCGCTTTCCGGTTCGC
The DNA here is from genome assembly GCF_018780385.1 of Hydrogenophaga sp. GTDB lineage: Bacteria > Pseudomonadota > Gammaproteobacteria > Burkholderiales > Burkholderiaceae_C > Hydrogenophaga. Next base: position 2,413 of record NZ_JADMJO010000060.1, on the reverse strand, counting down.
CGCCCTGCCCGCCGGGACGAATTCATTTCGCGCCGAGGTAAAGGCCTTTCTCCAATCCAGCTTTGAGCCAATGCCCGCCGACATCCGGGCCCGTTCATGGATGGGTTTCAATGCCGCTTTCAGCAAGAAGCTGGCCGCACGGGGCTGGGTCGGCGTGACCTTGCCAGCGCAATACGGTGGCGCCAGCCTGGACGCCTTCTCGCGCTTCGTGCTGGTGGAAGAACTGCTGGCCGCCGGTGCCCCGGTTTCCGCACACTGGATCGCCGACCGCCAGAGCGGGCCCCAGATCCTCAAGTTCGGAACCGAGGCGCAACGCCAGTTCTATCTGCCCAAAATTTGTGCCGCCGAGGCCTTCTTTTGTATCGGCATGAGCGAGCCCAATGCCGGCTCCGACCTCGCCAGCGTTGGCACACGGGCCAGCCGCTGCGAAGGTGGCTGGCGTTTGAACGGCCACAAGATATGGACCACCAATGCGCAGCACTGCCACTACATGATCGCGCTGGTGCGCTCGTCGGGCGAGTCGCAGGATCGGCAAAAGGGCCTGTCGCAGTTCATTGTCGACTTGGCATTGCCCGGCGTGACGGTGCGCCCGATCCGGGATCTAACGGGGGACGCGCATTTCTCAGAAGTGTTTTTCGACAACGTGCTACTGGCCGACGACGCGCTGATCGGCAATGAAGGCAGCGGCTGGGCGCAAGTCAATGCCGAACTGGCCTTCGAGCGCAGCGGCCCGGAGCGGGTGTACTCCAGCATCGTGCTGCTGGAGCACTGGATCACCTGCCTGCGCAATACACCGGCGGTCTCGGCCCATGCCGCCACCATCGGGCGTTTCGCCACGCACCTGGCCACGCTGCGCAACATGTCGATCGCCGTCACGGCCAAGCTCGTCAACGGGGAAAGCCCGTTGGTCGAAGCGGCCTTGGTAAAGGATATAGGCACCGAATTCGAGCAGAGCATTCCCGCCGTGATCGGAGCCGCCATCGCTATGGACCCGGACGCCCTGGTCGATGCCGAGTTGTACCGCGCCGTGGCTTATGTAAGCCAGATTGCGCCCACCTATTCCCTGCGCGGCGGCACGCGCGAGATCCTGCGCGGCATGATCGCGCGCGGTCTGGGCCTGCGTTGAAAACGAGAGCATTCCATGTTTGCACAAGCGATTGAAGATATCCTCGAGGATCAGTGCACGCCCGCCGTGGTGCGCGCGATTGAGGCGGGCGGCTCGACCGCTGCGCTGTGGCAGGCGCTGCAAGGCGCCGGCTTCCTCGAACTGCTGGCGTCCGAGGACGCTGGCGGTGCCGGCCTCCCGCTGGCCGATCTGTTCCCGATACTGTGCAGCTTCGGCCGCTACACGGTGCCGGTGCCGGTGGCTCAGACGATTGTGGCGCGAGCGCTGCTGGGGTCGCAGTTTGCGATGCCCAACGGCATGATTACGCTGGGCGCTGCGTTGCGGCGCGAGGCCGATGGCGCCATCGTGTGCTCATTCACACCTTACGGCCGGGTGGCCGATTTCGTGCTGGCCCAAGATGGTGATGCCTTGTTGCTGCTGCCTTGCGCAGCGGCGCAGCGTGAAGCAAGCGGCGTGCATGGGAGCCTTGCCGCCAACCTGCGCTGGCCCGATGAGCGCATCGCGACGCACGTGCCCGGCGCTGGCCCACTGCTGCCGACATTCGCCGCGGCCTTGCACGCCGCCCTGCTCAGCGGGGCCATGACACGGGTCTTCGAAATGACACTCCAATTCTGCAATGACCGCATCCAGTTCGGCAAAACCCTGGGCAAGTTCCAGGCGGTGCAGCACCAGTTGAGCGTCATGGCCGAACATGTGGCTGCTGCCTCGATAGCCGCCGAAGCAGCGTTCCGTACCGACACGACCACGCCCTCCTTGCTCGCCGCTGCCATGGCCAAATCCCGCACCAGCGAGGCGGCGGTGCTGGTTGCCTCCATTGCCCACGCGCTGCACGGTGCCATTGGCATTGCCGAAGAATACGATCTGCAATTGCTGACCCGGCGTTTGCATGAATGGCGCATTGCCCATGGCTCGGAAGCGCACTGGAACGCATTGATCGGCAATAGCGTGCTGGCTTCAGACGCGTCTATTGCCGATTTTGTACGGTCGGTTTAGCGGGCGAGCGGCCTCGCCAGCCCAGCCACTACCCTGCCAGCTTGCCCTGCAGCTCGGTCACCGCCTCCGGGTTGACCAGCGAGGACAGGTCGCCCGGACCGTCGCCCCGGTACACGGCCCGCACGACGCGACGCATGATTTTCATGTTGCGTGTTTTGGGCAGGTCGCTGACCAGCAGCACCTGTCTGGGTCGGTAGGAGGCGCCCATGCCATGGACAACCGCTTGAGACAGTTCAGCTTGCAGCGCCGCGTCCGCCGCCACGCCGGGCATGGGCACGCAGACGCAGACGATGG
>NZ_JADMJO010000015.1 GCF_018780385.1 Hydrogenophaga sp. | reverse complement strand
ACGTTGAGCGGGCGGCCACCGCCGGCCTCGATCTCGCGCCACATCTCTTCGGTGTCTTCGCTGATGAAGTCGTTCATGCCGCGCACCAGCGCGTGGCTCAACCGCTCGCGGATCGGCAGCGCGCGCCACTCGTTTTTCTTGCTGTCGTCCTTGGCCGCGCCCTTGGCGTTTTCCGCCACGTCCACCAGGCGTTCGCCGGCGTCCGCACGGCGGTTCAGCACCACGTCTTCCACGCGTTCGCGCAGCTCGGGCTCCAGCTCGTCGTACACGCCGACCATGCCGGCGTTGACGATGCCCATGTCCATGCCGGCTTTGATCGCGTGGTACAGGAACACGGTGTGGATGGCCTCGCGCACCGGGTCGTTGCCGCGGAAGCTGAACGACACGTTGGACACACCGCCGCTGACCTTGGCGCCGGGCAGGTGCTGCTTGATCCAGCGCGTGGCGTTGATGAAGTCGACCGCGTAGTTGTTGTGTTCTTCGATGCCGGTGGCGATCGCGAAGATGTTGGGGTCAAAGATGATGTCTTCCGGCGGAAAGCCCACCTCGTCCACCAGGAGGCGGTAGGCCCGTTCGCAGATCTCGACCTTGCGCTCGTAGGTGTCGGCCTGGCCTTTTTCATCAAACGCCATCACCACGGCGGCCGCGCCGTAGCGCTTGACCAGCCGCGCCTGGCGCTTGAACTCGTCCACGCCCTCTTTCATGCTGATCGAGTTGACGACGCCCTTGCCTTGCACGCAGCGCAGGCCGGCCTCGATCACTTCCCACTTGGAGCTGTCCACCATCACCGGCACGCGGGCGATGTCGGGCTCGCCGGCGATCAGGTTGAGGAACTTCACCATGGCGGCCTTGCTGTCGAGCATGGCCTCGTCCATGTTCACGTCGATGATCTGGGCGCCGTTTTCCACCTGCTGGCGCGCCACGGCCAGCGCCTGCTCGTACTCGCCGTTCAGGATCATGCGGGCGAAGGCCTTGGAGCCGGTGACGTTGGTGCGTTCGCCAACGTTCACGAACAGGCTGTCGGGGCCAATGCGCAGCGGCTCCAGGCCGGAAAGCACCATGGGCGGAACGGAAACGGAAGGGGAGAGAGATTCGGACATGCGGCTCACCAAGGCAGTTTTGCAGACAACAGACTGGTGAGCGCCGTTTTGGGCCTGTTCATGCCCACTCAAGCCTGACGCACGGTGGGGGCTGAGAAAAGCCCGCCGGCGCTGCAACGCTCCTTGAGAAGCCGCGATTTTAGCCCCTCGCTCAGCCGGGGAGAGCCAGCAACTGCGCCAGGGCACGCGGCAGCTCGGCCTGCGTGTTGCAACGGCGCACGCCGCCGCGGCCCAGCACCGAGGCCAGCGCGCCGCCGTCGCCACCTTCGCCGGGCTCGAACACCAGCGCGCGCACCGCCACGCCCAAGGCCGCCGCCTCGCGCGCGGCGCGGCGCAGGTCGGCCGGCAGGTAGGCCGGGTCGTGCACATCCACGTCGTGCGGTTCACCATCGGTCAACAGCACGACCACGCGCCGCCAGCCCGGATGAAGCCGAGCGTCCTGCATGCTGAGGTGCAGCGCGTGGCGCAGGGCCGCGCCGAGCCGGGTGGAGCCCGCGCCGCGCAGGCGTGCCAGGGTGGGCAAGGCCTCGTCCCAGTGCTGCAGGCAGGGCATGTCGATGCGGTGTCGGCCCTGGCTGGAGAAGGCCCACAGGCCACAGCGGTGGCCGAGCCCTTGCAGCGCCAACGAAGCGGTGGCGGCCGTGCGCTGGATGCGCGCGAGCACCTCGCCTTCGCGCTCGCCGCTGCGCGCGGTGGACGCCGATGCGTCGAGCAGGAGCAGCACGGCCAGCGGCGGCATCGGCCTAAAGTTGCGGCGGTGGATGCGCGGATCGGGGGTTCGTTGGCTGCGCAGGTCGAGCGCACTGTCGACCAGCGCCGCCGGGTGCAACTCGTCGCCCTCGATGGCGCGAGCGCTGCCGCGCCGCAAGGCACCACCGATGCCCGCCAGGCGCCGCGTGAGCCGACGCTGGCTCGAAGCCAGTGCACCGGGCGCCCAGGCGGGCGGCCCCGAGGGCGCTGCGCCGGTGTACACGCTGCACCAGCGCGGCCGGTATCGGCCGATGCGGTGGTCCCACTCGGCGTGCACCGCGTCGGGCTCGGTGTGCGCGGGTGGTGATGATGCACTGGCTTCCTCATCGGTCGGGGGCAAAGCGTCGGCCAGCAGCGGCACGTCCGAGGGCGGCAGCGAATCGTCGGGCCACCAGAGGTGGGTGTTGTCGTCGCGGTAGCGCGCGTGCACGGCGTAGGTGCGCGCGTTGAAGGGCAGTCGCATCTGGCCGATGTCGTGGCCCAGCACGGATGCCGCACGGCGCACCTGATCGGGTGTCTTCAGCGCGAGCGTGCGCCCGTCGGGCTCGAAGAACAGGCGGCGCACGCGCGCCACCCAGGCGTGCGGGTCGTCGCGCGTGGGGTCGAGCAGCTGGGCGGAGAGCCGCGCGAGCAGGTTGTCAAAGCCCGCACCGCGCAGCGCCGCGGCGTCGGCGTGAAACGGCCACCACACCGCGCGCAGGCCGGGCAGTTCCTGCAGCGCCAGCCATTCCACGCGGGCGTCTTCGAGCACGCCCAGCAGTGCCTGTTGCACCGGCTTGAGCCCGGTGCGGGTCTGGGGCTCTCCGCCAAAGCGCAGGTGCGCCGCCACGTGGGCCGCCATGGCGAGAGGCAGGTCGCCTTGTAAGGCGACGCCGGCCGGCAGGTGCAGCACGGGATCGACCGCGGCATCCAGCGTGAGCACGGCGCGGGCACCGGTGCGCGGCTCGCCGGCCTGCACGGTGGTCTGCAACGGCCGGCCCCACAAGGCCCGCGCCACGCGACGAACCTGGTCCGCGGTGTCCACGGCGTCAGAAGCTCGCGCGCACCAGCGCACGCAAGGCGGCGCCCACGTCGGGGTCGTCGCTGAGCGGCTCGGCGATGGCTCGCAACGCGGCGTCGTGCGGCGACAGGCCGGCGCGCGCCAGCAGCGCGGCGTGCACCAGCATGCGGGTGGAGGCGCCCTCCATCAGGCCCTCGTCGCGCAGGCGCCGGGTGCGGATGGCGAGTTGCACCAGTTGCTCCGCCAGTTCGGGTGAGGCGATGCCTTCGCGCACCACGATGCCGGCTTCGACAGGCGGGTCGGGGTAGTCGAAACCCAAGGCCACGAAGCGCTGGCGCGTGGAGGGCTTCATCTCGCGGTGCAGCCCCTGGTAGCCGGGGTTGTAGCTCACGATGAGCTGGAAGTTGCGGTGGGCATGCAGCAGTTCACCGTGGCGCTCCAGCGAGAGCACGCGCCGCGTGTCGGCCAGGGGGTGCAGCAACACGGTCGTGTCCGCGCGCGCCTCCATGAACTCGTCCAGGTAACACAGACCACCGTGGCGCACCGCCAGGGCCAGCGGGCCGTCCATCCAGTGCGTGCCTTGCGCATCAAGCAACCAGCGCCCGGCCAGGTCGCCCGCGCTCAGGTCTTCGTGGCAGGCCACGGTGATCAGGGGCAGCTTCAGGCGCCAGGCCATGTGCTCCACGAAACGCGTCTTGCCGCAGCCGGTCGGCCCTTTGAGCAACACCGGCAGGCGCGCGGTGCGCGCGGCGTCGAAGGCCGCGATCTCGTGGCCCACCGGCTGGTAGAAGGGCTCCTCCGTGAGGCGCCAGTCAGCCAACGGGTCCACGTTCAGCGGTGGCCCACGGTGGACGGATTCGGTATGCCTTCGATCGGGCATTCCTCGGTGCCGACCATGGGCCGCGTGATCGCCTCCACCGCCTTCTGCGTGCCCTCCGGGTCGTTGACCCAGCGCGCGTAGAAGTCGTAAGGGCAGGCGGCCACGCCCTTGTCGCCCTCGCGCGAATTGATCATGCCGGTGTAGCCGCGGTGCAGCAGCTTGAACAGGTGGTTCTCGCTCTGCGCGTTCTTGCGGAAGTCGCGGATCAGGCTGGTGGAGAGTGCCGCGTATTGCACGCCATAGTCTTCTTCGCCGCACTCACCGAGCGTGCGCCCGTCGAAGCCCACGATGGCGCTGTGACCGAAGTAGCTGTACACGCCGTCAAAGCCCGAGGCATTGGCCACCGCCACATAGGTGTTGTTGGCCCAGGCCATGGCTTTCGCCATCAGCACCTGCTGGTCTTTCGCGGGGTACATGTAGCCCTGGCAGCGCACGATGAGCTCGGCGCCCTTCATCGCGCAGTCGCGCCAGATCTCGGGGTAGTTGCCGTCGTCGCAGATGATCAGGCTGATCTTCAGACCCTTGGGGCCCTCGCTCACGTAGGTGCAGTTGCCCGGGTACCAGCCTTCGATGGGCACCCACGGCATGATCTTGCGGTACTTCTGCACGATCTCGCCCTGGTCGTTCATCAGGATGAGCGTGTTGTACGGCGCCTTGTACGGGTGCTCTTCGTGCTGCTCGCCGGTGAGCGAGAACACGCCCCACACCTTGGCCTTGCGGCAGGCCTCGGCAAAGATCTCGGTCTCGGCGCCGGGCACCGTGGCCGCCGTGTCGTACATCTCTTTCGCGTCGTACATGATCCCGTGCGTGCTGTACTCGGGAAAGATCACCAGGTCCATGCCCGGCAGGCCCGACTTCATGCCCACGAGCATGTCGGCGATCTTGCGCGCGTTGTCCAGCACCTCGGCTTTGGTGTGCAGCCGTGGCATCTTGTAGTTGACGACAGCGACACCGACGGTGTCCTTGCTGCTTGAAATGTCGCCGTGCATCATGGCTCGGGGTCCTTCAGTGAGAAATCATCCAGGGGCGCTTCGACGGAAACGCCTTCGCGCCATTCGGCGCAGTGACCGTGGCCTTGCTGCGGCTGGTGCTGCAGCAGCCGCAGCCCGCCGGGTGTTTGAGGCGCGCGTAGTCGCCCGACCGTTTGGGCTCGTGGCGCGCGCGCTCGTTGACGCCCATGGCGCTGCGAGTGCCGCTGTCCATGAGCGCCAGACGTGGGGCGGTGACGAACACGCGCGGAGAGGCAGTGGCGCAGTCCGGGCAGGCGGCGGGCTCGTTGCGTTCGCTCAAGGAACGGAACGCATCGAAGCCGCCGCAGGACGGACAGTCGTAGTCGTAGGTCGGCATGGCAACAACTCAGAGGTCGGGCGACAAAGGCATCACCACCGAGCCATCGAGGTGCTTGATCGGGCCGCTCGCGTTGGGGTTGATGTCGAAGTCGAAGATCTGCGTCGGCAGCCACAGCGTGGCGCAGGCGTTGGGCACGTCGACCACGCCGCTGATGTGGCCCTGCACCGGCGCGGTGCCGAGGATGGAGTAGGCCTGTGCGCCCGAGTAGCCGAACTTCTTCAGGTACTCGATGGCGTTCAGGCAGGCCTGGCGGTAGGCCACGTTCACGTCCAGGTAGTACTGCTTGCCGCTCTCGTCGACGCTGATGCCTTCGAAGATGATGTAGTCGTTGTAGGTGGGCGTGATCGGGCTGGGCTTGAAGATCGGGTTCTTGATGCCGTACTTGGCCATGCCGCCCTTGATGAGCGTGACCTTCATGTGCACCCAGCCGGCCATCTCGATCGCGCCGCAGAAGGTGATCTCGCCATCACCCTGGCTGAAGTGCAGGTCGCCCACCGAGAGGCCGGCGCCTTCCACGTAAACCGGAAAAAACACCTTGGCACCGCGCGAGAGGTCCTTGATGTCGCAGTTGCCGCCGTGTTCGCGCGGCGGCACGGTGCGCGCGCCTTCGGCCGCGGCCTTGTCGCGCGCCGCGCCGGTCATCTTGCCCATGTGGGCGGTGGCGGCGAACGGCGGGTTGGCCAGGCCGCTGGTGGCCGGGTCGGAATCGATCAGCGCCTGCTCGCGCGTGTTCCACAGCTCCAGCATCTTGGGGTCGGGCAGGCAGCCGATCAGGC
>NZ_JADMJO010000134.1 GCF_018780385.1 Hydrogenophaga sp. | reverse complement strand
CAGGCCGGTGAGCGCCAGCACCTTCTGCGTGGCCGGCGCCGGGCCGATGCCCATGATGCGCGGGGCCACACCCACCGTGGCCATGCCGACCACACGGGCGCGCGGCGTCAGACCGTTTTTCTTCGCGCTGGCTTCGTCGGCGAGCAGCAGGGCGCAGGCACCGTCGTTCACGCCGCTGGCGTTGCCGGCGGTCACGCTGCCGTCGGGCCGCACCACGCCCTTGAGCTTGGCGAGCGACTCCATGGTCGTGGCGCGGGGGTGTTCGTCGTGCTCCACCACGAGGGCGTCGCCCTTCTTCTGGGGAATCGTCACCGCCACGATCTCACGCGCCAGGTGGCCGGCCTTCTGCGCGGCCACGGCCTTGGTCTGGCTGGCCAGGGCCATGCGGTCCTGCGCTTCGCGCTCGATCTTGAAATCGGTCGCCACGTTCTCGGCGGTCTCGGGCATGGAGTCCACGCCGTACTTTTCTTTCATCAGCTTGTTGACGAAGCGCCAGCCGATGGTGGTGTCGTACACCGCGTTGTTGCGGCCAAAGGCGCTCTCGGCTTTGGGCATCACGAAGGGTGCCCGGCTCATGCTCTCCACACCGCCGGCGATCATGAGGCCGGCCTCGCCCGAGCGGATGGCGCGCGCCGCCGTGCCCAGGGCGTCCAGGCCCGAGCCGCACAGGCGGTTGATGGTGGCGCCGGGCACCTCCATCGGCAGGCCGGCGAGCAGGCTGGCCATGTGGGCCACGTTGCGGTTGTCTTCACCGGCCTGGTTGGCGCAGCCGAAGATCACGTCGGTGATGCTGGCCCAGTCGACACCGGGGTTGCGCTGCATCAGCGCGCGCAGCGGGATGGCGCCGAGGTCGTCGGTGCGCACGCTGGAGAGCGCGCCGCCGTAACGGCCGATGGGGGTGCGGATGGCGTCGCAGATGAAGGCTTGGGTCATGGCGGGTACTTCAAAAACACCGTTCGCCCTGAGCTTGTCGAAGGGCTCTCGCGGTGTGGGTTGGCGGGGGCTTCGACAGGCTCAGCCCGAACGGAAATTGTGCTCTGTCCAAACAGCCTCAGGTTGCGATGGGCAGGCCCACCAGCCGTTCGAGTTCGGCGTGTTCCAGACCATCGACCTTGTCGATGAGCAGCAGGCCTTGGGGTGTGCAAGCCAGTGTGGCGAGATCGGTGTAGATGCGCTTCACGCAGGCGACTCCGGTGAGCGGGTAGGTGCAGGTGGGCACCACCTTGCTGCGGCCTTGCTTGTCGAGCAAGTCCATCATCACCCAGGTCTGTTTGGCGCCCACGGCCAGGTCCATCGCGCCACCCACGGCGGGAATGGCGCCGGGCTCGCCGGTGCTCCAGTTGGCCAGATCACCGGAGGCGGACACCTGAAACGCGCCGAGCACGCAGATGTCGAGGTGGCCGCCGCGCATCATGCCGAAGCTGTCGGCGTGGTGGAAATACGCGCCGCCGGGCAGCAGCGTCACGGGCTGCTTGCCGGCGTTGATGAGGTCGTAGTCTTCTTCACCCGCCGCCGGCGCCGGGCCCATGCCCAGAATGCCGTTTTCGCTGTGCAGCACCACCTCTACACCGGTGCCGAGATGGTTCGCCACCTGGGTGGGCATGCCGATGCCCAGGTTCACGTAAGCACCGTCGTGGATGTCGCGCGCCACGCGCTGCGCGAGTTCGGCTTTGCTGCGTTTCTGGTAGCTCATACAGACCCTTTAAAGCCGCCAGCCTGGGTGGCCACTCGGTCGATGCGAACGATTTTTCCAACGTGAATGCCGGGCGTGACGATGGTCTCGGGGTCGAGCTCACCGAGCTCAACGATGTGGTGCACGGTGGCAATGGTGTGGCGCGCGGCCATGGCCATCACCGGGCCGAAGTTGCGCGCAGCCTTGCGGTAGGTGAGGTTGCCCCAGCGGTCGCCGCGTTCGGCCTTGATCAGTGCCACATCGCCGGCCAGCGGGGACTCGAACACGTGGTGGCGGCCGTTGATCTGGCGCGTTTCTTTGCCCTCGGCCAGTGCCGTGCCGTAGCCGGTGGGCGTGAAGAAGCCGCCGATGCCGGCACCGGCGGCGCGCAGGCGCTCGGCCAGGTTGCCCTGGGGCACAAGCTCCAGCTCGATCTTGCCGGCGCGGTAGAGGCCGTCGAACACGTGGCTGTCGGCCTGGCGCGGAAAACTGCAAATGATCTTGCGCACACGCCCGGCGGCCAGCAGCGCGGCGAGACCGGTGTCGCCATTGCCGGCGTTGTTGTTCACTACCGTGAGGTCGCGCGCGCCGTGCTCGATCAGGCCGTCGATCAACTCGGAGGGAATGCCCGAGGTGCCGAAGCCGCCGATCAGCACAGTGTGTCCGTCGCGCACGCTCGACAGCGCCTCGGCGATCGAGGGGGAAATCTTGTTGATCACGGGGTCTCCTGTTCGGGTCGAATGCGGCGCCGTGGAATTTGTTCGCACAAAGAACAAATGTTCGCAGAATGAATTATAAACAGGCATTCACCGAAGCGCTCCATGCCCTCCACACCGACCACTCCACCCCGCCCCGGCGACAGCTACGTGCAGTCCTTCGCGCGCGGGCTCGAAGTCATCCGCAGCTTCAGCGCTCAGGCGCCGCGCCAGACCCTGAGCGAAGTCGCCGCGCGCAGCGGTCTCACACGTGCCGGCGCGCGCCGCATCCTGCTCACGCTGCAGGCGTTGGGTTATGTGGAAACCGACGGCCGCGCCTTCCGCCTCACCGCCCGCATCCTCGACCTCGGCTTTGCGTACCTCTCGTCCATGCCGATCTGGAACCTGGCCGAGCCGGTGGTCGAAGCGCTGGTCGAATCGGTGAAGGAATCGAGTTCGGCCGCCGTGCTGGACGGCACCGACATCGTCTACGTCATGCGGGTGCCCACCCACAAGATCATGAAGAACTCGCTGGGCATCGGCTCGCGCCTGCCGGCCTACTGCACCTCGCTGGGCCGCATGTTGCTCGCCGGCCTGAGCGACGACGAGGTTCGCGCGCGCCTGGAGGCGTCCGACCTCAAGCCACTGACCCGCCACACCGTCATCGACCCGGCTTCCCTGCTCACCCGCGTGCAGCAGGTGCGCAAGCAGGGCTGGTGCCTGGTGAACCAGGAGCTGGAGGAAGGCCTGATTTCGCTGGCCGCGCCGCTGGTGGATGGGGGTGGGCGCACGGTGGCGGCGCTGAACCTCAGCGGCCAGGCCAACCGCACCAGCGCCCGCGTGGTGCAAGACACCTTGCTGCCCCCTCTGCTGGAAGCTACCCGCCAGATCTCCGCCCTGCTGGCGGTGAAAGGAAGCGCATGAACCCGGCCATGAACAACGTGGCGCTCTGGGGCGAAGGCCTGCGCCTGCTGGTCGAGATCAGCGCCACTGCGGCGTTTGCGCTCTCGGGCGTGATGGAGGGCGCACGCAAGAAGCTCGATGCGGTGGGCGTGTGCGTGGTCGGTTTCCTGGCGGCCTTTGGTGGCGGCACGCTGCGCGACCTGCTGCTGGACCAGCGGCCGTTTTTCTGGGTTCGGCACGTGGAACTGCTGTGGGGCGTGTTCGCCCTGTGCGTGCTGGCCATGCTGTTCCTGCGCTCGCGGCACTTTGCGCTCACCGAGCGCGCCATGCAGTGGCCCGACGCGCTGGGCCTGGGCCTGTTTGCCGCCACCGGCGTGCACCAGGCGCTGCTGCTGGACATGCCCGCGCTGGTGGCCGTGCTCATGGGTCTGATCACCGGCGTGTGCGGTGGCGTGCTGCGCGACGTGGTGTGCAACGAGATCCCCACGGCCTTCCACGACCACCGGCCCTATGCCGTGTGTGCGTTTGCCGGCAGCTGGGTCTACGTGGGCCTGTGGCAGCTGCAGGCACCGGGCTGGCTGGCGCTGCTGGCCTGCGTGGGTGTCACTGCCGGGCTGCGCGGCCTGGCCCTCTGGCGCAACTGGCAATTGCCCACCTGGCGGCTCTGATGTTGCGCGCTGCGGGACAATCGCTCCATGTTCAATCCGACCCAAGCCGACGTGCGCCGCTTCTTCTGCGCCGTGCACGCCAAGACGCTGCAGCAGCAGCCGATGGAAGCCATCGAGTCGCTCGCCAGCCAGTGGATTGCGGAGCACCCCGAGTACCACGCGGAGCTGAGTGACGTGGACGCCGCGCTGGAACGCATCGGTGAACCCGGCACCGACCGCGACAACCCTTTCCTGCACCTGTCCATGCACCTGTCGATCAGTGAGCAGTGCAGCATCGACCAGCCTCCCGGCATCCGCCAGGCGGTGGAGCTGCTCACCGCGCGCCGCGACGACCTGCACGCCGCGCACCACGAGGTGATGGAGTGCCTGGGCACCATGCTGTGGGAAAGCCAGCGCGCCGGCCGGCCACCGGACGGCCAGGCCTACATCGATCAGGTGCGCCGAAGGGCAACGCAAGACTGAACGGAAACAAAAAAAGCCGCTCGGTGAGCGGCTTTTTTACGGGGCAGAGAGCGCTTACTTGAAGCGCGGCTGCGACACCACTTTCAGCTCGCTGTCCAGCGACCCCAGGTACTTGGAGATCTCGCGCATCTCGGCGGTGGAGTATTGCTTGGCGATGCCGGCCATGATGCCGTTGGAGCGACCTACCACCTTGTTGCCTTCGACCGTGTACGCCTTGAGGGCGAAGAAGAGGTAGTCAGAATGCTGGCCGGCCAGCTTGGGGTAGCTCGGGTCGATCGGCTTGCTGAAGTTGGCGCCGTGGCAGGAGGCGCAGGCACCCTTTTCGATCAGGGCGGCCGCCGCGGTGCTGGCGGTGCGGGGAGCATCGGCAATGGTCTTTTCAGCGTGCGAGGCGTAATACGCGGCCAGATCGGCCATGTCCTGCTCGCTCAGCGAACCGGCAATGCCGCGCATGGTGGGGTGCTTGCGGTCGCCCTTTTTGTAGGCGTTGAGAGCCGACACGATGTAGGCGCCCGACTGGCCCGAGATCATCGGCACCTTGTGGATTTCGGGGAAGCTGTTCTGGTAACCGGTAATGCCGTGGCAGCCGATGCACATCTCGGCCTTCTTCTGACCAGCGGCCACATCACCGGTGGCACCCTGGGCGTGAACCGAAAAAGCGGCTGCGGAAAGCGTCGCAGCGGCGACAAGGGTGCGGGTGATCGTGGACAACAGTGAGGTCATTTTGCAAGCACAATGAATGAGTCAGCGGGGGAAAATCAACCGCTGATTATATAGACCGGTCGAGGCGACACATCCCTCAAAACCCCCGGCGGTGCGGGCCTTGTCAGGCGGCAGCCAGCACCCATGGGGCCGGATCACCCAAGATGCCCCATCCCGTTCAACCCTTCCAGCAGAGCATTTCATGAAATTCCAAGGCTCCGAGAACTACGTCGCCACGCAAGACCTGATGCTGGCCGTCAACGCAGCGATCACGCTCAAGCGCCCGCTGCTCGTGAAAGGCGAGCCGGGCACCGGCAAGACCATGCTGGCCGAAGAGGTGGCCACCGCGCTCAAGCTGCCGCTGTTGCAGTGGCACATCAAGAGCACCACCAAGGCGCAGCAGGGTCTGTATGAATACGACGCCGTGAGCCGCCTGCGCGACAGCCAGCTGGGCGAGGAGAAGGTCAAGGACATCCACAACTACATCTTGAAAGGTGTGCTGTGGCAGGCCTTCACCGCTGACGAGCCGGTGGCGCTGCTGATCGACGAGATCGACAAGGCCGACATCGAGTTTCCGAACGACTTGCTGCGCGAACTCGACCGCATGGAGTTCTATTGCTACGAGACGCGCGAGCTGGTGCGCGCCAAGCACCGCCCGCTGGTGTTCATCACCTCCAACAACGAGAAGGAACTGCCCGACGCGTTCCTGCGCCGCTGCTTCTTCCACTACATCAAGTTCCCCGACGCCGAAACCATGCAGCGCATCGTGGACGTGCACTTCCCC
>NZ_JADMJO010000111.1 GCF_018780385.1 Hydrogenophaga sp. | reverse complement strand
TAGGTGTTGCGCACGGTGTGGCCAGGGGCCTTGGGCGCGACCATCCACACGTCCAGATCGGCACGCGGCACGACCTGGTTGTAGTGCACGTTGAAACCGTGGGCGAAGGCGAGCGACGCGCCCTGCTTGATGTGGGGTGCCACGTTCTGGTGGTAGACCTCGGCGATCTGCTCGTCGGGCAGGAGGATCATGACAACGTCGGCCGATTTCACGGCGTCGTTGACTTCCATCACGTTCAGGCCGGCTTTGCCGACCTTGTCCCACGAGGCGCCGCCCTTGCGCAGGCCGACCACGACTTTGACGCCGCTGTCGTTGAGGTTCTGTGCGTGTGCGTGGCCCTGACTGCCATAGCCAAGGATGGCCACGGTCTTGCCCTTGATCAGGGACAGGTCACAGTCTTTGTCGTAGAAAACTTTCATGAGTTGCTCCAGTTGAAATCTTGAAAAAACAAGCGATGTTAGCGGGACAGGGGTTCAGTTCAGTAGGCGCAGGGGTGATTCCATTTACACGCGCAAGATGCGCTCGCCGCGTCCGATGCCGCTGGCACCGGTGCGCACTGTCTCCAGAATCGCAGAGCGGTCGATGGCTTCCAGGAACGCATCGTTCTTGGTCTGGTCACCCGTGAGCTCGATGGTGTAGCTCTTCTCGGTCACGTCGATGATGCGGCCACGGAAGATGTCGGCCATGCGCTTCATCTCTTCGCGCTCTTTACCCACCGCGCGCACCTTCACCATCATGAGTTCGCGCTCGGTATAGGAACCCTCGGTGAGGTCGACCACCTTGACCACCTCGATCAGGCGGTTGAGGTGCTTGGTGATCTGCTCGATGACGTCGTCCGACCCGGTGGTCTGGATCGTCATGCGGGACAGGCTGGGGTCTTCCGTCGGCGCCACGGTGAGCGACTCGATGTTGTACCCACGGGCGGAGAACAGGCCAACCACACGGGACAGAGCCCCGGGTTCGTTTTCCAGCAAGACAGCGATGATGTGTTTCATGTGCGATTCCTCTTTTCGCCGCCCTCCCCTGCGCACGGTAATGCGCAGGCTTGGCGGGCAATAGATTCGTCTGAGGGGATGAAGCAACGGGCAACCGTTGCTCCGCGGGGGATCAGAGGTCTTCGGAACCCAGCAGCATCTCGGTGATGCCCTTGCCGGCCTTGACCATGGGGAAGACGTTCTCGGTCGGGTCGGTGCGGAAGTCCATGAACACGGTGCGGTCCTTGAGCTTGCGCGCCTCGCGAAGAGCGCCTTCCACGTCCTGCGGTCGCTCGATCAGCATGCCGACGTGACCATAGGCCTCGGCGAGCTTCACGAAGTTGGGCAGCGCGTCCATGTAACTGTGGCTGTAGCGGCCTTCGTAGTCGATTTCCTGCCACTGCCGAACCATGCCGAGGTAGCGGTTGTTCAGGGCCACGATCTTGATCGGGGTGTTGTATTGCAGGCAGGTCGAGAGTTCCTGTATGCACATCTGCACCGAGCCTTCGCCGGTCACGCAGAACACCTCGCTGTCGGGCTTGGCGAGCTTGATGCCCATGGCATAGGGAATGCCCACACCCATGGTGCCCAGACCACCGGAATTGATCCAGCGGCGCGGCTCGTCAAAGCGGTAGTACTGCGCGGCCCACATCTGGTGCTGACCCACATCCGAGGTGATGTACGTGTCGGCGTCCTTGGTCATGTTCCAGAGCGTTTCCACCACGTACTGCGGCTTGATCACATCGGTGTTGCCACGGTCGTACTTCAGGCAGTCCTTGGAGCGCCATGCCTCAATGGTGTCCCACCATGCGGACAGCGCTTTGCCATCGGGCTTGGTGGTGCTCTCACGCACCATGTTGATGAGCTCGGTGAGCACGTCTTTCACATCGCCCACGATCGGCACATCGACCTTGACGCGCTTGGAGATGCTCGACGGGTCGATGTCGATGTGGATGATCTTGCGTTCGTTCTGCGCGAAGTGCTTGGGGTTGCCGATCACGCGGTCGTCGAAGCGCGCGCCCACGGCCAACAGCACGTCGCAGTTCTGCATCGCATTGTTGGCTTCGATCGTGCCGTGCATGCCCAGCATGCCGAGGAACTTGCGGTCGGACGCCGGGTACGCACCCAGGCCCATCAGCGTGTTGGTGACGGGGTAGCCCAGCATGTTCACCAGGGTGCGCAGTTCTTCCGTCGCATTGCTGAGCAACACGCCGCCGCCGGTGTAAATGTAGGGTCGCTTGGCCGCCAGCAAGAGTTGCAAGGCCTTGCGGATCTGACCGCCATGACCTTTGCGCACCGGGTTGTACGAGCGCATCTCGACCGACTCGGGGTACCCGGTGTAGGGCACCTTGTTGAAGGACACGTCCTTGGGGATGTCCACGACCACGGGGCCAGGACGGCCGCTGCGCGCGATGTGGAAAGCCTTCTTCATCACCATGGCCATGTCGCGCGCATCCTTCACCAGGAAGTTGTGCTTGACGATGGGGCGGGTGATGCCGACGGTGTCGCATTCCTGGAAGGCGTCCAGGCCGATCGCGGCCGTGGGCACCTGCCCGGTGATGATCACCATCGGGATGCTGTCCATGTAGGCGGTGGCGATGCCGGTGACGGCATTGGTCACGCCCGGGCCGGAGGTGACGAGGGCCACGCCTACGTCACCGGTGGCTCGCGCATAGCCGTCGGCCGCGTGCACGGCAGCCTGCTCATGGCGCACCAACACGTGCTGGATGGTGTCCTGCTTGTAGAAAGCGTCGTAGATGTGCAGCACAGCACCGCCGGGGTAACCCCAGATGTACTTCACACCTTCGGCCTGGAGGGCCTTGATGAGGATTTCTGCGCCGCGGAGGTCTTGGGTGGCTGTGCCGGTGGCGGCAGCGGCCGAGGCCAGTTCGGCCTTGTTGATTTCCATGATGAACCTTTCGAGAATTTCTCTGACGAAATACCTTGGGTGCCTCTTGACCAACCCTTGTGGGGCGGTGTCGAGACTTGAGACCAGTGGACATGAGCGGGCACATACCCCGCCGGACCCTGATCCGTTTGCCGTGTTTTGAAGTGCAATGCGGATTATCGCACTGCAACACGAGCCCAGCCAAGCGGCCAAGGGCACAACGCCCTCAAAAAGCTGGCGCCTGGGCTCCAATGCGACAATTCGCCCTCGCGCTCAATGGGCCGAATTTCCCAGTCCACACATGTCCGCCTCCCTTCCCTCCCCCCCCACCACCCCCACCGACGCGGGCCCTGCCCCGGACCTCATGGCGCCGTCCCTGCGCCGTCGCATGGCTTGCTGGCTCTATGAAGGAACTTTGATGTTCGGCGTGGTGTTTCTGGTGGGCGTGTTGTTCACCACGAGCTACGTGCTGTCGTCTTTCACCCAGTCGGGCAACGCCCTGGACAACCGCTATCTGCAGCAGGCGCTGGTGTTCGTGGCGTTCGGCATCTACTTCGGCTGGTTCTGGGCCAAGGGCCAGACGCTGGCCATGAAGACCTGGCACATCCGCGTGGTCGATCGCCATGGCAACGCCTTGACGCAAGGTCGAGCGCTGTGGCGCTACGTGCTGTCGTGGCTGTGGCTGCTGCCGCCGCTGGCGGTCGCCGGACTCATGCACCTGTCGGGTCAGCAGCTCTCGGTGCTGCTGGTGGGCTGGGTCGTCATCTGGGCGCTGCTGTCGCGCTTTCATGCCCAGCGCCAGTTCCTGCATGACGCCCTGGCAGGAACACGCCTGGTCCATTTCAAGCCGGTGGAAGACACCAGCAAACCCAGACGCTGGTGGAGCTGACAACATGAGCCTCAACCCAGACCGGGAACCGGTGAACGCGCAAAAGCTGCGCAGCGGCGTCTCCCGCATGTGGCACGCCTTCGGTTACTCGTTGGCCGGACTGCGCGCAGGATGGGGCGAGACCGCCTTCCGCCAGGAAGCCATGGCGTCGGTCGTCATGATTCCGCTGGCCTTCTGGATCGGTCAAACCTGGATGGAAACCGCCTTGCTCGCGGGCTCGGTCCTGCTGGTGATGATGGTCGAGTTGCTCAACACCGGGATTGAAACCGCCATCGACCGCATCGGCCCGGAATGGCACGACCTGTCCAAACGCGCCAAGGACATGGGCAGCGCCGCCGTGTTGCTCAGCCTCGTGCTGTGCGTCGGCATCTGGCTGGCGGCGCTCTGGACCCGGTGGGTTTGACGACAAGAATGCAGCCGATGCCACAGCCCAGCTTCTCGCTTTGCGTGTACTGCGGCTCCCGCCCGGGTGCCACGCCCGCTTTCGCCGACACGGCGCGCGCCGTGGGCCAGTGGATCGGTGGGCATGGCGGCCAGCTGGTGTACGGCGGTGGGCGCAACGGCCTCATGGGCATCGTCGCCGACGCCACCATGGCCGCCGGTGGTCAAGTGGTCGGCATCATCCCGAAAGCGCTGGTCGAGCGGGAGTGGGCCCACCACGGCTGCACCGAGCTGCACGTGGTGGACAACATGCACGAGCGCAAGCGCCTGATGGCCGACAAGGCCGACGCCTTCCTGGCCTTGCCCGGTGGCATCGGCACGTTTGAAGAATTCTTTGAAGTCTGGGCCTGGCGCCAGCTCGGCTACCACGACAAGCCGGTGGGGCTGCTCAATGTGGCGGGCTACTACGACGGATTGATGGCCTTCATGCGCACCGGAGTGGAGCAGCAGTTCATGAGTGGCGCGCAGATGGAGCTGATCCGTGTCCACAGCGACCCGCTCAAGTTGCTGCCGGACCTCGTGCAGGCTGCCGGCCTGTCACCGGCCGCCCGCATCGAAGCGATCTGAACGCTCAGACCGCCGTTTCGTCTTCTTCCCCGGTGCGGATGCGCACCACGCGCTCCACCGAGGTCACGAAGATCTTGCCGTCACCGATCTTGCCGGTGCGAGCTGCACGGATGATGGCGTCCACACAGCGCTCCACATCCACCGTCTTCACGACCACCTCCACCTTCACTTTGGGCAGGAAGTCGACCACGTATTCGGCGCCACGGTAGAGCTCGGTGTGGCCCTTTTGCCGCCCGAAACCCTTGACCTCCGTCACGGTCAGACCGGTCACGCCCTGCTCGGCCAGCGCCTCGCGCACCTCTTCCAGCTTGAACGGTTTGATGACGGCGGTGATCTGTTTCATGCAATGTCTCCAGGGCGTGGCTTTTGGGAAGGGCGTTCTCGTTTCATTATGCCCAAGGCCCTCTGTGCTGTTCGTACACTGCGCAGTCATCCCACCCACCCACACATGAATTCACAAGCCCTGCCCCACCACGTTCCCATCACGGTCGCCTATCGCGGCGGGCATCCGGAAAACATCCACCACGGCTCGCTGGCGGTGGTGAACGCGCAGGGCCAGTTGCTGGCCAGCGTGGGCGATGTGGAGTCGCCGCTATTCACCCGCTCATCGCTCAAGCCCTTCCAGGCCATGCCGCTGATCGCTCAGGCAGCCGAGCGCTACGACCTCAGCGACGCCGACGTGGCCCTGCTGTGCGCCAGCCACAGCGGTGAACCCATGCACGTGGAGCGCGCTGCGGCGTTGCTGGCCAGGATCGGCGCGGGTGAATCCAGCCTGGCCTGCGGCAGCCACGTGCCCTTCTTTTTCAGCACCAACGGTGTCACGCCTGAGCCGGGTGCGCGCTTCAACCGCCTGCACCACAACTGCTCGGGCAAACACACCGGCATGCTGCTGCTGGCCCATGCGCTGGGCGCGCCACAGGGCGGCTATCTCGACATCGGACATGCCGTGCAACTGGCGATCGCCAGCAGCGTGAGCCATTTCTCGGGCGTGCCGGTGACCGGGCTCGTGCGTGGCACCGACGGTTGCAGCGCGCCCAACTACGCCCTGCCCCTGCGTTCGCTGGCCCACGCCTTTGCCCGCCTGACGTTGGACGAACCCGATCCGGTTTACGGCAACGCACCTCGACGCATCGCACGCGCCATGAGCGAGCACCCCGAGCTCGTGAGCGGCCAGGGGCGCAACGACCTGGCGTTGATGCGTGCGGGGCGCGGCGACTGGGTCAGCAAGGTGGGTGCCGATGGCGTGCAGGTGCTGGCCAGCTTCAGCCGCGGCATCGCCATCGCCGCCAAAGTGAGCGACGGGCTGCTGCCGCCCTTGATGGTGGCATTCGTGTCGACCATGGAGCAGCTCGGCTGGCTGGACGACGAGAGCCGTGCCGCACTGTCCAGCCTGATTCCGCCACCGCTGAAGAACGCCGCCGGCATCGAGGTCGGTGAGATGCGCTCGGTGCTGAAACTGCAGCGGACTTAAGCGCGGTATTTGCTGGTGATCGGGTAGCGCCAGTCCTTGCCGAAGCTGCGGTGGGTCACGCGGATGCCCACCGGCGCCTGGCGGCGCTTGTACTCGTTGATGCGGATCAGCCGCACCACCTTGTCCACGTCGACGCGGTCGAAGCCCGCTGCCACGATGCTCTCCGGGCTCTGGTCGTTCTCCATGTAGCGCTCGATGATCGCGTCGAGCACCGGGTATTCGGGCAGGCTGTCCTGGTCTTTCTGGTCCGGGCGCAGCTCGGCACTGGGCGGTCGCACGATGATGCGCTCGGGGATCGGATTGGTGCCGGTGCCGTAGGGGTCGTGCGCGTTGCGCCAGCGGGCCAACTTGAAGACCATGGTCTTGGCCACGTCCTTGATGACCGCAAAACCGCCCGCCATGTCGCCATAGAGCGTGCAATAGCCGGTGGCCATCTCGCTCTTGTTGCCGGTGGTCAGCACGATGCTGCCGAACTTGTTGGACAAGGCCATGAGCAGCGTGCCTCGGATGCGCGCCTGCAGGTTCTCTTCGGTCGTGTCTTCGGGCAGTCCGGCGAATTCACTGGCCAGGCTGGCCTTGAAGGCCTCGAACTGCGGCGCAATGCCGATCTCGTCGTAGCGCACACCCAGGCGCGCGGCCATGTCGCGTGCGTCGATCCAGGAGATGTCGGCGGTGTAGGGCGAGGGCATCATGACCGTGCGCACCCGGTCCTTGCCCAGTGCATCGACTGCGATGGCCAGCACCAGCGCCGAGTCGATGCCGCCGGACAGGCCGAGGATGGCGCCCGGAAAACCGTTTTTTCCCAGGTAGTCACGCACGCCCAGCACCAGCGCGTGCCACAGGTCTGCCTCGGGGCTGTGCGCACGGTCGGTATCGGCGGTGATCTGCCAGCCGGAATCCTCCCGAGTGAAGGCAGCGTCAAACAGCGTCTCTTCAAAACTCACCGCGCGCCCGACCAGCGCGCCGTCGGCCGCCAGCACGAAGCTGCGGCCCTCGAACACGATCTCGTCCTGCCCGCCCACCAGATGGGCGTAGATCAGCGGCAAGCCGGTGGCCTGGCAGCGCACGCGCATGGCAGCTTCGCGGTCGCCGCCCTTGCCGGCGTGAAACGGGGACGCATTGATCACGGCCAGCACCTCCGCACCGGCGGCTTTCGCGTCGGCTGCTGGCGCATCGAACCAGGCGTCCTCGCAGATCAGCAGGCCCACGCGCACGCTCTCTCCGTCACTGCCCGTCACGTCAAACACGCAGGTCTCAAAGCCCGGCACGAAGTAGCGGCGCTCGTCGAACACCTGGTAGTTGGGCAGCTCGCGCTTGGCGTAGGTGTGGCTCACGGCCCCGGCGTGCAACACGCTGGCAGCGTTGTGCAGATGGGCCACCGACACGCTGCGTTCGCGCCGCTGCCCGGCTGCCGCGGCAGGCCGTGCCGGGTGTCCCACCACGATGTGCAGGCCTTTGAGGTGGGCGGTACCGGTCGCCACGGTTTTGAGGGCATCATCACAGGCATCGATGAACGCGGGCCGAAGGTACAGGTCTTCGGCAGCGTAACCACTCAGGGCCAGTTCGGGCGTGAGCAGCAGGTTCACGCCGCGGGCGTGGGCCGCTTCGGCGGCATCGATCATCTTCCGGGCGTTGCCCGCCATGTCGCCCACCACAAAGTTGAGCTGGGCCACGCAAATGGAAAGAGTCATGGGGTCTGAAAACGTTGCGGAATGGGCTTTGAGCTCGCTGTGTGCAGGAGCTGCAGGTGAGTGAAATCGATTATGTCACCCGGGTCTTTTCGTCGCCCTCACAGATCAAGGCGTCCGCATGGAACGCCCTGCTGGCGCTGGAGTCCGATCCGAGCCCCTTCATGCGCCACGAGTACCTGGTGGCCATGCACGCGAGCGGCAGCGCACGTCCGCGCGCAGGCTGGCAGTCACAGTTCGTGACGCTCTGGCGGGGCGACGAGTTGCACGCTGCCTGCCCGATGTACCTCAAGAACAATTCCTACGGCGAGTACGTGTTCGACTGGGCCTGGGCCAACGCCTATGCGCAGCATGGTCTGGACTACTACCCCAAGGCGCTGGTGGCCGTGCCGTTCACCCCGGTGCCCGGTGCTCGTCTGTTGGCGCGCAATGCAGCGGCACGCTCTGCCCTCGTCAAGACCCTGATCCGGCATGTGAGCGACGAAGACTTGTCGTCGGTCCACCTTCTTTTTGCACAGCCCAAGGACATCAAAGCTTGCGAGGACGCCGGCATGATGCTTCGGCACACGGTGCAGTTCCACTGGAAGAACGAAGCGCGTTCAGCGGATGGTCAACCCTCGCAGTTCAGCAGCTTCGAGCACTTCCTCGCCAGCTTGCAGCAAGAGAAACGCAAGAAAATCCGCCAGGAAAGGCGCAAGGTCACCGAAGCCGGTGTCACGTTTCGCTGGTCACGCGGGGCAGACATTGCCGACGCCGACTGGGCGTTCTTCTACCGCTGCTACGAGCGCACCTACCTCGAACACGGCAACGCGCCCTACCTCAATCGCGATTTCTTCCACCGCATGGCGCAGACCATGCCGCAGCACTGGCTGCTGTTCGTGGCCGAGCGCGCAGGCCAGCCCATTGCGTGCAGCCTGATCGGCATCGACGACGTGGCCCGGGTGGCGTACGGGCGCTACTGGGGCGCCCTGGAGCGGGTCGACTGTTTGCACTTCGAAGCCTGCTACTACGCGCCGCTGGCTTGGTGCATCGAACACGGTTTCCAGCGCTTCGAGGGCGGCGCCCAGGGTGAACACAAAATGGCGCGCGCCCTCCTGCCGGTCAAGACCACCAGCGCGCACTGGCTCGCACACCCCTCGTTTGCCGAGGCGGTCGAGCGCTTCCTCGAACGCGAGAGCCAGGGCATCGGCCAGTACATGGACCACCTTGCCCAGCGCAACCCGCTCAAGCCGGGCTTGGCGGTGCGTGACGTGGCACCGCCCGTCACGGAGCTTTGAAGCGCCGACGTTGCGCGGTGCTTCGCTAAACTCGGTCGCCATGGACGAAACCGACGCCTTCTTCACCCACACCATCGTGGGTGCGCCCTTCTCGGTGCTGCTGGGGCGCCGCCAAGGCCCGTCGAGCGAGTCGACACAAGGTCTGGAAGTCCCTCTTGGCGATGGCAGTGCGAGCCTGAGCGAAGGCTGGCGCAGCTGGGCCCTGCTCGACCATCTCGACACACCCGCCGGACAACCGCGGCGCCGACCCAAGCGCCTGCGCCGCTGGCTGGAGCGCCATGCCTTGCTCATTGCGCTCTTCGGCTTCCTGATGGTGCTGGGCAGCGCGGTCTTCTGGGCAATCACGTGGCTGCCCGCCATGGGCTGGACGGAGCGCTGGTCATGGATCTGAAAACACCCCAGGACACGCTGACCATCGATCCGGTGGCGATGAACGTCGTCAACCGCGTGGCGGCCGGCGGTCGCCTGCAAGGCGAGCTGGAATTCAACGGTGGACTGCTGGTGCAGGGTGAAATTTCGGGGCACATCCGCGTCAATGGTCCGTTGATCATCTGGACCGGTGGGGTCGTGCGCGGACGCATCCGCGTGCTGGGCGATCTCTACCTGTTCGGCCACCTGGGCGCCGCCGGCGGCAGCGCGGTCGAGACCAGCCTGGAATGCCAGGGCATGGCCTACGTGTCCAAAACCGGCGTGTCCACCGGCACGCTCATGGCACGGCGCCTGCAGCTTTACGACGGCGCCAACTTGCAAGGCCCCTTCAAGACCCTCAAACTCGGGGACAACCTGCCCGTGCTCAACGACGTGCTGGCCGACCCCACCTGAACGCTGCCCCGGGCAGCGGCACGCGAACCGGGAAACCCGACATGAACCAAGACGCCGACCAAGGCCCCTATCCCTGGGTGAATTCGTCCAACGACACAGCGCAGGGTGAGGAGCAAGACCCACCACCGCACCCGACCACAAGCCTGGAAGTGCCGGTGGGCAATGCCCTGCCGCCCCTGCAGTCGGCTACCCTCCCGGTGCTTCAACCCTTGAACGCGTCCGTGGACCTGAACCAGAACGCCGAAGGCGTGCCCGGGCGCAGCATGCTGGCCGACGGCATGCATTTCGTGGGCAACGCCGTGTTGCGCGGCCCCTGCAGCATTGCCGGGCTGCTGGAGGGCAACCTGATGCAGGACCAGGGCGCTGAGGTGTCGGTGGTCGTCACGGAAACCGGGCGCGTCAAGGGTGACATCACCGCGCAGAAAATTTCCGTGATGGGCCAGACCGACGGCATCCTCGACGCGGGCCAGGGCGAGGTTTCGCTGCACGACACGGCTCGCGTGCAGGGTTTGGTGCGGTACGGCCGCATCCAGGTCAATGGTGCCGACCTCAATGCCACGCTGGAGCGGGCTAACCCGCCCCAAAACTTGCGCTGACGCAGCAGCCGTGTACCGATTCTGTGCCCCCCGAGCGCCCCACCCCACCGTCCGCCGTGCCCGACTCGGAGTCGCTGCGACAGGCCGCACTGCGTGCGAGCTGGGAGCGCGATCACCGGGTAGGCCGGCGACGCCGGTGGTGGCGCTGGACGGTGTGGGCGTTCTGGCGCTACGGTCTGCCCTTACTGCTGTTGGCCGGCACAGTCACCGCGGCTGTTTTCATTGCGCTTGCGCACACCCTGGAGCCCTGATCCCATGAACCACCAGCCCACCCCCACCCGCCTCGTGCCCGCCGAGCGGCTGAGCGCCATCACCAGCCTGATCGCCGAGGGTTCGGTGTTTGAAGGCCACTTCCACGCCAGCCGGGACCAGGGCATCAAGATCGATGGCGTGCTCAAGGGCAACATCACGTTCGAGAACGGCGGCACCCTGCACGTGGGCGCCACCGGCGTGATCGAGAACACCCGGCTGGAAGCCGACTACGTGTTCATTGAAGGCAAGGTGACCGGCTCCGTGATTGCGCGCAAGGCGCTGGAGATTGCCGGTTCGGCCACCCTGCTGGGCGATGCGAGCTACGATGAGCTGATCGACATGCACCCGCGAGCCCGGGTGCGCGGCAAGATCGAATACCGCGGCGACATCGAAGCCACCGCAGACTGATCAGCCCTTCTTCGCTTCGTAGGCGGCCATGCCGTCCACGATCTCCTTGTGGGCGGCGTCCTTGCCTTCCCAGCCGATCACCTTGACCCACTTGCCCGGCTCCAGGTCCTTGTAGTGCTCGAAAAAGTGCTGGATGGTGTTCAGACGCATCGGGTTCAGGTCTTCAGGCTTCTGCCACTGGGTGTAGATCGACAGGACCTTGTCGATCGGCACCGCCAGCACCTTGCCGTCTTCACCGGCTTCGTCCTGCATTTTCAGGATGCCGATGGCGCGGCACGGCACCACAACACCGGGGATCAGGGGCACGGGCGTGATCACCAACACGTCGACCGGGTCACCGTCGCCCGAAATGGTCTTGGGCACGTAGCCGTAGTTGGTGGGGTAGTGCATGGCCGTGCTCATGAAACGGTCCACGAAGATCGCGCCGGTTTCCTTGTCCACTTCGTACTTGATCGGATCGGCGTTCATCGGGATTTCGATGATCACGTTGAAGGATTCGGGCACGTTTTTGCCAGCGGTGACGTTGTCGAGGGACATGTTGTTTGAGGGAGGTTGGTTGAAAACTGAAGCAGCCGGTGCAGGCCTGCTGCCTTCTGGAGAGGCATCTGGCGTGTCTCATGCGACCGGCACGCCTAGGATTTACCCTGATTTTACTGATTCGAAGCTGACTTACCGGCCCGCTTTCACATGCGCACCATGAATTGCCGCTAAATTCGCCATGTTGGCCAATCGCCCTGTTTCAACGCTGTGCAACGCAGCGCAACCGGCAGCGAGGAAGCAACGCAGCGGGGGCACCCCGGAGGCGTTGCCCCTTCCAAGTCGAAACAACGAGGAGCGATTCAATGGTTGGTCAATCAGCGCTGATATTCGTGTTGGTCTGTGGGCTCGTGGCCGTGGCGTACGGTTTCTGGTCACGCAGCTGGATTCTTTCTCAGGACGCGGGCAATGCCCGCATGCAGGAAATTGCCGAGGCCATTCAAACCGGCGCGGCAGCCTACCTGGCCCGGCAATACAAGACCATCGCGATCGTGGGCGTGGTCATCACCATCCTCATCGGATTCTTCCTCGGCGCCACCACTGCCATCGGCTTCGTGCTGGGCGCGGTGCTCTCGGGCGCATGTGGCTTCATCGGCATGAACATCTCGGTGCGCGCCAACGTTCGCACCGCGCAGGCCGCCACCAGGGGCATTGGCCCGGCACTCGATGTGGCCTTCCGCGGCGGCGCCATCACCGGCATGCTGGTGGTGGGTCTGGGCCTGCTGGGCGTGGCCGGGTTCTTCTGGTTTCTGGTCGGCAACGGCAACCTGACGCCCGTCGAAGACCTCGCCAAGTTGCTCAACCCCCTGATCGGTTTTGCCTTCGGCTCTTCGCTGATCTCGATCTTCGCGCGCCTGGGTGGCGGCATCTTCACCAAGGGCGCTGACGTCGGCGCCGACCTGGTGGGCAAGGTCGAAGCCGGCATTCCGGAAGACGACCCGCGCAATCCAGCGGTGATCGCCGACAACGTGGGCGACAACGTGGGTGATTGCGCCGGCATGGCGGCGGATTTGTTCGAAACCTACGCGGTCACGCTGATCGCCACCATGGTGCTGGGTGCCCTGATGGTCGCCGCCGCGCCCATGCAGGCCGTGCTCTACCCGTTGGTGCTCGGAGGCGTGTCCATCATCGCGTCGATCATCGGCTGCTTCTTCGTGAAGGCCAGCCCCGGCATGAAGAACGTGATGCCCGCGCTCTACAAGGGCCTGGCGATTGCCGGCGTGCTCTCGTTGATCGCATTCTGGTTCGTCACCGCCTGGATCATGCCGGACAACGCCATCACCGCCACTGGCAGTCAGCTGCGCCTGTTCGGCGCCTGCGCCGTGGGCCTGTTGCTCACCGCCGCGCTGGTCTGGATCACCGAGTTCTACACCGGTACGCAGTACTCGCCGGTCAAGCACATCGCGCAGGCCTCCACCACCGGCCACGGCACCAACATCATTGCCGGCCTGGGTGTGTCCATGCGCTCCACCGCCTGGCCCGTGCTGTTCGTCTGCGTCGGCATCCTGGCCTCGTACCAATTGGCCGGCCTGTACGGCATTGCCACCGCCGCCACCGCCATGCTGAGCATGGCCGGCATCGTGGTCGCACTGGACGCCTACGGCCCCATCACCGACAACGCCGGCGGCATTGCCGAGATGGCCGAGCTGCCCAGCAGCGTGCGCGACGTGACCGACCCGCTGGACGCCGTGGGCAACACCACCAAGGCCGTGACCAAGGGCTACGCCATCGGCTCCGCCGGTCTGGCCGCGCTGGTGCTGTTCGCCGACTACACCCACAAGCTGGAAACCTACGGCCACCAGATCACCTTCGATCTGAGCGACCCGATGGTCATCGTCGGCCTGTTCATCGGCGGCATGATTCCCTACCTGTTCGGTGCCATGGCCATGGAAGCCGTGGGCCGCGCCGCCGGTGCGGTGGTGGTCGAGGTCCGTCGCCAGTTCAAGGAGATCCCCGGCATCATGGAAGGCACGGCCAAGCCCGAGTACGGCCGTGCGGTCGACATGCTGACCACCGCCGCCATCAAGGAAATGGTGATCCCCTCGTTGCTGCCGGTGGTCGTGCCGATCCTGGTCGGTGTGTTCCTCGGTCCCAAGGCGCTGGGTGGCCTGCTCATGGGCACCATCGTCACCGGCCTGTTCGTGGCCATCTCCATGTGCACCGGCGGCGGTGCCTGGGACAACGCCAAGAAATACATTGAAGACGGCCACCACGGCGGCAAGGGCAGCGAGGCGCACAAGGCCGCCGTGACCGGCGACACCGTGGGCGACCCCTACAAGGACACCGCCGGCCCGGCCGTGAACCCGCTGATCAAGATCATCAACATCGTGGCACTGTTGATCGTGCCGCTGCTGCCGATGGCGGCCTGATCCGCCCCCCTGATGGCTCAAACGGCCCGCTTAGGCGGGCCGTTTTTCTTCGTGGCGAGCGCAGGCGGCTCACCCGCCAGCAGGCGCACCACGGCGCTGGTGCTCGGCGTGAGCCGCTCCAGTTGCGCCGCCTCGCCGCGTTCAATGGCTTGCAACACGAGCTCGTGGATACCCCCCACTGCGGCCATCGCCATGGTGGGTGTGAGCACCGGTTCTTGCGCGTTGATCGTCTCCAGCATGTAGTCGGCCAGGTGCTGCATCACCTCTCGGCGCACGGTCGCACCGGCCTGCCCGAGGTGGTGGATCTCCACAAACAACATGCGGATGAGTTGCGGACCGGCCGCGAGGTGCGCGAGGTAGGCGCCCAGTGCGTGCTCCACCTGGTCTTGCCAGGGATGCTCGGGCTGCACCGACTCGCGCAGCGTGCGCAAAGCCGACGCGCTGGCAGCGCGGTAGAGCTCCAGAAAACACGCGTCCTTGTCAGTGAAATGCTCGTAGAACGTGCGTTTGGAAACCCCCGCCTCGGCCACCACCGCGGCAATGGAGGTGGCCGCCAACCCCTGCGCTGCCGCCACGTGGGCCATGGCCTGCAGCAGGCGTGCACGGTGTTCGCTCGGCACATTTTCGGCACTCGGGGTGTTCTTCGGCTTCATGAGCACGGATCTTAGGCGCTCGGCCTTGACAGACCGGCACGTGGCGCGCAACATCACCACCCTTGGTACTGATTCGTACCATTTCACCCGAACAATCCCGATTGAGCACCATGACCGCCCTCACCGTCCGCCGCCTGCTGATCGATCTGGAACAACCCGTGGCGCGCCACTGGTGCGCCAACGACGCCTTCCTCACGGCGTGGTTCAACGCCCTGTCGATGAGTTTCCCCGTGGGTGAACAGTTCTTTCTGGATTCCGTGCGCAACGGCGCCAAAGATCTCCCACCCGAGCAACAAGCCGCGTGGCAAGCCGAGGTGCAAGGCTTCGTGGGCCAGGAGGCCACCCACCGGCGCATTCACGCGCTGTTCAATGCGCAGATCGAACAGCACGGGTTAGTGAACACCTGGGGCCCCCGCATCGAAGAGCGCATGAAAGTGCTGGCAGGTGCCGATCCGCGCCACCACCTGGCCATCACCGCCGCCAACGAACACTTCACCGCCCTGTTCGCCGAATGGATGCTCTCGCACCCCGAGGTGTTCAACCACACCGAGACGCGATTGAAGAACCTCTGGCTCTGGCACAGCGCCGAGGAGTCCGAGCACAAAAGCACCGCGTTCGACCTCTACCAGGCCTTGGGCGGCAGCCACGCCTGGCGCGTGAAATGGATGCGCCGCGTCACGGTGTTTTTCCTCACCGATGCCCTGCGCCAGACCGCACTCAACCTGCACCGCGACGGCACCCTGTGGCGCTGGTCCACCTGGCGCAGCGCGGCGCGGCACTTGCTCGGGCGCGAGGGCTTGCTGAGCAACAGCCTCAAGCCTTGGCGCGCGTATTTCCGGCCTGATTTCCACCCCAACCAGCAGTCGAGTGATCTTTCGATCAGCTGGCTGGAGCGCAACGCCGACCAGTACACGCGTGTGGGGGCGGGTTGAGTCCGCTGGCCCTGCGCTACCCCGTGGGGTGTCATCGATAATGATCGGATGTCCGAACGTGTCATCCCCCTGATCGATCAGCGCCTCGTCAACACCGTGGCGCGCATCCCCACCGTGCCGGTGGCTCCCACCGGCCTGCTCGGTGATGCCCTGGGTCGCCCCTTGCGCGACCTGCGCATCAGCGTGACCGACCGGTGCAATTTCCGCTGCAGCTACTGCATGCCCAAGGAAATCTTCGACAAGGACTACGCCTACCTGCCGCACAGCTCGCTGCTGACCTTCGAGGAAATCACCCGCGTGGCCACGCAGTTCGTGGCACACGGCGTGCAGAAGATCCGCCTCACCGGAGGGGAGCCGCTGCTGCGCAAGAACCTCGAAATCCTGATCGAACAACTGGCTGCGCTGCGCACCACCGAAGGCCAGCCGCTTGACATCACGCTGACCACCAACGGCTCGCTGCTCAAGCGCAAGGCCGCCTCGCTCAAGGCAGCGGGTCTGCAGCGCGTGACCGTGAGCCTGGACGGCCTGGACGACACCATCTTCCGCGCCATGAATGACGTGGACTTTCCCGTGGCCGACGTGCTCGAGGGCATCGAGGCCGCACAGACCGCGGGCCTGGGGCCGATCAAGGTCAACATGGTGGTCAAGCGGGGCACCAACGACCACGAAATTTTGCCGATGGCGCGCCACTTCAAAGGCACCGGCATCGTGCTGCGCTTCATCGAATACATGGACGTGGGCGCCACCAACGGCTGGCGCATGGACGAGGTGCTGCCCAGCGCGGACGTGGTGCAACGCATCCACCGCGAGCTGCCACTGGTGCAGCTGGGTGCCGCCGCACCGGGCGAAACCGCCGAGCGTTGGGGTTATGCCGACGGCTCGGGAGAGATCGGCGTGATCAGCAGCGTGACGCAGGCCTTCTGCAGCGACTGCAACCGCGCTCGCCTCTCCACCGAGGGTCAGCTCTATCTGTGCCTGTTCGCCAGCCAGGGCCACGACCTGCGCCCGCTCATCCGCGGCGGTGCCACCGACGAACAACTGGCTGGCGCCATCGCCTCCATCTGGCAAGGGCGCAGCGACCGGTACTCCGAACTGCGCGCCAGCCTGCCACCTGACGCATCCACAGGCACCCGCCGAGTAGAGATGAGCTACATCGGCGGCTAGACAAAAATGATCCACACCCACGAAATCACAGCCCTGGTCCTTGCCGGTGGCCGCGGCTCCCGCATGGGCGGGCTCGACAAGGGCCTGCAGAACTTCAACGGCACGCCGCTGGCGCTGCACACGGTCTTGCGCCTGCAGATGCAGGAAGGTGGCTTGATCGGTGAGCTCATGCTCAACGCCAACCGCAATCTGGCCGCCTACGAGGCCTTTGGTGCGCCGGTGTGGCCCGACACCATGAGCGACTTCGCCGGCCCACTGGCGGGTTTCATGACCGGGCTGGAGCGCTGCGAGACGCCGTACATGCTCACCGTGCCCTGCGACACGCCGTTGTTTCCCTTCGACCTGGCCCGGCGTCTCGCGCACCCCTTTGAAGACGAGAGCACCGAGATCGCCATGGCCGCCGCACCCGAGGAAGACGGGCAACTGCGCCCACAGCCGGTGTTCTGCCTGATGCGCGTGGAGTTGCTGGAAAGCCTGGTGGTCTTCACCCAGGCGGGCGGCCGAAAGATCGACCACTGGACAGCCAAGCACAAGACCGTCATCGTGCCGTTCAACCTGCCCGGTGACGACCCGCGGGCCTTCCACAACACCAACACCCTGGCCGAACTGCACGCGCTGGAAAAGAGCTGACCCCATGAAGTCGATGGAGCAGATCGCAGCGGAACTGCAGGGCTACGACCCCAAGGCCCTGAGCGCCGACCGGGTCAACGATTTCCTGGCCCGACTGGTGGAGCCCGTGACGGCCACCGAAGAGGTAAGCGTGTTCGAGGCGCTGGACCGGATCCTGGCTGCTGACGTGGTCTCGCCCATCAGCGTGCCGCCACACGACAACTCGGCCATGGATGGTTTCGCCTTCAACAGCCAGTTGCTTCAGCCCGGCCAGCCATTGAAGCTGCGCGTGGCCGGCACGGCCTTCGCCGGCAAGGCCTGGGCGGGCGCATTGGGCGCCGCCCAGTGCCTGAAGATCATGACCGGCGCCATCATGCCGGCCGCACTGGACACTGTGGTCCCGCTGGAGTTCGTGAAGATCGAGGGCGATGTGGTCGAGATTCCGCCGGGCGTGGTGAAAGCGGGCGACAACCGCCGTTTGCTTGGCGAAGACCTCATGGCCGGCCAGCCTGCGTTGCGCTGTGGTCAGACACTTGGACCCGCCGCGCTGGGCCTGATCGCCAGCCTGGGTTTGGCGAAAGTGACCGTGTTCCGACGCATCAAGGTGGCGTACTTCTCCACCGGCGACGAGATCCTGACGCTGGGTGAACCGATCCGCGAAGGCGCGGTGTTCGACAGCAACCGCTACACGGTCTTCGGCCTGCTCAAGCGCATGGGTGTGGACGTGATCGACATGGGCGTGGTGCCAGACGAGCCGGCACTGCTCGAAGCCGCGTTCCGAACCGCCGCCACACAGGCCGACGCGATCATCACCAGCGGCGGTGTGAGCATGGGCGAGGCTGATCACACCAAGGCCATGATGAAGCAACTGGGCGATGTGGCGTTCTGGCGCATCGCGATGCGTCCGGGTCGCCCCATGGCGGTGGGCCGCATCTCGGAGGGCGGCAAATCATCGGTGTTGTTCGGGTTGCCTGGTAACCCGGTGGCCGTGATGGTCACCTTTCTGGCCTTCGTGCGCCCTGCCCTGCAGCGGCTCATGGGCGGCACAGCCACGGCGCCGGTGCTGCTGCAGGCACACAGCCTGGAGCCGTTGCGCAAGAAGCCTGGTCGCACCGAGTACCAGCGCGGCATCGTCGCCAAAGCGGCCAACGGCTCGCTCACCGTTCGCATCACCGGCAACCAGGGTTCGGGCGTGCTCAGCTCCATGGTTGAGGCCAATGGGCTCATCGTTCTGCACCACGAACAGGGCAACGTTGCAGTCGGCGATGTCGTCGATGTGATGATGTTTTCCGGGGCGGTCTGAGTTTTTCCTCCGGTGGCTCCGGCCATCGGCGACCACGGAGAGGACCGGCGCAGCCGGTCCGGGGGACAGCCGCGGAGCAGAGCGCACCGCGTCCGCGAGCCCGCGAGGTGCAGGCACGAAACCCCACGCCAGCGAATCACTTCACTGGAACCGCCTCCGCGTGATCGTCCTCACGAGTCACCGGCTGCGCAGGTTTGTGTGACTTCGTGCGAGACAACAGCGAATACATGGTGGGCACGACAAAAATGGTGAGCAAGGTGCCCACGCTCATGCCGCCCACGATCACCCAGCCGATCTGTTGGCGGCTCTCGGCTCCCGCACCACTGGCCAGTGCCAGTGGGATGGCGCCCAGCACCATCGCACCGGTGGTCATGAGAATCGGGCGCAGACGCAAGGCCGCCGAGCGCTTCACCGCTTCCAGCTTGTCCACACCCTGCTCGCGCAACTGGTTGGCGAACTCCACGATCAGGATGCCGTGTTTCGTGATCAGACCCACCAGCGTGATGAGTCCGATCTGGCTGAACACGTTGAGCGTGCCTCCGGTGATATTGAGCGCTGCCAGCGCGCCCAGCATCGAGAGGGGCACGCTGAGCATGATGATGAGGGGATCGACGAAGCTCTCGAATTGCGCGGCGAGCACCAGGTAAATGAAGAGCAGCGACAGCACGAAGACGATCGCCAGCGAACCTGACGAGTTGCGGAACTCTCGGCTCTGGCCATTGAGATCGGTGGTGTAGCCGGGGGGCAGAATCTCGCGTGCGGTCTGATCCATGAAGAGCAACGCATCACCGAGCGCGAAGTCTGGCGACAGGTTGGCGGTGATGGAAGCGCTGCGGCGCTGGCCGAAGTGGTTGAGCTCGCGCGGCACCACGACTTCTGACACCTTGACCAGTGAGGCCAGCGGGATCATCGCGTCTTCGCGGCCCCGCACGAACAGGCGATCGATGTCTTCGGGCGTGCTGCGGTTGGCCGAGACGGTTTGCACCACCACGTCGTACTGCTCACCGTCGCGTTTGTAGCGCGTGACCGTGCGCCCGCCCAGCATGGTCTCCACAGTGCGCGCGATGGCGTCCACGCTCACGCCCATGTCGGCTGCACGCTCGCGGTCCACGTCCATGCGGATCTCGGGCTTGTTCAAGCGCAGGTCGGTGTCGACCTGAACGAAGCCCGGGTTTTTGGCCAGGGCGTCCTGAAACTTGCGCACCGTCGCCGACAAATTCTGATAGCTGTCGGAGGTCACGATCACGTAGTTGATCGGACGTTCGCGAAAACCCTGTCCCAGCGACGGGGGCGTGATGGCGAACGCGCTGACACCGGGCAAGGCGGCCATGCGCGGGCCGATTTCTCGCGCCAGGTCTTGCGTGGTGCGCGTGCGCTCTTCCCATGGCTTCGCGCGCAGGAAAACACTGCCCTGCGCAACTGACGGGTTGCCCACGTTGCTGAACACGTTGTTGAACTCGGGGTACTCCTGACCGATGCGTTCGATCGTCTCGGCGTAGCGCCGCGTGTAACCCAGCGTGGCACCGTCGGGCCCGTTGATGGAGGCGAGGATCACGCCACGATCTTCAATAGGCGCGAGTTCCTGGCGGGTGTTCTTGAGCAGCAGCCAGCTGCCCAAGGCACTGGCGATCATCACGCCCACCACCAGCCATCGTGCCTTGAGCGACAGGGCCAGCACGCGGTCGTAGCCGTTGGTGATGGACACCAGCACCCGTTCCATGCCCCGGTCGAAGCGGCCGGGGTTGGCGTTGTGCCGCAGCAGTTTGCTGCACATCATGGGGGAGAGCGTTAGCGCGACGAATCCCGACACCACCACCGCACCGGCCAGCGCGAGCGCGAACTCGGCAAACAGGCGTCCGGTGCGCCCCGGCGTGAAGGCCAGCGGCGCGTACACCGCAGCCAGCGTGAGTGTCATGGCCACCACGGCAAACCCGATCTCGCGCGCGCCTTTGATCGCGGCCTCGAACGGCTTCATGCCATCTTCGATGTGCCGGTAAATGTTCTCCAGCACGACGATGGAGTCGTCCACCACGAGGCCGATGGCAAGCACCAGTGCCAGCAGGGTGAGCGTATTGATGGAGAAGCCGAACAGGGCCATCAGCGCGAACGAGCCGATCAGGCTGACGGGAATCGTCACGATCGGGATGATGGATGCACGCAGTGTGCGGAGAAACACGAAGATCACCAGCGCGACCAGCACCACTGCTTCGGCGATGGTGGTGTAGACGGCCCTGATCGAGCGGTCGATGAAAACCGAGTTGTCGTTGGCCACCTCCACGCTCACGCCAGCGGGCAGGTCGCTGATGATCTTGGGCAGCATGGCGCGCACGCCGGCCGAGAGCTCCAGCGGATTGGCCGTGGCCTGGCGGATCACGCCCAGTGCCACGCCCTCGCGGCCGTTGAGGCGGATGTAGGTGCGCTCGTCAAGCGGCGCCTGTTCCACACGGGCGACGTCCCCCAACCGGATGGTCTGCCCGTTAACGGTGCGCAGCGCGACGTCGGTGAACTGCGCGGGAGTCTGCAGGTCGGTGGCAGCTGTCACGTTGAACTCGCGCAGGGTGCTCTCGATGCGCCCGGCCGGCACTTCCAGGTTGGACCGGCGCAGCGCGTCCTCAACGTCCTGCACGGTCAGGCTGTAGGCGGCCAGGCGATCGGGGTCGAGCCAGACCCGCATGGCGTACTTGCGCTCGCCATACACGCGCACGTCGGCAGCGCCGGGTGCGGTCTGCAGCTGGGGCTTGGCCAGGCGGTTGGCGAAATCGCTGAGCTCCAGCGGGGTGTGCGTTTCAGAGATCATGGCCAGGAAGATCACGGGCTGGGCGTCGGCCTCCACCTTGGCGATCACCGGTTCATCGATGTCCTGCGGCAGGCGCTGGCGCACCCGACTGACCTTGTCGCGCACATCGGCCGCGGCGGAGTCGGGATCGCGTTCGAGCTTGAAGCGCACCGTGATCTGGCTCTGCTCCTGGCGACTGATCGAGGTGATCACGTCCACGCCTTCAATGCCGGCAAGCGAATCTTCGAGCACCTTGCTGATCTGCGACTCGATCACCTCACTGGAGGCGCCTCCGAACGTGGTCGACACGGTGACGGTGGGCTCGTCGATCTTGGGGTACTCGCGCACCGTCAGGCCGTTGAATGCGACAACGCCCACCAGCAGAATCAACAGCGACAACACAGTCGCAAACACCGGACGACGGATCGAAATTTCAGGCAATTGCATGGGGTGTCACGCGCTCATTGGAGGATGGAGTCAGGGCTTGGCAGGCGCGGCCGCCGCCGCGGCCCCGGGAGGCGCTGCGGCGGGCTTTGCGGCCCCTGGCGCCCCGGCGCGACTCATGTCCACCACCTTCACCGACATGCCATCCCGTTGCAGGCGTTGCTGGCCAGCCACCACCACCGTGTCGCCGACGGCCAACCCCCTGGTCACCTGCACTTCGGCACCGCGTCGAACACCCAGTTGTACCTCGACGCGGCGCGATACCGTCTTGCGCGCATCGCCTTCCCCCTCCTGGGCCAGGCGGTACACGTACTGCTTGCCAGCCTGCGGAACCAGCGCCTCCTCGGGCACGACCAGCGCGGCGTCGTTCACCGAGAAGACGGTCAGCACCCGGGCAAACATGCCGGGGCGCAACACGTTTCCGCCGGTGGGAGGCATCACGGCGCGAACCGCGATTGAACGTCCGTTGGCGTCCAGCAGCGGGTCCACCGCCAGCACCTTGGCGTCAAAGCTGCGCCCGGGCAAGGCATCAAGCTGCACCTGTACCGGCTGCCCCGGCGCCAGCCGCGTCTGGTAACGCTCGGGCAGGCGAAAGTCCACGGTAAGGACCGAGGTGTCCTCCAGATTCACAAGGTCGTCACCATCGCCCACGTACTGGCCGAGGTTGATGCTGCGCAGGCCCACCGTGCCGTTGAAAGGCGCTGTGATGCGCATGCGTTTCAGGCGCGCGTCTGCCAGGGCCACCTGCGCATCGGCCACTTGGAGGTTGGCCTGGCTTTCTTCAACCACACGCGTGGCCACGAAGCCCTGCGACACCAGCTCCTGGTTGCGCTTGAGGTTGGCGCGTGCGATCGATTGCTGGGCCTGCGCCTGGCTGAGTTCGGCGCGCTGGAGCGTGTCATCGAGCTGCACCAGCAACTGACCAGTCTTGACCTGGGCGCCATCGGCAAATGCAATGCGCGCCACACGGCCGCTGACCTCGGGCTTGAGCGTGACGCTCTGGCGTGAGCGCAGCGTGCCGACGGCCTGGGCATCGTCCTGCAACTGGACGGCCTTGACCTTGGCCACCTCCACGCCAGGTGCACCCTGAGGGCTCGCGTTGGACGCACCGGCGGGCGCCGCCGCAGGGGAGGCTGTCGCGCCGCCGGAGCCAGCGCGGTTTTGCAACCACCATGCTGCGCCCGAGGCCAGGGCGATGCCCGCGACCGCCACCACAACGTAAATCGCTTTCTTGGCCATGGTCTTTTCTGTGAAAGTTCGGTCAGGGAATGCCCGGTAACGGTGCATGCTTTGAGAGCTTGATCGATTGCATGCTCACGATCCTCGCAATGTATCAGTGCAGAGCGCCATGCAGGTGTGAAGTTCCCAACGCCCCCCGACCTCTTCGGGTGCCAATCAGGCGGGAACGCCGCGGTTGGCCAGTGAGTCGGCCCGTTCGTTGCCCGGATCGCCCGCGTGGCCCTTCACCCAGTGCCATTCGATCTGGTGGATGCCGCCATGCACCAGGGCGTCCAGCCGCTGCCAGAGCTCGGCGTTTTTCACCGGCTGCTTGGCCGCGGTGATCCAGCCCTTGCGCTTCCAGCCGTGAATCCATTCGGTGATGCCCTTGCGCACATATTCGCTGTCGAGATAGAGCGACACGCGGCAGGGGCGCTTGAGCGCGGCCAGCGCCTCGATCACCGCAGTCAGTTCCATGCGGTTGTTGGTGGTGTCACGCTCGCCGCCCCACAATTCCTTCTCGAACCCTTCCGAGCGCAGATACACGCCCCAGCCACCAGGCCCCGGGTTGCCCTTGCAGGCACCGTCGGTGTAGATCACCACATGGTTCAAACGTCAAACTCCTGAAAAAAATGGAAGTGGATGGCCGCACAACACGACTCAGCGCCGGTTGGCCACCGGCACGGGCGCGGGCGTCGCAACGCGCCGGGGCTTCCAGGCCGGCCCCAGCAGGCGCATGCCGCGCACACGCTTGACCGCCACCACGAAATACACCGCGCCAAAAATGGGCCACCAGCGTGCACCGGCCCGGTCCATCCAGGCGGTACGCTGCAACCACTTGTCGGTTTTCATCGCCGGGCGGTAGCAGCCGAAGCGGTCCGACTCTACTTCAAAACTCAGCAGACGCAGCCAGTCCCGCAGGCGCCACGGACCGATGAATTCACCCGCATCCGGCAGAAAGAGATCGGGCCTTCCCAGCACGCCCAGTCGCCCGCTCAGGCGGGCCCGGCCCTGGCGCAAACCCCACAGGCTGCCCGGGTTGAAGCCGGAGATCACCACCCGACCCTCGGGCACCAGCACGCGCTCCACTTCGCGCAGCACCTGGTGCGGGTCGGCGCTGAGTTCCAGCGTGTGCGGCAACACCACCAGATCGAGGCTGGCTGCGGGAAACGGCAGGGCTGCCGCATCGGTGATCAGCGCAACCCGCATGCGCCCGGGCTGCTCGTTCGAGTCACCCGCTCGTGCATGCTGTGCAACCAGGGACTGGAGTTCTTCGGGCAGTGCCAGCCAGCGGTGCGGCATGCGGTTGGTCTTCAAGGTGTGCAGTTCGGGCAGCCCCAACTGCATGGCGTTGTAGCCAAAAAGATCGGCCACCGCCAGGTCGAATTGCGTCTGCTCCCAGCCCAGCAAATACTGGCCAGGCGGGGTCTGAAACCATTCGGTCAACCCTGTCAAATTTTCGGTCATGGGTGGCGTGGGAGGGGCGATGAAACAGCCGAAGTCTGCGACACTGCAAACCACTGCGAAAGCCCCCCCGGACTCTACACGTCCCCACCGCATCGACGCACGCCCCGACCCCATGAAACTGTTCCCCCTGCCGGCCTTCAGCGACAACTACATCTGGATCCTCCACGACGGTCAGCGCGCGCTGGTGGTCGATCCCGGCGAGTCTGATGGCGTGCTGGCCTGGCTGAAGCAACATGGTCTGAAACTCGACACCATCCTGATTACCCACCACCACGCCGACCACACCGGCGGCGTGGCAGCGTTGCGCGAGGCCACCGGCGCACACGTGATCGGCCCGGCCTTTGAGCCCATGCCCGAACCCCTGCAGCGCGTGAGCGCTGGTGAACACGTGAATGTGCTCGGCCTGCGCTTCGAGGTGATCGAAGTGCCGGGCCACACCGCCGGCCACATTGCCTTTTATGCCGCCGAGGCCGAAGGCACGCCGCTGCTCTTCTGCGGGGACACGCTGTTCTCGGGCGGTTGCGGCCGTCTGTTTGAAGGCACGCCCGCGCAGATGCTCGACTCCCTGACTCGGCTGGCGGCCCTGCCCGCCGACACACGCGTGTGCTGCACCCACGAGTACACGCTGTCCAACCTGAAGTTCGCCCAGGCCATCGAGCCCGACAATGGCGCCCTCGCCGCTTACGTTGCGAAATGCCAGCAACAACGCGCCCAGAACTTTCCCACCTTGCCCAGCTCCATCGGAGTGGAAAACAGCATCAACCCGTTCCTGCGCACCGCAGAGGCGGCCGTGGTGCGATCGGCCCAAGCCCACGAGCCGGCCACCACCACCGACGCCGTGTCGGTCTTCGCCACGCTACGGACCTGGAAAAACAATTTCAAATGACGCACGCTTTCGCCTTGCCCGCCCCCACACCTTCGCCCTCTCGCCACCGCCGCTGGTGGAGCACTGCCGCCCTGGCAGCCGGTCTCTTTCTTTCAGGCTGCGCCACGGTCGACAAGGGCAACAGCACCCCGACGCCTTCGGCCACCGACCCGGCCAGCAACCGCGCGAGCACCGCGCCCCGCCTTCCCTCGTACCGTTTGCCGGGCGACATCCCGCTGAGCGACATCGGCGTGGCCAGCACCAGCGTGCCGCCCGTGACCCTGCTCGCCGCACCCGCGGACCTGTGGGAACGCATCCGCCGCGGTTTTGCCATGACGGACCTGGACAACGATCTGGTGCGCGACCAGGAACGCTGGTACGCCACCCGGCCAGACTACATCCAGCGCATGACCGAGCGCTCCAGCCGCTACCTGTTCCACATCGTCGAAGAGATCGAGCGCCGCAACATGCCGATGGAGCTGGCTCTGCTGCCCTTCATTGAAAGCGCGTTCAACCCCCAGGCGGTGTCCAGCGCGCGCGCCGCGGGCATGTGGCAGTTCATGCCGGCCACCGGGCAGTCGTTCGACCTCAAGCAAAACGTCTTCCGCGACGACCGTCGCGACGTGCTGGCCTCCACCCGCGCCGCGCTCGACTACCTCCAGCAGCTGCACGGCCGCTTCGGCGACTGGCACCTGGCGCTGGCCGCCTACAACTGGGGTCAGGGCAACGTGAACCGCGCCATCACCCAAAACAAGCGCCTGGGGATGCCCACCGGCTACCTGGACATCAACATGCCGCTGGAGACGCGCACTTACGTGCCCAAGCTGCAGGCGGTAAAAAACATCATGGCCCGGCCGCAGGCGTTCAACACCACCCTGCCCCTGATCGGCAACCACCCGTTCTTCGACACCGTCACGCTTGATCGCGACATCGACGTGGCCGTGATCGCTCGCCTGGCCGAAGTGAGCGAGGCCGATTTCCGCGCGCTCAACCCCTCGCTCAAGCAGCCGGTGGTGATGGCCGCCGGCACGCCCAACATCTTGCTGCCCTGGGACAACGCGGTGATCTTTCAGACCAAGCTGCAATCGCACAACGGCCCGCTGGCCAGCTGGACCGCCTGGGTCGTGCCCACCACCATGACGGTGGCGCAAGCCGCCTCGCGCGTGGGCATGAGCGAATCCGAATTGCGCGACGTCAACAACATCCCGCCCAGCATGAGTGTGCGCGCCGGCTCCAGCCTGCTGGTGCCGCGCACCGGGCAGCGCAACAGCGACGTGCCCCTGCACGTGGCCGACAACGGCCAGCTCAGCCTGCAGCCTGACGTGGTCTTGTGGCGTTCGGTGGTCAAGGCGCGCAAGGGTGACACCCTGGCACGCCTGGCGCAGCGTTACGGCGTGAGTGCGGTCAGCGTGGCCGGCTGGAACAACCTGGCTGTCAATGCCGCCCTCAAGCCGGGTCAGCAAGTGAAGCTGATGCTGCCCAAGCGGATCTCACTGGCGGCCTCTGGCGGCACCCCCGCGAAGAAGGCAGCGGCCAGTGGTACCCGCAGGGTCGCCAAGAGCGCGAGCCAGCCCACCAAGACAAAGGCCAACGTGGTGGTCAAGAAAAAGACCACCAAATCGGTTGCATCGAGCAGCGCCAAGACGCGCCTGGCCTCCAGCGCCAAGGCCGACAAGAGGCCCTGATCCGGTGAGCCTCAGGCCTTGAAACGGGCCTTGGCCTTGCGGGCGAACACGTTGGTGTACGTGTTCGGCAGATCAAAGCGGTCCATCGACCCGGGCTCATCGAACTGGGCCACCAGGCGCGCCGCGATCTCCGGCCCCTCGTCGGGCATCAGGCCGTCGGGCGACCAGGACTCACGCGCCCGGTTGAACGCCGCGAGGTAGAGCGAACGGTCCCCCTGAAAGTAGCGCTCCGGCACCACCTTGATGATGTCGGATGGCCCCGCCGTCTGGAGCCATTTGAGTGCATGCACCATCGCGTCCGCCATGGACTGGCTGGCGCGCGGAAACTGTGTGAGAAATCCGCTGGTGGCGCACAGACAGGATGACGGCATCGGCCCGCCGAACACATCGGCATTGCCGCGCACGCTGCGTGTGTCGGCCACCACCTTCAACTCACCCGCCTGCTCCAGTTGCGTCACCGTCGGGTCGGTGTAGCTGATGGCGTCCAGAGCGCCATTTCGAAATGCCGAGATCGCCGCCCAGGCATTTGGAATGGGCACAAACTGCACGTCGTCAGACCGCAAGCCGCCGCGGCTGAGCACAGCACGCGCCACACGGTGCGCGGAAGATCCGATGGCCTGCACCCCCACCCGCTTGCCCCTGAGATCGGACAACTGGCGGTAGTGTGCGAACGTCTTGGTCGACACACCCACCACGATCTGTGGCGTGCGACCCTGCAGCACAAACGACTGCAAGGTTTGGCCGCGCACCTGCCAGGCGATGGTGCTGCTGTAAGGCGCCGACAGCGCATGGACCGCGCCCGAGAGCAAGGCCTGCATGGCTTGTGACGCTTCCGCGAAGTCCCGCACCTCCACGTCCACACCTTCGCTGGCAAAGTACCCCAACCGGTCGGCAATGGTCAGGGGCAGGCAGGAGAAGTCGGTGCGGTTGTCCACCGCGATCACCAGCTTG
Organism: Hydrogenophaga sp.; assembly: GCF_018780385.1. Taxonomy (GTDB): domain Bacteria; phylum Pseudomonadota; class Gammaproteobacteria; order Burkholderiales; family Burkholderiaceae_C; genus Hydrogenophaga. The sequence goes on along the minus strand of NZ_JADMJO010000111.1, from coordinate 1,683 downwards.
GGGGCATTGCGCGGCAAGGGTGCGGCGGGCGGCACGACCAATTGCGCGCGCAACTCCGGCATGCCCGCAGCCAATGTCGCTGCAGCCACCACTCGACCCCAATCTCTGCGCTTGAGCATGCCCCCATGTCCTCTCTGTATTGCTTTATGAATACACAGAGATTAGGGGGCCGACTGGTCGCCCGCATCGGGACCATTCCCGAGCGGGTTTGTACCGAGCGTTTTCAGGATGTTTTTTGCAAGCTGATGTAACCGCGGCGCCAGTGCGGCCGCGTGCTCAGGCGAACAGGATCGCGACGTTCACCACGAAGGCCAGCCCCCACACCAAACTGCGCACGGTGGCCAGGTCGGCCACGTACATCATGACGTAGAGCAGGCGCAGCACGATGAAGAGGAAAGCCAGCACATCCAGCCGAAGTTGCGAGGCACCGAGCTGGTGGGCAATGATCACCGCCCCCATGAAAAACGGCAGCGCTTCAAAGCTGTTGGCCTGCGCTGCGTTGGCGCGGGCCCGCCAATCGGTCTGCTTCGCGAGCCATTGACGCGGGTGGTGGTTGTCAAAGCCGCCCTGGCGCCTGGGTGTGGCCAACATGCCCCACTTGGCCAGACCCGCGCACAGGATCGGCAACACCGACGCCACGAGCACGCACCAATAGGCCACGGTCAATCCCGCCAATTTCATGGGATGGTTCTTTCAGGAAAATTGAGTCGATGCGCTCAGCGCCGGTCCACCAGCGCGTGGGCAATGGTGCCCAGGTCCACGTATTCCAGCTCGCTGCCCACGGGCACGCCACGCGCCAGCCGCGTGACATGTACCCCACGCCCCTTGAGGGCCTGGGCAATCACGTGCGCGGTGGTTTCGCCCTCGGCGGTGAAGTTGGTCGCCAGGATCACCTCACGCACCTCGGACACGCCGGTCGGTGCCTGGGCCGGTGCGTCGATGCGGTCGAAGAGCTTCTGCAAGCCAATGTCGTGCGGCCCCACCCCATCCAGCGGGCTGAGCTTGCCCATCAGCACGAAGAACAGGCCCTTGTAGGCGCCCGTGCGCTCCATGGCAGCCTGGTCGGCTGGCGTCTCCACCACACACAGCTGGCTGCGGTCGCGCCTTGGGTCCTGGCAGGTGTGGCAGATGGCTTCTTCGGTGAAGGTGTGGCACAGCGCGCAGTGCTGCACGGAAGCGGCGGCGTGCTCCAGCGCACGGGCCAGATGCAAGGCGCCTTCGCGGTCGTGTTGCAGCAAATGAAACGCCATGCGCTGGGCCGACTTGACGCCGACACCCGGCAAGCGGCGCAGGGCCTGAACCAGATGTTCAAGGGAATGGGTTTCGGCCATGCGCGCGTGCCGCGGCAATCAGAAAGGAAACTTCATGCCGCCTGGCAGGCCCGGCATGCCGGCGGTGATCTTGCCCATCTTCTCGGCGGAGGTTTCTTCGGCCTTGCGCACGGCGGCGTTGAACGCTGCGGCCACGAGGTCTTCGAGCATGTCCTTGTCGTCGGTCAGCAGGCTGGGGTCGATGGTGATGCGTTTGACATCGTGCTTGCAGGTCATGAGCACCTTGACCAGTCCGGCGCCGGACTCGCCCGTGACTTCGACGAAGGCCAGTTCATCCTGTGCCTTTTTCAGGTTGTCCTGCATGGCCTGGGCCTGCTTCATGAGGCCGGCGAGTTGTCCTTTGTTGAACATG
>NZ_JADMJO010000009.1 GCF_018780385.1 Hydrogenophaga sp. | reverse complement strand
CATCATGCCGGTCCTCTCTGTAACCAAACGGTTCGAAATCCGGGGACAGGGTCAGTTGAGGCCGCAAAGACAATCGCCTCCGGCCTCAACAAACAACCGATTGAACGACTGGGTGAACTGGCCGTTGAAGGCAAGCTAAAGGAGATTTGCAATGCCAAAGAGAAACAGTGAAGAGGCTCGCATGCTCCGCGAGCTGCTGGAAACTGCCGAAGACCTGAACTCCTACGGCGTGGTTTCAAAAACGGATATGGCCCTTATGAAGGCACTCTGCGAAGAGCCGCCTGAGTACCCGCCAGAGCGTGTCGTGTCCGTCAGAACGCGTGTCGCGAAGATGAGCCAGGCAGTGTTCGCCTCGTTCATGAACGTGAGCGTTTCGACGGTTCAGAAATGGGAGTCCCCTTCTGCCGACAAACATCCAAGTGGGGCTGCTGCCAAGTTGCTTCAGCTTGTAGAGTCCAAAGGCGTAGATGCACTCATCGCCTGAACTGTTGCGCTGATTCAGAAGCCCCGCTCGAAAGACCGGGGCTTTTTCATGTCACGCCGGTTTTTCTCTCGACCCGGTCAGCTCTCTTTGGCTTCTTGCCTACATCAACCAGCAAGAGACTTATGCACCCACTGGAGTTCAGTGTCATCTCACTCAAGCGAGAATAGCGTTCCACTAACTCGAACCAGTTGAATGTCCAGCTACAGCAATACTTTTCTTCTCGCGATTGAAAGAACCTCTTCTCAAGGCTACGAAACAGAGCCTTATGAGCTGCCGAGTGGCCCTGGTCGAATTTCCGAGGAGCACGGTAAGCAGCTCGCTGACATTGCGAGCCAAGTGCTTGGGTCCAAAGGACAACTTGAGGCAATTGACATCGCTTGTCGCTGTGCGGAAGTAAGCTTAGCCATGAAGGGGCATGTGGAGCGCGTCGTAGGACACACCGCGACTCTCACCATTGGGGCTGTTACTTTGAATGGGACTTCCATCATCCAAGCCCATGGGCTAGACATCCCTCAAATGGCCCGCACAGGCTCGTACCACGTCTGGCTCACCCTCCCCTGGCTTGAAATTGTCGACTTCACACTACGGGTGAGCCTTGCGGTGCTGAACGGGCGTCCGCTGACAGAAGCAGGCCCGTTAGCCGGGTACCCCGACTTCATGAAGCCGGCTGAATGGCATCCCATTTACGTTGGCACTGCAGCAACAACGGCGTTGCTCGACAGAGGTCGTAGCTGACTGCACAGCTGTGTTCCACTTGGGCGTGCTTGGCAGCACAAAGCCCTTGCGCTCGAGGAGAAGAAACGCTTCCTGAACTCGAGCCCATTCAGCGCATTGAGTGCACAACGGCGGGGCCGGCATGGTTTTGCCGGCGCTGTCACTCTCGGAGAAGGTGGGGTGGTTGTGCATGGAAATGGGGATGGAAGCACGTATCCCAATGCATAGCCAAGTCGTTTATCTTGCCGTCACACATGTCCATTTGCCCCTCCCCTACGGCTAACAAGCATCCCAGCGGGGCGGCCGCCAAGCTGCTGCAGCTTCTCGAATCCAAGGGTATGGAATGAACGGAGTCCTTTCAGGTGTGATTGTGGGCACGGGCACCTGCCTTTGCACCGGGCAACCGCCGGCCCCACTCAAGGCAGGGGTGCGATGCGATTCCCGTATCGGTCCTCAAGCATCCACTGCCGGCCGTTTTCCTTGGACCTGTTGTTGATGTTCCCCAGAAGGTGGTCCTGGACCCATTCCGATTTGGGAAAGGCGACCTCCTTCACCTTCCCAGTCTTGTCGTTCATGAACCGGTCCCGGTCGACATACTGCTGCAGATGCTTGGTGTCACTGAAGAACCGCGCCCGGGTGTTCGGGTGCTTCTTGTAGAAGTCCTGGGCCATCTTGATGAGCGTGCCCTGTCGGACATCCTTCGGGACCACCACCACATGGAAGCGCCAGGTTTCGGCAGGGAACAGCATCGGCTGAATCGCGTATTCACCCCACACCGAGGCTTTGACCTCGGCCAGGGTAATGGGCCCCTTCGCCGGCGTGGTGGTGGCCTGAGCTTGCGCGGTGCCGAGCAGAGGAAAAGTAAGCGCCGCGAGGCACATCAGCCGGCGAAAGTTGTTGCGTGGCTTCATTGCGGGCCGGTCAGAGTTTGGTGGGTGACATTGCAGGCTGAGACAGGTGGACGAGCGATGTACTTCTCGCTCAACATGGATGCGCGGAACATTGCTGCCGGGTCATCGCTGCTGACGTTCTCCCGCACGGACGAACCATAGCGCTTGACGAGAGCTTCCATTGCTTGCGCGTCAGTCTTCGGCTTCGTCACGCGGCGCAGGATATCAATTGCATTCATGACTTCACCTGGGTGTTTCGTTGCGCAGTGTAGTGCCGTGAAACTCTCGGTAGTAGTCAGCCACCCTCGCATCAAACTCCGCAAGCCCATCAGTGGTGACTCGAAGCAACTCGTGGTCATAGAGGGTATGCAGGTCGCGGCGCAGTAGTAGGCCGTCCGCTTCACTGTTGTGGCCTTGTCGCCAGCTACGGCCGAGTAGGTGGGCCGCCTCGAGTGCTTCAGGCACGTCGCAACCGCTGACGACGCACCTCCCGCCACACGCCCGGAAAACGGCCTCACGGAACGCCCGCTGCTGCGGCCTGACTTCCACCTGTGTGAAGCGCGCTGTGCGTTGCTCAAGGTCTTCCTCGTTTGAAGGTGACGATGGCACTGCAGGAGGTGGCTCCTGCGTAGGCTCTAGCGCCTGCCCCGCCCAGTGCGCATAGCATCGCTGCCGCTCAAGGATGTCATCGTCGATGTGGAATTCATCGAAGAGCCCTTGCGAGCAGCGGCCAGTCTCTTTGTCGACAATGAGTGCCGTGATGATGGGCTCGCCCGCGTTGCGACAATCGTGCCCAAGGCGGCTCATCGCATTACGCAACGGGTAGAAGCTCAATCCAAATCGGTTCATGACGTCCGAGTAGGTCACGGTGCCTTTGGCTTGGCAGACCTCGATGAGCCATGCACGGATGGCCGGAATCTTTTGCTGGTATGAGTCGGTAGACAGCCCAGAACGCGCTGAGTCCTCAATGGGGAACAGCCCGTCACCAGCCTCGGTGCGATGCGTCAGGGCATGCGCCTTGAGCGCGGCGACAGGAACAAGCTCGCCGAGCTCGGCGACGATTGCCCCCTCGGCCGTGACGGAAAGACGCTTGATGCTGAAAACCACGTCCTCCCTGTAGGTCTTGATTTCTCGAGGGTGCGCGCCCGCGTCTTTGACCATGGCAATGACCGTGTACCCAGCGAGCTCACCTCCCCAAAGGGCTTGCAAGTGCACGATGCGTTCATCGAGTCCGTAAGATTCGGACTGCTTGTACCCCGAGGGCTCACGCAGAACAGTGACGGTTTTCGTCCGCCCTCGGTACTCGTCGTCCCAGGTACGAAGCAGGAGAAGGTTGTCTCGCCGCGCGCCCCACGACCAGCGAATGTTCCGAAACGGAAGGTCCAAGCTCTCGAAGAACTTGCTGATTGGTTTGTCCATACGTCGTCCCCCTGTCTTTTATGTATTCCACGTGTTGGTCACGCGGTCCTGCCTACCTCTACAACGTCAGCGTCTAGCGCGCCGGCGGCGCTTCTTCTTCGGCGGTGGAACCAGCTCTTCTCGGCCCGCCTGCAACAGCGCGCCAAACTCCGGCCCTTGCAGTTGCCTGGCCATCACTTGGTTCATCTTGGCCGCCCACTCGGCAAACAGCAGCACTTCGCCCTGGTGCGTGTCCAGCAGTTGATGGGTCTCTTCCAGGTACGCCAAGGCCGCCGAGCAGCTTTCTCGGCTCTGCAGGTCGAAGGTGTCGAGGAAGTGATGCACCACCACGTTGCGGCGCTCATGCACAACTGAGAGGTGCTGGGAAAGGCTCGCATGGTCCTGTGCGGGGACTTCAAGGTTGAAGCGGAAAGCGATGTGCCCCCTTGCCGCAGCTTTGTCGAGTTCGCTCTCGTCGGCGACGTTCCCCTCTGGATTAAGGTATTTCCCCAGCAGCTCCTCCTTGAGCCAGCCGAGCGGGGAGTTCATTACCTGTTCGAGCCGCTGTTTGGCAGCGGCCTCGGCCTGCCCCGGCATCGCTGACGTGAATCGACCAGCCACCAAGCCCTTGAGCACTCTCTCGAGGTGCTGGAAGCGGAGAAGAGCTCGGCCTATCGCTCGTTGAACGTCCCGTTGAAGGGGAAGAAGCTCAGGCTCGTTGCTCACTTGTAGTCGACCCCAGTCGAAAGCGCCACGAGCACAGTGACAGGCAGCGGCTGACCACTCGGCGTAGTCAAGAGCGCATCTGGTGCGAGAAGATGTATGTGGCGCATGGAGTCGAAGAGCATGGGAAATCGGTGGACCCATTCAAGCGGATTTTTGGCGGGTTGGGAAGGTCTGAAAACCTCGCACCGCCGGCGGCGCTCGCAATACCGGAAGAAAGTCGCCCTGCAGCAACATCATCCGAGGGATTCCTCACGGTGAAGAGCTCGCGCTTCATGGCGCGGGCCGAGGCCGGCGACTAAACTCGCCCCACAAACAGTCCCAGGGGATACCTGAAGTGAACGCCAAGAAACTGATTTTCTGCCTCTGCACAGCCATGGTCTCGGCCACTGCAGCGTCCGGCTCGTTGGCCGAGTACGAGGCACTAGAGAAGTCCGCAAAAGCCGGAGACTATCAAGCGCAGCGCAACGTCGCTTACTGGCTCAGCGGCGGCTACTCCGGCGCCCCACCCCTCAACCCTATTCTTGCTTGCGCGTGGCGCATCGTCATCCTGGAGTCCGGCAGCACCAGCGTGGATTCCAGCGACGTGAGCAACAAGAAGCTCTATTGCGATAGAAGGCTTGATGCCGATGCCGTGAAGGCTGCGCAGGCGCAAGCACGCACGCTGCAAAAAGCCATCCCCAAGGGCAAGCGCAAAGCGTCAGCACCGCAGTAGGGTTCGCCGTCGGTGTTCTGATGCGTAAAACGCAGCTCCAGTTCGCGCATTGCTAGGAGCGGAACAGCCCTCTGACGGGTGAGTCTCCCTGCCAAGGTGCAGCGCCGGTGCCGTTGCCCCAAGGGGTCTGCGCACCGCACAATGCATGCATGGCAACACCTCATGAAGACGGTCCGTCTAGGAGTGAAATCGGTGGTTCTGCAACCACCCCCTCCGGCGCCTTCCCGCGCCCCCGCAGACGGCGAAGGCCTGTGCCGGCGCCTGGCGAATCGCTTTGCGTTCTGGACCCAGCCATTCGCGAAGTTATGGACACGGACTCCGGCGACCACCTGAGAACTGAGGTGGTGCTGGGAAACGACTTCGCTTCCTTGGTCCAGCTACGTATGGACGTCCAAACTGCGATGAACGAGGAGCGACCTCTGTATCGCTGCGCCATTTGCATGGTTCCCGTGTACATCTGTCGCAACATGACGCAGACGCGCTTCTTCTTCCGGCACAGAGGAGAGGACGGAAACTGCCCCGCCATCACTAGAGGAGAGCTGCCTCAGGACGAGATTGACGCGCGCAGGTACAACGGTGCCAAGGAAAGCAGACAGCACCTGCAGATGAAGGCTTGGGTCGCCGAGTGCTTGGCGGCCGATAGTCGGTTCTCAGACATACAAACGGAGAAGCGCTGGAACGGGGCCTTCACGGGAGAGTGGCGAAAGCCTGATGTGCAAGCCACGTTCAACGGCATTCCCGTCGCCTTCGAGATTCAGCTGTCCACGACCTTCCTCAATGTCATCGTCGGACGCCGCCAGTTCTACCTCAAGGAGGGTGGCCTGCTGTTCTGGATATTCGCGTCGTTCGACAACGAGCACCGCCGTATGACTGATGAGGACGTCTACTACAACAACAACCAGAATGCCTTCATCGTCAACGCCAACACGGTCAAGACATCGCTGGAGCAAGAGCGCTTCTTCTTGGACTGCGCCTGGTCAGTACCCACGGTGGACGGTAGCAACAGCGCGCTGCACCGGAAGGTTGTCGCATTTGACGAGCTGACTCTCGACCCAGCCACCCAAAGAGCTTTCTACTTCGACTATGACGGCCATCGTGACGGGCTCCGCAGCGCCAAGGTCTCCGAAGCAGAAGTTCTTCGAGATGAGGTTGAGGCGTGGTGGGATGTCCGGTATGAAACAGACTCCCCACACTCGGCCTGGCTCAGCTTCGCGGCTCGACTGAGGAAGCTGGGGTTGGAGGTGCCATACGGCTACAACGAGATTGACGCTTTTGGCATCTCCGCCCTCTACTCGGCAAAACACAACCGCCCGTATGGCCAGGGGAAGAAACGGCTGGTGGAGGTGGCCCACAGCGTAGCCACCGGAAGCAAAGGTCACCTGATTTGGTTCATGCATGCGGTTCGGTACTACGACCGCGAAGCCTCGATGGCTGCGGAAGGCACGCCCGGCGCATGGGTCAAAAAGTACGAGCAGTGCAAGCGGGAGTATCGGAACGACATGGAGCCGTTCACGCCCATCCGCAAGAGCCAGGCACTGATTGAGTATCTGTTCCCGGAACTCATGCCGTTGCCGTAGGTGGAAGTGTTCCTTGTCAGTCGGCTTGAAGTCTCCAGAGCCCGCTGCCTTCGAGCTCCCGAGGTATCAAGGCCACACCGAAGGGCCTAGTCTCGACCGGCGGTGGGGCGTCGTCCATGGTTTGCACGAATGCCTGCCCCTGCATCGCTGCAAGAAGCCGCCGGCTCAGGAAGTGGTTGTTTTGCGGCGCGCGGCAGTGAAGGCACATGTTGCAGAACGGGAAGCGGGTGGGCTTGCCGTTGATAACGTCCTTGCGGTCAATTAGGTTGAGGCCCTGAGCCGCCAGCTCGTCGTTCGACACCACCGCGTGCATCGCCTCAAGCATGTTCGATAGGTTCGCCACGGTGTACGCAGGCGGGTCCCAGCGCCCTTCATAGAAGTCTTCAGCGGTCAGCGCCTCGCCATTCGGCGAAGAGCTCCCGGCCATGTGCTCCAGCACTTGCTTGACGGGCTTCTTGCATGCCCAACACTCATCTTCGATGAACTCCACCAGGTGAGGCCGGTCGTAGCGGGGAATCGTCCAGTTGAGGCGCTTCTGGAGCATGGCCTTCACGAAGTCGGGCAGGCTCACGTCGAAACGGTCGACCGTCGGCAGCTCGCCGACCACCACAGGTTGCAGGCTGAAGGCGGGGGTGTCGCGGTCAAAGACGATGGTCCCCCGGCGCGCTCGTGCCCCGAAAAACCAAGCACCTCGCACTCCGGAAGCCTTGTACCGCTGCTGCCTGCGCAGGGTCTCCGCATCGGTCTGGGGCGACATTTGCACTTCGAGCGCGAGTTGCGCTGTACCTTTTTCGCAGAACACGTCGGCAATCCAAGCTTCCCCTGCAGGGCATACCCCGGGCCTCTCGGTCGTGACGGTCCATCCTGCGTCCAGAGCAGCTTTGGCGACGAGGGACTTGCAGTAGAGGTGCTCCGGGCTCTCGTCGGCGGTGGTGCACTCGCCCCGGCGGGCGTGGGCGAAGAAGAAGTTGCCGCGCCTGCTCGTCTTGGGGATGGCGGGCACCTTGCAACACGGCATCCAGAGACTCAGGCCCTTCGCCTTGTGGGAAGCCTTGAGCCCCTGCCACTGCTCCGTGCTCATCGCGAACGCGTGAACATCCCCTTGGTCACTTGAAACTCGTATCGGCATACTGCACCCTAGCTAACCTGCATCTTCGGCCACCATCTCTTACATGCAAGGCCTACGGTATCGGCAAGGTTCTCGACCAGTGTCTCCCTACCTAGGTATTCGTCATCCCTGGCTCGAAGCAAGAGGCCCAGGCTCTCGAAGAACTTGCTGATTGGCTTTGCCATACTTGCTTTACTTCCTTTCGTGCATCGCTCGCTAGGCTTGGTGGGCGCCTATCGCCCAGGCAGTGACCGCGTCCACTCCAGTGCAGCCTCAACGTCAAGGTGCAGGCTCGCATACGTCTCGCGCAACAGGCTTTCAGGGAGCGTCCAGTCCCATTTCTCTCGGGCCAGATTCTTGGTATCGGCGAGCAGCATCTCAAGAGGTGGCGTTTCGTCTACCCCCGCGTCGAACAAGACGTCTTTGACATCCTCTACCGTGCTTTCACCTTTCTGAACCTCCACACCAGGACCAGACGGACTAGCGGTGAAACCACGACGTTGAAGCAAACATGCGAGCGCCTCATTCGTGGCGTCCCCCAGCCAGGTCAGCACCAATACTTCGGCGCCTTGGTCCAACAGATACGCTTGGGATAGGCCTCGAGCTTTGTAGTTCGTCCTTGCCTCATGGACAAACCGTCGTGCGACTTCGTCAAGGTAAGGCGGAGTGTCTTCGGACTCCAGCAACTCTCGCATCCTTTGCCGAACGCGAGTGTGCGTTCGCCCGCCCCCGCCCGAGAAGACTGGCGGTACACCACCTGCGGCACGCACCACAAAGATGGCCTTCTGGGCTTCATCGATATCTTCAACGCGCCAGGTTTTACCTGCGAACAATATGCGCTGACCAATCATCAGTGCTTGCGAGACGGGCAATGTTCCGAGGGTCTGCCCACCTGCCACGATGCGGAACTCTTCCTCGGAAGTGAATGCAGCATAGAAGCTGTAGTGGTTGACGAACTTCTCACCGACGCGGCCATGGAGCAAAACGCCTGAAGCTTCCTGCATCAGCAGCTCCTTCTGCCCGAGATGCCGCACGAGTTCGACAAACCTTTCCCGAGATATACCCTCGAACGGCGTGCCAGGACCACACAGCACACCATAAAGCTGGCCAATGGTCGCGCCGCCGTTTTGCGCGATGTAAGACAGCATCTGTTGGACCAACGTCGACAGGTGGGCACCTTGCGTCCTGGGTGGTTCAAACCAGCCTTCGAGCAGCAGGGAAATCATCGCTGTCATTTGAATCGTGCCTAGTCGCAGTTCCTCAGCAATTGAGGGGGTCCCACCAAGCGCTTCCTCAACGCAATAGCCTCGAAGAATGGCAGGCTCGCCCTTGCGGCGGCCGGAACGTCCAAGGCGCTGGCGCAGGCTGGCAACCAGCGGCGGCGGACCAATCTGGGCGACGCTTTTGACGGCCCCGATGTCGATGCCAAGCTCTAGCGTGTTCGTGCATATGGCGGTCGCCGGCCGCTCCTTCTGCTTGAGAGCTGCCTCGGTCTCCGCACGTATTTCCTTGGAAAGGCTGCCATGGTGTGGCCAAAATTCGTTCGGTACTCGCTGTGCCTCACACAGCTTGTTCAACAGATGCGTGTACCTCTCGACCTCGCGCCGGGAGTTGGGAAACACTAGGTTGTTTGACCCTCTCAATCCTTTGAAGATATGTACAGCAATCTGCCCAGGGGTGACGGGCTCAGGCACTTCCTCGTCTTCTTCGTCGGCCAAGACCACGAGCGGCTCTTCGTATCCTTTGACCAAAATCTTGAGCTCACTTCCAGCAGACTTTGATTCCACCAATTCCACTGCTGAGCCTTTACCAGGCCTGAGGAAGTCGGCGGCCAGACTCATATCCCCTAGCGTTGCTGATAGGCCTATGCGGGGAACCGTGCGTCCGATGGCCATCTCGATGCGATGCATCAACGACTGAAGCTGCTTCCCACGTTCTGCGCCAATGAATGCGTGCAGCTCGTCAACCACAAAAAAGGTCAACCGTTGGAACACGGCACTGACCGACGACCCTCGGTTGCACAGTTGCGCCTCCAGCGACTCGGGGGTGATGAGAAGCACGCCTTCTCGTCTGTTCGTGAACCGAGTTTTGAGCGACGCAGAAATGTCACCGTGCCATGGCCAAACAGGTATCTCCAGCTGTTCGCACAGGCGTTCCAGTCGGCCAAACTGGTCATTGATGAGCGCCTTGAGGGGACTGACGTAGACGATAAGACCTGGCGGATTTGTATGCAGCAGATGCGTCAAAGCAGGCAGAAATGCAGCCTCGGTCTTCCCAGCGGCGGTTGCTGCGGCGACGATGACGTCGCGGTCAGCCTTAAGGATGAGGGGGATGGCGGCTTCCTGGGCGTCTCGCAAAGACTCCCAGCCCTCGGCCCAAATGAAACGTTGTATGCGCTCATCAAGCTGATGAAAGGCGGATGAGGGAGCTTCTGACATCCGAGTTCAGTGCAGGCTCACATCTTGAACGATGCGAATTCGTCGTCACCAGTCACTTCAACAGCTTGGTCTGATGCTCCGCCTGTGTCGGCCGCGACTTCAATTCCTCCCAGCAGCTCTTGCCAGGAGGCGCCGAGGTTCTGCTCAAGCACCGCCAGCAGATTGATGAATGCTGTGATGGTGGTTCGTGGTGTACGAAAGTAAGTGTCGCCAATACGCTTGGAGCAGTGCTCCATGAAGCTCATAACTGCTTGGTCGGGAACCAGATGCTTTGACACGTCACCGAAGGCATACACACCTCGAATCTTCTGCAGCAGAACATAGAAGTCTTCTGGGGTGAGGCTCGACAGCCGGACGACGGGGCCACTGAAATCGACCAATCCGTTTGCGGCGAAAGTGTTCTGCGACAACCGGCTCTGCAGCGCAGGGTAGCTGTATAACCCGCGTCTGGTGTCCAGCAGGAACTCAGGCGTCCCTCCAAGTACGAAGCCAAGCCCGACCGCAGTGCCTTGAAGTGAATCGTTCAGGATGCGAAGAATCTGTTCATAGTTGGCATTGCGCGCTTGCGTGTTTGCGAGCTTGTACAAGTTCACCAGCTCGTCCAGCCCAACCAACAATCCACCGAACCCGGCGAGTCGAACAAATCTGGCCATCAGCTTGAGCTGGTCGTACACATCTGCGTCGTCAACGATGGTTCGAACTCCCAGCGCCGCTCGTGCGTCGGTCTTCGTGTTGAACTCGCCACGCAGCCAGCGGACAGCGTCAGACTTCAGCTGTTCGTTGCCCTCTTCATAGCCTCTGCAGTAGGCTGCTATGACATCGGCAAAGTCGTAGCCATTGACCAATTCGGTGAGCTGCTCGAGCTTCTGCCGCAACACTGTTTCGGTTGGTTGCCCAGATGTCTTGCCTTCAGCCTTGGCCGTGGCAATGAACTTCTCCACGATGCCACCCAGCGCGCCACCATCGGGCTTGGTTCGGGTCGACAAGTTTCGCATCAGCTCCGCATAGAGCGAGCGTGCCTGCCCACCACTGGCATGCAGCCGTCTGTCTGGATTGAGGTCGGCGCTGGCGACAACCAGTTTCTTCTCCATCGCAACCGCTCGAACAAGGTTTAAGAAGAAGGTTTTTCCTGCGCCGTACTCCCCGATGACCACGCGGAAGGCAGACCCTCCATCAGCAATGCGGTCAATGTCTGAAACCAAGGTCTCGATTTCACGTGTGCGTCCAACTTGGATGAGGTGTTGACCGACGCGGGGAACAACACCCGCGCGCAGAGACTGGATGACTGCGTCGCGGTCCCTGGCGCGAATAGGTTGGGTGCTCATGCTTCGACTTTCTCCAGAATTTCTGCGTTGACCGTGACCGGGTCTTCACCTTCAAAAAGAGGCATATCGTGCGCGTCAAACGCCGCCTCGTTGATGCGCTCCAGTCCGCCATCCAACATGAGGTCCAGGTCCGCAGCGATGTCCAGCAGCTCCTCGCGACTCCACTCAGGGCGAGACAGCATCATGCGGGCAAGGGCGGTGTGCGGTTCATCCAGCCCCAGGAGGCCGTTGGCCCCTGCATCAGCCTCTTCCTCGGCGTCTGCTTCCGCAGGCACCGACGCCTCTACTGAGGAGACGTCCTCGGCTTCGGTGAAAATATTGGCGAGCAATGCAGACACTCTTTCGGTGTCCTGCTGCAGAGCGGCAATCCGCGCCGGGTCGAGCCTGAACCCAGTTTCTTCGACTTTGGCGACAGCGGCGGCACTCGGCTTGCTCCCTGCAGCCACTGCATGGACATCGGTGAACACCTTCTTTGAATCGACTCCAAGGAATTTGTAGACCTTCTCCAGCATCTTGACTTCTGCAGGCGAGACCTCACCGTCTGACTGTGCCACGGTGGCCATGAATGCAGCGATGGTCTCCTTGACGCTCAACTCAAGTGGTTCAAACTTCTTTTTGAGTGCAGTGAGTGACGCCGGCGCCTGCATCAACAAGCGCAAATGCGCCAGCAGCCTTCGTGTTTGATTCGGCGTCAGATGCTTCCATGAGAGGACTGTCTGGCGCAAATGCCCCATTTCTTTGATGCCAAATTCCCCGTCAGCCGAGGCGACGGCGGAGGCCAACTGTAGGGTCAGTGCTGCAGCAAGATATGGCCCGTTCGCGCGCGAGATGGCTTCCGAGGCTGGCAGCGCGAAAAGAACCACCCTGTCATCAGGACCAGGCGGCTTCGTCCCACTCAATACGTCGGGCTCAAATCCAATGTTCATCGATTCCAGCGCCCGGGCCAGCGATACTGTCTTGAGTTTCGTGAAGGTACTCTTCGCACCCAGAGCTGTGAGCAGCTCTTGGAAAGACATGGCCACCATCCCTTCCCCCATGCGCGTCTGAAGGCTTTGAACTGCCTTTTGCGCAGCTTCTGGCCATAGGGTTGCGGGTAGTTGCAACAACGCTTCCAGCGTGGACTTCGTTTCGGAGCTCTTGCCGACCAGTCTGCTGAAAGACTCCAACGGCTTGGTGGCCGCTTCGACGACATCCTGCAGCTTCTTCACTGGCGCAGTGAGCACCGTGACATCAGGTGTGTCGTTGAAGGAGAGCTTGAGCTCGTTGTAGCCTCGAAATCCTGCCGAGGCCGGTTGGTAGACCAGCTTCAACTTCGTACGATTCCTCGGCAACACCATGCCACGGCCGTGGAGTTCAGCGTACTTCTGTGCGAACAGCTTTTCGAACTCATCTGCGCACCGTGTTGCAGGAGTGCGGAGAGAAACACTTGGGTCCAGTCGCGCCCAAGCCAGTGCGAGATGCGGCGGTACGGGTTCGCCGTCGACGGCAGCCTGACCGAGAGCCAGCCGCACATACAGTGGAAGCTCGAGTGTCTTTGGGAACGATGGGACTGGCTTCTCGTAGAGACGGACGGGATGTTGCGCAAGAGCTACCCAGTCGAGTAGTTCGCTTGCATAGCGTCTAAAGGAATTCGACTTTTGGCCGTAAATGGCCAGCAGGCGTCGCAATTCGGTTGCGATGGTCGGCCAGTCTTCATGAGCAGCGTCGTCCTTCGACGCGTCGATGATTGCTCTGCGCTCCAGACCGTAGAAGAAGAGAAAGACAAATCCGATGTCGGCTTCGGGGTCAGAGCGACCGTCTGCCAACCAGTTCAAGTAGGAACGTCGCGCGCCTGGTGAGATGTCCGCGTAGCTCGGCCAGTAATGCATCTGCCGTTCGGTGTAGTCGCCGCTCTTGGCGACTGACTTCGACGGGTCAATCAGGCATGGGTCATTCGAGCCACCAGGCGTCGGTAGCGAACTGCCAAGGTAAACCAGACCGCCGGGGATGGTGAGTCCGGCGACACTGATGGGCTGTCCGGAGGGTATCCAAGTGGCAGCGCCGAACCCCTTTGGCGCAGTAGGAACACGGAAGCCTTCATGCCTCTGCACCAGTTTTTGCGGCACAGAAACAGGGGTATCGTCATCGGTGAAGCGCGAAGCCGAGGACGGCGACCTGCCGGTCACTTCGGCAGCAAGTTTCCGAACTCGCTTGTCAGTCTGCCCCGGATTTGGGGGGCTTGGCACGTGGGTTGTTGACTTGTTGGACTGTGAGTAGAGGTACCCTAGGCCGACAACGGCCAGCAGGACCCCAGCGCCAATCCACACCTCTTGAGGTATGGACGCAAACACCGCAATCGCGCCGACTATTAATACGGCGAAAACGCCACCCGAACCAGACTTCTTCTTTTTTGCCATGCATCGTCCCCCTGTTCTCCACTTGCACGTGTAGAACTTGGCCGGCACAGCCGCCTAGTTCCAAGTTGCGGTTACTTTGCGCATCTGAGAGGGAGGCAAGGCCGCTACATTTTGGAACACGTTTGTACCACCAGATTTGACCTCGGCACGCTTCGCTCAAAAGTACATGGCACCGGGGCGGACCGATTTCACGCTCGTACCGCTCGCAAGCGACTGAGTCGCCGCATGGCTGCTAGTACGCAGGCCTCGACACCCTGAACACAGTCAGATTTGAACCAGTGGGACACACGACCCGCATCCCTGCCTTGAACAACGACTTGAACTTCAACTGGTAGGCACGGGCCCTGGCAAGTTGTCGAAGCAAGTTTGGCGGGTTACTTGGCGGATGTTTTGGCGGTGCGCAGGCAGCTATAGCTACTTGTTTTCATTACATAAAATCGGAGATGCGACCAGATTGTTGGGGCGGCATGGCCGGACTTTTGGCGGATTATTTGGCCGATGTTGCTGGGACTCTGCTGAACCGGCAGTTGGTCACTAGCCTGCTGAATCCTTGGTTGCTCCTGCGAGGTTATACGTGTCAACGACCCACGAATGCAGCTCATCTATAGACGAGGCGTGCGTAAAGACACTGCCATTGACGTAATGGGAATGGCCATTTTGGGTTTCCCAATCATACTGGGCTGCAAACTCCGCGAACTCTTCACCATCTCCGTGAATTTCCAGAGATAGCAGCAGCTCAAAGACCTTGACGATGCAATTGAACACACACAGATTCAAGTCAACCACTTGCCCGCCATAGATTTTGGTGGTGTCAGCAAATGCCTGTAGAGCCTCCTGCTGCCACGCAGCTTGTTTCTGAGGATTCTTATTCTTTATTCCCTTAATTGCCGCGACACAATCAGAGGCGCTCACTAGGCATGCGATTCCCAGGTCAAACTGGGCAGTGATATGCGCTGGGGCCTTCAGTGCAACCACATGCCGAACCTCACCTTCATGGTGGAAGTGGTTTCTAAGCGCTTTGAGTGCGACGTACTCTTTGATGTCCAGCATTGCACGGCCATGCTTTGCCGCGAGCTTGTCATCCAAACTGTGGAGGGTCTCCAACAAAGTGAACAAGGTGTCTTTTGAGGCCTTCCTGTTGTAGTCTGAATAAGCTCGAAAGAGTCGGTCTATTGCTGCTTTTAAGGGTTTTTCGGTCATTGAATTTTGCTCGAGAGGCGGCGTGGCCAGAAGTTTTATTAAGAGTGGGTGGTGACCAAGGCTTGGACTGGAGTGGTACATCCATTCGCAGCGAATAGCCATGACCTTACTCTGAATAGCGAGCAGGTCTGAAGAGAGCCGAACGTGCCGGCCGAAGGTTCAACGGTTTCCTCGACGGAAATAGCAAGAAGAGATACTGCGCGCGACCCGCTGTCTTGATGGCCCGCAGAAAGGTCTCGAGATTTGCCTGCCCGTGAGCCTCAAATCGCTTATATGTGCGAAGCGGAATGCCCGCGCGCTCCGCAAAATCGCGCTGGCTCTCCCCAGCATCGAGCCGGAGCCGTCGGACCTCTGCAGCGAGATATCGACATAGCTCGCCTTCCGGCCAGACCTTCAGATTTTCTACAAGCTGTTCAGGAGTCATCCACAGGGTGGTGCCATTTTTGGCACTAAATTTGTTGATAACTATACAAGGCCTATACCAATTGTTTCAGCGTTGCTAGACTGAAATAAGTAATAGACGACTCCACCTTTCTCGCTTGGTCGGCGCGATTGGTGATGTGGCCCCTCTGCCAAGAAAGGAGCAGACCATGCAACCTACGCCTACCCGGCGGGGTGCGAGCGCATCCGCGCGCTCGGTAACCCCGTCCCTCAATCTCGCCAAGCTCGTCGAGCTGCTGTGCAAGGCTATCGACTCTTCCGCAGGGACTGGCACGTCGCCCTTCCTACGCGTGCATGGGTCAAAGCTGCATATCAATACGCGCAGTCCCCTTTACGACCTTGTCACAGCGGAAGACTTCAAGGCGGCGTTCACGCCCGGGGAACAGGTCGGGTTCATTCGCGACATGGACATGCCCGGCAAGGGCATGGTCGCGCGCATCGGCGGTCGCTTGCTTCACGCTACCGACAGCGGCACGTCCAAGTCACTCGAGAAACTGCAGTCCCTCGTGACGGCACAGCTCGATACGGTGTTGTCCTCCACGGACATTGGCGCATTCACTTTGACGTCAACAGAAGAAGGCCTTAAGGCGCTCGCGCGGTCCGTGGGTGAACACGTGCCTAGCCCACCCTCAGCGGCGTCAATGGTTCCCGTCGTGTTCGCTTCTAGCGACCGTCGTGCAGAAGAGCGAAGCAAGGATATTGGCAGAGTCCTCACTGCGGTGGAGACCGTAGACGGTCGTGATGGCTTGGAGCTGATGCTCAAGGGCATCGAAAACAAACTCCGCAAAGACGGACTGGATGACGAGGTCGAGGAGACCCTGGAGTGCATCCGCGCGCAGCGCAACCGCCCGGGAAGCCTCATTCGCGAGTTCATTGACTTCCTCGACGACGAGGCTCTGGCCCGAGTCCGTCTCCAGGTAACCATGCGAATCATGGAAGCCTTGGCCACCCAGTCCACGAGCCCTGGTTTCAAGGAGTTCGTGAGCCGTGTTAAGCAGTGCTACGACCTCTTTGGCAGCCCCAAGGGTGAGGCACTGATGCTGGACGCTGCCACGGCTTTTGGGCAAGCCAACAACTCCGACTTTGCAGAGCACCTGCGCAAGGCGCTCTTCTACACCTGCTTGTCGGTTTGGCCACAGTGGTCAGTGCAGCTCTACGAGACTCGAACCGAGCCGACACAGGGCTTCGCCACCGTCCGTGAGGTGTCCTATCGCTTTCGGGTGAACGGAAACAACCCCGCGACGGGGAAGTCTGCATTCGACACGCGAATGGGGCGCTTGGGGGAACAACTTGTTGCTGAGGTGGACCCGAACAAGCGAGTGAAGCGGGACCTCGCCGAGCTTCTCTTCCTGCATCTGGTGACTCCCAAGTCGCTTGCCGCTCCCGACACGTTGGACGTCCTGACGGAGGCGAAGCGCTTCGCATCGCAGCTTCGAGTCAACCCCCGAGATACGGTCACGACGACTTTGGCGTCGCTGAAAGCCCGAAGCCGCACAGTTGACGAATTGGCCGACGAGCTCATCAATGTGCTGAAAAGTCGCTCGAACAAGGTGGTGTCTCTGGCGAACTCCACAGCAGACAAGTACCGCATCTCCCTGCATCGGGACATCGTCAACTGGGAGGCCATCGCCTCGATTGGTCCCAACACGGACATCCTGGTCAAGTCGCAATCCGGCGACAACTCGATTGCTTGGTTCAATCACCTCACTGTCTCGGAAGACGAAGTCGTGCCCGGTAGTCTGGCCTCTTACTCCGTCAAGACGGAGCTACAGGAGCGTGCGCTGGTCGCCGTCGGCGACGGGAATCGGCTTTCCATGAAGCGCGACCTGTCCGCCCCACTGCTCCCCATTCGTTTCATTCCCGTGCGTTGGAGCAAGGAAGAGCAGGCCATCGTTCCTGACCTTCAGGACGACAAGCCCTTTGATGCGGGTCTGGGGGTTGAACTTGAGTACGACCTTTCGCTTTTGAAACTGCGCGTCCATGGCCAAACGACTGAACAGGAGCGCGCGCTAAAAGAGCAGCTTCGTGCCGCATCGGTGACGGCCTTCACCTTGCTGACATACGTGGCCTTGTATGAAGTGCAGCGCCGGCTGAGGGCCCAGCTTCCAGATGCGGGTATCGCCATGCTGCGACTTCAGCACACCGGGCGCATGCAGGACCGAGAGGCGGACGCCAACGACGGCAACACTGCCGTCTATGCGGCTAGCCAAGCCATCGAGAAGGCACTGGCCCGGGAAGGCTTCATCAAGCTACAGGGGGTCACCACCGAGGCAAGCGCCAGTACTTTGCAGTGGAAGAGAAAGGGCGCGCTCCACGCGTTGCTCGGCGGCCAACGTCTGCAGTTCCCCCTGGAGGGCTCCTTGGACAAGGTTGCTTTGGTGACGTATGTGACGCGCCCATGCGACTCACACCCGGCTCACTCCGACGCGGACGGGTACATCTTCCTGAGCCGCACCTACGTGGCGGAGCGAGGGTCGAACGGCGCGACGCTCAAGAGCCTCTACATGCGCTCACGCCTGGTTGAGAGTCGGAAGGATTTCAAGAACCCCCAGCCCATTCTGGAAGAGATTGCGCGACTTCATGAGCTTGGCTTCAAGCACGTGATGCTGCTCTCCCAGCACTTCGGAAACCGCCATATCGGGCGGGCGGCCGAACGACATGCGCCTCATGGAACGTTGGAGTTCATGGACGAGGCGGTCAAGCGCTTCCCCGATGTTCACCTCTACACCCTGCGCAGAGACGTGTTCCCCGCTACTCGGCTACGCAAGCGCGACCAAGGCGAGAGTGGGTTTGAAGTGGTCAACTTCAAGGACCATCAGGAGATGTACGAGTCGCTGGGCAACGACGTCCTGCGCAGTGTCATGCCCATCTACACCTTTGCCACCCTGGCCGTGGTCGGAGACGAGGGGGACCGTCCTCAATCCGGGTTCTGCACCTACTTCTTTGACGTCGAGCAGCGCATCACTGACGTGGAGGTGCGGGAGACAGTGCGCCAGAACATCCTCGGCATTGGCAGCGAGGCCGCAGAGGTCCGCAAGTCGTTGGTGAGCGTCCTTCGAGCTATCCACTTCATGGAGAGCGAGAAGGCCCCCGCCAGGGCTAGCCCTGTTCTTCTGCCAGTGTTGGACCCATACGGCTGGGTCAATCCCGTAAAACGTGCTGGTGCTGGAGAGATTGAGGCAATGACCCGGAGGCGGACAGGCTCCGTGTTCCTGTCATTGCCTGCTGTCCTGGCTCACGTCACTAAGGTCCTCCACAAGGGTGCTGAATGACGGAGCTGACGTTTCACCAGCAGGCCGTTCTCTGGGGGCAAGCCTACGAAGTTCTCGTCAAGCGTGGAGTCCTGGCCTATCTCATCGAACATGGCCTCATCGAGCGCAATCGGCCAGGTCTGGAGCGATGGCGTGAGCTCAAGCTTCTAGACGTTTCCAGAAGTCTGACCAATGAACTCCACATCCTTGATGAGTCAGCTCGAGACGTCATCAAGGCCGCAGTCCGCCACCTGGCGCTCACAGCCTACGGGGTCGGGTATACGGCAACACGCGAGTACCTGAAAGCGGTGCGCAAGAACTTTGCCAAGAATCCGGACGCACTGAAGGTTAAGGCACTCTGGTGCCCCTTGATGCTGCCAGGCGAGTCGACGCTTGAACATAGCGCTCGTGCCGAGACCCGGGAGATGTTTTACAAAGAGCTCGGGCTGCCGGGAATGGTGGACCCTGACTGGTCCCGCAAAGGGCAGCCAGCCAACGCCGATTTCCTGCTCTGGCTTTCGGCCGAAGCATCGAAGGATGACCACATCTTGGTCCAGGAGTACTCATATGACATGCCGGCGAGTATCGGCGATTTCCGCGAACAAGGCACACACCTTGACGAGCTGACGCGGCACCGCCGTATCGTCGACTCGCGCAGTGTCTTTGCGCGAGTTGCAGCGGAGGTGACCGGGGAATCCTTCGAGCTCTCCGAGGACATCAAGAACTACCTGGGTGCACTGACCTCGGACAACAAGCCCCTCTACAAACTTTGCCAAGCTTGCTCGTACGCGGAGACCACTTTGGCACTCCTTCATGCGCGAGGGATGCTGAATCGCACTTGTCAGGTTCGCGCTCTCGCCATCACCCCCAATGGCCTTGAGAGCTTGGTCGCAACTTTCAAACCGGAGGGCGAGCCTGAGCCCCGTCGTCTTCTGATGTCCCAGATGGCAGCCGCATACCGGGAGACCGAGAAGCTACCAGACGGTGACGAGAACGGCCTTGAAGGCCTCATCGAACGAGTATTCAAAGGTGTCGTGAACAAGCTCCCCAAGGAGCTGCGCGCTGGCATGAAAGAACTTCGCTCGATGCCGCAACCGGGCGAGGACTACGTTTTTGAGTTCGAAGAGCAAGTCGCCAAGTTCTTCAACCCGGTCGACGAGTTCACGCTTGAAGAGGCAGTGGCCATGGTCGACGAAGGCCCAGAACTACAGCAGTACTTCGGTGGCTCGGTGAAGGATGCCGTCGGCGCCGTGATGCAAGAACTCAAGGGAGTGAGAGAAAAGCTGTCCCTTCGCGACGTGCACGCTGCGTCCATCGTGGCCGGAATGCAGTGCGCTAAGCAGGGGAAGCTGAACGTCGTTGCCTTGGAGGGAAATCCAGGTATTGGCAAGACGACTGCGTTGCGCGTCCACCTGGGTAAGAAGCAGGATGGGTTTCTATTCCTGTACGTCAGCCCACGGGTTGTCATCAACCGCGATGTCACGGAAAGCATGGCTCGCAAGGATGGGCGACCGACAGGCATTCTGACCGTCACGACCAACGCGCCTCTGATTTCAGCGGCCGAGCGCTGGCACAAGGACCAAGTGGCACTGGGTCTCGATACACCACGCCACATCGACGGCGCCGTAGTGGCTGACGGGGTGGAAAATCTGAAGAAACCTGTTGGCTCCATGCTGGTGCTGGCCCCAGAGCAAGAACAGGAAATCGATACCAACCACGCTTCGACGCGCCTGCGCAAGGACACGCTCTCAGAGCATGAAGACCTGGTCAAGGAACGAAGACTCATCGGCGTCTTGAAAGGAATGGCCGAGACCTCACGGGAGCTCTTGAAGGAGAACCCAGCGGTAAATAGGCTGGTGCTAACGGCCGCCCTGCAAGGCTTCCGCGAACGGGAGAACGCCAAGACCACCATCGATGCGCTTTCGAGCCTCTTTGTCAACAAGGCCTCGACAAGGGCAGGCATTGCTGAGCGAAGGTCTTTCGCCAAGAGAATGCCGACCATTGTCGTTATGGTCGACGAGTTGGCTGGCGATGGTGCCGGCGCCCGCTTTGTGCACACCATCGCGACGTGGCTTCAGGGAGAGTTCATAGATTGCTTTGAGGACGAACCGAGCCCTTTCACGGTCACACTCGTCGTCTCGGACGCTTCCCTGGGCAATGAAGTCGTGCTCGACCGCTACCTTAACGCCGGCGACCGCACCCCGGACAAGGTGCTGGTGTCGAAATCGGCAGGCCAGCTTCCATTCAGACTCGCAGTCACGAAAGTCAAGATGGGCACCGGCAAGCGCGACACGCTGCACGTCATGACCAACAGTTTTCCTGCGAGCGAACTACACCTGCACTACCGGGTTCAATTGACTGCGGTGAAGCTGGCGATGAGCGCCAAGGAGAAGAGCCTTGGGGAGCTTCAAACCCCGCGCGAGGCCATTCGAGAAGCCGCAGACGAAGCCACGCTAGCCGGAGCTACCCGCCAGATTTTCAAGGCATTGAACGCTAGCGCCCGACAGGTCATCTACTTTGCCCAGGACAAGCTGTTCTTGCGGCAACTGCGCTTGGCGTTGACTGAGAACCACGACCACGGTCTGAACTTCGACAACGTCCAGATTTTGGATTCATCGGTTCCGGGCTACCGCCGTCGAGAGCTTGTAGACCCCGAGGTCCGCGATACCGTCAAAGTCTTCCTGATGACCTCATCTGGCGCTCGGGGCGTGTCTTTCCCCCTGACGGACTGGATTGTCGCAAGCGTTCCGCGCTTCAACATCGAGTCGGCCCTGATGGAGATTGCTCAACTCATCTACAGAGGTCGGGGCATGTACACGGATGAGACCGGCGCGCAGGTGTCGGGCGACCGAGTGCCTCGGCACTTGGTCATGCTGGTCGATGACTACGTGGTATCTGATGGCGAAATGGACAAGCGACAGTGGCTGCGACAGTCCTTGGACCTGATGACCCTTCTGGTCATGCTGCGCTCCACCATCTACACGCGCATCACTGGAGACGCTGGTCTCAAGCAACCGTTGGCGCTGGTGCCGGTGGGCGCAGTTGGAACCGAGGAGCTCATCAGCCTGATGTCTCAGCATGTTGCTGAGTTCGTAAAGGAAGCGGAGGTCTTCAAGGTATCCAGCTCCGACCGCGAGCTCACCGCGCTAGCCATGCGTGCGAGGGCCAACGTCGAGGAAATCTTCTCTCGTGCGCGGTTGAACGGTGTCGCAAAACGCAATTCAGACGGCCGTTCAATGGTGAAGGCTGGCTACGTCGAGAGCTTGCTGGTGGTGGCTGCAACGCCGATAGGCTCAATGCTCGCGGCAGCGGCTGAGGGCACCAGCATTCCTGAGCACGTGCACTTCTCCGGTCCCGTTGTTGTCGAGTCCTGGGCTGATTTTGAGAAGCAGGAAGTCTTTGCGTTTGAGGGCCACGAAACCCAGTTGACCAGCGCCAGCCGCAAACTGATTGGCCAGCTTTACGAGATTGACCGCACGCATCAATGCCCGCCTGCCATGCGCAACGCGGCCAACAGCTTGCTGCGGCTGCTACAGCGCGACCAGCACGATGCGGCAAACGAGTTCCGAACGCTCAAAGAGCTCAAGTCTCCGAATACGTGGGTCGCCGTGCCCGCTGGCTACTACTCCTTTGTGCATGCGGAAACGCAGCTCGATGGAGAGCCGTTCTACCTGGACGACCAGCCGCTCTGGCAGGAAGCACTGGGGCGCACCCTGAACGCGGGCTCCGCCGTCATTCCTCCGCTGCCGAGGTACGAGTCATTCCCTTGGGCGGCGGCAGTCGGCCGGGTCAGCCCGCTTAAGCTGGACCTTGTTTTCGATGACCGCTATTTCATGGCTTCGAATGAGCTAAACCTGTTGAACACGCTGTTGTTGGCGAAGAGCGAAGACCCCGGTGATGACCTCAATCCGAACCCAAAGAACAATCCCTAGGAGACCTAGATGACACTGCCCCGCAACTTGGCCAATACAACTGAAGCCGACCTGCTGCGCTTGATTGCGATGCAGGTGACAGAAGGGACCTATCTCGACCTGAAGAGGGAGCTCCCGCGAGGCGGAGAGGCCGGTCGCCACGAGTTCCTGGCTGACGTGTCTGCGTTCGCGAATAGTTCGGGTGGCGACCTTTTGTACGGCCTTGACGAAGACGGCGAAGGACGCGCATCAGCGATTGTCCCCCTGGACGGCAACGCAGATGTTGAGGCTCGCCGCCTGCAGGACATGCTGATGAACGGTGTGGAACCGCGCATTCCGGGAGTACAGGTTCAGGCAATCACTATCGCAGCCGGTTTCGTCTTGGCCATTCGAGTGCCACAAAGCTGGGCCGGCCCTCATCGCGTGAAGACCAATCAGCACTTCTTTATCAGAGAGAACGGACGCAAGCGTCAACTGGACGTTCCTGAGGTCAGGGGCCTCTTTTTGAGGTCGGAGAATCAGGCAAAAAGTATCCGGGACTTCCGCACCGAACGACTTGGGAAGCTGCTAGCCGGAGAGGCACCGCATCGGCTTGTACCGGGACCTCTGTTGGTGGGGCATTTCGTGCCAACGCAGGCGGCACTAGGTGTCGTACAAGTAGACCCCGTGCCCTACATCCAAAATCGCCGGCTGCCAGTGCTGGGAGAGGTGATTCCTGGCTCCAGAATCAACGTAGATGGTGCGCTTGTGGTGCGGAATCCGAACGCGCAAGGTACCCATGGCTACTCGCTGCTGTTCAGAAACGGGTATTTCGAGACCGTTAAGGTGATAACAAATCCCGACGGCAACGGAGGTTCGCTTGGTTCGATTGCATACGAGCAGCAGTTCATCGGCTTGCTGGACGCCCTGCGCGCGGAGTACGAACGGCTAGAAATCGGGCTAGAGATGACTTGCATGGTCTCCATCCTGAACGCGGACAATGTTGAGCTCGGGCTGGGGAGGGACCGCGCCTTCGGACTCCCTGAGCACCAGGGACGATTTGACAGACGCCTTCTAGTCCTGCCGGATGTACTTATCCCAGGCGAGTCACCTTCCGCGAAAGGCTTGCGCCAAGTCTTTGACCTCGTGTGGCAAGCAGCCGGGCTGGAGCGCTCTTGGAACTACGACGAAGCGGGCGAGTGGGCCCCTCGGCGTTAACGAATGGCAATGGCTCAACTCGATGAAAAGACGCTGAAGGCAATCGCTGCCTCAGCCCGTGCTGCCCTTGAGAGCCTCACTGGCGGAAACGACCCCATGTTCTCTGCCTTTCCTCGAGGCGCCTGTGGGCCGGCAACAGAACTGATTGGTAGGTTTCTTACCGAGCATCACGGGCTACAAGGCTTCTACGTCTGCGGAATCGGTCATTCGCAGCTGGAAAGGGAGCAGTCGCATGCGTGGGCCGAGTTCGGGCCGTACATCGTCGACCTCACCCATGACCAGATTGCTGATACCGGCATCATAGGCTGGGTGCTGCCAAAAACCAGTGAGTGGCATTCGCAGTTTCGACGCAAAAAGCCTCGTGAAGGCTTTTGCACGCCGGAGAATTGGCCAACGTATCCTCATCGTGCGTACGGTGTGCTTCTTTCTCACCTTCTCCCGTAGCCCCGTCCGACGCTTGGTCCGCTACTGATTCGGGCCTTTGCCATCAGCTGGCGTACTTGAGCCCTGTGCGCGACGCCCGTCAGGCCTCGCATCCGTTGCACCTGCGCGATGGCATGCAATTTTCTCCTCCCTTGCCTCCAGAAGTGCTTTAAGTCATTGATTTCATTGACTTTTGGCCATCTGCTTGATAACACCCACCCCAAAAGAAAAAGCCACCCGAAGGTGGCCTTTTTGAAAAAACCGGAGCGCTGTATCAGCGGATCACGGCCAAGGTGGTGCGAGCACCGGCCTTGTAGGTCATGAGCGTCAGGGCGCCATTCTTGATGTCGCCTTTTTCGTCAAACGCGATGTTGCCGGTCACGCCTTTGTAATTGGTGGACTTGAGTGCGGGCAGGTAGACCTTGGGGTCTGCGGAGCCAGCGGTCACCATGGCGTTGGCCATGACTTTGACAGCGTCGTACACGTAGGGTGCGTACACCTGAACGTCGGCACCGAACTTGGCCTTGAAGTCGGCGCGGAACTTGTCCATGCCTTCTTTCTGTTCACCTTCAACACCACCGGCTTCGGCGCAGTACACCTGGTCGTCGGCCATGCCGTCAGCGGCCAGCTTGGGCAGTTCGCTGGAGCAGATGCCGTCGCCGCCCATGAATTTGGCGTTGATACCGAGCT
The DNA here is from genome assembly GCF_018780385.1 of Hydrogenophaga sp. Classification (GTDB taxonomy): domain Bacteria; phylum Pseudomonadota; class Gammaproteobacteria; order Burkholderiales; family Burkholderiaceae_C; genus Hydrogenophaga. The sequence continues at coordinate 5,110 of NZ_JADMJO010000009.1, read as the reverse complement.
GCTTCATCTGCTTGAGCATCGGGCCGGCCACGGCGTCCATGCCGCCGAAGAACACGACGTCGGGCTTCTTGGCCTTCAGGGTGGTCAGGATGGCGTTGAAGTCGGTGGCTTTGTCGTTGGTGAACTCACGGCCCACCACGGTACCGCCGGCAGCGGCCACACCTTTTTCGAACTCGTCAGCCACGCCTTGGCCGTAGGCCGTGCGGTCGTCGATCACGGCCACGGTCTTGGCCTTGAGCGTTTCCACAGCGTACTTGCCCAGCGTGCCACCGAGGTGCACGTCGTCAGCCACCATGCGGAACACGCCGGCGTAACCCTGGCGGGTGTACTTGGGGTTGGTGGCCGATGGGGATATCTGGGGAATGCCAGCGTCGTTGTAAATCTGCGAAGCGGGGATGGTGGTACCGGAGTTCAGATGACCGATCACGCCAGCAACCTTGGCATCCACCAGTTTGGTGGCGGCAGCGGTGCCTTGCTTGGGATCGGCAGCGTCGTCTTCAGCCAGCAGTTCGAACTTGGCGGGCGCGCCGCCGATGGTCAGGCCAGCGGCGTTGAGTTCTTCGATCGCCATCTTGGCGCCGTTTTCGTTGTCCTTGCCGAGGTGGGCAATCGCACCGCTGGTGGGTCCGACATGACCAATCTTGATGACCTGGGCTGCAGGTGCAGGAGCCGCCGCGGGTGCTGCGACCGGCGCGGCTTCTTCTTTTTTGCCGCAAGCGGCAAGAGCGACGGCCGCCGCAAGAACGGCCAGTTTCAGGTTCAGTTGCATGGTTTTCCTCGAAAAGGATTAAAAAGTTAAGCGATGGGAACTTTTGCCATCACGCTCATAAAGATACTCTAAAAATGACATGAATTTCACATACGTGACAAGGCGATAGCTCTATCGAGGGTTTTCTCAGACCGCATCACAGCGATGAATGAGGCATTAGCAAGGGTCATGGCCCGCAAAATTGAGCGCTCAATCCGAAGGCGCCAACTGAAGATCGTGTCGCAGCGGCTCCAGTCCGAGTGCCTTGTACTGGCGCCAGCGCTCCCGGGCGGGGGCACGGTCGGCTTCATCCTGCGTCACCACCTCGATCACCCGGCTGAACGACCCGGGGTCGTCAGGCATGTCGTGGCGCAGGTTCACCAGAATGAAGCCGGCTCGGTTTTCAGGCAATTGATGACCCAGCTGGATGGGCGAATGGCTTTTCAGCAGATCGGAGTCATCGGCGCGGCAATGCGGGACAAATTCGCCAGAGCCCATGGTCCACAAAGCAGTATCGAGCCGGGCCAGATCGCCTTCAGCTGCCCACACGAAGAGACGCGCCTTGCGCAAATAGGCCTTGCGCAAGAGCCGGCAGGCGTATCCCAGCCGGTCGGGCGCATTGAAATGGAAGGCGACTTCAGGCACAACTGCCTCAGGCTTTGGCGGAGCGCTGGGTCTTTGGCTTGACCGGTTGTGCTGCCTTGGCGGGCACTTCAGCCTGATCCAGAAGGTATTGCAGGAGCAGTGGCACGGGTCGGCCGGTGGAGCCCTTTGCGGCGCCACTCTTCCAGGCGGTACCGGCGATGTCGAGGTGGGCCCAAGGAAGTTCGTTGGCGAACTTCTGCAAAAACTTGGCAGCGGTGATGGCTCCGCCGGCGCGCCCAGCCACATTGCCCATGTCGGCAAAGTTCGACTTGAGGCCTTCGGCGTACTCGTCGTCCAGCGGCAAGCGCCAGCACAGATCGAGCGACTTCTCGCCCGCGCTGGCCAGCGCCTGGGCCAGGTCGTCACGGGCCGAGAACAGCCCGGAGCGCACGCCACCCAGGGCGATCACGCAGGCGCCGGTGAGGGTGGCGATGTCGACCACGCTGCGGGGCTTGAAGCGAGCGGCGTAGGTCAGGGCATCGCACAGGATCAGGCGGCCTTCGGCGTCGGTGTTCAGGATCTCGATGGTCTGCCCGCTCATGCTGGTCACCACGTCGCCCGGCTTCACGGCCTGGCCGTCGGGCATGTTCTCGCAGCTGGGAATGAGGCCGACCACGTTGATGGCCGGCTTGAGTTCGGCCAGCGCCGCGAAGGTGCCGAGCACGCTGGCGGCACCACCCATGTCGAACTTCATTTCGTCCATGTCGGCTGCGGGCTTGATGGAGATGCCGCCGGTGTCAAAGGTGATGCCCTTGCCCACCAGCACCACGGGCGCGCTGTCTTTGGCGCCGCCGTTGTAATGCATGACGATGAAGCGCAGCGGCTCCACCGAGCCGCGCGCGACCGACAGGAAAGAACCCATGCCCAGCGCCTCCACCTGTTTGGGGCCGAGCACGTCGGTCTTCATGCCAGGCTTGCGGCCGAGCTTTCGCGCGGCTTCGCCCAGCATGGTGGGGGTGGCGTGGTTGGCAGGCCGGTTCGCCCATTCCTTGGCAAACTCCACACCCACCACCTGGGCCTTGCCCACTTCAAAGCCACGCTGCACATCGCCTGCCTTCGCCACGCCCACCACCACTTGTTTGATGGTGCGCGCCTTGGCGCTGGGTTTGGTGGTGGTGTAGCAATAGGTGGCGTCGGCACAGGCCTGCATGGCAGCGCGCACGCAGTCATCAGTGGTTTCGATCAGGCTGAACACCACGCCGAGTTTCTGGATGCCAGGTTGTTTTAGCGAGCCCATGCCGGCGGCAACAGCCTTGCGCACCGAAGCGGCCGATCCATCTCCCACTCGTACCAAGGTTACACGCGAGGCCTTGAATCCTTCCGGCCGGTAGCACACCAGGAGCTTGGCCACGCCGCTTTCGAGATCCTTGAGCTCGACGGCCTGCGCCACCAAGCGGGTCAAAGCCTGATCGGCGGACTTCACGGTCGGGGTCGTGTCGGGCACCAGCACCAGCAGCGCGTCCACGGGCAGTTGAGCCGCTTGTGCAGTGCTGAGGGATTTGAGTTCGAAGTCCATAATTGTGGTTTCCTGTTGTGAATCGATGTTATTCCATTCTTCCATCCGCAAAGAGCTGGCGCGCAGCTTCGGGGCCACCTTGGTGGTGCTGTTCACCATCGTGTTGACGATGCTGCTGATCCGCACGCTGGGCCTGGCTTCGCGGGGCAGCGTGAATCCGCAAGAGATCGCCCTGGTGCTCGGCTACACCGTCATCGGCCGCATGCCCACCATCCTCACGCTGGCCTTGTTCGTGGCCATCGTCTTCACGCTTTCGCGCATGTACCGCGACAGTGAAATGATCATCTGGTTCTCCAGCGGGCGCTCGCTCGGGGGCTTTCTCGGGCCGGTGTTGCGCTTCTCGTGGCCCATCCTGGTGGTCATCACGCTCATGGTGTTTTTCGTCTGGCCCTGGGCCAACCAGCAAACCGACAACCTGCGCAGCCGGTTCGAGCGCCGCGGCGATCTTGAGCGCGTGGCACCCGGCCAGTTCCAGGAATCGTCGAGTGGACGCCGCGTCTTCTTCATCGACAAGGACACGGCTGGCGGCACCGAAGGCCGCAACATCTTCATCTCGAGCACCGAGGACGACGGCCGCGAGACGGTCACGTCCGCACGATCGGGTCGGATCGAGTGGGTGAACGACCAGCAGTTCCTCATGCTGAACAACGGCCAGCGGCTTGAAACGGCCGCCGACGGGAGCGGTTTGAAGGTCAGCGAATTCCAGAGCTACGGCACGCAGATCGGATCCAGCTCCATCGCTGAACGCGGCGCACAGGCGCTCAAGTCGCGCAGCACGCTGCTGCTCATCACCGAGCCCGACCGGGCCAACCTCGGTGAGCTGGGCTGGCGCATCGGCATGGCGCTCACCGCGCTCAACTTCGTGTTGATTGCCTTGGCCACCACCACCGGCAATCCGCGCGCAGGCCGTGGCGGCAACCTGTTCTTCACGCTGTTTTCCTTCGTGTTCTATTACAACCTGCTCAACCTCGGACAGAGCTGGGTGGCCGGTGGGCTGGTGGGGCTTGGCGGCTTCATGCTGATGTTGCACGGAGGGGTGTTCGTGCTGACTGCGCTCTGGTTGATCAAGCGGCACTACAACGTGAGCTTGCGCAGCTGGCGAAACAGCCGTCGCAACGCCGGCGCAGCGGCACCCGGGGTTGCTGCATGAAGACGATCCGACGGCTGATCTACGGTGAAATCTTCCTGGCGGTGGGCTTCGTGTTGTTGGCCTTCCTGTCGCTGTTCTTCTTCTTCGACTTTGTGGACGAGTTGCCTGCGCTGGGCAAACCGTCTGCGCTGGATTCCAAGCTGGTGTACGAAGTGCCGCATGCCTTGTTGTATGTGGGCCTGCTCATGCCCAACCGCATTTACGAACTGCTGCCGATCTCGGTGCTGATCGGCGCGGTGTTCGTGCTGGCGCGGCTGGCTCAGGGATCCGAATACACGATCCTGCGCACCAGCGGGCTGGGGCCCTGGCGCGCGCTGCGCACGCTGCTCGGCCTGGGCGCGGTGTTCGTGGTGCTCACGTTTGCCCTGGGCGACTACGTGGCCCCACTCTCGGACCGGACGGCCCAACTCCTCAAGGCCCGCTACCAGGGCAACATCAGCCTGGGCCAGACCGGCGCATGGCTCAAGGAGCGCCAGCCCTACAGCAACTTTTCGGTCAACGTCGGCTCGATGTCGCCACAGGGTGGTCTCGGCAACGTGCGTATCTTCGAGTTCAACAACCAGGGTTCACTGGTTTCCACGCTGACGGCCGCCACCGGCCAGATCGAGGCAGACGACTCGTGGACCTTGCGCCAGGTGCAGCGGCGCGAATTCGACACCGCCGGCCAGGCGTCGGCCCGCATCGTGCGCAGCGAGCTGGAAACATTTCGCTGGCCCAGTGGACTCAACAGCGAGATGGTGTCGGTGGCCTTGCTCAAGCCGGAGACCATGCGCACGGCCGACCTGTTCGGCTACATCCGCCACCTGCAGGCCAACGGGCAGACAGCGCAGCGCTACGAGATCGAGTTCTGGCGCAAGGTGTTCTACCCGCTCAGTTGCCTGGTCATGGTGGTGCTCGCCCTGCCCTTCGCCTACCTGCATTTCCGCTCGGGCAGCATCACCGCCTACGTGTTCGGGGGCGTGATGATCGGCATCAGCTTCTTCCTGCTCAACAACGTGTTCGGCTACATCGGCAACCTCAACCAGTGGCAGCCCTGGCTGGCGGCGGCCTC
>NZ_JADMJO010000049.1 GCF_018780385.1 Hydrogenophaga sp. | reverse complement strand
CGCGTGGACAGCGCCATGGCAACCTGCAGCAGCTGCTGACGCACACCGTTACACAAAGGGTCGGTGGGCGTTAACCCCATCCGCGGTGCTCGTTCGTTTCAACAGGCTCCATCCACTCTTCCCGGAGCCCGCATGAAACCCTCTCCTACCCTGCGCACGACGCTGGCGCTTGCCGCCCTGCTCGCGGCAGCCCTGCCCGCCCTCGCCGTGGGCCGCCTCGCCGACATCCAGGTGGTGGACCGCGACAGCGGCGAGACGCTCACCGTCCACCGCCACCAGGGTGAGCACTGGGTCGCCGGGCGGCCCGGCGCGCGCTATGCGGTTTCGGTGCGCAATGCCACGGCGGGCCGTGTGCTCGGCGTGATCTCGGTCGATGGGGTGAACGTGATCTCGGGTGAGACGGCCGCCTGGCAACAGGCCGGCTACGTGCTCTCGCCGTGGCAACAGCACGCCATCACCGGCTGGCGCAAGAGCGACGCCGAGGTGGCGGCCTTTCACTTCACCGCGTCCAGCGCGTCGTATGCAGAGCGCACCGGCCGCCCGGCCCACGTGGGCGTGATCGGCGTGGCCGTGTTCCGCGAGAAGCCCCTGCCTCCACCACCGCCTGCGGTGATGCCCTGGCCACAGCAGCGCGAGCTGGGTGGCGCCGCCGAGAGCCGCTCGTCCGCCACGGGTGCTGCGGACACGTCGAAGGCCGAGGCAGACAGCGAAGCCCCGCGCGAGCGCGCCGAGTCGCTTGCCTCGCGCCGCATGGCACCCGCCGCACCCGCACCGCGGCTGGGCACGGGCCATGGTGAACGCGAGGCATCGCACATCAGCCACACCACGTTCGAGCGGCGCGGCGAACGGCCCGACGAACTCATCCGCATCCGCTACGACAGCCGAGAGAACCTCATCGCCATGGGCATCATTCCCACACAGGTGGTGCCGCCACGGCCGAATCCGTTTCCTGGCGCAGTGCAACCCGGTTACGCACCCGACCCCAGTTGAGGATGCGCCCAACATAATCGCGGGCATGACCGACGAGGCCGTGCCCGCCGACGAAACGCTGATGCAGGCCTTTGCC
>NZ_JADMJO010000147.1 GCF_018780385.1 Hydrogenophaga sp. | reverse complement strand
TCGCGGCTGGCGCGCTTCACGCCCTTCGTGCAGCAGATGGACATGGAGTCCAACGGCAAGCGCACCCACGTCGACGGCACAGCCGCCACGGTGGACACCGGCCCCATCGTCTGGGGCGGTCTGGGCATCGACGGGCAACACGCCTACTTCCAGCTCATCCACCAAGGCGGCCACACCGTGCCGGTGGACTTCATCGGCGTGCAGAACGAAGACACACCGCTGCCCATGGCTTCCACGCACCACGGCGTTGTCAACCTCAACCTGCGCGCGCAGGCACAGGCCATGGCCTGCGGCCGCTCGCTGCAGGACACGCAGGCCGCGCTGATGAAGGACGGGCTGAATGAAGCCGATGCGGCGGCCATGGCCCCGCACCGCACATTCGAAGGCAACATCCCGAGCAACGTGTTGTGGCTGGACCGCCTGGACCCGCTGCGCCTGGGCGCGCTGATCGCGCTGTACGAGCACAAGGTGTTCACCCAGGCCGCCATCTGGCGCATCAACGCCTTTGATCAGTGGGGCGTGGAGCTGGGCAAGACGATGGCGAAGGCGATGGAGGCCAAGGGCTGAAACGAAAAAGGCCGGCTTCGAAGCCGGCCTTTTCTTGACGAGACAGCGAACTTATTTCGCAGCGCGTGCCTTGGCCACCGCAGCCTGCGTTTCTTTCCACAGGTCCATGCCCACGTTGGTGGCGATGGTGGCGTTGATGCGGGTGAGCTGGTCGCGCATGCGGCCGGCTTCAGTGGGGCTGAGCTGGTTCACCTGCATGCCCTTGCCCTTGAGCTCGGCCAGTGCCTTTTCGGCCTCGGCGCGCGTGTCCTTGCGCTCGAAGTCGCGGCTCTTTTTCGCGGCGTCCATCAGCACCTTCTGCTCGTCCTTGCTGAGCTGGTCCCAGTACTTCTTGCTCACCGTCACGATCCACGGGCTGTAGACGTGGTTGGTCACGGTCAGGTACTTCTGCACCTCGTAGAACTTGCTGGAGAGGATGGTGTTGTACGGGTTCTCCTGACCATCCACCGTTTTGGTTTCCAGCGCGGTGAAGAGCTCGGAGAACGGCAGCGGCACGGCGTTGGCGCCCAGGGTCTTGAAGCTGTCGATGAACACGTTGTTCTGCATCACGCGCAGCTTGATGCCGTCCATGTCTTCAAGCTTGGTGACCGCGCGCTTGTTGTTGGTGAGGTTGCGGAAACCGTTCTCCCAGTACACGAGGCCGACCAGGCCTTTTTCCTGCAGCTTGTCCATCACCTTCTGGCCCACCGGGCCGTCGAGTACGACGTCGGCTTCCTTGGCGTTGTCGAACAGGAAGGGCGTGTCCCAGATCGCCATTTCCTTGGTGATGCCCACCAGCGTGGCGGTGGAGCCCACCATCATTTCCTGCGCGCCGCCGATCAGGGCCTGCTGCATCTGCACGTCGGAGCCCAGCGCCGCGGCGCCGATGGCGCGGATCTTCATCTTGCCGCCCGAAGCTTTTTCAACCTCTTCGGCAAATACCTTGGTGGCGCGCCCCTGGTTGGACACTTCGTTGAGGCCATAGCCGAAACGGATGATGCGCGGCTTGATGTCTTGCGCGAGCGTTGCAAAAGGCGCGGCGAATGCTGCCGCAGCGGTGGCGGCAATGAGGGTGCGGCGAAACAGGGTCATGACAGTCTCCTTGGAGTGGGTGAAATTGAACGTCAGCGCATCCAGGCCACGGGCGCGGTGACGATCTGCGGGAACACGATGAACAGGCCGAGAACGATGAGGTAGGTGAACAGGAATGGATTGACGCCCTTGATGACCTGGTGCATGGGCAAACGCCCCACACCGGCCACCACGTTGAGCACGGTGCCCACCGGCGGCGTGACCAGGCCGATGGCGCCGTTGAGCACGAACATGAGACCGAAGTACACCGGGTCGATGCCCGCCCTGACGGCGATGGGCAGCATCACCGGCGCGAAAATCAGGATGGTGGGCGTGAGGTCGAGCGCGGTGCCGATGAGCACCAGCACGATCATCATGGTGACCATCAGCATGCGCGGGTGCTCCACCAGGGGCCCCAGCCAGCCCGTGAGCGTGGACGGCAAGTCAGCCAGGGTGATCATGTAGCTGGCCACGGCGGCACCGGCGCAGAGGAACATCACCACCGAGGTGGTGCTCGCCGCGCGCACCAGCACGCCGTACACCTCGGGCAGGCGCATCTCGCGGTGCACGAAGAGCGCGATCACCAGCGCATAGGCCGCGGCCACCACGGCGGCTTCGGTCGGCGTGAACACGCCGCTCTTCATGCCGCCGATGATGATCACCGGCATGAGCAGCGCCCACACCGCGCGCCCGGTCAGGCGCAGGCGCTCGGCCATGGGCACCGGCGGGTGGCTCTCCAGCGTCATCTTGCGCAGCACCACACGCCAGGCCACCACCAGCGCCACGCCCATGATCAGCCCGGGCACGATGCCCGAGATGAACAGCGCGGAGATCGAGGTGTTGGTGGTCACGCCGTAGATCACGAAAGCCATCGACGGCGGGATGATCGGGCCGATCACACTGCCCGCGGCGATGAGACCGGCCGACGAGGCCACCGGGTAACCGTGCTTGCGCATCATGGGCAGCAGGATGGCGGACATGGCCGCCGCATCGGCCAGCGCCGAACCCGACATGGCCGAGAGCAGCACCGCCGCACCAATGGCCACATAACCCAGGCCACCGCGCACATGGCCCACCCAGGCCTGCGCCATGTCGATGATGCGTTTGCTGATGCCACCCGAGTTCATGAGCTCACCCGCGAGGATGAAGAAGGGCACGGCCAGCAGCGGAAAGCTGTCGATGCCGGCCACCATGTTCTGGGCCAGCAGCTGTGTGTCCCAGAAATCCATCACCCAGGCCATGGCGGCACCGGTGAGCAACAAGGCAAATGCCATGTTCATGCCGATGCCCATGAGCACCACCATGCCGGCGATGAAGACCACGAAGGCCATTGCTTCAACGGACATCGTCTTACTCCATCTCGGCCTGATGGCCCAGGTCCAGCGGCGCGCGCTGCACGATCTCGATCAGCACCATGAGGCCGATGGCCAGTGCGCACAGCAGCGCGGGCAGCGGCAGCAGCGCCACCGGGTAGCCCAGCACCACGGAGTTGCTGTCCATGCCCACCACCACCTGCTGCCAGGCGCCCCGGCCCAGCAGCACGCAGGCCAGCAGCACCAGCAGACGGATCGCCAGCGTGGCGGTGGCAAACACCATCGGCTTGTCGCGCAGCGAGCCCACCAGGCTGGTGAAAGCCATGTGCTGGCCCACCGGGTAAGCGGCGGTGGCGCCCAGGAAAACCATCCACACGAACAGCAGACGCGAAAGTTCTTCAGTGGCGTTGATACCGCTGTTGAAACCGTAGCGCAGCACCACGTTGCCGAACACGCAGACCACCATGCCGGCCAGGCACAGTGCGAGCAGGGCTTCGGCCGCGTGCTTCAAAAATGGACCCGGTTTCATGAGCGGTTCTCCAGGGTTGCGGGGGCTGGCGCACTGCGCACCCAGCGCACCACGGCCGAGCCCAGATCGGTCAGGGACTGGGTGGCGTCCAGATGCAGCACGCCAGGTTCATGGCGCGGGTCTTCGAGCGCGGCGAACTGGCTCGCCACCAGACTCACCGGAAACAGGTGCGCCGGCCGCGCAGCCACGCGTTCGCGCGACTGCTCTTGCGTGAGGTCGAGGAACACGAAGCGCAGGCCGGGCGCGGCGGCGCGCAGGCGGTCGCGGTAGCGCTGCTTGAGCGCCGAGCAGGTCAAGACCACGCCCTGCGGGTGGGCCTGCAACTGGGCGGCCAGGGTGTCGAGCCAGGTGGCGCGGTCGTCGTCGCTCAGCGGTGTGCCGCTGCGCATCTTGGCCACGTTGCCCTCGGAGTGGAAGTCATCACCTTCGAGCAGCGGCACGCCGAGGGACCCGGCGCACAACTGGCCCAGGCTGGACTTGCCGCAACCCGCCACGCCCATGACGACGAGGAAGGTGTTTTCGGGCCGGATGTTCATTTGGTAGCGCTATCCCGTTGGGCTAAAAAAATGGGCGGATTCCCTGCGTGGCATCCCAGGTGTTTCCGGACAGCTTCCCGGCAACGGGCAGAGCGATTCAGGGTAAATTCGGGTGGCACAGGGCTTCGGACAGCGCTATCCTAACGCCACACGATCCGCACCAAATACCGGGAAAACCCTTGGAACCGACCGAACGCAAGCGCCGCCACAGCGGGCGCACCACCCTCAGCGACGTGGCGCTGGCCGCCGAGGTCAGCCCCATCACCGCATCGCGAGCGCTGCGCGGGGAACGCGGCGTGGCCGCCGATCTGGTGGAGCGCGTCAAACGCGCCGCCGCGCAACTCGGCTACGTGCCCGACCCGGCCGCGCGTGCCCTCGCCTCACAGCGCAGCACGCAGGTGCCGGTGCTCGTTCCCCTGCTGTCCAACGCCTTGTTTGTGGACGTGCTCGAAGCCGTGCACCGCACGCTGTTGCCCCACGGCTACCAGCCCATGATCGGCGTGACGCACTACGAGCCGCAGGAAGAAGAACAGCTGCTGCGCAGCTACCTCGCGCACCGCCCGGCTGGCTTGCTGCTCACCGGCTTCGACCGCACCGAAGCCGCGCGCCAGATGATCGCCGCCAGCGGCGTGCCCTGCGTCTACCTGATGGAGCTCACGCAAGCGCCCAACGTCTACTGCGTGGGCTTCTCACAGACCGATGCCGGCCACGCCATCACCGAACACCTGGTGCAACGCGGGCGCAAGCGCATTGCCTTCGTGGCCGCCCAGCTCGACCCGCGCACCATGCAGCGCGCCGAGGGCTACCGCCGCTGCCTGCGCGAACACGGCCTGTACGACGCGCGGCTGGAGCTGCTCAGTCCACAGCCGTCATCGATGCGGCTGGGTGGTGAACTGCTGGAAGACCTGCTGCGCACGAGGCCCGAGGTGGACGCCGTGTTCTTCTGCAACGACGACCTGGCCCAGGGCGGCCTGCTCACCGCGCTGCGCCTGGGTGTGGACGTGCCGGGCCGCATTGCGGTGGCCGGCTTCAACGACCTCTCGGGCAGCGACCAGATGGTGCCGCCGCTGACCACGGTGCGCACACCACGCCGCGCGATGGGCGAGGCCAGTGCGCAAATGCTGCTGGGCCTGATGCGCGGGGAGGTGCCGGTGCGCAACTCGCTTGATCTGGGCTTCGAGCTGCTGGTGCGCGGCAGCAGCTAGCCCGGCCTCACAAGGCCTTGCCGTCGAACTGGCGCACCGGGATCGCGGCCAGGTCGATGTTCTCGATGCACCGCAGGTTGATCGCGGCCACGGCATTGCCCTGGGGGTCGGTGCCTTCGCCGAAGGCGTGGATGCCGCAGGTGGCGCAGAACCGGTGCTTGATCACGTGTTTGTTGAACAAGTAGGTGCCTGCCGCCGCGTCGGGCGTCTTCAGCCTGAGGCTGGCGCGAGGCACGAACCACAGCAGCGATGCCCTGCGCGAACAGATCGAACAGTTGCACGCCAGACCACTGTCGATGGTGCCTTCGACTTCGAACGCGATGTTGCCGCAGTGGCAGCTGCCGGTGTAGGTGGTGGTCATGTGGGCGTTCCCTGTTCGGTGTTGACGAAGACCCGACTCTAGGCAAACGGCTGCACAGCAGGGAGTAACAAGAGCGTCGCGAATGAGCCGTGTCGCCCACCCCGTCCTTGTCGCAAACTCTCCCCCACTTCCTAGGGTAAATCCCAGCCCATAAACGCAAGAGAGTACGGATCGCACCCATTTCTGTACAAACCCTGCGCGCCGCCGTGGCCAGAATCGCTCCACGGCGTGCAAGTGCCGTCGCATCCGCATCCCAACCAAAACGCAGGAGACAAACCATGAAATTCCGCCTCGCTTCTGTTCTGGCCGCCGCCCTCCTGGGCGCGGGCATCTCGCACGCCGCCACCACCGAACTCGTGATTGCCACCGTGAACAACGGCCACATGATCGAGATGCAGAAACTCGGCAAGGTGTTCGAAGCCGCCAACCCCGACATCAAGCTCAAGTGGGTCACGCTCGAAGAAGGCGTGCTGCGCCAGCGCGTCACCACCGACATCGCCACCAAGGGCGGCCAGTTCGACGT
>NZ_JADMJO010000106.1 GCF_018780385.1 Hydrogenophaga sp. | reverse complement strand
GGAAGTGCTCCAGAGAATGCAGTTTTGCATCGATCCAGGACACCTCCATGAGCACCCTTCGACTCGGCGACACCGCCCCGGACTTCACCCAGGACTCCACCGCCAGCCCGATCCGTTTCCCCACCTGGGCGGGTGACCCCGCCAGCACCGGCCGCAACACCCGCGCCGTGCGGCCCTGCCTGCGCCTCACGCCGCAGCCCAACCGCTGAGCGCGCGCGGCATGACAAGCCCCACCGTCATCGTCATCCCCGGCTGGCGCAATTCCGGCCCGGGCCACTGGCAGACCCTGTGGTCCGACAGCCTGCCCTCGGTGCTGCGGGTGGAGCAGGACGACTGGGTCGCGCCCGTGCGCAATGCCTGGGTCGCGCGCTTGAGCGAGACCATCGAGCGTGCGCCCGGCCCCGTGGTGGTGGTCGCCCACAGCCTGGGATGCATCACCACCACCCACCTGCCGCCCGAGGTGGCGCAGCGCATCCAGGGCGCGCTGCTGGTGGCGCCGGCCGACCCCGAGCGCCGGGGTGTGCTGGCCGATTTCGCGCCTGTGCCCTACCAGCGCCTGCCCTACCGCAGCATCCTCGTGGCCAGCAGCAACGACCCGTATTGCCCGGTGCGCACGGCCGGCGCCTACGCGCGGGCGTGGGGCAGTGAGTTCGTGCGACTCAACGATGCCGGCCACATCAACGTGGACTCGGGCCATGGTCCCTGGCCGCTGGGTCTCGCTCTGCTGCAGTCGCTCGGGGCCGATGTGCCCGCCGCCAGCCGCGCGGTGGAACCTGCCTGACCCGGGCTTATGCCCGAGGCACATAAGGAAACAAGAACAAAGTCGTTTGGATTCGCCGGGCCCGCGCTCAGAATTCTTCACATCCTGTTTCCGTTTGGAGCTCCCATGAACAACACCCTGCGCGTGGCCCTGGCCGCCGTCGCCCTCTCCACTTCCGCGCTGGCATCCGCCCAGACCACGCTGCTCAACGTCTCGTACGACGTGGCGCGCGAGTTCTACAAGGACATCAACGTGGCCTTCGCCGCGAGCTACAAGAAGTCCACCGGCAAGGACATCAAGGTCGACCAGTCGCA
>NZ_JADMJO010000135.1 GCF_018780385.1 Hydrogenophaga sp. | reverse complement strand
GTGCTCACGCAGGTGCTCACCGGCCGCTTCGCCGACGGCCTGGGCAAGATCCAGAACGTGCCCGAGCGCGCCGACTTCGATCCGATGCCGTGGCAGAGCATGGCCGTGTGGATGCTCACGCAGATGCAGCGCTGGGGCTACATCAAGGGCGACGTGGACTACAAGGCCGTGGCCGAGAAGGTGTTCCTCATCACCGACGCGCGCAAGCACATGAAGGACCTGGGTCAGCCGTTCGCCGCCGGCCCGGGCTACCGCAAGCACACCATCATGGGCAAGGAATTTGATGCCGCGAAGCCAGCTGAATATCTGAAGAGTTTTGCCATCAGCAAGGCTGTATGACCATGAAAGCCACCAGCCTCAACCTGCGCGCGGCCCTGGTCTCGCTGCTGATCTTCTGCGTGTTCGTCGGGGCTTGGCAGCTTTCAACTTCTGGGCCCTCCATTGGCGGTGCGTCCACCGGCATGACGGCCGAGCAGATCGAGTACGCCAGGATGATGGGCAAGGACCCCGGCGCCGAAAAGAGCACCGGCTTTCCGCCGCCCATGGAAGTGGCCAGGGCCAGCTGGGCGCACCTGTCCGACCCGTTCTACGACAAGGGTCCGAACGACAAAGGCATCGGCATCCAGCTCGCGCACTCGTTGGGTCGCGTCGGCCTGGGCTTTCTGCTGGCGATGGCGGTGGCCATCCCGCTGGGCTTTCTCATCGGCATGTCGCCGCTGATGAGGAAGGCGTTTGATCCTTTCGTGCAGGTCTTGAAACCCATCAGCCCGCTGGCCTGGATGCCGCTGGCGCTCTACACGCTGAAAGACTCGGACGTCAGCGGCATCTTCGTCATCTTCATCTGCTCGGTCTGGCCGATGCTGATCAACACCGCGTTCGGTGTGTCCGCCGTCAAGCGCGAATGGCTGAACGTGGCCAGCACGCTGGAGGTGGACCCGATCCGCAAGGCCTTCCAGGTGATCCTGCCGGCCGCAGCGCCCACCATCCTCACCGGCATGCGCATCAGCATGGGCATCGCCTGGCTGGTGATCGTGGCCGCCGAGATGCTGGTGGGTGGCACGGGCGTGGGCTACTTCGTGTGGAACGAGTGGAACAACCTCTCGCTCACCAACGTGATCTTCGCCGTGCTGCTCATCGGTGTGGTCGGCATGCTGCTCGACCTCATGTTTGCCCAGTTGCAGAAGGCGGTGACTTATGTGGAGTGACGCCAGCGCGCGCGAAGGCGCCGCCCTGCCCCAAGCCCATGCACCGGCCCCAACGAAAGCCCCCCAGATGACCGGTTTCCTCCAGGTTGAAAACCTCGCCAAGGCCTACCAGGCCGACAAGCCGGTGTTTGCCGACGTGTCCTTCGCCATCGACAAGGGTGAGTTCGTCTGCATCATCGGCCACAGCGGCTGCGGCAAGACCACCATCCTCAACGTGCTCGCGGGTCTGGACACCGCCACCTCGGGCCACTGCTTCATGGACGGCCGCGAAATCGCCGGCCCCAGCCTGGAGCGCGGCGTGGTGTTCCAGAGCCACGCGCTCATGCCCTGGCTCACGGTGCGGCAGAACATCGCGTTTGCGGTCAAGTCGCGCTGGCCCGACTGGAGCCGCGCCCAGATCAACGCGCACGCCGAAAAGTTCGTGGCGCTGGTGGGCCTGTCGCCTGCCATCGACAAGAAGCCCAGCCAGCTCTCGGGCGGCATGAAGCAGCGCGTGGGCATCGCGCGCGCCTTCGCCATCCAGCCCAAGATGCTGCTGCTCGACGAGCCCTTCGGCGCGCTCGACGCACTCACGCGAGGCACGATTCAGGACGAGCTCATGGGCATCGTGCGCGAGACGCATCAGACGGTTTTCATGATCACGCACGACGTCGACGAAGCCATCCTGCTGGCCGATCGCATCCTGCTCATGAGCAACGGAACCGAGACGCCCAGCGGCTACAAGCCCGGCGGCATGGCCGAGGTGGTGGCCAATCCGCTGCCGCGCAGCCGCACACGCGCGCAGCTGCACCACCTGGATGGCTACTACGACCTGCGCAACCACATTGTTGATTTCCTGGTCAGTCGTGCGAAAGCGCACTGACGGTTTACCCCTTTTCCTTTTCTTCAACACCAGCAACGAGGCAACCCATGAGCCGACTCGACGTCACCGAAAAGATCATCACCACCAAAGTCACCAAGGGCCTGAGCTGGGCCGACGTGGCCAAGAAAGTGGGCCAGTCCAAGGAATGGACCACCGCGCTGTGCCTGGGCCAGATGACCGCCACGCCCGCCCAGGCCAAGGTGCTGGGCAAGATATTCGGCCTGTCTGCCGACGAACAGAAATGGCTGCAGGTCGTGCCCTACAAAGGTTCGCTGCCCACCTCGGTGCCGACCGATCCGCTGATCTACCGCTTCTACGAGCTGGTGAGCGTGTACGGCACCACCTTCAAGGAACTGATCCACGAAGAGTTCGGCGACGGCATCATGAGCGCGATCGATTTCAAGATGGACATGCAGCGCCAGGCCGACCCGAATGGCGACCGCGTGAACATCGTGATGTCGGGCAAATTTCTTCCCTACAAGCAGTACTGATGGAGCCGCGCCCGCCACTGCCGCCGTTCACCGCCGAATCCGCCGCGCAGAAGGTGCGCGGGGCCGAAGACGCGTGGAACAGCCGCGACCCGGACCGCGTGGTCAAGGTCTACACCGAGGACACGCGCTGGCGCAACCGCGCGGAATTCCCGGTGGGCCGCGACCAGGTGCATGCCTTCCTGGTGCGCAAGTGGGTGAAGGAACTCGACTACCGGCTCATCAAGGAGTTGTGGGCGTTCACGGACAACCGCATCGCCGTGCGCTTCGTCTACGAATGGCGCGACGACTCGGGCCAGTGGTTCCGTTCGCACGGCAACGAGAACTGGCAGTTCAACGAGCTCGGCTACATGGAGCAGCGCCACGCCAGCATCAACGACCGGCCCATTCACGAGCGCGAGCGGCTGTTCCACTGGCCACTCGGCGCGCGGCCACAAGACCATCCCGGCTTGACCGCACTCGGGTTCTGAAGAAAAGGACGTCGTTCAGGCGCGCACGCTGGCGGTCAACGCGTTCAGCTGCTGCTTGAGCCAGTCGCGCAGGGCGCGTGCGGCGGGTGTGATCTGGCGTCGACCGGGCAGCACCAAATGCAGCGGCGCAGGCTCGCCGCGCCAAGCCGGGTTCACGCGCACCAACTGGCCGGCGGAGAGTTCGGCCGACACATCGAGCCACGACTTGTGGGCCACGCCCAGCCCCGCCAGCGCCCAGCGCTTGACCACCTCGCCATCGTTGGCCGAGCGGCTGCCGCGCACCGGCACGTCCACCCACTGGCCGTCGATCTGCAAGCGCCACACCTTCGGCACTTCGCCGCCGAGCATGAAGCGCAAGGCCTCGTGCTCCATCAAATCCTGCGCACGCGTGGGCGTGCCGTGGCGCGAGAGGTAGGCCGGCGAGGCCACCAGCACGCGGTGGTTGTCCGGCATCAGCGGCAGGGCGACCTGCCCCGAGTCGGCCGGCGCGCCATATCGGATCGCGATGTCCACCGGCACACGCATCAGGTCGGCGTTGTGGTCGGACAGGTGCAGGCGCAGCGCCAGCTGCGGGTGCCGCTGCTGAAACGCCTCCAGCCAGGGCAGCAGCACATGGCGGCCGAGGTCGGACGGCATGGAGATCTGCAGCTCGCCACGCAAAGCCTGGCGGTGCGGTTGTGCAGCCGCGCGCGCCTCGCCCATGGCCTGCAGCGCCTGGCGCACATGCGGCATCAGGCGTTCGCCCTCGGCCGACAGGCGCAGGCTGCGCGTGCTGCGCACGAACACGGCCACGCCCCACTCCGCCTCCAGCCGCTTGAGCGCGGCGCTTGCTGCTGCGGGCGACCAGTCCAGCGCCTTCGCGGCGGCGGTGAGACTGCCCAGGTCGGCAATGTGGGTGATCAGTTCAAGCTCGGCCAGGCGTGTCATTGTTCGATTTTCATTGAAACTGATTCGCTCCCCCAGGGCTTCAACCCGCGTGTCCGCGCGCGCACACTGGCCGCTGTTCATTGACCACCTGGAAAACACCCATGAAAGCCATTGCCTACCAGCAGGCCCTGCCCATCACCGACCCCCTGTCCCTGCAGGACGTGGACTTGCCCGAGCCCACACCCAGCCCGCGCGACCTGCTGGTGGAGGTCAAGGCCATCGCCGTCAACCCGGTGGACACCAAGATGCGCCTGCGCTCCGTGCCTGCCGATGGCCAGTGGGCCGTGTTGGGGTGGGACGCGGTGGGCACGGTGCGCGCCGTCGGCACACAGGTCACGATGTTCAAGCCCGGGGACCGCGTCTGGTACGCCGGCGCCATCAACCGCCCGGGCGCGAATGCCCAGCTGCACCTGGTGGACGAACGCATCGCCGCGCTGGCGCCGAGCTCGTTGTCCGACGCCGAGGCCGCCGCGCTGCCGCTGACCGCCATCACCGCGTGGGAAATGCTGTTCGACCGCTTGCGCGTCTCGCGCGACACCCAGCAAAAGGGCGACGCCTTGCTGGTGATCGGCGCCGCCGGTGGTGTGGGTTCGATCCTGGTGCAGCTGGCGCGCCAACTCACGGGCCTGACCGTGATCGGTACCGCCTCGCGGCCGGACACGGTGGCCTGGGTCAAGGCACTGGGCGCGCACCACGTGATCGACCACACCCAACCGCTGGCAACCGCCCTGCAACAGGCCGGCCTGCCCGCGCCGCGCTACGTGGTGAGCCTCACGCACACCGAACAACACTTTGCGCAGATCGTCGAGCTGATCGCCCCGCAAGGCCAGCTTGGTCTGATCGACGACCCTGTTCCCGGCAGCATCGACATCCTGGCGCTCAAGCGCAAGGCCTTGTCGCTGCATTGGGAGCTGATGTTCACGCGCTCCTTGTTCGAGACACCCGACATGGTCGAGCAGCACCGGCTGCTGAGCGAGGTGGCACGCCGAGTGGACGCGGGCGAGCTGCGAACCACGGTGGGCGAACACCTGGGCACCATCAACGCCGCAAACCTGCGACGCGCCCACGCGCTGCTGGAGAGCGGCAAGGCGCGCGGCAAGATCGTGCTGGAAGGGTTCTGACGGGCTCAAGCCGGGCCGTCTTGTGCCGAAAAACCATGGATGGTTCACGGACGGGGAGTTCGATGATGGGTGGCAACGGTGAAGTCGGGACGGCCAAGGGCGCCGCTGAGGCACGCGACAGAGGCGCGGCGGTCGAGCAGCACATTGCTGCCACCGCCTCGCTGTCGGAATCCCTCTTGCGGGGTGTCGACACGGCGCTGGATGAGGTGAGCAACGTCAACCTCTCGACCCATTTGCTGTCGGTCAACGCGCGCATTGAAGCCGCGCGCGCGGGCACGGCGGGCGGCAGTTTTGCGGTGGTGGCGACCGAGATGAACCGCCTCTCGGGCGAGGTCAAGTCCCTCACCGTGCGGCTGCGTGGCGACGCCCACGAAACCGGCCGCCAGATGCGCCACGCGGTCGAGGGCTATGTGACCCAGGTGCGCGACGCGCGTCTGTGCGAGCTGGCCTTGACCAACATCGATCTCATCGACCGCAACCTGTACGAGCGCAGCTGCGACGTGCGCTGGTGGGCCACCGATGCGGCGGCGGTGGACTGCGTGCGCGACCCCAACGACACCCACCGACAGCACGCCGGGCGCCGCCTCGGCCAGATTCTTGATTCCTACACCGTCTACAGCGACCTCGTGCTGGTGGACGTGGACGGACGCGTGCTGGCCAACGGCCGTCCTGGCCAGTTCGCCAGCGTGGGCATGGGCGTGGCCGACGCCGACTGGTTCCACCAGGCGATGGCCTCGAGCGATGGCAGCGTGTTCGGCGTGTCCACCGTGCACCCGTCGGCGCTGGTCAACGGCAAGCGGGTGCTGGTGTATTCGTGCGCGGTGCGCGAAGGCGGCAATGTGCGCGGCAAGGTGCTGGGTGTGCTGGGCATCCTGTTCGACTGGGACGCGCTGGCCGTGACCATCGCGCGTCGCACGCCGCTGACGGTCGACGAATGGACCCGAACCCGCGTCTGCATCATCGACGGCACCGGCAGGGTGTTGGCCGACTCCCAGCAGGACGGCACACCTCAACTGGACATCAGCGCGTGGAAAACGCTGCTGAAGCAGCCCCGCAGCTCGGCCGTCTTGCGCATCGAAGGCCGGGAGACCTGCGTCGCCCACGCCGCCTCGCCCGGCTACGAGACCTACCGCAGCGGCTGGCACTCGCTCATCCTGCAGCAGGTCGGTGCCAACCCGGCGCGGACCCACTGAGGGCATCAGCTCGGTGGGTCGCCGGGCGCCGGCAGGTGTTGCTCGATCCACTCCTGGAACGCCTTCATGGCCGCGCTCTTGCGCCGCGTCTTCAGGCGCGTGAGCCAGTAGCCACCCACGTCCACCTCGACGTTGAACAGGCGCACCAACCGCCCGCTCTGCAGGTCGCGGCCGAACAGCGCCAGCGGAAGCAGTGCAACGCCAGCGCCCTGGGCCGCCGCGTCGGCCAGCACCAGCGACGAGTCGAACATCGGCCCGGTGAGCAAGGGTGAGCGAGCACCGGCCGCTTCGAACCACAGAGGCCACTCGTCCGAGCGGTACGAGCGCAGCAGCGTTTCGCGCCCGAGATCGGCCACCGCGCGGATGCGGTGGGCCAGGGACGGCGCGCACACCGGCGCCAGCGGCGCGGCCAGCAGGTGCCGCGTCTGCATGCCGGGCCACTGGCCGTCGCCGAAGCGGATCGCGCAGTCCAGCCCCTCGGCAGCAAGGTCGATGCGGTTGTTGTGTGTGAACAGCCGCAGCTCAATGAGAGGGTGGCGCGCCTGGAAGTCGCGCAGGCGTGGCAGCAACCAGCCCACCGCGAACGTGCCCACCGCGCCCACCGACAACACCTCGCGCTTGTGCGCGCCCTTGAAGGTCTCCAGCGTGGCCGACACACGCGCGAACGCGTCCACCAGCGTGGGCAGCAGGGCCATGCCCTCGTCGGTCAGCGCCAGCCCGCGTGGCACGCGCCGGAACAGCGGTTTGCCCAGGCGCTGCTCCAGGTTCTTGACGTGCTGGCTCACGGCGGTCTGCGTGAGGTTGAGCTCCTGCGCGGCGCGCGTGAAGCTCAGGTGCCGCGCCGACACCTCGAAGGCGCGCAAGGCATTGAGTGGCAGGTCCATGGCAGTGCCCCAAGTTTTTCTGTGGTGAGTCCTTGATTATTCCCGTTTGAATACCTGGCCCACCCTGCCTACGATACGGGCCTGTTTCAAGGAGAACCCATGATCGATCGACGTACTTTTTTTCTAACGCCCGGCGCCGGGCTGGTATGCAGCCTGGTGGGATTGCCCATCAAAAATGCTTGGGCGGACACGACCGCCCTGCAGGACGGCCTGCGCGAGATCGAGGCCACGGCCCGGGGCCGCCTGGGCGTGCACATCATCGACACCGCCACCGGCCGCGAACACGGCTGGCGCTCGGACGAGCGCTTCCTCATGCTGAGCTCGTTCAAGCTGCTGGCCAGCGCCCTGGTGCTGGCCCGCGCGGACCGGGGCGAAGAATCGCTGGAGCGGCGCATCCGCTACCGCCAGCAAGACCTGGTGTCGTGGTCACCCGTGACGGAGAAGCATGTGGGCGGCGAGGGCCTGAGCCTGGCGCAGCTGTGCGAGGCCACCATCACCACCAGCGACAACACCGCCGCCAACCTCATCCTGGCCAGCTACGGCGGCCCGGCGGGCCTCACCGCCTTTGCGCGCCGCCTCGGTGACACGGTGACGCGGTCGGACCGCTACGAGACCGAACTGAACCACCCCGCCGCCAGCGGTGAGCCGCTGGACACCACCACGCCACGGGCCATGGCGCACACGGTGCGCAAGCTGCTGCTGGGCGACGCGCTGGCGCCGGCCTCGCGCGAGCGGCTGCTGCAATGGCTGCTGGCCAACACCACCGGCGGCAAACGGCTGCGCGCCGGGGTGCCGGCCGGCTGGCGCGTGGGCGAGAAGACCGGGACCGCCAATGACGACGCGAACGACATCGGCATCGCGTTCCCGCCGCAGCGCGCACCGCTGATCGTGACGGCCTACCTGGCCGAGAGCGCCACCAATGGCGCGACGCGCGATGCGGCGCTGGCCAACGTGGGGCGATTGCTGGCGCGGCTTTGAGGCTGTGAGGTCGGTGGTGCCGGGCTCGGCACGCGATGTGCTTGGACACCCACATGCCTTCTTCCCCCCGGATTCGACTTTCCCACTCCTGGCTCGACGACGGCCATGCGCTGGTGGCCGGCTCGCTCTTTGTGGCGCTCGGCATGACCATGTTTGCCCACGCTGGATTGCTCACGGGCGGGGTGGCGGGGGTGGCCTTTCTGGTGAGCTACGCCACGGGCCTGAATCTCGCCCTGTGCTTCTTCGTGTTCAGCCTGCCGTTTTTCTGGCTGTCGTGGAAGCGGCTGGGGGTGGAGTTCACGGTGAAGAGCCTGTGTGCTGTGACGCTGGTGTCGCTGTGCACCGCGCTGGCGCCGCGGGTGGTGCGTTTCGAGCTGCTCAACCCCTGGGTGGCCTCGGTGCTCGGCGGATTCCTCATCGGCTTCGGTCTGCTCGCCCTGCTGCGCCACCAGGCCAGCGTGGGCGGGGTGAACATCGTGGCGCAGTGGCTGCAGCAGGCACGCGGCCTGCGGGCCGGGTACATCCAGATGGCGGTCGATGTGTTGGTGGTGCTCACGGCGTTTGCGGTGGTACCGCCCGAGCGCGTGTTGCAGTCGGTGGTGGGCGCCGTGGCCATCGGCGCCATCCTCACACTCAACCACCGCCCGGGGCGCTACCTCGGGGTGTAAGCCAGCAAGTCAATGCACTGGCGACTTGGGAACCAGGATCACGCCGGGCAGTCCTTCGAAGTGGGCGTCACAGGTGAGCAGATCTGCGGCCAGCAGCGCGGTGACTGTGTCCGCTGGTGTGACTTGGTGTTTCAGCTTCCCGGCTCTGATCGCGCGCGAGGATGCCGCGATCAGTAGCGGTCTTGACGATCGCGATAGCGTTCGTTGCAGGCGCTTCTTGCGATACCGGCCAGTTCCGGGAGGTCGGGTGCCGGCATCAACAGCGAGCCCTTGCCCTTGGGGATGAGCACGAGCGCCTGACCAGCCTTCCAGCGTTGTTGGTCGCGGACGGCGTTGGGAATGGTGATAAGGAATTCGCCCGACGGCGTGGCGGTGCTGGACATGCATTTCTCTTGGTTGAGTGGTCAAGGGTTGGTAAGACTGAGCCACCTATTTGGTTGTGCAGGAGCCTACCCGGGCAGCGGAATCCATTCCTGGTTGTCTTCCGGCGGCAGCGGAATACGGCCCGCCGCCCAGTCGGCCTTGGCCTGCTCGATGCGCTCCTTGCGCGAGGAGACGAAGTTCCAGAACACGTGGCGCTCGCCCAGCGGCTCGCCGCCGAAGATCATGAGCGTGCTCTTGTCACGCGCGGTGATCACCGCGTCGGTGTCATCGCCGAACACCAGCAGCTGGCCGGGCATGTAGGTCTCGCCGGCGTGTTCGATCTCGCCGCGCGCCACGTACACCGCCTGCTCGCTGTGGCCACCGGGTAGCGCAAGGCTGGCGCCGGCCTGCCACTCGGTGTGCAGGTAGAACAGGGGCGAGTGCGTGCGCACGGGGCTGGTCATGCCATAGGCCTCGCCCGCGATCAGGCGCATCCACACGCCACCCTCGTCGCGCACAGGCAGGTCGGCGGCGGGGTAGTGGGTGAAGGCCGGGTCGGTTTCTTCATCGGCCTCGGGCAGGGCCACCCACAGCTGCATGAGTTCCAGCCCGCCGCCCGCGAACGAGTCCGGGTGCGTGAACCGCTCGGAGTGCGAAATGCCGCGCCCGGCCGTCATCCAGTTCACGTCGCCAGGGTTGATGAGTTGGTGCACGCCCAGGCTGTCCTGGTGCAACACCTGGCCGCTGAGCAGGTAGCTCACGGTGGACAGGCCGATGTGCGGGTGTGGCCGCACATCGGCCGCGCGCGTGTCTTCCGGCGCCAGCGTCACCGGCCCGGCGTGGTCCACGAAGATCCACGGGCCGACCATGCGGCGTTTGGCGTAGGGCAGCACGCGCCGCACCTTCAGACCGTGGCCCAGGTCGGCCGCGCGCGCGGTGATCACCATCTCCAACATCGTGTTCTCCTGTTCAGGCGTCGGCTGTGATGCGGCCCATCTTGCCGCTCTGAAAGTCCGTGAAAGCCTGCTGGATCTCGGCCTCCGTGTTCATCACGAACGGACCATAACCCACCACCGGCTCGTCGATCGGCTCACCGGTCAGCCACAGCACCGTGCTGTCTTCCAGCACCTCCAGCGTCACGTCTTCGCCATCGCGCGAGAACACCGGCATGTTGGCCACGGTCACCTCCTGGCCATCGGCCAGCCGCAGCCGGCCGCGCAGCACCAGCGGCGCCGTGGTGTGGCCTGCCGCTGCCGGCAGGGTCACCGTGTGACCAGCCTTCAGGCGCAGGTCCCATACCTGCATGGGCGTGAAGGTGTGCGCCGGGCCTTTCGCACCGAGCAGTTCGCCCGCGATGATGCGCGCCGTGCCGGCGCCATCGGGTAAAGCCACCTCGGGGATCTGCTCGCGCGTGATGCCCTGGTAGCCCGGCGCGGCCATCTTGTCGCGCGCCGGCAGGTTCACCCACAGCTGCACCATTTCGAACGGGCCGCCGGCTTTCGCGAAACGCTCGCCGTGGTACTCCTCGTGCACGATGCCGCTGGCCGCCGTCATCCACTGCACCTCGCCGGGGCCGATGGTGCCGCCGCCGCCGCTGGAGTCGCGGTGCGAGACCTCGCCGTCGTAGACGATGGTCACGGTCTCGAAGCCGCGGTGCGGGTGCTGGCCCACGCCCCGTTGCTTGGTGGTGGGCTCAAAACGGGTGGGGCCGCCGTAGTCGAGCATCAGGAACGGCGAGAAGCGCTCGGGCCGGTCGTTGTACGAAAACATGCTGCGCACCGGAAAGCCGTCGCCGACCCAGTGGCCGCCGGCGCTGCGTTGGATGAAAGAAACGGTTTTCATGGGGGTGTTCTCCTTGTGAACATCCACTGTACCGGCCCTGCGCGGCCGTGATAAGTCGGTAAGATCACAAATCATTTTTCAATGAGATGAACAATCCTTGAACCCCCAGAACCCCGATCTCAACGACACCCTGGTGTTCGTGCGCGTTGCGCAGGCCGGTGGCTTCAGTGCTGCCGCCCGGCTGCTGGGCATGCCCACGTCCACGCTGAGCGTGCGCGTCTCGCGGCTGGAGAAGCGCCTGGGTGTGACGCTGCTGCAGCGCACCACTCGCCGCCTGCACCTGACCGAAGCGGGCCAGGCCTACCTGCACCAGGCCGCGCGCGGGCTCGAAGACATCCTGCAGGCCGAGGCGCAGCTCGACGCCGGCAAGCACGAGGCCCAGGGCCTGCTGCGCATCACGCTGCCGATCGACATGGGTGACGAACAACTGCTCGGCATCCTCAGCGGCTACCGCGCGCGCCACCCGGGTGTGGCCGTCGAGCTGGTGTTTTCCGATGCGCGTCTGGACCTCGTGGCACAGGGCCTGGACCTGGCCCTGCGCGCCGGCGAGCTGGCCGACTCCAGCCTGGTGGCGCGCCAGATCGGCCAGGCCCGCTGGGCGCCGTTTGCGCACCCCGACTACCTGGCGCGCGCACCGGCACTGCGCGTACCGAAGGACCTCACACAACACGCCACGCTGTGCTTCAGCCCGCTCGGGCGCGACAGCTGGACACTCACGCGCGGCAAGACCCGAGCACAAGTGCCGCTGCGCTGCGCCTTCGCCGCCAACGACATGCGCCTCATTCGCCAGCTCGCGCTCGATGGCCAGGGCGTGGCCCTGTTGCCGGACTACGTGTGCCGGCGTGAGGTCGACCACGGCCAGCTGGTGCCGCTGCTGCCGGGCTGGTACGCGCGCACCGACCCGATTCACCTCGTCTACCCGGGTCAGCGTTTCGTGCCGGCGAAACTGCGCCATTTCATCGACGAGGCCGGGCCTGCGCTTTCGGCCCTGTTTGAACGGTAACGAGCCAGGGTCTCCGTTCGGACTGAGCTTGTCGAAGTCCTGCAAGCCAAATTCGCGCGAGGGCTTCGACAGGCTCAGCCCGAACGGGAAGAGGTTCAGGCGCACGATTCAACACCTGTATCGAAGTAAGCTTCTCGCTCCATGCGCATCGAACACCTCCGCCAACGCCTGCAAGCCCTGGGCGCCAACCCGCGTCACACGCAGCGCGTGCTGCGTCTGTGGTCACAGGCGCAGCCGCAGAGCAGCGGGCGGCGCGAACTCGCGCACTTCCTGCCGGCCACGCTGGTGGCGGCCCTGCCCGCGTTGGCCGACGAGCTCGCCGGTCTCGCGCGGCTGCAATCGCAACACCCGGGCGAAGACGGCTCGGCCCGCCTGCTGGTGGCGCTGGCCGATGGCCAGACGGTGGAGAGCGTGCTGCTGCCGCGCGACGGCCTCTGCGTGTCCACGCAGGTGGGTTGCGCGGTGGGCTGCGTGTTCTGCATGACCGGCCAGGGCGGTCTGGTCCGCCAGGTCGGCAGCGCCGAGATCGTGGCGCAGGTGGCGCTGGCGCGCAGCCTTCGGCCGGTGAAGAAGGTGGTGTTCATGGGCATGGGTGAGCCCGCGCACAACCTGGACAACGTGATGGAAGCCATCGACCTGCTCGGCACCATCGGCAACATCGGTCACAAGCAACTGGTGTTCTCCACCGTGGGCGACCCGCGCGTGTTCGAGGCCTTGCCGCTGGCCCGCGTGAAACCCGCGCTGGCGCTCTCGCTGCACACCACCAAAGCCGACTTGCGCGAACAACTGCTGCCCCGCGCCCCGCGCATGACGCCCGACGAACTGGTGGCCGCCGGCGAGCGCTATGCGCGCGCCACCGGGTATCCCATTCAGTACCAATGGACGCTGCTGGCCGGCATCAACGACGGCGACGACGAAATCGAGGGCCTGGTGCGCCTGCTGCACGGCAAGTACGCCATCCTCAACATGATCCCGTACAACACGGTGGACGACCTGCCCTACCAGCGCCCCAGCTGGGAACAGGCCGCGTCCATCGCCCGCCGCCTGCACCGCCGCGGCATCCTCACCAAGCTGCGGCAGTCGGCCGGGCAGGACGTGGAGGGCGGCTGCGGGCAACTGCGGGCGCGGGCAGAGAAACCCGCGAGGCGGGTGATTCCCCTGCGGGTGCAGGGCGCCATCGCCTGAGGGCGTTCAAGGCCCGCTGAGGGTCGGGCCTTCACCGGGCCGGTGCTGCGCAAACACCACCTGCGCGCAGAGCTCGTCGCGCGCCGAGGCGATGCGGCGCAGGTGCTGCCGCCATGTCGGGCTGGTCACGCCGTTGTTGCTGTGGGCCCAGAGCTGCGGGCGTGTGTCGTCGTCGAACACCATCACACGCGGCAGGCGCGCAAAACATTCCAGGGCTTCGAGACGGCCGTCGGTGATGGCGATCAAACCGTCGCGCACCGGTTGGCGCATGAACTGCGCTCCGCTGCAGACGTGGGCGCACACAAAACCATAGACCTCGTCGCGGCGGTTGGCCGGGATGAGCAGTTCGGCCAGCCGCACCAGGCCGGCCGTGCCGAAGTCGCGCGCGCCGAGGCCACCCGGCACCGGCAGGCCACAGAAGGTGCCGAGCAGGCGGTCGCGGGCGCGGGCGTGGTGGGCCACGGCAAGGAAGCGGTTGGTGAAGCGCGGATCTTCAAGGTCGGCGGCGAGTGCATCGTTGTGGTTGAGCAGTTGCCAGATCAGCAGGGCGAGCATGACCCGCGTCTGGTCGATGCCGATGGTCATCGCCACGCGGTGCACCGGCCGCTCGTGCGGTGGCGCATTGCCATCCAGCGCCTCGTGCGCCGTGATCGTGGCCAGGATGGCGCGGCGTTGCTCGTCGTGAAAGCCGAGCCCGCCCCGGGCCTGCGTGCACGGTGGGTCAAACCACCATTGCAAGAGCTCAGCGGTGGTGGGCGTGACGCGCTGCGACACGGTTGGGGTCATGTTGTCCTCCTTGCAGTTGTGGTTTTGGGTGAGTCATTGAATCAACAAGTGAATTCAGCATACAACACGAAGTTGATTCGAAACGCAGCCGAAAACTAGCGTTCGGTGCATGGAACACAAGCTCGAATTCGCCCAGCGGCTGCGCGATGCCATGGCGGCCGCCGGACTGGAGCCGCGCCCCGGTGTGCTGCTGAACCTGTTCAACGCCCACTACTGGGGACGCTCGGTGTCGTTCCAGGCGGCCTCACGCTGGCTGCGGGGCGAGGCGATTCCCGCGCAGGACAAGCTGCTGGTGCTGGCCGAGATCCTGCGCGTGGAGCCCGAGGTGCTGCGCTTCGGCCAAGCCGTGCGCCACCGCGTGCAGGAGAGCCGCAAACGGTGGGACGAGGGTGTGAGCTACCAGGAGCGCGAGGTGTTCGACGCCTTCCTCAGCCTGCCGGCGCCGCAGCGCAAGCTGGTGCGGGAGGTGATTCTGGCGTTGGCGCAGGTGCAGGCGGAGAGCAAGGGCTGAGCGCGAGACTCAATGCAACGTCAACGGCCGTGACGTCGTCTTGACCCGCACCACCGCCGCGCGCGGCTCATAAGGTGCGGGCGTGGCGCCGCAAATGTCGGCCGCGATCGCACGCGCCTGCCGCGCGATGGGTTCGATGAAGCGGCTGGGTTGGCCGTTGATGGCGATGCAGTCGCCCATGGCGTGGATGTGCTCGTTGCTGGTCTTCAGGTTCGTCGGGTCCACGGCAATGCCGTTGTCCCACTTCAAGTCAGCGCTCTGCGCCAGGCGCGGCGGTGTGGCCAGGCCGGCGGCGGCGATCACCTGGTCGGCGGCGAAACGCTGGCCGCAAGCGGTGGTGATGCGGTAGCGACCCGCCAGCTGCTCCAACTGCGCCACCTGCACACCCCCCACGAAGCGGATGGCCAGGTCTTTCCAGGCGTCGAGCAATTGGCCGCCCGCGCCCTCGGCGCTCCATCGCGCCAGCGGCTCGGCCTGCACGTCGAGCAGGGTGATGCGGTGGCCGCCGAGGGCGAGGTCGTTGGCGAGTTCGCTGCCGATCAGGCCGGCGCCGACGATGGTCACGTCTTTGGGTGTGTCTCCCAAGGCGGCGCGCAGCTTCTGGTAGGCCGCCAGGTGGTTGATGCGCCAGCACAGCGCGGCTGGCAGCGCGGCCGGCAAGTTGGCTTGCGCGCCATGGGCCAGCACCAGCCGGTCAAAGCGCAGCACGCCGCGTGTGGTGCGCAGCTGGTGCGTGTCGGCGCAGATGCGCACGGCGTGGGTGTGGCTGAGCAGGCGCACGTTCAAACGCGCAGCGGCTGCCGCGCCGCTTTCCTTCACCAGCTGGTCCAGTGCCGTGCTGCGCGCCATGGCGATGGACAGCATCGGCTTGTCGTACACGTCGCCGGCGCAGGCTGTGACCACGGTGATGGGCAGGTCGGCGTTCAGCGCACGCAGTGCCTCGGCCATCTGCCAGCCGGCGCGCCCAGCGCCGACGATGAGCACACCCGCCGCACCGCGTGTGGCCACCGGGGCGCTGCCCTTGATGTTGGCGCGCAGGGCGTCGAGGTTGGGCGGTGTGTAGGGCGTGAAGTCGGCCTTGGTCACGCCGCACAGCGGGCAGGCCCAGTCGTCGGGGATGTCGGCGTAGCGCGTGCCGGGGGCCAGGCCCCCGTCGGGGTCGCCGTCGGCTTCGTTGTAGATGTAGCCGCAGGCGTCGCAGATGTAGGAGAGGTAGGGGGCGAGTGCGCTCTCAAGGATGGCTGGTGAGGGCTTCGACAAGCTCAGCCCGAACGGAGGGGTGCTCAACTCGACCGGAGGGGTGGGCAGGGCCACGGGCAGAAGGGGGTTCATGCCGGCATCACCTCCGCAGACAGCCGCGCAATTTCCTTGCGCAGGTGTTTGATGGCGGGCGTGACGATGGCCACGAAGTGCGACTCGCGCACGCGGCGCTGCACGGCCGAGCTCATGAGGTAGCCGCGCGCGCCCTGGTGCAGCAGGGCCGACTGCGCCGCGCGCAAGCTCAGCTCGGCACCGTGGGCGCGCGCGTCGAGCACGTCGATGAAAAACTCCACCGACGGGTTGTAGGGCGTCTCGGCCAGCTTCATCACGCGCGCGGTGAGCGCGTCCAGCTCGGCCTGCAGCGCGTCGGGCCGGTCTTCCAGAAACTGGTTCACATGGCCCAGCTGCGCCTCCACCTCCCAGATGGAATCGATGGCGCCCTGCGTCACACCCACCGCCATGCCGCACTGGAGCATGACGAAGGCCGCGCGGATACGGGCAATGAACGGTTTGGCGGCGTCGGCGATCACATCATCGGCGCCAATGAAATGGTCTTTGAGGCGCAGCGCGTAGGTGCCCGTGCCTTCCATGGCCGAGAAGCTCGGGCACTCGCGCAGCTCCACGCCGGGCGTGCCGCAGCGCAGCAGAAACATCACCTCGCGGCCGATGTGTTCTTCGCCATTCACCACCGCGGCAATCGCGCCGCAGCTGTGGTCGGGGCCGAGGTTGCTCACCCAGGGCAGCGAGCCGTTGACGATGTAGCCACCCTCGACCGGCGTGGCCTTGAGCAGCAGGCTCTCGATCTGCGCGTAGCTCTTCATGGGGTTGGACAAGGCCGTGCCGCCCAGCGTGTCGCCGCGCACGTGCGCCATCAGCGCTTCGCCATTCAGCGCGGGGTTGCCCGACTGCTGCATGTACAGACCGCACACCGCCTGGCACCACATCATGAAGCCGGTGGCGCCGCACACGCGCGAGGCCTCGGCCATGGCGCGGATCGACAGGCCGAAGTCGCCCGGGCCGGCCTCGCCGTGCAGGTGCGCGCTCATGGCGCCGAGGGCGGCGAGTTGCTGCAGCTCGGCGCGGGGGTAGTAGCCGCTGCGGTCGATGGACTCGACCACCGCCGCCAACGGGCCCTGCGCCACCTCGCGCACCGCGGCCAGCAGCGCGGTGGCCGATGTTTCGTGGGTCAGCTCAGGGGGCAGGTCGTGGGGGTTCATGCGTCTGCCAGTCCGATGGTCATTGGAATCGGGTTGCGCATGCTGTTGGCCACGGGCGAGTAGAAATTGGCGTGCTGCACGATCTCGTCGAGCACCTCACGCGGCGCATCGCCCTCCACCACCACCTTCACGCGAATCGCCTGAAAACCCATCTCGGCCGGCAGCTTCTCCAGCGCGCCACCGGCGCCCCACGCAGCGGGGTTGCCGATGTCGCCTTCGAGGAACACCTCCAGCTTGCTGAGCTTCACGCCCTTCCAGGTGGCCACCGCCGTGATGCCCACCGCCAGGCACCCGCCCAGGCCGGAGAGCACGATCTCGCCGGGCGCGGGCGCCGTGTCTTCGCCAAACAAATGCAGCGGCTCGTCCACCACCACCGGGGCATGGTTGCCCACGGTGGAGAGCGAGCGGTACTGCCCCTCCATCACGGTGTGGACCTTGTTGGTGCCACGGCTGGCGGGGTTGGCTTTGCCCTTGGCGGCAAAGGCCGCGAGGCCCTCGCTGTCGATGGGGCGCAGGTAGGCCTTCACAGTGGTCACAGGCTCAAGCGTGTCGGTAACGGACATGGTGTCTCCAGGTTTTCAGGGGTCGGGGAAAAAGAATCAGGCGGCGAGCGCCAGCGCAGGCTTCTTGCTGGACTTGACCAGCGGCAGACCGGTCTCGATCGGCAGGCTCTCGTCGCGCGACCACTCGTTCCACGAGCCGAAGTACATGCGCACGTCAGAGAAGCCGGCCTGCTTGAGCGCCAGGAAGGTGTTGGACGCGCGCGCGCCCTTGAAGCAGTAGAGGTAGATGGTGTCGTCGGTGGTGATGCCGGCGGTGGCGCACTCGGCCTTCACCTCGTCGGGCGTCTTGAACACCGGGCCTTGCGCCGAAGGCTTCATGAAGCGGTACCACTCCAGCCACTTGGCGCCGGGCAGGCGCCCCTTGCGCGGCGCGAAGTCCTTGCCGTAAGGCGATGAGGATTCGCCGATCCACTCGTCGATGTCGCGCACGTCGAGCAACACGGTGTCGGTGCCCAGCGCGGCCTTCACATCGTCCTGCGTGAGCATCACGTCGGAGGTGGGCAGATCGCTCGGGAAGGTGGCGGGGGTGGGCGTGGCTGCCGTGGTGGACACCGGCATGCCGGCCGCTTTCCAGGCGCTGAAGCCGCCGTTGAGCACCTTGATCTTGGGGTAGCCCAGCCAGGTGAGCAGGTAGTAGCCACGGCACGACTGGCCGTAGCCGCTGTTCATCGCGTCTTCGTAAAACACCGCCGTTTCCTTGCCCGACAAACCGGCGGCGCCCAGCGCCTCGGCAAACGTGGCCTTGAGCGCCTGTAGACCTTCGGGCGTGGAGGTGGCCAGGTACGTGAACACTTCGCGCAGGTTCACGGCACCGGGAATGTGACCGGCGGCAAAGGTGTCCGCGTCACGCGTGTCGATGACCACGACGGGTTCGGAAGACTGCAGCGCAGCAAGCTGGGCGGGGGCGATCAGGGTGGCTTCAATGCTCATGGAGACCTCGCGGAAGTGGCGGCAGGCGGGATTGCCTGAGGTCTCTAGCGCAACCTGCGTGCCAGGGGGTGGGCACGTGGGTTATTGCGCGAAGGGCGTTGAATTTGTTGGGTTTATTGAGATTGAGTGCGGGAAGGCGCTGGCTGACGGCGATGCCTGGCTGCGCCACTGTGTCGACACAATGTCAACACAGTGTTGGTGCTGGCAGGCCGTCTGCAGGCCATAGAGCGAACCGTCGTTAGTCCAGCTTGCAAATTTTCGGGTGTCCGTGATGTCCATCTGTTCAAAATCGGTACGCGCGTTTACCGCCCGCTCGCCTTTCCGCCACCCACAGCTTTGGATGGGGCGCAACGATCTATTCGAACCGGTCGGTTTTGGACGAACGTTTGCCCATGGCCATGCCTTTCGGCCGAGGGAGTGGCCGTCCTATACTTGCCACGTTCGGCCCGAAGGGGCGTTTCTCTAGGAGAGTTCCTTGCGTTTGAGCGCGACCCAGCTGTCAGCCTGCTCAAGGCTATTCTCTTCCGCTGTCTTTCGACAGTTGGCGGGGAAAGGCAAGTCGCCATTGTTTGCGCGGCTGCTTAAGGAACTGACGCCTTCCGGTGTGACAGGCGCCACCGTCGCCGAAGCTTTTGAATCAGCGTTCTCCATGCTGCGCGTCGAAGCTTGTCGCGATGAATACGTGTACAGGTCCGCGGTGACGCACAAGGTCTTATTGGGCACCCACTCTCTGTCTTCAGCATCTATGCTGACCGAATTTAGAGTCGCCGATTGCAAGGCAGACTTGGCTATTTTGAATGGCACCGCAACAGTCTACGAGATCAAGTCCGAACGCGACTCTTTAAGCCGCTTGGCGAAACAGGTTGCCACTTATCAGACTTTCTTCTCTCGGGTTGTCGTGATTTGTGGAGAGAGTCATGCCGAAGAGATTCTTAAGGTCACGCCGACCGATGTTGGCGTATTGCGTCTCTCGAAAAGACATCAAATTTCCACCTTGCGCGAAGCTGCCGACCGCCCCGACCTAATTTGTCCGGTTACGGTCCTCGATTCGCTGCGCTCTTCCGAAGCTGCAGAAATCCTCGAACGCCTTGACATCTCAGTCCCCACCGTTCCAAATACGCAATTGCGGTTAGAAATGCGGACACTCTTCGCACAACTGAAACCTGAAGATGTGCACAGAGAAATGATCCGCACGCTTAAAAGATCGCGCGATCTTGCGCCTCTAAGAACTCTTGTTGCTCAATTGCCTAACTCTTTGCAAGCCGCCGCGTTGTCGGTGCCTATAAAGAAATCGGATCACGATAAGTTGGTGGAAGCTTTAAATACAAACTTGGATTTGGCACTAGGCTGGGGTGGATAACAATGTATTTTCCTTATTTTCGGGGCAAGCAGTACGAATTAATTGCTGTGCGCGAGAACGCAGCAAAACTACAAGCTGCGGGGTTCACACCAATTATTGAGCCCGTTAAGGAGTCGCTAGGCGGCCTGGAGAAGGCCTTGAATGCCATTTGTGATGTAGACGGTACAGCTGTGGTTATCGTCAACCCTTATCACGGTGATCATGCAGATAAAGGCGATGCGATTTCAGCGTTATTGAAAGAAAAGTTTTTGCCTAAGCGTGAAATAGCCGCTGGGATTTTGCTCAAAGATAATGTTACCGTCGAAGAGGCGCTGCAGTGTTGCCAGATCCATGCAGACCATAACCTTACGCTAATTCATGCAGGCTTCACCGGCGCAAGGGCTCTTGCTGAAGGTTTAGGTGCGAAGCTGACTGATACCAGACATGTCTTCTTTGAAAAAGATTGCGGCAAGCTCTATCGCAAGCATTTTCAAGGAAGTAAACGGATAATTATTGGTGATGGTTTTGAAAAGCGAACTAATAGCAAGTATCCACTGGTAGAACCATACTCTGATCTCCATGTAACCTACACTGAAGAAGGCATGGACGGCTTCGGTGATTTTCTAACAGTCGGGGACGATTACTCAGAAGGCGGGGGGCCTGCCTACGCAATTGCTATCCACCTCACCTTCATTGATCCAGGCAATGATGATGCGATGTTCATCTATCACTTCAAATCTCTGAGGATGGACACGCCCACTGACCCAGCCGGGAAGTTTGCGGAAGCGCTCAACGCAATGATTGAAAAACTGAACGAACCTCAATCTATGGTGCTGGAGACTGAGGCCGTTAAAGAATTTCGCAGCCTTCACGAGAAGCGGCACTTTCCCGGGCTGGGCTACGTAAAGAAGCTCTCTATGCAGCACCATATTGAAACGCTAGCAGCCTACTTCCCATGACTTCTAGCGCGACAGGGATGAGATGTTGCGCCAGCTGTTTCAACGATCGCAGTTTGCTTGGGAATATTATTCCCTCTATCTCTGAGGAGCTCGGCAAATGCTCTTATTGCGGCACCGATCAGGCGACGCTTGTGCATCCAACGCAGTTGGCAGAGTTGTTTGCACCTTTGATTTCGATTTATGAACCAGACGCTCAAGGGAAGCTGCTTGTCGAGTGGATGAAGTCTGACTGGGGGATGTTTAGCCATCCTCGCATGGATGTCCCAGCAGCCAAGAATCTGTTGGGAGACATACTCGACGACGGTGAGATTGTGCGCCGCAATTTTTCGCCATCTAGCAAATATCTGAGCGACGGCTTGGATAGGTGGGAAGCGTTGCGCGATGAGTTGATGTACAAAAATAGGTACTTCCCTGACTCTAATTTGGACAAGGAGCGTCTTTCTAATTTATTGCTCCATTTAAGAGCTGATGAACCCCCGATTATTTGGTATAGATCAAGAATTCAGCAGGGTGATCAGCCCTACCTTGTTGAGGCGATGAGCGCACCCCCCAAGCGCGTTACATCGCACGGCCGAGCCAATCCCCCGGGTATTCCGTACCTATATCTCGGTTCAACGCGGCAGACAGCAGTTTCTGAAATTCGCCCGCACACCGGCGAAATGGTGTGCATAGCTGACTTTACATTAGTCTCGGGCCTGCAGATGATCGACCTACGCGATCCTAAGAGTTTGATCTCTCCCTTCTTCTTTGGTGACGAAGATCAAATCGGGGCTATGCGAAACGATCTGCCTTTCCTCGAAAGGCTAGGTCAAGAGCTGACAAGGCCCGTTCTGCCGCAAGGCGCGGCTATTGATTATGTGCCTAGTCAATACCTATGCGAGTTCATCAAAAAGGCTGGCTATGACGGAGTGATTTACAAGAGCTCCGTGAGTGACGGAATGAATCTCGCGCTATTCAATCCAGACAAGGCTATTCCGGGAGCTGTCGAACAACGCCGTGTTGTTAGCGTTAAGGTCGAAATCGCATAGCAGATGCTCAGCCAAGCATTTACTCCAATAGTTCTTAATGGGGCAACGAGAAGTCATATGTTTTCTCGCAAAATAACCAAACAGGGGTAGAGATGGGTAGCATAAATTTCACGATGTCATACGAGGGAGCAAGCTCTGACAGGCACCGTATAGACCTCTATGATGTATCAACTGCTCTCATTGGCTTTCAGCGGTCTCTTGCGCTGACTACGCATCTCTTGCTGAATGATGAGATCATTACCCAGGCGCCTTCGCTAAAGAACGCGAAGATATTCGCGATTCCCCCAGAAGCAGGAAGCTGGAAATTGACTGCTGTCATTTCAACCGCGCTGTATACGCTTGGGACGGCTCAAAACAATTCGCCTGTTGGTCATGTTCTGTACTCGCTGTATGACTACGTCATCTCCGAAAGCTTGGGCGTGCATGTTGACTACAACAAGTCGCTAGGCGTTCTCTATAAGGAGGCGGCAGCTAGGAAAATTGACGTGCCTGTGGTTAAAGAAAGTCAGGTGGATGCTCTAATCGAAAAATGTAGCAACGCCATCGTTGAAATGCATCGTCCAATCGTAAAGAGTGGATCGGCAACACAGTGCGTTATCACGTGTGGACAAAGAAACCATGAAGCCCCGCTCCGAACTGCACTAAACCGGAAGACGTATGCCTACATCCATGAAACCATTGAGGACCGGGTGCCGAACGTCTACGAAGGACGAGTCTCAAGTTACAACACCAACACATTCAAAGGCCGCATCTACATTCCTGCCTTGGGCAGACCGGTAGCTTTTGAGCTTGAACCGAACACCCGATCAAATCGGGAGGTTGAAGTAGTCGCCAGAAGTCTTTTTCACAGCGGCTTGAAGCAACACCAGGAGCCGGGAAGCTTGATATACATCGTGGCTTCTCAGAAAACCAGCAAGGGTGGCGTGCTGAAATCTTTGATGATCAGCAAAGTGAGCGACAAGCCCTACAGCTGAAGAGGCTGTCTTTACAGATGGATCAGCCAGGTACCTGTTAGGCGAGTCATTTATCGGCAAACCATGTCGTCAGCATCCAGCGCAGGCGGTCGCAGCAGGTCCTCGTCAATCCCCATCACCGCACTCGCCCGCTCCACCGCCCGCCACAGCAAGGGCGGCATCTTCAATATGTCGCCAGGCGAATCGGCCTGCGCAATCCAGCTGGTGATTTGTTGGTGCTCGTCGGTGGTCAGCAATGCCAGGTTCAGCATTTCGTCGATGGTTTTCATGGCGGCTTCTCGCAAGTCTTGGTCAATGGCGCTGATGCTGTCACACATCCGTTGCGCCGGCTTTTACTCCACCCCTTCAACCCCACCCGTCATCGCAGCCCCGCCTTGCGCAGCCGGTAGCTGAACTGCCGCAGCGTGAGCCCCAGGCTCTGGGCGGCCTGGGTCTGGTTGCCCTGGTGGCGCAGCAGGGCGTCTTTCAGGGTCTGCGGGCTGTGTGAACGGGCGCTCAGGTATTCGCGCACGGTGCCGGCGGGCAGGGGCCGGCCGGGTGGTGGTTCGGCGGCGGGCAGCGGTGTCAGTGACTCGGGCATGAAGCGCTCCAGCGCCACGGCGGTCACGCGGGTGTGGTCGGTCAGCAGCACCAGCCGTTCGATCAGGTTGCCCAGCTCGCGGATGTTGCCCGGCCAGTCGTGCGTTTCCAGCCGCGCCATGGCCTCGGGCGCCAGGTGCACGTTGCGCTCGTGCGCCTGGTTGGCGCGGTTCACAAAATGCAGCGCGAGCGCGCGGATGTCTTCGCGCCGCTCGCGCAGGCTGGGCAGGCGGATCGGGATCACGTTGAGCCGGTAATACAGGTCTTGCCGAAACCGCCCGGCCTGCACCTCGCGCGCCAGGTCGCGGTTGGTCGCGGCCACCAGACGCACATTCACCTTCAGCTCGCGCGTGCCGCCCAGGCGCACCAGCGTGCCCTCTTGCAGCGTGCGCAGCAGCTTGCTCTGCATGGCCAGCGGCAGCTCGCCGATCTCGTCCAGAAAGATGGTGCCGCCGTTGGCCTGCTCAAACCAGCCGGCGCGCGCGGTGTTGGCGCCGGTGAAGGCGCCGCGCTCGTAGCCGAACAGTTCTGATTCGAACAGCGTCTCGGGGATCGCCGAGCAGTTCACCTTGATGAAGGGCTGGTCGTGCCGGCCGCTGGCCAGGTGCACGGCACGGGCAAACAGTTCCTTGCCCGTGCCCGACTCACCCAGCAGCAACACCGTGGCCTGCGACTGCGACACGCGCTCCAGCTCACCCAGCGCCTGCAGCAGCGCAGGTGAGCGGCCAATGAGCCCGTAGCGTGCGGTGCTCGTGTCGAGCGCACGGGCCAGTGCGGCGTTGCGCTCTTCGAGCTGGCGGGTTTCTTCGGCCACCAGCTGCTCCAGCTGCAGCAGCTGGCCGGCCAGCGTGGCCAAAATTCGCAGCACGGCCAGGTCGTCGTTCAAGTGGCGCTGGCGGCTGCGGATGCGGTGGCAGGCCAGCACGCCGATGGTCGCGCCGTTCACTTCAATGGGCAACGCGATGAAGGCCACGGTCTGCGGTGGCAGCTGGCTGCGCGGCACGCAGCGAAAGAGGAAGAGCGGTTCGGCGTCCACGTCCTGCACGATGGCGGGCAGACCGGTCTGCAGCACGCGCCCGGTGATGCCCTCGCCCCAGCGGTACACGCCGCTGGCCACCTGGCCGGCGGTGAGGCCGTAGGCGTGGCGGATGGAGGCGGTGCGTGTTTCCTTGGGCTGTCTGCCGGTGGCTTCGTCGGCCAACACCATGCGCCCTCGGTTCAGGCCGAGCAGCTCGCTCATCAGGTGCAGCATCTCGCGCAGCACGAAGGCCGGCGCCAGGCTGCGGCCCACCAGCTTCATCACCTCGCGCATGAGCAGCAGCTCCTGGGCGTGCCAGTCGGTGCCGGTGTGATCGAGGTCGGGGTCGGTGCGGTGCGGGGGCATGGCTCAGAGGCAAGCAAGCATCGCGCCGGAGCGGTGCTTTCAGTCTTGCGGCAGCAGGCGCCCAGCGATGGCGGCGGCCGCTGACCGCGTCTCCACCCCCAGCTTCTCGAACACATGCTCCAGGTGCTTGTTCACCGTGCGGTGGCTCATGCCCAGGATGTCGGCGATGTCGCGGTTGGTCTTGCCCTTGGCCAGCCACGACAGCACCTCGGTCTCGCGCGGCGTGAGCGCGATGT
Source organism: Hydrogenophaga sp. (assembly GCF_018780385.1). Taxonomy (GTDB): domain Bacteria; phylum Pseudomonadota; class Gammaproteobacteria; order Burkholderiales; family Burkholderiaceae_C; genus Hydrogenophaga. The sequence continues at coordinate 5,819 of NZ_JADMJO010000135.1, read as the reverse complement.
CGCGCAGGCGCTGCGCGGCAGCGCTGTCGGGTGTGAGCGTGAGCAGCAGCATCGACTCGCCCAGGTTGCCCTGGCCCATGTTGCGCGCCAGCAGGCGGCCGTGGCGCCCGAGGTCGCGCGTGGTCTCGGTGTTGCTGAGCGCCGTGCCCAGCCATTCGCCTGCGCGTTTGCCCGCAGCGGCGTCCGCGCCGAAGGCCAGCGCGAGCCAGGCCGTGGCCTGCGGCGAGCGCCAGGCCATGCGACCCTGCGTGTCCAGCACCACCGTGCCCATGCCGGCCACGTCCACCGCTTCCTGCGCCAGCCGCGTCACGCGCGCATTGCGCACATGCGTGGCGAGCCGCGCCATCACCTCGGGAATGCGCAGCGGCTTGACCACGTAGTCCACGCCGCCGCAGGCGAAGCCGCGCAGGATCTGGTCGCTCTCCGAAAGGCCGGTCATGAAGACGATGGGCACGTGTGACCAGGCCGGCGTGGCCTTGATGTGCTCGCAGAACGCGAAGCCGTCCATGCCCGGCATCACCGCGTCGAGCAGCACGCCGTCGGGCACGGCGACCTCGAAACGTTCGAGCGCTTCCTCGGCGTCGCGCGCGGCGAGCACCACATAGCCCTCACTCACCAGCGCGTCGCCCAGCATGCGCAGGGTGTCCACGGCGTCGTCCACCACCAGGATCACGGGTTGTGTGACCAGGGGTGGCGTGGCCACTGGGTCAGGTGTTGATGTCATCTTCTTCTTCCGTGAGCTCCGCGGTGTCCCTGAGGTATTCGATCAGGGTTTGAAAGTCGAACCGGTCTGCGCACGACTGCAGCAGCGCCAGCGTGGCGGCGTGCGCGGGTTCGGCGGTTTGGGCCTGCCACAGGCGCTGGCGCAGCGCGGCGGCCTGGCCCTGGCGCGCCAGGCGCTGCAGTTCCTCGCGCAGGTCTTCGGGCAGCGGCACGCCGGTGACGCGGTGGCGCACGATGCTCACCGGCGTGGTGGCCGGCGCCTGTTCGGTCACCCACTCCAGCGCCAGCGCGCCCTTCAGCGCGTCCAGCAACTCGGACTCCATCATGGGCTTGGCCACGAAGCCCTGGCACTCCAGCTTGGTGAGTTCCTCGGGCCGGTTGTCGAACAGGTTGGCCGAGACGAACACGATGGGCAGGGCCGATGCCGGCAGCAGCTTGCGCACGGCCGCAGCGGTCTGCCAGCCATCAAGCCCGTCCATGGTGAGATCGAGCAGCAGCAGGTCGGGCGGGTGCTGTTCGATGATCTCCAGGCACTCCTGGCCGCTGGCCGCCTCGCGCACCACGAAGCCCAGCGGCACCAGAAGGCTGGCGAGCAGCTGGCGGTGCAGCGGCTGGTCGTCCACCACCAGCAGCGTGCGGCGTGGCCCCAGGTAGCCGGTGACGGCGCGCAGCGTGGACGGGATCGGCAGCGGGTGCTTGGGGTCGGACGGAATGGGCGGCAGGTACAGGCGCAACGAGAAGGTGCTGCCCTGGCCGGGCCGGCTCTTGAGCGTCAGCTCGCCGCCCATCATGTCGGTCAGCAGGTGGGTGATGGTCAGGCCCAGGCCGGTGCCGGTTTCCAGCGCGCGCCGCCCGGCGCTGCCGCGCTCGAACGGCAGGAAAATGCGCGTCTGGTCCTGCGCGGCGATGCCGATGCCGGTGTCGATCACGTCGATGCGCGCCACCTGCTGGCGGAAGTCGAGTTTGAGCGTCACGTCGCCCTGGTCGGTGAAGCGCACCGCGTTGCTCAGCAGGTTGATCAAAATCTGGCGCAGGCGCTTGGCGTCCGCCCGCACCCAGGCCGGCAGCTCGCCCTCCTGCTGCACCACGAAGCGCAGGCCCTTGGCCTCGGCCTGCGGGCGGATCATGCGCTCCACGTCTTCGAGCAGCTGGCCGAGTGGCAGCGGCACCGGGTCGAGCTTCAAGCGCCCGGCCTCGATGCGCGCGAGGTCGAGCGAACCGTCGATGAGTGCGTGCATGTGCTGGCCGCTGCGCTGCATGGTGGCGATGGTCTCGCGCACCCAGACCGAGATGTCGCTGTTCTTCAGCAGGATCTGCGCGTAACCCAGGATGCTGGTGAGCGGCGTGCGCAGCTCGTGCGTCATGCCGGCCACGTAGCGCGTCTTGGCCTGGCTCGCGGCCTCGGCGCGGTCGCGTGCCGACTGCAGCTCGGCGTCGGTGCGCTGGTGGGCGTCGATCTCCAGCATCAGCAGCTGCGTCTGCCGCTCCGACTCGTCCTGCGCCATGCGCCGGCTGTCGGTGGTGAGCACCACCCACCACGAGCACACCGCGGCCAGCAGCACAAGAAAGGCGTAGATCTTGAAGAAGGGCGACTGCAAGGCCTCGGCCGGCGCGTGCAGGCTCTCCTGCACATAGACCATGCCGATCAGGAAAGCCATGATCGCGCTGATCGACAGCCACACCGCGAGGAACTGGCCGGCGCGGAAGTTCACCCGCACCACCACGCCCTGCGGCAGCACCGCAGTGAGCGCCGCGCGCACCTGGTCGATGGCGCGCGAGTTGGTCTTGCAGCGGTCGTGGCAGCGCGATTCGAGCGAGCAGCACAGCGAGCAGATGGGCGCGCGGTAGGCCGGGCAGCTCGCCATGTCTTCCGACTCGAACTGGTTCTCGCACACCGCGCAGCGCACCGCCTCGCCGGGCTTCCACTCGGCCGAGGGTGTGCGCGCGAGGTAGTACTTGCCCTGCGTGGCCCAGGCGATCAGGGGCGAGAGCATCAGCGCCAGGCCCAGCGCGATGAAGGGCGAGAACGCCGCGGCCATTTCCCCCATGACACCCGCGTAAGCCAGGCTGGCCACCAGCGCCGCGATGATCATCGAGCCCATGCCGACCGGGTTGAAGTCGTACAGGTAAGCGCGGCGGAACTCGATGCCTTTCGGGCTCAGGCCCAGCGGCTTGTTGATGATGAGGTCGGCCACCAGCGCGCCGACCCAGGCAATGGCCACGTTGCTGTACACACCCAGCACCTTCTCGATGCCGGCGAACACGCCCAGCAGCATCAGCAGGGTGGCAATCGCCACGTTGAACACCAGCCAGACCACCCGCCCGGGGTGGCTGTGCGTCACACGCGCGAAGAAGTTGGACCAGGCGAGCGACCCCGCGTAGGCGTTGGTCACGTTGATCTTGATCTGCGAAATGATCACGAACACCACCGTCATCACCACCGCCAGACCGGGGTGGCCCACCGCCTGGGTAAAGCCGGCGAGAAACATCTGCGTGGGCTCGGTGGTGCGCTCGGGCGCCACCTCGAACTGCATCGCGGCGAACGCGAGGAAGGCGCCGCCGGCCATCTTGAGCATGCCCATGCCGATCCAGCCCGGCCCGGTGATCAGCACCGCGGCCCACCAGCGCCAGCGGTTCTCGCGCTTGCGCTCGGGCATGAAGCGCAAAAAATCCACCTGCTCACCGATCTGCACCACCAGCGAAAAGATCACCGCCGCGGCGGCACCGAACATCAGCGGCTGGAAACTGTTGCTGCCCGAGCGGATGCCGGTGAGGCTGGAGAAGTCGCGGTACAGCTGGGGCTGTGAGACCGCGATCCACACGAAGGGCAGCAGCAGCAGGAACAGCCACAGCGGCTGCGTCCAGGCCTGCAGTTTCGAGATCAGCGTGATGCCGCGGATGACCAGCGGGATGATCACCACCGCCGAGATCAGGTAACACCACGCCAGCGGCCAGTCGGTCGCCATCTGCAGGGCCAGCGCCATGATCACCGCCTCGATGGCGAAGAAGATGAAGGTGAACACCGCGTAGATCAGCGAGGTGATGGTCGAGCCCAGGTAACCGAAGCCCGCGCCCCGGGTCAGCAGGTCCATGTCCAGCCCGTAGCGCGCGGCGTAGTAGGCGATCGGAAGGCCGGTGAAAAAGATGATCAGCCCCACCACCAGGATCGCCCACATGGCGTTGCCAAAGCCGTAGTTGATGGCGATCGCGCCGCCGATGGCCTCCAGCGCCAGGAAGGACAACGAGCCGAACGCGGTGTTGGCCACGCGCCACTCGCTCCATTTGCGAAAGCTGCGCGGCGTGTAGCGCAGGGCGTAGTCCTCCATGGTCTCGTCGGCCACCCACGAGTTGTATTCCCGGCGGAACCGGAAGATTTTTTGCGTGGCAACGGGCGTGGCGGGCTCGGGTGAGGGCATGCCATGGACGCTAGCAAGAAGCGACCCAACCCCGCTCTACGTTATTTGACGTATGGGCGCCCTACGGTGCTGTCCCTAGTCTTCACCCCAGTCGGCACACCGCCGGTTTCACTGTCCCAACCGTCCCAGGAGTCCACCCATGAAGCACCTCTCCGATCCGAACGCCGTCTCTCTTGAAACCCCGGAAGCCAGCCGCCGCCGCGTGCTGCAGATGCTGGGTGCCGCCGGTCTGGCGGGCTTGCCCACCTGGAGCTTTGGCCAGTCCACCGCCACGGTCAACACGACCAAGCTGGCCATCACCGACACCGAAGTCACCGTCGGTCAGCTGCACTCGTCCACCGGCACCATGGCCATTTCCGAGACTGGCTCGATCCAGGCCGAGCAGCTCGCCATCGACGAGATCAACGCGATGGGCGGCATCCTGGGCCGCAAGATCAAGGTGATCAAGGAAGACGGCGCCTCCGACTGGCCGACCTTCGCCGAGAAGTCCAAGAAGCTGCTGATCAACGACCGCTGCGCCGCCGTGTTCGGCTGCTGGACCAGCGCCTCGCGCAAGGCCGTGCTGCCGGTGTTCGAGAAGGAAAACGGCCTGCTGTACTACCCCACCTTCTACGAAGGCCTGGAGCAGTCCAAGAACGTGATCTACACCGGCCAGGAAGCCACGCAGCAGATTCTGTACAGCCTGGACTGGGCGCAGAAAGAGAAGAAGGCCAAGAGCTTCTTCCTGATCGGCTCCGACTACATCTGGCCGCGCACCTCGATGAAGATCGCGCGCAAGCACATCGAGAACTTCCAGAAGGGCAAGGTCGTCGGCGAGGAGTACTACCCGCTGGGCAGCACCAACTTCGGCTCGCTGATGAACAAGATCAAGCTGCAGAAGCCCGACTGCATCTTCGCCGCCGTGGTCGGTGGCTCCAACGTGGCCTTCTACAAGGCGCTCAAGGCCGCCGGCATCACCGGTGACAAGCAGCTGCTGGTCACGCTGTCGGTGACCGAGGACGAGATGACCGGCGTGGGCGGTGAAAACTTCCAGGGCTTCTACTCGTCGATGAAGTACTTCCAGTCGCTGGAGAACGAGAACAACAAGAAGTTCGTCGCCGCCTTCAAGTCCAAGTACGGCAAGGACTCGGTGATCGGCGACGTGACCCAGGCCGGTTACCTCGGCCCCTGGTTGTGGAAGGCGGCCGTCGAGAAGGCCAAGAGCTTCGACGTGGACAAGGTGGTGGCCGCTTCGCGCACCGGCATCGAGCTCAAGACCGCACCCGAGGGCTACGTGAAGCTCGACCCGAACCACCACCTGTGGAGCAAGTCGCGCATCGCGATGGGCATGCCGGATGCGTCGTTCAAGGTCGTCTCTGAATCGCCTGACCTGATCAAACCCGATCCGTTCCCCAAGGGATACCAGTAAGCCCTTCCACGCCGCGGCGCATGTGCGCCGTGGCGGTGTCCTTTTCGCCCTGGAGATCCGAGATGAAACAACACCTGTGGGGGCCGAGCCCATTTCCGTTCGGGCTGAGCCGTCCTCCGTTCGGGCTGAGCCGTCCTCCGTTCGGGCTGAGCCTGTCGAAGCCCCTCCACGCCCGCATCGCCCAAGGTTCCGATCGTCCTGAGCCTGTCGAAGGGCAGGCTCAGGGCGAACGGGGGGTGTTGGTGTCCACACAAGCTCAGGGCGAACGGAGT
>NZ_JADMJO010000021.1 GCF_018780385.1 Hydrogenophaga sp. | reverse complement strand
CGACGACCTGGTGTGGAACCTGCTGACCAGCCACAACGTGAAGAAGGTGGACAACGCCACCACCACGCAGCTGCACGCCAGCATCCTCATGGCCGGCAAATTTGCCGAGTCCATGGCCGCCCACTGATCTGCGCGGTTACAAGTTTCCCTTCTCTCACGCTCCAGGAGCACCCCATGGCCGTCGGCAAAAGCATCCTCAACGAGTCCCGCGACATCGAACGCGCGGTGGCCCTGATTCAGCTCGGTGCGCGCCTGCAGGTGCTGGAGTACGAAACCAGCCTGTCGTATGAGCGCCTGCTGCGCCTGTACAAGGAAGTGGCGGGCAAGAGCCCATCGAAAGGCCAGTTGCCTTTCTCCACCGACTGGTTCCTCACCTGGCAGCCCAACATCCACGCCTCGTTGTTCCTCAACATCCACGAGTACCTGAGCAAGACCAGCGAACTCGAAGAGATCGACACGGTGATCAAGGCCTTCCGCCTGTACAACGACCAGATGACGGCCAGCGCGATCGAGCCCATCCTCTCCGTCACCCGCGCCTGGCGCCTGGTGAAGTTTGTTGACAACGGCATGCTGACCCTGACCAAGTGCACCTGCTGCGGCGGCAACTTCGTCACCGAGCCCTACGAGAACCGCCACTTCGTCTGCGGTCTGTGCCAGCCACCGGCGCGTGCTGGAAAAGGCGCAGCCAGCGGTGGATTGCGCCTGCACTGATCACGGCCTTTCCCAAAACTTGAAATGGACCCCGATGCGGGTCCATTTCGCGTTTATGGGTCCCTTCAATCGCACCTAGAGTTGGTCGATAGAAAAGGCATCTCCCAAAGTCACGCGCGCCACATCCGTGCCACGTCCTCTTTCAGGCCCAAGAACATGTTCGTCATCATCGGTTTTGTCGTTTCGATGCTTTGCATCTTCGGCGTCTACATCCTCCACGGCGGCAACATCGGCGTGGTGCTCAAGGCGTTGCCGTTCGAGATGACGACCATCCTCGGTGCGGCCCTGGGTGCCTTCATCATCAACAACCAGATGAAGGTCGTCAAAGCGTCGTTCAAAGGTCTGGCTGGATGCTTCAAGGGCAGCCGCTACACCAAGGCGCGCTACATGGAGCTGATGGCGCTTCAGTTCGACATCCTGCAGAAGGCCCGCAAGGAAGGTCTGATGGCGATCGAACAGGATGTGGAGAACCCGCACGAGTCGGCGGTGTTCAAGAAGTACCCCACCATCGCCGCCGACCACCACGTGGTCGAGTTCATCACCGACTACCTGCGCATGATGGTGTCGGGCAACCTGAATGCGCACGAGATCGAGTCGCTGATGGACAGCGAGATTGAAACGCACCACCAGGAAGCCCATGCACCGGTGGCCGCCATCGCCCGCCTGGCCGGCGGTTTGCCGGCCTTCGGGATCGTGGCCGCCGTGCTGGGTGTCGTCAACACCATGGGCTCGGTGGGCCAGCCGCCCGCCATCCTCGGCGGCATGATCGCCTCCGCCCTGGTGGGCACCTTCCTCGGCATCTTGCTGGCCTACGGCGTGTTCGAACCACTCGGTGGCCTGATGGACCAGAAAGTGGAAGAGGGCAGCAAGGAATTCCAGTGCATCAAGACCACGCTGCTGGCCAGCATGCAGGGCTATGCACCGGCCACGGCCATCGAGTTCGGTCGCAAGGTGCTGCTCTCTGACGTGCGCCCCACTTTCATCGAGCTCGAAGCCCACGTCAAAGGCAAGAAATGAAAAACCCCCCGCGACGCTTCGCGTCACCCCCCTGGGAGGGGGGCGGCATCTTGGGCCGGCAGAGCCGGACCCTCGCTGCCCCTGGGCTGGGCGACCCCGCGCGCTCAGAGGCGTGCAGTTTGAGCAAGGAGAGTTGACATGGCGGGAGATGGGAAGAAGCTTCAACCGATCATCATCAAACGCATCAAGAAGACCGGCCATGCCGCTCATGGTGGTGCGTGGAAGATCGCCTACGCCGACTTCGTGACGGCCATGATGGCGTTCTTCCTGCTCATGTGGTTGCTGGGCTCCACCGCCAAGGGTGAGCTCGACGGCATTGCGAGCTACTTCCAGTCGCCGGTGAAGGTCTCGCTCATGGGCGGCCCAGGCACCGGCAACAGCAGCAGCATCCTGCCGGGTGGTGGACGGGATCTGAGCCGGTCGTTTGGCCAGATGGACAGCGGCGAAGCCGAGCGCGCCGCCAAGATGATGGGTGCCCAGATGGCCCAGGAAGTCAAGGCCCGCCAGGAAGCCGCGCGACTGGACGCGCTGGAGAAGAAGATTGCCGTCTTGATCGAGAGCAGTCCCAAGCTCGCCGAGTTCGGCTCGCAGATCCAGCTGGAGAAAACCACCGACGGTCTGCACATCCAGATCGTGGACCAGCAGAACCGCCCGATGTTCGACGCCGGCAGCTCGCTGGTGAAACCCTACATGCGCGACATCCTGCACGAGATCGGACGGGCACTGGGCGATGTGGAGAACCGCATTGCGCTCTCTGGCCACACCGACGCCACACCTTATGGCAGTGGCGTGCGTGGCTACAGCAACTGGGAGCTCTCGGCCGACCGGGCCAACGCCTCGCGCCGCGAGCTGGTCTCGGGTGGACTGCCGGACGACAAGCTGCGCCGCGTGGAAGGCCTGGCCTCCAGCCGGCTGTTGCGACCCGAGACGCCCACCGACCCGATCAACCGGCGCATCAGCATCGTGGTGATGACGCAGGCGGCCGAAGAACGCATGACGCCCGGCTCGATCCCTGCGGTCGTGGCTCCGCCCGCGGCACCTGCGGCCGTTGAAACATCCATGGCACCTGCACTTCAGATTCCCGCCGAAGTGACGAAATCAACTTCAGGGAGCGGCGGCTGAAAGGTCTCCGTCTCCAACCCACCGACCCACCCGCCCTCGGAGACATGCATGTCCACCCCGATGAAATTCCTGATCGTTGACGACTTCTCCACCATGCGCCGCATCGTGCGCAACCTGCTGAAAGAGATCGGTCACACCGATGCGGACGAGGCCGAAGACGGCGCCATTGCACTGGCCAAACTGCGCAACGGTGTGTTCAATTTTGTGGTGTCCGACATCAACATGCCCAACATGAACGGTTTCGAGCTGCTGGCCGAAATCAAGAAGGACGAGAAGCTCAAGCACCTGCCGGTGCTGATGGTGACGGCCGAGGCCCGCAAGGAAGACATCGTGCTCGCGGCCCAGAGCGGCGCGGCCGGCTACATCGTCAAGCCCTTCACCAAGGCGACGCTGGAAGACAAGCTGGCCAACATCTTCAAGAAGCTCGGTATCTAAGGAACGCTGCCATGAATCACGATGACGCAGCAAACCCTGGCGCCCCGCAGATGTTTCAGAAACTGGGCTCCATCACGCGCCAGTTGCACGACGCACTGAAAGAGCTGGGCTACACCGACAAACTCAAGGGCACGGTCGACCAGTTGCCCGATGCGCAGAGCCGCCTGTCCTACATCGCCCGCCTCACCGGTGAGGCGGCCGACAAGGTGCTCAACCACGTGGAGCACGGCAAGACCGAGCAGGGCCGGATCGCCGAGCGTGGTCGCCAGCTGGCCGACACCATCTCCCGCGTGCCAGCGCTGGCCAAGGCCATGCCTGAGCTGATGGAGTGGACGAACGACATCATCACCACCAGCGAGCAGACCGACGCGCGGTTGACCGACATCATGATGGCGCAGGACTTCCATGACCTCACCGGCCAGGTGATCGCGCGCGTGGTGCAGCTCGCCGGCACCATTGAAGAGCAGTTGCTCGGCCTGCTGCTGCAGTCGGCGCCCTCCGGCCAGCCTGGCCAGGACCACGCCTACGAACTCGCCGGCCCGGTGGTGGATGGCGATGGCCGCACCGATGTGGTCAACGACCAGAAGCAGGTAGACGACCTGCTCGCATCACTCGGTTTCTAGCCCCAGCGCCACGCAAGCCCACCAACCCCCGCCAGCTCGGGGCGGCCGGGTGCGCTGCGCAGCGAAATCAAGGGGGAGGCGGCACCAGCCGCCGGGGGACATTCGCGGAGCAGCGCGCCCAGCCGCCCCGAGCCCGAAGTGGTGCATTGCAGAAAAGCACCCGTTCCAAGCGTCTTATCCCCCTTTAGTTTTCCCCAGCGGATTCCAGAATCGGATTCACCGATCAAGTGAGCCCGCTCCATGGAATCTTCCAGTCAAGACAAGAACCTACCCGCCACCGCGCAGCGCCTGAAGAAGGCCCGCGACGATGGCCAGGTGCCGCGTTCCAAGGACTTGTCCAACCTGTCGGTGCTCGGTGGTGGCTCCGTGTTGCTGCTGGCGCTGGCCCCCGCGGGTTTCGAGAAGCTGCGCACCTCGCTGCAAGGGCAGTTGCGCTTCGACCACGCCTCCCTGCAGCAACCTGGCCAGATGATGCAACGCCTGGCGGACGCTTTCTCGCAGGGCCTGATGCTTTACCTGCCGCTGGGCCTGCTGGTGCTGGGTCTGGTCATAGGGGTCACGGTGGCCGCGGGCAGCTACGCACTGAGCACCAAGCCCGTCACGCCCGATCTCAGCCGCCTCAACCCACTCAAGGGCATTGGCCGGTTGTTCTCCAAACAACAGGTGATCGACACCTTGAAACTCTCCGGCGTCACGGCCGTGGTGGGCTTCGTCGCCTGGCAGTTCATTGCCTCGCATGTGGAGCTGTTCGGAACGCTGGTGACGCAACCGCTGGAATCCGGCCTCGGCCAGCTCGGCACCTGGATGGTGAAGGGCGTGAGCCTGTTGCTGCTCGTGGTGGCGTTCTTCGCGATCGTTGATTTTCCTATCCAGAAGTTCCTGCACAGCAGCCAGCTCAAGATGTCTCACCAGGAGGTGAAGCAGGAACACAAGGAATCCGAAGGCGACCCGCATGTGAAGGCGCAGCGGCGCGCGCGCCAGCGCGAGATGGCCCAGCGCAACAGCGTGGGCGCCGTGCCCAAGGCCGATCTTGTGGTCATGAACCCAACCCACTACGCGGTGGCGATCCGCTACGACGACGCCTCCATGAACGCGCCGCGTGTGGTGGCCAAGGGTGCCGATTTGATCGCCATGAAGATCCGTGACGTGGCCAAGGCGCACAACGTGCCGGTGCTGCAGTCCCCCATGCTGGCCCGTGCGCTCTACGCACACGCCGAGCTCGACGGTGAGGTGCCTTCGGCTCTGTACACCGCCGTGGCCCAGGTGCTGGCCTACGTGTACCAGGTCAAGGCCGCCCTCAAGGGCCAGGGCGCCATGCCCGGCGAGATGCCGACCCCGCAGGTGCCGCCCGAACTTGATCCGCATTTCAAGAAATCCGCCACCAAGGACACCGAATGAACGCGTTGCAACCTTTGCAGCAATGGATGAACCGCAACGCGGCCTGGGCCGGTGGCCTGGCCGCCCCCATGCTGGTGATCACCATCCTCTCGATGATGGTGCTGCCGCTGCCGCCCTGGGTGCTGGACACCTTCTTCACGCTGAACATCGCGCTGGCCCTGGTGGTCATGATGGTGGCGGCCTACATGCGCCGCCCGCTCGATTTCTCGGTGTTTCCCACCGTGCTGCTGCTCACCACCTTGTTGCGCCTCTCGCTCAACGTGGCCTCCACCCGCGTGGTGCTGCTCGAAGGCCACACCGGCCCGGGCGCCGCCGGTGCGGTGATCGAGGCCTTTGGCCATTTCCTGATCGGCGGCAACTTCGCGGTCGGCTTCGTCGTGTTCGTGATTCTTGTGGTGATCAACTTCATCGTGATCACCAAGGGCTCGGAGCGCATTGCCGAAGTGTCGGCCCGCTTCACGCTGGACGCCATGCCTGGCAAGCAGATGGCGATCGACGCCGATCTGAACGCCGGCCTGATCGACGAGAAGCAGGCCAAGAAGCGGCGCCAGGAAGTGGGCGACGAGGCCGAGTTCTTCGGCTCCATGGACGGTGCCTCCAAGTTCGTGCGCGGCGACGCCATCGCCGGCATCCTGATCCTGATCATCAACATCGTCGGCGGTTTCGCGGTCGGCGTGATGCAGCACGGCCTGTCGGCCAGCGAAGCGGCCAGCACCTACATCCTGCTGGCGGTGGGCGATGCGCTGGTGGCGCAGATTCCTTCGCTGCTGATCTCGGTGGCCGCGGCCATGGTGGTCTCGCGCGTGGGCAAGGACGAAGACCTGGGCGCGCAGGTGATGCAGCAGATGTTCATCTCCGCCAAGGTCATGGGCATCGTGGCCGCGGTCATGTTCCTGCTGGGCGTGATCCCGGGCATGCCGCACGTGGTGTTCCTGACCTTCGCAGCCATCTTCGGCGGCCTGGCCTGGTGGCGCACCCGGGTGGACGCCCGCCCCGTGGCCGAACCCGAAGCGCCTGCGGTGCAGAGCGACGGCGAAGCCACCTGGGACGATCTGCAACCGGTCGATCTGCTCGGTCTGGAGCTGGGCTACCGCCTGATCGCCATGGTCGACAAGACCCGCCAGGGCGACCTGCTCACCCGCATCAAGGGTGTGCGCAAGAAATTTGCGCAGGAGGTGGGTTTCCTGCCGCCTGCGGTGCACGTGCGTGACAACCTGGAGTTGCGCCCCAGCGCCTACCGCATCACCCTGCGCGGCGTGGTGGTGGGTGAGGGCGAGGTGTTCCCCGGCATGTTCCTGGCCATCGATCCGGGCGGCCTGGGCACCCCGCTGATCGGCACCCCCACGACCGACCCCGCGTTTGGTCTGCCCGCGCACTGGATCGAAGACAAGCAACGTGAAAACGCGCAGATGGCGGGTTTTACTGTGGTTGATTCCGAGACTGTGCTGGCCACGCATCTTTCACACTTGATGCAAGTCCAGGCAGCCAAGTTGCTGAGCCGGACGGAGACCCAGGAACTGGTTGAACACGTGACCCGCCTGGCCCCGAAACTGATCGAAGAAGTCGTGCCCAAGATGATCTCCGTCGCCTCGTTCCAGAAAGTGCTGCAGCTGCTGCTGGAAGAGTCGGTGCACGTGCGCGACATCCGCACCATCATCGAAGCCCTGGCCGAACACGCCCCCCACACCACCGACCCGGTCGAGCTGGCCCGCCGCGTGCGCATGGCGCTCTCGCCGGCCATCGTGCAGCAGATCTACGGCCCGGTGAAAGAGCTCGAAGTGATCGCCATCGAGCCGGGTCTCGAGCGTCTGCTGATGCAGGCCCTCAGTGGTGCGGCCAACGGCGCACTGGACCCCGGCGTGGCCGAGATGCTGAGCAAATCGGCCACCGACATTGCCAACAAGCAGGAAGAAAAAGGCGTGCCTGCCTGCCTGCTGGTGCCCGACGCGATCCGCAATGCCATGGCGCGCCTGCTGCGCCGCGCCGCGCCCCGTCTGCAAGTGCTGGCGCACAGCGAAATTCCTGAAACCCACCTGATCCGCATTGGCCCGATTCTTGGAGAACTTGCATCATGAACATCCAGCGCTTCACCGCACCGACCTCCCGCGAAGCCATGGCCAAGGCCCGCAATGCCTTCGGCGACAGCGCCGTCATCCTCTCCACCCGCTCCACCAGCGAAGGGTTTGAGGTGATGGCCGCCGCCGAAGAGAGTCTGGCCTCGCTGGCCGACAGCGCCAGCCCCGCGCCGATCGCCACGCGCCCAGCCGCAGCTCCCACCGCTTTCGCCGCCCGTGCCAAGGCCGCTGCCACGCAGGCACAGCCCGAATCGGTGGCCGGTGACACCGAAGCGCTGGCCATGAGCACGCTGTCGTTTCAGGAATATGTGCGCGAACGCATGCTGCGCAAGCGCCGCGAATCGATGCAGGAGTCCGCACCCGCCGAGGTGCCCGCACCGCAGTACCGCGCGCCTGTGCAGGCCGCGCCGGTGCAGCCCGTGCCCACCCCGATGCCCGCCGCCGAGCCGATCGTGGTGCCGGTGCAGCGCTTCAACGATCCGGTGCAAGCCGCTTTCGGCAACCGCCTGGGGCAGCAGCCGATCCGCACCCGCGATATGGCCGAACCCGCCTGGGAAGATTCCCAGCCCTCGGTGCGTTTCGCCAGCAACGAAGACTCCCGCATGGCGGTGGAACTCACCGCGCTGAAGGACATGATCGAAGAGCGCTTCAACACGCTGGCCTGGCTCGGTTCTTCCAAGCAGAACCCGATCCAGTCCAACCTCATGCTCAAGCTGATCCGCGCGGGCTATTCGCCCGCCATGGCCCGCGCCGTGCTGGACCGCGTGCCCGCCGATGCCGGCGCGCCCGAAGCCTTCCGCTGGCTCATGGACGTGATCACCCGCAACCTCAAGGTGAGCGCGCCCGCCGCCGGCCTGTGCGATGAAGGCGGCGTGGTCTCGCTGATCGGCGCCACCGGTGTGGGCAAGACCACCACCGCCGCCAAGCTCGCGGCCCAATGCGTCAAGCAGTACGGTGCTGGCAGCGTGGGCATGATCACGCTCGACACCTACCGTGTCTCGGGCTACGAACAACTGCGCGCCTACGGCCGCATGCTCGGCGTGGTGGCCCACCTGGCCCACGACCGCGCTGCGCTCAAAGACCTGCTCAACCTGCTCTCGGGCAAACGCCTGGTGATCATCGACACCGCGGGCCTCGGCCAGCGCGACCAGCGCATCCAGGACATGCTCGACGTGCTGGACATGCCCACGGTGAAGAAGACGCTGGTGCTCAACGCCGGATCGCAAGGCGACACGCTGGACGAGGTGCTGACCTCGTTCAAGGCCAGCTCGCTGCACGGTGTGGTGCTCTCCAAGGTGGACGAAGCCGTGAAGCTTGGCCCCGCACTGGACGCGCTGATCCGCCACCAGGTGACGCTGCGCGGCGTGGCCAACGGCCAGCGCGTGCCCGAAGACTGGCAGAACCCCGACGCCTCGGCACTGGTGCGCATGTCCATGGGCACGTCCGGCAAGTCGGCTTACGACCCGGTGGCCACCGACATGGGCTTCTACTTCGCGCCCACCAACGCCCGCGGCGTGAACCTGGGAGCCTCGCATGTTTGAACACGGCTTCGACCAGGCCGCCGGTCTGCGCGGCGAGAGCCGCAGCGGCGGGCCCAGCCTGTTGCCCGTGGCCAGCCCGGCGCAGCCAGCGCGTGGCCACGAGTGGCTCTACATGCTCGCGGGCTGTCTGTCGAACCAGGGCCGCTCAGTCGTCATCGTCGACGGCACGGCCACCGAATCCAGCGCAAGCCAGCGCGAGCCCGGCAGCCACCTCGGCCTGCTGCGCGCGTTGCAAGACCCCTCCATCGCTCACCTCGAACAGCCCACCGACAGCGCCGAGTGGCTGGTGATGCCCGGTGCGCGCGGCCTGCAGGCCTTGCAGGAAACCGCGCACGCCGCAGGCGCACCGGTGGCGCTCTCGCGCCTGCTGGCTCCATTTGCGCCGGGCGTGATCGTGCTGCTGTTCGCACCGGCTTTCGGCCTGGCCGGCGTGTTGCCCGGGCTCAATGCCCGTGCCATGGTGCCCGTGCTCGAACAGCCGCAGGCCGCCATCGACGCGTACGGCTCGGTCAAGGTGTTGCACTCGGCGGGTTTGTCGCCGGTGCTCGCTCCCCTGGCCGCGGGCGGCGCGCAGGTGCTGCAGCCGCTGGTGACCACGGTTACCGACTGCGCGGCACGCCACCTCGGGCTGAAGCTGGAGAGCTGGCCCGCCCACACCTGGGGCCACCGCGCCCAGGCCTGCGCCATCACAACGCTGGCTGAAACCGACACACACGGGTACCACGGCCTGGTCCGCGCTGCCCCGACACCTCTCTGGAGCTGAAGATGTACACCGCCAAAGGCACGCTCAACCGCGACGAGCAGCTGCGCAAATACAGCCCGCTGGTGCGGCGTCTGGCCCACCACATGATTGCCAAGCTGCCCCCCAGCGTGGAGCTCGATGACCTGATCCAGGTCGGCATGATCGGCTTGACCGAAGCCATTGCACGCTTCGAACCCACACAGGGCGTGCAGTTCGAAACCTTCGCCAGCCAGCGCATCCGCGGCGCGATGATCGACGAGCTGCGCGAAGGCGACTGGATGTCGCGTGGTTCGCGCAAGAGCCAGAAGGACATCGAGCAGGCCGTGAGCCGTCTGCAGCAGAAGTTGCAGCGCGTGCCCAAGGAATCCGAGATCGCCGCCGAGCTGGGCATGGAACTCGCCGACTACCAGCACCTGCTGGCCAAGGTGCGCGGCACCCAGCTGGTGTACCTGGAAGACATCAGCGGTGGCAGCGACGACGAAGACGGTTTCCTGGACCGCCACATGGGCGACAGCGAAGCCGATCCGTCAGCCAAGCTGCAGGACCACCGCATGCGCACCGCCCTGGTGGCCGCCATCAACGTGCTGCCCGAGCGCGAGCAACAGATCATGAGCATGTACTACGAGCACGACATGAATCTGAAGGAAATCGCCGCCGTGCTCGGCGTGACCGAATCGCGCATCTGCCAGCTGCACAGCCAGTCGATCGCCCGCCTGCGTTCGAAGCTGCGCGAGCACTGAAACGGTGGGCTGGACGAGGGTTTTCCCGCGTCAAGATCGGGCGCTGCAGGTCGATCTCATAAGCACGCCGGGCCTGCAAGGTCCGCGTGGTCACCGCGCCGAAACGCGCGGCTTCCCCGATCCCTCACCACCCTTCCTTCCATCCCGGAGATCCAAGATGAAATCCCTGTACCGCCCCCTGCTCGCGCTGTTCGCGTCGCTGGCCTTTGTGGCTGGCGCATCCGCTCAAGAGAACGGAACGCGCGAAGAAGCCAAGGCCATGACCGAGGTCGCCATTGCCCACCTGAAGAAGGTCGGCAACGACAAGGCCTTCGATGACTTCACCAAGGACAAGGCCAACTGGAACAAGAAAGACCTGTACGTTTTCCTGTTCGACATCGACGGCACCATCAAGGCGCATGGTGTCAACGAGAAGCTGGTGGGCAAGAACCTGATCGGCCTCAAGGACCAGAACGGCAAGGAATTCGTCAAGGAGTTCGTGGTGGTTGCCGGCAAGGGCGAAGGCTGGGTTGACTATGACTGGGCGCACCCGGTGAGCAAGAAGGTGGAAGGCAAGACGACCTTCGTCAAACGCGTTGCGGGCACCAACCTGGCGGTGGCCGTCGGCGTCTACCGCTGATGCAACCTGTGGCGGTGGCACCGTGCCACCGCTGCCAACAAGCGCATCCCCCCGTGCCGTCTGCCCCGTGGTGTGACGGCACATCTCCTTCGAACACGAGACTAGAACGATGAAGCTGTTTGAAAACGCCCGCATCGGTGTCAAGGTCGCGCTGGCGCCACTGGTCACCATGCTGTGCCTGGCGATCGTGGCCGCTCTGGGTCTGTGGGCCACGAGTGATCTCTCCAGTTCGCTGCGCTCCATGCAGTCGTCGACCCTGCCGACGCTGGCCACCACCGCCGAGCTGCAGCGACGCATTGGCGCGGCCTACGCCAGCACCAACCAGTCGCTGGCGTGGACCGGCGCCGAATTCCCCGCCAAGCGCATCGACGCTCTGGACAAGGCGCTCGCGGCGGAATTGGGCGAGATCGAAGCCCTGATCAAGGCGCAGCACGCGCTGCCGATCTGGGACGAGGCGGCCCGCGCCCAACTGCTGGTGCTGGAGAAGACGCATGCCGCGTTCCGCCAGACGGCGCTGGACGCGCTCGACATGAAGAGCGCCGGACTGAGCACCGCGGGCAGCTTCATCGACATCATGCAGACGGCTTACCTCAAGCTCGACGAACAGATTTCCGCGCTGGCGACCAGCCAGCGTGAAGCCGCCAACACCCGTGTGGACGTGTCTGCCGCTGCCGCCGCTGACAAGGGCATGGGCATCGCCGTGGGCGCGGCCCTGGCGCTGCTGCTCTCGGCCGGGGTGGGCTGGTGGTGTGTGCGCATGATCGTGGCGCCGCTGCGCGCGGCGCGTGCACTGGCCACGGCCGTGGCCGAGGGCGACTTGCGAACGCAAAGCCACTCTGCCTCGAGCGATGAAACGGGCCAGGTGCTGCAAGCACTCGACCAGGTGTCGACGCAGCTGGGCACGCTGGTCTCGGAAGTGCGCGGCACCGCCGAGCAGGTGGAAGTGGCATCGGGCGAAATCGCGCAGGGCAACGCCGATCTGTCCACGCGCACCGAGCAGCAGGCCTCGTCGCTGCAGGAAACTGCGGCTTCCATGGAACAGCTCGGCTCCACGGTGCGCCAGACCGCCGACAACGCCAGCAAGGCCAACGAACTGGCGCAGAACGCCTCGAAGGTCGCGATCGAGGGCGGTAGCGTGGTGGGCAAGGTCGTTGAGACCATGAAGGGCATCAACGACAGCTCGCGACGCATCGCCGACATCATCGGTGTGATCGACGGCATCGCCTTCCAGACCAACATCCTGGCCCTGAACGCGGCGGTGGAAGCCGCGCGCGCAGGCGAACAGGGCCGCGGTTTCGCGGTGGTGGCGGCCGAGGTGCGCAACCTCGCGCAGCGCAGCGCCGAAGCGGCCAAGCAGATCAAGAGCCTGATCGACACCAGCGTGGAACGTGTCGCCAGTGGCACCGCGCTGGCCGACCAGGCCGGCACCACCATGCAGGGCGTGGTGAGCGCGATCCGGCGCGTGTCGGACCTGGTGGGCGAGATCAGCAGCGCCACCAGCGAACAGAGTTCAGGCGTGGGTCAGGTTGGCGAGGCGATCAGCCAGATGGACAAGGTCACACAGCAGAACGCCGCGCTGGTGGAGGAAAGCGCGGCGGCGGCCGAATCGCTCCGGTCGCAGTCGCGCCGGCTGGTGCAGTTGCTCGACCGGTTCCAGACCGCCTGAGGCCCTGGCCGCTTCGGCAGCAACCGGCTTCGGCCGGTTTTTTTGCGCCTGCCGCAATACCGCATGAGCAGTAGCCGTTGGCGCATGGCAACGGCCACTGGTGCAAGGGAATGGGTATGTCTAGCATCGACTGCGGTTCCCGACAGCCGCCGCCATCGCGCACACGCGTCGGGCTTCTTTCCACCGCTCACGCCCATCACCATGCCCTCATCCAAACGCACACCTTCACGGGAAGATCTCACCGAAGACATGGAGTCCTATGTCGGAGGCCTGTTCTGGTACGGATTCCACACGGTCGCCGAAATCCATGTCCTGATCGACAAGGAGGCCGCCACCGACGGCGGGTTCGACCTCGACCGGATCAAGGCTTTTGCCGCCAACACGCTCGCGGAGAAACGCGCCGTCGAAGCGCAATGGCCGCAGACCACCGATTGCGACAAGCTCGACCGCGTCTTTGAGCAACTCAATCAGCAACGCATCTGTGCCCTGCAGTACGTCGGCGACACCATGGACGATGGCTATGGATCCGTGAGCGACACGATCAATGCAGACGGTGTGCCGGAAGACCGGTACATGGGCTATTGCTTCTATCACAGCCAGGACATGGACCGTGCCCTGCAAGGCGACGGCCTGATGCTGGCCTTTGGCTACCTGGACAGCGACGAGCCAAAGGACGCCGTTCCGGTTGGGCAGATGATCTGCGACGCCTTGCGGCAAGAAGGTCTGGAGGTGAAGTGGGACGGGACTCACAAACGCCGCATCGAGCTGCCAAGGCTGCGCTGGCAGCGGCGCACGCCGGGCTGAACGCAGCGCCAACCCACAAAGACAAGGCCCGCCTGGCGTCAAGCAACGCCAGGCGGGCCTTTGGTTTGAGCGATCAGTGCGGGCTCAAGGCTTGAGCTGGGCGCGGATCTCGCCGCCCTTGTGGGTGTTCGAGTGCACGTTCACGTACAGCGAACCCATGTTGTAGGCCGCCAGTTGTGCGGGCGTGAGCTTGGCGCCGGCCGGCACCACGTAGCTGTTGTCGCCAGTCTTGGTCAGCGGCACGATGACCGGGCCGTTCTGGCCGGCGGGCCCGATGTGGATGTGGGCCATGGTGCTCACCACGCCTGCCGTGGTGACGCTGCCGCTCACCGAGCCGTCGGCAGCCACCTTGATGTTGGCGGTGCCGCTGGCGGTGGTGGTCACGGGCGGCACTTCTTGCGCGCCGGTGAGTTTTTCGTCGCCGCGCACGGCGCTGGTCACCGAGCCGGTCATTTTGTCGACGGTGGTGCAGCCCATCAGGGTGGTGAGCGCGGCGGCGGCCACGAGGCCGAGCAGGGTCTGGGTGCGGAACAGTGATGACATGGGAACTCCTTGGATTCGACAACCGAACCAGGCCAGTATGGATTCGCCGCGCGGGCGGGTCATGGGGGTTGTCCCGGGGGTTGCCCGGACGTCACCAGCTGCCGCTGTTGGCCATGTCCACCCAGGGCTGGCTGGGGGGCAGGGCATCGCCTTTCTGCAGCAGTTCGATGGAGATGTTGTCGGGCGAGCGCACGAAGGCCATGTGGCCGTCGCGGGGTGGGCGCAGGATGGCCACGCCGTGGGCCTGCAGGCGCTCGCAGGTGGCGTAGATATCGTCCACCAGGTAGGCCAGGTGGCCAAAGTTGCGTCCGCCGGTGTAGGTTTCCGGATCCCAGTTGTGGGTGAGTTCGATCTGCGCGCTGTGGTCGCCGGGTGCGGCGAGGAACGCCAGCGTGAAGCGGCCTTGCGGCACTTCGCGGATGCGCACGACTTCCAGGCCGAGCGCGTCGCGGTAGAACTTCAGGGACGCTTCGAGGTCGGTCACGCGGACCATGGTGTGGAGGTATTTCATTGCGCTGATTGGACCGAAGTTGCAAGACCTTGTCACGGTCCGGTTTTTCGGGAACGCAGGAGATCGTCCACCGTGGGCACCAGCGCAAGCACGGCCAGCATCAGCGCCAGCGGCACCGTGAAGCCATAGCCCGCCTGCTTGAAGCCGTAGGCGCCAGCAATGCCGCCGGTGGTGAAAGCGAGCAGCAGACCGGCCAGCACCACCATGCGTTGGCGGTCGGCGCGCACCTTCAGGGGATGGTCGGGGTTGCGGTTCCAGTAAATCAGTTTGCCCAGCTCGATGCCCAGGTCGGTCACGATGCCGGTCATGTGGGTGGTGCGGATCACCGCATTGGAAAGCTTGGTGGCAATGGCGTTCTGCAGCCCCATGATGAAACACAGCAGTACCACGGTGAAGGGGATCAACAGCCCTTCGAAGGTGGACAGCTGGGCGCCGAGCAGCCCGAAGCAAAGGATGAGCGAAGCCTCCAGCAGCAGGGGCAGGGCGTATTCGCTGGAGAGCTGCCGCCGCCGCGCGAAGTTGACCATGATGGCGCAGCACATGGCGCCCAGCAGGAAGGACAGCACGCCCACGGCGGCGTCCACCACCAGGCCCAGCTGGCCCAGCGCCAGGTTGTCCGCCAGCGAAGACACCATGCCCGTGACGTGCGAGGTGTATTGCTTCACCGCGAGGAAGCCGCCGGCGTTGATGGCGCCGGCCACGAAGGCCAGCACAAACCCAAGCTCCCGGTTGGACTCGGCGGTGCGCTGGGTGCCGATCAGGTAGCGGGCGTAGTTGGCGGGCATGGAAGAGCCACGTTACACCAGAGCCGACGAACAGCGCTCAGTGCCCCAGCAGGTTGTGTCGCACGTGCAGCAGGTGGTCGAGCGTGCCGGCCTTGGCGCGGGTGGCGTCGCGGTCGCGCAGGGCGTCCACCAGCTGGCGGTGCTCTTGCTGGTAGGCCAGCCGGCGCTCGGGCGTGACGCTCTTCTTCTTCAACTGCCCCCAGTCGCCCTGGGCGCGCACCTGCTTCATGAGCTTGAACACGCTGGAGACGAAGGTGTTGTGCGCCGCGTCGGCAATGGCTTCGTGGAGCTCACCGTCCCAGTGCTCGAACTCCTCCAGGCTGCCGGCGCGTTCAGCGCTGGTGCAGCACGACAGCATGCGCGCGAAATCGGCCGCGGTGGCGTTGCGCACCACCAGGTCGATGATGGCCGGCTCCAGCGCCAGGCGCGCTTCCATCAGCTCGGCCGGGCTGGTGTGTTGCGCGGAGTCCTGCTGGATCAGGCGGCCCAGGCCGGATGGGGCTTGTTGCGCCACAAAGGTGCCGCTGCCCACGGTCTGCTCGATCAGGCCTTGCTGCTTGAGATCGGCCAAGGCCTTGCGCACCGTGGTGCGGCTCACGCGGTAGCCCTCGGCGAGTTCGCGCTCGGTGGGCAGGCGGTCGCCGGCTTTCCAGTGCCCGGCCTGCAGCTGGTTCAGGATGGTTTCGCGCAGGGAGGTCGAGATGGTCATGGTGCCGCCAATATACCAAAGCAGACCAATGTCCGACGCTCCTCAATGGATCGGTTTTCGTACGTGGAAACCCGGTGAAGTCATTGCAGATTCTGGTCTAACATCGGTTCTTTCTGGTATCTATTGGTACTTTTTGGTATTTTTTTACAAGGAGCGTCTGTGCGCATTGCCACGTTTGTTCATGAAGGTCAACGCCGTGTGGGTCAGGTCTCTACCGACGGTCAGAGCGTCACGGCCTTTGCGCTCGATGCCGCCCAGGCAGCGCGGGGCGCTTTGCCCCTGATCGAAGGCGCGGCGCAGGGTGCGGCTGTGCCGGCGCTGACCGGTCCGGCCATCGCGCTGGCTTCGGTGCGCCTGGAGGCACCGCTGCCGCTGCCCCGGCGCAACCTCTGGTGCGTGGGCCGCAACTACCACGAGCACGCCAAGGAGCTGCAGGCCTCGGTGTTCAAGGACAACAACGCCAACCCCGCCACCTGGCCGATCGTGTTCACCAAGGTGCCCGAGTGCGTGATCGCCACTGGCGACGAGGTGCAACTGCCGGGTGCCGCCGTGTCGGAGCAGATCGACTACGAAGCCGAGCTGGCGGTGATCATCGGCGTGGGTGGCAAGAACATCACGCGTGAGGACGCGATGAACCATGTGTTCGGCTACACCATCGTCAACGACGTGACCGCGCGCGACGTGCAGATGCGCCACCAGCAGTGGGACATGGGCAAGTCGTTCGACACCTTCTGCCCCATGGGTCCGTGGATCGTCACGGCCGACGAGCTGGACGGCCAGCACACCCGCGTGCGCTGCTGGGTCAACGGCACGCTGCGCCAGGACGGCCGCACCGAAGACCTGATCTTCGACATCCCGACCCTCATCGAGACCATCTCGCGCGGTATCACGCTCTATCCAGGTGACGTGATCGCCACCGGCACGCCCGCCGGTGTGGGCATGGGCTTGAAACCGCCCGTGTTCCTGCGCGCGGGCGACGTGGTCCGCATCGACATTGACGGCATCGGTACGCTGCAGAACGCCTTCGTGTGACACCTCTAAAACCAACAGGAGACCTCTTGATGAACCGACAACTTCGCAGCCTGTGCCTGGCCGCCGTGGCGGTCGCTGCCACCTGCGCGGCCGTGGCGCAAACCGCCTACCCGACCAAGCCGATCACCATGGTGGTGCCGTTCCCGCCCGGTGGCGTGGCCGACACCGTGGGCCGCCCCGTCGCCGAGGCCATGGGCAAGCACCTCAACCAGACGGTGGTGGTGGTCAACCGCGGTGGCGCGGGCGGCGGCATCGGCATGGCCCAGGTGGCCAAGGCCGCGCCCGACGGCTACACCCTGCTGATGGCGCTGTCGTCGGTGGTGGTGCTGCCCGAGGCCGACAAGATCTTGAAGCGCGCGCCGATGTACGAGCTGGACCAGCTGGTACCGATCGCTCGCATCACGGCCGACCCGACGGTGCTGGTGGTGCGCGCCGACAGCCCCTGGAAGACCTATGCCGAATTCATCGCCTACGCCAAGGCCAACCCGAGCCGCGTGACCTTCGGCTCGTCGGGCAACTACGGCACCATGCACGTGCCGATGGAGCAGCTGAAGGCGGCCACGTCCAGCTTCATGCTGCACGTGCCCTACACCGGCGCCGGTCCGGCGCTGCTGGGTTTGCTCAGTGGTCAGATCGAAGCCGTGGCCAGCGGCCCGGCCAGCGTGGCCGGGCAGATCAAGGCGGGCAAGCTGCGTGCCCTGGCGCACTGGGGTGAAGGCCGCCTGGCCCTGCTGCCCGATGTGCCGAGCTTCAAGGAACTCGGCGTGCCCATCACCTATTCGCAGTGGTCGGGCATCTTCGTGCCGGCGGGCACGCCGCCCGACGTGGTAGCCAAGCTGCGCGAGGCCGCACGCGCAGCCACCAGGGACGAGCGCACCATCCAGATCATGACCACGGCCGGCACTTCGTTCCAGCACCAGGACGCGCCGGAGTTCGACCGCTTCGTCAAGGAAGACGCCAACACCATGGTCAAGGTGGTGCAGCAGATCGGACGTGTCAACTGATGCCGGGTGTTCGTGCTTGTAAAAGGCGGCGGAACAGGGTGAATTCCCTAGGTTGAAAAGTTCGTAAGTTCGCTAACAATCACGCCAACGCAAAAAGGCAGGTTGTCGGCGTGCAGCAGGCCGACAACACAAGACACAGGAGCACGGATTTCCAACAGCCCCGCCGGTCGACAGGCCCGCGGGGTTCTTGATGGTGATCGACATTCATGAGCAACGAATACATTCTCGAGACGCAGGATCTGACCCGCGAATTCAAGGGATTTGTCGCGGTTGACAAGGTCAACCTCAAGGTCAGGCGCGGGTCCATCCACGCGCTGATCGGCCCCAACGGTGCCGGCAAGACCACCATGTTCAATCTGCTCACCAAGTTCCTGCCCGTGACCTCGGGCAAGATTTTTTACAAGGGCGAGGACATCACCAGCCACAAGGCGGCCGAGGTGGCGCGCACCGGCATGGTGCGATCGTTCCAGATCTCGGCCGTCTTCCCCCACCTCACCGTGCTGGAGAACGTGCGCATCGGTCTGCAGCGCAAGCTGGGCACCAGCTTTCATTTCTGGAAGCCCGAGTCCAGCCTCTACGCACTCAACGACGAAGCCATGGCGCTGCTGGAGCAGGTTGATCTGGGCAGCTTCGCGCAGACCCAGACGGTGGAGCTCCCCTACGGCCGCAAGCGGGCGCTGGAAATCGCCACCACGCTGGCGCTGGACCCCGAGCTGATGCTGCTGGACGAACCCACGCAGGGCATGGGCCATGAAGACGTCGGCCGTGTGGTGGAGCTCATCCGCAAGGTGGCGGCCAACCGCACCGTGCTCATGGTGGAACACAACATGAACGTGATCGCCAACCTCTCCGACACCATCACGGTGCTGGCGCGCGGCTCGGTGCTGGCCGAAGGCCCGTACGAGACGGTGTCCAAGGACCCTCGCGTGCTGGAAGCCTACGTCGGTACGGTTGAGGAAACGCAAGCATGAGCAAAGTTCTGCTGAAGGTCGCCGACCTCAACACCTGGTACGGCGAATCGCACGTCCTGCACGGCGTGAACTTCGAGATTCGCGAAGGCGAACTGGTCACGCTGCTGGGGCGCAACGGCGCAGGCCGGACCACCACCGTCAAATCCATCCTTGGGTTGGTGGGCAAACGCACCGGATCGATCCAGATCGACGGCGTGGAAACCATCCACATGCCGACCAACAAGATTGCACGGCTGGGCCTGGGCTATTGCCCCGAAGAGCGCGGCATCTTTTCGTCGCTGAGCTGCGAGGAAAACCTGATGCTGCCGCCCAAGGTGGGCGAGGGCGGCATGAGCGTGGAAGAAATCTACGAGATGTTCCCCAACCTCAAGGAGCGCCGCAACAGCCAGGGCACGCGCCTCTCGGGCGGTGAACAGCAGATGCTGGCGATGGCGCGCATCCTGCGCTCGGGCGCCCGCATCCTGTTGCTCGACGAGATCACCGAGGGCCTGGCGCCCGTGATCGTGCAGACGCTGGGCCGCGTGATCCGCGCGCTCAAGGCCAAGGGCCTGACGATCATCCTGGTCGAACAGAACTTCCGGTTTGCCGCGCCCCTGGCCGACCGCCATTACGTGATCGAGCATGGCCAGATCGTGGCCACGGTCAACAAGAACGAGCTCGAGAGCAAATCCGACATGCTCAATGAGTATCTGGGCGTCTGACGCCCTTCCACCAAGAGGAGACTTCCCATGAAACGCAAACTGATTTCGACCGCCGTGACCACCGCCATCGCCACCGTGCTGGCCGGCGGTGCTTCGTTCGCCGTGGCCCAGCAGGGCAAGCTCACAGGCGATGCCGTGAAGATCGGCGTGCTCACCGACATGTCGGGCGTGTACGCCGACTACGGCGGCCCCGGTGCCGTGGCGGCGGCCCGCATGGCCGTGGCCGATTTCGGCGGCACCATGTTCGGCAAGCCGATCGAGGTGGTCAGCGCCGACCACCAGAACAAGCCCGACATCGCCAAGAACGTGGCCCAGGGCTGGTTCGACCGCGACGGCGTGGACATCTCGGTGGAAAACCTGAACTCCGCCGTGGCCCTGGCCGTGCAGGCGCTGGGCAAGGAAAAGAACAAGATCACCATCACCACCGGTGCCGCCTCGGCCCGCCTGACCAACGCCGATTGCGCACCCGCCACCGGCATCCATTACCTGATGGACACCATCGCGTTGTCCAACGTGGTGGGCAAGGCCATCGTGAAAGACGGCGGTGACAGCTGGTACTTCCTGACCGCCGACTACGCTTTCGGCCACTCACTGGAAAAAGACACCGGCGACGTGGTCAAGGCCGCGGGCGGCAAGGTGCTGGGCGCCGTTCGCCACCCGTTGTCCACCGGTGACTTTTCGTCCTTCCTGCTGCAGGCCCAAACCTCCGGCGCCAAGGTCGTGGGTCTTGCCAACGCCGGTGGCGACACCGTCAGCAGCATCAAGGCCGCGGCCGAGTTCGGTCTGACCAAGAAGCAAAGCCTGGCCGCCCTGCTGATGCTGATCACCGACGTGCACGCCATCGGCCTGCCCACGGCTCAGGGCCTGTACCTCACCGAAGCCTGGTACTGGGACCTGAACGCCGAGACCCGCGCCTGGGCCGACAAGTACGCCAAGGTGATGAACAACCGCAAGCCGAACTCCAACCATGCCTCGGTCTATTCCTCGACCATGCATTACCTCAATGCCGTCAAGGCCGCCGGCACCGACGACACCGAGGTGGTGATGGCCAAGATGAAGGCCACGCCGATCAACGACATGTTCGCCAAGGGCGGCAAGATCCGCGAAGACGGCCGCATGGTGCACGACATGTACCTGTTCCAGGTCAAGAAGCCTGCGGAGTCCAAGGGCGCGTGGGACTACTACAACCTCAAGGGCACCATCAAGGGCGATGACGCTTTCCTGCCGCTGGCACAGAGCCAGTGCGCTGCCGTGAAGAAGTGATCCGAACGGAGTTGAACTGAGTTGACCGGGCGGGCCGTGATTCACGGCCCGCCCCTTTTCACCGGACTGCAATGACTGAATTATTTGGTGTGCCGATCGCAGCCTTCATGGGGCAACTCATGCTGGGGCTGGTCAACGGCTCCTTCTACGCGATCCTGTCGCTGGGCCTGGCCGTGATCTTCGGCATGCTCAACATCGTCAACTTCGCGCACGGTGCCCTCTACATGGTGGGCGCCTTCTTTGCCTGGATGTTGCTCAATTACGCTGGCGTGAACTACTGGTTCGCGCTGCTGCTCGCGCCCATTGGCGTGGGCGCCATTGGTGCCCTGATCGAGATGACCATGCTGCGCCGCCTGCAGCAGCTCGACCACCTCTATGGCCTCCTGCTCACCTTCGGCCTGGCGCTGATCTTCGAGGGCGCATTCCGCGAGTTCTACGGCTCATCGGGTCAGCCCTACGAGCTGCCCGAGATCTTCCGCGGCGTGTTCGACCTGGGCTTCATGATGCTGCCCAAGTACCGCGCCTGGGTGGTGTTCGTCTCCATCTTCCTGTGCCTGTTCACCTGGTACGTGATCGAGAAGACCAAGCTGGGCGCCTACCTGCGCGCCGGCACCGAAAACCCCAACATGGTCCGCGCCTTCGGCATCAACGTGCCGCTGATGGTCACGCTCACCTACGCCTTCGGCGTGGGCCTGGCCGGTCTGGCTGGCGTGATGGCCGCGCCTATTTACCAGGTGAGCCCGCTGATGGGCTCCAACATCATCATCGTGGTGTTCGCCGTGGTCGTCATCGGTGGCATGGGCTCCATCCTGGGCTCCATCCTCACGGGCCTCGCGCTCGGCCTCATCGAAGGCCTCACCAAGGTGTTCTACGCAGAACTCTCGTCCACCGTGGTCTTCATCATCATGGTCATCGTCCTCATGATCCGTCCGGCAGGTCTGTTCGGCCGGGAGAAATAATGTCCAAAGCCACCCGCAACGTATTCGTGGTGCTGTTCCTGGCACTGCTGGCAGCCCCCTTCGTGGGCTACCCCATCTTCCTGATGAAGGTGCTGTGCTTCGCACTGTTCGCCTCCGCGTTCAACCTGCTGATCGGCTTCACCGGCCTGCTCTCGTTCGGCCACGCCATGTTCTTCGGCTTCTCGGCTTACGTGGCCGGGCACGCCGCCAAGGTGTGGGGCCTCACGCCGGAGCTGGCCATCCTGGCCGGCACGCTGAGCGCGGCCTTCATCGGGCTGGTCACCGGCTGGCTGGCGGTGCGCCGCCAGGGCATCTACTTCGCCATGGTCACGCTGGCACTGGCCCAGATGATCTATTTCATCTGCGTGCAGGCGCCGTTCACCTATGCGGAAGACGGCATTCAGAGCATCCCGCGGGGCAAGCTGTTCGGCCTGATCGACCTGACCAACGACACGGTGATGTACTACGTGGTGGCGGCCATCTTTGCGGCGGCCTTCGCGCTCATCTACCGAATCATCCATTCGCCTTTCGGGCAGGTGCTCAAGTCTGTGCGCGAGAACGAACCCCGCGCGCTCTCGCTGGGCTACAACGTCGACCGTTACAAGCTCATGGCTTTCGTGCTCTCGGGCACCATCGCAGGCCTGGCCGGCGCGACCAAGTCGATCGCCTTCGGCATTGCCACCCTCACCGACGTGGGCTGGCAGATGTCGGGTGAAGTGGTGCTGATGACGCTGCTCGGCGGCATGGGCACCATCCTCGGCCCCACCGTGGGAGCGGCCGTGATCGTCACCATGCAGAACTACCTCTCGGGCCTGGGCTCCATGGTCTCGATCATCATGGGTGCAACCTTCGTGGTCTGCGTGCTCATGTTCCGCCGTGGCATCGTGGGCGAGATCGAGCACCGCTTTGGGGCCAAGAAGGGCTGAGGCCTGGTCCCGGCTCTGTGCCCAGACAACAAAAAACCGGCCGAGGCCGGTTTTTTGTTGTCTGGCGCCGTCTGTCTCAGGCGGTCGCTGTCTGGTGCGATGCAGTTTCGCGCGAAATGTGCGCCACCGTCTGCTGGGGTGAACATTCCGACCACAGCGCACGGGCACAACCTTCGCACTGGCCGCACTGCGTGGCCACGCCCAGTTCGAGCTGGATGTCGTCAAAGCCCATGCCCGAGCGGGCGCAGTGGGCAATGGTCTTGTCGCTGATGCGGCGGCAGATACAAACAATCATGGTGCTGGAGTGGTCTCGTGAATCTGAACGAATGATAATGAATCGCATTCAGATCCGCAAGACCGCTCAGCGGACAACCTCAGCCGCCAAAGAGGTCAGCTGACGGAACCCATCTGGCTCTGCAGGTAGTTCTGCAGACCCACCTTGTCGATCAGCTCGATCTGGGTTTCCAGGAAGTCGATGTGCTCTTCGGTGTCGTCCAGGATCTCCTGCAGCAGATCGCGCGAGACGTAGTCGCGCACCGTTTCGCAGTGGGCGATGCCGGCCTTGATGGTGTGCTGTGCGCCGGTTTCCAGCGCCAGATCGCTCTTGAGGATCTCGGGCACGTCCTCGCCAATGCCCAGCTTGCCCAGATCCTGCAGGTTGGGCAGGCCGTCGAGCGTGAAGATGCGGTCCATGAGCTTGTCGGCGTGCTTCATTTCCCCGATGGATTCTTCGTATTCCTTGGCCGCCAGCTTGTCCAGGCCCCAGTGCTTGAGCATGCGGTAGTGGACGAAATACTGGTTGATCGCGGTCAGCTCGTTCTTGAGCTGCGCCTGCAGATGGGCAATGGCCTGGGGATCGCCTTTCATGGGAATACTCCTTTGTGTTTGTGTCGTGGAAGGCGTTGATTGTCACCCGCGTGGGGCGATGCGGGAAGTGCATGCCGGCCGCTGTGCGGACCACCCTGGGATCGCCGGTGTTTCAGGCGCAAAAAAACCGGCCGAAGCCGGTTTCCCCCATGTCCGTGCGATCGGCTTCAGGCCGAGAGGAAGGCCCGTCCGGCGCCGCCCACGGAGGCTGCGCCGACCTGGCGGCCGTAGGTGGGTTGCTGGGCGTGCTGGGGCAGCAGGCTGGTCACGGCGCGCTGGCTCTGGGCGCTGGCGCGCAGCACGGCCTGGCGCAGGCGGGCGAACCGTTCAGCGGCCGTTAGCAGGGCTTGTTGCTGTTCACTGCCCGGCTCACCCAGGGCGATGGTCGGCGGCGCCTGTTGCAGCACCTTCTGCATGGCCGCACTGGCCAGCTCCACCGCAGGCGCATCGCCACGCAGCAAGGCGGCCTCCAGGGCATCGAGTTCCACCTGCAACGCGCCGATCCAGGGGTGGTAGTTGGTTGATGAGGTGCTCATGACAGGCCCGGATGGTGGTTGGGGAGAAATCAGGTGCGCGGGCCGAGCATTTCGGCCGCGTTGGCCAGCATCTTGTCGGCAATGGCTTCGGCGTTGACCTGGAAGCTGCCGTTGGCAATGGCGGCCTTCATGGAGGCCACCTTGTCGGCGTTGAACACGTCGCCCCCCGAGACCGAACGTGCTTCGGTGGTGGAGGACGAGAGGGTCACGGTCACACCGGTCTGGGGCTTGGCCGCACTGGCGGCTGATGCCGCAGCGCTGGCTTCGGCCGCCGCAGGCGCGGTGGCCTTCTGGGGGCCGCCGGCCACAGAACCAATGTACGAATCTGGTGATGAATCGACTTTCATGTCACTCTCCAAACCCCGAAGTCAGGGCCTTGTCCTGACTTTATCGGCCCGGGTTGTGAGAACTTTAATCAAACGCTCGTGGTGTTCGTCACAATTTTTCGGTCATCTGAAACGGGCGTGGCCGGAAAGAAACCTCTTTCACAACGCCAATTCGACCGTTTGGGCGTCGCGCACCACCCCGGTGACCACCCGTCCGCCGGGCAGTTTGACCCGGGCGTTTTCGCCCACCATGCCTGCCGTGAGTGCCCGGCCGGTGGCTGAAATGCTGAAACCGCCGCCTTCACCGCTCACGCGCACCTGCGCGCCTGGGGCAAAGACCTGGGAGGCGCGCACCATGTTTTCGCGCAGCGCCAGGCCCACCGTCAACGGAAAAGCCGCCTGCTGGCCGACCCAGCGCTCGGGCACGGCCAGCACGCCGGAACGCTGCTCAGCCCAGTCGATTTCGGCGATTTCGGCGTCTTCTTGAGTGAGGGTGTCGCCCGCGGCCACCGCGCGCTTGAGCACCCAGGCCGGTCCCCAGGCCTTCACCGTGACGGGCACAAACACGTTCCAGCGCGTGGGGCCATCCACGCAGCGCAGGCCGATGCGGCTGCGACCCCACAGGCGGGCGCCGTTGGGCAGGTGGGGCTCGACCCGGTTGCAGGGCGCCAGCTTCAGGCGCGCGTCCAGCGAGCCCATCACCACCTCGGCGCGCAGCGGCATGGCGGCGTCCTTGGGCATGGCGGTGGCCAGAGCGGGTGTGAGGAAGTCGTGCGCCATCTTCTCCAGCACCGCCGGCTCGTTCGCCAGTGCGTTCCCGCCGCACAGCGTCAGTGCCGCCAGGGCCATGAGACGGGCTGTGATGGACGAGAAGAAGGAGGGCGGCAGCTTGGGCATGGCCTGCACTGTAGGCCGCCACCGGTGGCGGGAAAGCCGGGAAAAGGCCGTCTTAGGGGTCTTTGTTCCGGCCATTGAAGACCCTCAAGATTTCCATAATTCGTTCAACGCCCCGGTGTCCGTGCCCTCTGAGGAAGGCCAGTCACCCGCCCCGCAACCCGTGCCCTGAGGTGAACATGCTTGAACAGATGACCGCCCGGCTGGACTTCCATGCCAACGCCCTGCTGCTGCGCTCACAGCGCCAGCAGGTCATAGCGAGCAACATCGCCAACGCCGACACCCCCGGGTACGTTGCGCGCGATTTCGATTTTGCGCAGGCGCTCAAGAACGTCTCGGGCAGCCAGGGTGGCGCCGGCGTGAGCCTCACCAGTGCGGGCCACATGCATTTGGGCACCACCAGCGCGCAAGACCCCCAACTGGCCTACACCGTGCAGACCCAGGCCAGCCAGGACGGCAACTCGGTCGACCTCGACCGCGAGCGCGCCAGCTTCGTGGACAACAGCGTGCGCTACGAGTCCACGCTGCGATTCATCAATTCGCATGTGAAAACCATGCTCAGCGCGATCCAGGGTCAATAGATATGAACACCCCCCGCGTCGCTTTCAGCGCCACCCCCCTCCAGGGGGGCGACAGCTTGGGCCGGCAAAGCCGGACCCTTGCTGTCTCTGGGTTTGGGTCACTTTGCGCCTCGTGCGTTTGAAAGGAATTCTCATGTCGATGTTTTCCATCTTCGGTGTTTCGGGCAGTGCGGTCAGCGCGCAGTCCCAGCGCCTCAACGTGGTGGCCAGCAACCTGGCCAACGCCGATGCGGTGGCCGGGCCCGATGGCAAGGCCTACAAGGCGCGGCACATCCAGTTCCAGACCATGCCCATGGGTGGCGCGGGCAACGCCGGCGTGAAGGTGAAGGACATCACCGAGAGCCAGGACCCGGGCCGTCGCGTGCACAACCCCACGCATCCCAGCGCCGACGCTGAAGGGTATGTGAACCACTCCAACGTGAACCCGGTGGAAGAGATGGTCAACATGATTTCGGCCTCGCGCTCGTACCAGAACAACGTCGAGGTCATGAACACGGCCAAGTCGCTGCTGCTCAAGACCCTCCAGATGGGCCAATGAGCCCTTGATTCACAGGAACTGACCCATGTTCATCCAGCCCATCGACACCACCAGCCTCGGCAACACGCCCGGCAGCACCACCGGTTCCGCGGTCAAGAACAACATGGACCCGGCGGCCTCGCAGGACCGGTTCCTCAAACTCCTGGTCGCGCAGCTCAACAACCAGGATCCGCTGAACCCGATGGACAACGCGCAGATGACG
This sequence comes from Hydrogenophaga sp., assembly GCF_018780385.1. Lineage (GTDB taxonomy): Bacteria > Pseudomonadota > Gammaproteobacteria > Burkholderiales > Burkholderiaceae_C > Hydrogenophaga. The sequence goes on along the minus strand of NZ_JADMJO010000021.1, from coordinate 4,237 downwards.
ACCCAGATGGCGCAGATCAACACGGTCAGCGGCATCCAGGAACTCAACGCCACGCTCAAGGGCATGGCCACGCAGTTCGGCTCCATGCAGGCTTTGCAAGGGACCTCGCTCATCGGTCGCGAGGCGCTGCTGCCCGGCGAATCGCTGGCCTTCAAGGACGGCCAGGGCAAGGCGGCCTTCTCGCTCGAAGGCAAGGCCACCGACGTCAAGGTCGACATCATGGGCACCAACGGCGAGGTCATCAAGACCATCGAGATGGGTGCCCTCAACGGCGGATTGCACGGTTTCAACTGGGACGCCGAGGGCGTCGATCCCGCCACGGTCAAGGGCTTCAAAGTGCGCGCGATGAGCGGCAGCGAGCGCGTCGATGCCGTGTCGCTGCAACGCCTTTCGGTCGACTCCGTGAGCTTCTCCAGCGGCTCCATCTACATGCTGCTGCAGGACGGCAGCACCCGCGCCTACAACGACGTGCTCGCGTTCATGTGAACCGCTGACGCGCCACCTTCTTCCCACACCACTTCCCCCACCCCAAGGACATCACCATGGCATTCCAGCAAGGACTCTCCGGCCTGAACAGCGCCAGCCGCAACCTCGACGTGATCGGCCACAACATCGCCAACGCCAACACGGTGGGCATGAAAAGCTCGCGCGCCGAATTCGCCGAGCTGTATGCGAGCTCGGTCAACGCGGCGGGCGGCGCCAACAAGGGCATCGGCGTGACCGTGGCCACGGTGTCCCAGCTCTTCACGCAGGGCAACATCACGGTGACCGGCAACGACCTGGACCTGGCCATCAACGGCAACGGCTTCTTTGAAGTCACCCAGCCCAACGGCACCATGGCCTACACCCGCGCCGGCATGTTCAAGCTCGACCGCGAAGGCAACATCGTCAACCAGCAGGGCGGCCAGCTCATGGGCTACCCCACCGACACGGATGGCAACCGCCTGAGCTTTGACAGCCAGCCCTTGTCGCTGCCCACCAGCGCGCCGATTCCGGCGCGCCAGACCAGCGCCATCGTGGCCCAGTTCAATCTGGATGCACGTGCGCCCGTGGCCGCCAGCGTCACGCCGCCCACGCCGCTGACCACCTACGGCACGTCGGTCGTGGCCTACGATCCGCAAGGCATGGAAGTGCCGGTGGCCCTGGCCTTCACCAAGACCGGCAACAACACCTGGGAGGTGTACAGCAGCGTCAACGGCAGCACACCCGCCGCGTTCGCGCCGCCCCTGGTGCTGAACTTCAACGCCGACGGATCGCTCGATCCGGCCTCGATCACACCCGCGCCCACCCTCACGCTGGCTTCGCCCAACGACCCCACCGTCACCTTCCCGGTCACGCTGGACATGACCGCGGCCAGCCAGTTCGGCACCGACTTCGCGGTGTTCGACCTCGACCAGGACGGTTACTTTCCGGGCGAGTTCGTGGGTCTGAGCATCGACGAAGCCGGCGTGGTCACCGGCCGCTACTCCAACGGCGAGACGCGCGCGGCCGGCCAGGTCGCGCTGGTGAACTTCCGCAATTCGCAGGGCCTGTCGCCCTCGAGCGGTGGCAACTGGGGCGCCACCTTCGCCTCCGGCGAGCCGGTGCGCGGCGAGCCCGGTTCGGGCAACTTCGGCAGCATCCGCTCGGGCGCGCTGGAAGACTCCAACGTCGACCTCACCGCCGAGCTGGTGAACATGATGACCGCGCAGCGCGCCTACCAGGCCAACGCCCAGACCATCAAGACGCAGGACCAAGTGTTGAGCACGCTGCTCAACATGCGCTGATCGTCCCCTGATCTGAACCAAGGAGCCCCGCATGGACCGCATGATCTACACCGCGATGACCGGCGCCAATGCCGCCCAGCATCGTCAGCAGGTGCTGGCCAACAACCTGGCCAACGTGTCCACGCCGGGCTTTCGCGCCGAGCTCTCCACCTTTCGCGCCGTGCCCGTGCGTGGTGACGGTGCGAGCACGCGTGTGTTCGCACTCGAGGCCACCGCCGGCCACTCCAACACGCCGGGCGCGATCATGTCCACCGGCCGCAACCTGGACGTGGCCGCGCGCGACAACGCCTACTTCGCGGTGCAGGGGCTGGACGGCACCGAGGCCTACACCCGAGCCGGCGCGCTCGAGGTCAACCAGGACGGCTCGCTGGTCACCGCGCAGGGCCTGCCCATGCTCGGTGATGGCGGCCCGATCGTGATTCCTGAGGGTGCCCGCGTGGACATCGCCTCCGACGGCACCGTCAGCACGCGCGTGGGCAACCAGCCTTCACAACAGGTCGGCAAGCTCAAGATGGTCATGCCCGACGAGGACAACCGCTTGAAGCGTGGCGAAGACGGCCTGTTTCGGGGCGTGCAGGGTGATCCGCTGCCCGCCAGCGACGTGGCTCGCCTGCAGGACGGCGCGCTCGAAGGCTCCAACGTGAATCCGATGGAGGCCATGGTCGGAATGATCGCCGTGGCCCGCCAGTTCGAGGTGCAGATGCGCATGCTGCAGAACGGCGAAACCAACGACAAGACCGCAGCCCAACTCCTCAGCATGAACGGCTGACCCACTTTCCTTTGCGGAGCACACCATGATCAATTCGCTGATGATTTCCAAGACCGGCATGCAGGCACAGCAGATGCAGCTGGACGTGATTTCGAACAACCTGGCCAACGTGTCCACCAACGGCTTCAAGCGCGCCAACGCGGTGTTCGAAGACCTGATGTACCAGAACCTGCGCCAGGTGGGCGCCAACACGGCCGAGCAGGCCGAGCTGCCGACCGGCCTGCAGGTGGGCCTGGGTGTGCGCACCGTGGCCACCTCGCGCAACTTCTCGCAAGGCAGCATGCAGCAGTCGGACAACCCGCTGGACCTCGCGGTCAACGGCAACGGCTTCTTTCAGGTGGAACTGCCCGACGGCACCACCGGCTACACACGCGACGGCAGCTTCAAACCCGATGCGCAGGGCCGCATCGTCACCTCCAGCGGCTACCCGCTCACCGCCGGCATCACCGTGCCGGCCGAAGCGCAGAGCGTCACCGTGTCCGCCGACGGGGTGGTCACCGTGAAGCTGCCGGGCAACCCCGCGCCGCAGCAGGTGGGCAACATCGAACTGGCCACCTTCATCAACCCGGCCGGCCTGGAGCCCATGGGTCAGAACCTCTACACCGAGAGCCTGGCCTCGGGCGCCCCGATCAACGCCGCGCCCGGCACCGCCGGCACCGGCACCGTGATGCAGGGGTTTGTGGAAACCTCCAACGTCAACGTGGTGCAGGAGCTGGTCACCATGATCCAGACCCAGCGCGCCTACGAGATGAATTCGAAGGCCATTCAAACATCCGACCAGATGCTGCAGCGCCTCAGTCAGCTGTGATCGTGATCGGAGAAACCACCATGTTCCGTCTTGCCATCGCTTTGACCCTGGCCGTGCTCGCCAGCGGCTGTGAAACCATGAGCTCCAAGGTCGACCTGGAGCCGGTGAAGCCCGTGACTTACGCCCAGATGGCGCCCACCGCCAACCCGGTGAACACCATGAGCGCCGTGCCCAGCGGCGGCCTGTTCCGCGCCGCCAACTACCGGCCCGCGTTTGAAGACCCACGCGCGCGCATGCCCGGCGACACGCTCACCGTGCAGATCACCGAGCGGCTCAACGCCAGCCAGACCTCATCGGCCTCGATCGACCGCAGTGGCGAGATCTCGGGCGGCGTTTCTGGCTTCCCGTTCCTCAAGGCGCCGCTGCTGGACAAACTCACCCTGGGTGCGCAGTCGGACAACAGCTTCTCCGGCGACGGCAAGAACCAGAACAACAACAACTTCTCGGGCTCCATCACCACCACCGTGCAAGAGGTTCTTCCCAACGGCCACCTGGTGGTGGTGGGCGAAAAGCAGATCGGCGTGAACCAGAACGTGGACGTGCTGCGCTTCTCCGGCACGGTCGACCCCCGGCACATCCGCTCGGGCAACACCGTGTCGTCAACCCAGATGGCCAACGTGCGCGTGGAGTCGCGTGGACGAGGCGCGCAGGGCGAAGCGATGGCAATTGGCTGGTTGGCACGGTTCTTTTTGAGCGTTATCCCCTTCTGATCCCTGACCACAATGGGTCTCGTTCTGCCCACTGAGGAATTTGCGGTGAAGTCATCCCTTTCTCCCCTGCGTCTGCTGGCCCTGGCCCTGGTTTCACTGACCATGGCCTGGCCCGCCGCTGCCCAGTCGATCCGCATCAAGGAGATCGCGGCGGTGCAGGGCGTGCGCAGCAACCAGCTCACCG
>NZ_JADMJO010000032.1 GCF_018780385.1 Hydrogenophaga sp. | reverse complement strand
GTGTCGCCAGGCTTGATCTCGCCACGCTCCTCGGCGCGCTTGATCATCGAAACAGCGGGCCGGTCTTTCACCGAGCCGGCAGGGTTGTTGCCTTCGAGCTTGCCGAGCACCACGTTGCCGCGCTGCGCGTTGGCCTGGGCACCGATGCGCTGCAGGGCCACCAGCGGGGTGTTGCCAATCGCGTCTTCAATCGTGGGGTAGTTCATCGTTTGCACTGTGCCATAATTTGCAACCCCTTTCAGGACGCCCGGGTGGTGAAATTGGTAGACGCAGGGGACTCAAAATCCCCCGCCGAAAGGCGTGCCGGTTCGATTCCGGCCCCGGGCACCACAGATCAGGCCGCGCAAGTTTCTTGCCCGGCCTTTTTTGTTGCCTGCTCAGCGCCCGGATGCCAGCAGGCCCTGAGCCACGGTGGGGTAGCGCAGTCGCAAACCCAGTTCGTGCTTCATGCGCTGGTTGTGCAGTCGGCGCGACTCACTCATGAAACTCAGCAGCATCAGCGGCAGTTGGTCACCCGCTGCGTCGCGCGCCACGCGGGGCGGGCGAGGCAGGCCGTACAGGTCGGCTGCCAGATCGAAGTAGTCACCCATCCGGAGTTCGGTGTCGTCCACCACGTTCACGTTGCGCTGCGGTCGGCCGCGCCACAAGGCCAGCACGCAGGCGCGAGCGAGATCGTCCGCGTGGATGTGGTTGGTGTAGACGTCGTCCTCGGTGCGAAGCACGGGTGTGCCACGCAACAGGCGTTCGCGCGGGGTGCCGCCTTCGCGATCGGGTGCGTAAATGCCCGGAATGCGCAGCACCGTGGTGCGCACGCCAGTGGCGCGGCCCAGCCAGTGCACTGCCGCTTCGGCGTCCACCCGCCGCCACGCTCGCGGCGTGAGTGGCCTGGCAGGGGTCGTCTCATCCACCCACCGGCCCTGGCAGTCGCCATACACGCCCGACGTGGAGCCATACACCAGCACCGAAGGCAATGAGCGTTGCACCAGCGCGCGGGTGAGTGCCCGGGTACGCGGGTCCAGGCGCCAGTCGGCCAACTCACCCGAAGGCGGCGGCGCCAGGTGCAGCACGCGCGTGGCCAGGCCAGCCAGGCGACGCAGGCTGTGCGGGTCGTCAAGGTTGCCCTGCAGCGGCGTGATGCCCTGCGCCCGCAAGGCCGGCGCACGGGATGGACTGGAGGTGAGTGCCAGCACGCGCACGCGCGGCGAACTGCCCAGCACACGCGCTGCGCGCTGGCCCACGTCGCCACAACCAATGATCAAAACCCGTTCACGCCGGAAGCGTGCGGGCAAAGCACCGAGGAGGCTCATGCAGTTTCCGAATTTGAGACAATGACCGGTTGCCTGACAGGCGCCATCGGGCTGTCGGGACTCTCCATTCATCAAGTGCCAGTATGACATTCACCATCACCGTCGAGCCCAGTGGGCGCACCTTCTCCGCCCAGCCCGACGAGGCCATGCTGGCTGCGGGCATTCGTCAGGGCATTGGCTTGCCCTACGGTTGCAAGGACGGCGCCTGTGGCTCGTGCAAGTGCAAGCTGGTCTCGGGCAGCGTGGCGCACGGGCCTCACCAGCCCAAGGCACTGAGCGCCGCCGAGGAAGCGGCGGGCTATGTGTTGACCTGCTGCGGCGTGGCGCACAGCGACGTGGTGATCGAATCGCGCCAGGTCACGGAAGCGGGCGCGTTCCCGATCAAGAAAATGCCGGTGCGAGTGAGCGCGCTGGAGCGCGCTTCGCACGATGTGATGGTGGTTCGCCTGCAACTGCCCGCCAGCGACACCTTCCAGTACCACGCGGGCCAGTACGTCGAGTTCCTCCTGCGCGATGGCGACCGCCGAAGCTACTCCATGGCCAACGCGCCGCACACACAATCCGCCGCGCCTTCGCTGGAGCTGCACGTGCGCCACATGCCGGGTGGCAAATTCACCGACCACGTGTTCGGCGCGATGAAAGAGAAAGACATCCTGCGCATCGAAGGGCCGTACGGCAGCTTCTTCCTGCGCGAGGACAGCACCAAGCCCATGGTCTTGCTCGCCTCGGGCACCGGGTTCGCACCCATCAAGGCCGTCATCGAGCACATGCAGTTCAAGGGCATCACGCGCGATGCCGTTTTGTATTGGGGCGGCCGCCGCCCGGCCGACCTGTACCAGAGTGCCTGGATCGACGCGAAGCTGGCGGAAATGCCGAACCTGCGCTACGTGCCGGTGGTGTCCAACGCCCTGCCCGACGATGTGTGGACCGGTCGTACCGGCTTCGTGCACGAGGCGGTGCTGCAGGACCTGCCCGACCTCTCGGGCCACGAGGTGTATGCCTGCGGCGCGCCGATCGTGATCGATTCGGCCAAGCGGGACTACACGAGCAAAGCCGGCCTCCCTGAGGAAGCATTCTTCGCCGATTCCTTCACCAGCGCCGCAGACAAAGTGGCCTGAGCTTTCATACAAAAGAACGGAGACAACCCATGCTGAACCGCCGCCAACTGATCACCCGCTCTGCGCTGGCCTCGGCCAGCCTTTCCCTGCCAGGCTTTGCCATGGCGCAAGCCAGCACCACAACGCGCATCATCGTGCCCTTCGCCGCGGGCGGTCCGATCGACGTGACCGCGCGCATCCTGGCCGAGGCGGTCAAGGGTGCACTGGGCACAGTGATCGTGGAGAACCGGCCCGGCGCGGGCGGCAACATCGGCGTGAGTGCGGTGGCCAAGGCCGCGCCCGACGGCCTCACGCTGGGCATTGCCACCACGGCGTCGCACGGCATCAATCCCTGGTTGTTCAGCAAGCTGCCCTACGACCCGGCCAAGGACTTCGCACCCATCACGCAGATGCTGCGTGTGCCCAATGTGCTGGTGATGAACGCGGATGCCGCCACGCGCCTGAACATCAACTCCCTGGGCGACCTGATCGCCTACGGCAAGGCAAACCCGGGCAAGCTCAACTACGGCTCGGGTGGCAACGGCAGCGCCGGCCACCTCGCGGGCGAACTCTTCAAGAACCAGGCCGGCATTTTCGCGGTGCACATCCCCTACAACGGCGGCAACCCGGCACAGCTCGGTCTGCTCTCGGGTCAGGTCGATTTCAACTTCGACAACCTCGCCACGGCCGCGGCCAACATCCGCTCGGGCAAGCTCAAGGCGCTGGCCGTGACCACGGCGCAGCGCAGCGGCGTGGTGCCGGATGTGCCCACAGTAGCGGCCACCCTGCCCGGCTTCGAGATCGACACCTGGTGGGGCCTGATCGCACCGGCCGGCACACCAGCCGAAACCGTGCGCAAGCTCAACGCGGCGTTCGCCGATGCGCTGAAATCACCCGAAGTGAAGAGCCGCTTTGCCCTGCTGCTGGCCGAGCCCGCGCCCAACTCGCCCGAGCAATTCGCCGACTTCATGACGCGCGAGCGTTCGAAGTACGAGCGCCTGGTGAAGCTCAGCGGCGCCAAGGTGGACTGAGTCCGCCGCGCTCAGCCGAGACGGATCGGCACGAAGATCTGGTTGCCGTCTCTCTGGATCAGCAACGCGAGTGATTTGGTGGAGCCGCCCAGCATGGCGCGCACCTGCTCGACACTCTGCACCTTCGCACCATTCACCGCGAGCAGCACATCCCCCGCCTCCACCCCGGCCAAGGCCGCCGGGCCTTGTGCGTCTTCGACCAGCAGGCCGCCGTCTGGCCCTTCCAGTCCGACCGCGCGGCGCTCCTGCGGCGCCAAGGGTCGCAGCGCCAGGCCCAGCCGGCCTTGATCGGTGGCGCTGTCGGCGCGGGCCACTTTCACCGCCTTGTCGGACGCGTCCCCCAGCTTGGCGCTGAGCACGATCGCCTGCCCCTTGCGCCACACGTTCAACTTCACCGTCGATCCGGGCAGGGTCTGACCGATCAAGGCCGGCAGATCGCCCGACGCCACGATGGTCTGTCCGCCCACCTGGCGGATCACATCGCCCACCTGCAGGCCGGCTTTGGCGGCCGGGCTGCCCGGCTCCACGCTGGACACAAGAGCGCCTTCAGGCTTGTCAAGCTGGAACGACTCGGCCAGGGTCTGGTTGATCTCCTGCACCGCCACACCGAGGCGCGCATGGCGGGCCTTGCCGTGCGCCACGATCTGGTCCTTGACCTGCAGCACCGTCTCCATCGGAATTGCGAATGACAGGCCCTGGTAACCACCGGTGCGGCTGTAGATCTGCGAGTTGATGCCCACCACCTCGCCGCGCGCGTTGAACAGTGGCCCTCCCGAGTTGCCGGGATTCACCGCCACGTCGGTCTGGATGAAGGGCACAAAACTGTCATCCGGCAGCGAACGCCCTTTGGCGCTGACCACACCTGCGGTCACGCTGTTCTCGAAGCCGAACGGCGAGCCGATGGCCAGCACCCATTCACCCACCTTCAGGTCCTTGGCGCTGCCCAGCGGCACCACGGGCAGGTCTTTGGCTTCAATCCGCAGCACCGCCACATCGGTTTTCGGATCGGTGCCGAGCACCTTGGCCACGAACTCGCGTCGGTCAGTGAGCTTCACGGTCACGCGCTGCGCGTTGCGCACCACGTGGGCATTGGTGAGCACCAGACCATCGGCGCTGATGATGAAGCCCGAGCCCTGGCCACGCGCCGGCATTTCGCGCTCGCCGCCCTGTCCGCCCGGGCCCTGGAAGCGCTTGAAGAATTCGAAGAACGGGTCATCGGGGTCGACGCCGGGTGGCAGGCGGTTCTGCGCCTGTTGCTCATCTTCCCCGCCGGCTTTGCCGATCACACTGATGTTGACCACGGCGGCGCCATGGCGCTGCGCGATCTGCGAGAAGTCGGGCAAGGCCGTGCCGGCCACCACGACGGGCGCGGTTTGCAATGTCGCCACGGGTGCAGCCGCGCTGGCCCGGGTGCCGGAGACCAGGCCCATGCTGGCGCCGCCGACGATGCCCGCGGCGGCCAGCGACAACACCAGACGCGTCGCAGTGAGAGACAGGGTTTTCATGAGAGCTCCTTCAGCAAGGACAGGTTGAACATGTCCTTGAATATGGGCTCGCAGAGTTAGCCGGTTCTTAAAGGCAACCGCAACCCGATGCGCAAGCCGCCAAGGCGCGGTGAGCGGTCCAACTCCAGGGAGGTGCCGTGCAACTGCGCAATGGCACTCGCGATCGCCAGCCCCAGCCCGCTGCCGGTGGCGGTCGAACCGGGCACGCGGTAGAAGCGGTCGAGCACGCGCGCGCGGTCCGCCTCGGAGATGCCCGGGCCGCTGTCTTCCACCGCCAGCACCTGTTGCCCGGCCTCGCGCCGCACCGACACGTCCACCGTGCCTCCATCAGGCGTGTACTTCAGCGCGTTGTCCACCAGGTTGGTGAGCAGGATGCGCAGCGGCTCGGTATGGCCATGGACCAGTCCCGCATCGGCCTCAAGCAAGCCGAGATCGATGTGCTTCGACACCGCCAGCGGAACCAGATCAGCCACCACCTGCGCGGAGAGCGTGGCCAAGGCCACTGGCAGCGATGGCTCACCGCCTGCGGGCCGGGCCTGCTGGCGCGCGAGCATCAGCAGTTGCTCGACCAGACGCGTGGCGCGGTCGATGCCGGTCAGCAGACGCTCCACCGCGAGCTCGCGCGTGGCGTCGTCGCGCGCACGCTGCAGACCCTGCACCTGCAGCCGCAGCGCGGCCAGCGGCGAGCGCAGTTCGTGTGCGGCCTCGGTCACGAAGTTCTTTTGCGCATCAAACGCCTGCCGCACGCGGCCAAAGAGCAGGTTGAGCTCGTGCACCAGCGGTCGGATCTCGTCGGGCAAACCAGCTTCGCTCACCTCCGCCAGTTCATCGGCCTCGCGCGCGGCCACCTGCCGCCGCACACGCGCCACCGGCGTGAGCGAGGCGCTCACCACAGCCCAGGCCACCAGCATCAGCAGCGGTGCGATGCCGACGATCGGCCACACCGTGCGCCAGGCCAGCGCACGCGCCATCGCCTGGCGCGGCCGCATGTCCTGCGCGACCTGGATGACCTGCGCGCGCGTTTGCATGGAATACACCCGGTACGGTCTGCCGTCGATCTCGATGTTGGAGAAGCCCAGCGTCGCGCGCTGCGGCAGATCGGCCGCGGTGCCGGACTGGAACACGCGCAGACCCTCGTGCGTCCAGGCCTGCACGAAGAAATCGAAGGCCTCGGGCGTCGGTCGGTCATCGTGAGGCGCAAGCGGCGGCGGCAACGGCGGTGGCTGACCCGGCATGGCCACGCCCGCGCGCAGCGCCTGGGCCATCTGCTCCATGTGGTAGTCGAACATGCCGTCGGCCTCGGCGCGCGCCTGCCGGTACACAACCGCCACCTGCATCCCCGCCGCGAACACGATGGCCAGCAGCAGCAGGCCGATCAGCCGCATGCGCAGCGAGCGCGGTGAAAAGAGGCGCGCCAGGCGGCTCATGCCTTGGGCACCATGTAGCCGACCCCCCGCACGTTCTGGATCAGGCCGGCGCCGAGCTTCTTGCGCACCCCATGGATGTACACCTCGACCGCGTTGCTGCTGACGTCGTCCTTCCAGCCAAACAGTTTTTCTTCGAGTTGCGCGCGCGAGAGCACCATGCCGGGCCGCGCGATCAAGGGTTCGAGCACGGCCCACTCGCGCGCCGAGAGCACCACCGGCTCGCCCTGTGTGGTGACCTCGCGCGTCGCGGTGTTGATGCTCACGCCCAGGTGCTCGTACACCGGCTCGGCACGCCCCGATGCGCGGCGCAGCAGGGCGCGGATGCGCGCGAGCAGCTCGTCCAGGTCGTACGGCTTGAGGATGTAGTCGTCGGCGCCGGCATCCAGCCCCTGCACACGCTGCTGCACCAAGTCGCGTGCGGTGGCGATCAGCACCGGCACGCGGTTCTTGCGGGCGCGCAGTTCGCGCAGCACGTCCAGGCCGTCACGGCGCGGCAAGCCGAGGTCGAGCAGGATCAGGTCGTAGGTTTCGGATTGCGCGGCCGTGGCGGCCATGTCACCGTCGCGCACCCAGTCCACCGCATAGTGCTCTGCGCGCAGTAGATCCAGCACGGCCTCGCCGATCATGGTGTCGTCTTCCACCAGCAACAGCCTCATGTGCGCGTTCTCCAGACACGGTGTACCCGCCGGCATCGTGCGCGGGCCCGCTTAGGTGGGGCTTAGGGCGCGCTCAGGACGCCAGCAGCCTCTTCAGGTCGCTCGCCAGCGCGGGCGCGCCACTGCCGTAGCGGTGGTACAGGCGAATACGTCCCTGCGTGTCGTACACGTAGCTCCCGGCGGAGTGGTCCATGGTGTAGCTGGTGGGCGTGGGGCCGTCGACCTTCTTGTAGTAGATCTTGTAGCTCTTGGCCAGCTCGGGCAGTTGGTCGGGGGCGGCGTACAGCGCGAGAAAGCTGGGGTCGAAGCTGGCCATGTACTGCTTCATGATCGCGGGCGTGTCGCGCTCGGGGTCGATGCTCACGAACAAACCCTGCAGGCGATCACCATCGGCACCCAGCAGGCGCTTGGCTTCAGCCAATTCGCTCATGGTGGTGGGGCACACGTCGGGGCACTGGGTGAAGCCGAAGAACAGCACCACCAGCTTGCCCTTGAAGTCGGCGAGGGTGCGTGGTTGACCGTTGTGGTCGGTCAGCGAGAAGCCGGTGGCGTAGTCGGCGCCAGTGATGTCGATGCCGGAGAAGCTGGCGACCGGTTCGCTGCAGCCGGCGATGAACAGACCGGTGGCACCAAGTGTGGCGCCCAGCAAATGGCGGCGGGTGAGTGCGGTGTGGGAAGACATGGCGGTCACAGGTAGTGGTCAATCAAGAGTGCGCCGAACAGCAGCGACAGATGGATCAACGAGAAGCGGAAGGTCTTGCGCGCGAGCGCGTCGGAGTAGTTGCGCCACAGTGCCCAGGCATAACCACAGAAACCGATGCTCAGTGCGATGGCGCTGGCCAGGTAGAACCAGCCGCTCATGCGCATCATGAAAGGCATGAGGCAGGCCGCAAACAGCACGAAGGTGTAGAGCAGGATCTGCAGCCGCGTGAACTCCGAGCCGTGCGTGACCGGCAGCATCGGCAAGCCGGACTTGCGGTAGTCCTCCACGCGGTAGAGAGCGAGCGCCCAGAAGTGTGGCGGCGTCCAGAGGAAGATGATCAGGAACAGGATCAGCGCCTCGGGCGAGACCACACCGGTCATGGCGGCCCAACCCAGCACCGGCGGCATGGCGCCGGAAGCACCGCCGATCACGATGTTCTGTGGCGTCAACGGCTTGAGGATCACGGTGTAGACGACCGCATAACCCACGAAGGTGGCGAAGGTCAGCCACATGGTCAGCGGGTTGACGGCGAAGTACAACACCGAAGAACCGGCGACGCACAGGGCAGCGGAGAACGAGAGCGTCTTTCCGTTGGTGAGCTGGCCCTTGGCGGTGGGCCGCCAGGCGGTGCGCTTCATCCTGGCGTCGATGTGCTGCTCGACCACGCAGTTGAAGGCCGCAGCCGCAGCGGCCACGAGCCAGATACCGAAGCAGGCGGTGGCCGCGAGTTGCACCTGCGCCCAGGTGGGCACGCCGGGCACGGCCAGCACCATGCCGATCAGCGCGCAGAACACGATGAGCTGGATCACGCGGGGCTTGGTCAGCGCGTGGTACTGGCGCCAGACCGAGGGCAAGGCAACAGCCGCGGAGGGAGAGGAAGCGGCGCTCATGGGGTCGATCGGAACATGTTCAGGGCGGAGGTGCCGGTTGTTTCAGCGCGGCGAGGTGCGGCACTGCGCGTGCCGCTCAGGGCGCCGGTGAGGACGATCACGAGTGCCGCGGCACCAGCGGTGTGGCCCACCGCGGCCAGCAAGGGCCAGTCGAGAACGACGTTGGTCAACCCGCTGGCGAACTGCCAGAGCGCGAGCAACAGCAGCGCACGCGCCGTTGGCCCCATGCCCGGCACACGCCACAGCCGCCAGCCGAGCCAGACCATCGCGCCAAGCACCACAAAGGCCATGAGGCGGTGCGCCACGTGGATGGCGGTGAGCGCGGGGAAGGTGATCGCCTCGCCAGCGCTGTTCAGGCCCAGGTGGCGCCACAGCGTGAAGCCTTCGCGGAAATCCATGCTCGGCCACCAGTTGCCCTGGCAGGTGGGGAAGTCGCTGCAGGCCAGCACGGCGTAGTTGGTGCTGACCCAGCCACCCAACGCGATCTGCAGCCACAACAGGCCGAACACCGCCATCAGTGCGGCGCGCAATCGAGCCGTCAGCTCGACCGGGCCACGGCTGCCGGGTTCGGCCAGCCGGTAACCCACCGCCTGCGCACGCAGCAACGCCAGCAAACCCAGGCCACCGAGCAGGTGCAACGTGACGATGACGGGGAACAGCTTCATGGTCACCGTGAGCGCACCAAAGGCGCCCTGCAGGCAGACCCACACCAGCGTGACCAGCGGCCAGACGAACGACACCGACAGGCGCTTGCGTTCGATCCAGCTCACCAGCGCCAACACCAGAATCAGCACGCCAACGGCGGTCGCGAGGTAGCGGTGGATCATCTCGATCCAGGCCTTGGAGAACGTCACCGGGCCGGTGGGCATGGCATCCTGCGCAGCGGCGATCGACGAGCTCGCGCCCACGGGACTCACACTGCCGTAGCAGCCAGGCCAGTCGGGGCAACCGAGGCCCGAGTCGGTCAGGCGCGTGAAGGCACCGAAGAGCACGAGGTCGAAGGTGAGGAACAGTGTGACCAGGGTGAGCACGCGCAGCCGCTGCGCCGGCAATGCATGGCGGTTGCGCACCCACACCCAGGCCAAGGGCCCAAGCGCGATCACCACGCCCAGCAGCATGAGGCGGGCGATGGGGGCGAGGTCGTAGAGCGGTTGGGTGTCCATGTCAGGCCCTCCGCCGAGCCGCCTCAAGGCGGGCCTGCGCCCCCTCGGGGGGCAGCGACGACACGAAGTGCGGAGCGTGGGGGTTCATCATGGTTGCCGGTCGGCCTTGTCCCAGAACGCCGACGCTCGCAACAGGCGATCCAGATCACGTTTGGCCTGCTTGGGATCGATGTTGGCGGGGAAACGCATCATCCAGTTGCCCAAAGGATCAACCAAGTACAGGTGGTCCTCGATCTTCTGGCCGGCCGCCGGTTGCAGCCATGCCGCCAGCGCCTGCGGCTCGATCTGCAACACCTGCGCGGCGGCGGTGGCCTGTTTCAAGGGCTCGGACAGCGGGGTATCCCCGGTGCGCAGCCAGACCCAGTCCAGACGGTCCTTCTCGCGGCCGAGCGTCTCACGCAGCTGGCGTTGAAGCAACAGGTGCTCCTGACAGACCTCGTTGCAGGCGCTGTCGGCCACGCTGATCAACAGCCACTGGTCCTTGAGCGCATTCAGGGGCAACGTCTGGCTGCGGGCATTGACCACCGTGACGGCAGGCAGCGGCCGCTGCGGATCGATCAGCTCGCCATAGTTGCGCCGACCTTCGGGTCGGATCACGTAGTAGGTGAGGTATGACGCCACCACCGGTGCCACACACACCAGCGCCAAGCCCAGCAGTTTCCAACGCCCCGCGCGCGCATTCACCACGGCCCCGGCGCCATCCTGGTCGAGCTGGGGCAGGCTGTGCACGGTGAGGGTCAGGGGTTCATCGGGCGTCTGTGCCATGGGAGATGCGCTTTCGGCGGGGAGAAATGAATTGAAACCAGAGATAGAGCAAACCCGCGAGGGCACACAAACCAAACCACTGAAACGCATAGCCGTGGTGCTTGTCGACACCCACCGCCGCGCGTGGCCATTCGCGCAACAGTCCTTCGGGGGATGCGCCGGCTTGTTGCACGGACACGGCCAGGAGGTCGAGTCCGGTTTCCTGGGCAAAAGCGGCAAGGTCGATATTTTGCCGGATCGCACCCTTGCCCGCCTCGCCCAGCTGGTATAGCTTGCCCGGCGGCGGGGCCAAGCGGCCCTCCACCTGCACCTCACCCGAGGGCGTGTCGATCGTCGGTACGAGGCTTCGGTCGGTGAAATCGCGTGGCACCCAGCCCCGCTGCACCAGCACGGCGCGCTGGCTGCCCGCCAGCTTCAACGGCGTGATCAGGAAGAAGCCGTTTCGGGCGGCCATCTGCCGGTTGTCCAAAAACACTGACGCGTCTTTCAGCCACTGCCCACGGAGCTGCACCGGGCGGTGCAGGCCCGCCAGCGGATCGGTCGCCTGCAGGAGATCGTCCGTCTGCCAGGCTGGCAGCTCAGCGCGCTGGTTGATCTGGTCCTGCAAGGCGAGCTTCTGCCGTGCGCGGTCCAACTGCCAGAAACCCAGCGATGCGGTGATTGCCATGGTGAACACGGTGGCCACGGTGACGACGGCGAACCGCATGCGTGCAGACATCATGACCCTGCTCCCGGCTCCTGACCGATGCGCTCCAAACCACCGCAGGGATCGACGCCACCGATAATCGAGCGCATGAAGTATCTGGTCATCGTGGCATTCATTGCCATCATTGGAAGTCTGGCCGCGGCCCTGGTGTTCATGATGCGCGGCGGCCAGTCCGAAGGAGCCGATGCGCCAGACAGCCCACCCCGCAAGAACCACATGGCCAGAGCGCTCGCGTTCCGGGTCGGGTTTTCCATCCTGTTGTTCGTGGTGGTGCTCATCAGTTATCTGATGGGCTGGATCCAGCCCACCGGCCTGCCGCTGAACCGCTGATCAATCGATCCGCCCGTCTTCTGATGCAGCAACAAAAAAGCGCCTGATGGCGCTTTTTTTGTTGAGCCACCAGGGGTTGCCGAGCACCCCGGGAACCGCTCACAACCAATAGACCAGGATGTAGAGGCCCAGCCACACCACGTCCACGAAGTGCCAGTACCAGGCAGCACCCTCGAAGCCGAAGTGGCGCTCGGGGGTGAAGTGGCCCTTTTGCAGGCGCAGGGTGATGAACAGCAGCATCAACATGCCCACGAACACGTGGAAACCGTGGAAGCCGGTGAGCAGGAAGAACGTGGAACCGAAGATGCCCGAGGACAGCTTGAGGTTGAGATCGGCGTAGGCGTGTGCGTACTCGTAACCCTGCACGAACAGGAACACCATGCCCAGAACCACGGTCATCCACATGAATGCGATGGTCTTGCCGCGGTTGCCCACTTGCAGCGCGTGGTGGGCGATGGTCAGGGTGACACCAGAAGTCAGCAGCAGCGCGGTGTTGATCGTGGGCAGCCAGAACGGACCCATGGTCTGGAAGGGCTCGACGATGCCGCCGGGCGAAGCGGTGGCGCCGGCCTGCATGCTGGGCCACACGGCCGAGAAGTCGGGCCAGATGAGCGAGTTCTCGATGTTGCCCAGCGCCGGCACCGAGTGGACACGGGCCCACCAGAGCGCGGTGAAGAAGGCACCGAAGAACATCACCTCGGAGAAGATGAACCAGCTCATGCTCCAGCGGAAGGACAGGTCGATCTTGCGGCCGTACATCCCACTTTCGCTCTCGCCGACCGCTTCACGGAACCACTGGAACAGCACGATCAGCCAGAAGGCCATGCCGAAGGCGAGTGAATAAGCACCCCAGCCGTGGCCGTTGATCCATTGCCCCGCGCCAAGAATGACGAAGAACAGGCCGATCGCCGCCATCACCGGGTGCCGTGAAGGACCCGGAACGTAGTAGTAGGGCGTTGTGCCGTGGGATGCTGCTGACATGCTCACTCCAGTTTTCGCTTGTTTGAATATGAAAAATCGTTCGGATCAGGGGCAGGCTTTCAGCCCGCAACCCAGTTCACCAACAGGATCAGGGCCAGAACGAACAGAAACGCCATACCCAAACCCACCGCAATCAGGTGCAAGGGCTTGAGCTTGGCAATGTCGTTCTGGTAATCGGCGTTGCGGCGCACGCCCAGGAAGCCCCACAGCACGGCCTTCACCGTTCCGACCCAGGAACCCTTGCGCTGGTGCAGCGGCCCGTTCATACGGCACCCGCCGGCTTCAAGACGGCCGGGGTCTCCACTCGAACCGCCACGTCGTCTGGAGCCGCTGGCACCTTGCCGCCGACTTCAAAGAAGGTGTAGGACAAGGTGATCGTGGTCACGTCCTTGGGCAGGCGGGGGTCGATCACGAAGGCCACGGGCCACGCCTTCTTCTCGCCCGCCTGCAAGGTGTACTGCGTGAAGCAGAAGCACTCGAGCTTGTTGAAGTGGGCCATGGCCTGCTTGGGCGCATAGCTCGGAATGGCCTGAGCCGCCATGGTGCGGTTCTGGATGTTCTGGAACTCGTACATCACCGTGGTCAACTCGCCCGGGTGCACCTGCAACGAACGCACGGCTGGCTTGAAATGCCACGGTCCACGGCTGTTCACATCGAACTCCACCGTGATGGTGCGGCTGGTGTCCACCTGCGTGTTGGCAGCGGCCTGGGACGTGGCCCCCGGAATCTGGCGGTCGGACAGCGACAGGACGTTGATCCCGGTCGCTTCGCAGATCGCGTTGTAGATCGGCACCAGCGCATAGCCGAAGGCGAACATGCCCAGCGTGATCACGCCGAGTTTGCCCACCATCTTGAAATTCTCGCTGCGCAGTCCCACGGTCAGGTTCCTGTGTTCGGTGATGCCTGGGCGTCAGCCGCCCAGGAACACCATCTTGCCGACGAACCCGAGGAAGAACACCAGCGCCACTGACGCCAGGATCAATCCCAGGCGCTGGTTGTGCTTCTTTTGTTCAGGTGTCATGTTGCGGGCCATGGCTGTTTCAGCCGATTACCTTGGTGGCCGTGGCGTCGAGCTTGGGCGGGTTCTCGAAGGTGTGGAACGGAGCCGGCGAAGGCACTTCCCACTCCAGGCCTTCGGCACCTTCCCAAGGCTTCTGCGAAGCTTTTTCACCCTGGCCGCGCATCGCAGGCAGCGCCACGAAGAGGAAGAAATACACCTGTGCGATACCAAAGCCGAATGCGCCCACCGAGGCGATGGCGTTGAAGTCGGCGAACTGCATCGGGTAGTCCGCGTAGCGGCGGGGCATGCCGGCCAGACCCAGGAAGTGCATGGGGAAAAAAGTGATGTTGAACGAGATCATCGACCACCAGAAATGGATCTTGCCGCGGGTCTCGCTGTACATCACGCCGGTCCACTTGGGCAGCCAGTAATAGATGCCGGAGAACATGGCGAACAGAGAACCGGCCACCAGCACGTAGTGGAAGTGAGCCACCACGTAGTAGGTGTCCTGCATCTGGATGTCGATCGGAGCCACCGACAGGATCAGGCCGGTGAAGCCACCGATGGTGAACACGAAGATGAAGCCCACGGCCCACAGCATCGGGGTCTCGAAGGTCATCGAACCCCTCCACATGGTCGCGATCCAGTTGAAGATCTTCACGCCCGTGGGCACGGCGATCAGCATGGTCGAGTACATGAAGAACAGCTGGCCGGTCACCGGCATGCCGGTGGTGAACATGTGGTGAGCCCACACGACGAAGGACAGGATGGCGATGGAGCCCGTGGCGTACACCATGGAGGCGTAGCCAAACAGCTTCTTGCGCGAGAACGCGGGCACGACCTGGCTCACGATGCCGAAGGCCGGCAAGATCATGATGTAGACCTCGGGGTGGCCGAAGAACCAGAAGATGTGCTGGTACATCACCGGGTCACCGCCGCCGGCGGGGTTGAAGAAGCTGGTGCCGAAGTGGCGATCGGTCAGCGTCATGGTGATGGCGCCGGCCAGCACGGGCATCACGGCGATCAGCAGGTAGGCGGTGATCAGCCAGGTCCAGCAGAACATCGGCATCTTCATCAGCGTCATGCCGGGCGCGCGCATGTTGAGGATGGTCACGATGATGTTGATCGAACCCATGATCGACGACGCACCCAGGATGTGCATGGCGAAAATGCCGGCGTCCATCGAGGGGCCCATCTGCAGGGTCAGCGGCGCGTACAGCGTCCAGCCGGCAGCGGGGGCCCCGCCCGGCATGAAGAACGAGGACACCAGCATCAAGGCGGCCGGAATCATCAGCCAGAAGCTGAAGTTGTTCATGCGGGCGAAGGCCATGTCGGACGCGCCAATCTGCAGCGGGATCATCCAGTTCGCGAAGCCCACGAAGGCCGGCATGATGGCGCCGAACACCATGATCAGGCCGTGCATCGTGGTCAGCTGGTTGAACAGACCGGGGTTGACCAGTTGCAAGCCAGGCTGGAACAGCTCGGCGCGGATCAGCAGGGCCAGGACGCCACCCACCATGAGCATGGTGAATGCGAACAGCAGATACAGCGTGCCGATGTCCTTGTGGTTGGTCGCGTACACCCAGCGGCGCCAGCCCGTGGGGGCATGGTGATCGTGGTCGTGGTCGTGGCCGTGGGCGTCGTGGTGGTCGAGAACAGCACTCATGGTCGATTTCCTTGGAAGCTCAATGTTTTTTTGGCTGTGATCACTTGCGGGCGGCTTGCACTTCGGCCGGCTGCACGATCTGCTGGGTCTGGTTCGACCAGTGGTTCTTGGCGTAGGTCATGACCGCAGCCAGCTCGGTGTCGCTGAGCTGTTTCCAGGCGGGCATGGCGCCGTTGTTCTGTCCATTGAGCAAGACATTGATGATCTTGCCTTTGTCGGCGTCCACCACGATGGCCGAGCCGTCGAGCGGCTTGATCGGGCCGGCACCCTTGCCGTTGGCCTGATGGCAGGCCGCGCAGTTGGCGGCGTACACCGACTCACCGCGCTTGACCAGATCGGCCAGCACCCACACTTTGGACGGGTCATCGGCCGCAGCGGCCATGGCCTTCTGCTTCTCGCCGACCCAGGCGCTGTATTCCTCGGCAGACACCACTTTCACGTGGATCGGCATGTAGGCGTGTTCCTTGCCGCACAGCTCGGCGCACTGACCATAGAAGTCGCCGGTCTTATCGGCACGGAACCAGGTGTCGCGCACGAAGCCGGGGATGGCGTCCTGCTTGACGCCGAAGGCCGGCACCATCCAGGCGTGGATCACGTCGTTGGCGGTGGTGATGATGCGCACCTTCTTGCCGACCGGCACCACGAGCGGGTTGTCGACCTTGAGCAGGTAGTCGTCGGTGGCTTCGGGCTTGCCGCTGTTGGACATGACGCGGTGGTTGTTGTCCAGCGTGGAGAGGAAGCCAATGCCCTCGCCTTCACCCTTGATGTAGTCGTAGCCCCACTTCCACTGCATGCCCGTGGCCTTGATGGTCAGGTCGCTGTTGGTGGTGTCTTTCTGCGCCACCAGCACCTTGGTGGCCGGCAGCGCCATGCCGATCACGATCAGCAGGGGAACGATGGTCCAACCCAACTCCACCCAGATCGGCTCGGCCAGCGCCTGCGACTTGTGACCCACCGACTTGCGGTGCTTCAGGATGGAATAGAACATCACGCCGAAAACGATCAGGAAGATGACGGCGCACAAGGCCATCATGAACCAGTGCAACCAGTGCTGCTCTTCGGCAATGCGGGTGACGGGAGGCGCAAAGTTGAGTTGATTGACGGCAGGGCCGCCAGGCAGGTCGTTGACCTTCTGCGCAGCGACCGTGGTCCAGGCGCCCAGACCGAGCATCAGCGTGGAGGCGGCAGCGCAGAGCTTGGCCCAGGGGTTCCGTGGGGAATGCACCGTTTTCTTCGTCGTACTCACTTTTTGCGCCTCAAATATAAGTATTGATTTATATCAATGCCGATTAGAACAAACTTTCTGGGCCCCACCCAGCACACAACCACTCACCCCACTCCAGGCTCCCGTCAAACCCCACGCAGGGCCTGGCGGATCTCCCGAGCCAGCATCGGTCTAAGGTCGGATCGCACAAAGCGCCCCACCTGCACCGACCGCCCCCCGCCGCGGACCTCGATCAACTGACCTGAATCCGCCGTGGGTTCAACCCGAACCCACTCGCGAGCAAACTCGCACCGCGACGACCGCCCCGCCGTTTCCCACTCCACAACCAGGCAGCCTTCCAGCAACCTGATGCGCTCGCTGTCGGTCGCGTGGCGGGCGTAAACCAGAAAGGCCGCGCCCACCGCCACCAACTCCAACACCGCAAATGGCAACACCAAAGTGGCACCTTGCGACCAGAAGAACCCCGCCACACCCATCGAAAGGATGCACAAGGAAGCGTAGAGGTAGCCCAATTGAGCCGGGGTGACCGAGCAGTTGCGCTTCAGGGTCCACTCGATGCCTTGGTCAGACATCGTCGCGAATCGGAAAGCGTTGATTGCCTGGCTCACCATCCACCACCGGTACTGGTCGCTACCGCCTCGAAAGACGGAGCGTTGGCAAAGGGAAAATACCCTCGGAATTTTGGCCAGCGTCGATTGTAGCGGCGTGAAACCGCGACGCCCCTGACAAAAGCGTCACTCCCGACTGGGACAAGGTGGCATGCAGCCCTCAGCGACGGCCGGCGCGCAGCATGGCCCGCATGTCGTCCACCGCCAGCGACGTGGATGAGGCCATCGGCACCCGGGGCACGGGCTTGAAGGCGTGGCCGTAGATGATCTCGAAGGTCAGCGTCAACCTCCCGTCGGGCGCACGCGGCAGACCCGCCTCGATCGCAGCGCACAGCCTTGTGTGCCAGTGGCGTGATCGGCAAGCGCTGAACCGCTGGTCGCTCAGGTTGTGCCCCAGTCCGCGCAGCTCGGCGAGCAGCGGATCGGCACCGCTGTAAGACAGGGTGATGCGCTCCATGTCCATCACCGGCTCGGCAAAGCCGGCGTGCACCAGCATGTCGCCCCAGTCGTGCATGTCTGTGAAGGCGTGCGACGGCGCGGGCCAACCGTGTTCGGCGTAGAGCGTGCGCAATTCCTTGAGGCTGTCGGGGCCGAGACAGGAAAACATGAGGAAGCCATCGGTCTCGATCTGCCGGTGCCATTGCGCCAGCAAGGTCTGCGGTCGCAGCTCCATGTGCAGCGCCATGTTGGCCCACACCATGCGCACGCGGGTGTCGGTTGTGGCGGCCGTCGGGCCGGTGGCTCGCCCCCAATGCAAAGGGTTCCACGACCTTGACGGGGCTTCGCGCGTGGCCTCCAGGGCCTCGGGCAGCCGCCGCGCCATCACCTGGCAGGGTGCGTCGGGCAGCATGCCGCGCAGCTTGCGGTGCACCTCAAGCCCGCCTTGCACCGGCTCCCAGTGCAACCAGCTGGCGGGCTGTTCGCGGAACCAGGGCAGCCGATCGGCCATGCGCGAACCCACTTCTTCGTGCAACCACGGGCTGGCCGCATCGGCGCGGTTCAGCCAGCGCTGCGCTGCGCCAGGATCCATTCCTGGCACAGGTTTCTCTGAGGTGACGGGTGTGTTCAAGCGGCGAAACGGGGTATCAGCCCAAGGGGTATCGGCGGGAGCGCGTCAGTATATTGGCCCGATGCTCGCCGCCCGTCACGCCATCGTGGAGTCCCTGCCCGCCACCTGCCAGGTCTGCGCCGCCTGGCCGACCCAGCCGGTGTGCGAAGCCTGCATCCAGCGTTTTGCACCGACCCAATCCCGCTGCAGGGCGTGCGCCGCCGTGTTGCCTGGCGAGCCGGGCTTGTGCGGCGCCTGCCTGACCCGACCCGATGCATCCACCCTGCAGCAATGCGTGGCCGCGGTGGATTACGCCTACCCGTGGGACGACCTGATCGCGCGCTTCAAGTTCCGCTCGGAACCGGGCTGGGCGCAGCCGTTCGCCCAGCGCCTCCTGCAAGTGCCGCAGACCCTGCAGTTGCTGCACACCCGGCCGTTGGTGGTCCCCATTCCCTTGACCGAAGCGAGACTGGGCGAGCGCGGCTACAACCAGGCCTGGGAACTGGTGAAGGCGCTGCGCGCGCAGTGCCGGCGGCATCCACCTGCCCAGCCTTGCGACACACTCGCCACCGCCCTGGTGCGCTTGGGCGAGACGCCCGATCAGCACAGCCTGGGCCGTGAAGCGCGTTTGCGCAACCTGCGCGGCGTGTTCGCCGCCCATCCCTCACACACCCATCGGTTGGTGGGGCGACACGTGCTGCTGGTGGACGATGTGACCACCACCGGCGCCACGCTGCAAACGGCAGCGCAGGCCCTGCTGCACGCCGGGGCCGATCGGGTCAGCGCACTGGTGTTCGCACGCACGCCACCGAGCCGGTAAGCTCTGCGGCCATGTTCAACATCGTTCTCGTCAACCCCGAAATCCCGCCCAACACCGGCAACGTGATCCGGCTCAGCGCCAACACGGGCTGCGCGCTGCACCTGATCGAGCCACTGGGCTTTTCGATGGACGACAAGCACATGAAGCGGGCCGGACTCGACTACCACGAGTACGCAGCCCTGCACCGCCATGCGGACTGGGCCACCTTCCTCCACACCCGGCAGCCCGACCCGGCCCGGCTCTTCGCCTTCACCACGCGCGGCAGCCACAGTGCCTTCAGCAACACGTTCCAACCCGGCGACTGGCTGGTCTTTGGCTCCGAAACCAGCGGCCTGCCGGAGGCACTGCGCGAGTCGATTCCGGCGACTCAGCGCCTTCGCCTGCCCATGCTGGCGGGCCAGCGCAGCCTGAACCTCTCCAACTCGGTGGCCGTGGTGGTCTTTGAGGCGTGGCGCCAGCAGGCGTTTGCAGGCGCGGTTCCGTGACGCAGGTCACACGCCGGGCGAATGAAGACCGTCAACTTCATGGACACTCGCCCGATAATTTCCCATGGCTACCCGCATCTTGACACCAGCCGCTTCGGCCCAGCCCCCTACCCTGGCTGAGCCGTTCGCCGGGAGAATCGATTGATCACTTCATTTGCCCATTGGCTGGGCGTGAATTTCGCGCCTCGCAGGCGCAGCGCCCACAAGGCGACGCTCAAGGACCTGGCGGGTATCCGCCGGCCACTCCTGAGTGCGATCGAGGATTGCATCGATCAACAGGCGCTGCGCCTGCGCACCAAGATCGAATCAGCCCGCACCCCACAAGAGCTGTGGATGCTGCGCAACGACGCCTTTCAGCTCATCTCGCAACAGCACAACCAGTCGGTGGCCGCCGAGCGCATCAACGAACTGATTCAATGCTTCGAAGGCTGGCTCGAGCCCAAGCAGCTGCTGCGGATCAAATAAGCCTGCCCCGTCAGGGATAGCGCCGGACCAGCGATTCGGCGAAGCACACCGGCTTGTCCGCACCCTCGCGTTCCACCACCACGCCCCAGGTCATTTGCTGGCCACCATGTTCGATGGCCTCGCAGGCCTGCAGCGTCATGCGGGCCCGCACCCGGCTGCCCACGGGCACGGGTGAGGTGAAGCGCACGCGGTTCAGGCCATAGTTCACCCCCATGCTGGAACCCTTGATCTCCAGCGCCGACTCGAAGAACACCGGCAACAGGGACAACGTGAGGAAGCCGTGCGCGATCGGCGCGCCGAACGGGCCGGCCTTGGCTCGCTCCACATCGATGTGGATCCACTGGTGGTCGCCGGTGGCCTCGGCAAAGCGGTTGACCTGCTCCTGGGTGATGGTGATCCAGTCGCTCACGGCCACTTCCTGGCCCACGCAGGCCGCCACGTCGGCCAGTGTTTCAAATGTTTTCATGCGGCTCACTGTACGACCGACAAGCGCCCAAGCATGTCGGCACCGGGACAGCGTCAGTGCTCAGGCGTCCAGCCACCGGCAGATGGCCTGCCACTGTTGCAGGTCTTTTTCGACCCGGCCGGGCGCCACGTCGAACAGCGTGAGGCCGCGTGCCGCGAGGTGGATGTAGTTCTGCGTGTCGCGCAGCGCGCCCAACACCGGCAGCCCCAGGCCGGCCACGAATTCGTTGAGCTTGTCGGCCGCGATGGTGCGCGGGTCGACGCGCATGCCGACGATGCCGATCTGCAGCTTGTCGGCGCGGCGGGTTTCGGCCAGTTCGTCGAGAAAGGCGCGCGTGGCGTAGATGTCGAAGATGCTGGGCTGCAATGGCACCAGCACCTTGTCGGCGATCTTGAGCACGTCCTTGAAGCGCCAGCCATGCAGGCCGGCGGGCGTGTCCAGCACCACGTGGGTGGTGTCCTTGGGCGGGCGGGCGATCAGGTCGTGCGACACCGCCCAGCTCTGGATCGGACGCGCGGCCGGTGGACGCAACTTCAGCCACAAGCCCGACGACTGCTGGCGGTCGACGTCGCCCAGCATCACCGGGTGGCCCTGGCTGGCAAAGTAGCCGGCGACGTTGGTCGACAGCGTGGATTTGCCCACGCCTCCTTTGGGATTGGCAACCACCACGATCGGCATCTGGAGCTCCTTTGAGCGAGGACAGCCCGCACGGCGAGGGCGCGGGCAAGGGCTGGACCGGCGAGCGCTATGTTATCGCCAGCGCGTCCCAGACCAGTTTGCTCCCCGTGAGGAACATGCCGGTGTAGACCATCCGGTAGAACAGTTGGGGTTTGATGCGGTGTGCAATGCGCACGCCCACCCACACGCCGATGGGCGCAAACGGCAGCAGCGCCAGCGAGGTCGTCATGTTGCGCACATCGAGCAAACCCAGCCAGGCGTACGGAATCCACTTGGCCAGGTTGACGAAGAAAAAGAAGAAGGCCAGCGTGCCGGTGAACAGCAGGGGCGACAGGCGCAGCGGGATCACATAGGCGTTGAGCGGTGGCCCGCCCGCGTGCGCAATGAAGCTGGTGAAACCGGAGGTTACGGTGAGCAAGGCGCCCACCCATTTCGGCGGTGGCGCGCTGTCGGGCTTGGGTGGAAACACCAGTCGCTGGGCCAGGAACAGCAGCGTGAACACCCCCACGATGCCGGCTACCAGGCGAGCGTCCAGCACCTTGAACAGCAGCGCGCCGATCACGATGCCTGCCAATCCGAAAGGCAGCAGGAACATCAGCAGGCGCCGGTCCACGTTCTTGCGGAAGGCCGCCATGCCCAACAGGTCCATGAGCAGCAGCACCGGCATGAGGATGGCCGCGGCCTGCGGCACCGTGACCGCGAGCGCCATCATGGGCACGGCCAACGAGCCAAAGCCCGCGCCGAAACCGCTCTTGCTCACGCCCAGCAACAGCACGGCGGGAACAGCCACGGCGTAGAAAAACGGATCGGTGATGAGGGACAGGGCCACGGGCAGCAGACAAAAGAAGAGCCCGCATCCAGGTGCGGGCTCGTTGAGGTGGATGGATTATCGGCGGGTGCTTCAGGTCGTGTAGTCCACCTGGTGACGCGCCACGCGCAGGCCTTCAATGTCCTGGCGCACCCGCAGGTGTTCGGGGTGCACGGCATAGGCATCGAGCGCAGCCTGCGACTCGAACTCGGAATACAGCACCACGTCACACGCGTAGTCGACACCGCTGCGGTCCACGCCAATCTCCAGATGCAACAGACCGGGGATCTTGTCGCGCAGCGCTTCAAACGCGGCCTTGACGCGATCGATCGATGCGGCCTTGGCTCCCTCGGGCCCGCCCTGGATATTCCACATGACGATGTGCTTGACCATGGTGTTCAGGCGGCGGGCGGAAAGCCGGTTTTTTGCGGCCAGAGATTGACGAAAGCGTGCACCGACGTGCTGCCGTACAGACCGGCCTGGGTAAACGGCTCTTCGGCCAGCCAGGCGTGGGCCGCGTCTCGCGACGGGAAGTCGATCACCAGCAGACTGCCCAGCATGGTGGTGCCGTCGTCGTGCACGAACGGGCCGGCAAACGCGATGCGGTCGGCCACCGCCGCGAGATACGCCTTGTGCGGTGGGCGCACGGCGGTGCGCAACGCGGCGGCATCGGGCTTGTCGAGGAGGATGAAGGTGAACAGCATGGGGTTGTTTCAGAGGTAAGCCAGCCAGGTGGACAGGCTGGGGAAAGCGGCCAGGATGGCGAGCACGACCACCATCATCAGCACGAACGGAAAGCTGCCGGCGAAGATGTCGCGCACGGTGATGCGCGGATCGTTCAGCGCCGACTTGACGGTGTAGACCGACACGCCGAAAGGCGGCGTGAGCAGGCCGATCTCCACCGCCACCACAGTGATCACGCCGAACCACACCACGTCCATGCCGAAGGCGCGCGCGATCGGCAGCACGATGGGCAACATGATCAACATGATGGAGACCGAGTCGATGATGCAGCCCAGGGCGATCACGATCAGCACGTACATGAACAGGAATCCCCAGGGCCCCAGGCCCATGTTCGTGATGCCTTCGGTGACGGCCGCCGGCATGCCGGTGAGCGCGAGCATGCGGCTGTAGAGCATGGCCGCGATGATGAGGAAGAGCACCGAGACCGAGACAAACCCGGTCTCCACCAGCACCTGCCACAGCTTGCGCCAGCTCAGGCGCCCGCGCACCAGCGCGATGACCAGCGCGCCCGCAGCACCCACGGCGCCTGCCTCGGTGGGCGTGAAGAAGCCCGCATACAGACCACCGAGCACCAGCGTGATGAGCAGCAGGATGGGCACGAACTTGATGGCGGCCGTCAGCGGCGTTTCTTCGATGCCCGCACCCAGGCCGGCCAGTGCCTCGGGCGTGCCAACCTTGTGCGGCACCAGCCAGGCCATGCCCACGATCAGCACGCAGAAGCCCAGCGCCAGCAAGGCCCCGGGAATGATGCCGGCGATGAACATGCGGCCGATGGATTCTTCGGCCAGCACACCGTAAATGATCATCAGCAGGCTGGGCGGAATGAGCATGCCCAGCACCGAGGAGCCGGCCACCACACCCACCGAGAACCGAGGTGTATAGCCGTGGCGGATCATCTCGGGCACGGCGACCTTGGTGAACACCGAAGCCGATGCGATGGAGATGCCGGTGATGGCGGCGAACACCGCGTTGGCCGCCACCGTGGCCAGGCCCAAGCCTCCACGGATGCGGCGCATGAGCCACTGGAACACATCAAACGTGTCGCGCCCCACGCCCGACACGCTCACCAGCATGCCCATGAGCACGAACAGCGGAATGACGCCGAACAAGTAATCGCGGATCGCGTCGTTGGCCGAAGCGGCAACAAAGCGCGCCGCCACCTCGGGGCTCTTGATGAGCCACACGCTGACGAAAGAGGTGGCGATGAGGGCGATGCCGATGTGCATGCCGAAGTAGATGCCCGCGAGCATGCAGACGATGGCGGCGATGCCGATGTGCAGTTCGGTCATGCTGGCTCTCCGGCTTCGCGCCAGTCCTGAAACGCCAACAAGGCGTACTGAATGGCGGCCAATGCGGCGCCGCCCAGCACCACCAGCCGCATGGGCCAGGTGGGGAAGGTGAAGATGCCCTCAATGCCGAGGAACTCATCGTTGCCCCAGGCGCGCTGCAGCAGTGGCCAAGTGGCATAGGCGATGACGCCGCAGGCAAAGATGCCCACCACCGAGAACACCGCGCGCAGGCGCTTGCCGGCGCGCGGGCGCTTGAGGATGTAGGGATCGATGAACAAGTCGGCACGGCTCATTCGGCCGTGCCGCAGCGTGGCCGGCAGTTGCAGGAACACGATCACCACGATGGACGTGGCCACCAGCTCGGCCACGCCGTCGATGGGGTGGTTGAGCAGGTTGCGCATCAGCACGTCCACCACCATCAGCACCATCACCAGGCCGATGATGACCGAGCCGAAGGCATTGAGACTGTCGATCAGGTGCCCGAAGGAACTGGTGGGCGCACCGGAAGGCGGTGGACCCACTTCCAGGTCGGTGTTGGCTTCGTAGCTCATGTCACAGCTCTTTGTCCCAGTCGCGCGCGGGCTTCACGCCGCGTTTGCGCAGTGCATCCATGTAGGTCTTCACGATCTCTTTCGCCGGACCTTTGGACGCGTTGGTCTTGGCCCAGTCGGCCGCCAGGTTGGGCATGGTCTTGACCCACTTGTCGCGCTCGCCCGAGCTCATGTTGGTGATGCGCACCGAGGGCGTCTGCTTCGCACCGTTGGTTTCCATGGTCTTGAGCGCGGTCTCGTAGCGTTGCATCAGCGTGGCGCCCAGGGCTTTTGAGTACTCCTTGCCCACGTCTTTCACGATCTGCTGCACCTCGGGTGGCAGACCGGCGTAGCTGTCCTTGTTCATGGCCATGCCGCCGATGTAGAGCGCGCCGATGTTCACCGTGGTCACGTAAGGCGCCACTTCGTAGATCTTGTTGGGCAGGATGCCGGTGGCGATCGAGATCGTGCCCTCGCTCACCCCCGTCTGGATGTCGGTGTAGTAGCTGGTGAGCGAGCCGTCCACCGGCACCGCACCCGAGCCCTTGAGCCACAGGCCGATGCTGCCCGGTGCACTGATCTTGCGGCCCTTGAGGTCGGCGTAAGTGGCGATCGGGTTCTTGGTGAACAGGTGGTAGGTGTCCACGCCGGTGGCGCCCAGAAACACCATGTTGTTCTTCTCCCATTCCTTCTGCAGCGCGGGCACCTTCTCGTTCATCTCGTTGGCCACGTCCAGGATGATGCGCACGTCGTCGGTGGTGAACGGCGTCACCGTGCCGAACTGGGACAGCGGCATCTTGGCGGCCTCCAGGTTGTGGAATACCCAGCCGATGTCGGTGATGCCCTGCTCCACGCTGGTGAGCGTGGCGTTCATCTTGTAGAGCTGGCCGCCATAAGCTTCGCGCCACTCGATCTTGTAGCCCTTGTTGAGCGCGGCCACGCGTTTGTTGACCTCGGGCACGAACAGCGAACTCATGAGCCCGACCCACGGCAGCGTGGTCGGGTGGCTTGACGCGATGGTGAGCTTGAAGGTCTGCTGCGCGTGGGCGGTGCCCAGGCCGGCGGCGGTCAGGGCGGCCACCAGCGTGGTGGTGAGGAAGGCGCGTTTCATCATGGTCTTGTCTCCTTGTTGTGGGGCGGTTGCAAAAACTCAGCGGGCGGGATTGAGAACAAAATCGAACTCGACCAGGTAGCGCCCGTCGGGTTGCGGCAGCCAGTCGGCAATGAGCGATTCGCGCACGCCGAACACCGCGTCGGAATCCAGATATTGGTCACCATTGCGGAACACGTGGGTGATCAGCGTCTGGTAACCCGGGGCCCTGATCAGAAAGTGCAGGTGGGCCGGGCGCCACGGGTGGCGATTGGTGGCTTTGAGCATGTCGCCCACCGGGCCGTCGTCGGGAATCGGGTAGGCCTCGGCCAGGATCGATGTGAAGTGGTAGCGGCCCTGCCCGTCGGCCTGCAGCACGCCACGGGCCTGGGCACCGTCGCAGTCGGGGCGCTGCACGTCGTACTTGCCCTCAGCGTCGGCCTGCCAGACCTCGATGTGCGCCAGCGGCACCGGCGCACCGTCCAGGCCGCGCACCGTGCCACGCACCTCGCACGGCGTGCCCTGGGCGCCTTGCGCGACGTCGCCACCCAGTTCGATGTGCGGCGCGCCTTCCACATGAAACGGCCCGAACACCGTGGCCTCGGTGCAACCCTGCGGCTTGTCGTTGTTCATCGCCACGGTGAGCATCGACAGGCCCAGCGTGTCGGAGAGCAGGATGAACTCCTGGCGCTTGTCGTCACATTGGTGCCCGGTGGCGGTGAGGAATTCGATGCCCTGCATCCACTCCGCCTCGGTCAGCTTCACTTCGCGCGCAAACGCGTGCAGGTGCTGCACCAGGCTGGTCACGATTTCCTTCAGGCGCGGATCGGGTGTCTGCGCAAAGCGCGCGATCACCGCTTGCGTGATGTTGTATTGGTCGAGGTTGCGCACGGCATGTCTCCTGCGGGGTTTTCTCTGTATGCCCGCACTGTAGAAGCTGCGCACAATGTCATCCAGTGCGGCGCTGCAAATGACTTTTCCGCGCGCTGCAAATACGGGGTGAACATGGATCGCTGGACCGAGATGGAGTTGTTTGTGCACGTGGCCGAGAGCGGCAGCCTGAGCCGTGCGGCGGAGTTGATGGACATGTCCAACGCCAGCGCCAGCCGCCAGCTCGCCGCGCTCGAAGAGCGCCTGGGCGTGCGCCTGGTGGAGCGCAACACACGCCGCCTCTACCTCACCGACACGGGGCAGGAGTTCTTTCAGCGCGCCCGCAGCATCCTGGCCGACCTGCGCGATGCCGAGTCCACGGTGAACGCGGCCGCGCTCAACCCCACCGGCACGCTGCGCATCAGTGCCTCGCTCTCCTTCTCGCTGCACCACATCGCGCCGCTGCTTCGCGAGTACACCGAGCGCTACCCCAACGTGACCGTGCACGTGGAAGCCGCGAACCGCTACCTGGACATCATCGACAACAACATCGACGTGGCGATCCGCAACCGCGAGGTCGAGCCCGACAGCAACATCACCATCCGCCGCCTGGCCGAAACCCGCCGTGTGCTCACCGCCTCACCGCGCTACCTCGCCAAACACGGTTTCCCCAAGACGCTGGACGACCTGCAGCGCCACCACCTGCTGATCTACGTGCACGCCAACAACCCCTACGAATTGCGCTTCACGCGAGGTGAGGAAAGCCAGACGGTGGCGGTGAAGGCCCTGCTCGAATCCAACGATGGTCAGATCCTGCGCGCCGCCGCGCTCGATGGCCTGGGCATCCTGGTGCAGCCCAGCTACATCGTCTACGACGACATCGTGGCCGGGCGCCTGGTGCCCGTGCTCGACGACTGGGACCTGCCCCGCATCACGGTGAACCTGGCCTATCCCAGCCGCAAACACCTCAGCGCCAAGGTGCGCACCTTCATCGACTTCATGGCCGAGCACTTCGTGAAGATGGGGTACGAACGCAAGTGGACGGGGCGGTTCACGGTGTATTGATCGTTCCGTGGATCAGTGCAGCTTCACCAGCGGCGTGGCCCGTTTCACCAGGAAGCGCGCCACCGCCAGCACGGCCGTGCGCAAGGTGCCGAGCACGGCCTGGTGGTGCATCAGGTGCAGGCTCACGTACATGGTTCGGGCCAACAGGCCCTGCACAAACCAGGTCGAACGGAACAGGTTGCCCATGAGGTTGCCCACCGACGACTGCGTGCCGAGCGACACCAGCGAGCCGTGGTCCTGATAGACGTAGGGCCGCTCGGGCGCGGGCTCGCCCCGGGCTCGGCGCGTCAGGGCCGTCACCAGGTAGCTGGCCTGCTGGTGCGCGGCCTGGGCGCGCGGCGGCACCCAGCCGCCATCGGCCGTGGGGCAGGCGGCGCAGTCGCCCAGGGCGTAAATGTCGGTCTGGCCCTGCACCAGCAGGCGGTCGGTCACCTGCAACTGCCCTGATCGACCGGTGGGCAGACCCAGCGTGGCCAGCACGTCGGGCGCCTTGATGCCCGCGGCCCACACCACCAGATCCGACGCAAACACCCGGCCTGCCGCGTCTTCCACCTGGTGCGGCGCGATGCGCGCCACCTTGCAGTTCACTTCGATGCTCACTTGGCGCTCCTTGAGCAGCTGAGCCGCTGCGGTCGACACTTTCTCAGGCAAAGGCGCCAGGATGCGGTCGGCACCTTCGAGCAATGTGATCTGCACATCGCGGTGCGGGTCGAGCCGACGAAAGCCGTAGCGCGAGTGCACCACGCTGGCTTCGCGCAACTCGGCCGCGAGCTCCACGCCGGTGGCGCCGCCGCCAATGATCACGATGCGCACCTGGCCCTCGCCGCCCACACTCTTGCGCAGATCGGCCGCCGTGAGCAGCTTGAGCATGCGCAGGCGGAAGTGTTCGGCATCGGCCGGGCGGTTGAGCGAGAGCGTGAATTCGGCAGCACCGGGCACGTTGTAGTGGTTGGCGGTGCTGCCCACCGCGATCACCAGTTGGTCGTACGGCACCTGCCGGGCGGGCACCAGTTCCTCGCCATGCTCGTCCACCACCGGCGCCACGCCCAGCCGCTTGCCGGGCAGGTCCAGCCCGGTCATGGAGCCCAGGCAGAAGGTGAAGCCGTTGTCGTGCGCCAGCATTTCGTACGACAGCCCCTCCTGGTGAATGTCGAGCGTGCCTGCGGCCACCTCGTGGAGTGAGGGTTTCCAGATGTGGAAGAGCTGCTGGTCCACCAGCGTGACCTGTTCCGCCCCCATCCGGCGCCCCAGTTTGCAAGCCAGTTCCAGGCCGCCTGCGCCGCCTCCCACGATCACGATGCGATGTTGTTGCATGTGTGTCTTCCCTGCATGAGTGACAGGTCCGACTGTAGAGGAGCGCAGGTCGGGTCGGGATCAACCGGGTCGCCGCCCCTCGAACGCATCCTGCAACAACCGGCGGATCGCCCCCGCTTCCAGCGCCTGCGGGTTCGGGTACTGGTTGCTCATCGCAATCTCGCAGGCGCGGTCCAGATCGGCTTCTTTCATGCCGATGTCCTTCAGCGCCACCGGCGCGCCGTTGTCCCGCGCCAAGTCAAACACCGCTTGCGCAGCGCTGGTGCCACCGAGTGCCGTGGCGATGCGTGCCATGGCCTCGGGCACTGCCGCCGCGTTGTAGGCCAGTGCATGTGGGAGCACGATGGTGTGGGTCTCGGCGTGCGGCAGGTTGAAGCTGCCGCCCAGCGTGTGGCAGAGCTTGTGGTGCAGGGCCATGCCCACGGCACCCAGCACCGTGCCGCAGAGCCAGGCGCCGTACAGCGCGTCGGACCGCGCGGTCACGTCGCCAGGGTTGGTCTTGATCACCGGCAGCGCGCGGCCCAGGGCTGCAATGCCTTCTTGCGCCATGAGGCTGATGATGGGGTTGGCATCGACCGCGTACAGGCCTTCGGCAGCGTGCGCGATCGCGTTGATGCCACTGGTGATGCTCAGTCCGACGGGCAGGCCCAGGCTGAGTTCGGGGTCGTAGATCACGGTGCGTGGCAACACGCGGATGTCCTTGCCGGTCTTCTTCAGACCGGCCTCGGTGATGCCGTAGATCGGCGTCATCTCGGAGCCGGCGTAGGTGGTGGGGATGGCGAGGATGGGCAGACCCGAGTCGAGCGCGATGGCCTTGCCCAGTCCCGTGGTGGAGCCGCCGCCGATGGCCACGGCGCAGTCGGCGCCCAGTTGACGCGCCACCTCACGCGCTTCGCGCGCGGTCTCGATCGGCACGTGCATCACAGCGCGGTCGAACACACCGGCAGCGCGTTCGCCGAGCAGCGCCACCACACGTTCGGCCATGCCGCGTTGCTCGGGCGTGCACAACACCAGCGCGCGGTGCGCGCCCATGGCTTCGATCTCGCGCGGCAGCTCGGCCAGCGAGCCAGCGCCGAACACCACCCGCGAAGGCAGGCTCTGGTAGTTGAATCGTTTCATGTCGAGAGCCCCGCGCTGCGCTCCACCGCCTTGATGATGGCGGCGTAATCGGCATCCGCATCGCCGTGGGCGCGAGCGGCGTCCATCAGCTGGCGGGTCAGGGCGGTCTGGGGCAGCGACACCTGGTGTTCGCTCGCAGCGCCGAGGATGAGGTCGAGATCCTTGATCATCTGGTTCACGGTGAAGGTGGCGGAAAAATCGCGCTCCGAGAGCTGCGCCGACTTGGCCTTGACGATGGGCGAGGCCACGGCGCTGGCGCCCATCACGCACCACATGTCGTGCCAGTCGAGCCCGCCCTTGCGACCCAGCGTGAGCGCCTCGCCGAGCATGGCGCTGGTCTGCGCAATCATGAGGTTGATCACCAGTTTCATCAGGCGCGCCTGCTCGGTCTCACCCAGGTAGAACTGGTTCGGGCCCCAGCGTTGCAGCAGCGGCAGCACCCGGTCATAAGCGGTGCGCGGGCCCGAGGCCATCACGGTGAGTTGCGCCGCTTCGGCCATCTTGTTGTTGCCCGACACGGTGGTGCGCACATGTTCGATGCCCGCCGCAGCGCAGATCTGCGCGACCTGCGCCGACGCGGTGAGCGAGACGGTGCTGGTGTCGACCCAGAAGGCGCCGGGTCTGGCGTGGGCGGCGACCTGCGCGGCCACCGCGAGCAGCGCGGCGTCGTGCGGCAAGGAAGAGAACACCCCGGCCGCCTGTTGAAGCGCGATCGCGGTGTCGGCCGCAACTGCAAGACCCAGTTCGGCGGCGATTGCACGGCGTCCGGGCTCAAAGTCGCTCACGCTGAGATCGGCGCCGCTGGCGCGCAGGTGCAGGGCCATGGGCAGGCCCATTTTCCCCACGCCGATGAAGTGCAGTCGCATGTGTTGTCTCCTGGTGACCGGCGGTGCAGAACGTGCACACCCGACCTTTCAGGCAGTGTCGTGGACCCGCCGCGCCACTTCAACCAGCGCCACGCAAATCAGTTTTGCGCGCGCCGGAAAACGGGCGCGTCAGACGCGCTCGATCACCAGCGCAATGCCTTGCCCCACGCCGATGCACATGGTGCACAGCGCGTAGCGCCCGCCCGTCGCGTGCAGGCGGTTCACCGCGGTGGTGGCCAGCCGTGCGCCACTGGCGCCCAGCGGGTGGCCCAGCGCAATGGCGCCGCCCCAGGCGTTCACGCGCTCGTCGTCGTCTTGCAGCCCCAGCATGCGCAGCACGGCCAGGCCTTGCGCGGCAAAGGCTTCGTTGAGTTCGATCACGTCCATCTGCGCCAGCGACAGGCCGGTGAGCGCCAGCACCTTCTGCGTGGCCGGCGCCGGGCCGATGCCCATG
>NZ_JADMJO010000136.1 GCF_018780385.1 Hydrogenophaga sp. | reverse complement strand
AGCAGAGGACTCATAATCCTTTGGTCGTTGGTTCAAGTCCAACACGGCCTACCAACCAATTCAAGCGTGTAACGCTACGGTATTCGTAGCGTTTCCGCATCCCTTTCCGCGTGGGTTTCCGCAAAACAAAAGAAAAAGCCCCCCTGACTTGTGAGGTCAGGGGGCAAATCCAACAAGCAGAGTGGCAACTGCGGTAGTTGGAACTGGAGACAATCTGTTCAAAAATACAGGGCCCACACCAGAGTAGCGAACGCTGCGAGCCAGATCAGACCGACGATGATCATTGCGTCAGCGCGCCGTGGATGCCTTGGCAGGTGAGGCCGGCAATCCGGCTTCGGTCAGCGTATTGCGCAACTCGTTCCTGAGCCTCATCAAGCCGGCGCTGCACGTCGGCAAGCACTCGTTCGGTGGCTTCGGCTGCAGCGCTTCCGCCGGCAGTGGTGGTATCGGTGGTGCAGGCGAGACGACGGGCGCGGGCGAGTTCGTCGCGCAACCGGCCGCCAGCATCAGCAGCGCCAGCGACAGCGCCCTCCAAGTCGTTGACTTTCTTCCGGGCATCTTCAACCTCTTTCTGTACTGCCGCAGTGCGGCGGGTTCCCTCGTCGATCGAGGCCTGCACGGCACGCGCTGATTCGCGTTGCCAGTCCACGCGCTGGGTGATCAGTTCCATCTGGGTGCTGTGCAGCCGGTAGGTCTGCAGCGCTGCGGCGGCGCCCACCACCAGAACAGCACCGATTGCGGCCTTGGTGATCACGATTGCCCCCATCCGGCCGGTGCCAGGCTCTCAGCGATGGCTGATGCCACCAGCCACTTCCGGTCGAGGTACTTGGCCAGCTCTTCCGGGTTGCTGATGAAGAACACCTCCACCACCAGGCCACCCACGCGCACGAAGCCCAGACGGCCCCGGGCGCTCTGTGCTTGGTCGATCCACCCACCGGCACCGCGCACCGGGATCTCCAGCGTGTGGGCGATCCTGCGCGCCAGAGTGCGGGCCATGTCTTTCTGCGATGGCAGGCTGATGACCTCCACACCGCGGGCGGTTGGGTTCTCCACCGCGTTGGTGTGCAGCTCGATGGCCACGTCCGAGCCAGGGACCAGCGTGAGCGCGTGAACGAGAGGCAGGTTCTGCCAGCGCGCGCCGTCCGTCTTGACCTGGTGCCCCATTACGTGCAGCTTGGCGGCCACGATGTCGCGCAGCTCGGTCATGAGCGCTGCTTCGGTCTCGCCAGTTTTCGCGACAGCGCCAGGATCTCCAGCACCGTGCCCGGCCGTGACTGTGAACTTCATTTCAGAACCTCCTTCACATCGCGGGCGAGTTCGCCCAAGTCGTGGTCTTTGCGCTTGTCGGCCCAGGCGAAGCCCGCGCGCACGATGACCCAGCCCGGCAGGCCACAAGCGAAGATCAGGCCGCCCAAGGCCATGAGCCCGACAACGCCTCCGACGGCCAGGTGCTGCAACTTCAGGTACTCCACCGCCATGGCGCCTCCACCCACGCTGGAGACCACTGTGCAGATCAGGGCCATGGTCCATTCCCGTTTGCTCTTGGGCTGCACCCAGAGCATCACGACGATGGCCGCGAGTCCGGCGGGGATGCCAAATGCAACGGCGGCTTTGTACAGCAGGTATCCGCCTGCTGCGGTCGACGAAGTCGGCTCGCTCATGCCGCTGCTCAGCTGAGAAGCGTCCATGCGCCGCCATCCGTCTGCACGGTGTAGACCCCGCCACCGCCGCTGGCGGTGCGTCGGTAGATCGAACCAGCGCGGTATCCGGCCGTGGGAACAGGATCTGCGGCGATGTTCAAGAGCAGCGAGGTACCGCTAAATGCCACCGCCGGTACGAAGGCCGCGAGGGACGCGATCTGAACCATCTTGACGTTGTGCAGTTCGTTTAATGAAGCAGCCGTGCCCTCCGTCAACCCGCGCAGCGTGATGTTGGCGCCAAGCCCGGACGCAGCGCTGGCGACGAGATCTCGCACCACCACGCCCACGCAGCTGACCAAGAGGACCACAAACCATGTTTCAGCTCCAGGCGCGCTGTAGTCGACCCAGACATTGATGTCTGAAATTTGAGCCTGCGTCAGTGAAACTGCGGAAACCAC
The DNA here is from genome assembly GCF_018780385.1 of Hydrogenophaga sp. Classification (GTDB taxonomy): domain Bacteria; phylum Pseudomonadota; class Gammaproteobacteria; order Burkholderiales; family Burkholderiaceae_C; genus Hydrogenophaga. The sequence continues at coordinate 29,610 of NZ_JADMJO010000136.1, read as the reverse complement.
GCGCACACCGACCCCACCAAGAATCCGGGCGGTGATTCCACTGATCTGGCACTGGATGCCGGCGCTGCCGCCGACCTCGATCACGCCCAAGGAATCCCGCACCGCGCCGTAGTAGCTCACATTGCGAATGACGTTGCCCGAGTGCGTGGTGCTCGCCACGATCCGCACGGCCTGCGCCTTGCCGGTGGCCACAAACATCGAGATGTTCTCGACGATGTTGTTGTTCATCGCTACCGCGGTCACGTTGGTGAGGTCGATGCCGATCACCGTCTGGCCAGCCACGGTATCTCCGTTGCCGCGAATGCTGATGTTGCTGACGATGCACTGTTCGGGATCTCGCAGGCTCACCGCTGCGGCCACGTCTCGCGGGTCCAGGCCGGCGGTCTTCTCGGTGTAGTGGGTGTTGTTGGTGATGACGTTGCCGCGTCCGCTGGCCGCGACACCCACGTGGCAGCGATTGAACGCGCAGCCCGAGAGGACCATGCCGCTGGTGTAGTTCGAGTACACCCCGTGATCCCACATGCCGTCGAACAGACAGCCGCTGACCACCACCGCCTGCGCCGTCTGCCCTACACCGTAGTTGCCAATGAACACGCCGGTGGTGCAGGCCTTGATCCTGCAGTCCTGCGCGCGGAAGTTGCCGAATGAGGCCTCGGTGCCGGGGTCGAACAACACACCAAAGTGAAAGGTGGTTGTCAGCGGGAACACCGGCGATGGCTGGTTGCCGTCGATCACGCAGCCCTGCACGGTGGCGTTGTTCACGTCCTTCACGCCGATGCCGATGCGCCGGATGTTGAACAGTCGGGTGTTGAGCGCGGTGAAGTTCTGACCGGTGACCCAGATCACCCCGTACGTGGGCGTAGTTGCGCCCGTCCCCGGATCCCAAGCGGCCGGGCCGATGAAGCCGCCCCCCAGCCCGCCTTCCACGGTGCAGTTGTCACCGCTGATTCGCAGCGCCATGAAGTCCGGCGTGTTGTGCAGGATCGATGCGTTGTGGTCGAGCAGCACCCGCACGTTGTTGCCGGTGACCACCAGGCTGGTGCTGATCACGTAGGAGCCTGCGGGGAAGTACACGGTCTTTCCGGTGAGAGAGGCGTAGTCCAGGGAAAGTTGAATCGCCGCCGTGTCGTTGGCCACGCCATTTCCGACTGCACCAAAGTCCAGGACGCTGATCTGCTCGCGGGCCTTGCTTTCCAGAGGACGCATGACAGCACCGACACCAGCCTGCTGAAACCCAAGCAAAGAACTGCTACCTGAGACGAATGCGTCGGCCACGATTTGCACTTCCGGTGCGATGCCGGCCACCGTGACGACGTCGTCGTCGATGGCGGCCACGGCGACTACCTCAGCATCGATTGCGGCAACGACCGGAACTGCGGGGGAGATGGCTGCTACCGTTGTGATGTCTGCTGCGATGGGCGCAAGCGTGGTCACGTCGGCGGACACATCCGCGACGCTGATCACAGCTCCTATGTTCGCGACGATGGTCTGCAACCCGGCGATGTTGGCCGACAGTACGGCGATCGCCTCGTTGAGGTCAGCCGCGTCGCCAGCAGACACTGGCACCTTGGCGCAGCGGTCCACCTGCTCTTGGATCTGCTGGGCCAGAATTGCAAGACGATCGAGAGCGTCCTCGACCTGCTGCGCGCGAAACGCGCCACCGTCCGGGAGATCCGCAGGTTGCTCGTAAGACAAGCTGCCAATCAGTGTTACCTTGGTGTCAACTGTCGGGGCGACCAAGTAGGTCACCGTGCCGCCGGGTGTGCTTTCCTGGTCGGGGTTGAGGGAGACCGTGTAGTCGGAATTGAGCACCGCGTCGGTCTCGACCGACGTGTCCACATTGAGCTGCACGACGCGCACGCCGGTCTCGTCGAATACCTTGAAGTCGAAGGGGAAGGCCGTGTTTGCGCCGTCTCCGTCGTATGGACCGGCTCGGCGCGGGGTTGCTGGTACGGTCATAGAGGGCGCTCCTGCGAGTTCCGGGAATTCTGGTTCCCGAACTCTCGGATATGGGCACGCCTACTGCCTGCTCTCCGGACTCACTGCCCCCGTCAAAAGACCCCGCGCTAAGTCAGCGCCATCGGTCGGTTCTACTCGGTCGTCGGCCACGGCGGCGAGGTAGCCCAACGGTCGGGCCAGCGCATGCGCCGGGAGGCCCGTCGCCAAGCTGATGGCGCTGGCCACGTCGCGCACGGCGGTGCGGGCGTTGCCGTCTTCGAACAGCGCCTTGTAGACCGTGGTCGGTGCGCCCACGGCGCCTTCAAGGATGCTGACCGCCGGTGACAAGCTGATCCGGTCGTCGGCGGGGTTGTCGTTCAAGCGCGCCAGGCCGGCGTTGATGGCTTGGCCCACGAAGGGCACCATGGCGAGACTGCCCTTGATCGTGCCCATGCCGATCACCGACGCGATCCAGTCGTCGAGGTACCAGCCGTCCTCGTCGTCATCTTCCGGGCCGCCCCGGAAGGCGACGGCAATCGCCTCAGCCACCCAGATTGGCACCAGCAGGCCCATGGTGACCACGTACAGCGCCTTGCCGGCGCCGCGTTTGAGGCCCACGTCCCGGGCGATCTTGGTGAGCTCCGCACCGTTGGTGTTGGCGAGCATGTTGAAGTAGCTCACGAACTGGGTGAACATGCGCGCGGCTGCCGGGCCCGTCTCGATTCGGCTCACGTCCTCGGGCAGCGTGCTGCCTTGCGTCTGGCGCACTGCAGCGTCGCCGGCTTTGACCGCCTCGACGTCGGACTCGCCCGCTTCCAAGGCTTGGTTGTAGGCACCCATCCACACGATGGGCGACATGACGTTGTCGGCCGCCGACTGCAGGAAGTAGGCGTGTCGTTGCGACCAGGCCTGCGCTTTTTCGTAGGTCGTGGGGTTGAGCAGGATGTCGTTCATCGCGTCGTTGATGGCCGCGATCTCGTTCTGCATGCGGTCGCGCATGTAGATGGATTGCTCGGCCACGAAGTCGGCGGTCTTCTTCGGGTTTGCGATGTACTGCCCCGTTGCCTGCAGCAGCTTGCGGGGCTTCACCTTCACGGCGGCCAGGGCAAAGCCCGTGATCTGCTGCGCGGTGTTAGACACGTTCGCGAACATGAGCGACATGCCGGCGCGGTTGCGCATGGCCGAAAGAACCTTGGAGATGCGACCGTCACCCACGACGGGGGTCTCGACCTGCTGGCGCGCGGAGCGGTTGAGCCACGGGATCAGCGCGCCCTCGTAGGCCGCCGGATCCAGTTTGGACAATCGGCTGCTCACGCCCTTGTCGCGCAGAAGGCGGTTCACGTCACGCACCGCCGGCTCCATGTGCCCGAAGAGCAGCACCTTGTCCAGATGCTGGCCGATGGTGCGCAGGTCCAAGATCAGAGGTCGGTTGTATTCCGTGCGGCCTTTGGTGAAGCCGCGGTTCGTCGACGGGAAGGAGAACGCCATGTTCTCGTTCTCCATCTGCGCAAGCGAACGCAGCGCGGCGTCGGTCACGATGCGCGGATCGGCTTGCGCCGGCACATAGCCGCCCTTGTATGTGCCGAATGGTGTGTCAAAGGCGTTGGCGGTGACCTCGTCGAAGTAGCGTCCGAACACGTCGCGGTGCGCCTTCTGAGCCAGCGGCTTCGTGCCCTCCAGCAAATCCCAGACCCCTTGGGCGAAATCGTAGTGACCCTTGGCGAGGACGCCGTCGCGGTGCATGCGCTCGATGAAAGCATCCCAGCGCGCCGTGTCGAGCGCGCCGTCCGGGGTCTCGGTCGCCCAGCCTCGACCCAGCAGCAGCTTGCGCTTGTTCGATTCGTTGCCGGTGTGCAGGATTGCGTGCAGCAGTTCGGCATGCCCGATACCGTTGTGGCCCCGGCCAAAGGTGTAGTTGAGCTCAGGCGCGGCGATCTCGCCAGGCCGCAAGGCTGGTGCCACCTTGTCGATCAGAGCTTGGTACTGCTTGCGGAACTTGACCCGATCCGCACGGTAGCGATCCGCCGCCGCCTTCACGGGCCCGTAGACCAGCTTGGTAAAAACGCCGCGGCCACCGTCCATGGCTTCCGACCACTGCTCCATGCGCCGCGTCAGCGCGCGCGCGAACTGCAGCCACCGCGTGCGCTCCTCTTTCGGGGTGATTGCGCTCGCCTGGCCCGGGATCTCCAGCGGGACACCGAGTGCTTCCATGCGCGCCTTGAGCTGGTCGGCAGCTTCCGACAGGTCCATCAGATCCCCGTCGACCTCCATCTGGCGCGATCGACGCGCGAGCTGCTGCATCGCTTCGACCTCAGCCACCAGGGCGCCCAACTCATCCATGGTGAGCTGGTCGTAGGGCTTGGCGTTGGCGAGCGTGGCTTCCACTGGCCCCTTGAGCACGCCATAGAGTTCTGGGTCGTTCTTCTCGACCACGGCGAGGTACTCAACGGCGGTCTTGCCGATGCGCGGCGCGAGGCCGTAGGCGGCGAGGATCGCGCGCGTGGCGGCCACGACGTCGGGGTCGTAACCCCGGGTCACCAGTTTTTCAGAGTTCCCCCGCAACACGCGGGTGAACAGCGTTTCGGCCTTTTCAACCTGCTGCTGCGCATCGAGCAGCGCGCGGTACACCTCGTGGTTGAGCAACTGGTCCTGCTTGGCCTGTACCGCCGCGCGTGTGTCGCCCTTCGCGGTGGCCGCTGCCCACTCTTTGCCAGCGCGGCGTTCGGCCTGAAGGTGCGCGAAGGCGGACGACTTGAGGTCGGCGATCTTCTTGCGGCCGGCCACGTTGGTGGCGAACTGGCGCGCTGCTTCCAGCGTGGCGTTGACCGTGAGCATGCGCCCACCTCGATCAAGCTGTCCGGTCTCGCGGCGGTTCGTCAGCAACTCGCGCTGCGCCGCCAGCTCGGTGGCCAGTGACTTCGCGCGAGCCTCGTTGTGCACAGCTTCGGTCGCGGCTTCCTCTATGGCCCGTTGATCGACGAGGTCGCCGTGGCGCTCCAGCATGCGCAGATCCGTGCGCGCCTGGACAACCTCGGTCAAAGGCTCAGCCTCCAGGATGGCGCGCACCAGCGCGTCGCCATTGGCAAACCCGAACATGTCGGCGGCCACGTCGGGGTGCACGCCGGTTTTGCCAGCCATGCGGCGGTCAACCAGAGGCTTCCAGTCGATCAGGGCGTAGCGATCGCCTTCACCCATGTAGAGCGATTCGAGGCCCTCAATGCTCAGCTTCGTGTCCTCACGCAGCCAGCGCATCGCCTTGTAGATCGGCACCTCTTCCACCTCGGCGCGGACCTCTGCCTCCATGCCCTTGCGCAGGTTGCGTGCTTGAGCTTGGAGCTTGGCGATGGCCTTGGAACGAGCGTTGACCGCCCACTTGAGGTCGCGCAGGCTTCGGGCCTGCAGCTTCTCGACCGCCTCATCGGTCGCCTCTTGGGCTGGTTCCATCGCTGCCAAGGACTGGGCCTCCGAGATCTGCTCATCGGTGGCCAGCAACCGGTCCATGACACGTCGCACGTCATCCGAAAGCTGAAGGCTTCGGGTCTCGTTGAACGACTGCAGAGAGCGGTAGACGCGTGTCAGGAAACTGCGGAACTTGCGAAAGAGCGCGCGCAGATCGCGGCTGGGCGCGCGGCCCTCCAGGAGGTACTGCTCAAAGCTCTCCGCGAATCGCTCGTGGTGCGGACGTTGCTGCTCCAGGCTCATGCCCTGCCAGGTCTGCAGGTCTGGAATCCCGAACCATTTAAGCAGGGCGTCCATGTCGGCGCGAACTTGAGCAGGCGCGTCAGGTTGAGCCGCGATGTCCGCGGTTACCTCAAGGAAGAAGTGCCCCGTTTCGTGGAGGAACGTCGAGAGATCAGCGCCGTCGTTGAGCGTGATCAGCAGCTGCTCAGGGCTGAAGGTGCCTTTTGCGCGTTGATAGAACGTCCCACCAAGGCTTTCGCCTGGTTCGCCCTGCTGCCGACGAAGGTTCGCCAGAATTGCTCGTCGTGCATCCGGGCCTTGTAGAAGGGCACGGAGGAGAGCCGTTCTTTGTACAGTGGTGCGGCCCGGCGCACCAGGTCCTCGAACTCCTGGCTCGAAATCCAAGATGGCGCGGATGCCCACGTCATCAAGTGGCGTGCCGTCGGGCTGCTGGAACTGCTGGCTGTTGACATCGAATTGCACCTCGGAAGTGGTGAGCGGGGCGCCCGCCTCAGTGGCAGCGACCGAAGCCTCCACCATTGACCGAATGTTACCGGTGGTGTCGCCTGGCGTCCACTGCAGTGCCGGGATCCCCAGCTCGCTGTTGCCTTTGAGTTGATCCGGGTGCGGTGCGAGGTGATCAGTCGTGCCGTATTTCACGGCCGAGGACAACATGTTCTCCAACCGGCGGCGCATGGCGGCCGGGCTCACTCCGTTCGGGTCACCGATGAACACCAAACCGTTGTTGAATGCGTAGTTGGCGGTGAGGTCGTAGATGGCGCTGCCCCCGCCACCTTCGCCGATGGCCGAGACGTTGATGTAGATCTCCTGCCCATCGCGGGTGATCGTGCCCAGTTGCCCATCGGGCGTGCTCACGACCCACGACTCCGTGCCTTCGCGGTCGGGCGTGGTGTTGGCGAGCATCCACTCGGTGCTGTCGGCAGCGTTGCGGTCGACAGGGCGAACCTCCAGCCCCTTCTCTGTGGCGAGTTGCGAGATATCGGCAGCGTCGGACCGAGGGAGTTGAAAGAGGTTTTCGCCGCGGCCCAACTCCAGCAACGTGGTGGCGATGTCTGTTTCCGCGCCAGACTGATCGAGCACCTGCGCCGCCGGGGCTTGGCTCTCTCCAGCCACGCGCAGCGGGTAACGCTGGTATGCCTGCAACGGGTTCACGCCGAGACGTTGCCCCAGCACGGTGTAGAAGTCCCGCACCAGCGTCGCGTAGGCATCGTTGACCGCAGGGCTGAATCGCGCAGCGGTGTTCAGTTCGGCCAGCACGGTGCCCTTGACCTGTTCGGCCACGGCTTGCGATTGCACCGCGTCTGCGCCGCGTTGGATCACGCGCTCGGCTTCCTGCTGGAGCAGCGATTGCGCCTCTTGACCGGCAGTCTTCGCCTCTGCCGAGGTCATGGCGTCCGGCGACATGCGCAGGTTATCGATCAGTGTCTGCTCCAGGCCGGAGCCTGGCATCACGGTGAGCACGTCGGCGAGCTTGAGCTCAACGGTGCTGTTCGCCGCGAGAGCGTCTGCAAGCTGCTCGGCCAAGCCCGGCATTTGCTGAAGCACTTCAGGCGGCATCTGGTTGAGAACAGCCGCGTCGACATACACCGACTCGGTGCCCGCCTGGCGGGCCATCTCCGCCATGGTGTCGCGAAACTGGGCTGGGTCACGCTCGCGCAGCTTTGACTGCGTCGCCGATTGCAAAAGCTGTTGCATCGCCAGTGCCTGCTGGCCGGCGTCCGTTTGTGCGGCCTGCGCCTGCACGTACCCGTTGAGTGCCGAGTCAACGCCCTTTGCAAGGGTCACGTTGCCGCCCACGCCAATCACCGTGGCGATGAGAGTTTCGGCGGCAGCACTGGGCCGCTCGCCCAGGTAGTCACGGAAAGACTTCTCCGGGTTGAGCACCGCCCACTCGTTCATGTCCTGCAGCACCGTGGCGATCTGTTCGCCCGGCACCTCGAGTGCGATCTGGCGCCCCAGCATCTTTGCGAACCCGGTGTCGACGGCGAGGTCGCCGATCAATCGTTGCAGCGGCAGTTTCTCGGTGGCGTATTCAATGGCCGCGTCGGACGCGCCGTACACCAGGGATGTGAACTGCGACAGGCCCTGATCGCGTGCGCGCTGGTACGAGCCCCCGAGGGATTCCGCCGTCATGCCCACCAGCGCGGCGGCGCCGCCCGCTGGGCCCAGCGTTGCCAGGGGGAGGTACTTCGAGTTTTGAACGAAGGACTGCACGCCCGACGAAACGCCGAAAACGCCGCTGGTGGTGCGGTCCGCGATCTGGGTCTGGCTCTGTGCGATGGAGTCGAAGCCTTCGGCCAGGCGTCGCAGTGGGTTGCCGCCCATCGCCGTGAAGGGTTCGAGAAAATCGAAAGGCACCGCCAGCGTTTCGGCCACGGCGCGGAACGCGCCCGCCGATGCGGAGCTGCTGCGGTGGTAGCCGGCCTTGACATCGCCCGCGAGGCCGCCGCTTCCGTCGGCCCCCATCAGGTATCGAGTGGTCGCCTGCACGCCGCGCTCGATCTGCGACAGCACGCCGACATCATCTTTGGCGAGTTCGGTGAAGCGCGGGTTTGCGAGCCGCGCGCGCAGGACGGGCGACTCCTGAGACGCGGACCAGATCTCGCGCATCAGGGCCTGTGCTTTGGCCGTGCCCTCGTCGGTTTCCACCACCGCGCGCGGCATGCCGGTTACCTGGGCCAGGTAGTTGAGCTGCGCCGCGCGCTCTGGCGTGGTTTTTTCGGTGGCCGTCAGCGATCCGCGCAAGGCGCGCTCTTGCGTCTCCTGCTCGACGAGCGAATCGTAGAAGGTGCCACCGGCCGGGCTTGTCTGGTTGGATGCTGGCTGGGCGGTGAGCTGGTCGTAGAGGTTGCCCATTACCTGGTCTTCTTTTGCTGTTGCTGGAAGTCGTACCAACGACGCATGACCGTGATGTCGTCGCTCGGCTGACCTCGCTCGCGCAGATAGCGCTTCATGTCGACGAAGTCCTGCACGGGTACATCCGACACCCGCAGTTGAACGTTGCTCTTGGGGCCGACGGTGATGTAACCGCGCTCGGCCACTTCGGCGGGATCGGCTTCAATCAAGCCGACTTCGCGGTCGGGCATCCACGGCCGGTCGATCTGCACCCGAGCACTGACCACCCCTTGCGCAACAGTGCGTTTCTCCTGCGCGGACAGCTCACGCTGTTTGATCTTTTGCTCGGCGGCGATGGCGGTGTCGATCGCGTTGCGCGCGCGCATGACGGTGGCCGCGCCTTCCTTGTTCTTGCCCCCCGGCTTCGGGTCATAGCCGGCGGAGAGCAGCGCCTCGTTGAACATGTCGTTGTCGAAGGTGGCGTTCGACAGCTTGGTCTGGTCCTTCTGGTAATCCTGCCAAGCTTTCGAGACCTTGGCGTAGTTCTTCTCGCCCAGAGAGGGGCGCAGCGCGATCACCTCCTCGCGGCTCAGGCGCGACAGGGCGGCGGGGTCGGTGTAGGCGATGGCGGCATCAGACGTGCGCAGCTCCTCCGCCCGCTCTGCGCGTTCGCGGTCGGCCAGGGCATGCGACTGCGCGGCTCGCCACCGGTTGTTAAGCATTTCACCGAACTGGTCACGCTGCTGAGGCGTCATGCGCTGCCAGGCTGGCGAGGCCTGGATCTGACGCAGGCCCTTCCCCCCATTGAGGAGGTCATAGGCGCCTTGGATGCCGGCGGCCTGCTCTTCGGTCTGTCGGCGGTTCCACAGCGAAGCGGCGCGGTCGAGTTCCTGACGCGCGGCTTTGAGCGCGTCGGGCTTGCCCTCGAACTGCTTCACCAGCTTCGCGTCCAGCTCGTCATAGGGCACGACCTCGTGGTACGGCTTGTCCTTCATGGCGCTGCCGAACACGTCACGGGCGCCGACGGCACCTTGCTCTGCGTCGACCGTTTGCGCGAGGCGCGCGCCGATCTCCGCACGCTGTCCACGCGTGAAGCTGTCGGCCACGCCGGGACGCTCGAAGTATTCTTTGGCGCGCTTGGGATCGGTTTGCATCAGGCCGACCACCACGTCGCCGTGCACCTTGCCCACGGCCGTGCGAACCGCCTCGTCGATGGCGTCGGAAGGCATGCCCTTGCGTACCAAGTAGCCGCGGGTGGAGTCGGTGATTTTCTTGATCGATGTGGCCAGCTCGCCTTCGTTGCCGGCCATACCGAAGCCGGCGGCCTCGCGGGCTTCTCGGGCCTGCATCGACTCGAACGCAACTTGTCCGACGCGGTCGGCCTGCTCCAGCTCAAAGGAGCCAGCGCGCCCCGTCGCTTGCCCGCGCATGCGCAACAGGCTGCGACTGACGGCCTTGCGAGTGCGATCGTCGAGTTCAGCGCCGTAGGTCTCGGCGGTCTTTTGCCACCAGCCCTCTACCTCGGCGCGGTAGCCTGCGGCCTTCTCACCTTGTCGGTTGGGCAGCGTCTGTTCCTCGAAGAGCTTGTACTCCTCGGCGATCTTGTTCTCGACTTCGAAGGCTTTTTCGAGCGCGCGGCGCTCCTGCAAGCGTTCGAGACCGGCGCCCATATCCGCAAGGCCAGCGCCGGCTGCAGCCAACTGGCGGCCCTGGACTCCGCCGAAAGCCGCGTCGCTGCGCGCGCCTTGCTGGGGCGCGAACTGCAAAGCCTCGGATCGGACTTTGGGACCCTGGTAGGTGGGGACGGTGGCCATGAGTCTTTCTCAGGTCACCGAGTGCTATACCACTGCTTCGACACCGCGCCCGCTCCGGAGAGCAGCGACGTGGTGGCCGCCATCCCCGGGCTGATCCCCCTGGCGGTGGCGCGCTGCATGGCGGCCTCGCTCTGGAAGTTCGCGCCCTGCGTACGGATGCCCCAGGCTTGGCGCTTCGCGTTGTCACGCGCAGCAACCGTGTCCGTCATGGCGAAGAAGTCGGTCTGGTCCTGCAGTTCAGCGGCAGTGCCTTCAGCCAGGTCCAGGCCCTTTGCTGCCAGGCTGGCCCGTTGACTGCCCTTGAGCATGTCGGCGTTGCGGCGGATCGCGTTCGCTTCCTCGTCGCCCCTTTTGAGGGCGTCCTGCGCCACGATCTCGTTCGTCCGGGCATTGTTGTCGGCCACTTGAGCGCTGTAGTTCGCCGCCTTTTTGCTGGCGTCGGCCTGCTGGTAGCTCCCGTAAGCGCCCATCGCGAGACCGACGCCCATCATGATGGTTGTTGGCTCACACATGGTCGGCCCTCATCTCAAACAGGTGGAAGGGGGCACCGGTCACCGGGTGCGGCTTCGGGTCGTGCAGCAGGAACCCGGCACGGCGCAGCCACCGGACAGCGAAATCGTTGTCGGCGTGCACCAGATTCTTGAGGTGGGGATATGCCCGCAGCATGGCGGCAATGTATGGTGGCACCTCGCGCATAAGGGCACGTCGGTGTTCGGTCACAAGGTCGGTGCCCAGAAGCCACGGCGCCCCCGTCCCCGCCGTCATGGAGAGCGGAACCAGCCCGAAGATCGCGGCGACTTCCCCGTTGACCAGAATGGTCGCCATGTGGGTGGAGAAACGCAGGCTTCTTTTCACTGCACATAGGTGATCCACGTGCCCGCTAGCGTCCAGCTCTAGCCGATCGGGCGCGCGCAGGTTTGCGACCAGTTCGGCCACATGCGCGCCCGTGGGCTGGACAAACTCAACCACCGGTGGCGACCTCCAGCGTCATCGCGAGGATGCTGCATGGCAGCGGCTCGTCTTGGCGCACGTAGATACAGCCGTCGGCGTCCCAGTTGCCCGGCACCGCCACGCGCACATCAGCGGTTTTGAGCGAGGGGGGCGTGTCGAAGTCGTCCGACACCGCGCGCGACCGGTTTGGAATGAGCTTGTCCAAGCTGGTGCCCACCTTGAACATGGATGTTTGCGTGACGCGCAAGCTGGCCGCAGTCACGTTGCGCAACGTGCCCTGACCCAGCGCCTGCATGCCCTCAAACGCGAGCGGCAGGGTCTGCAGCTCGGAGGTGAAGGGCAGGCCTACGTGCACGACGCTTGCCGGCGTGTCCAGCGTGATGGCCCCACCTGCCACAACCTGCGGAGGCTCGACTGCCCCATCGGCCAGAATGCGTACCTCTTCCCCCTCAAGGTGCCACAGGCCTCGCACTGTCGTGGTTGGACTGCCCCGGTAGGTGCCGCCGCCGTCCACAAAATAGGCATCCTCCAGCGCGGTGAAAAGGCGCGCGGCCATGCGCTCAATGAACTTTGCGGTGCGCCCGTTGAGGGTGCGCTCCACCACCAGGTAGCTCGCGTCCTCGCTGCCCTCGGCCACTGTGCACACGCTCTTGAATTTGCCCGCTGTGGTGTGATGGTGCCACCCGTACACCTGCTGCTCGGGCACGTAGGTCATACCCAACAGAGTGCCATCGCTGCGAACCGCCCAGCAGACTTGATCTGGCGCGCGCGTGTAGGCTAGGTCGTTGATCGTGAAGCCGTTGAACAGGTGCGGCGCCATGATCGAGATGTCGATCGACTTGTAGCTGCCGCCTGTCGACTCCCCGCCGTAGGCCAGCTCGCGCACCCGCGACCCCTGAGCCTGCACGTACAGGATAGAGCCCGAGGTGACCACCGGTTGAACATTGCTCGCTCCCGAGTTGCCCATGGGCTTGACGCTGAGAGAGGTGGGCGTGATCGCCGGCTCGTTGTCGGCGAAGATGCGCCATTCGCCGTTGGCCGTGAGCGCCATGAGATCTGACAGAGGAACCAAGTGGCGAATTCGGTTTTGCTTCGTCGATGCGACGCGAAACTCCAGGCCATCGTCCGATTGGCTGGGCACGCTGCTGGTTAAGTTCGATTCAGTGCCGTTGCGCGTGGCAATGAGGGTCTGCTGCCGCAAGTTCGTGCCCCCGAAGAAGCGGCGCTGCTCGTGGTAGGTCACGGCACTGGGGTAGTCGTTGGCGCCCGTATTGAGCGTGATCAAGGATTCGGGCGGCGTTTTGATCGTGTCGGCGGTCACGTTGTCGTCGACGATCGAGAGACTGGTTGTCTGCCCGATGTAGCCATATGCGCCGCCGCGGCGCTTGTAGACGTTGTATCGGCTCGCACCACCGACAGCCGACCAACTCACTGTGTTGTAGTTGCCCGCCAGCGAGAGGTTGTTGCTGGTTGAGTTTGGCGCAGCAGCGATCGACTCCGTGACTCCGTCGGCGGCCACGGCTGTGACCGTGTAGCTTTGCGGTGAGAGGTTCGTCTCAACCGCAATAGTCGATACCACCGTCAGGCCACCGGGTGCAGCCAGGGTCGGGGCGAAACTTACGTCCGTGAGCGTCCAGTTTGTGGCGCCCAGGCGCGCCAGCTGCTTGGACGGGTAGCTGGGGTGCACGAGCGTGATCACATCGCTGTTCTGCGCGAAATGGATGTCGAACAGATCGGCGCCGAGATATGGCGTCGCGAGGGTGTAAACCCGCGAGGCTGTGCCACCCGCGGTGTAAGCCGGAAGCCCCGTGGTGTTGATGTTGTTGCCGGCCAAGTCGGTGAGCTGGAAGGTGTTCGCGCCGGCGTTCACGCCCGCCACCTTGACGTAGCGCCCGTTCAAAGCAGTCATGCCACCGATCCCAGCAAGGAACATCCAGTCACCGTTCACCGGATCGGTGCCCGTGTAGCTCAACACGCCGGGGTTTGCCTGCGTCACGCCCGTGATCGCGAGCCCTGTCTCCAGCAAGGTGCCGCCACCGGTGTGAAAGCGCACGTACTGGTGGCCGAACTCGAGCACCATGGTCTGGTCAGCGCTGAACTCGAACGGGATCACCCGCACTGGCTGGGTGCTGTCACGCGCTTCGAGCACGTGTCGCGTGCCAGGCCTGCGCACGGCCGGGCCGTGGGGCAACGTCATGAAGTTGAGCGCCTTGCGCAGCCCGGTCTGGAACTTCGTGAGCTCGAAACGGCCGAACAGTTCGGGCGTGATCTCCCCGCCTGCGAAGGACCGCCAGAGGACTTTTGAGCTCATCTTGCGGCCAGGTGTGCGGCGATGTGAAAGTGTTCCTCATGGGAACCGCGCGCGGCCATGGTCATGGCGTTGTCGCCCTGCGCCATGGCGAGTTGTCTGTAGTTCTGCGCCGCGCGAGCACCGTCCGCGCCTCGAACCATGGGACCAGCTAAATAGCTGGCGAGCAGGAAGCCCAGGCCGGAGACGAACAGCGGGGTGAAGCGGGTGGTGTCCACCACATCACGCAGGTACAGGAGGACGGCTTCGGGCTCGTGCGTGAGCAGGACACCATCTTCTATCTCGTAGGGCGCGCTGGCGCTGTCGTCAAACAGGCTGCTGTGACTGAGCTTGCCCGCTGAGTACTCCCACAACAGAGCGTTGGCAGCTTGCGCAGTGAGCACACGAACAGGGCGAATGCAGTCCGCGGGGACGGCATAGGCTTGGCTCCACACGGCGCTGGGGTTCGTAACAGAGGCCAGCGTTTGGCGCTTCGTGGCGAACGGCCAAACGAAACGCTCGATCAACTCCTTGCGGGCGATGGGGTAGAAGCGCTTGCAATACCCGGCCTCAGTGCTCCCATCGGGGGGATCGATGGACGAGATCACGTTGTCGCTGCCCACGTGGGCAAGCCCGGTGTTGCAGATGTCGATGATCGAGGCCACGGTTCAATCTCCTTGTGAAAAAGGCCGCACGATGGCGGCCTTTCTGATCACGGGTTGCTGCTTTTCAGGCGAGGTTTCCGCCGGCCGCGTCAGGCTGCTGTTCGCCGGTGAGCTCGCTCGCTTTCTTGCGCACTGCGGCTTGAGCGTCAACGGGTTTCAGGTCGCCGTTGCGGCGGTCCACCTTGCGTGGGGCTGCCTGATCAGCGAGCTGGGTCCACTTCGGCAACCGCGGCTGCTTGTCTTTCCCGGCGGGCACGGTGTACGGGAACACCGCGCCGGGGTTGACCAACCTTCCGTTGCGGAAGCCTTGGGCCACGGCCACAAGTTCCACCGTGTCGCCGACCTTCAATGCAGGTTTTGCGTCAGACATGGTGGGCATCCTCAGACGTTGTCGGCGTAAGCCTTCCAGATGGCCGGATCGGCCGTCAGGAACGCGTTGATCTTGCCGCCGGTGAAGGCTGCCACCGCCGTGGTTTGCACCACGCCGAGGTAGCGTTCGTAGTTGCCGCGGGGCAGCTTCACGCACGCCAGCATCGCGCCGGCGGCCATCTCCGCGATGGAGAAAGCCTTGGTACGGAAGTGCTCGGTCTGGCTGCCGTCCACCGCGATTGCGGCCTGGGCGTCGGACGCCAGGCTGAAGGCAGCGGTGGCCGCGCCCGCGGAGGTGGGCAAGGTGTCAACCTGGATGACCAGGAACAACTCGCTGCCGACCAGATCCACGGTCACGTTCGGCGCGATGCTGGCGGGGTCGATGACATCGCCCACCAGGTAGGAGCCGGCGGCGCCGGTGTTCAACGCGGTGGCGTCCGCGAATTCGTTGCGTTCGTCCATCAACATGATGTCGTTTCCTTTCAGGTGATGGGCGCTTAGATGCCCGCTTCGGTGGACAGCAGCTGATCGACGCGGCGGATCGGCACACCGCGGAAGCGGGTGACGAACTTGCCTTGCGCCTCTTCCTGCGTCTTGAACTGGAGCAGGGGATCGCGGTTCATCTGCAGGTCGAACGCGTCGAGCGCGTCGCGGTTCATGTAGATGGCCGGGCGGCCCATGCTCAGGTTGGGGATGCGGCGCATGGCTTTGGCCAGCATGTCACGCAGCACCGGACCGGTGGCACCGTTTGCGACGATGTCCTCCAGGTCGAAGTTGACGCGCACCACGTAGCGCCAGTCGCGCACCACCATGCCGCAGTCCCACTTGTAGTGGGTGCGATAGGCTTCCATGCGGCCGCCAGCGCCGTCCACGTTCTCGATGGTGACCTGACCCTTGTCGGTGATCTGCAAGCCAGCTTGCGAACCCTTGGGGTAGATCATGTGAGCCGTGTTCGGGCCCCACACCACCACCCACAGCGACGTGTTGTCGTTGGCGTCGGGCGTGGCCGCCGAGGTGAGAATGTTCTCGCCGTTGACGGCCGCCTGATCGTTGAAGCGCGGAGCCAGGCCGGTGAAGCCTTCGGGTTCCAAAGCTTCGTTGCCGTAGAACATGTAGCGCGAGAGCTTCTGGTTGAAGCCCTCAATAAATGCACGCTCTTCGGACAGGCGCCATGCGGCGCTGTTGCCGTTGAGGTCGGCCAGGGACTTGTCGATCTCGGCGTAGTTCTCCAGCATGCCCAGGCCTTCGCGGACCTTCACGCTGGTGCTCTTGGACGGCTGCACACCGCCGTACAGCTTGCGCCAGGTGGGCTCGGGGATACCGGTGCGCACGCTGGTGGTGTGGCCCGTCAGCTCGTTGCCTTCGATCCAGACGGCATCGTCCAGCACTTCGTTGGTCTGGGACAGCATCTCGATCACGGGGACGACGTTGCCTTCCTTGTCGAGGCGACTGGTCAGGTCCAGTAGAGTCGGGTGGGTGGCGGACAGGGTGACGCCGGCCAGCGAGACGAGCGACGCGGCCTGTGCATCAACGGCGCCCGTCAGCACGCAAACGGCGAGCGTCGCGGCGAAGAGCACCATCTGGAAAGTGCGGTTCAGGAGTAGGGAGCGCATGGTGTGGTTTCCTTGTCAGGGGTTCATGTTGGAGGCGGAATACATCCGGGCTGCCGGAGCGGTGTTGGGCGTCTGCCGCCCGTTCTCCACCTTGTCCGGAGCGAGCTGCTTGCCGATCTTCACGAACGCTCGGACCAGCACCGGGTGGTTCCCGTAGCCGGAGTTGTCGAGCAGTTCCTTCAGCGCGGGATCTCCGATGAAGTCCATCGCCTGCTTGGCGTGGGCAAGGGACTCGTTGAGCTTGTCGCCCCCGATTTCCTTGTCTGACTTCACTTCGTTGATCCAGCCGGCAACAACCTCTGCGTGCTTCTCGACCTGGCGCTGGATCATCTGGGCGCCGATGTCGGCGACCTTCTGAGCAACTTCAGGCTTGAGGCCGTGCTCCTTCGCGAAGGCCGTCAGCGAGTCCGCGGCCGCCGCATCGAGTACCAAGCCCTCGGGCATCTGGTATTCGTACGTCGGTTCGGCGGTCTTGCCTTCGTCGCCTGGCTTGCCCTCGCCTTCCTTGCCCGACGCGCCCGCAGTCTGCGTTTCGTCGGTCGTGGATGCGGCGGGGGCCGGTGCAGCAGCAGCAGCAGCAGCAGCAGCAGCAGCAGCAGCAGCAGGTGCAGGGGGTGTAGCGGGAGCCGCAGCAGGCGCGGCTGCTGGTGCAGCGGCGGGGGCGGCGGTCGGGCTTGCGGTGGTTGCGTCGCTCACTGGCTTTGCTCCTTGAGCATCTCGATGTACTGTTCGGGGCAGTGCGTTGTGATGTCGCCCAGCAGACGCAACCCCATGTTGCGCTGCCCCTCGTTAAAAATCGTTCCTTCGTCGCCGGTGTAAGAGAGGCGGTACACACCCGCCAGCTCCAACTGGCGCCAAACGTGTCGACGGCCTCGCTTGTCCGACATCACCCATTGCAGATCCAGCACTTCGGGCGGCGTGGGGGCTTGCTCTACTGCCTCCTCGTCATCCATCCCGAAGAACTCGCGCACGGTGTTGAACATGGAGCGCATTCTTTGGGGCAGCGAGTGAGATATGGGCACGACCTCACATGGCAGGCGCAGTGCCGTACCCCTGCAGGCCTTCCATGACGTTGCGCATGTTGTCCACGTCGATCTCGCTGGCGGTCTGCGCAGCGTCGACCATGGATGGCGCAGCGGCGGCGGCCTGCTGTGCGGCCATCTGCTGCGCGCGCTGGGCGCGGATCTCGGCGACTCTCTCGTCGGGGATCACGATCTCGGGATTGACACCGAACATTTCCGCGTAGTCGTCGACCACCTGGTCAAAGTCGATCTTGTCGAGCACTTCAGGCTTGACAGCCGCGATGGAGGAGACGGTCCCCAGCAGACGGTCAACGCCACCGGCAGCTACAGCGCGCTGCGCCTGGGCGAGCACCGACACAAATTCGATCTTCAGGGCCATGCCCTGCAGCTCGGGCGGTGGCTCGCGCGGGCCAGTCAGTAGCCCGGCGCGCGAAATGCGCTCGAACGTCATATCGACCAGGGGCGACAGCAGCTCGTTGTGCAGTCGTTCCAGCACGGGGCCCAGCATGAGGAGCTTCTCCTCGTGTCGCTCAGCGATCTCGGTGGCCGTGGTGCCGGACCGGGTGTCGTTGGCCAGCATCAGGAAGAGGTCTGCGTAGTAGCCCTCGCGGATACGGCCGCGCACGTCGTTGATGTCTTCGAGCAGGTGGCTCAGGTCGAGGTTGACCTCGTAGGCAGAGCGCACTCCTGCGCTGGCGCCCATGGAGTCCACAAAGAAAATGCCTCCGGGCAGGCGGTCGGTCGCGGCGCCCTTGTACTGACTCGGCACCTGCAGCGGCGGGTTGACCTTGTAGTCGATGGCCTGGCCCTTGCGCAGTTGCTCCTGCTGGAGCTGCTTCACGTCGCCCAGCACATCCATGCCGGGGCTCTGGCCGTAGATGTCGTTGCCCGTGACCGCCCAGCGCGGGCAAAGCGCGGGGAAGCGGTCGAAGCCCGATTCGCGCAGGAACTGGTCCCAGGAGTCGCTGCCCGGCTCCATGTAGCACGACGAAAACGGCATGTTGCGGCTGTCGGCGCGCCCGGGATCGCGTTCGGTGCGCGGCTCGACCATGTGCACCACGTCCACCCAGGCATCAAGCTTGTTGCTGGTGAACATGTTTTGCACGGTGTGGCTGCAGTTCTCCTTGCCGAACTTCTTCACGATCTGGGCCACGGTCATCTGGAAGCCGCGGCACAGGGTGTCAACGTTTCCCTTCTCATCGGTGGCGATCGCGTACTCCCCGATGGTCATGGGGTAGTGGTGCACGACGTTGTCGAAGTCGTCCATAACGAAATCGGCCCACGTGCCGAAAAGGCCCAACTCCTCGTAACAGGAGTGCAGCGCGCGGTAGGTGTTGCTCGACGCAAAGACGGCGAGCATGAGGCTGTTGACCCGGTGCAACCACGTCTTGACAGGGCCAAACTCCATCAGGTCGGAATCGGCCAGGGCCATCTTGAACCACGGCCGGGCCGGGGAGGTCATGCCGGACATCATCCCGGCGGCGAGGGTGCGCGAGCCGAAGAGCGCGGTGTTGTCAACGATGTGCTGGTTGCGCCGTTGCCCCTGGTTGCGGTCGGTGGTGAAGAACCTGCCCAGGCGAGGTTGCTGGTACTTGCTGATCTCTCGCCAGTGGGAATCCCACGACGAGCGTTCGGTCCACAGCGCGTTCTTGCGCGTGAGCTTTCGCTGTCGCGGGTTCAGGGGCTGGGAGTTGTCGTTCACGTCGATCAGCCGCCGAGCAGCGAGCCACCACCCGTGGTGATGTTGGTGCTTGCAACCCCGGAGGGACCAGTCAGCAGCGTGCCGCCCGCGATGCCAGAGGCGGCCTGGTCCTTCTTGCGACGCGTGGCGTTGATGTCGGCCGACTTCTCGGCCTGGGTGTCGGGCGGTGGGGCGACGGCTACGGGGGCGGGGATGTCTGGGCTGCTGCACATGGGCGTATTCCTGGAAGTGCACGACGGCGGTGTACGTCGGGGACTCTAGGACCGCACCCCTGCGATATGGGCACGCTCACATGCGGGCGTAGGGGTCGTAGTCAAGGACCGACTCGCGTCCGCTTGCGCGCTGCACCTGGCCTATCTTGGGCGTGTCCATGTTCGCGAGCACCACCGCGCTGGCCCGGTCCGGGCTGCGGCCCACGCGCGCGACGATGTCCTCGCGGCCCTCGACCCTGATGGTCAAGCCCGAGAGCTCCCACCGCGGCGCGCACAACTCCTTCAGCAGTTCGGGGTTGGGTGGCAACTCGACGCCTGTGTCGTTGTCCGGGTCCAGCACCTCGCGCATGTCCCACCAGAGCTGGCTGCGCAGGTTGAAGAACCGAAGCCGGCCCGACTTGTCTGCCTTGTGCGACTTCTCCGACACGTTGACGCCATAGACCGGCTGCTCTGCCTCCTTGAGCTTGTCGTAGGGGCTCGCACCCACGCCGATGACGTCGAGGTGGATCGGTGCTTTGTGGCGGTGGGCGGCCACCACCAGGCCCGCGACCTTCGAGCCGTTGGGCGTGCTGCTGCCGGGGTGCACCTCCAGCTCGTCGAAGTAGAGCGGGCAGTCCTTGTGCTTGTAACGCGGTGCGAGTGTGGTGTTGTCCTTGCCGCCGCGCGCCACGTCAACGCCCAGCGACATCTGCTCGCCCTTGGGACTGCGCTTCTTCCAACGGGCTTGCGCCGCCTCGACCCAGGCCGTGGGGATCACCTGCCACGGGTCGTCCTCGATGCCGGCGTTGAAGTCACCGAACAGCATCTGCGAGCGCAGGGGTTCGGGCATGGCCTGCAGCGTGGACATGTAGCCGCTGCTCATGTAGTACGGGTTGTCGGTCACGCGGGCCGGGATGAAGGTGCGCGACTTGGGCTCGATGATTTCCTCGGGGCTGTGGTCGAGTGGGTTGAAGTCGTAGACCACGCGTCCGCTGATGAGCACGAACGGCGCGCCGGTGAGCGGGTCGCCATCCGAGTCGAGCCAGGTGTCGCGCGAACCACCGTTGCCGTCGGGCAGCATGGCCGCGTAGCGCAGGACGCCGGGCGCCGTGGGGAACAGCGGGTGTTTCTTGTCCAGCCATGGGCCAAAGAAGTCGATCACCCAACGCCCGTCCGCCGTGGTGGGCGGGTTGAATGTCATCAGCACGCGGGTGCGCTGGCCCTGCCTGTCGGTGCGGTTCCAGCCCATGACGAAGCGCACCTGCTGCTCGCGCATCTCGGTGACCTCGTCGAAGACCTTTAGGTCGTGCGGACGCCCTTGCCAGCGACGCTCATCGCCCGGGTTGTCCAGGCCGGCGAGTTCGAGCAGACGGTCGTCGGGCAGCTTCCACGCGCCCTTCTGCGAGTTGTAGCCGTCGGTGGTGCCGAGGATCTCGGTGACTCGCTGGACAAAGCCCTCGGTCTGCGCTTTCTCGCGCCGCACCACGAGCGACCGACGGTGCTCGGTGGTCACCAGGCCCGCGGCGAGATCGGTCTTGCCACCGCCCGCCGCACCACCGTAGCCGGTGATGTCTGCCAGCGCGTGGAAAGCCATGGACTGCGGCCCTGGCAGCGACACCCAGGGCCGCTCGGCCATGTCAGCGATCAGCAGTTGGTCGAGCTCTTCACGCTCCTCCGGCGTGAGGTAGGGCAGCGCGGCGCGCACCTGGTCGGGCGTCATCAGCAGAGGTCACAGGCATCCTCACCGCTGGCACGGCGCTGAGCCAGGGCGAGCAGAGCGGCCACTCGCGCGGCGCGCTTTGTCGGGTCGATCTCGATGGGCCCGCCGTTGGCGCCCGTCTGCTCGATCCGCTCGGCGTACACGGACTTGCGACGACCCTTGAGCACCAGCGCTAGGAGCTGGTCGCTGTGCTTGCGCACCGTGAGCGGCACGGGTTGGCCGTTGGCGTCGAGCACGGGCTGGTACTTGACAGCACCGTCCTCGCCCACGTGCCGCTCCATGCGATACGCGAGCAGGCCTTTGTCGATCACGGGTTCCTCGAAGCCGACGACCGCGCGGCGCATCGCCTCCTTCTCGGCGCGGTCGATGCCGGCTTCCATCGCGTCGTCCCACGCTTCTGCAAAAGCGGAGTCCGTTTCTCGGGCACGGTACGCCGTGGTGCGCGCCACACCCGCGGCCTCGCACCCGTGGAGCACAACGGGCACCTCGCGCAGAGCGGCGAGGAATGCGGGCTTCCAGTCGATGGCGTGGTTGATGGACATGCGGCGACTCTAGGCCGCGCACCCCGGCTCAAGGGCACGGCCCCTCAGGCCCGCAGATCCTCCTCGAGCTGGTGCAGGCCACGCAACTTCCAGTCGGTCGGCACTTGCGCACGCTGGTCGCCGCTGCAGATCCGCCGTACCTGGCTCTTGCTCACGGACACCCCATCGTCGAACTTGCGCGCGATCTGGCCGTAGCTGAGCCCCTGCTCGCGCAGCCAGAGGATCGTCTCGATGTCGGCATCGCTGAGCTTGGCCCGGGCATGCGACTCGCCGATGGCATAGCCGCGGTCGTTGACGCCGACGTAGCGGACAGGGCGTTTGCGTTTCACCATGCTCGGCTCCCGTGTGCGCACGTTGCCCTGTCGAAACTTGCACCGTCGCTGTGGTGCACGGTGCGGTGCGGCCATCGGTTGGTGCATCGGCCATCCGCATAATTTTGCAGATTCGTTTGTCTGCGATCTTTTACGCGTTCCGGTTTTCGCTTCACCGCACCAAGCCCCTGCACCGCTGCACCACAGCACCACCCCCCTACGGGGGGTGTGGTGCGGTTTGGTGCAAGCGTGGTGCAGATTGCACCGTGCACCTTTTGCACCGTGGTGCAGTCGTGGTGCACTTGGTGCATCCCTGTTTGCAGAAAATTGCGCGTAGCTTTTTGCATGTTCGTATTCCTTTGCACGTTTAGCCAAGGCTCAAACAGCCGTCTTCAACGAAGTAGGGTGAGTCCGGCTCGTCACACAGGGCCTGCAACGCGCGTTTCGCGTGCTGTTTGCGGGTGTCCCGCTTGCCTTCTTCGGGCTTGGGACCCAGCGCCACGGCGGCATCGATGACCGCCGAGAGTTCGATGCCGGCGGTTTGGGACTGCGCGATCTCGTTGATCGCGGCCACCACGAAGGCCTCCCACTTGCCCATGCGTCGGCCGAACTCACGCACCTGCTGGACCGCCGGCAGCGCGGCCTCGCGCACCACGCAGGAGGTGATCACCTCGCCGTCTTCGTCCTGGCCGACCGGCACCTGGTCGAGATCGAAGCCCCACGACAGTCCGTCCTCGCCGTCCTTCTGCTTGCTGACGCGAAGCATCCGACCCGTGGGCATGCGCAGCACCTCCAGCTCGGCGTCGGCGGCTGCCTTGAGGCCTGACCAGCCCCGAGCGCCCCGACTGGCGTCCTTGCCCATGTGGTGGACGAGCAGCACCGGGCAGCGCAGCGCCACGTTGAAGCCGCGGCAGTTGGCCAAGGCCTTGCCCATGTCTTCAGCCGCGTTCTCGTTCGCGCCAGGCGTGACCTGGGCGAAGGTGTCGATGATCACCAGGTCAGCACCGCCGGCCGCGATGATCTCGCGGCACACCTCGAGCGCGTCCTCGCGCATCAGCAGGTTCGGGGCCGCCGGGATAACGCCGATGTTCAGGGTCAGGAGGTCCAGGTCGTTGACGCTGGCGTATGCCTTCAGGCGGTTGCGCACGCCCGCAGCGCCCTCGGCGGCGATGTACACCACCCGACCCTGCCGCACGCGCTTGCCGCGCCATTCCACGCCACGCGCTACCGCCGCAGCGAGGTCCAGGGCGACGAAGGACTTGCCGGCCTGCGACTCGCCGATCAGCAGCATCAGATCGGCGGCGGGCAGCACGTCCTTGACCAGCCACGTCGGAGGCTTGCCGCTGGCGAACTCACCCGCAGGCACCACCTTGAAGCGCGAGGGTTTGTCGCTGGTCGGCTGCGCAGGTGTGGTGGGCGTGATCACGTCGAAGTCGTCGGCCGATTCGAGCTGCGCGATGTCGATGTGCGCGCCCTGGTCGTTGGCCATGCGCACCAGCAGATGCGCGGTGGTGGGCCTCTGGCCGCCCCGACCGAACGAATCCCAGCGCGGCATCAGCGCGTCGCGGCCGGGGTACTGGTGTCCACGGCTTGACCATTCGTCCCAGAGTTCAAACCCCTCGCCGCTGGTTTCGTGGTGCAGGGCCATGCCGACCTTCAGCCATGGGTCGTGCCCCATGGAGGGGTCCAGCACGTCCAGGGCCTCGCGCAGCTGCTCCGGGGTCAAGCCCAGCGGCTCGACGGCTGTGGGGCCGCCCAGATCTGCGTCGGGTGTGGCGCGGCCGAAGCGCACGGTGCAGAGCTCAAGCACGTCGGGCGTGATGTCGGCCACCGTGTTGGTCGAGTCTGTCAGCTCGGTGATGGGCAGCGCGTTGCCGGTGAAGGTGACGAAGCCTTTGGAGCTGAAGGTCTCGAAACCGAAGGGGATGCGGCGATGGTCCTTGCGGTTGCCGATCTCCCCGCGCATGAAGGCGCGCACGCCCTGACCAGAGGGCGACCACTCGGCGTAGGTGCCCGCGACCAAGCGTTCCACGTCGGGGTGCAGGCCGCCGTCGAGCAGCGCGCCGTCGAAGTCCAGGGCCACGACGCCCCACTCAGGCATGGGGCAGAAGCCGACGCCGTCCAAGCCGCGCCGGATGGCCGCCGAGCGTGCGGCGTCGAAGCTGGTGAGTTGCTGCCGGTCTTCGGGCCGACCCTGCACGCCGTGGCGCTTGCCCCCAGCGGTGTAGTAGGGCACCTTGCGCGGCTTCTCTTCACCCGCAACCTGCTCGTAGCGCCACACCAGCCAGCCAGGCAGCGCCCGCAAGACTGCGGGGCACTCCAGCGTCGCGAGGTGCGGCGTGATGGTTGAGACTGCGGTCATGCAGCCACCCCCGTCACTTCTTCCAGACTGCGACGACCGTTTTTCTTGGTGGGCATCAGCATGACCTGGCCAGTGCTGCGTTCCAAACCGACGTACTTGCGGTAGAGGTGTGGGTCGTTTAGCAGCTCGGGGTGTTCGGTGGCGAGGCGCGCCGCGGTCTTCAGATCCTCTTCACTGGCCATGATGCAGAACACGCAGCTGAAGCGTCGCATGCCCAAGGCATAGACCGGGTGGGGCTTCTGGCCGGCTGCCTTGATGTTTTCAAACACCTCCGTCTCCAACATGGCGTGGATCGGAAGCCACTCGTGCCACTCGCGTCCCGCCTTGCTGTTGCGAGCACTGAACTTCAAGGGCGTCAACTTCTTGCGCTTGGGCGACTCCTGGGCGCGCATACCCATGCAATTGACCACCAGGCCCCAGGCTTTGATCCCCAGTGCTTGGCGCTCTCGGGTGATGCCGCGGATGGTGCGTTCTATTGGTCCCCGCTTCAGGTCGCTGGTGCATTGGCGCTGCTCGGGTGACGGAAACATGCCGCGCTCCTCGATCATCTGCAGTAGCGTGCGACGTGCATGGCAGGTGAAGAAGCGCTCGCCGTCAGTGGTGGCCAGGATGTGACCGATCGCGCCTGCCCACTCGACGGCGCCAAGGTCGGCATGCACGATCACCAACTGTTCGCGGGGGACCAAGTCGCGCAACAGCAGATACATCGCTTGGCTGTCCTTGCCGCCGCTGTGATTTACGACGAAGAGCGCGCCGCGCGCGATCAACTCATGAATGGCAGAAGGAATCTCGCTCATGCTGCGAGGGCCATGCTCACAGGCATAGCGGGGAAGTTGGCAAGGGCCAAGGCTTTCGCCAGGGGCGGGCAGACGCTGTTGCCGACCATGCGCACCTGTGCGGTCGCGCTGAGCGGAATGCGAGGCAGCGTGCGGGGGTCGGCGGCTTGGCGCCCGTCGATGAACAGCAGCGCCGGGTCCGGGATCTCGTTGATCACGTAGTGCTTGGGGAATCCCTGGGCACGGAACAACTCCGGCGGCCGGAGCATGCGCAACGTGATGTCGACCAGCACCCACCACTGGCCGTCCCACGCCATGAGCACCAACTCGGCGGGCTCGGGGAAATGCTCAGGGAGATGGGTGTGCAGCAGCTCGGCGCACTGACGTGCGCGCTCGCGATGCTCTGGCGCGAGGCAGTCGGCAGGAACTTGCAGCACCTCCACCAAGCCCATGCGGCCCTTCGTGGGGAGCGTGTGCATCGGCTCGGCGAGCCCCTGCCACTGGCCGCCGCTGCTGTAATACTTCACGCAATACGCGGCGACGAGGCGCTGCTGCGACCCGCTGGAGGTGATGGTGCTGGTAGGCCAGTCAGCGGCCCGGCCGTCGCCATCGTAGAAACCACCGTTGGCCTGCTCCAGACACGCCGCCACGAGCGCACTGGTGCCGCCGCTGGCAGTGATCGCGTTGAGGGGCTGCTCCAGGCTGCGCACGCCGTGGCTGAACCGCTTTCCCCCGGCCGGCCCTTCGCCGTGGCCCATGTCCACTAGGTGGGCCACGACAACACCCTGCTTGATGCCTCCCGCGACGGCGGTGCCCAGCGGCTGCGGGACGGATTGCGTGCGCGCTTCCTGGCCCGGGCGCTCGCCGTAGCCGATCGTGACCAGGTGCGCCGACGTGAGACCGTGGTGAGTGCCGCCCGCCGACACGGTGCCTGCAGGCGTCTCGACGTGCTGACCTCCCAGGTGCGCTTCGCTCGTGCCGCGCAAAGGAGTCAGCGTGGGCGCAACCATGGAGAAGTGGCCACCCTTGACCTGAGCGAGCTGTGTGCGCAGGGGCTGGTCTGCGGCCATGGTGCGCTGGTTGCTGGCGTTCGCGTGCTCGGTAAGGAAGGGCGTGAGCACCGGCTGCGCGACGCAGGAATCCGCCTTCGCGGTGAGAGTCTGAGCGGGTTGGTGCACGCTGCGTGCCGGGCTCTGCCCCATGCGACCACCCACCCCCACGATGAAGGGGCTGGCGCTGGTGAGCACGTGGCGCCAGAGGCCCTTGGCGACGCGGCGCTGAGTGTTGACCGCAAGCGGTTTCTTGCGCCCGAAGACGCTGGTCCCTTCGATGCTCCAATCAATACACTCGGCTGCGGTGCGGAAGGGCGCCAGCTTGCCAGCCCGAACGGCGGGGGCGGTCGGATCACCGTTCGTGGCCTCGGGCCAGGTGATCGGCACTCCATCGCGCCGAGCGATCAAGAACAGGCGCTTGCGGATCGTCGGTGTGTCGTGGTCGCATGCGCGAAGTTCGCGCCACTCGACTTCGTAGCCGTGTGCCCTGAGCTGGCGCACAAAGCTCTCGAACGTCTTGCCCTTCTTGGCGGGGTCCGGGCGGGCGTTGCCTTCGGAATCGACCAGCAGCGGCCCCCAGGTTTGGAACTCCTCCACGTTTTCTAAGATGAACACGCGGGGCTTTGTGAGCGCAACCCAGCGCAGACCTACCCAGGCCAAGCCCCGGATGTGCTTGGCTACCGGCGTTCCGCCTTTGGCTTTGGAGAAGTGCTTGCAGTCGGGGGACAGCCACAGCAAGCCCACCGACCGACCGTGCGTTACTTTCAAAGGGTGCACCGTCCACACGCTCTCGCAGAGGTGCACCGTATATGGGTGGTTGAGCGCGTGCATCGCCAGCGCTTCGGGGTCGTGGTTGATGGCGATGTCCACCGGCCGGCCAAAGGCCTGTTCGAGCCCCTCGCTGGCACCACCGCCGCCCGCGAAGTTGTCAACGATCAACTCGTCTTCTTGGAAGCTCGCGAGACCGGCGGCATTGGCTCGTGCGATGGTGGGCAACACATTTCCGGCCCCGTGGAGGTCAAAAAAAGGGCGCGATCCGCACCCTTCGAATGGCAGTTCCCGCGCGCTCATGCGTCGACATCCCAGATAAGCTGCGGGCTCACGCGCATGACGCGCTCGTGTGTCTTTGTGAGGAAGGCGTAGGCCTCGGGGTCAACGCACTTGAACTCGGCCGGCACCACCTTCAGGCCTAGGTGCGCCATCAGCAGCAGCACGTCCTCCAGGCGTTCGGTCTTGATCCGGTTGACGGTGGCTTCGCTGTTGCCCATCGCTACGGCGACGGACGCCTGGGTGGTCGCGGCCAGTCGCTGCAGCACCAGTGTTTGTGCTTGCTGGGCACGCTCGGAAGGGGTTTTTTCGCTCATGTCTTTCTCCAGATTTCAGGGCCTTGCAGGTGCTGAAAGGCCGATTTCGTTTTCTTTCAGGTCGTTTCAGGTGTGCTCGTTGACACTCCAGACCCATGGACCTCATCAACCACACCGCTACCCCGACGAATCTCGTTGTGCGCCTTGGCGCGATCAGTGAGTTCGAGCTCGGCCAACGTGATGACGCAGCCGAAGGCCGGAGCCACGGCAACGATCGCGTCGGCCAGGCCGAGCTCGAGCCGCTTCTCGCCGTAGGCGAGTTGGTGGCAGTACCCGACGGTGGTCTGAACCTTCTGCGCGAAGGCCTCGCGCTGGTCGGGGGTCAGGTGGCGAAAGAAGGTGCGGAAGTCCATGGTTGGCACCAACAATACCTGAAGGTAGCCCCAAAGGCAATACCTGAGGGTCAATCGTCAAGAGGTACCCGGAGGTACACAATGGAAACCCTAATGGATACCGAAGCCCCCTACACCAATGAGCAGTTGCTGCTCATGGAAGTCCGCGACAAGCTGTGCGGAGGCAACGCTGCCGACCTCGCGCGGCGCATCGAAAAGGATGCGACCTATGTAAATCGTTTGTTCTACCCTGCTGGCAAGGCTGGGAGAAAAGGCATCGGGCTTGAAATCATGCAGGCCGTGCTCAAAGCGTTCCCGTTGCCGCTCAGCTTCTGGTCGCTGTCTTCGCCAGCATTGACCGACGAGGGTGCCGCCGCGGTCAAATTCAAAATGAGGATCGACAACCCCCAGCTCCAAACGAGGATCGACACCCGCCAGCGTGTTCGAACCACAGACTCGCTTCCTCCAGTGCTCTTCAGCATTGCCAGAGATCACGAAGACTCACGACTCGACATGGTCGAAAGCTTGGATCTGTCGTTCATGGAACAGCCGCCGACCGCCTACGGCATGGAGCCGATCCTCGCCTGGGAACACCCCAACGACCTGCCCCCGGGGGAGTTCGTGATGGTGCCGCGCTTGGATGTGCACCTGTCGGCTGGCAACGGTCACGACCAAGTCGAGATCGAACTGGTGAAGGAAAACCCCCAGGCTTTTCGCACGGAGTGGATCCGCCAGCAGCGGCTCAAGCCGGGGAAGCTGGCGGCGATGCGCGCGAGCGGGGAGAGCATGGAGCCGACTATCCATGACGGGGACAGCCTGCTCGTCGACACCTCTCAGACAGACGTGATCGATGGCCGTGTCTACGCTCTCTGGTACGACGGCGGTGAGCGCGTCAAGCGGCTTTTCCGCCTGCCCGGTGGGGGCCTGCGCATCAAGAGCGACAACGCCTCGTTCGACGCCATCGAGCTGGGCCCAGATTACTCCGGTCACGTCCGCGTGATTGGCCGCGTCGTGCACCGCAGCGGTATTGGCGGTCTTTAATTTCCAGGGAAACCATGCGATCGACCATTGCCCTCGCCGCTCTGCTCGCGGCCATTACCGGTTGTGCCAGCAACTCCGCCAACATGAGAGTTGGCACGGACATGACCTATTTGAGCCTGAAGGACCAGCGTGAGGCCACGCAAGCTGTGCAGGTCTACCCGCAGCCGCCGCAGGGGGCGACGATGCTTGGCCAGGTGGACGCATCGCGATGCCACCGCAACACCCTTCAAGCTCCGCCCACCGACACCGAGCTGCTGCTCGACCTCAGAATTGCAGCCTATGCCAGGGGGGCAGACGGCATCGCCTCCGTGAAGATCGAAAAGGCCACCGGCCTGCTGCAAAACTGCTGGGCAATCACAAATGGCACAGCCCAGGCGTTCCAACTCAAAAAGTAACCTGACTCTCACCCCAGGACAGCCCGCCGCGAGCGGGCTTTTTCACGCCCTCTGCCGGCCTCAGGGTATACCCCACAAAAATAAACCTACCCGCAGGTATTGACGGTAAGGCATACCCTCAGGTAAATTCGCTCCCAACAGCCCGATACCCGGGCAATACCTGGAGCGAAGAAGTGGCAATCACCAAGACCAAACCCAAAGCCGCAGAGGCGGTTGAGGCCCCCATCACTGCGTACAAGGGCTTTGGGCCCGGTTGGAAGTGCCGCGATTTTCAGTACGAAGTCGGCAAGTCCTACGAGCACAGCGGCCCCGTGGGCGCGTGCAAAGGCGGCTTTCATGCCTGCGAGCACCCCCTCAATGTCTTCGATTACTACCCGCCGGCTGGCAATCGCTTCGCGCTGGTCGAGCAGTCGGGCGACCTCAGCCGCCACGGCGACGACACCAAGGTCGCGAGCCGCCACATCACGATCAAGGCAGAGCTGAGTCTGGGTGATCTGGTGAAGGCGGCTGTTGAATACACGTTCGCCCGAGCAGAGCCCACCGGCTACCAGGGCGCAGCTTCGGCCACCGGCGACCAGGGCGCAGCTTCGGCCACCGGCTACCAGGGCGCAGCTTCGGCCACCGGC
>NZ_JADMJO010000017.1 GCF_018780385.1 Hydrogenophaga sp. | reverse complement strand
GCATCACCGAAGGCATCCCGGTCAAGGACATGCTCGAAGTGCGCAACCGCATGAAGGCCAAGGAAGCCGCTGGTGGCAAGCGCACCCTGCTGCTGGGCCCGAACTGCCCCGGCCTGATCACGCCAGACGAAATCAAAATCGGCATCATGCCCGGCCACATCCACCGCAAGGGACGCATCGGCGTGGTCTCGCGCTCGGGCACGCTGACCTACGAAGCCGTGGCACAGCTGACCGAAATCGGCCTGGGCCAGTCCAGCGCCGTGGGCATTGGTGGCGACCCCATCAATGGCTTGAAGCACATCGACGTGATGAAAGCCTTCAACGACGATCCCGACACCGATGCCGTCATCATGATCGGTGAGATCGGTGGCCCGGACGAAGCCGAAGCCGCTCTCTGGTGCAAGGACAACATGAAGAAGCCCATCGTGGGTTTCATCGCGGGTGTGACCGCACCCGCTGGCAAGCGCATGGGCCATGCCGGTGCCCTGATCTCGGGCGGCGCTGACACGGCCGATGCCAAGCTGGAAATCATGGAAGCCTGCGGCTTCACGATCACGCGCAACCCGTCCGAAATGGCCAAGCTGCTGAGGGCGCGCCTGTAAAAAGAGGCGCGCGTCGTGAAAAGGGCAACGCTTGCGTTGCCTTTTTTTTCGTCCACGGTCTGTGTGCGACATCAAACACACAGATCAGCTTGCTCCGAACGCTCGCCTTGAAACAAAATGCAACACCTTGGGTTCAATGCCAGTCGCAGATGCCCGATGACCCTTGTGAGGACTCGCTGTGAGGCGTGTCACGCAGCCCGCATTGAAACCAACCCAGGTCTCCCCCATCCGTGTCCACCAGCCAGCGCCAGAGTCGGCCCAAGCGCAAACGCCCCCAGTGGCGCTCGGACGCCGCCATGGGCTTGGCGGTTGTCGTGGCTGTTGTTGCCTTGCACGCCGCCACCGATTTCTTCAGCGGGTTGGAACGTCGCTTTTTCGACGTGGCCAGCACCCAGACGGCCCGGCAGCCGAGCGATCGCATCGCCATCATCGCGATCGACGATCAGAGCGTTGCCAATATCGGCCGCTGGCCGTGGCCACGCGAGGTGCATGCCCAGCTGATTGACCAGCTCAGTGCCGCGCGGGCCAAGACTGTGGCTCACACAGCCTTCTTCTTCGAACCTCAGACCGACCGCGGACTGGTGCAGTTGCGCGAATTGCGCGGAATGCTCGATGGATCGGCCACGGGCGGCGCGCCGCTGACCGACCTGGGCGACGCTGGGCGCCAGCGCTTGTTGGGCTTCATCGGCCAAGCCGAGCAACAGCTCGATTCCGACGCCCGCCTGGTGGCCAGCATGTCGCGCGCGGGCAATGTCATCGTGCCGTCGGTGTTTGAGCTCGGGGAACTGCAAGGCCGCGCTGATCAACCTCTGCCGGCGTTTGCACAGCGCAGCGCCATCGCCGACAACTCGGCTTTTGGCGTGCCCGCCCTGCGTTCGCAGCAACCACTGTCAGCCATCGGAGACGCCGCGCGAGCAGTCGGCCATCTCAACCAGTTGCCCGATGTCGACGGTTCGGTGCGCCAGGAGGGTTTGCTGGTTCAGTTCGACGGTTTTGCCGTGCCCTCCATGGGCCTTGCCATGGCCGCCAACAGCCTGAACCTCACGGCCGACGACATGCGGCTGGTACCCGGCGAGGGCGTGCAATTGGGTCGCAGCCTGATCCCGACCGACGCCACCGCCCGCTTGCTGCCGCAGTTCTATCCCGATCGCGATGGCAAACCCGCGTTCGCCGTGGACTCGTTTTACGACGTGCTCTCGGGCCGCATCCCGGCCAGCAAATACGCCGACAAGATCGTGATCATCGGTGCCACGGCCGCCGGCGTGGGCACCTTGTTCACCACACCGGTGTCGGCCGCCATGTCGCCGGCGGCCATCCTGGCCCACATCACCTCCAGCATCCTCAGTGGCCACCACATCGTGCAGCCGGTGTGGGGTGGCTTGGCGGTGCTGGGCGCGCTGTTGCTGATCGTCGGCTACGTCGTGGGCGTCTTGCCTCGCTTGTCAGCGGCTGCGGGCGCGGCCTGCACGGCGGTGCTGTTTGTGGCGTTGCTGGGGATCGAATTTGGTTTGTTGTCGGTTGCGGCTACCTGGCTGCAAATGGTGTTCCCGGCGGCGCTCTTGCTCATCGGGCACCTGGCGCTGACCACGCGCCGTTTTCTGGTGACCGAGGCGGGCAAGGCCAAGTCCGACGAGGAGTCGGCCGAGACCAACCGCATGATGGGCCTGGCGCTGCAAGGGCAGGGGCAGTTGGACATGGCCTTTGACCGTATGCGCCGCGTGCCTTTCAGCGACGCGCTGATGGACAACCTCAAGCACCTGGCGCTGGACTTCGAGCGCAAGCGCCAGTTCAACAAAGCCGAAGCGGTGTATGAGCACATGGCCAAGCTGGACCGCAACGACGCCGATGTTCAGCGGCGTTTGAAGCGAGCGAAGAACCTCTCGGAGACGGTGGTGCTCGGGGGAGGATCTTCGCACCCGGGCGGCACCCTGTTGCTGGACAACGGTGGCGTGGAGAAACCCATGCTGGGGCGCTACCAGGTGGAGAAGGAGCTGGGCAAGGGCGCCATGGGCGTGGTCTACCAGGGTCGAGATCCCAAGATCGGCCGCATGGTGGCGATCAAGACGCTGGCGCTCAGTGCCGAATTTGAAGGCGCCGAACTGGTCGATGTGCGCGAACGCTTCTTCAGGGAGGCCGAGACGGCGGGCCGACTGCAACACCCCAACATCGTCACCATCTTTGATGCCGGTGAAGAGCACGACCTGGCTTTCATCGCCATGGAGTTCCTGCCCGGCCGTGATCTCGTGGAGTTCACCCGCACCGGCAAGCTGCTGCCGGTGTCCACCGTGCTCAGCATCGGCGAACAGGTGGCCGCCGCGCTGGACCATGCGCACCGCCAACAGGTGGTGCACCGCGACATCAAGCCCGCCAACGTCATGTACGACGCAGCGACCCAGTCGGTCAAGGTGACCGACTTCGGCATCGCGCGCATCACCGGTTCGAGCAAGACCAAGACCGGCATGGTGCTGGGTACGCCCAGCTTCATGTCGCCAGAACAACTCGCCGGCCTGCACGTGGACGGCCGCTCTGACCTCTATTCGCTGGGCGTGATGCTGTTTCAGCTGCTCACCGGCGTGTTGCCGCTCAAGGGCGACTCCATGGCCGCGCTGATGTACCAGATTGCCAACCAGCCCGCGCCGAGCGTGCGCAGCCTGCGGCCAGAACTCCCTCAAGCCTTGGCCGACGTTCTGGAACGCATCCTGTCCAAGTCGCCGGGGGATCGTTACCAGACAGGTGCTGAACTGGCCGCTCAACTGCGGCGTTGCGCCAAACCCGTGTCTGATGCGGCCCAGCCGCAGGCGAGCCCCGCGGAAGCTGGTGAGGACAGGTTTGAAGCGACGCAAGCCCTGCCGCGCGATGCAGAAAACGCCTTGGTTGCCACGCTTGTCACGCCGCAGCACGACTCGGCGCGTGGTTCCTGAAAAGACAACGTCGTTCTGCGGGTATAACTTGACCTCTATGAATTTTGAGTATTTTTGTCTGACCGATCCGGGTCTGGTTCGTGACAACAACGAAGATTCGGTGTCGCTCGATATCGAGAACCAGATTGCGGTGTTGGCCGACGGCATGGGCGGCTACAACGCGGGCGAAGTCGCCAGCGCCATGGCCACCACTTTCATCAAGACCGAGCTGGGGCGCTGGATGGCCGAGGGCGGCAACGAGGCCAGCGTGCGCGAGTTGCGCCGCGCCATGGAAATCTGCATCGACAACGCCAACCGCTCCATCTTCAACGCCGCCAACTCCAACCCGCAATACGCCGGCATGGGGACCACACTGGTCATGGGCGTGTTTCTGGGCACGCGCGCCATGATCGGCCACGTGGGTGACTCGCGGTGCTACCGCCTTCGCGAAGGCAGCTTCGCGCAGATCACGCGCGACCACTCCCTGCTGCAAGAGCAGATCGATGCCGGACTCATCTCACTGGAGCAGGCTCAATACGCGACCCACAAGAACCTCGTGACGCGCGCCTTGGGCGTGGAAGACACGGTG
Organism: Hydrogenophaga sp.; assembly: GCF_018780385.1. Lineage (GTDB taxonomy): Bacteria > Pseudomonadota > Gammaproteobacteria > Burkholderiales > Burkholderiaceae_C > Hydrogenophaga. The sequence continues at coordinate 2,305 of NZ_JADMJO010000017.1, read as the reverse complement.
TTGCTCGAAGTCAACGAATACCGGGTGGAGGATGAAGATCTCTACCTCTTTTGTTCGGACGGCCTCAGCGACATGATGAGCGACGAGCGCATCGCCGCCATACTGATCACCGCAGGTACGCTGGAAGAAAAAGCCCAGGCCCTGGTTGACGCCGCCAATGACTGCGGGGGCCGGGACAACATATCGGTGATACTGGCGTATGCTCGTTCCAGGCCGGTGCGCAAGGGAATACTCTCGCGCATGCTGGGCAAGTAATTCAGATTTCGACCAACAAATCTACAGGTTCCAGAGGAGTCGGCCATGCCGAAAATGATCGTTTCCATCGACGGTGTCGTCATCAAGGAAGTGCAGCTCACCAAAGACCGCACCACGCTCGGCCGCCGTCCCTACAACGACATCGTGATCGACAACCTGGCCGTCAGCGGTGAGCACGCTGTCATGCAGATGTCCGGCATGGACGTTTTCCTCGAAGACCTCAACAGCACCAACGGCACTTACGTCAACGGCAAGGCGATCAAGAAGCAGCAGTTGCAAAGCGGTGACACGGTCGAGATCGGCAAGTACAAGATCAAGTTCGTGCACGAAGGCGCCAGTGAGAGCCACGAAAAGACGATGGTGATCAACGCCGGTTCCGTTGTTGCACCGGAGCCCACGGTGGCCATGGTCGTGGCCAATGCAGCCATCAAGGTCATGTCGGGCACGGCAGCGGGTCGCGAAGTGCCTCTGGTGAAGGTCGTCACCACCATTGGCAAACCCGGTGTGGCCGTGGCCGCCATCACCCGCCGCCCGCACGGCTTTGTTGTCGCGATGGTCGAAGGCGTGCAAAAGCCCACCATCAACGGCAACCCCATCGGCACCGACGCGGTGAACCTGCGCCACGGTGACCTGCTCGAGCTGGCCGGCACCAAGATGCAGTTCGTGCAGCAGTAATTTTCCGCACGCCTCCCTCCGTCACAAACGGCCTACGGCGGCTGCGGATGCACTGGCTTCATCCCCATCCAGAGCTTGGTGTTGCCGCTGGCGGGCAATGCTTTGACGGGATGGCCCACAGCGCTGAACCCTGTGACTTCGTGCGCCACCAAAATGCCAAAAAAGTCCTTTACCGCGTGTGCGTGGAAAGGTAGCCTCCCCCAGGCAGTTGTCGCTTAATCCCGCGTGGGACGGCGCGACGTCCATCGAATCGATACAAGCCTCGCAACCCAGGACCGGCTCGGCCGGCCACACCATTCCAAACAGCCAATGAGGGTACGTGTGCTGGGGTGCTCCGGAGCCATTGCCCATGGCTGCCGCACCACTTCCTTCCTGCTCGACCACGACGTTCTGATCGACGCCGGTACCGGCGTGGGTGATCTCACCCTGGACGAAATGGCGCAAGTCGATCACGTTCTGCTGACGCACTCGCACCTGGACCATGTGGCGTCGCTTCCACTCATGTTGGATGCCGTGGCTGCCCGCAGGCTGTCCGCAGGCGCACAGCCCCTGCAGGTGCACGCCTTGCCGGGCACCATTGCCGCCCTCAAGGCCCACATCTTCAACAACCTGATCTGGCCCGACTTCTCCGCCATCCCCAGCGCCGAACGCCCGCTGATGCGCTTCGTGCCCATTGCCGTGGGCGAGGTGTTGGAGGTGTGTGGCAAGGCGGTTGAAGTGCTGCCGGCCGTGCACACCGTGCCCGCAGTCGGCTTTGCCGCCGCCTCGCCATCGGGCCACTGGGTGTTCAGTGGCGACACCGGACGCAACCCCGCCTTCTGGGAGCGCGTCAACCAGCTGCCCGTGGCCTTGTTGGTGATCGAGACCGCCTTCAGCGACCGGGAAGAGGCACTCGCCCGACGCAGCCTGCATCTGGCGCCAGGCCTGTTGGCCGAAGAGCTCAGCCAGATCGACCGCAGCCAGCACTACCCCATCTACATTACCCACACCAAGCCCGCCGAAACCGGGCTGATCATGGACGAGATCCGCCGCTTTGAAGATGCGCCGCAGAGTGCAGGCGCCATCCACCACGACATCCGTTGGCTCAGCGCGGGGCAGACGTTCGACCTATGACGGAGGTGACAAAAACGGTTCTTGTCGATGCGGGTGACAAAAAATGTCAGCCTATAGCCGACCAGATGTCACAAACCGTCACTGAGAGGCCGGTAAGCGTGAAAAAGGCCTCGGAAAACACCCCAGTTCAAGTTGGCACGCCGTCTGCTCATAGACATGCGTTCCCAACCCAAACCCCCAAGGAGTTTTCTCAATGAAGCGTTCCATGCAAAAAGGTTTCACCCTGATCGAACTGATGATCGTGGTGGCCATCATCGGTATT
>NZ_JADMJO010000150.1 GCF_018780385.1 Hydrogenophaga sp. | reverse complement strand
TGGCCATGGACGCGTTCTCGGGCGACTCCATTCCCACCCACCTGCTCACGCTGGAAGCGTTTGACGCCTACATGCGCCACATGCGGCCGGATGGCCTGCTGGCCGTGCACATCACCAACACCTACCTCGACCTGCGCCCGGTCATGGCCTCGGCCGCGCAGCACGTGGGCAAGGTGGCACTGTTGCTCGAGTTGCCCTCGGGCCACGGCGACCCGTTTTGCCGCCGATCCACCTGGGTGGTGTTCGTGAACGCCGCCCAGGCCGCCGCGCTGCCGCCCTCGCTGCAGGGTGCTCAGGTGCTGGAGCAGCGGCCCGGGTTCCGGCCGTGGACGGACACCTTCTCAAACCTGTTCGACATCCTGATCTAACCGAACGCCAGCCAGTGGTTGTCGATCCGGCTGCCGGCGGGCAGATCGGTCGACAGGCTGGCGCGGTCGGTCCCGCCGCCGCCCAGGGCACTCAAACGCCCGGCGGCCCACCATGTGCCCGCCACCTCGCCCAGCGCGCACGCCTCTTCCAGCGCGATGCTGTTCTGCCACTGACCCCCGGCGCCAAACAACGCCACCTGGTGGGCACGCGTGCAGCTCACCAGAAACCCGCCCTCGGCACGCGCACAGATGTCCCCGCCGTAACCCGCGAGCGCCGGTTGCCCGTGGGCGGTCACCAACTCACGGCCGTTCCAAACCGCAAGCACGGGCGCCGCGCGCCGCGCGTCCGGGTCGTCGTGCTCGGCCTGCAAGGCGATGCCCACGCACGCCGAGACCGGGTCCCACGCGAGGTGACGGATGCTCAGGCGCGGATCCCTCAGGCGCCACTGTCCCAGCACCCGCCCGCTGCCACCGTCCAGCGCCACCAGCGACGCGTCCATGCGATCGAGGTCGCGCTTGGCGCGACCGGTTTCGGGCAACGAAGGAATGCCGCCATTGGCCACCAGCAGGCTGCCAGCCGGCACATCGCCCACCCGCTGCGGCAACACCAGCATCTCGTGCGGGTCCATGCCGAGGGTGGCGAACTCCGTGGTCTTGCGTAGCGTGCGGGCCTGTCGCAAGGCCACGCGACCCTGGCCGCTCTCGCGGTCGGTCTCGGTGGTCCAGAGGGTCCGGCCATCGGGGCTGGCCACCACATGGCCGTTGAAGTGACGATCGTCTTCCACCCACTGCCATTGCGTGGCGTCGCTCTGGGGGTGCCAGCGCACCAGCCAGTCACCCGGTCGGCGCGCCATGGCCAGCACGCTGCCGCCCGCTTCCACCAGCAAGCCGTGCGCACGGGTGGGCACCAACAGTTCGCGATGCACCCGGGCCTGACCTGCGCCGAGATCGATCAGCCCGATGCGGTGGTCGTTGTCGGATTGCCAGGCCGCGAGCAGGCGCGCGCTGGCGGCGGGCGCACCCGGTGGTGTTGCAACGGCGAACCCGGGCAGCAGCCCGCCCAAGGCGAGCGCACCCAGCCAGCGCCGCCGCAAGGGGTCGTGGGCCTCAGTCACCGTCCGCGCTCGAAAAACCCAGCGGGATGTCCAGCGAACTGGCCACCTCGTTCTGGAACAGCAGGCTGAGCGATTTGAGCGCTGTCGATGCGCTCAGCACGGTGGCCGCACGCGCCGGGTCGACGACCGCCATGGCCTGGTCGGCCTGCGCCAGCGCGGTGCTCCATTTCGCGGACAGCGCGAGCTTGCCCTGCCCCATCAGAATGGCTTCGATCGGCGCCAACGCCTCACCGGGCCGGGGCGGTGCACGGCGCTGCTCCGGCGTCACGCCCGCGTGCTCGCGCAGCGTCCTCCATTGGGTTTGCCAGCTGGCGGCGTCACCGCGGCTGGCAAGCCGCGCATAGGCCGGGCGTTCACCGGCCGGCGCTGCCTTCAGCGGCTTTTCCATCTGGGCCCAGCGCAGGGATTCCAGTCCACCCAACCATTGGTTGATCCATTCCGCCATGCCTTGGCCCGAGGCCTCGGCGTCGTCATCCCAGTCCTTCGCAGCGATGCTGGCCTCGGCCTGCACCAGGGCCAGCGCTTCGCGCTCCACGTCCCTGGCCACCTCTTGCGCAAAGGCGCAGGCGGCTGTGGCGGGTGCAGCCGGCCGCGTCCACAACAGCCATTCGAGTGCGGGCAAGCCTTTGGCGGGTGTGCCCACCAGTTCCATCGCCTTCTCGCCCTGGGGCGCGCGGGCAATGGCGCGTTCGATCAGCGTCGGGCGCACGGGCCAGAAGTCGATCTGGCGCTGCGAACGCCGCTCCAGCACCGCCCCGGTGGCCACGCTGGAGAAGGCCTCCCACGCCTGCAAAGTGCCTTGCCATTGCTGGCGCGCCGCCTGCAGCGCGCCGTCGCCGCCCGCGGGGCTGGCGCAGTGGGCGGTGGTCTGCCTCGTCAAGGCCTGCGCCGCATCGGCAAAGGCTTGAGCGCGGGGCAGCAGCGTGTGCTGGTGCAGTCCCTGCATGGCTTGAGCTGCGTTGTAGATGGGGAAGGCCACCACTGGCTCGGCGCTCTGGGCGTGGGCATGGCCCCCGGCCAGGCACATGCCCACGCCGGCCATGAAACGGTACAGCTTGATCACAGCGACTCCACGAACCTGACCAGCGCATCGCGCTCGGGTTTTTTCATTTGCAGCACCTGCTGCTTGCTGGCCTCGGCCTCACCGCCATGCCACAGGATGGCCTCCAGCACGCCGTTGGCACGCCCGTCGTGCATCAACCGGGTGTGTCCATTGACGTCCCGGATCAGGCCGATGCCCCACAGCGCCGGGGTCTTCCACTGCCGGCCATTGGCCAGAAAATCCGGCCGACCATCGGCCAGTGCATCGCCCATGTCGTGCAAGAGCAGGTCGGTGTAGGGCCAGATGGTCTGCCCCTGCAAAGCCTTGCTGGTCAGTCGCGGGAACGGCCCCTCGGCCGTCTTGTAGGAAGGCCGGTGGCAGACAGCGCACTGGGCTTGCGCGAACAGCCGCTGGCCTTGCAACACCTGGGGCTCGCGCACGTTGCGCCGCGCCGGTGGGGCCACCGTGGCCTGGTAAAAAACCACCTGCTCCAGCGTCTCGTCTTCGATTTCTGGCTGGGCGTCGTTGGAGCCGTTGGGCGCGGCCAGGCAGTCTTTCTGCGCGGGGGTGCAGGTCTCGGTCGGAAAGTGGCGCGAGGTGATGCCGATGTCCCCATGGAAGGCGCCCGCGGTCTGGTGCGCCAGCGTGGCCACGTTGGCCTTCCAGCCAAAGCGCCCGAGCATCTCGCGCCCGGCGAAAGCGTCCCAGACCCGGTTGGGCTGGCCTTTGATCGGGCCGGGTTGCGCGGCCTGGTTCGCGGCATTGGCCACGATGTCCTGCTCGGCAATCGACTCCAGCAGCCCCACACCGATGATCTGCGGCGCGATGCGCGGACTCATCAAGGTTTTCGGGTCCAGCGGCCCGTAGCCCAGGTTGCGCAGCTCGTAATGCGGCTGTTGCAGCGTGTAGCGCGAACCGTCGGCAAAGCGGCCGCCAAGCGGCTTCCAGCGCATCACCACCTCGCCCTCCGGCTTCACGTTCTGGTTCGCGGCGGTGTTGAACTGGTCGCCGTACACCGCTTCGTGCCTGGGGCCGCCGCGCGCGTCGGTGCCGGGCACGGAGAGGCGGATCAGCAGCGCCAGTGGCTGTTCATCGGACAAGCCCTTGCGCCACGGCGGCGGCTCGCCGCGTCCGTCGAACAAGTGGCAACCAGCGCACGAGCGCGCCAGGAAATGCGGTCCCAGGCCGTCGCGCGCGGTGGTGGATGCGGGCGCCTCGACCCAGTTGCGTTTGAAAAACGAGTTGCCGATGACGAAGCGCGTGCGCTCGTCGTCGGTCAGGTTGGCCGCCGGGAACGAGAACGCGTTCTTGCCATTGGCGTGGACCGTGGTTTCGCCACCGGTCATTTCGCCCAGCAGGTCCCCCGAGCCCGGCGCGGCCTGCAAGCCGGCGTGAACCGCGGCGCCGAGCCCGGCGACCGCGATCACGGCCACCAGCCAGGCCGCACGCGTCACGGCTGCACCAGCGTGAGCTTGGTGATGCCCACGGCGGTGGCGGCGGCCACGATGTCGTTGGATTGGGCGGTCAGGCTGGCGATGGTCTTTTCGATGCTGACCCGACCCGGTGCATCCTTGGCGCCAGCGATGGCGCGGTCAAAGGGCGCTGGAATCGCCTCGGCCGCCTTCACCGAGCCACTGATCTGCTGCGTGGTCTTGTCGGCCAGCGCGGCGTTTTTCGCCGCGACCAGATCGCGCAGGCTGGGGCCTTGCACCAAGCTGCCGTCCACGCGGGTGAAGCGGCCCAACCACACGTTTTCAATGCCCCGTGCGTTGGTCACCGCGTCGCGGTGCGTGTTGTCCGAAAAGCAGCTGTGTTCGTCTTCCTGGTCCTGACTGGCCAAGGCCACCTCGAGCCGCTCGCCCGCGAGTTCACCACGCGAGAGCGAGCCCAGCGAGACGAACATCTTGCGCAGCGACTCGTTGCCGCCCTTCTCGAACCTGGCGCGGTAGTTCGCCTTCTGGCCGGGCGCCCAGGCCTTGACGAGGCTGGAGAGGTCGTCCACCAGCAGTTCCGTGACCACCGTGAGGTACTGGCGGCGGCGGTCGGCGTTGGGCGCCTTGCCGTCCACGAAGTCTTCGAAGCTGCGGTTGCCCGGGCCGCTGTCGGAGGTGTCTTGTCCCCAGAGCATGAACTCGATGGCGTGCCAGCCGGTGGCAATGTTCTCTTCGCCGCCCCGCTCGTTCAAACCCGAGAGCGCTTTCTTGGTGATGGCCTGCTTGCGGTTGTTCACCAGCCCGGCGGTCTTCTTGCCATCCACGGCGTCCACGTAGGACTCATCCATCGGCCAGGCGTTGATGCGGCCTTCCGGGCCGCTGTCGTTGTCGATCGGACCGCCGTAGAAGCGGAAGGCCTCGGTCTGACCGTAGAACTCGCGCGCCATCAGCCACGCCTTGCGCGCAGCGGCCTGGGTATCGGCCGAGGGGGCGGCGGTGAACGCCTTGATGGCCTCCTGCAACGTGCGCGCCGTGGTCAACGCGTCTTCGTAGTTGGCGTGCACGAGCGTGGCGTAGTGCGCGGCCACGCTGGACGGGGTGGCCGCCGTCTGGGCTTGTGCCGACAAAGCCATGCTGAGAACGGCGGCGGCCAGGGTGGTTTTGATGTACATGGAAAGGGCTCGCTTGAGGTCAAAGAAAGTTTGAAGGCGATATTAACGCAAATGCGAATGATTTGTAATGACAACCCGAAGACGTTGCGAGGATTCGCTTGCGGCCCAACGTGACCGACGACCCACCACCGCACACCGCATACACTGCCCTCTGCTCCGGGGTGCACCGACCTGAAAAGGTCGGGCGCTGAGACGGCTTACCAGCCGAACCCGTGAACTTGATCCGGTTAGTACCGGCGAAAGAAGAGCGCATGCCCCACGCGGCATGTGGGCGAGCACCTCCTCCGTTCTCACGGCGGAGGTGTTTCACCCGCCATCGCGGTCCATGGGGCGGTCCTCCGGAGCATTCACTGCCCATCCACCGGAACCGGAGACCGCCACCATGAATGCACCCGATCAACTCCCCGTCCAGTCCCCCGCTGCCTCGCTGGCCCTCAGCCGCGAGCCCTTCCCCGCCTCCCGCAAACTCTACGTGCCCGGCCAGCAGCCCGGCGTGCGCGTGCCCATGCGCGAGATCGCCCTCACCAATGGCGAACGTGTCGTGGTGTACGACACCTCGGGCCCCTACTCGGAGCCCTCGGCCACGATCGACGTGACGCGCGGCCTGCCCGATGTGCGCGGCGCGTGGATAGCGTCGCGTGGCGACACCGAGACCTACGCTGGCCGCGCCCGTCAGGTGCTGGACGACGGCGTGAAGAACGAGGCCCGCCAGAACGACACCACCATCGAACGCATCGAAGCGCTGCGCGCGCAAGCCGCCGGCCTGCAGCGCACGCCTCGCCGTGCCAAGAGCGGCATGAACGTGACGCAGATGCACTACGCGCGCCGCGGCATCGTCACACCCGAGATGGAATATGTGGCCGTGCGCGAGAACGGCAAACGCGAATGGATGGCCGAGTACCTGGGCGACACCGCTCGCGAGGCTCGCCTGCGCGGCAACCCCATGGGCGCGCGCATCCCGGACATCATCACGCCCGAGTTCGTGCGCGACGAGGTGGCGCGCGGCCGCGCCATCATCCCGGCCAACATCAACCACCCCGAGGTCGAGCCCATGGCCATCGGGCGCAACTTCCTGGTCAAGGTCAACGCCAACATCGGCAACTCGGCCGTCACGTCGAGCATCGAGGAAGAGGTGGACAAACTGGTGTGGGCGATCCGCTGGGGCGCGGACAACGTGATGGACCTCTCCACCGGCCGCAACATCCACACCACGCGCGACTGGATCGTGCGCAACTCGCCGGTGCCCATCGGCACGGTGCCGATCTACCAGGCGCTGGAGAA
>NZ_JADMJO010000118.1 GCF_018780385.1 Hydrogenophaga sp. | reverse complement strand
AGGTCGTGGAAGAAGTCTTCCATGCTGGCACGCACACAGTCGTGCAGTTTGTTCTTGTTCATGCGGCCAGTTTCCAGTCGTCTCTCGGGGTTGTTGTTGTTTCGCTGGACCACTCGTCCAGGCTCTCGCTCACGCAGCGAAGCTGCTCGTCCACCGTGGTGGTGGTGTTCACACGCGCCCGGAACACGGCGGCGGCACCCGCGGGCAACGGCAGCGACTGCGCGTACCAGCCCAGGTGCTTGCGCGCGCTGCGCACGCCGGTGAATTCGCCGTAGAGGTCGTAGTGGTCGTGCAGGTGGTCCAGCAGCCAGCCACGGACATCGGCCAGATCGGGCGGCGGCAGGTGTTCGCCAGTGGCCAGGAAGTGCGAGATCTCGCGAAAGATCCAGGGTCGCCCTTGAGCGGCGCGGCCGATCATGATGGCATCGGCGCCGGTGCGGCGCAGCACCTCACGCGCCTGCTCGGGGCTGTTGATGTCACCGTTGGCGACCACCGGAATGCGCACCCGGCTCTTGATGTGGGCCACGGTGTCGTGCTCGGCCTGACCTTTGTAGCCCTGCTCGCGCGTGCGGCCGTGCACGGTGAGCATCTGCACGCCGGCGGACTCGGCGGCCAGCGCGAGCGTGGGCGCGTTGCGCACGCTGGCACACCAGCCGGTGCGCATCTTGAGCGTGACGGGCACGCCGTGCGGCTGGCAAGCCGCCACCACGGCCTGCACGATCTCGATGGCCAAGGCCTCGTCCTGCATGAGCGCGGAGCCGGCCCATTTGTTGCAGACCTTCTTGGCCGGGCAACCCATGTTGATGTCGATGATCTGCGCGCCGCGGTCGATGTTGTAGCGCGCGGCGTCGGCCATCATCTGCGCATCGGTGCCGGCGATCTGCACCGCGATCGGCGCGGCTTCGCCCTCGTGGTTGGCGCGGCGCGATGTCTTCAGACTGTCCTGCAGATCGGGGCGCGAGGTCACCATCTCGCTCACGGCATAGCCAGCGCCCAGTCGCTTGCACAGCTTGCGAAACGGCCGGTCGGTCACACCCGCCATGGGCGCGACGAACAGGGCATTGGGCAGGGTGAAGGCCCCGATGTGCATGGCGGTGGGAGAATGCGGGTGGATGGAAGTGGCCTTCGCCAACCCAGCCAATGCGGGATGCGAAGGACCGCGATTCTACCTGCCTGTTTTTTCAGCAGGCGATATCCGAACCCTTGCTTTCGCATTTCACAAACCACCACGCGCAACGCCACCCACAACGCCGACCGACGGCGTTTTTTTCTGCTGCCCATGCCCGACTGGTCCAACCACCTGATGCAACTGCTGGCCTTGCCCGAATTCGGGCTGAGCACCGTGTTCGTGGTGTCGTTCGTTTCGGCCACCCTGTTGCCGGTGGGCTCGGAGCCCGCGGTGTTCGGTCTCATCAAGCTCAACCCGGAACTTTTCTGGCCCGCCATCCTGGTGGCCACGGCTGGCAACACACTGGGTGGCGGGGTGAGTTGGTTCATGGGCCTGGGCACGCACAAGGTGGTGGACCGCGCGCGCGGGAGCCATGTCGATGTGCGAGCACTGGCGTGGCTGGAGCGCTTCGGCCCCAAGGCCTGCCTGCTGGCCTGGCTACCGGTGGTGGGCGACCCGCTGTGCGCCGTGGCGGGCTGGATGAAGTTTCCTTTCTGGCCCTGCCTGGCGTACATGGCCATCGGCAAGTTCGCTCGCTACCTCACCATGACGGCGGCGCTGCTCTGGTTCTTTCCCGGCGTCTATCAGGGATGAGCAACCACCAACCGCGTCTGCCCCGCGCCCTCTGGGCCTTGATGGTCGGCAACTTCGTGATCGGCACCGGGGTGATGGTGGTGCCGGGCACGCTGACCGACATCAGCACGTCGCTGAACGTGTCGATCCCGCAGGCCGGTCAGCTCATCACCGCGGCGGCCATCCTCATGGGCCTGGGTGCGCCGGCCTTCGCCAGCCTGGTGGCCGGCTGGGACCGCCGCCGCCTGCTCACGCTCTCCCTGCTCTGGTACGGCTTGCTCACCGCGGCCTGTGCGCTGGCGCCGAGTTACGCGAGCCTGCTGCCGCTGCGTGTGCTGGCCGTCATCTCACCGGCGGTCTTCACACCCCAGGCCGCGGCGTGCGTCGGTCTGTTGGTGCGACCCGACCAGCGCGGGCGCGCCATCACGTTCGTGTTCCTCGGCTGGTCGGTGGCCTCGGTCATGGGCATGCCGCTGTCGGCCTGGATCGGTGGCACGTTGGGCTGGCGCTGGGCGTTCGGCCTGGTGGCGCTGATGTCGGCGGCCAGCGCCGCCTGGGTCTGGCGCGAGATGCCCAACGGCATCCGGCCCGCCGCCCTGTCGCGCCAGGCCTGGCAAGCCACGCTGGGCTCCGCTCCCTTGATGTTCGCCGTGGGCGTGACGCTGCTCTCCGCCTTCGGGCAGTTCACACTGTTCTCGTACTTCGCGCCCTACTTCCTGCAAACGCTGGGGCTGGGCGGTGGTGCGCTCTCGCTCATGTTTCTGTGGTTCGGTGCCTTTGGTCTCGCGGGCAACGTGGGCATGTCGCGCTCGATCGACCGCATCGGCGCACCACGCGCCGTGTTCATCGCGCTCGGCCTGATCGTGCTGAGCCTGCTGCTGTGGCCCTTGGGCCAGGGAGGCATCTGGCAACAGGCGCTGGTGCTGGTGCCGTGGGCGCTGGGTTGCTTCGCGGTGAACTCGGCGCAGCAGGCCAGGCTGGTGCACATCTCCCCGGCGCTGGCGCCCGCCACGGTGGCGCTCAACACCTCGGCCATGTACGCCGGTCAGGCCATGGGGGCGGCGCTGGGCGGGCTGATGATTGCGCAAGGGCGCATGCTCAGCCTGAACCAGGTGGGGCTGGTGGTGCTGGTGCTGGCCATGGGCCTGAGCGTGTGGGCCGCCCGGGCTCAGAAGCGTTCGTAGGGCAGCAGGTAGCGCCACTCACCGACCGGCAATCCGGCCAGCGAAATGCGGCCCAGTCGCAGGCGGCGCAAGGCGGTGAGCTGCAGACCGGCGCGCTCACACAGGTGCGCCACCTGGCCCGTTCGGTTGCCCTTGATGGCCAAGCGCAGGCGCAGTTCGCTCTGCCAGCTGGCGCGCGCCGAGGGCACGGCCCAGCCGTCAAAGAACAGCGCCTTGCCCAATGACTTGAGCACCGCGTCGCGCCGGGCCTCGTCTTCCAGCTCGGGATCGGCCGCCACTTCGGCCAGCCACTCGTGCTCCAGTTGTCCCGCGTCGTCGGTCATCTTGCGCGCCACGCCCGGGTTCTGGGTGAACACCATCAGACCGCTGGCCTTGGTGCCCAGCGGCGACACCGGCAGCAGCTTGTGCAGGTGCGCCTTGAGTGGGCGCACGCCCGAGCGGTCACCTTTGAAGCGGTTGGCGTTGGTGAACCATTTGGCGGCCAACGCGTCGGGCAGCAGCGGCTCGTCGGGCAGCACCCGGGTGGCCGGTTTGTGCCAGATCAGCGTCATCGACTCCAGCGGCTCCAGCCTGGCCTTCGGGTCCAGCAACACGGTCTGGTCGTCGCGCACCCGCTCCATGGGCTCTTCCATCACCACGCCGTCCACCCGCACCCAGCCACCGGCGATGTAGTTTTCAGCGTCGCTGCGCGAGCATGGCAGTTGCGCGGCCAGGCGTTTGGCCAGGCGTTGCGGTTCGGGCTGGCCGGGTTGCGACATGTCGGCGTTCAGCTGCTGAACAGGAAGTTCATCACGTCGCCGTCCTTGACAACGTATTCCTTGCCTTCGGCGCGCATCTTGCCCGCGTCCTTCGCACCCTGTTCGCCCTTGAAGTTGACGAAGTCGTCGAAGGCGATGGTCTGCGCGCGGATGTAGCCCTTCTCGAAATCGGTGTGGATCACACCCGCGGCCTGCGGGCCGGTGTCGCCCACATGGATGGTCCAGGCACGCACCTCTTTCACCCCGGCGGTGAAGTAGGTCTGCAAACCGAGCAACTGGTAGGCGGCACGGATCAGGCGGTTCAGGCCCGGCTCGTCCTGACCCAGCTCCTTGAGGAATTCGAGCCGGTCGGCGTCGTCCATCTCGGAGAGCTCGGCCTCGATCTTGGCGCAGATGGCCACTACGGGCGCGTTCTGCTTCGCGGCAAAGTCGCGCAGCCGGTCCAGGAAAGGGTTGTTCTCGAAGCCGTCTTCGGCCACGTTGGCCACGAACATGGCGGGTTTGGCGGTGATCAGGAAGAACTGCTTGAGCTGCGCCTGCTCTTCCTTGCTGAAGTCAATGGTGCGCACCGGCTGCGTGTTGTTGAGCGCGGCCTGGCATTTCTCCAGAATGGCCACCTGCTTGATGGACTCCTTGTCACCCGAACGCGCGGTCTTGTTCACGCGGTGCAGCGCCTTTTCCACGGCAGCCAGATCGGCCAGGCAGAGCTCGGTGAGGATGACCTCGATGTCGGCGATCGGGTCGACCTTGTTGGCCACGTGGATCACGTTGTCGTCTTCGAAGCAGCGCACCACGTTGACGATCGCGTCGGTCTCGCGGATGTGCGCGAGGAATTTGTTGCCCAGGCCTTCACCGGTGCTCGCGCCCGCCACCAGACCGGCGATGTCCACGAACTCCACGATGGCCGGCACGACACGCTCGGGCTCGACGATGGCAGCCAACTGGGCCAGGCGCGGGTCGGGCACCTCCACCACGCCGGTGTTGGGTTCGATGGTGCAGAAGGGGTAGTTCTCGGCCGCGATACCGGCTTTGGTCAGCGCGTTGAAAAGGGTGGACTTGCCCACGTTGGGCAGGCCCACGATGCCGCATTGGAGACTCATGGAAAAACTTTCGGATCGGTCGGGGAACCCGCGATTTTACGGGTGGGGGTCGGGATCAGTCGAACTTCCAGTCTGCCGTGACCTTCTGCCCCACGCGGAGCACTTGTCCATCACCCTCAATCACGATGGCGTTCATGCCGAAGGTGACCGCGCCCTTCAGACGCGGGTCCTGCCGGTAGGCCTGCAGCGTGTCGCTCACCGCCGGGCTGGCGATAGCGGTTGTGGGATCGATGTTGGGAATGGGGCAGCGGCCGCAGGGCTTCACCGGCTCGATCACCGCAGCGCTGTCGTCGGTGGTGATGGTCATGGCACCCACGCGGTCCTCATCGTGCGACTCAATGCCACCCAGCACGATGTTGGGCCGGAAACGGCGCGTGTCAACCGGCGCGTGGCCGGCGGCCACCAGGCGCGCATTGAGATCGGCCAGCGAGCCGTTGCTGGTGACCAGCAGGCCAAAACCGTCGGCGAACTGGGTCGTGGCCTCGCGTCCGCCGGTCCAGGCGGGATCGCAGGGACGTTTCACATCGGGGTCAAAACGCGCCAGCCGCAGCCGTTTCAGGTGGCCCGGTGCGTCCGGCCCGAGAAAGTCGCTGAACCACTGCGCCGCCACATCGCCCATGTCGTACGCGTCCACCGCGTCGTCCCACACCCGCACCTTGAGCGGGCCTTCGGCCACGTCCAGCCCCAGATGCAAGGACAGCATGCCCGGCGCGCGCAGCATCAGCTGGCCCATCTTGAACGACGGCTGGATCAGCGCCATGCGGGGCAGCTCGCGCTGGCTGACGAATTCGCCCTCGGCATCCACCACCATCCAGGCACGGTCGTACAGCAGGCCGGTGTCGGTCAGCTCGGCCTCGGGCAGCTGGATGCCTGCGCAGGACTTGACCGGGTAGACCCAGAGTTCTTCGATGGTGGCCTGCACATCGGCGGCGGGGGTAGCGGCTGGGTTCATGGCGGGGTGTGCAGCAAGGTCGGGAGGGGAAAGTCGGGGCGACCCGCAGGGGTTTGGCCCGTGAGAGGCCCGGATTGTGCCCTGCTCCTAAAATCCCCACATGAATGCAACACCCCCGCGAACCGGTACGGCCCGGCGTTTTGATGTCGCCGTGCAGGGAGCCGGTGTGGTGGGCCAGACATTGGCCTTGCTGCTGGCCCGCGATCGACTGCGCGTGGCGCTGGTCGGCAACCCGCGCAGCACGGACACCCCCGACGTGCGCGCCTACGCCCTGAACAACGCTTCGCGCGAGTTGCTGCGCTCGGTGCGCGCCTGGCCCGAAGCCGACGCCAGCGACCCGCGCCCCACCCCCATCACCCCGGTGAGCGACATGCAGGTCTGGGGTGACGACGGCGGTGAGTTGAAGTTCTCCGCCAGCGACCAGGGCAGCGAGGCCCTCACCTGGATCGTGGACGTGCCCGCGCTGGAGCAGCGCCTGAGCGATGCCGTGGGGTTTCAAGGCGGCATCGAGCGCATGACCGAGACCCCGGCCGCTGCGCTCACCGTGGTGTGCGAGGGAAAACGCAGCCAGACCCGCGAGCAACTGGGCCTGGCCTTTGATGTTCGCCCCTACCCCCACAAGGCGGTGGCGGCGCGGTTGCGCTGCGAATTGCCGCACGGTGGCGTGGCGCGCCAGTGGTTCGCCCAAGGCGAAGTCATGGCCTTGCTGCCCCTGGGCGGTGCACAAGGGAACTCGGTGGCGCTGGTGTGGTCAGTACCTGCAGAGCAGGCCGACGTGTGGCTGCAATCCGATCCCTCCGTCCTGGCTCAGGCGGTGCAGGCGCGCAGCGCCAACACCCTGGGCACCTTGCACATGGAAAGTCCCGCCCAAGCCTGGCCCCTCGAACTCTCGCGCGCACAACGCTGGATCACCCGCAACGCCACTGGCGGTGTGGCACTGGCGGGTGATGCGGCGCACGCCATGCACCCGCTGGCGGGCCAGGGTCTCAACGTGGGGCTGGCCGATGCGGCCGAACTCGCCCGTGTGCTGCACGCGCGCGAGTACTGGCGCGAGCTCGGTGACCTGAAGCTGCTGCGCCGCTACGAGCGCGCGCGCGCGGCCGAGGTGAGTGCCATGGGCTGGGTCACCGACGGTTTGTTTGGCCTGTTTTCCCATGAAGACAGCCGCGTGCAGGCGCTGCGCAACTGGGGCCTGACCAGCTTCAACCGCAGCGGCCCGGTGAAGCGCTGGCTGGCGCGGCAAGCCATGGGCCAAGCGGCCTGAATCCCCTTTTTGTTCCCCGATCGCCTCTGAGCGCCCCCACGATGAAACTCTTCAAGTCCCTGTTGCTGCTGGCGCTGAGCGCCATCTCCCTGAGCGCGCTGGCGCAGGAAGCCACCATCCGCAAGAACCTCGCCGAGCGCCTGCCCAAATTGCCAACGATCGACGAGGTGAGCAAGACGCCGATGCCGGGCATCTTCGAGGTGCGGATCAACGGCAGCGACATCTTCTACACCGACGCAGAGGGCAACTACGTGATTCAGGGCGCGCTGATCGACACCCGGGGACGTGTCAACCTGACCGAACAACGCCTGGACAAGCTCACCGCGCTCGCCTTCAAGGACCTGCCCATGAAGGACGCCTTCACCCTGGTGCGTGGCAACGGCAAACGCAAGATGGCGGTGTTTGAAGACCCGAATTGCGGTTACTGCAAAAAGCTGCACCAGGAGTTCGCCGATCTCGACAACGTGACGGTGCATGTCTTCCTCATCCCCGTGCTCGGCCCGGACTCGGTGGAGAAAGCGCGCCGCATCTGGTGCGCCAAGGACAAAGCCAAAACCTACAGCGCCTGGATGTCGAACAACCAGCCGCCCGCCGCCGCCACCTGCGACACCGCCGCCATCGATCGAAACAGCCGCCTGGCCAGCAAGCACGGCATCAAGGGCACGCCCACCATGATCTTCACCAACGACACCCGGGTGCCGGGCTTCATCACGGCCGACCGCATCGAAACCATGCTCAACTGATGCCATTCAGCATGCCTTTGTCCGACGCTGGCGGCGAATCCCATGAGCACCCTCTCATTCACAAGCTGGGCTATGCCGGTCTGACTCCCCTGATGGGCCTGGCCCTTTTGATCTGGCTGGTCACGCCCGATCTGCAGGCCTGGGTGGCGCTGGCATTGGCGTCCTATGCGGCCCTCATCACCTCCTTTCTGGGCGGCATCCACTGGGGCATCGGCTGGAGTCAGCTGGCGCGCGCGCCCGAGAGCAAGGCGCACTTCCTGTGGGGCGTCATGCCCTCGCTGCTGGCCTGGCCCGGCCTGGTGATGCCACCCTACGCAGGTCTGGCCTGGCTCGGTCTGGTGTTGATCGTCTGTTACCTAGTCGACCGCAAGCTCTATGCACAAGCCGGGCTCGGTGCCTGGCTCAAGTTGCGCTTCCGGCTCTCCGCCGTGGCGGCCCTGAGCTGCTTCATCGGCGCTGGAGCCCTCTGATGCCCAAACGTCCCACCACCGCCACCGCCACCGGCGTGCGCTTCACCATCTCGGTCCAGGACGCCAACGCACACCTCTTTGCCATCACGCTGTTGATCGAACAACCCGCCAAAGACCAGCGCGTGAGCCTGCCGGTGTGGATCCCGGGCAGCTACCTCGTGCGTGAGTTTTCGCAGCACCTGCAGAACCTGCAAGCCAGGCAAGACGGTCACTCTGTGGCCATCAAACAGCTCGACAAGAACCACTGGCAGGCCGACGCGGCGGCAGGCAAACCGCTGGAACTGCAGTACGAGGTGTACGCGTTTGACGCCTCGGTGCGCACCGCTTTCCTGGACAGCACGCGTGGCTTCTTCAACGCCACCAGCCTGTGCCTGCGCGTGGCCGGCCAGGAAGCCCAACCCCATGCACTGGAGATCGCCGCCAGCGCCGCCACCGAGGGCTGGAACGTCGCCACCGGCTTGCCCGCCCACAGCGTGGACGCGGCGGGCTTCGGCCACTACCGCGCAGCAGACTACGACGAACTGGCCGACTGCCCGGTGGACATGGGCCGGTTCTGGAGCGGACAGTTCACCGCCGGTGGTGTGGAACACCGTTTCGTGGTCAGTGGCGCCGGCGCCTGGCTCGATGGTGAACGCCTGATCGACGACACGCGGCGCATCTGCGAAACGCAGATCGCGTTCTGGCATGGGGACGGAGCACCCCCGTTCTCCAGCTACGTGTTCATGCTGCATGCCAGCGCCGACGGCTACGGCGGGCTGGAACACCGCAACTCCACCGCGCTCATCTGCCAGCGGGCCGATCTGCCGCGCCTGCGGCCGTCCACCAGCGACCAAGCCGCCGCCCTCAAGGCCACCGACGGCTACACCACGCTGCTGGGCCTGATCAGCCACGAGTACTTCCACACCTGGAACGTCAAGCGCCTGCGCCCGGCCGAGTTCAAGCGCTACGACTACGACGCCGAGAATTTCACCGAACTGCTCTGGTTCTTCGAAGGCTTCACCAGCTATTACGACGACCTGATCCTGCGCCGCGCCGGCCTCATCGACGACACCGCCTACCTGCAATTGGTCGCCAAGACTATCAACCAGGTGCAGCAGACCCCGGGACGCCACCTGCAGACCGTGGCGCAGGCCAGCTTCGATGCGTGGGTGAAGTACTACCGCATGAACGAGAACACGCCCAACGCGACGGTGAGCTACTACACCAAGGGCTCACTCGTGGCCCTGTGCCTGGACCTCACGCTGCGCAGCGAGGGCCACACCACGCTGGATGCGGTGATGCGCGAGCTCTGGCAGCGCTGCAAGGGTGGCCCCATGCGTGAAGCCGATCTGCTGCGCGCGCTCAAACGCCTGGGCAAGCGCAGCTTCGACGTCGAAATCGCTGCGTGGGTGCACAGCACCGCGGACCTGCCGTTGATGGACCTTCTGCAAGGCCAGGGCGCCAAGTTCACGCACGACAAAGCACCACTGGCCCAGCAACTGGGCTTGCGCGTGAGTGATACCGGTGGCAGCGTGCACATCAAAACCGTGCTGCGTGGGGGCGCGAGTGAGGCCGCCGGCATGGCCGCAGGAGACGAGTGGCTGGGTCTGGAACTGGCGGCAGTGCGCCGGGGCGCCGCCGCCGAGGCCTGGCGCATCCACAAACTCGACGATGTGCAGATGCTGCGCGGTCAACGCACGCGAGTCACCGCACTGGTTTCACGCGACAACCGTCTGCTCAAATGCCCGCTGGACTGGCCGACCGAGAGTCTGGCCGTGAAACTGGGTGTTGCCGATGCCGCGCGTTTGGGCAGCTGGCTGTCCGACTGAATTCAGACCTTGGGCAGGCGATTCGCCAGTTCGTCGTCGAACTGTTGCACCACCGCCGCACCCTTGAAGCTTTTCAAACCGTCCCGGATGCGGGGCAGCGCCGCCTGAAGATCGGCGGGCGTCTTGCAGCCCTCAGCGCGGATGGCCAGCGTCTCGCCCATGGGACCGAGCTGGTCGTTGATGAAACGCACCACCTGGCGGCGGGCTTCGCTGAAAGGCAGCGAGGGGACCGCAACAGCAAGCTCCACCGGCACGGGCTGCGACACCTCCGGCTGGAAGGCAGCCGGGTCAGGCACCGGTGCCGCGGGTGCAACGACCAGCTTGGGCAAGCCGTCGGCACCGACCACCTCGATCCACCCGGCGGCCAGCAGTTCCTCGAGCGAATGGGCGGCGGTGGCCTCTCCACCCGTGAGCTTTTCAAATTCGGCGAGGTTGCGTTTTCCGTCCACCATGATCAGCAGCGAACGCAGGCGCGGCCCAAGCCCGGCGGGCCGGGTGGTGAGCGCTTCGCGTCCTGCCACGGTCTTGCCAAACAATGTGTTTTTGTCCATGTCTTCCCCAACTGTGGGGGGTAATGTAGGACACCCATCCCCGACACGGCTAGGGGTTTTCATCCCGGCGGGTGCGATTTCCCACACAGACGGCGTTGAAGCGCAACAACGACGAAGCTCAGGCTGGGCGTTCGCGAAGATCCACCACGCGCTTCGCCTTGCCCTGACTGCGCTCCACGCCTCCTTCGGGCTTGAGCTCCACGGCCACGCTGCTGCCCACGTACACCTTCACCTCGTGCTGCAACTGCTTGGCCGCGGCACGCGCCTCGATGCTCTCTGGCGACAGACCGCAACGCGTCTCGACCACCACGGTCAGGTTGTCCATCGGGCCTTCGCGCGTCAGCACGCACTGGTAATGCGCGCTGAGCTCGGGGCGCTTCAAGATCAGCTCCTCGATCTGCGTGGGGAACACGTTGACGCCGCGCACGATCATCATGTCGTCGCTGCGCCCGGTGATCTTTTCCATGCGGCGCATGGTGCGCGCGGTACCGGGCAGCAGGCGCGTGAGGTCGCGTGTGCGGTAACGGATGATCGGCAGCGCTTCCTTGGTCAGGCTGGTGAACACCAGTTCACCCATCTCGCCATCGGCCACCGGCTCACCGGTCTCGGGATCGATGATCTCGGGGTAGAAATGGTCTTCCCAGATGGTCGGGCCGTCCTTGGTTTCCACGCACTCGTTGGCCACACCGGGCCCCATCACTTCCGAGAGGCCGTAGATGTCGACCGCGTCGATGTTCATGCGCGCTTCGATCGCCAGGCGCATGTCGTTGGTCCAGGGCTCGGCGCCGAAGATGCCGATGCGCATGCTGCTCTGGCGCGGGTCGATGCCCTGCCGCTCGAACTCATCGGCGATCGCCAGCATGTAGCTCGGTGTCACCATGATGATGTCGGGCTTGAAGTCCTGGATCAGCTGCACTTGGCGCTCCGTCTGGCCACCACCGAAAGGCACCACGGTGAGCCCGAGTTTCTCGGCGCCGTAGTGCGCGCCCAGGCCGCCGGTGAACAGGCCGTAGCCGTAGCTCACATGCACCAGGTCACCGGGGCGCGCACCGCTGGCGCGGATGCTGCGCGCCACCACGGTGGCCCAGGTGTCGATGTCCTTGAGCGTGTAGCCCACCACCGTGGGTTTTCCCGTGGTGCCGCTGCTGGCGTGGATGCGCGCGCACTGCTCGCGCGGCACCGCGAACATGCCGAACGGGTAGCTGTCGCGCAAATCCTTCTTGGTGGTGAAAGGAAACCTGGCGAGATCGCTCAGGCTGCGGCAGTCGTCCGGGTGCACACCCGCCGCATCGAATTTGGAGCGGTAGACGGGTGAGTTCGCATAGGCATGGCGCAGCGTGGCCCGCAGGCGCTTGAGCTGCAAGGCGCGCAGCTCGTCGACGCTGGCCTTTTCAATCGGCTCCAGGGGAAAGCTTTTCATGACTGCCCTTCTTCGGAAAACACCGTCCCGGGAATCTGTGCGCTCTTGCCGCGAAACATCGCCACCACCTCACCGCGCTGGTTGATCACCCGCATGTCGTAGATGCCGTGGCGGCCCGAGAGCGTTTGCTCAACACCCTCGCAGGTGAGCACATCACCGGCGTGCGCAGGGCGCAGGAACTCGATGCTGCAGCCTGCGGCCACGGCGTTCCTGTTGTGGCTGTTGCAGGCAAACGCAAAGGTGGAGTCGGCCAGGGTGAAGATGAAGCCGCCGTGGCAGATCTGGTGGCCGTTGAGGTGCAGAGCCTGCACGGCCATGCGGATGACAGCGCGGCCCGGCTCGCAGCTGAGCAGTTCCATGCCCATGGTGTCTTTGCTGGCGGTGTCGACCGCGAACATGGTCTCGCCGACTTTTTTTGCCTTGTCCTGGGGAGACATCATTCGCCCTTGAACTGTGCCGGACGCTTCTCGCGGAACGCCATCACGCCTTCGATGTAGTCGTGCGTCTTGCCCAGCGCCGACTGGGTGTCGCGCTCCACATCGAGCTGCTGGCTCAAGGTGCGCGTGGAGGCGTCGCGCAACAGCGCGCGCGTGGCCACCAGCGCCCGGGTCGGCATGGCGGCGAGCCTGGTGGCCAGGGCCAGCGAGGCGCCCACGCAGTCCTCGCTCACGTCCCAGATCATTCCCCACTCCTTGGCCTGCGCGGCCGGCAGCTTGTCGCCCGTCAGGGCCAGGGCCATGGCGCGCGCCAGGCCCAGACGCTCGACCAGCAACCAGCTGCCCCCGGCATCCGGCACGAGGCCGATCTTGCTGAAGGCCTGGATGAAGCTCGCGCCGGTGGCGGCGATCGCGATGTCGCAGCACATGGCCAGCGACGCGCCCGCGCCCGCCGCCACGCCGTTGACCGCCGCGATGGTCGGCATGCGCAAGCCCTGCAGGCGCCGCGCGGTGGGATTGAAAGCCTGCTCGATCACCGGGCCGGGGTCGGCGCGCTGCACCAGGTCCGGACCGGGCTCGAAGTCGAACTCGGCCAGGTCGGCCCCGGCGCAGAAGCCACGCCCGGCGCCGGTGATGACCAGCGCGCGCACCACCGGGTTGGCCTCGGCACGGTCCAGCGCGGCCCACAGGTCGCGGTGCATCTGGCGGGTGAAACTGTTGAGCGCATCGGGCCGGTTGAGCGTGACCAGGGCCGCGGCCCCACGCTCTTCATACAAGACGGTGGCTTCAGGCATGGCGGTGGGTCTCCTCGACTGGCGGTGGTTGTTCGGCGGTGCAATTTACCATTAACCAACCAATCGGTCGGCTAATGTTTTCCCTCGGTACCGGCCGCTATAGTGGACAGCTTTCCAACCAACATCGACACCCGAGGAGACCCCATGACCGCCACCGCCCCACCCGAATGCATCACCGTCCGCACCGAAGGTCGGGTGGGCATCATCACGCTCAACCGCCCCAAGCAGCTCAACGCACTCAACAACCAGCTCATGGACGAGCTGGGTGCTGCGCTGAAGGCGTTTGATGCCGATGACGACATCGGCTGCATGATCCTGACCGGCAGCGAAAAGGCCTTTGCCGCCGGTGCCGACATCGGCGCCATGGCCAGCTACACCTTTGCCGACGTCTACAAGGGCGACTACATCACGCGCAACTGGGAAACCATCCGCAGCATCCGCAAGCCCGTGATCGGCGCGGTCAGCGGCTTCGCGCTGGGCGGTGGTTGCGAACTGGCCATGATGTGCGACTTCATCATCGCGGCCGACAACGCAAAATTTGGTCAGCCCGAGATCAAGCTGGGCATCATTCCCGGCGCGGGCGGCACGCAACGCCTGCCGCGCGCGGTCGGCAAGTCCAAAGCCATGGACATGGTGCTCACCGCCCGCATGATGGACGCCGAAGAAGCCGAGCGCGCGGGCCTGGTGAGCCGCGTGGTGCCGCTGGACAAGCTGATGGACGAAGCGCTGGGCGCGGCACTCATCATCTGCGGCTTCTCGCTGCCCAGCGTGATGGCGGCCAAGGAGTCGGTGAACCGCGCGTTCGAGGGCTCGCTGTCCGACGGCGTGATGTTCGAGCGCCGCATCTTCCACGCGCTGTTTGCCACCGCCGACCAGAAGGAAGGCATGGATGCCTTCGTGAACAAGCGCAAGGCCGAGTTCAAGCACCAATGAGCGGCAACACGCGGTAACACCCGCCCCGAGGAGGCGGGCCTATAAGGGGGGCTCCCACGACACACAAGGAGACCCCCATGACCACCCGCCGCCATTTCATCTGGCTCTTGCCCGCGTCAGGCGCAGCCCTGTTGTCGGCCTGCTCCGAATCGGCACCACCCCCCAGTGCCACCGCTCCGGAAGGCGCCCCTGCATCGTCGGCGGAGTACCCGGTGCCGGCTCCAGCACCGGAAGTGGCACAGACCCCGGCGACCACCGGTCCCATGCTTGAAGCCTCCGACCCCACCGCGGTGGCGCTGGGCTACGTGGCGGTTGCCGCCCATGCCGACAAATCCAAATTTCCCAACTTCGTGGAAGGCAGCGCCTGTTCCAATTGCACGCTGTACCAAGGCGCCATCGGCTCCCAAGCCGGTCCTTGCCCACTGTTTGCGGGCAAGCAGGTGGCCGCCGCCGGCTGGTGCGCTTCATACGCCAGAAAGGCGACCTGAACGCCTGATTCTGGCGCGTGGCGCGCCCAAGGCCGGGGATGTTTTGAGCTACAATCCCGCCTCGTTGGTGATATAGCTCAGTTGGTTAGAGCGCAGCATTCATAATGCTGATGTCGGTGGTTCAAGTCCACCTATCACCACCAACAATTCAAGAAGCGGGCTCTGGCAACAGGGCCCGCTTTTTTCATTCCAATTTTCTGAAGCGTGAGCCCGTGCCCACCAGAGACACCAAGGGTCCGGCTACGCCGGCCCAAGGTGTCGCCCCCTTGAGGGGGTGGCGCCGGAGGCGACGCGGGGGAGTACTCCGAATATGGCCATCAAGTCCACCATCTTCAAGGCAAACCTGCAGATCGCCGACATCGATCACAGCTACTACGCCGACCACGCGCTCACCCTGGCCCGCCACCCGAGCGAGACCGACGAACGCATGATGGTGCGCCTGGTGGCCCTGGCCATCCACGCCCACGAGCTGCAGGACACCTGCCGCGGCGACGGCACGCTGGCCTTCGGCACGGGCCTGTCCGACCCGGACGACCCGGACGTCTCGCTGACCGACTTCACCGGCCGCAAGCGCCTGTGGATCGAGGTCGGCCAGCCCGAGGACAAACCCCTGGCCAAAGCCTGCAGCAAGGCCGACGCGGTGGTGCTCTACGCCTTTGGCAGCGCGGCAGACGTGTGGTGGCGCGGCATCGCGACCAAGTTGACCCGCCTTGAGCGGCTGCAGGTCTGGCGCCTGCCCACCGAGGTGGCGCCCGCCCTGGCCCAGATGGCCGAGCGCAGCATGCAGTTGCAGGCCACCTTGCAAGAGGGTGTGCTCACGCTCTCCAGCGAACGCGGCAGCGTGGCCATCGAGCCGATCCGCTGGAAGTGAGCGCAGGCGTTGCGCGAGTGCGTGAGACAATCGCGTCCCCGTTTCCAACAGCCTCTGGACACACACCATGAACCGCTGCTCACCCGCCTTCTGCGCCAGCACCCTCGCTGCGCTCCTGATCGCACTGCCCCTGTCGGCCCAGGCCCAGTCAGGCACGCGCGACTTCCCCGCCAAAGCCCTGCGCGGCACCCTGGTGGTGGTGCAGCCGCCCAACGTCACCATGGACGACCGGGAGACACGGCTGTCGCCGGGCGCGCGCATCCACAACACCAACAACACACTGGTGCTGTCCGCTTCGCTGCTGAACCAGAAACTGGTGGTGAACTACACCGTGGACCTGCGCGACCAGATCCAGAATGTGTGGATCCTCACCGAGGCCGAGGCCAAAGAAAAGCGCGCTGGCTTCGGCGTGCAACGCAACTTCGTGTTCGAGTCGCTGCAGCCCAAGCCGGCCGCCACTTCCAACTGAAGCACCGCCGCCGCGGGCCCGTGTGGCCGCCGGTGGTCACCCGATCCCCTCACCCTATTTGCGCCCAGCGCGGGCACCGGCATTGTTGGCGCCGGTGCCACAGGAGCCTTCCATGAGCAAAAAAGTTTTCATCAAGACCTTCGGCTGCCAGATGAACGAGTACGACTCGGACAAGATGGCCGACGTGATGCACGCGGCGCAAGGCTACGAGCCCACCCAGGATGTGGAGGAAGCCGATCTGATCCTGTTCAACACCTGCTCGGTGCGCGAGAAGGCGCAGGAGAAGGTGTTCAGCGACCTCGGGCGTGTGAAGCATCTCAAGGACAAGGGCGTGCTGATCGGTGTGGGCGGCTGCGTGGCGAGCCAGGAAGGCGCCGAGATCATCAAGCGCGCGCCTTACGTGGACGTGGTGTTCGGCCCGCAGACGCTGCACCGCCTGCCCGAGCTGCTGAACCAGCGCGCGCGTCTGGCGGTGCCGCAGGTTGACATCAGCTTTCCCGAGATCGAGAAGTTCGACCACCTGCCACCGGCCAAGGTCGACGGTGGCTCGGCCTATGTCTCCATCATGGAAGGCTGCTCCAAGTACTGCAGCTACTGCGTGGTGCCGTACACGCGTGGCGAAGAGGTGAGCCGTCCATTCGATGACGTGCTGGTGGAAGTGGCGGGCCTGGCCGACCAGGGCGTGAAAGAGGTGACGCTGCTGGGCCAGAACGTCAATGCCTACCGGGGCGCGATGGGCGACAGCGGGGACATCGCCGACTTCGCGCTGCTGCTCGAATACGTGGCCGAGATCCCGGGCATTGAGCGCCTGCGCTTCACCACCAGCCACCCCAACGAATTCACGCCGCGCCTGATCGAGGCCTACGGCAAGATCCCCCAACTGGTGAACCACCTGCACCTGCCGGTGCAGCACGGCAGCGACCGCATCCTCATGGCCATGAAGCGCGGCTACACCGCCATGGAATTCAAGAGCACGGTGCGCAAGCTGCGCGCGATTCGCCCCGAGCTGGTGATGAGCAGCGACTTCATCGTCGGCTTCCCCGGCGAGACCGACGATGACTTCGACAAGATGATGAAGCTCATCACCGACGTGCGCTTCGACACCAGCTTCAGCTTCATCTTCAGCCCCCGCCCGGGCACGCCCGCGGCCAATCTGGCGGACGACACGCCGTACGCTGTGAAGCTCAAGCGCCTGCAGCACCTGCAGGCCACGATCGAGGAGAACGTGCGCCGCATCAGCGCCAGCCGTGAAGGCACGGTGCAGCGGATCCTGGTCGAGGGCGCGTCGCGCCGCTCCAGCACCGACGTGCCCGAACTCATGGGCCGCACCGAGTGCAACCGCATCGTCAACTTCCCCGGTGGCCCGCTGGCCGAGCGTCTGGTGGGTCAGATGATCGATGTGCGAATCACGGAGGCGCGGCCGCATTCGCTGAGAGCCGAAGTGCTCACCGCTGAAGTCGCACTGGGCACCTGATCCCGCCGTCACTTGTGAGATCGCTGCGCTTTTCATTTCCGCAACTGCTGCTGGTCGCGTTCCTGCTGATCGGCTTGTTGCTGGGCGCGGCCGCCCTGCGCGCGCTGTTTTCGCTGGAGGCCTTGATGGCCCAGAGCCGCGAGAGTGCCGCCCAGGCGATTGCACTGTCCACCGCGGCCCAGTCGCTGTCCGAACGCAGCCTGACCATGGAGCGTGCCGCGCGCCAGTCGCTGGTGCTGCGCGACAACCAGCTGCGCCAGCGCTTCACCGAAGCGGCCGGCAACGCACGCGACATCCTCAAGCGGCTGGAGGACAACGAACTGCCGGCCGAGTTCTCCACCAACTGGCTGGAGCAACTGACCGTCGTCACCGGACTGCTTGACGGTCCACCGGAGACCGCACTGGACCGGGAGCGCGAAGTGGCGCGGGCCTTCCGCGAAATCGACGGGCACAGCGCCTCGATCGCGCAGAAGGTGCAGTCCATCATCGGCACGCGCAACGAGACGCTGCAGGCACGCTTCGAGACCAGCCGCCAGGAACTCACGCAGCAGGTGCTGGGCTCCATCGCCGTGGCCGCCGTGATGGCGCTGGGCTTCGGCTTGTGGCTGGCCCGCCCGTTCAAACGGATCGAAAGGGCCATTCAAGGTTTGGGCGAAAACCGGCTCGACGTGCCGATCGACATCGCCGGGCCATCCGACGTGCGCCGCGTGAGCCAGCAACTGGACTGGCTGCGGCTGCGTCTGACCGAGCTCGATGCCGACAAGGCGCGTTTTCTGCGACACATCTCGCACGAACTCAAGACACCGCTGGCCTCCCTGCACGAAGGTGTGGCGGTGCTGGGCGACGGTGTGGCCGGCGCGCTCAACCCCAACCAGGCCGAGGTGGTCAACATCCTGCAGCACAACACCCTGATGCTGCAGCACCAGATCGAAGCGCTGCTGCGCTTCAACGCGGCGGCGTTCGAGGCGCGACAGCTCAAGCGCGAACAGACCGATCTGATGGCCTTGCTGGAAGACCAGATCGACGCCCAGCGCCTGCACTGGCAGGCATTGGGGCTGACCGTGCGCGCCGAGGGCGGGCCGGTGTTTTTGCCGGTTGACCGCGAGAAGATCGCCTCGGCCGTGGGCAACCTGCTGTCCAACGCCATCCGTTTCTCACCCCACGGCGGCGTGATCCGCCTCGTGCTGCTGGACCTGCCCGGACGCGCCAGCCTGGACATCATCGACCAGGGCCCCGGCGTGGCCGATGCCGACCGCGACCGCATCTTTGAGCCCTTCTACCGGGGCGAACGCCAGCCTCAAGGCGCCGTGCGTGGCACCGGCATCGGCTTGTCCATCGTGCACGAGTACATTGTTGCCCACGGTGGCCGCATCAACCTGCTGCCCCAGCGCCAAGGCGCCCATTTCCGTATCGAACTTCCCCATGCGAATTAGTATTTCCGCTGTTCCGATAGCGCTCCTGGTCAGCGCTTGCGGCACCACGCCACCACCGCCGGCCCAGGCGTCCGTGACCACCATGATCACCACGCCAGCGTCCGCGTCAGTGCCCCAGATTCTGGTGGTCACACCGGTGCAGGCGCCCTCGGTCACCTCGCCCGAGGCCCTGAACACCCAGGCCCCGCCCTTGCCCGATGTGGTCACGGCCCTGCTCACCTACTCGGAGCGCCTGCGCCAGCTCAACACCAACGACCTCGCCGCCGAAATCGCGGTGCAGGGCGACCCGGGCAATGCGCCGCTGCGGCAGATGCAGCTGGCCCTGGCCCTGATGCACATGCCCCAGGCGGCCGACACGGCGCGCGCGCTGGGCCTGGTGCAACGGGTGGTGGGCAGCGCGGCGCCCGAGGCCACACCGCTCAAGCCACTGGCGCGTTTGCTGGCCCACCAGCTGGTGGAGCAACGCCGGCTGGAAGACAGCCTGGAACGGCAGGGTCACCAACTGCGCGAAAACCAGCGCCGCATCGACCAGCTCAACGAGCGCCTGGAAGCCATGCGCGCGATCGAACGCAGCCTGACCACCCGCCCGCCTGCACCGGTTCGCCCCCCCGTCGCCCCATGAGCGCAGTGTGCAACACAGAGGTTGATGCATGACCTTGAACACGCCACGCGCGCGCCTGCTGGTCGTCGACGACGACGCCGACATGCTGCGCCTGCTGGCGATGCGCCTGGGCTCGGCTGGCTACCACGTCACCTCGGTCGGCTCGGCCGAAGCGGCGCTCAGCCAGCTCGACATCGAGCGACCGCAACTCGTGCTCTCCGACGTGCGCCTGCCCGGGAAAGACGGGCTGGCGCTGTTCGATGAAATCCGCAAGCGCCATCCCTCGCTGCCGGTCATCCTGCTGACCGCGCACGGCACCATTCCCGACGCGGTGGAGGCCACGGCGCGCGGCGTCTTCACCTACCTCACCAAGCCCTATGACGCCAAGGAGCTGCTGGAGAAGATCGCGCAGGCCCTGGCGCTCGGCGCGCCGGCCAGCGACAACACACGGGTGGACGAGGCCTGGCGCAAAGAGGTCGTGAGCCGCTCCAACCGCATGGCCGACCTGCTGGCCGAAGCGCGCATGGTGGCCCAGTCCGATGCCAGCGTGCTGCTGCGGGGCGACTCCGGCACCGGCAAGGAAATGCTCGCGCGCGCCATCCACAAGGCCAGTGCGCGCGCCAACAAGCCCTTCATCGCGGTGAACTGCGGCGCTATCCCCGAAGCCCTGCTCGAATCCGAACTGTTCGGTCACATGAAGGGCGCCTTCACCGACGCCGTGGCCAACCACAAGGGTCTGTTCCAGGCGGCCGACGGCGGCACGCTGCTGCTCGACGAAATCGGTGACATGCCGCCGGCCCTGCAGGTCAAGCTGCTGCGCGTGCTGCAGGAGCGCGCGGTGCGCCCGCTGGGTTCGAGCCAGTCGCTGCCGGTGGACGTGCGCATCATCTCGGCCACCCACCGCGACCTGGAAGAGGCAATGGCCACGGCCCAGTTCCGCGAAGACCTGTACTACCGGCTCAACGTGGTCACGCTCACCCTACCCACACTGGCCGAGCGGCGCGAAGACATTCCGCTGCTGGCCAACCATTTCCTGGCCAAACTGGCCGCCAAGTACGGCAAACGCAGCTCGGGGTTTGCGCCCGAGGCGCTCAAGGCGCTGACCATGTCCGCCTGGCCGGGCAACGTGCGCCAGCTCTACAACGTGGTCGAACAGGTCTGCGCTCTGTCCACCACGCCGTTGGTGTCGCTGGCTCTGGTGCAGCGCGCGTTGCGCACGCCCTCGGTGGAGGTGCTGAGCTTTGCCGACGCCAAGCAGCGTTTCGAGCGCGACTACCTGGTGGGCCTGCTCAAGTTGACCGACGGCAACGTGGCCGACGCGGCCCGCCTGGCGCAGCGCAACCGCACCGAGTTCTACCGATTGCTGCAAAAACACGCCCTGACGCCGGGCCTCTTCAAAAGCGACGCCACACCGGGGTCGTCGGGCGTGCCCGGAGACCCTGTCGCCGATGAGTGACAAGCTTCATCCCTTGTTCTCTAAGGCGTTTTTAAAAAGCGCCGTGCTAGTTGTCGCTGTTTGACGACAAAAACGCAGGTTTGAGACGCCCTCAGGGCCACCTGGCGGCCTGAGAAAAGACGCTTTCGCTCCAAGCGCTTGATTTGACTGCGTTTTTTCAACCTGGCACAGGGTTTGCCCTTATCCGGGTATGCCCCATCCGATTCGTCCTGCCCAAGCCCTCCGGCGCCCCCGCGCTGCGGTCGTGCTCGGCGCCCTCCTGGCCCTGCTCTGCGGGGCGTCAGCCCAGGCCCAGCGCTTCGACTGGGACAGCGTGACCCAGTTGGCCAAAACCCGCGCCGCAGAGCCGGTGCGCGCAAACAGCGACAAGCTGCCCGCCGACTTGGCCAACATCACCTACGACCAGCTGCGCGACATCCGCTTCAAACCCGCCCAGTCCGTCTGGCGTGCCGAGGCCCTGCCTTTCGAGGCCCAGTTCTTCCACCTTGGCCTGTACCAGACCGAGCCGGTGCGCATCCACGAAATCAAGCCCGATGGCTCGGTGCGCCACCTGCCCTACCGCGGTGCCGACTTCGACTACGGCAAGAACACCTTTGACCCCGCGCCCTGGGGTGACCTGGGCCACGCAGGCTTTCGCCTGCATTACCCGCTCAACGGCCAAGCCTACAAGGACGAACTGGTGGTGTTCCAGGGCGCCAGCTACTTCCGCGCACTCGGCAACGGCCAGCAGTACGGCCTGTCGGCCCGCGGCCTGGCCATCGACACCGCAGGCGGCGCCGGCGAGGAGTTCCCCCGCTTCTCCGAGTTCTGGCTGCAGCGCCCGGCCGCCGGTGCAACCGAGGTCACCGTGCTGGCCCTGCTCGAATCGAAGCGAGCCACGGGTGCCTACCGCTTCGTGATCCGCCCCGGCCAGCAAACCACCACCACGGTCAACGCCCGCGTCTTCCTGCGTCCCGGTGCCGGTCCGGTGAACACACTGGGCATCGCACCGCTGACCAGCATGTTCCTCTCGGGCGAGAACCAGCCCCTGGCCCGCGACTTCCGCCCCGAGGTGCACGACTCCGACGGTCTGATGATGGTCACCGGCGAAGGCGAATGGCTGTGGCGCCCGCTGCAACGGCCGAAGGCCGTCACGGTCAGCTCGTTCACCATGCAGAACCCGCGCGGCTTCGGCCTCATGCAGCGCGACCGCAGCTTCGCCAGCTATGAAGACGTGGAAGCGCGCTACGAGCGCCGCCCGAGCGCCTGGATCAAGCCGCTGGGCGACTGGGGCCCCGGCCGCGTCGAACTGGTGCAGCTGCCCGCGCCCGACGAGACGCACGACAACATCGTGGCGTACTGGGTGCCCGCCGCCCTGCCCGCACCGGGCCAGCCACTGGAAGTGGCTTACGAACTGGCCTGGCAGGGCGAAGCGCAGCAGCGCCCGCCATCGAGCTGGGTGACCCAGAGCCGCCGAGGCTATGGCTACACCAAGCTGAGTGCCGAAGAACAGGGCCGCCAGCCGCAGTACCTCATCGATTTCAGCGGCCCCGCACTGAACGCGCTGCCGGCCGACGCCACGGTCAAAGCCGTGGTCAGCGCCAACGCCAACGGCCGCGTGCTCCAGACCCTGGCCTACCCCAACCCCGCCACGCGCTCCTGGCGCGTGACCGTGCGCGTCGAGCGCATCGATGCGACGCAGCCCGTGGAGCTGCGCGCATACCTCCAACACAACAACGACACCGTGAGTGAAACATGGACACATCTGCTGTTACCCGAATGAACACTTCCACGAAACCCACCCAGACCCACCGCAGCGTGCTGCGTGAAGAGCGCCACCCGAACGCGGTGACCGCACCACCGCTCAACCGCGGCTCCATGGTGCCGCGCCCCTGGCGCGGTTTCTGGAACAGCATCGGCACTGCGCTGCTGAGCACGGCCAGCCGTGTCCTGCCACCGTACTCGTCGTCGGCACAGGTCCACGCCAGGCCTGCGCCCGAGGCCTGGGAAACGGCGGCCAACCGCCGCCGCATGGTGTTCGTGTTGCTCACCGTGCTGAGCACGGCGTTTGCCACCAGCCTGTTTGCCAACGCCCAGCCCGAACACGACAACGTGTGGCTGCAAGTCGGCCAGCTGGCGCTCTTCGGTCTGCTCTCGGCCTGGGTCGTCACCGGTTTCGTGACCGCGCTCATGGGCTTTTGGGTCTCGCTGCGCGGTGACGCGCACACCCTCTCGGCCGCCGCGGTGCGCAACGATCCGATGAACCCGGACGCGCGCACGGCGATCATCATGCCGATCTGCAACGAAGACGTGGCCACCGTGTTCGCCGGCCTGCGCGCCACCTGCGAGTCGCTCGCCGCCACCGGCCACGCGCGCCAGTTCGACGTGTTCGTGCTCTCCGACAGCTACGACCCGGCGATTGCCGCGGCCGAAAAATCCGCCTGGGAAGCCCTGCGCGCCGCGCTCGCCGCCCAGCCCGAGCTGCCGCAGATCGAGGTCTACTACCGCCTGCGCACGCGCCGCACCCACCGCAAGGCCGGCAACGTGGCCGACTTCTGCCGCCGCTGGGGCAAGGACTACCGCTACATGGTGGTGCTCGACGCCGACAGCGTCATGAGCGGCAGCTGCATCGTCTCCATGGTCAAGCTGATGGAAGCCCACCCCAAGGCCGGCATCGTGCAGACCGCCACGCAGGCCATCGGCCACGCCACGCTGCATGCGCGCGCGCAGCAGTTCGGCTCGCGCGTCACCGGTCGCCTGTTCACGCTGGGCATGCAGTTCTGGCAGCTCGGCGAGTCGCACTACTGGGGCCACAACGCGATCATCCGCGTCGAACCCTTCATGAAGCATTGCGCGCTGGCCCCGATCAAGGGCACAGGCGGCATGTCCGGCGGCATCATGTCGCACGACTTCGTCGAAGCCGCGCTGATGCGCCGCGCCGGCTACCAGGTGTGGCTGGTCTCCGACCTCACCGGCAGCTACGAACAGCAGCCGCCTGACTTGTTGAGCGAACTGCAGCGCGACCGCCGCTGGTGCCAAGGCAACCTGCAGAACTCGCGCCTGATGGCCGAGCCCGGCATCCACCGCGTGCACCGCACCATGTTTGCCATCGGAGCGATGTCCTACCTGTCGGCCCCGCTGTGGCTGGCCTTCCTGACCATCGGCACCGCCCTGTGGGCCGCCGACTCCAGCGCCATCCCCAGCTGGCAAGCCGTGCCCGAAGAGTTGCGCGCCCTGTGGATGTGGACGCTGACCATGCTGTTCATGCCGCGCGTGCTCGGTCTGCTGGCGGTGTTCATGAAGGGCGAGCAGAAATCGTTCGGCGGCACCGCCGGCCTGTTGGGCAGCTCCGTGGTGGAAACCGTGATGGCCCTGCTGCAGGCGCCCATCCGCATGCTGGCGCACTCGCTGTTCGTGCTGGTGGCCATCACCGGCCTGAAGCTGGAGTGGAAGTCGCCCCCACGGGAAGCCAATGGCGTGACCTGGCGCGATGCCCTGGCCCGACTGGCGCCCATGTCGGTGGTGATCGGCCTGTTGGGTCTGGGTGCGGCCGCGATCAACGCGAACGCGCTGATCTGGCTCGCCCCGGTGGCCCTGCCGCTGCTGCTGTCCGTGCCCATGACCGTGGCCACCAGCCACGTGGACCTCGGCGCGTGGATGCGTTCGCGCGGCGTGCTGCTGATCCCCGAAGAATCGTGGTCACCCGCCGTGCTGCGCCGTGCCTGGCGCCACGCCAGCCGGTTTGCTTTGACTTGAAGCACCCCCCGCGTCGCCTTCGGCGCCACCCCCCTCGAGGGGGCAACACCTTGGGCCGGCAGAGCCGGACCCTCGTTGTTTCTGGAATGCATTACCTCTTCTGATGCGGATCTCGCTTCGGCTAGGTGAGCAGGCTCCAACCAAAATCCGCTGTCAGGCTCGCCTCAGCCACGCCATCCAGACGCCGCCCAGCTGGTTCACCACCAGGCCCATCAGCACCAAGCCTGTACCCAGCCACTGCTGGGCCAGCGGCAGTTCGTCGAAAAACATCCACGCCGACCACAGCCCCACCACCGGCACCAGCAGTGAAAACGGCGTGACGCGCCCGGCCGGGTGACGCTTGAGCAGGCGCGTCCACAGGCTGTAGGCCAGCAACGTGGCCAGCCAGGCGAGGAAGAGCACCGCAAGGAACGCTGGCAGGTCCATGCCCGCCACCTGTTGCAGCACGGTCTGCGGCCCGTCCATCCACAGCGCCAGTGCCACAAACGGCGCGATGGGGAACACGCTGCTCCAGACGATGAAAGGGAACGGGTCGTAATCGGCCACGCGGCTGGCCAGGCGTGCCACCAGGTTGGACACCGCCCACATGAACGCGGCCCCGAGCGTGAGCACAAAGCCGGCGAGCGTCATCTGCCCCGGGCCCTCGCCGTGCGCGGTGGCGATCAGCACCAAGCCGCACAGCGCCACCACCAGCCCCAGCCCTTGAGAAAAGCGCGCGCGTTCGCCCAGCACCGGCACCGCCAGCAGCAGCGTGAAAAAGGCCTGCGTCTGCATGACCACCGACGCCATGCCCACGGTCATGCCCATCTGCAAACCCAGGAACAGAAAACCGAACTGGCCCAGGCCCTGCGCCAGTCCATAAGCAGCCACGTAGCGCCAGGGCAGCTTGGGAAACTTCACGAACAGCAGGAAGGGGAGCGCGGCCATGGCAAAACGCAGGGCGCCCAGCAGCATGGGGCCGATGCCCTGCAGGCCGACCTTCATCACCACAAAGTTCAGGCCCCAGATCACCACCACCGCGAGCGCGCGCAGCAGGTCGCCACGGGACAGGGGAATCACGTTCACGGCGCGGCCCTCACGCTGCGGCCCTGCGCGGCGCGCGCGGCCACGAACGCCTCAAAGGCTTCGGCGCTGGTCTTGCGCGGTGTGTAGCCGAAGCGTTCCTTCAGCGCGGTGTTGAGCAGCACGGGGCGGTAGCGCAGAAAGTCAAGTTGCTCCGGCCCATAGCGGCTGATGCCCAGCGCCGAGCCCAAGCGCAGCGCCGCGCGCAGCAGGCCGGCGGGCAACACGCGCGGTTTCTTGTTGAGACGCTGCGCGATCTCGAACAGCGTGAGCGCGCCGTCGCCCGCGAGGTTGTAGCAACCCGGCAGGCCGCGGCCGCTGATCGCGTGCACGATGGCGCCGGTCACGTCCTCGTCCCACACGAACACGAAGGGGCTGTCGCTGCCCTGGATGGCGAGGATGCGCCGCTTCTCGAACAGCGCGGTGATCTGGTTGTCCACCCGCTCGCCCAGGATGGTGCCGATGCGCAGCACGGTCTGGTGCAACTCGGGGTGGGCGGCGCGCGTCCTGGCCAACATCTCCTCGACCAGCCGTTTGTGGTGCGCGTAGGCAAACACCTCGTTGCCGCGCAGTGGGTGGTCTTCGGTCAACCAGGCCGGGTTGTCGGCGTGGTAGCCGTAGGCCGCGCCGCTGCTGGAGACCACCAGGTGGTCCACCCGGTGCGCCAGGCAGGCCCGGATCACGTTGCGCGTGCCGCCCACATCCACCGAGTGTTCGAACGCGCGGTTCGAGCCTTTGCCCGGCGTGACGATGGAGGCCAGGTGCACCACGGTGTCGATGCCATGCAGGGCCACGGTGTTGGCCAGCGAGGCCGAGCGCACGTCCTGCATCACATAGGTCACGCGCGGCAGGCGGCG
Source organism: Hydrogenophaga sp. (assembly GCF_018780385.1). Classification (GTDB taxonomy): domain Bacteria; phylum Pseudomonadota; class Gammaproteobacteria; order Burkholderiales; family Burkholderiaceae_C; genus Hydrogenophaga. The sequence goes on along the minus strand of NZ_JADMJO010000118.1, from coordinate 5,652 downwards.
CTCGAGCGGCACCTCGCGCACGTCCACCGCCACGAGGTGCTGGATGTAGGTGTCTTGCGCGAGCACTTCGATCAGGCCGCGCCCGAGAAAGCCGTCGGCGCCCGTGACCAGCACGCGCCGGGCGGCCGGCGCTTTCGCTGTGTCTGCCGTCATGAGCGAGGCCCGGCAGACGCCACGGGCAAGCCGCCCTGCAGCGGTCGTTTCGACCACCAGCCCGCCAGGATCAGGCCGGCGATGATGTCCCAGAAGCCCCAGACGCCGGCCACCACCGCCATGCCGCCCAGGCCACCGAAGAAGCTGAAGATGATGACCAGGCCCAGGCCCGCGTTGCGGATGCCCACCTCGATGGAAAGCGCACGGCGGTCGTAGTCGGACAGGCCGGCGGCGCGCGCGATCGCGTAGCCGGTGCCGAAGGCCAGCGCGTCGTGGATCACCACCGCCAGCAGCACCAGGCCCACGTAGTCCAGGAAGTAGCGCCAGTTGCCCGCGATCGCGCCCACGATGAAGGCAATGAGCGCCACGAAGCTCAGGATGCGCACCGGTTTCTTGAAGCGCTTGGTCCAGTTCGGAAAGCGGTGCGCGCACCAGATGCCCAGCACGAAGGGCACGCCGATGATGAGCAGGATGTGGCCGAACATCTCCAGCGGGTCCAGCGCGATGGTCTTGAGCAGCGGCGCGGCGGTCGGGTGGATGCCGCCCCAGAAGGCGAAGTTCAGCGGCATGGCGACGATGGCGATGGCGTTGGACACCGCCGTCATCGACACGCTGAGCGCCACGTTGCCGTTGGCGCGGTGGGTGAGGATGTTGCTCACGTTGCCGGGCGGGCAGCAGGCCACCAGGATCATGCCCAGCGCGATGCTCGGGCCGGGCTGCAGCAGCAATGTGAGCACGAAGGTGATGGCCGGCAGAGCGATGAACTGCGCCACGATGCCCACCGTGAACGCCAGCGGCATGCGCGAGACGCGGCGGAAGTCCTCGATGCGCGTGTCCAGCGCGATGCCGAACATGAGGAAGGCGAGCACCGCGTTGAGCACGGCCAGCGAAGCCGGGTTGAAGTTCAGGCGTATTTCGTCCACGGGCAGCATGGGGATCTCCTGTTGTTGTCGTTGGGGTCAGGCCAGGGCCTCGGCCGCCTGACGCACCGCGGTGCGGTAGGCGTCCTTGTTCACGTAGTAGGCCATGCGCTCGAGCTGCAGGTATTTGTAGCCACCCGAGAGATCGGGTGGCGGGCCCGCCTTGGCGGCGTTGAGTGCGGCGGCGCTCGCATTGCCTTCGTCCAGCCCCTTGAAGTAGCGCGCCACCAGCTCGGCCTGCTCGTAGCGACCCTGCCAGCCCAGGCCGCTGGCCTCGACCATGCCGAGCACGGCCAGGCGGTCGAAGCGCGGCGCGAAGATATTCAGGTAGAGCCGCGGTGCCATGCCCTGCCAGTTGAGCAGCGCGTGGTCGAGGAAGGGGTAGTGCAGCTTGTAGCCGGTGGCCGCGAGGACCAGGTCGTAGTCGCGCGCGCTACCGTCCTTGAAGTGCACGGTGTGGCCGACGAAGCGCGCGATGTCGGCGCGCACGCCCACGTCGCCATGGCCGACGTGGTACAGGATGAGCGAGTTCACCACCGGGTGTGACTCGTACATCTTGTAGGCCGGCTTGGGGAAACCGAAACGCACCGGGTCGCCGGTGAACCACTTCAGGACGGTGCTGTCGATCTTCTGCTTGAGCCAGGGCGGTAGCGTGATCTTGCCGCCGATGCAATCGGCCGGCTTGCCGAACACGTACTTGGGCACGAAGTAATAGCCGCGCCGCACCGAGATGTCCACGCTGCGCGCCTGGTGCACCGCGTCGATCGCGATGTCACAGCCCGAATTTCCCGCACCCACGATGAGCACGCGCTTGTCGCGGAACTGGTCGGCTTGCTTGTAGGCCGAGGTGTGCAGCAACTCGCCGGCAAAGTGGCCTTCGAAGGCCGGCATGTTGGGCTCGGCCAGCGTGCCGTTGGCCACCACCACGCCCTTGTAGTCGGCGGTGATCTGCTGGCCATGGGCGTCCTGGGTGGTCACGCGCCACAGCGTGTCGGGGGCATCGCTCACCGGCTCGACCTTCAGCACGCGCGTGCTGAATCGGTAGTGCTCGCGCAGCTGGAAGTGGTCGGCAAAGGCGCTGAAGTAATCGAGCAGTTCGCGGTGACTGGGGTAGTCGGCCACGTGTTCGCGCATCGGGAATTCGCTGAACTCCGTCATGCGCTTGCTGGAGATCAGGTGCGCCGAGGCGTACACGGTGGAGCGCGGGTTGTGGATGTTCCACAGGCCGCCCACGTCGGTGTGGGCCTCGAAACCCTGGAAGGCGATGCCGTGTTTCTGCAGGCAGCGTGCGCCGGCCAGGCCCGAGGGGCCGGCGCCGATGAGGGCGATCTGTTGGGTGGTGTTCATGGTTTCTTGATACCGGGGATGTCGGTGGCGCCGGGTTCACCCACACGGGGCTTGCGGGGCTGGCCGAGCAGGATGCGGTCGTGCAGCCGCGCGGGCAGCAGGGCGAGTGCGCGCGAGAGCCAGCCGATGCGCCGCGGCAGCACGATGTGTTCGGTGCCGGCGGCCACGCCCGCGAGCAGCCGGCGCGCGGCCTCGTCGGGTTCGAGCAGACCGGGCATGGCGAAGCGGTTGCCGGCAGTGAGCGCGGTGCGCAGGTAGCCCGGGCTGATGGTGTGCACCGAGAGCGCCGTGGGCCGCAGCTCGGCGCGCAGGCTTTGCAGGTAGGCGATCAGGCCGGCCTTGCTCGCGCAGTACGCGCCGTTGCCCGGCATGCCGCGCCAGCCCGCCAGGCTGGCCACACCCACCAGCGCACCGCGTTGGCCGCTGGCGCGCATGGGTTCCAGAAAGGGCTGGAACGTGGTGGCCACGCCGAGCAGGTTGATCTCCAGCATGCGGCGCAGCACGGTCAGGTCGCTCGCCTGCGCGGTGTCGAAGCCGCCGGCCACGCCCGCGTTGGCGATCACGAGGTCGGGGGCGCCGAAGCGGCCCATCCAGTCGGCGGCCATGGCCTGCATCGCGGCGGCGTCGGACACGTCGGGTTGGTAGATCTCGCAGCGGTCCGGTGCCAGCGCGGCGAGCGCCTCCAGCTCGGACCGCCGCAGCCCGACCAATGCCACGCGCGCCCCACCCGCCAGTAGCTCGCGAGACAGCGCCTGCCCCAGGCCGCCGCAGGCCCCCGTGACCACGGCGTTGTGAAAAATCGAACCTCTCAAACCCCGGTCTCCTCAATCTGTGTTGTGCAGGCAATGTAGGCGGCACTAGAATAAATCTCGAAATATTTGAATGATCCGTCTCATTTTTCGAGATATGACAGACACGCCGGCCGAAAACGACAGCAGCCCGGGCCTGCGCCTCATGGAGCTGCTGGATGTGCTGGCGCGTCAGGACACACCGCAGGCGCTGCCCGATGTGGTGGCCTTGACCGGCTGGCCCAAGCCCACGGCGCACCGGATGTTGACGCAGCTGGAGGCCGGTGGCTGGCTCGTGCGCGAACCCGATGGTCGCCACTTTGCGCTGGCGCCTCGCCTGCTGCGTTTGTCTGAAGCAGCGCTCAGCAGCAGCGCGCTGCAAGGCGTGCGCCACGCGGTGCTGCGCCAACTGGTGAGCGAGGTCGGCGAGAGCTGCAACCTCACCGCGATGTCGGGCGCCGACGTGGTCTACCTGGACCGCGTGGAGTCCGCCTTTCCGCTGCGGCTGGAACTGCGCCCGGGCACGCGCGTGCCGGTGCATTGCTCGGCCAGCGGCAAACTGTTTCTCGCCTGGATGGGTGCGCGACAGCGCCGCACACTGCTCGACGGCCTGCCACTCACACGCTACACCGCCAGCACCTTGACCGAACGCGGGGCGCTGCAAGCCGAGCTGGACACCATCCGCCGCGATGGCCACGCAGTGGACGCCGAGGAGTTCGTCGAAGGTCTGGTGTGCGTGGCGGTGCCGGTGTTTGCACCAGGCCAGCGCACGGTGCGCTGCGCGCTGGCCTTGCAGGCGCCGGCCGCGCGCATGACGCTGGCGCAGGCCCGGTCGCAGTTGCCGCGCCTGCAAGCGGCGGCTCATGCGCTGGCGCGCACGCTGGGCTGAGCCAGCCGCGTCCGTTCAGTACAGCGTGTCGCGCTGGCGCGCGGGCAGCGCTCGGTCGTAGGCCACGCCGTCGATGGCGTCGTGCGTCAGGGCCGCGAGCACCTGGCCGGCGCTGGGCACCTGCGCGGGATCGTGCGATTCCCACAAGCGGGAGCGCTTCATGGCCCGCGCGCACTGGAAGAACACCGTCTCCACGGTGATCACCAACACGCACCGCGGCGGCTTGCCGTCCATGGCCAGGCGCTGCAGCAAGTCGGGCGCCACCGATATGCGCGCGCGGCCGTTCACACGCACCGTCTCGCCCACGCCGGGTATGAAAAAAAGCAGCGCCACGCGCGGGTCGGCCAGGATGTTCTTCAGACTGTCCACGCGGTTGTTGCCGGCGCGCTCGGGCAGCAGCAAGGTGTGTTCGTCCAGTACCGTTACCAGGCCGGGCGGGTCACCGCGCGGCGAGGCGTCCAGGCCATCGGGCCCGACAGTGGCGAGCACCGCGAAAGGCGACGCTTCGATCCAGCGCTGGTAGACCGGGTGCAGGCGCGAGACTTCCTTGCGCACCGAGGCCTCGCCCACCGGGCCGAACAGCGACTGGAGCGACGCGAGGTCGTCGATGGTGTGGGGATCGGTGGGCACTGTCATGGGGTCAGCCCATGCCGGGCAGCTTGGGCATGCCCTTCATGCCCCCCATGCGTTTCATCATCTTCATCATGCCGCCGCCCTTCATCTTCTTCATCATGTCCTGCATCTGCTCGAACTCCTTGAGCAGGCGGTTGACTTCCTGCACCTGCACGCCGGCGCCGGCGGCGATGCGGCGCTTGCGCGTGGCCTTGATGATCTCGGGCTTGCGGCGCTCCTTGAACGTCATGCTGCAGATGATGCCTTCCTTGCGCTGGATGTCCTTCTCGGCGCGGCCCAGGTCGACCTGACCGGCTTTGGCGGCCATCGCGCTGGGCAGCTTGTCCATCAGGCTGGAGAGACCACCCATCTGTTTCATCTGACGGATCTGGTCCAGAAAATCGTTGAGGTCGAAGCCCTCACCACTCTTGACCTTGGCCGCGAGCTTCTGCGCTGCCGCCATGTCGACCCCGGCCGTGACCTGTTCGACCAGCGCCAGGATGTCGCCCATGCCCAGGATGCGTCCTGCGTGGCGCTCGGCGTCGAACACCTCCAGACCGTCGATCTTTTCCGACACGCCGGCGAACTTGATCGGCGCGCCGGTGATGGCGCGCACCGACAACGCCGCACCGCCGCGCGAGTCACCGTCGAGCTTGGTGAGGATGATGCCGGTCAGCGGCAGCGCGTCCTTGAAGGCCTTGGCGGTGTTGATCGCGTCCTGGCCCTGCATCGCGTCGACCACGAACAGCGTCTCCACCGGCTTGAGCACGGCGTGCAGTTCCTGGATCTCGCGCATCAGCGCCTCGTCGATCGCCAGGCGGCCCGCGGTGTCGACCAGCAGCACGTCGAAGTAGTGCTTGCGCGCGTAGTCGATCGCGGCGCGCGCGATGTCCACCGGCTTCTGGTCGGGCGTGCTCGGGAACCACTCGGCGCCGGCCTGCGC
>NZ_JADMJO010000133.1 GCF_018780385.1 Hydrogenophaga sp. | reverse complement strand
CATGCGCGAAGGCCTGTGCTGCGTGCTGTCGGTCAAGGTGCCCGAGCCCAAGTTCAGCAGCCAGACCAAGGACAAACTGGTGTCCAGCGAAGTGCGCGGCCCGGTTGAAGACATCGTGAGCCGCCTGCTGGCCGACTACCTCCAGGAACGCCCGAACGACGCCAAGATCATCTGCGGCAAGATCGTGGACGCCGCCCGCGCCCGCGAAGCCGCGCGCAAGGCGCGCGAGATGACGCGCCGCAAAGGCGTGCTCGACGGCATGGGCCTGCCCGGCAAGCTGGCCGACTGCCAGGAGAAAGACCCGGCGCTGTGCGAGATCTACATCGTGGAGGGTGACTCCGCCGGTGGCTCCGCCAAGCAGGGCCGTGACCGCAAGTTCCAGGCCATCCTGCCACTGCGCGGCAAGATTTTGAACGTGGAGAAAGCGCGCTACGAGAAGCTGCTCACCTCCAACGAAATCTTGACGCTCATCACCGCCCTGGGCACCGGCATCGGCAAGGCGGGTGGTGAAAGCGCCAACGGTGACGGCAAGGACGACTTCAACGTCGCCAAGCTGCGCTACCACCGCATCATCATCATGACCGACGCCGACGTGGACGGCGCGCACATCCGCACCCTGCTGCTGACCTTCTTCTACCGCCAGATGCCCGAGCTGGTCGAGCGCGGCCACATCTACATTGCGCAGCCACCGCTCTACAAGGTGAAGGCCGGCAAGGAAGAGCTTTACCTGAAAGACGCCGCGGCGCTCGACGGTTTCCTGCTGCGCATCGCGTTGAAAGACGCCAGCGTCTTCACAGGCGGCGCCACGCAGACCACGCTCAGCGGTGACACCCTGGGCGAACTCGCGCGCAAGCACCAGATCGCCGAAAGCGTGATCGCGCGCCTGTCCAACTTCATGGACGCCGAGGCGCTGCGCTCGATCGCCGACGGCGTGTCGCTCAACCTGGATTCCGTGGAGCAGGCCGAAGTCAGCGCCATCGCACTGCAGGAGAAGCTGCGCGAGCTCACCACCACCGGCGTGCCCGCCGAAGTGGCGGCCGAGTTCGACGTGCGCACCGACAAACCCATCCTGCGCATCAGCCGCCGCCACCACGGCAACATCAAGAGCAGCGTGCTCACGCAGGACTTCGTGCACGGCGCCGACTACGCCGCGCT
>NZ_JADMJO010000008.1 GCF_018780385.1 Hydrogenophaga sp. | reverse complement strand
TGCGCAACTCGCCGGTGCCCATCGGCACGGTGCCGATCTACCAGGCGCTGGAGAAAGTGGGTGGCGTGGCCGAAGACCTGACCTGGGCGATCTACCGCGACACCTTGATCGAGCAGGCCGAGCAAGGCGTGGACTACTTCACCATCCACGCCGGCGTGCGCTTGGCCTACATCCACCTCACGGCGAACCGGCGCACGGGCATCGTTTCGCGGGGCGGCTCCATCATGGCCAAGTGGTGCATCACGCACCACCGGGAGAGTTTTCTCTACGAGAACTTCGACGAGATCTGCGAGATCATGAAGGCCTACGACGTGAGCTTCTCGCTCGGCGACGGCCTGCGCCCCGGCAGCGCAGCGGACGCGAACGACGAGGCGCAGTTCGCCGAACTCAAGACCCTGGGTGAACTCACGCAGACCGCGTGGAAACACGACGTGCAGACCATGATCGAAGGACCGGGCCACGTGCCCATGCACCTGATCCAGGCCAACATGGACGAGCAGTTGAAGCACTGCCACGAGGCGCCCTTCTACACCCTGGGCCCGCTGACCATCGACATCGCGCCGGGCTACGACCACATCGCCTCGGCGATCGGCGCGGCCATGATCGGCTGGATGGGCACGGCCATGCTCTGCTACGTGACGCCCAAGGAACACCTGGGCCTGCCCGACCGCGACGACGTGAAGCAGGGCCTGATCGCCTACAAGATCGCAGCCCACGCGGCCGACATCGCCAAGGGCCACCCGGGCGCCCGGGCGCGCGACGATGCCATGAGCAAGGCGCGTTTCGAGTTCCGCTGGCACGACCAGTTCAACCTGGGGCTTGACCCGGACACCGCGCGCGAATTCCACGACGAAACTTTGCCCAAGGACAGCAGCAAGGAGGCGCACTTCTGCAGCATGTGCGGCCCGAAGTTCTGCTCGATGAAGATCACGCAGGACGTGCGGGACTACGCTGAAAAACAGGGATTGAGCGAGACCGACGCCCTGGCTCGGGGCATGGCCGCCAAGTCGGCCGAGTTCAAGGCCGCAGGCGGTGAGTTCTATGTGCCGGTGGACACCTTGACCCGCAAGGTCTGAGGCTTCGCGCTCAGGGCGCCTCGGGCGCCACCCGTGCCAGCGCCTCGCGCTTGCCCAGGGCCAGCAGCTGCAGGATCTTGGGCACCCGGGAGGCGCGTGGCACGGCGCCGCCCGACTCCCATTTCCAGATCGAGAGCGAGGAGACGCCCAGCAACCTGGCCATCTGTTCCTGCGTGAGGCCCAGCCGGGCGCGCTGCGTTTTGAGACGCTCCGCGGTGAACAGCACCTTCCGCCCGGGCTTGCCCCGGGGCGCCACCACGCTCGCAGTGCTGGCCGGGCGAGGTGCTTCCCGTGCAGGCTCGGCCCTCATCTTGCCCAGCCTGTTCAGCTGGGACTGCATGTCCTTGACCTGCTTCTTCAAGGCGGCGATCTCGGAGCGTTGCACCAGGGAAGCTTTGCGCACGGCACCGATCTCATCGCGCAGTTCCTTGCGCGCCACGCGAGCAATTTCTTTCTTCAGGGATTCGGCAAAGGTGGTCATACCCCGCATGGTACGGCATCAAACACTGCACAAACCGAGGCTCGCTGATCGGCTCCTCCAGTAGCATCCAGCGCATGCCCACCCACACCGACCTTGTGCGCCTGACTCCCGAAGCAGTGACCGCCATCGCGCAGGCGCGCACCGCACCCACGCCCTGCCCCACCTGCCGGCCCTACGCCAGCACGGGCTGGGAATCGTTCCCCGCTTCGAAGGACGGCGCCGAGCTGCAGCCACTCGGTGCGTTGTGGCTGCCGGGCGATGACGAACCGACGCTGGAGGAGCACCGTCCCACCGGGGTGGATGCGTGGTCGGTCGACGCGCCGATTTCCCTGGCCCACCACCCCTACAACCGCTGTGAGGTCTGGGCCTGCAAGGCCTGCGGCTTCCCATTCCTGCGCTACACCGAGTACGGCGGTTACTACATCGACAAACGCATCCGCGAGCTGCGGGCCGGGCTGATCGTGAAGGCCTGAGCGCCTGAATCCCACTAGGGTTATCGATCTGACGATGCTCTCGTGTGCATGCTTACCATCGGGCCACAACAACCCGACGGAGACAAGACATGCTGAAAAAACTCGTGGTGGGCGCCCTCGTGTCCACGGTGGTGGCGACCACGGCTTCGGTGGCTTTTGCACAGGAGTGGCCCGCGGCCAAGCCGATCCGCGTGATCGCGGTCTTTCCACCGGGTGGCTCGGTCGACCAGGTCTCGCGCATCCTGGCCGAGGCGCTGCGCGTGCAGCTCAACCAGTCGGTGATCGTGGAGAACATCGGGGGTGCATCGGGTGTGATCGGCACGGCAGCCATCGCCAAGGCCGCGCCCGACGGCTACACCTTCGGCGTGGTGTTCGACACCCACGCGGTGAACCCGGCACTCAAACCCACCATGGCCTTCGACACCATGAAAGACCTGGAGCACATCACCCTGATCGGCACCGCGCCCATGGTGCTGGCCTCCACCAAGGGTTCGCCCATCACCAGCTTTGCCCAGTTGGTGAGCGAAGCCAAGGCCAAAAAATCCACCAGCTACGGCACCATCGGCACCGGCAGCCTGGGGCATCTGGCGATTGCGCAGATGGCCAAGAACGCGAGCTTCGACTGGACCCATGTGCCCTACAAGGGCGGCGGCCCGCTGATGAACGATGCGATCGCCGGCCATGTGCCGCTGGCCGTGGGCTCGCTGTTCCTGATCAAGCCGCACGCCGACTCGGGCAACGTCACGCCGCTGGCGGTGAGCACGAGCAAACGCTCCAAGGACATGCCCAACGTGCCCACCATCGCCGAGAGCGGCTTTCCCGGTTTTGACGCGCCCGCCTGGTGGGGCGTGATCGGCCCGGCCAAGATTCCGCCGGCCATCACCAGCCGCATCCACGCCGCCGTGGCCGCTGCCCTGAAGAACCCCGACGTGGCCAAAAAGCTGGAAGCCCAGGGCATCGAGCTGGTGGGCGGTGGCCCCGAGGTGTTCAAGCCATTCGTGGAAAAGCAGATGACCACCTGGTCGGCCTTCATCAAGGCCAACAACATCACGGAATGAGTTGGGGAACGGCGGGTGATGGGAGGGACTGAAGGGCTTGGTTCAGGCCGTTCCACGCCTGGTAGTACGGCCCACCCCCACTAACTTGGGCGCTCCCTCTCGACCCAGTGGAGTTGGTCGTACTGGAGCAGTGGAGGACAGTAGTGCCGCGGTTGCTGTCGCTCAATACGCTGCATCGCGCGCTCGCTGTCTGCTAAGAAGCGGTCGGACGTGAGCGGCAGCTGGCTGCCTGATAGATCCAAATGTTCAAGCTCCGATGTTTGTCCAAACCCCTCGGTGCCGTCTGAGTACGCAGATGCCCTGGCTATTGCAAACCTCGGCCTCGCTGAAAATGATGCCGCCGTTCAACGCCGTGGTAGCCGTCCACGAATGGATGAACGTGTCCCTCAGCGGAGAGGAGGGAAAGGTACCTTTCGGGATGCAACAACTATGGCAGGCGCTCCTTTGGCAGTCACCCCGGGACGTTCAGTCAGTGTGTTGCTTTCCGAATCGAAGACCCATTGCGATAGTCTGCGCTTCGGCTCATCGTCCATAGGAAGAGCCGGCTTTGAAGGTGACAGGCGAGACATCAGAAGATAACCGTCAATCGACCGAGCTTTGTTGAACTTGGCCTCGGCCTCAGCCCGTATACGAGCACTGTCCGGCGCATCGGACTCCAAGGCAAACTTGGCGTAGTAGGCCATCGCAAGTGCTGCAAGGTCTGGACGAGATAGTTTGTCGAAGGTGTGCTCGGCCTCTCTATAAAGGCTTTCGGCCTTGGCGAAGTCTCCCCGCTTGAGAGCTATTAGCCCCTCGGTCGCTTTGAGGTAGGGTGCCAGCGAAGCCTCCTTGATCCGATTGATCGCGTTCTCAGCCAGCTGGATGTCCCCAACGGCCGCCTTTGCAAAGGCCAAGTTGGCTATCAACCCTTCATCGCTTGGATCAGCAATCAAGCCACGCCGCACCCATCCAAGCGACTTTTCGTACTCCGACTGCAATGAATATAGAGTGGTCAAAAACTGAATGGGGCGGCTGGAGAAAGGCTCCTCGGCGTGCCACTGCAGTGCATGGCGCTCCGCGCCAGCCTCATCTTGATTCTGCCAAGCCTGCAACAGTTGTGCTTCTGACGAACGCCTGACCGCAGTTGTGACGGTTGGCGCGTCGAGTTCGAAACCCATTCTCGAACCATCCATAACTGCCTGCGCGACGATGTTGTCGGTGGGATGTAGAAGTGCCTTGCGCAATAGTTGCCTGGCCTCTTTGTAGTGGCCAGCCATCATCTCGGAATTCGCCAGCGCGCCGGCAACCTCGGCAAGATGCCTGGGATGCGTCTGCGCTTCCTTGATCAAGCGCAGACCCAGCGAGGCCATGGTGGAGGGCACGCCTGCGGCGTCGGCCAACGCGATCTCGCTAGCCATTAGCCATGGATCCTTTTTCGTGCCCGGATGGCGCTTGATGATCTGATGCGCTTTATCGAAAATCCCAAGATGCACGTAGAACCGGGCGGCAGTTCGCAGCACGATGCGTCCATTCGGCGCGAGGCCAATGGCCGTCTTTAGCAGTCGTTCGGCGGCATCCGCCTTCCCGGCGGCCAGTTGCAGCTGCGCAAGATCCAGCAACGCCAGCAGGTTCTCTGGCGCAACCAGCAGTTCGCGCCTCAGTCGGGCCACGCGGCTTTGAAAAATGAGTCGACCTTCGGTCGTGGAGTCGTCACTTGGCACTGCATCGTCGACCACTCCGCGAAACAACTCCTCTTGGACGGGTGAAACTGCAAAACGGCGGGCCTGCGCCTCCCTCACCAAATCGGCGATCCTAGGGTGTAAGTCGGCATCACCTGAAAATGAGATGACATCGCCAAGGTGTCCGGCCGTTGGGTTGGCTCGCCACGCGGTGACCGACTCTTCAAAAAGCCGGTGATCGAATTTCAGGGGTGCGGACGGTTGATTCAGCGTCGACGCCACCTCGCTGGTCTCCAACGTTTGGGACGTGGGACGCCAGCGAGGGATCAATCGCCTGCGTGGGAGGGATGATTTCACGGCATAGATCTAGTTCGTTCGATGATGCCGGCTTGGTTGGCCAGCTGCCTGAATCTGGGGACGAAACGGTCCAGTCCAACTGGGTTGCCCACCTGGGCCCGTGCGCGCCTATCGCCGCGCTTGACGGGGTCCGGATCAATCAAATCCTTCACAACGGCAACCAGCGGATCTGTCAGGGACTGAGGCACACTGGGCACCAAAACGTCGGAGATGATGTTCAGCTGTAGCGAGCGCAGCACAAGGATCAGGGGTTCCGTGTAGCCGCCCGACCAAGCACCGGGCATCATGACCGGAGTGAGGCGGTTCGACAGTAGGGGCTGCAGCGGCGTCCCGGTCAACAAGAAAAACACCAAGCTTCCGAGCATGTATGCGTCAGACGACTCGCGGGCGTCTGTCCATTGCGTGGGCACAAGTCCGTACCAGCGTTCGGGCGGGGCGTAGTGACCATCGCCAGGCCAGGGCATGCCGTCATACGGTCCTGTCCTATCCTTGCGGACGACCCGTCCAAGATCGCCAACTTTGAAAAGAGCATCTTTGGTTACGGACAAGTCGGTCATGGAAATGACATTCGACGGCTTTATATCCTGGTGGGCGACGCCGTGACGATGCAACTGACTCATTCCCAGAGCCACATCGGCCAAAATTCCGAAAACCGCACTGCACGAAAACACGCCGACGTGGGAGAGCTGCTTGCGCAAGTCGCCTGCGCCGATTTCCATGATCAGACAGTAAACCTGATTTAACGGGTTCCTTGTTGGATCGAGGTTGACGTATTCAAAGGAAAGCAACCGGATCAGCCGCGTGAGGTTTTGCGCCTCGCACAGTTCCATTGCTTCTCGCTCGAAGGTGGCCAGCGACGTCAACTGGGCCAGTTCGGCTATCGGATCCATCGCATTCAGGGCTTTGACGAAGTCAATGGCCTTAACGAAGGCCTTGCGTCCGTCACGCTCTGCCACGTATCCGACGCAGAAGTTCGAGCCTGAGCCGTTGGGCAATGTGGACAGTTGCTGAACCAACTTCCATCCGCTAGGGAGCGTCTGCCCCGTTAGTGTGGCGGCCGGACTCGGTGGGGTACCAGTTGCGGTTGTCGCAGTTGGCGCGACTGCTGCAGCTAGTAAGGGTTGAACCGACATTTTCTCCTCCTGAATTGCGATCAGACACTCGGCCGCATTACCGGCCTAGGTCCCCGTGTTGTTGCCGCCAAGTCTACGTCTGCTTCAAGGCCGCTATTTGGGCGTGAGTCAGCGGAGCTTTCACACAGCCTCAGTCTGAAGCGTCAATAGCCGTGCAGCCGGCCGGCCGCCATCGCAGACCTATCCCCCGTGCTGCGGCTGCAGCAGCGGCACGCGGTTGATCGCCATCGCCGCGGCGGCCGTGCGCGTTTCCACGCCGAGCTTGGCGTAGATGCGCTCCAGGTGTTTCTTCACCGTGGCGGGGCTGGCGCCCAGGATGTCGCCGATGTCGCGGTTGATCTTGCCCTTGACCACCCAGTACA
>NZ_JADMJO010000013.1 GCF_018780385.1 Hydrogenophaga sp. | reverse complement strand
GCAAAAAGGTTTCACCCTGATCGAACTGATGATCGTGGTGGCCATCATCGGTATTTTGGCTGCCGTGGCTCTGCCGGCTTATCAGGACTACACGGTCCGTGCTCGAGTGTCGGAAGGTCTGGTGGGCGCCTCTGCTGCCAAGGTAAATATTCAAGATGTGTTGGCTTCCGGCATTCCTTCGGCATCGAACGGCTATTCCAATGGCTACACCCCCCCTGCTGCAACACGTAACGTGGCCGGTATTGCGATTACGCCAGCAACTGGTGTGATTACCGTCACCACCACGCCCGCCGCAGGTGGCGGCACCGTGATTCTCACGCCTCACGCACCAGCCGGCACGCCGCTGCCTGACGCAACGGCCGCTTTCGTCCCACCAGCCCAGTCGGTGGCTTGGCGCTGCATGGTAGCGGGCGCTGATGCTGGCAGCTTCACTGGTGCGGCTGCAGGTACTCTGGCTGCCCGTTTTGCCCCCGCCGAATGCAAGTAATCCTTGCTTGATAATCAAGGAGCGCTGCGGCGCTCCTTTTTTTTGCCTGAAACAGCCATGTCACTATCCGCACGACTAAAAGCAGCCAGCCGAGTTGCCTTTGTGCATTTCTGCATCAGTCTCTTGGGGGTTCTGGGCGTTGCAACCTATGTGTTCTTGGTGTGGTTTCCCGCTGAGCTGTATCGATTGACTGGAGGAATCGGACTTTTCGTGGTCCTGATGTTGGTCGATTTGGTCTGTGGGCCTGGGCTCACCCTCGTTCTTTTCGATACTAAAAAGTCCAACCTCAAATGGCGCATCGATATTGCGCTGATCGTTACGGTACAACTCACAGCACTCGGTTACGGGGTGGTTCAGATTGCAAAGACGCGTCCAGTGTATCTGGCATTTGAAGGCGACCGATTTCGTGTTGTACAGGCCATGGATGTCGACATTGCGCGAATTGCCGAGGCACCCATTCCACTACAGACTCTCTCGTGGACCGGGCCGCATTTTGTGGGCGTGCGCCTCTCTGCGCCCACGGAACCTGACTATTTGAGCAGTGTTCAGGAATCGATCCGAGGTTTTCATCCCGCCTTTCGCCCTTCGCGATGGGTTGAGTATGAGATGCAGACCATTCAACTTCGTTCGACCAGCAAGCCACTTTCCGAGCTTCAAAAGAAGGCCTCAACCCCGAAGGATGCGCTACTCAGAGGTGTTCGGGCAACCGGTTTGTCCGAAGAGCGGTTGGGCTATCTTCCCTTGGTTGGAGACCTCAACACCGACTGGATCGTTCTGTTGGATCTGCAAACCGCCCAACCTGTCGGTTGGCTTCCTATCGATGGTTGGTGATCGCAAGTCGCCAACAACTACTGGGCATCCATGAACGCCACAGAAACCTTCTCTGCCCAAGTAAGCACAGACAGATCTCCCCCACGAAGTCTGCTGATGCCATTCGCGGCGCTGCTGGTCGCAGCTCCCTGGTTTTGGCCCATCCTGGCGGGTCCCTTGCCTGCCATGTTGCCGGACATTTTTGCGTGGACTTGTGGAGCACTACTTGTCGGACTCTTCCCCTGGATCCGTGGTTGGATCGACTGGATCGTCGCCTGGGGTCTTGTCGTCGCTGCGGTCGGGAGCTCATTGCTGGCCTTGATCCAATACTTTGACTACGAAGAATTTTTCGGTATCTGGATTGCGCTCACGCCACCTGGATATGTGACGGCCAATGTGCACCAGACCAACATGCTTGCTACCTTGTTGGCTTCAGGTATATGGGCGCTGTGGTACCTGACGAAAACCCGCCAACTGATGCCGGTGCTTGCCACCGCCTTGGGGGCATTCGTTTTAACCGCCATGGCCGCCACGGCATCTAGAACAGGCATGATTCAACTGGTTCTATTTTGTTGTGTTGTTATCTATTGGAGCCCTTCACAACGAAGAGCGCATGTAATGCTCGCCTTGGCATTGAGCGTGTTCTACCTTGCGATTGCACAGCTCTTGCCTTGGTTGCTGGAAGTATTGCGCGGCATCACAATTGATCGAAATCTCTTGGGGCGCTTTAGCGGTGACGTCGGGTGTTCCAGCCGAAAGGTGGTGTGGGCGAATGTGCTTCATTTGATCAGTTTGAAGCCTTGGCTGGGTTGGGGCGCGGGTGAGCTGATGTACGCGCAATACATCACGCTCTTTGATGGTGTGCGCTACTGCGAAAAGATGTCCAATGCGCACAATATTTTTCTACAGATGGCAGTCACGATGGGGCTGCCTTTCGCAATCACCGGCTTGGGGCTTGCCACAGTTGCATTCTTCAAGATCAAACCGTGGAACGCCATCGAGCCGCGTAAACGGCTTGGGTGGGGGATATTGATAGCCATCGCTTTCCACAGCATGGTTGAGTACCCAATTTGGTTTGGCGTGTTTCAAATGCTGGCTATCCAGGCCATATTGCTCTTGATGATCGATGAAAAGCAGCCACTACCAGAACCAGACACCCGGGTTGGTGTTGTGATCGGCTCCAGACCAAGGGCTTGGGTAGCTGCTTCCTTTGCGTTACTTTCCCTGCTGGCATTTGTTTCTTGGGACTATCTGAAAGTCAGCCAGCTCTATTTGCCCTTGCAATGGCGGTTGCCTTACTACAAGGAAGATACCCTCAACCGCACCCGGGACACCGTTCTCTTCAAATCGCATGTGTTGATTGCTCAGGTGGTCACGACACCCGCCACTTCAGAGAACGCTGAGCGACTGCTCGTCGGAGCACTGGAGTCTTTGCGGACCGCCCCTGATCCACGTGTTATCAAGCAGGTGATCGCTGCAGCGTCAATGGCCGCCCGTAACGACCTCGTGGCACTTCACTCTGAACGCTTTCAAGCTGCTTGGCCCAAAGACTATGCGGAATGGGAAGCGGCTCGTGAATCTGTCGTCCCCTTCAAGACGACCAAGTAAGCGGTCTTAGAGCGGAGTTCAGACAACGGTGAAGACGCCACTCTTCCCCCCACTCTTCTCCATCAACCGCACCCCCCCAATCACCATCCCCCGATCCACCGCCTTGCACATGTCGTAGATGGTGAGCAAAGCCACCGACACGGCGGACAAGGCTTCCATTTCCACGCCGGTCTGCCCTGTGCACTCGGCTGTGGCGCGGCACAGCACGCTGTGGGTGGCAGGCTCGATCTCGAATTCCACTGCCACGCGGGTCAGGGCAATCGGGTGGCACAGAGGGATGAGATCGCTGGTTTTTTTGGCTGCCTGGATGCCTGCGATGCGAGCAATGCCGAGCACGTCGCCTTTCTTGGCGTTGCCGGCCTGGATCAGCGCCAAGGTCTCGGGCAGCATGGTGATGCGGCCTTCGGTCACGGCCACGCGGCGGGTGTTGGCCTTGTCGCCCACGTCAACCATGTGGGCCTGGCCCTGCGCATCGAAGTGGGTGAGCGTGCCGGACGGAGGCTGATTTGTAACGGACATGGGTGTGTTTTGCACGTGCTTGACTGAACCGGAGCGGCTTGGCGGCATCATACGGCGATGCGTTTCACTCTCTCTGCCTCACGGCCGGTAACCTTGGCGCCCCCGCGCCGACTTCGGCCCTGGACCGTGGGCGCACTCATCCTGGCGTCGGCAACCCTGTTGCCGACCGCCTTGTCCAGCGCGCAGGGCATCCCCGAGTCAACCAATGCCTCGACCTTGCCCGGCTTGGGCGGTGCCGAGGGCATGTCGATTTCGGCGGAGCGTCGATTGGGTGACCGCATCGCGCGGTCGATCTACCAGGACCCGGACTACCTGGACGACCCCTTGTTGGTGGACTACCTGCAGGCACTGTGGCAGCCCCTGCTGGGCTCGGCACGTGCTCGGGGTGACGTGCCGCCGGAGCTGGCCGAGCGCATGGCCTGGGAGCTGATGATTTCGCGCGAGCGCACGGTCAATGCGTTTGCCTTGCCGGGCGGTTATCTGGGTGTGAACCTGGGCTTGCTGGCGGTGACCGAGCGACCGGAAGAGGTGGCCTCCGTGCTGGCGCATGAACTCAGCCACGTGTCGCAGCGGCACATCGCGCGCCTGATGACGCGCGAAGAGCGCATGGCGCCCTGGATGATGGGCGCGATGATCCTGGGCGCCTTGGCTGCGGGGTCGAACACGCAGGTGGCGAGCGCGGCGATCGCGGGCAGCACCGCGGTGGCCGCGCAGTCGCAGTTGAACTTCTCGCGCGACATGGAGCGTGAGGCGGATCGCGTGGGCTTCGGGGTGCTCTCGGGTGCCGGCTTCGACGGCCAGGGTTTTGTGACCATGTTCGACAAGCTGCAGCAGGCGGCGCGTCTGAACGATGACGGCGCTTTCCCTTATCTCCGCAGCCACCCGCTGAGTGGCGAGCGCATCGCCGACATGCGGGCACGCCTGCCGCAGGGGCCTGTTGCGGCAGCGCCGGCCACACACCCCGCGACCGCTTCGAGCCCTGCGGCGCCCGATGCCGGGACAAGTCTCAAGCTGGATCTGCCTGGCTTCGGCGCCGCTGGCACCCGCCAGCCCGCCGTTGCTGGGCGGCCTGGCCCGAGCGTGGCAGTGCACACGCTCATGTCGTCCCGCGCCCGGGTGCTGGCCGAAAACGGGCCCGACCGCATGCGCGGCTGGTTGCAGATCGGGCAGAACTCCAATGCCACGCCGGGCGAACGTTACGCCGCCGCCCTGGCGGCTTTGCGGTTGGGTCAGCGAGACCGCGCTCTGGAGCTGGCGCAGAAGCTGCGCGATACGGCGGCGCCCGACGCCCGGTTTGTGGCCGATGCCTTGATGCTGGAGTTGCTGCTGTCGCCGGCCACGACGCCGGCGACACCGGCGCAGACCGCTTTGTTGGCCGAGTTGCGGGACCGGTCTCTGGGCAGCGGTTCGCGCGCCGGCGTCATGCTCGGCGCACAGGCCGCGATTGCATCGGGGGAGCCGCAGCGGGCGGTGAGCCGTTTGCAAAGCTGGGTGGTGCTGCAGCCGCGCGACGCGCTGGCCTGGCAGACTTTGGCGCGGGCTTATCAGGCCCAGGGGCAGTCGTTGCGCGCGGTGCGGGCTGAGGCCGAGGCCCGTGCAGCCCAGCTCGACTACGCTGGCGCGGCCGATCGCTTCCGCGCGGCGCAATCCCTGCCCGTGGCCCAGCGAAGCGTCGACTCGATGGAACTGGCGATCGTGGACAGCCGGCGGCGCGAGGTGGAAGCGCTGCTGCGCGAGAGCGTGCTCGAGGAAGAGGCCAGCAAGCGCTGAGCGCCGACTGGGGCGCGCCGGACCCGCCGCCGGGCCGCCCCCAAGGCGGGGCCAGCCCCCTTGGGGGGCAGCGACCCGCGCAGCGGCGGAGCGTGGGGGGCTTAGAACATCGATTTGACTGCTGTGTCGACCACCAGCATGAGCGCGGAATAAATCAGCGAGCCCAGCATCGCGGCCCAGAAGCCGTTGACGCCAAAACCGTTCATGAGGCTGGCAGCGGCCCAGAACAGCAGGGCGTTGATCACGAACAGGAATAGGCCCAAGGTGATCACGGTCACCGGCAGCGTGAGGATCACGAGCACCGGGCGCAACACCACGTTGAACAAACCGATCACAGCCGCGGCAATGAGCGCGGCCGTGAAGCTCTGGATCTGCACGCCCGGGTAGAGGTAGGCCACCAGCAGCAGGGCGCAGGCTGCGAGCAGCCATTTGACGATGAGTTTCATGGCGGCAGCATAGCAGCGCCGCAGTGCACGAACCCATGTCAGCCCGGGACCCTGCGGAACTGGCTCTGCCAGGCCGCAGGGTGTCGCCCCTTGATGGGCTCTTTCAGTGAGCTTCTGCGGTCTTGACCTGACGCGCCGCCACCATCTTGCCGATGACCAGCACCAACAGGGCGCCGGCGACCGACGCGCCGTACTTCACGATGTCGTTCTGCGGAAGTTTGAGCATCCACTGCCACTTGTCCGGGTTGGCCAGGACAGGGTCGGACACCAGCATGCCGCCGGCAATCCAGCCCAGCAGCATGCCGCCGGCCGTGATGATGAACGGGAAGCGCGCCATGAGCTTGATGACCAGCTGGCTGCCCCAGACGATGATCGGGATGGAGATCAGCAGGCCGAGCACCACCAGCAGCATTTGGTGTTCGCCCGCGTTTTGCGCGGCACCCGCGATGGCGATGACGTTGTCCACGCTCATCACCAGGTCGGCCACGATGATGGTCTTGATGGCGGCCAGCAGTTTGTCGCTGGTGGCCACATCGCCATGGCCGTCCTCGTCAGGGGCAATCAGCTTGATACCGATCCAGACGAGCAGCAGCGCGCCAATGAACTTGAGCCACGGCAGGGCCAGCAGCGTCATCGCGAAGAAGATCAGGATGACGCGCAGGACGATGGCGCCGGCGGTGCCCCAGATGATGCCCTTGGTGCGTTGCGCGGGAGGCAGTTTGCGGCAGGCCAGCGCGATCACGACCGCGTTGTCACCGCCCAGCAGAATGTCGATCATGATGATCTGCCCGAGGGCGACCCAGAACGCAGGCGAAGTCAGGAAATCCATAAATTCCTCGTTGTCGTATGTTCAAAAGAGCAAGGCGTGAGACATCTCGTGATCGACTGGTGCCTGTCTTTCTCGCCTGCGTGCGCTGCTGCGCTTGCGAAGGGGGAGGACTGCGCCTTGATCGACCCGGAGGGAGTCCATCAAAGGTCTTGCTCGACCGGGTGACTGGGTCACCAGGCCCGGGTTGCCGGAAGCCGGGGCTTCGTATTGACGACAAACCGAATGTCCAGCGGTCGGGGCACGAGGCCATGTTGCGCTGGAACGGAGAGCTACTCCCCTTCGAAGCCCGCGATTGTACCGGCCTGCACCGGTTTGCCACGATACGCACTTACCACAGCGCCCTGTGCGTGATCGCCTGCGCACCGCTGGTGGAACAGCCAATCTGGCTATGATCGGCCTCCCTCAAGAGACCACCCATGGCCGGCATCCACATCACCGACATCGAAGCCGCCATCAATTACTGGCGTGAGCGCTCACCCTCGCCTGATGGCATCTCGCTGGCCAAGCCCACGCGCGCTTTGGCCGAGGTGTATGCGCTGATGGTGTTTTTCCGCGAAACCGAGGCCGACGAGGCGACCTTGCCGGCTGCCGCACGTGAGGCCTGGATGGCCTGGTACGACACCACGCCCGACACGCCGTGCATCGCCATCTGCTCCACCAGCCAGGGCGACGAGGTGTGCAAGGGCTGCGGCCGCACCTTTGATGAAGTGCAGCGCTGGACGGAGATGACGCCCGGCGAGAAGCGCGCCAGCTGGCGGCGCATCACCATCGAGGACGACGCCTGGCGGTTCAACCGCTATTCGGAGCGGGCGCGCTGAGGGAGGCACCGAGACTGCCGCCGGGCCGCCCCAAGGCAGGCTCAGCCCCCTTGGGGGGCAGCGACCCGCGCAGCGGCGAAGCGTGGGGGTCCTTTTCTCAAACTCTTCTGGCGAGTTCTGCCGCCTTGCCGGTGTAGCTGCCCGGTGTCATCGCCAGCAACCGCTCTTTTTCCGACTCCGGAATCTCCAGGCTGCGGATCAGCCCGTGAAGCGCCTCGGCCGTCACGGTCTTGCCGCGCGTGACTTCCTTGAGCTTTTCGTAAGCGCCTGACACGCCGTAGCGGCGCATGACGGTCTGGATCGGCTCGGCCAGCACTTCCCAGGCATGGTCGAGGTCGTCGGCCAGCGCTTCTTCGTTGAGCTCCAGCTTGCCCAGGCCCACACCCATCGAGTGGTAGGCCAGCACCGCGTAGCCCAGCGCCACGCCCATGTTGCGCAGCACGGTGGAGTCGGTCAGGTCGCGCTGCCAGCGGCTGATCGGCAGCTTCTCGGACAGGTGGCGCAGCAGCGCGTTGGCCAGGCCCAGGTTGCCTTCGGCGTTCTCGAAGTCGATCGGGTTGACCTTGTGCGGCATCGTCGACGAGCCGATCTCGCCAGCCTTCAAACGTTGCTTGAAATAGCCCAGGCTCACATAGCCCCAGATGTCGCGCGAGAGGTCGATCAGGATGGTGTTGGTGCGCGCGATGGCGTCGAACAGTTCGGCCATGTAGTCGTGCGGCTCGATCTGGATGCTGTAGGGCTGGAAGGTCAGACCCAGGCCGAGCGGTTCCGGCTGCTCGATCACGTTGCGGCTGAAAGCTTCCCAGTCGAAGTCGGGCCAGGCGCTCAGGTGGGCGTTGTAGTTGCCCACCGCGCCGTTCATCTTGCCCAGCAGCTTCACGCCGACGATCTTGTCGCGCGCGGCGGCCAGTCGCACCACGACGTTGGCGATTTCCTTGCCCACCGTGGTGGGGCTGGCGGTCTGGCCGTGGGTGCGGCTGAGCATGGGCACGGCGGCAAAGGCGTGGGCCATCTCGCGCAGCTTGGTGATCACCGCGTCCAGCGCGGGCAACAGCACGGCGTCGCGTCCGCCCTTGAGCTGCAGCGCGTGGCTGGTGTTGTTGATGTCTTCGCTGGTGCAGGCGAAATGCACGAATTCGGCAGCCTTCTCCAGCTCGGGCCGCGCCTCGAACTTGGACTTGATCCAGTACTCCACCGCCTTGACGTCGTGGTTGGTGACCTTCTCGATGTCCTTGATGGCCTGGCCATCGGCCTCGCTGAAGTTCTTCGCCAGACCCATGAGGTAGGTGCGCGCGCCGGGCGAGAGCGGCTTGAATTCGGCCAGGCCGGCGTCGGACAGTGCGATGAACCAGGCAATTTCCACCTGGACACGGCGGTGCATGTAGCCCAGTTCGCTCATGAACGGGCGCAAGTGGCCCAGGCGGCCGGCGTAGCGACCGTCCAGTGGAGACAGGGCGGAAATGGGTGACAGGGCCGCAGAGGCGGCAGCCGCCGAGGGGGTGGAGGCGGATGGAGAGGGGGTGGTCGGGCGCATCCGGCGATTGTAGGAGCCGAGGGCTTTCGATGGACCTTGTCAGGTGGACCGGGGGCTGGGCTGGCTAAAATCGCGTTCCCACGGGCAACCGTCTTCACCCATCAGTCCTCCATGAAACTCATCGGCGCCATCACCAGCCCTTACGTGCGCAAAGTGCGCGTCGTCATGGCCGAGAAAAAGCTGGACTACAACTTCGTCCAGGAAGACGTGTGGTCGGCCGACACGCAGATCGGCACCTCCAACCCGCTGGGCAAGGTGCCCTGCCTGGTCATGGAAGGTGGCGAGGCGGTGTTCGACTCGCGCGTGATCGTCGAGTACCTCGACACGCTTTCACCGGTGGGCAAGCTCATCCCGACCCAGGGCCGCGAACGCGCCGAGGTGAAAACCTGGGAAGCGCTGGCCGACGGTGTGCTCGATGCCGCCATCCTCGCCCGCCTCGAATCCAACTGGGCCGGGCGCACCGACCAGGAGCGCTGCAGCGCCTGGATCGACCGTCAGATGGCCAAGATTGACGCGAGCCTGAAAAGCATGAGCCAGGGCTTGGGGGAGAAGCCATTCTGCTCAGGCATCCACTTGAGCCTGTCCGACGTGGCCGTGGGCTGCGCGCTGGGTTACCTGGATTTCCGCTTCCCCGTGATCGACTGGCGGACGCCCTACCCGAACCTGGCGCGTCTGGCCGAGAAGCTGAATCAACGCCCGAGCTTCATCGATACGAAGCCAGCCTGAGCACGCCGTCGGTGCTCACAGGCCGGTGGCCCGGCGCACTGCGGGGAAGTAGGCGCGGTAGGGCAGCAGACGCAGGAGCTTCATCCAGCGTGTGAAGCGTTTGGGGTAGTGCACTTCAAACACGCCCCGGCCCCAGTCATTGACCATGGCCAGCGCGGCTTGCGGCGGTGTGATCAGCGCGGGCATGGTGAAGTCGTTCTGCGCGGTCAGGGGCGTCTGCACGAAGCCCGGGTGCACCACGCTTACGCCCACGCCCAGGGGCGCCAGATCCAGGTAGAGGTTCTCGGCCAGGTTGGTCAGCGCGGCCTTGGTCGGGCCATAGGCCAGGCTCTTGGGCAGGCCGCGGAAACCCGCGACGCTGCTGATGAGGCTGATGTGGCCGCGGCCCCGCGCGCCCATGGCCGGCACGATGGCGTCGATCACGTGCAGCGCACCCAGGTAGTTGATGTCCATGTGCCGCTTGAGGTCGGCCATGTCCATCTCGGTGACGCGCATCTCGCGGTAGTGGCCGGCGCAGTACACCACCAGATCCAGCGGCCCTTGCGCCAGGATTTCGCGGGCCGTGGCCGACACCGCAGCGGCGTCGGTCACGTCCAGAGGCCAGGCTTGCGCGCTCACGCCGTGTTGCGGTGGATGGTTCTGCACAAAACGGCCCAAAGCCACCTGGCTGCGCGCCGACACCAGCACCTGCGCGCCGCGCGCATGCAGGGCCGATGCGGTCGCTTCGCCGATGCCGCTGGAGGCACCCACCAGCCACACGCGCAGGCCGCGCCAGTCGGTGATGGGCGGGTTCATGGGCTTGAAGAGCGAGAAGCCGCCCGACGTGCTCATTGGTCAACCTTCGTGCTGCGCACTGCGGTGCGAGCTGGCTTGGGGCGGCCCGGCGCTGCGCTCATGGCGCGCGTTTCACGAACGACAGCGTGACCTCGCCCAGGCGCACGCCGAACTTGCTCATCTCGGCCTTGTTGAGCATCACGCGCGAATCCATCAGATACATCCAGTCGTCGAACTGCACTTCATAGGTCTTGCCATCCACCGGCAGCAACAGCGTGTAGGCCCAGCGGAACGCATTGCCCTTCTGTTCGCCGCGCGCCTCGCCCACCACGTCGTCGGCCCGCCCGCTGAATTGGCCGTTGCCCAGGTGTTTCATGCGCCAGATGCGTTTGCCGCTGGTGCCGTCGCTGTAGTTGAAGGTCTCGTCCAGCACGCCGTCGTCACCGTCCCAGGTGCACACCATCACCACGGTGAAGCGCTTGACCACCGCGCCGGAGCGGTCGGTGAACACGCCGTAAGCGTCGAGCGTGCCGTTGAAATAGGTGCGCAGGTCGAACAGCGGTTTTTCGCTGGCGTATTGGCCAACCTGAGGGCCGGCACAGCCCGCGAGAGCAGCGGCGGAGGTGATGCCGGCGGCGAGCAGCAATCGTCTTTGCATGGGGTGGTCTCAGGAAGGAAGGGAGGTCTGCGGCACGAGGCCGGCGCGTTCGGGCCGGATCACGAGCGCATAGAGCGCGCCGCCCGCCAGCAGCTTGAGCGCGCAAGGCAGCAGGCAATAGGCAATGGTCAATGTCTGGAGAGCGCCCGAGTCGCGCGCGCCGGGCTCGTAGCCGAACAGCGCGAGCAGGGGCAAGGCGAGACCTGCGGCCAGGGCCAGGTTGAGCTTGGTGGCAAAGCTCCACCAGCCGAAGTAAGCACCTTCGCGTTGACCACGTTCGCCCAACTGGCCGATGAGGCCCGCGAGCATGGCGCCGGGCAGCGTGAGGTCGGTGCCCAGGGCGATACCCGAGAGCGCGCACACGATGAGAAAGGGCACCACGTCGCCCGCGCCCAGGGTGGCGGCCCAGATGAACACCGCCACGGCCAGTCCCATGCCGACCAGCCAGGTGCGCGCCAGCCCGATGCGGCCCACCAGCCGCACCCACAGCGGGATGGACAGCGCCGCGCACAGAAAGTAGGTGGCGAGGAAAGCGGGTTCCACCGAGGCGGATGCCTGCAGGCGGTCCTGCACGAAGAACAGCACCAGCGTGGCGGGCACGGCGCTGGCGGTGCCGTTGATCACGAACACCGCGAGCAGCCGGAGGAAGGCGGGCTGGCGCAGGGGCGAGGCCCCGAGGTGCTGGGTCGGCCCCGTGGCCTTGAGGGCAATGGGTGTGGCCGACCGACTCCAGGTCCACCAGCCGAGTGTGAGCAGCACGGCGAAGGTGGACACGGTCGCGCCCAGGCCCAGCGTGGCCGGCAGCACGGCGGCAATCAACACGCCCAGCAGCGACAAGCCCTCGCGCCAGGCAACCACGCGGCTTCGCTGCGCCTCGTTGCCACCCAGGCGCGCGCCCCACGACTGGTGCGCCACCGCCACCACGCTGTAGGCGGTGTAGGTGATGGCCATCAACAGTCCGGCCCAGGCCAGCAGCACGGAGGTACCGGCGGCGATCACGGCGGTGGGCGGAAACAGCAAGCCCCACAGGCCGAGTGCGAGCACCACGGCAGACGCGGCCGATGCGCCGAGCACGGCGCCAATCGAGCGCGCGAACAGGCGGTCGCACCAGCGGCCGATGATGGGGTCGAGCACCGCGTCCACCAGCCTGGCAGCCAGCAGCACCAGCCCGAGCAGCGCCAGCGGTGCCCCGAACTCGCGGGCGTAGTGGTTGGGCAGGATCACATAGAGCGGCAGCGCCACGAACGCCAGCGGCAGGCCGAGCAGGCCGTAGCCCAGGCCTCGGCGCCAGGCGCCGGCGCCCATGAAGCGCGCTGCCGGTTCCTGGGACGAGGCTGAAGCAAGACTCATCGAGGTGTTCCGCCCGTGCCCTGGATCAGCGTCTCTCGCATGCGCGGCTGCGAGGTCTTGGGCGAGAGCCAGATGCCGAAGAAAAGCCGCGAGAAGGCGTCGTCCGCCACCTCACCGAGCAGTTTGCCGTTCAAGTAGAAGCGCGCGCCGCTGCCGGGCACGTGCACACCGGTGATGCGGTCCCCGCGCTTCACGTCGGGAAACAGGCTGCTCATGGCCTGCGTCCAGCGCGTGGCCTGGGCTGGCTCGATGGGGGCCAGGCCTTGCATCTCGTCGATCGAGCGCTCGGCAATGTCGGCCCCTTTGAAGTCGCGCAGGTAGGCCAGCTCCAGGCCGAAGCGCTGGTTCTCGAACTGGCGGGCGTCAAAACCCGGCAGCGCCCAGAGGCTCGCGTCGTACACGTCGAAGCCCCAGTAGCGCAGGCGTGCCTTGCCCACCGACGTCTTGTCCTGCAAGGCCGCACTCAGCGTGGGTTCGGGCGGTGTTGTTTGTGCGCGCGCTGGCAACCACACCCAACTGGAGAATGCCAGTGCGAAAACCGCAGGGAGGGTGCACAGGACAGGGCGTTTCACGGCGTCGGTCTCAGGTGGGCTTGCGCAAGATGTACTGGACCACGTCGGTGTTGCCCTGCTCGAACGCGGCTTCGCAGTACGCCAGGTAAAACTCCCAGATGCGCAGGAAGCGCTGGTCGAAGCCGAGCTGCAGCACGCGTTCCTGCTCGTGCAGAAAACGTTCGCGCCAGATGGCCAGCGTGCGTGCGTAGTCCAGCCCGAAAGCGAATTCGTCCACCACCTCCAAGCCGGCCTTGGCCGCCTGCGCGCGGAACTCGCTCGGGCACGGCAGGCAGCCGCCGGGGAACACGTACTGCTGGATGAAGTCGGTGCCCTTGATGTAACGCTCGAAGTGCGCGTCGTCGATCACGATGCTCTGCACGCAAGCCTTGCCACCCGGCTTGAGCAGGCGCGCGACGGTCTGGAAGTAGGTGGGCCAGTACTCACGGCCCACGGCCTCCACCATTTCGATCGAGCAGATCGCGTCGAACGGCGCGTCGTTGATGTCGCGGTAATCCTGCAGCCGCAAATCGGCCCGGTCTTCACGGCCGATGCGCCGCATGCGCTCGTGGGCAAACTCGAGCTGCTCGGTGGACAGCGTCACGCCGGTGATGTGGGCGTCGAACTCGGTGGTGGCCTTCTCGGCCAGCGCACCCCAGCCGCAGCCGATTTCCAGCACGCGGTCGCCGGGCTTCACATCGGTCATGCGCAGTGCGCGGCGCACCTTGGCATGCTGCGCGGACTCCATCGTCTGCTCGGGGCTCTCGAACCAGGCCGACGAGTAGTTCATCGTGTCGTCGAGCCACAGACGGTAGAACGCGTTGCCCAGGTCGTAGTGGGCGTGGATGTTCTTGCGGCTGTTGGTCTTGCTGTTGCGGTTGAGCAGGTGCTTGATGCGGTAGGCGAAGCGACCCAGCCACGAGCCGTAGATCACATCCTCCACCTCGCGGCGGTTGGCCACCAGCAACGAGAGCAGCGCGGGCAGGTTCGATGTCGTCCAGTCGCCGGCAATGTAGGTTTCGGCAAAACCGATGTCGCCCGACTTCAGCGCGGCTGAGCACACGTTCCAGTTGTTGAGCTTCATGCTCGCGTGCGGGCCGTCGACCTGGCCGAAGCGTTGCACCGAGCCGTCGGGCAACTGCAGCGTGAGGCTGCCGTGCACCAGCCGTTGCAGCAGTTGCAGCGTGGTGCGCGCGGCGGCCGGTGCGTTGCGCGGCAGCGAAAAACCGGCGGGGCTGGTGGAAGCGGTGGAGCTGTTCATGGGTGGCTGTGTTCGGCGTTCACGGGAGTCGCGGGCAAGGGAGCGGCGCTGACGAATTCGCCCGGGGCGGGCGGTTGGCGGAAAAAGGGCGCGCGTTTGATCCACAGGCGCGCGGCCTGCCAGTGGATGCGGGCCATGACGCCGAATGTCATGGCGGGGTACGACCACAGGGCGCGGCGAAGGCTTCGCGCATCCAGCGGCCGCAACTCACCGCTCACGCTGGTGTTGAGCAGGGGCTGTTCGCTGGCGTCGTCGCTGACATCGTCGAAGTAGTCGATGCGTGCCACGGTGCGCTGGCGCGGGTGATCGCTGCGCATGAAGACGAATCGGTAGCGCCCGCGCACCGGGCAGAACGGCGAAACGTGGAACACCTTGGTGGCTTCACAGGGCTGGCCGTAGCGCGGCGCATCGAGCAGGTAACAGTGGCGCTCGCCAAAGGTGTTGTTCACCTCGGCCAGCACGGCGCGCAACGTGCCGTCAGCCCGGTGGCAGTACCAGAAGCTCACCGGTTTGAAGGTGTAGCCGAACACGCGCGGGTAGGTGTGCAGCCAGACCTCGCCGTGTGCGTCGTCGATGCCGTGTTGGTGCAACACCTCGTCGAGCCACTGCAGACTGTCGGTGCGGCCGTCGCCATGATCGGCGTCGTGAAAACTGAGCGCTGCGCTTCGGTTGCGCGCCAACGCGCCGGGGCCCTGGCTGCGCAGACTGCGCATGGGCAGCATCAGGAAATAGGTGGCGTAGGCAAACGCATTGCGCTGCGGACGGTGGCGCGTGTGGCGCACCTGACCAAAACCGATCTGCGCGACCGCGTTCAAGCGAACACCCCAGGCAGTGCAGCCGTGCATTGGGCCGTGGGCGCCAACCGATGCGCATCGATCAGGGCGCGCGCGGCGTGCAGGCCCGACTTCAGGCCGTCCTCGTGGAAACCATAGCCGGTCCAGGCGCCCGCGAAGTAGGTGTTGAGCTGCCCTTGCAGGGCCGGCACGCGGGCCTGCGCGCGGATGGCGGCCAGGTCGAACACCGGATGGTCGTAGGCGTACTCGCCCACCACGTGCCTCGCTGCGATCTCGCGCTGCGGGTTGAGCGAGACCACCACCGGCTGCATCACCGGCAACGGCTGCAGGCGGTTGAGCAGGTAGTGCAGGCAGACCTGCGCGGACTCCACGCTGGTGCTCGCCGAGCGCTCGTAGTTCCAGGCGGCCCAGGCGCGCTCGCTCTTCGGCAGCACCGAGCGGTCGGTGTGCAGCACAGCGCGGTTGGGCTGGTAACGGATGGCGCCCAGCACTTCACGTTCGTTGGCCGACGCTTCACCGCCGAGCAGACGCAAGGCCTGATCGCTGTGACAGGCCAGCACGATGGCGTCGAACCGCTCGACGTGCCCTTCGGTGACCACGCGCACGCCTCGGCCGTCACGCAGCACCTGCTGCACCGGCGTGCTCAAGCGCTTGTCGGCGATGTTGGCGGTGATCTTCTGCACGTACTGCCGCGCGCCGCCCTCCACCGTGTACCACTGCGGGCGGTTGGTCACCTGGATGAGACCGTGGTTGTGGCAGAAGCGCACCATGGTGGCCACAGGGAAGGCCAGCATCTGGTCGGTCGGGCAGCTCCAGATGCAGCCCATCATGGGCAGGAAGTACCAGTCGCGAAATTCGTTTGAGAAACCTTGCGCGCGCAGGAAGTCGCCCAGCGGTTGCAGCAGCGGGCTGTTGTCGCGCAGGTCTGCGCCCTGCTCGGCCAGCCGGGTCGTGATGCGGTTGAAGCGCACGATGTCGGCCAGCATGCGCAGGAAGCGCGGATTGAGCAGGTTGCGGCGCTGGGCAAACACCGTGGAGAGGCTGCAGCCACTCCACTCCAGCGGACCACCACCCGGTGCAGCACCCGGCGCCTGCACCGAAAACGACATGTCGGACTTGGCAATGGGCACGCCCAGCTGCGCGAACAGCGCCAGCAGGTTGGGGTAAGTGCGCTCGTTGAGCACCAGAAAGCCGGTGTCCACGCCGAATGTGGTGGTCACGCCATGCACATTGGGCAGGGTCATGTCGACCGTGTGGGTGTGTCCGCCGAAATAGTCGCCCGCTTCAAAGAGCGTGATGTCGGCCAGCCCGCGCAGGGTGTGTGCCGCTGCCAGCCCGGAGATGCCGGAGCCGACGATGGCCA
Source organism: Hydrogenophaga sp. (assembly GCF_018780385.1). Classification (GTDB taxonomy): domain Bacteria; phylum Pseudomonadota; class Gammaproteobacteria; order Burkholderiales; family Burkholderiaceae_C; genus Hydrogenophaga. Next base: position 108,739 of record NZ_JADMJO010000013.1, on the reverse strand, counting down.
CGCGGGGTGGGTGTGGCGGGCGGGGGCTGGCGGGTGTGTGGCCGGCAGGGGCGCTGTGGTGGTCCGTGTACATCATCGGACCTCAGCGCACGCCAGCGGCGCTGGTGGGGATACAAAAGCCTGCGAAGCGCCCCGAAACGAACAAGGGAGGGAGGGAGGAGGAGGAGAAGCGCCTCGGGATTTCAGCCGGATCGCGGGGACCCGGCAGGCTTCGCAGTGCAAAACGGAATTCGGTGGTCAGTCCGTGGACCGGCTTCGAAACTGAGAGAAAAGCGGGGCCTGAAAAGTTCCGGGCGGTTCTTTTCTGTGGGCTTTTCGAGTCGGAAGCTGGGGCGGACATGGCGGTGGGATTGATTAAATTAGACTGAATGGTTTTATTGTGACTGTATGGTCACAATTTGGCCGATAGAAATCGTTCAATGGCCTTGGGCCGTGGAGGGCTTTTGTTGTCGAACGATGCACCGGTCATTGCCATGGACAAGCGAAGAATTCATCCCAACAACTCCATAATCTGGCGAACAACTGGATCATTTGTCCATGACAACATCAAGCTCCGAAACCCCTGGCTGGCACGGGATCGCGGACGTCGAACGCGATACCGGTCTGTCCAAGGACACCCTGCGGGTGTGGGAGCGGCGCTATGGTTTTCCCCTGCCGGCGCGTGATGCCCTCGGCGAACGCCAATACGACAACGACCAACTGATCCGCCTTCGCCACATCCGCCGGCTCATCGATGCCGGGCACCGGCCCGGGCGGGTGGTGGCGCTGTCGCTGGAAGAACTCGTTGGACTGGATACGCAGTTGCGGGCCGAGCGGATTCAATCCGCGGGCAGCCGTTCGGGTGTCCCCGCGGCACCCGCTGCCTGCGACGAGGCCCTGGAGCGCTGGATGCAGGTGCTGCGCAGCCAGGACGCACACGGCCTGCGCCAGGCCCTGGCCCAGGTGCAGATGGAGCGCGGGCTGGCGCGCCTGATCACCGAGTGCGTGGCGCCCATGAACGTGCTGGTGGGCCAGGCGTGGCTTGAAGGCCGGCTGGCGGTGTATGAGGAGCATCTCTACACCGAGATCGTGCAGTCGGTGATGCGCCAGGCGCTGGCCCAGCTGGCGCAGGCCCGCGCACCGCTGCCGCCACGCATCCTGCTCACCACGCTGCCCGGCGAGGCGCACGGTCTGGGCTTGCTCATGGCCGAATGTTTCATGGTGCAGGAGGGTTGCCACACGATCCCGCTGGGCGTGCAGACGCCGCTGCCCGACATCGTGACCGCCGTCAGCCGGAGCGGCGCGGACATCGTGGCACTGGGCTTCACCGCGTCGCAGAACCCGCGCGAGGTGCGCGCCGCGCTTGATCAGCTGCGCGAGCGTTTGCCGCCGCAGGTGGAAATCTGGGCGGGAGGGCAGTGCCCGGCCCTCTACAAACCACAGCGTGGCCGGCCCGCCGGCGCAGGCCCCGTGTACTTTCCCATGGAGCGGCTGCAAGACATCCAGCAAGGTGTGAGCCGCTGGCGGGCGCTTGCCGCCCACGCGGCTGCCGCATGAGCGCGCCACTCCCGCTGCCCAGCCCCCTGCGCCGGCTGGTGCTGGTGCTGGGTGACCAGCTCTGGCTGCGGAACCCGGCGCTGGCGGCCTTCGACCCCGCGCAGGACGCGGTGCTCATGATTGAAGCGCCCGGTGAGGCCAGCCATGTGTGGAGCCACAAGGCGCGCATTGCGCTGTTTCTGTCGGCCATGCGCCATTTCCAGCAGACCCTGCAGCGCAAGGGTTTGCCGCTTCGATATGTGTCTCTGGACGACGCCGAGCTGGACCGCCCCGACTGCGCCAGCTTGCCCGCGCGCCTGCAACGCGTGCTGGCCGAACTCAAACCGCAGGCGCTGTGGGTGTGCGAGAGCGGCGAATGGCGGCTGCAGCAGGACATCGAAGCCACGGCCAAGGCCGCGCAGGTGCCGTTGCGCTGGTTCGACGACACCCATTTCTTTTGCAGCCGCCAGCGCTTCGCGCGCTGGGCCAACGGCCGCCAGGAATGGCGCATGGAGCACTTCTACCGCGAGATGCGCCGCGAGCATGGCGTGCTCATGGAGGGTGGGCAACCCGTGGGCGGCCAGTGGAACTTCGACGCCGACAACCGCAAGAGCTACCCCAAGCAGGGCCCCGGGCTGATCACGCCACCCGCGCGCTTCGAGCCCGATGCCCTCACGCGCGAGGTGATCGACCTCGTGCAGACACGCTTTGCCGACCACCCGGGTGAGCTCAAGAGCTTTGCCTGGCCCGTCACGCCCGAGCAGGCGCGCGAAGCGTTGCGTCATTTTGTGGCTGAGCGGCTGGAGATGTTTGGCACCTACCAGGACGCGATGTGGACCAGGACCCCGTTCGGCTGGCACTCGTTGCTGTCGGTGGCGCTCAACCTGCACCTGATCGACCCGCGCGAGGTGGTGGCCGCGGCCGAGTCGGCCCACCGCGATCGCGGCCTGCCGCTGGCCAGCGTGGAGGGCTTCATCCGCCAGGTGCTGGGGTGGCGCGAGTTCATCCGGGGCGTGTACTGGCTGGACATGCCGGGCATGAAGACCGCCAACCACTTCGGTCACCGCCGCGATCTGCCGGCTTGGTATTGGAACGCACAGACCCACATGGCCTGCATGAAGGATGCTGTGGGCCAGACACTCGAACACGGCTATGCGCACCACATCCAGCGCCTCATGCTCACGGGGCAGTTCGCCCTGCTTGCCGAAGTGAACCCGCAACAGGTGGCCGACTGGTACCTCGCGGTCTACGTGGACGCGATCGAGTGGGTCGAACTGCCCAACGTGGCCGGCATGGCGCTGTTTGCCAATGGCGGGCGCTTCACCAGCAAGCCGTATGTGGCCAGCGGGCAGTACATCGACCGCATGAGCGATCATTGCAAGGCGTGCCGCTACCAGCCCGCGCTGCGCGTCGGCCCACAGGCTTGTCCCGTGACGACGCTCTACTGGAACTTTCTTGACCGCCACGAGACCGAACTCGCAGCGAATCCTCGAACCGCACTGATGGTAAAAAACCTGCAGCGCATGGACGCCACCGAGAGGCAGGCGATCCGCGATCAGGCCGTTTCAACCCTTGCCCGACTCAGCGATCTGTAAGCGGAGTTGCACCCCTGCCGCATAGAATGCGGCCGTACCGAAAGGCCACCATGCTCTACCCCGAACTCTTCAAACAACTCGAATCCGTGCGCTGGGACATGGACAAGGACATCCCCTGGGACCAGTTCGACGCCAGCGCGCTGACCGACGAACAGGCGCAGACGATCAAGATGAACGCGATCACGGAATGGGCGGCGCTGCCGGCCACCGAGATGTTCCTGCGCGACAACCGCGACGATTCCGACTTCTCGGCCTTCATGTCGATCTGGTTCTTCGAAGAACAGAAACACTCGCTGGTGCTCATGGAGTACCTGCGCCGCTTCCGGCCCGAACTGGTGCCCACCGAAAAAGAGCTGCACGACATCCGCTTCGAGTTCGACCCGGCCCCCCCGCTGGAAACGCTCATGCTGCATTTCTGCGGTGAGATCCGCCTCAACCACTGGTACCGCCGCGCCAGCGAATGGCATTCGGAGCCCGTCATCAAGAAGATCTACGCCACGCTCAGCCAGGACGAGGCCCGCCACGGCGGCGCTTACCTGCGTTACATGAAGCGCGCCATCGGCAAGTTCGGCGACGAGGCGCGCGTGGCGTTCGCCAAGGTGGGTGTGTTGATGGCCAGTGCCCGCCGCACCGCACAGGCGCTGCACCCGACCAACCTGCACGTGAACAAAGATTTGTTCCCCAACGACACGATCCAGAGCCGCCTGCCCAACCCGGAGTGGCTGGAGCACTGGCTGGACAAGCAGATCAACTTTGATGCCGTGTGGGAGAACCGCGTGGTGGATCGCATCCTGCACAACATGAGCCTGCTCATGGAGCAGAGCTTCAAGACGGTGCAGGAGCTCAACCGCTTTCGCAAGTCGCTGACGCCGGCCGCTGTCGTTGCACCCGTCTGAGGGCACTGCGCTCCAGCAAAAAGCCCGCCTTCAAGGCGGGCTTTTTGCTGGGCCCCGGCGGGCTGGTCAGGCGTTCGTAACCGGGCCCAGCACGTGGTGCCACAGCGCGCGCACGGCGGCAGCGGACTCGGCCACCAGCGCCGCATCCACCTGCGTGGGGGCTTCGTCCAGCCGCGCGCGGTGCTGGATATGGCGCAGCTCTCGGTAAGCCTTGGCCGCAGCTTCGCCCATGCCGGGCGTGAGCAGACCGGTGGCCTCGGCGCGGCGCAGCAGGTTGATGTTGCCGGTGTTGAAGCGCAGCTCGGGGTGGGTGCGAGAGTGCAGCAGCACCAGGTACTGCACGGCAAACTCCACGTCCACCATGCCACCGGGGCTGTGCTTCACATCGAAACGGGTGCCGCGCACCGGATGCGCCTGGCGCACCTTCTCGCGCATGGCCACGATCTCGCGCGCCAGCGAATCGCCGTCGCGCAGCGCGGTGATCACGTCTTCGCGCACCGCATCGAAGCGCCCGGCCAGCGACACGCCGCCGAGCACGAAACGCGCTCGCGTCATGGCCTGGTGTTCCCAGGTCCAGGCGGTGTTGCTGCCGCGCTGCTGCTGGTAGTTGGTGTAGGCCTGAAAGCTGGTGACCAGCAGGCCCGAGTTGCCGTTGGGCCGCAGCGCGGTGTCGATCTCGAACAGGTCGCCCTCACCGGTTTTCACCGTGAGCCAGTTGATCATCTTGCGCACGAAGGCGGCGTAGATCTCGCCGGCGTTCTCGTGCTCGTCCTCGTAGACGAACACGATGTCCAGGTCGCTGCCGTAGCCCAGCTCCTTGCCCCCGAGCTTGCCGTAGCCAATGATGGCGAAGGCGGGCTCGTCGCGGTGGCGGTTCTTCAGTCGCGCCCAGCACCAGCGCGCGGTCAGGCGCAGCACCGAATCGGCCAGGGCCGAGAGGTCGTCGGCCACCTGCTCGACCGTGAGCACCTTTTCCAGGTCCCGCGCGAGCGTGCGGAACACCTCGGCGTGGTGGGCGCGACGCAGCAGGTTGAGCAGTGCTTCGTCGTCGTCTTCGCCGGTGGAGTGCAGCGCGGCGCGGCGCGATTCGAGCTCGGCCTCGAACTGGGCCGCATCGAAACGGTCGGTGAGCAATTGCTGGCTGGCCAGCTCGTCGATCACGCCAGGGTGTTGCAGCAGGTAGCGCGCGGGCCACTTGGCCGCACCCAGCAGGCGCAGCAGGCGCTCGTGCACCGAGGGCCGCTCCTGCAGCAGGGCCAGGTAGCTGTCGCGGCGCAGCAGCGGCTCGATCCAGTCGGCCATGCGCAGCGCGGCCTCTTCGCTCACCCGACCTTCTTCGAGCCATGCGCCGGTGCGCTGCACCAGCCGCACCAGTCGCATGCGGCTGTCTTCCTTGAGAGCCAGCACGCGCGGGTGTTCGCACCACTGCGCCACCTTGGCGGCAAACGCCACCGGCAACTGGGCGAGCACGCTCTGCAGGTCGTCCACCGAGTTGCGCGGCGTGACGCCGTTCTTGCCGTTGCAACCCTTGCCGTTGCAGCCCCCGTTGGTGGGGCCGCCCAGCAGCGTGTCGAATTCTTGAGCCACCAGCTCGCGGTGGGCATCGAGCGCATGCAGGAACTCGCACACATTGGCGCAACCCATGGTGGCGGCGAGCCAGGCGAGGTCGTCGTCGCGCGTGGGCATCACATGGGTTTGCTGGTCGTCCAGGTACTGGATGCGGTGCTCGACCCGGCGCAGAAAGCGGTAGGCCTCGTCCAGCGCGTCGGCCGAGGCCTGCGGCATGAGGCCGGCGCGGCTCAGGCGGGGCAGCGCGTCCAGCGTGGGCCGGGTGCGCAGCTCGGGGAACTGGCCACCGCGCACCACCTGCAGCAACTGCACGGTGAACTCCACCTCGCGGATGCCGCCGCGCGAGAGCTTCACGTCGTTGGCCCGGCCCGGGTTGCCGGCGGCGCGCTTGGACGCGTGCTCGCGGATCTGTCGGTGCAGCGTGCGCAGCGCCTCGAACACGCCGTAGTCGAGGTAACGGCGGAACACGAAGGGCAGCACCGAGCCGCGCAGGGCGTTGGCGCCACCGGCCGCCACGCAGGCCGCTGGTGCGATCACACGGCTCTTGAGCCAGGCGAAACGCTCCCACTCGCGGCCCTGCACCAGGAAATATTCTTCCAGCGCGCCGAGCGACACCGCGCTCGGCCCCGAGTTGCCGTTGGGCCGCAGCGCGAGGTCGACACGGAACACGTTGCCGTGTTCGGTGGTTTCACCCACGGTGTTGTAGATGTGCTTGACCGCCTTGCCGAAATACTCGTGGTTGCTGATGCGGTTGCGGCCCTGGGCGTTGCCGGCGGTCTCACCGTCGTGGTCGTACACGTAGATCAGGTCGATGTCGCTCGACACATTGAGTTCGCGCGCGCCGAGCTTGCCCATGCCCACCACCCACAGCTGGGCGCGCACGGTTTGTCCCTGGGCGTCGGTGTGCCGGGGTGCGCCAAACAGGTCGTCGAGTTCGTGAAAGGCCAGGCCGCACGCCACATCGAGCGCGATCTCGGCCAGCTCGGTCACGGCCCGCGTGACCGCCTCCAAGGGCGCGCCTTGCTCGCAGTCCAGCACCACCAGCCGCTCCAGCACCAACTGGCGCAGCACCCGCAGCGCTGCCGGCATGGGCAGTCCACGCTGGACCAAGGTGGCCAGGCCAGCCTGCATGGACGCGCGGTCCGGCACACCGTCGGGCAGGCAGACGAGTTCGTCGGGGTAGCGTCGGCGCACGCGTTGCACGAAACGCGAGTGGTCCGCCCGGCGATCAGCCAGCGTCAACCCAGGCAATGCATTCACATTTGATGACAAAGCGGAAACGCCTGTGGTGGAACCCGTGAGATGACTGACCGTCATAATTTGCGTTGGACATGAACCATCAAATCCCGGCGCCCAATGCTTCCTCTGCGTCACACGCAAGAGCCTCGAGAACCCTCAAGACACTCGCTGTGGCCAGCCGTCTGTTGCTGTGGTTGCTGCTGGGAGTCTGGGGGCTCTTCGCACTGACCTGGGCCGGTTTGAATGGCGCGATTGTGCCCCGAATCGGCGAATGGCGCCCCGACCTGGAAAGGTGGGCGACCAGGGCGGTCGGAGTCCCGGTTCGCATCGGTGAGATCCGCGCCGAATCGGGTAGCAGCGCCATGGGTTTTCTACCGGCCCTGGTGCCCTCCTTCGAGTTGCGCGACGTGCAGCTCATCGATGCGCAAGGCCGCGTGGCGCTGCAGCTGCCCCTGGTGCGCACGGCGGTGTCGGTGCGATCGCTCTGGCGGGGCGGCTTCGAGCAGGTCGTGATCGAGGCGCCGGTGCTCGATGTGCGCCGCACTGCGCAAGGGCGCATCGAGGTGGCGGGGCTGGACATGTCCGGACCGAAACCGGGTGACAGCGCCGCGGTCGACTGGTTTTTCTCGCAGAGCGAGTTCGTGATCCGGCACGGCACGGTGCGCTGGACCGATGACCTGCGCCAGCAGCCTGCGCTGGCTTTGAGCGATCTCGATTTTGTGGCGCGCAACACCGCGCGCACCCACCTCTGGCGCGTCGACGCGACGCCGCCGCCGGAATGGGGCGAGCGCATCAGCCTGCGCGGCCAGATGCGCGAACGGCTGATCAGCCTGGGCCAGCGCCCGCCCGAGCAGCCTGTGTGGCACGACTGGAGCGGCGAGCTGTTTGCCGATTTCACCCACGTGGACGTGGCGCGCTTGCGCAGCTACGTGGACCTGTCCGACTGGGGTGTGGACGTGCGCGCCGGGCAGGGTGCGCTGCGCGCCTGGGCCCAGGTGAACCAGGGGCAGGTGGCCGGTGTCACGGCCGATCTGGCGCTGCAGAACGTGGAGGCCCGACTCGGCCCCCGTTTGCCGCCGCTGGCGCTGGAGAACGTGCAAGGCCGGCTGGCCGCGCAGTGGGGTGCCGACGGCTTTGGCGTGACCTCCGAGAACCTGCACTTTCGCACCCGCGAGGGTGAGACCTGGCCGGGTGGGCGCCTGCAGTTGCAGTACACCGCGGCGCAGGCCAAGCGGGCGAGCAGCGTGGCGCTCAGCGCGGAGCAGCTCGATCTGGCGGTGCTGGCGGCCATTGCCGAGCGCCTGCCGCTGCCCGACGCCACGCGCGGCCTGCTGCAGCGCCTCAAGCCTGCGGGCCAGATGGACGGATTCACAGCGCGCTGGCAGGGGCTGGCCACGGCGATCAACGAGAACCCCGACGCCACCATCGATTGGGCGCAGGGCACCTACGAGGCGCGCGGTCGCGTGCAGGGTCTGGCACTGACGGGCGAGCCCAGCGGGCAGATGTCCAGCCGTGGCAACTACCCGCTGCCCGGGCGGCCCGGCATCACCGGCGCCACGGTGGATTTCGAGCTCACCCAGGACGGTGGGCGCGCGCGCGTCACCGTGGCCGACGGCTCGGTCGAGCTGCCCGACGTGTTCGAGGAGCCACGCATCCCGCTGCAGAGCCTGGAGGCCGACGCGTCGTGGCGGATTCAGGGGGACCGCATCGAGGCCCAGCTGGACAACCTGAAGATGGCCAATGCCGACACCGAGGGCACGGGCCAGGTGAAGTGGCACACCAGCGACCCCGCCACCAGCCCGTCGAAGTCGCGCTTCCCCGGCGTGCTCGATCTCACGGCCAACCTCACCCGCGGCGAAGGCACCCGGGTGTACCGCTACCTGCCGCTGACCGTCAATGCCGAAGCACGGCGCTATGTGCGCGAGGCGGTGCGTGCAGGCCGTGCCGCTCAGGTGGCGTTTCGCATGCAGGGCGACATGGACGGCATGCCCTTCAAGAGTGCGACCGTGCCGAGCGAATTCCGCATCTCGGCCGAGTTGAGCGATGTTGATTTTGACTACCTGCCTGCGAGTTTCCAGCCCAGCGGCTCCGCACCCTGGGCGGGTCTGCGGGGCTTCTCGGGCCAGTTGGTGCTGGACCACCTGGCCTTGAGAGTGACGGGGGGCACCTCGGGCTTGGCGGGCGCCAGTGGCGTGCGTCTGAGCGAAGGCGTGGTGGAGCTGGACAATCTGGCCGGCAACACCACGCTCACCGTCAAGGCCAAGGCGCAAGGCCTGGCCAGCGACATGCTGGGTTTCGTGCAGACCTCGCCGCTGAACGCGATGACGGACGCCGTCCTGGCCCAGGCCAAGGTGGGGGGCACCGCCCAGGTGGGTCTGGCCCTCAAGCTGCCCTTGTTCAAACTGGAGGCCTCGACGGTGGCGGGCACGGTTCAGTTCGAGGGCAACGACCTGAAGATGAGCCCGGCCGCGCCGCTGCTGGCGCGCACGCGCGGCACGCTGGCTTTCACCGAGCAGGGGTTCGTCGTGCTGGGAGGCAATACGCGCCTCCTCGGTGGTGATCTCAAATTCGAGGGCGGCCTGCGCACCAACCCGCAAGGCGCGGCGCGTGTGCAGTTTCATGGCCAGGGCGTGGCCAGTGCGGAGGGCTTGCGCGACGGCGATCTGGGTGCTGTCTCGCGCCTGTTCCAGAACGCGTCGGGCACCGCGGCCTACACGGCGCAGCTCGGGTTTCGCGGCGGCGTGCCCGAGCTGGAGGTGAGCAGCAATCTGCAGGGCATGGTCTTGAGCCTGCCCGCGCCCCTGGGCAAGACGGCCGAGGCCAGCCTGCCGCTGCGGCTGGACAGCGCAGTGCTGACGGTGGCCGACGGTGTGGCCCGCACCGACCGCGTCGGGCTGGAACTGGGCTCGGCGCTGGCGCCGCTGGTGGCGCTGCGGTACGAACGCGACCTTTCCGGCCCGGCGCCCCGCGTGTTGCGCGGCAGTGTGGCGCTGGGGCTGGAGGGCGGTGACGTGGCCCCGATGCCCGCCGCGGGCGTGGCGGGCAATCTGCGCTTCGACCAGCTGGACGTTGACGCGTGGTCCCAGCTGGCCAGCAGTGCGGGCGTGCGCGTGCCCCCGCCCACCGCGCCCAGCGCGATCGACCAGGACGCCGAGCTGGCCTACCTGCCCACCACCCTGGCGCTGCGCGCCAACCGCTTGACGCTGGAGGGCCGCACCTTCAACCGCGTGGTGGTGGGCGGCTCGCGCGAGGGCGCGCAGTGGCGGGCCAACGTGACCGCCGACGAGCTCAACGGTTACGTGGAAGTGCGCCAGGCTGGACCCAACACCGCAGGCAGCGTCTTTGCCCGGCTGGCCCGCCTCAAGCTGGAGCCCACCGTGGCCACCGACGTGGAACAGCTGCTGCGCCAGCCCACGAGCGTGCCCGCGCTCGATATCGCGGTCGAAGACCTGGAGATCGCCGGGCGCCGCCTGGGACGTGTCGAGGTGGAAGCCGTCAACCGCGGGGGGCCGACCCGCGCGGGCGAATGGCGTCTGACCAAGCTCAAACTCGCGGTGCCCGAAGCCCGGCTGAGTGCCACCGGCAACTGGGCGCCGCTGTCGGCGGCAAGCCTCCCGCAGGAGCAGCGCCGCACGGCGTTGAGCTTCCGGCTCGATGTGGACGATTCCGGCGCGCTGCTCACGCGCTTCAACCGCCCGGGCCTGGTGCGCGGTGGCAAGGGCCGCATCGAGGGCAGCATCGGCTGGATCGGCTCGCCACTGGCGCTGGACTACCCCACGCTCTCGGGCCAACTGCAAGCCGACTTCGAGCGCGGCCAGTTCCTCAAGGTCGAGCCTGGCGCGGGCCGCCTGCTCGGCGTGCTCAGCCTGCAGGCGCTGCCGCGTCGCCTGGCGCTGGATTTCCGCGACGTGTTCTCCGATGGCTTCGCGTTCGACTTCGTGCGCGGTGACGCGCGCATCGAGCAGGGCGTTCTCTTCACCAACAACCTGCAGATGAAAGGCGTGAATGCCGCCGTGCTGATGGAAGGCACGGCCGATCTGGCGCGCGAACAGCAAGACCTCAAGGTGGTGGTGGTGCCCGAGATCAACGCAGGCACCGCATCGTTGATCGCCACCGCCATCAACCCCGCCATCGGCCTGGGCAGCTTCCTCGCGCAGTTTCTCTTGCGCCAGCCGCTGCAAAGCGCCGGCACGCAGCAGTTCCACATCACCGGCAGCTGGGCCGATCCGCAGGTGGCCAAGGTCGAACGTGACCCGCCCACCGCGCCACCCCGCCCACTGCAGTAAGCTGATCTCCCCGCGCGCTCCGGTCGCGCATTGCGGCCCACCGAAAGACACGCCATGACACAGCTTCACCAACCCACGGCGCCAGGCCGCATGAAGGTCGCCGCGATCCAGATGGTCTCCGGCATCAGCCTGGACGCCAACCTCAGCGATGCCCTGCGGCTGCTGCGCCAGGCCGCGAATGCCGGCGCCGAGCTCGCCGTGCTGCCCGAGTATTTCTGTTTCATGGGCGCCAGGGACGAAGACAAGCTGGTGCTGGCCGAAACCCCCGGTCTGGGCACGGTGCAGGACTTCCTGTCGGACTGCGCGCGCGACCTGAAGATGTGGATCGTGGGCGGGACCCTGCCCATGGCCACCGACGATCCCACGCACGCAGCCAACGCGTCGCTGGCCTACAACCCACGCGGTGAATGCGCCAGCCGCTACGACAAGATCCACCTGTTCCGATACGACAACGGGCGCGAACACTACGACGAGGCGTCGGTGTTGCGCGCTGGTGAAACACCCACCGTGTTCGACTGCCGCGACGCCAGCGGGCAGCACTGGCGCGTGGGCCAGAGCGTGTGCTACGACCTGCGCTTCGGTGAGCTCTACCGCATGCTGGCGGCCGATGTGCTGCTGGTGCCCTCGGCCTTCACCCACACCACCGGTCAGGCGCACTGGGAAGTGCTGCTGCGCGCGCGTGCGATCGAGAACCAGGCCTTCGTGATCGCCAGCGCGCAGGGTGGCCTGCACGAAAACGGCCGACGCACCTGGGGCCACACCATGGTCATCGACCCGTGGGGCGGTGTCATGGCCCTGCAGGCCGAAGGTCCGGGTGTGGTGATGGCCGAGCTGGACTTCGAGCAGCTGCGCAGCGTGCGCGAACAGCTCCCTTCGCTGCAGCACCGGCGCCTCTGAAGCGCATGCGCCGCCCGGCCGTTCCGAAGGCGCTCAGCCCCGCAGTGCGCAGCACGGAAGGTAGTCCAGTGAGCGTCGAGGGCCTGTCGCACGAACACAGCGACCCCGGCTCGCGCCGCTGGGCCCTGTGGGCCGCCCTGGTGCTGCTGGTGCTCGTCTTGTTGGTGGTGCTGGTGTTCCTGGCCCGCGAGTACGAGGAAGGACGCGACCAGCAGGCGCTGGAGCAGGAAGCCGCAGCGGTGGTCAGCGACATCCGCAACGCGCTCGTGCGCAATGTGCAGACCCTGCAATCGCTCAACAGCGTGGCGCCCACCGCCGACAGCTGGAATGCGCCCGCCGCCGAGTTGCTGTCGCAGCACCGCGAGCTGGTGCGGCTGGAATGGCGCGACACCGCGCAGCGGCTGATCAGCCACCGCGACACGCCGTACCTGAGCGATGTGTTCGCCTACCTGGATCGCACGCGCGCCGTGGCCGACGTGAAGCTGGCTTGCGACAACGCGCAGCGCCTGTCGGGCCCGGCGTACTCGTCCAGTTACTTCTGGCCCATGCGCGACGGTCTGGGCATGGAGCTCATGGAGATGTGCCTGCCCGTGGTGCGCTCGGGTGTGGCCAACGGGTTTCTGGTGGCCACCTATTCGTTGCCCGGCGTGCTGTCGGAGTTCACCAAAAGTGAGGAGTTGCGCGGCCGGGGCCTGTCGTTCAACGACGCCGATGGCACGCGGCTGGCGCTGCACCGCATGGTGCCCGGCACGCGCCGCACCCTCAGCGCCAACGCGGTGCTCGAACTCCCGGGCCACACACTGATCCTGCAGCTGCAAAGCCCGCGTCTGGTGGGTGGCCTGTTCCCCAACGTGCTCACCGCCGTGGTGAGCGCGCTGTCGCTCGCCCTGCTGGCCGTGCTGGCCCTGCTGGCGCGCGACACACGCCTGCGCCAGCGCGCCGAGCTGGAGGTGGGCGACGCGCTGGCGTTTCGCAAGGCCATGGAAGATTCGCTGGTGACCGGCCTGCGCGCGCGCGACATGACCGGGCGCATCACCTACGTCAACCCGGCGTTCTGCGAAATGGTGGGGCTGAGCGCCGAACAGCTGATCGGCACCGGCCTGCCCGCGCCCTGGTGGCCGCCCGAGCTGGTGGACGAATACCAGAAGCGCCAGCTGGTTCGTCTGGCCGGACAGACGTTGCCGCGTGAAGGCTACGAGTCGGTGTTCCAGCGCTCCGACGGCACGCGCTTTCCGGTGCTGATCATCGAAGCCCCGCTGATCGACGCCCAGGGCAAACAGACCGGCTTCATGAGCGCGATCCTGGACCTCACCGAGCAGCGCCGCGTGGAAGACCTCAACCGCACTTCGCAAGAGCGCCTGCAGGCCACTGCGCGCCTGGCCACGGTGGGCGAGATGGCCTCGCTGCTGAGTCACGAGCTCAACCAGCCACTGGCGGCGATTTCCAGCTACGCCAGCGGTGCGATCAATTTGCTGGACCAACCCGAGGGAGCGCTGCCGCAGGCCGATCTCTCGCAGGCCATGCGCCGCATCAGCGAGCAGGCCGAACGCGCGGGCCGCGTGATCAAGAGCGTGACCGATTTCGTGAGGCGTCGCGAGCAGGTGCGCGAAGCGGTGTCCCCGCGCACGCTGATCGATGCGATCCAGCCCTTGCTGGTGTTGCAGGCCAAGAAGCAGGGCATCCAGTTGCAGATCGACATCGCAGCTGGTTGCCCGCCGGTGCAGTGCGATCGGACCATGGTCGAGCAGGTGTTGCTCAATCTGGCGCGCAACGGCATGCAGGCCATGGCCCTGGACAATCGGTCGCTGGACACCGGTCTGCGCGTGCTCAGGATTGCGGTGCACCAGACACGGCTGCATTCGGGCCGGCGTCCGGGTGGCGAGCAGCACAAGGAATGGATCACCTTCGAAGTGAGCGACCTGGGCCAAGGGCTGAGCACCGAGGTGCAGGAGAAACTCTTCACCCCCTTCTTCACCACCCGCGCCGAAGGCATGGGGCTGGGATTGAGCCTGTGCCGCACGGTGATCGAGCAGCACGGCGGGGCTTTGACCTACGAGCCGAACCAGCCCAGGGGAACCGTGTTTCGCTTCACGCTGCCCAAGTCAGATTGATGGGTCCCAACGCGCCGGCGTGTTCGCTTCGTTCCACATTTATCATCCGGCCATGACCCAACACCTCGACGCCAAGATCTACCTCGTCGATGACGACGCGGGCGTGCGCGATGCGTTGGCCTGGCTGCTGCGCACGCGCCGGCTGGTGAGCGACGGGTACGACAGCGCCGAGGCGTTTCTGGGCGACGCCCATGCGTGGCACAACGAGCCCACCACGCCGTGTTGTGTGCTGCTCGATGTGCGCATGCCCGGCATGAGCGGGCTGGCCCTGTTCGAGCGTTTGCAGGCCTTGCCCTGGCAAGAGGTCATGCCGGTGATCTTCCTGTCGGGCCATGCCGATGTGGCCACGGCGGTGGACGCGGTCAAGCGCGGCGCCTTCGATTTTTGCGAGAAACCGTTTTCCGACAACGCGCTGGTCGATCGGGTGGAGCGTGCGCTGGACCAGTCGGCGCAGGTGCTGGCCCGCCGGCGCGTGCAGCGCGAGTTGCAGCATCGCCTGAGCAGCCTCACCGACCGCGAGCGTGACGTGATGGATCTCGTGGTCGCCGGCCTGCCCAACAAGCTGGTGGCCGATCAACTCAACATCAGCGTGCGCACGGTGGAGGTTCACCGCTCGCGCGTGTTCGACAAGATGGGCGTGAAGTCGGCCGTGGAGCTGGCCAATGCCCTGCGGCCTTGACGGCCCGCGGTGCCTCAGCGGTCTTCGGGCTGGTCGCCGCCCTGGCGCTGCTCGCGCTTCTGGCGCTCCACCTCCTCCGGCAGCTCGCCTCCTTTGCGCCCTGAAAACATGGTCCACCACACGATGAACACCAGCAACACCAGCGCGCCAAGCGCTTCAAGCAACAACAAGGTCATGGATCGTTTCGGTCAGGTTTCTCGGGCAGTCATGAAGGTGTGGGCGGGTCTGGTCATTGTAGGAAGCCTGGTGTCCTGCGCGGTCGGCCCGGTGCAAACTCCAGCGCCCGTCACGTTGCCCAGCCCACCAGTGGTCGGCGTGCCGGGCGATGCGGGCGCTCTGCCCCCCGCGATCCAGCGCGGCAAAAGCCGCTGGACGCCCGCACGCTGGAACGAGCTGCCGGGCTGGGGACAAGACAGCCTGCACGAAGCCTGGAACGCCTGGGTTCGCGGCTGCGAACGCCCGGCCCCGGGTCAGGCCGGCCCGTGCGCGGAACTGCGCCAGCTCTCCATCGCCACCGCCGCCGAGCAGCAGGCCTGGGTGATGCGCCGCTTCGTGCCCTACCGGGTGACCGAGCCCGACGGCGGCACGCCCGACGGACTGCTCACCGGCTACTACGAACCCATCATGGCGGCCAGCCGCGTGCCCACTGCCACGCACCGCACGCCGCTCTATGCGCCGCCCGCCGGGCTGCGCAGCGGGCAAGCCTGGTACAGCCGCCAGGAGATCGACACCCTGCCCGCCGCGCAGGCCGCGTTGCAGGGCCGCGCCGTGGCCTGGCTGGCCGACCCGATCGACGCGCTGATCCTGCAGATCCAGGGTTCGGGTCGACTCAACGTGGTGGAGGCCGACGGCCGCGCGCGCCAGGTGCGCGTGGCGTTCGCCGCGCACAACGGGCAGCCGTATCAAAGCGTGGGCCGCTGGTTGCTTGATCAAGGCGCGATCCGCGAAGCCTCCTGGGCGGCCATCAAGGCCTGGGCAGCGCAGAACCCGCAGCGCCTGAACGAGATGCTGTGGAGCAACCCGCGCACGGTGTTTTTCCGCGAGGAGGCGCTGTCGGAATTTGACGCCCGGTTTGGCCCGCGCGGCGCACAAGGCGTTCCGCTCACGCCCGGCCGCTCCATCGCGGTGGATCCGCAGAGCATTCCCTACGGCACACCCGTGTGGCTCGCATCAACGGGCCCCACGCTCAACGTGCAGAAGCTGGTGATGGCGCAGGACACGGGCGGCGCCATCGTGGGCGCGGTGCGTGCCGACCTGTTCACGGGCTGGGGCGGCTGGAGCGACGAGGCCTACATCACTGCGGCAGCGCTCAAGCAACCGCTGCAGATGTGGGTGCTGGTGCCTCGTTAAGGCCCAGGGCGCGAGCCCTCAGCGAGGACGGCGCGACGCCACCTTGTGCAACAACTCCAACAACATGGCGCGCTCGGCGGCGCTCAGGTGGTCGTAGGTCACGCGTTCTCCTTCGATCACGCTGTCGGCTGCCGCGCGCGCGATCTTCGCCCCCTTCGGGGTGGTGCTCACGTGTTGTGTCCGGCGGTCGGTGTCGCTGCGCTCGCGTGAGACCAGTCCGCGCCGCTCCAGGCGCTCCAGCCAGTTGGTGAGGTTCGGTGGCGTGACGGCCAGCGCGCGCGCGAGCTGGCGCGCACTCACGCCCGGGTTGTGGTGCACCAGCGCCAGGATGGTGAACTCCACCGGCCGCAGGTCGTGCGGCTTGCCGATGCGTTGCTGATAGATGTCGAGCGTGCTGAGTTGGGCCTGGGCGATCTGGTAGCCCAGGATGCCTTGCAGGCCGGCTTCGGACAGGTGTCCGGCCGGGGTCTCGTCGGGTGCGGGTCGTTGCGGCATGGGCGGATTGTCCCGCAACGCCGTCCCCGGGTATGTACGGATGTGGCGAGATAGATAGATAAGTAACTTAACTATCTGGCATCACCACAACAAGGAGACATTTCCCATGCACGCTCTCATCTCGCGCCTGCCGCTGCTCGCGGCGATCGGTCTGGTCGCCTGCGGTGGCGGCTCGGACGGCCCACCGCCTCCCGCGCCGCCGGCCGCACCGCCAGCGATTCCGCAGCTGAGCCAGGCCACCTCCGGCGCCCTGGTGGGCAACTGCACCGACCTCACTGCGCGGCTCGCCGGTCTTGCGAACACCAGCCTCACTGCGAGCACCGACGTCGCCGCCGGTGTGTTGACCGTGGGCGGCCAGCCCGTGCCGGCCCATTGCCGCGTCACCGGCAAGATGTTCGAGCGCACCAGCACCGTTGACGGCAACGCCTATGCGATCTCCTTCGAAATCCGCTTGCCGCTGGCCTGGAACGGTCGCTTTTTCCACCAGGGCAATGGCGGTATCGATGGCAGCGTGTCCACTGCCACGGGGGCCGGGGGCGGAGGCCCGCTCACCCATGCTCTGCACAAGGGCTTCGCGGTGCTGAGCTCGGATGCCGGCCATGCCGGCGCATTGGGTCCGTTCTTCGGCATCGATCCCCAGGCCCGGCTCGACTATGGCTACCAGGCCGCCGCCAAGCTCACGCCGATGGCGAAAAGCCTGCTGGCCGGTGCGTACGGAAAGGCGCCCGACCGCTCCTACTTCGGTGGTTGCAGCAATGGTGGGCGCCACGTGTTCAACGCGTTTGCCCGCATGCCCGACCAGTACGACGGTTACCTCGCCGGTGCACCGGGCTACAACCTGCCCAAGGCCGCGGTCGCCAACATCTTCGGCGGTCAGCGCTACGCGAGCGTGGCCACCGACCCGGCCGACATCTCGACCGGTTTCACCAACGCCGAGCGCGCCACGGTGGCGGCTGCGGTGCTCGGCAAGTGTGACGCGCTGGATGGTGCCACCGATGGCCTGATCCAGGACGTGGAAGCCTGTCGCAGCAACTTCTCGCTGGCGCTGGATGTGCCGACCTGTCCTGGAGCGCGCGACGGCACGTGCCTGAGCGGTGCGCAGAAGACCGCGATCGCACCCATCTTCAGCGGCGCCACCACCAGCACTGGTGCGCCGATCTACGCGAGCTTTCCGTACGACGCCGGTCTGGGCGCGGGTGGTATTCCATTCTGGGAGTTCGTTGCACCGGTGAACCTGGACTCGGGCGCTGTCGGCGTGATCTTCGCCGTGCCGCCGGCCACGCTCCCCTTCGACGGGCCGGCCTTTGCCCTCACCGGCAACGTCGACAGCATGTTCGCGTCCATCAGCGCCACCAACGCGACCTACACCGAGTCGGCCATGAGCTTCATGACGCCGCCCAACCCGACGCAACTCTCCGCCGTGCGCAACCGTGGCGCCAAGATCATGGTCTACCACGGCGTGAGCGACCCGATCTTCTCGGCCGACGACAGCGCCAGCTGGGCACGGGGTGTCGCCGCCAACCACGCGGACGCCACCGCCTTCGCACGCCTGTACCTCGTGCCGGGCATGGGCCATTGCTCGGGCGGCCCGGCCACCGACCAGTTCGACATGCTGGCTTCGCTGGTCGACTGGGTGGAGCGCGGTGTGACACCCGACAGCGTCACCGCGTCGGCGCGCGGTGCCGGCAACCTCGGTGGCGTGAACGCTGAAGTACCCGTTGGCTGGGCGGCGAACCGCACGCGACCACTCTGCCCTTGGCCGAGGGTGGCGCGTTACAGCGGCAGTGGCAGCCTGGACAGTGCCGCCAGCTTCAGCTGCCAGCTCTGATTAGGTGGTTGGACGGTTCGGTGCGATCGCACGTCACGCGCTTCAAAGCGCCGTGATGTCGGTCTGCACCGGCCAGCGCAGGGATGCGGTGGGGAGGGTGTTGCGGGCGGCTTCGAAGTCGTGCTGCAGCAGCAGTGTGTAGCGCCCGGCGCGTGGCGTGCACAGCCGATAGCCGTCGTTCACCGGGCTGAGTGTGATGCCGCCGGACTGTTCGGTCTGCAGACGCCAGGCGTCGACCTCGGGGGAACTCATGCGCAGGGTCACGCAGAAGCCGCGCTTCATGTTGGACACGATCACCAGCCGCTGCTCGGCACGCCAGTCACCGCCGACGAGCGGGTCCATTTGTGTGGGGTGGCTGTTTTCCAACACCCGCATGATGGGCGGAATGATGATGCGGAAGTCCAGCGATGCGCCTGCATTGCCCTGGATCACCATGGTGCTCTCGCCCATGCTGGGCGCTGGAACCAACAGCAAAGCGCTGGAGGTCAGGCCGGCAAGAAGGGGGCGCAAAGAGCGGGACATGTCCCACTATCGACCCCCTGTGCGCGAACTTGAGGCCGGCGTGCCGGGATGGGGTTTCAGGGCGCCGGGCGCCGTTTTGAAAACCACCTGCCGATCATCGAGGGGCGATCCGCTTCCTTCTGGGTCAGTTCAAAGCCCTCCGGTGAGAGGTTTTTCAACACCGCGGTCGGCCGCTCGGTCACCAGACGGCTGGCTTCCCTGTCGCCCACCAGGCGGCGTGCCACCTCAAGTCCTTCGGTCAGTCTTGGCAAGCGCCGGCCGGTGGAGTGCGCGTCGGTCGCCAGGAGGTGGGTGTGGCCTTCGCCCAGGAAGCGCTCGCCCCAGTACTGAGCGCGTTTGCCGAAGACGCCCGTCAGCGCCCCCGCCGTCACCTGCATCCAGGCACCTTGCACGATCAACTGCTGGAACACCGCGTAGTGGCTCTCCACCCAGCTCAGCCGCTCCGGGTGCGTGATGATGGGCGTGTAGCCCGCAGCGATCAGGTTGAACACCGACGCTTCCAGGCGCGGCGGAGGCGTGGTGTGCGAAGGCTCCAGCAAAAAGTAGCGCGAGCCGTGCAGCGTCGGCACCCGCCCGCTCTTCAGCCCATCGATCAGGCCCGGCACCAGGTGCACATCCGCGCCCACCACCAGCTTCAACGCAATGCCATGGCGGTCCAGCTCCGTCTGCAGCCGACGGCACGCGTGTGCGATGCCCGGGCCATCGTTCATGTACATGCCGGGGTAGATGTGCGGCGTGCAGGCCAGGGTGTGGATGCCGTCGGCCACGGCAATGCGCGCCATCGCCAGCGACTCGTCCATCGTCTTCGCCCCGTCGTCGATGCCCGGCAGGATGTGGCAGTGCAGATCGATCATGGCGGCGGCCCCTCCTGCTCCGGCGCCTCAGACCTGGGCGGGGTCGACGCAGGCCTGCCGTCCGACGGCACCCGGCGCACCGACAAGGAGCCCTCATGGCCCCTCGGACCCATGAGCAGGAACGCGCCTGCCATGAACAAGGCGCCCGTGCCGGTCAGCGCCAGCCGGGCGCGGGCGGACCAGCTCCCCGTGCGCGCCTTCTCGCGTGCCGGTGCGGGCCTGGGCAGCAGGGGCCGCGGTTGCATCGGCGCACCGCCGCCCACCCGCTTCAGCGGCGACGAGAGCAGGTCGTGGGCCAGGTTGATTCGCGTGGCGGCGTCGGCGGGCCAGCGTTCATCCGCGACCTCGAAGTCCGGGTGCGTCAGGCGGATCATCAGCCGGTAGTGCGCGCGCAGCTGTGCCGGCTCGAAGTCCGTCTTCAGGCCCAGCAGGGTGAAGGGATCCGAGCCCGGGCGCAGCATCACCGTGCGCACAAAGAAGCGCGCCGCGCGGCGCAGATCAAGCCCGCTCACGGGTGCAGCAGGCAAGCCCTCCACCGGGCGCCCGGTGGCGAGCAGCATCACGCTGCCGATGTGCTCGAACAGCGGGCGCGGCTCGCGCAACGCCACAGGGAAACGACCGGGCGTGCGTTCAAAGTCCAGCAGCGCGCGCAGCAGGCGGCTCCAGTCGGTCGGGGTCATGCTCATGTGATGGGGCAGCGCGGGGCGGGTTCGTTCACGCGGAAGATGCATCCAGCGTCGGCTCGATGCGGGTGTTTGCCGTCAGCGGGACGGGCGGCATCGTGCCCGGCACCGGATTCGGCCTGGCGGCGCGTGGCGTGTGCCGGTCGCTGTAGCCATCGCCGTAGTAAGCCGCGTAGGCGTAGTCGCTGGTGTGCTCGTTGCGAGCGTGCGTGAGCACCATGCCCATGGGTGCCAGGCCGGCGTTGCGCAGGCGGCGCAGGGCGTCCTTGATGCTGTCCTTGCGTGTGCCGCTCGCCTTCACGGCAAACACGATGTTCTGGATCTGATTGCCCAGCACGATCGCATCCGCGATGCCCAGCAACGGCGGCCCGTCGATCACGATCTGGTGGTAGCCCATGGTCTGCGCCTTTTCCAGCAATTCGCCCAGGCTGGGGCCCATCAGGAGTTCCACCGGATCGGGCGGCACCGGGCCCGCTGTGATCACGGCCAGGTTGGTCACCTCTGTTTTCTGAATCAGGCCGTCGATGTTGCGGTCCCCGCTCAGCACGTTGGACAAGCCGCGCTCATTGGACACCTTGAGCATCTTGTGCAACCCGCCCTTGCGCATGTCGGCATCGATCAGCAAGACCTTCTGACCCAGCTGGGCGAAGTTGATGGCCAGCGCGAGCGCCGTGGTGGTCTTGCCCTCGCCCTTGCCGCAACTCGTCACCATGAAGCGCTGGGGTGCGCCATCGGCCGTGCTGAACTGCAGCGCCGTGCGCGTGGATCGGTACGACTCGGCAAAGGTGCTGCGCGGCTGGCGGTGTGCCAACAGGGCCACGGGTTCGTTGTAGCCCTTGTCGGGTTTGGTGAACGGAACCAGGCCCAGCAGAGGCAGGTGGAACTGGGCTTCAATGTCGTTGACGTTCTTCACGGAATCGTCCAGCTGCTCGCGCAGCAAGGCCGCCAACATGCCCAGGAACAGGCCCAGCATCATGCCCAGGCCGACATTGATTTTCAGATCGGGATTGGCCGGGAACAGCGGCACCGACGCCTCGTCCACGATGCTCACGTTGTTGGTCGTGATGCCCGCTGTCACGCTCACCTCTTTCAGTCGCTGCAGCAGGCTGTCATACACCTGCCGGTTGGTGTCCAGCTCGCGGCTCAGCAAGTTCATGTCCACGCTGCGGTCCTGCACGTTGAGCACCTCGCTGCGGCTGCTGGACACCTTGCTCCTCAGCAAATCTTCCGCCTTCTTCGCGGCCATGTACTGGCCCTGGATGCTGGACAGGATGTTGTTCACCTCGGTCTTGATGCGCGCGTCCAGCTCGGCGATCTGGGCCCGTGCCGCCACCATGGCGGGGTAGTCCGGCTTGAAAACAGACTGGTTCTTGGCGTATTCGGCCTCCAGCCGGGCGCGCTGCTCCTTGTAGGCGCGAATGGCTTCGTTGACCACAGCCTGGGGCGCGCTTTCGGGGTTGAGCCTCACCTGGTTGTACTGGGTCTCGGCCTTGATGCGGTCTTGCTCCGCCTTGGCCAGCGCAGCGGAAAAGTCCACAAAGGTCTGGGTGGCAGCGCTGCCCTTGTCGCCCAGGTTGAGGATCTCGTTTTTCTTCGCGTACTTGTTGATGACGCGCTCGCTTTCTTCCAGCTTGGCCTTGGTCTGGCGGATCTGCTCCTCCAGAAACTGCCGCGCGTAGATCGACGAGTGCAACTTGCGCTCGATGTTGGTGGCGATGAAGGCCCTGGCCATGGTGTTGGCAATGTGGGCGGCCAGTTCCGGGTCGGCGTTGAGCACCCTGATCTCGACCAGGCGCGAATTGCGAATGGGTTCCACGGTGACCGCTTGTTTGAATTGCGCCACGGCAGCCGTTCGGCTGAGCGCGCCAGTGTCCGCTGGCGCCAGGGTGAACCGCGTGCGCAGGTCGACCCACAATCTGTAGGCGAGGCTCATGGCCTGATCAACCAGCTCGTTGCCGCTGGAGACCACCGCATTGCCCTCGCTTTCGCCTTCGCCTGCACTACCCGGCAAGGTGGGGGGTGCGCCGGGTTTGTACAGGCCCAGTTCATCGATCACCCGCTCAGCCAGGCTGCGGCTTTTCAGCAGTTCGATTTGCGTGCGCAGCTGCAGTTGATCGGATGCAGGGCCTTCGTCCAACTCGACCTCGGCGTTGAAGCCCACCACCTTTTGCGCCACGCGGTCGATCTGCAGCAGGGCCGCGCTCTGGTACTGCGGCGTGATGCGCAGCGTGTACAGCCCGGCCGCCAGCGTGCACATGGCGGTGATGCCCACGATGGTCCATTTGTGTTTGACCACCGCGCGCCAGAGGGTCTTGAGGTCGATGCGGTCATTCGCCAATGCCTCGGGTTCGCCTCGGGCCACCATCTGCTCGGACAGGGCGTGCTCGTGGCGCAGGGCCAGCGCGCCCCTGGCGCCGGGAGCGGCGGGGAGTGGATGTTGGTCTCTGGTAGCCATGGTGTGCACCTCTGTCAGTTGAACGGGTTGAGCGTGTTCAGGATGTCGCTGAAGAGCGAATCCCTCAGGGCCGTCCGCCGGGCGTTGCGCTGGATCACGATCACGTCGTCGGCGCGGATGTTCGGGTCCACCTCCTGGCCCGCGCGCACTTTGTCGAGGTCGTAGGTGAACTGTTCGCGCGCGCCGCCGGCGCCGTGGCGGTAGACGACGATCTTGTTGATGTCGGCGTAGGGGGCGAAGCCGCCCGACAAGGCCAGGGCGCGCAACAGCGTGAGCTGGCCTGTCATGGGGTAGACGCCGGGCTTGAGCACCGCGCCTTCGATGGCGATGCGTTGCGTCGTGAACTCCTTGATGAAGAGCGACACCTGAGGGTCCTGCAGGTACTTCTCCTTGTACCGGTCAGCGATCAAGCGCGCCGCTGCCTGCGCCGTGAGCCCGGCCACCGGCACCTGGCCAATGAGCGGCAGCGACACCTCGCCCGAGGCGTTCACGCGCACATCGCGCTTCATGTCGGGCACGCCGAACACGTCGAACTCCATCAGATCGTTGGGCGAAATGCGGTAGTTCGCATCCACGCCTTGCGCGGGCGATCGGGTCGGTGCGGAGTCGGCCCCGTTGGCGTCCAGTGGCGCGCTGGCCGGCACGGCGTGCGCGGTCGCGGCGTTCGCCGACACGGGTGTCTGGGCCTGCAACGGCAAAGCCGCTGCGACGGCCACCACCCCGATGACCCAAAAGGCCGCAGAGGCCCGGGGGTTGCTTGTCATGAAGAGCTGCTGGCGCATGTCACTTCCCCTTTCTGGCCCAAGGCCAGCAATTGCATTTCGAACCGGCGCAGGATGGCGCTGAGGCTCAGCTCGGCCTCGGCATGGCGGCGGCCGTTGGCGCCCATCTCGGCGCGGCGGGCCGGGTCGGCCGCCAGCGCAAGCAGCATGTCGGCCATGGCGGCCGGGTTCTCGGGCGGCACCACCAGGCCGCAGGCGGCGTCCTGCACCACCACCCGGCACAACTCGGTGTTGGGCAACGCGGTGGCCAGCACGGCGCGGCCGCTGGCCAGCATGCCGGTGAGTTTGGAGGGCATCACCAGATCCGCCGCATCGGCCCGTTGAGGCAGCAGGTGCACATCGGCCAGGCCCAGCCAGTCGTTCAGCCGCTCCAGCGGCTGCAGGTCCAGAAAGCGCACGTTGCTCAGACCCGCGCAGCGCGCCTGCAAATCGGCCCGCCCCGAGCCGTTGCCACCCAGCACGAACTGGATGCGCGGGTCGTCCTGCAGCAGGCGAGCCACGTCGGCGAGGATCTCGAGCCCCTGCTTGTTGCCCATGTTGCCGGAATACAGGGCCACCATCGCGTCGGGCGCCAGGCCCAGCTTGGCCCGGTAGGCGCTGGGCGCGGTCAGCGGGGTGATGCCGCCGATGTCCACCCAGTTGGGAAAGTGCAGCACCCGTTCAGCCGGCACGCCCTTGGCCAACGCGCGGTCCACCATGCGGCCGGAAATGGTGGACACACGGTCGAACCGGCGCATCAGCCAGCGCTCGGCCCCCTGTACCCAGCGGCGCAGCGTGTTGCCCTTGATCAGACCCAGATCAAACGCGGCGTCCACCTCGTAATCCTGAATGTGCAACCAGCTTTTGGCACCCCGCAAGGAGGCAAACGCCAGCGCCGCTGGCGCACACATCAAGGGCGGCTCCACCACCCACACCACATCGGGCTTCCAGCGCCATTGGGCCCACAGCACCGGCAGGCTGCTGAGCGCGAAGCTGGCCAGGTGCAGCAGACGCTTGAAGCCGCCCGGCTGCTTCGGCACCCACAGCGGCGCTCGCATCACTTCGACGCCATGCCATGACTCGGTGCGGTAATGGCTGGCGCTGTGGCCGGCGCTCACCTTCCAGGCCGGGTAGTAGGGTGGCGCCGTGATGACGCGCACCTCGTGCCCCGCGTGGGCCAACCACTGCGCCATCTCGCCGGTGTATTTGCCGATGCCGGTGAGCTCGGGCGCGAAGTTGATGCCGTAGAAGAGGAGCTTCACGGGGGGCCCTTTGCTTTGGGTAAAGCCGCGGGCGTTGCAGCACCGCCGCTTGTCTGTACCGCGTCTCCCACGAATGCGCGAATGCCCATGAGCTTCATCTGGTATTGGCTGATGTTCTTGTGGCTTTGCGCCGACACGATCAGGTAGAAGTTCTGCCGCCGGGCAATCTCGGGGACGTAGGGGTGGGTCGCTTCCAGCACCTGCTTGCCGTTCAGCCACCACCGCACGGTCAGGGTGTCGGGGGAGTACGACACGCCGAAGACGTTGGCTTGCGTTCTGTCCAGCGGGATCTGCGAGGTCGGGTTGGGGTTCTGGAGCTTTTTGTAGTTGGGCCAGATGCCGGTCCATGAAATGGCGGTGTGGTGTCCACCGGGTCCGAAGCCGCCTTCGTCGATGTCCAGCTCGAACCAGCGCTCGAAGCTTTTCGGATCGCCTTCGTACACGTCTTCCATCCGGAGGTTGTGTTCGATCGGCATGAGCCAGACCGCCGGAAAATTGTCCTGGTGATTGGAGGACGTCGCGACCTGGGCTTCGATGTAAAACGGTCGCGCGCCGCTCAGCAACGGAAACAGTCCGGGGTAGGAGGTCATCTTCACGGTGGTGAGCAGGCCCCCGCGCTTGATGACCACGCCATCGTCCGCCTGCTCGTAGAAGCTGCTGTCCTTGGGCTTGATGGAATAGAACCCGGCGTAGTACTTGCTCCCGTCGGCCCGTCCCGTGAAGTCCACGTCAGCGATCCGGGGGCAATCGCGGAACAGCGGTTGAAGAGCCCCCACCTGGGTGGCGCCATCCGGCGTCGCGGCGTCCTTGCAGATCAACGGGACAGTGGCGTGGGCCCATGCCGGCCACGCCAGGCACAGGACTGCAAGAAACCACGGGGGCACAGGGAATGGAGGGTTGGTACGCATGGAGGTCCAGTGGTCAAAGTCGGGGCGCCAGCTGGCTTTCGTTGACGTCCGAGGTCGCCAATGGCTCGCTGCGTGCCACCAGCTTGTGCCCGGTCAGCCGGCTCAATTCGGCGCAGATGGCTGCCTTGTCATCGAGATGGGCCACGGCCCGCTCCAGCTCCATGAGCTCGGCGCCCACCAGAAAGCGATACCAGTAGCCCTGCAGGAAGTGGTAGACCAGCCCGCTGCGGCCATCCAGAAAACCCAGTTGGAAGATGTAGCGCCACAAGAAATACAAGGCGGCGCTGATGGTGAAGGGAATGCGGTTGTAGATGCGCTCCTTGGCCCAGCGTTTGAACGAGGCCTGGAACGAGGCACTGCGGGCGTTGAGTGCGTCATCCCGAGCGAACAGCCCCAGTCGCTGGTTCAGCACTTCGATGGCTTCGCGCGTGGCGTACTTGTTGTGCTTGTCGATGAAGTAGGTCAGGTCGTTGAGGTTGTGGTCCGCAAAGCCACCGTCAAAAGTGACTGTGCGCCCGCCCCAGACCACCACGTGTTCGTCCATCCAGCGGTCTTCAACCCGGCCTTTTCCATGGCGCCAGAGACGCAGCATCATGAGGGGGTAGCGCCCGCCGTGGCGCACCCAGCGGTTCATGAAGATGTGCTTGCGCTTGAGGTTGACGCCCACCACGTCGGCCGGCAGCTGGGGCAGCTTCTCGGCGATCTCGCGGGCGAGGTCGGGCTCGATGATTTCGTCGGCGTCCAGACGGAGAACCCATTCGCCATGGACATCGATGGTGTCGAGGGCCCATTGAAACTGCTTGGCCTGGTTGACAAAACGGTGCGTGTAAATCTCGGCCCCGAGTCGTTTCGCGATGCTGGTGGTGGCGTCGGTGGAGCCGGAGTCGACCACGCAGATCTGGTCGGTGAACGCCTGGATGGACCGGATGGCGCGTTCGATGTGAAGGGATTCGTTGTGGGTCAGGATGATCGCGGTGATGCTCATCGGTTTTTCCTCATGCATGAAGGGTGACGATTTCGGCCGCAGGCCTTCTCGGCGAGAAAGCCACCCGGGTTTCCGGTGCGATGGGCTCACCGAAGGCGATCATCATGATCAGCCGTTCGCCCGCCGGAATGCCTCCAGCGCGGCGGATCGCTGCCTCGGTTTTGTGATTGATGGCCAGGTTGAGTGGGCAGGCTCCCCAGCCCATCGATCGGCAGGCAAACATCAGGCACATGGCGAACAGCGCACCGTCGACATACGCCTGATTGCGTTGTCCGGGTCCCCCCCAGGCGCAGATCTCCGAGCTCACCACGAACAGATTGCCGACCGATTCCGCAAAGCCACGGGAGCCTCCCTGCAACGCGAGCAGTTCCTGGATGCGGCTGGGGTCCTGATAGGCATGGACCCGAGAGGACTGGCGGTTGCACTGCGAGGGTGCCAGCTGCGCGAGCGAGATCGCTTCAAAGATGAGCTCGGGTTTCAGCGGCTCGGACTGGAGCGTCCTGATGCTCGACCGGCTGGCCATCAGGTGCTGCAGGTTGCTGGGTGGCTGGCCATTGAACGAATAGTCCCGCGTGCCACCCTTCCAGGGCTTGGGCAGCTTGGCTTCCCACGCTTTCAAGTAGCGGGAGATCTCGTCGAGCAAGGGGTCGGACGCGCCCGCCCTCGCATGGAAGTTCACATAGGCTTCCAGGGCGCCCAGCGACATGTGGGCAGGCACGGGTGAGTGCTGGATGTCGTAACGCGACAGCGCGCTCATCACGAAACGGATCTTGTCCTTGCCGAACATCAGCTTCGGGTTCGGCAGGGACAGGCCCTTCTCGATCGTGTGGGCCTCGATGATGATTTTGTAGAACGCGCGCCTGGACTTGTCCACCCACGGTGAATACGAGTTGAACCGCAGGAACAGGACGGCGTCGCGCAGGGCCTCGCTGAAGATGCCGGCTACCTTGAAGAGCTTGTCAAACATGGCCGTCCCTCAGCACACGGTCCTTGATCTTTCGACAAGGGTTTCCGGCACAGACGGACCAGGCAGGCATGTCCTTGAACACCACCGAGCGCGCACCAATGACGGCACCCTCCCGGATCACCGCGTTCGAATGGACAAAGCTCTCTGCAGCGATCCACACGTGGTCTTCGATCACGATGGGGCCGGTGACCAGGGGTCTGGACAACGAACGGGTGTCATGCGAGCCGGTACACAGAAAGGAGCGCTGACTGACGGTGACCTTGGAGCCGATGGTGATCCGGTCCATGCTGTAGCAGTCCACGCCGTCACCGAGGGCCGAGAACTCGCCCATGGCGAGATTCCATGGTGCCCAGACGCGACACGTCGGCGCGATCCGGCATCCGGCGCCCACCTGGGCCCCGAACGACCGCAGCAAGAAGCGCCGCCATCCATGCAACGCCCAGCGCGGGGTTGGTCTGAAGGCCAGCAGCCAGACCACTTCCCACGCGAATCGCCGCAACTTGGCCGCGGTGGTGAAGTCGCTGCGGTACCGCAGTGAACGGAAGTCGCTCATGGCATCGCTCATGAGGCCACCCTCCGTGCTGCGCACTGCGGGGCTGAGCGCCTTCGGAACGGCCGGGCATCGCTCATGGGGCCACCGCCTTCAGTTGCGTGCTCAGAAACGCGTTGCCGGCCTGCCGCAGGTCCGCCAGTCGCTGGTCGACGGCTGTCCAATCGATTTCTTTGGTCATCAGTGCCTTGGTGTTCTGCTCCGAGAACGAGGGCGCAAAACGGCTTTCCAGACCGACAGCCCGCAGAAGGTGGATGGCTCGGGCATTGGCGGAGGCTCTCTCTCCTGTCAGTCCAGCCACGATGAAGGGCTTTTTGAACAGCAACGAGAAAACGGTTCCGTGGAAAGAATTGGTCACGACAAACCGTGCGTTCTTGATCAAGGAGACCCACTCGCCTGGATCGGGATAGACCGTGTCGCCGATCTCGACCCACCGCCGGTGGGGGTTGTGCGGCGAGAGGACGGGGCAGTTCAACTGCTTTGAAGCGAGATCGGCCGTTTGACGGATGTTGTCTGGCGAGCGCAGCCCGTAGCAGAAGATGTACGGATCGTCGTGGTCGGACGACGCCCGATCGGTCAGTTCCGCATAGTTGCTGTGCAGCAAGGTCGGGTCCGGCACGTTGGCCGGCCTGTGTCCGGTGGCCCGCTCGACCAGCGTGACACCGGAGGCTTCACGAACAGAAATGGCATCGAAGTTGTGCAGCAACGGTGGCAACTGCGCTGCTTCCGACGAGGACACCCGGTCTCTGCCGAAACTGGCGGCATACGAGATCTTTCTGGCTCGGAACGACTTGGCGAAGGCCAGAAAGTAGTTCGGATCAAAACCGAAATGCTGGGAAGGGCTCCATATCTGGTCGCTGCCCGCCACGATCAGGTCGTATGCCTGCGCCGCGGCGAGCGATGCACCGTTGTCCGTGGGGGCGACATCGCTCCTGATATCCAGGAACTGCTCCCTGAAACGGACGAACTTTTCTTTCTGGCTCCGGTTCCCGAAGTGCTCGTTG
Source organism: Hydrogenophaga sp. (assembly GCF_018780385.1). GTDB lineage: Bacteria > Pseudomonadota > Gammaproteobacteria > Burkholderiales > Burkholderiaceae_C > Hydrogenophaga. The sequence goes on along the minus strand of NZ_JADMJO010000013.1, from coordinate 79,328 downwards.
AGGAACGAAGACACCGCCAGATAGACCACCTTCAGATTGGCCTTGAGCCTGGCGGGCGACGTGGGCAGGCAAAGCCTGCCACCGTGTTCGATGTGCGCGGGCCGGTAGTCGATGAAGCTGGCGTGATGACCTTGCTCCGTCAACCAGCGGCGCAAGGCATAGGCTTGCAGCGCGGCACCGTAGTTGTCGCTGAAATGAAAAGTAAGAATACCGACGTTCATCGCTTAACCACCGTGGATGCCGTGCCTTGCACGGCGGGCCGCCGGGCCGTCCGAGGCGGTGCCAGCAGACGTGTGAGCTGTTGCTGAAAGCGGGCGGCTACCGCTGGCCCGCCCAAGTGGGTGGACTCGGCCCTTGCGAGTTCGGCACGGTCCCAGTGGAAGTCCTCGCAGAAGCTGCGCAGGCGCTCCAGCAATGCGGGCGCGTTGCCGGCCTCGAACACGTAGCCATTGCGCCCGTTCTCGATCACGTCGCTGGCCCCGCAGCGGTTGCTGCAGATCACCGGGGTGCCCACCATCAAGGCTTCATTGACCACCGCACCCCAGCCGTCAAACCGGCTGGGCAGCACCAGCACGTCGGCAGCGGCCATGGCCGCGACGGTCTCGGCGTTGGGCATGCCTTGCGAGAAACTCACCCGCTCGGCAATGCCGAGCTGGCCGGCCAGCTGTCGGAGGCCTTGCTCCTCTTTGCCTTTGCCAATGATGCGAAGGCGGGCCGAGGGCACGGCAAGCTGGCTGAAAGCCTGCAGCAGCAGATCGATCCGCTTGCGCGCGATCAACTGGCCCACATACAGGATTTCCTTGTGGTCGCGGTGCACCGGCGTGTGTTGCACCGGCGTGCTGTCCACCACGTGCACGAAGGGCACGATGCGCTCCATGGGGTAACCGCAGGCCGAGAAAAACCGCGCGCCGCCGTAACGGCCTGAATGACCGATGCAGAACACACCGCTCAAATGGCGTCGGTAGCGCAGCGCGTCCCAGGTGTAGACCAGCCAGCGGGGCAGCAACTGTGCGCCCGGCTCGTAGCGGTTTTCCGTCATCAGGAAGCGGTGCACCGGGGCGCCCAGGCTGGCCTTGAAAGCGGTCAGCGGCAGGGCGAAACCCCGCAGCCCGAAAAACACCTGCACCGAGTCGGGCAGCGTGGCCAGTTCGGCGATCTGTTCCGGGGTGGGTGCGATGTGCACCTGCACCTTGCCGGTGTCGGGCACCGGGTAGCCGCGCTCGCGGTAGCGGCGCGGCAACGCTTCTTCCACGCACCAGTGCACCGTGTTGCCGGGAATGTTCGCCAGCGCGCGGATGTACGCAGCCTGGTGGAACATCAGGTAGGAATGCCAGAAGACGAAATTCATGTCAGGTCCAACGGTTTTGGTTGATCAAGCCGTTGCGGGTGGAACAGGCGCGATGCGCCTGCCGTCATCCGGTTGGACAGCCATCGGGTCAGCAACGAGAACACCAGCAGGGGAACCAGGGCCATGGTCAGGAGAACGGCATGGCCGAAGGGGTAGTTCTGCGCTTCCAGCCAATGGATCCACGCGGTTTGCGTCAGGTAGATCTCAAGGGTCAATCCGCCCAGGAGCGCGACGGTGGGGAACAGGGGTGTGGCCCGCAGGGGTCTGAGCACCGTTTCGGATGCAAAGAGATGAAAGCTGAAGTAGACGATGGGGTACAGCAGGAGATGGAACACGAACTGCAGAGGGCCCATGTCGTAGCGGAACACCGTGAGCTTGGTGACCAGGAACAACAGCAACGAGATCAGCAGAGAGGCGATGGTGAAGAGGTTGAATGTGGGGGGCAGCTGCAGCCGCGCGACCAGGCAGCCCAGCAGGGTGATGCCGAAGTAGTTGATCCACTTGAAGTAGTCGTCGCCTTCCACGACGAACGTCGACAAGTCCAGCTGGCTGTAGAAGAACGCGTACGGAATGAGCAGCAGGACCATGGCCGTGGCGATGCCGGCGGGCTTGAGGCGCGCCAGGTAGAAGACAGGCACGTAGAACACCATCACCGCCGAGATGAACCAGAACGGCGTGGGCCAGACAAAGACCTGGACGAGGTCGGCGATGCCTGTGATGCGGATCATGCCGATCGCGAGCATGGCGCAGGCGACGATGAGGACGGCGGGGTACAGGCGCAGGACACGCTTCCTGATGTAGTCCAGCAGCGACGGCATGGATGCGTCCCTGCTGGCGGCATTCAAGCTCATGGCCAGGCCATAACCTGAAAGGAAGAAAAACAGCGAGTTGCCAATGGCGCCACCGGTCGCAATTCGTTTGTCCGGCACGAAGGCGTCGAGATGCGACAAGGTGATCAATACCGTTGCCATGAACAGCATCAGGGTGGTGTCTGTTTGTCTGCGTGCCATATCAGGATCCGATCCGTGCTGTCCGATGGGTATTCAGTGGGAAGAATGTTTCCCGCCCGATGGGCGCGGGAGAAATCGATTTCAGATTCACTTGCAGGATCAACACGAGGATCCACAGCGAATAGGGATTGCCAACGCCAATCAGGTACCGGTTGAAGAAGGACTGGGCCAGCATGAAGACAAACATCAGCCCCACCATGAACAGTTGGTACCGGGAGTGGCCCGGTTTGAGCCCCTGCTGGAGCGCGCGGCAGGCGGTGATGACGAACGCCAGCGTGATGAGTGAGCCGAAGAACAAGCCGTGTTCCAGCGCCAGGTTGATGTAGGAACTTTCGACCGGGAATCCAATGATTTCTGGCAAGGCCGAGCGGATGCCCCGGCCCGTGAACAGCAGCGTGCCGTCCGAGAACACCAGTTCAATGCCCGCTCGCCAGATATCGGTGCGCCCGGTGGCGCCAGACTCCACACCGCGGGTGGGCGAGTCGAGGTCCAGGATGAGCGACATGTACTCCTTGATGTCCGCCCACTTGAAGACAACGACCATCAGGCCGATGAACGCAGCGAACACCAGGCTCATGCGCGAACGGCGGGAGCCGCGCAAGGCAATCAAGCTGATACCTGTCGATCCGGCGACGCCCAGCGCCAGCATGCCGGCGCGAGCCGACGCGGCCAGCAACACGAAAAGACACAGCACCACCATGGCCAGCGCAAAAGCTTTTTGCGACCCTTTCTGCGCGGCCAGATAGCGCTGAAAGAACAGCAGGGCACCACCGCCGTACACCAGACCACTCAGGTTGGGGTTCATGCCCAACGGTTGGTAGCGAACCAGTCCGAGGCCGTACTCCACACTGCCCGAGAGGGATGCAAACAGTGCCTGGTGTTCCAGCAGGAGCAGCGTGCCGACGAGCGCCACATAGGCCCACCGGAACACGGCGATCAAATCGGCCGCACGGCTGTGCCGGACCAGAAACGCAATGGCCAGCAGCACCAGCAGCAACATGGCACCGTACATCGTCGACAACACGTTGCCCGTCATCCAGCCCACCAGCATGGCAAACAGGAATGCGATCCCGAACAGCCATTCGACGGGGCTGGGCCGAATGCGCAGGGTGTCGCCGGACAGCGCAGAAAAGAAGCCCGCCATGAGCAGGAGGCTGATGGCCCCCATCTGGGAAGCCTGCAGCGCCGGACCTTCGTAGTACCACCCTGTCAGGTAGATGGAGCCGCCCAGAAACCAGCGCGACAACTGTGTGTTCAAGCCGCGCATAGGGCACCTGTCTGCGCGAAGGCCGCGTGAAGGGTTTGCATCGCAGGCCGCCATTGGGCCGAGCCCGTGACGTGCCGGACGTGTTGAAGCGTGGTGGCCAGGCGTTGCGGCTGGTTGGTCGAGAACAGCAGGCGGTTGTGGCACTGGGCCAGGGCGTAGGCCAGGGCGAGTGCGCCGGTCGCTGCGGCCGGGTCTGTTCCCGCTGGCAGCAAGCTGGCCAACTGGTCTTTGAGCTGGCTGTCACGGGCCATCTGCTCCGAGATGGCCGGTGCAATGAAACGGAACGCGCCGTGCAGGATGTCGGTGGACGCGGGGGGCACCTCGTCGCTGAACTCGGAAGGCACCTCGTCGGTGCCGGGCACGGGGCAGCGGTATTGCAGCACCGTGCCGAAGCGCACGAGTTGGTCGAATGGTTCCCCGGTGGAGCTGCCATAGGCCACCAGCTGGCCTTGGGCGACGTAGCGGTCGAACAGCGGCTTCAAGGGTGCCAGCGTGTCGTGCGCTTGCGCCTCGTGCAGCAGCAGGCCGTCCACCTGCTCGCGTTGCAGCAGGCGCAAGCTGGTTTCGAAGGACTGGGCGATGAAGTCCGGGTTGAAGTTGGCGGGCGCGGCGCGGTGGGCCATGCCTTTGAGCACGGCTTTGCGCAGCCCGGGGATGTGGTTGGCCAGGGGCTTGACGATGGCCCGCGCCGTTTGCATGAGGCCGGGCGATGCGGGGCGGGCCAGTCCCGCTTTGGTGAACACGGTGACGGGCTCTTGCCGACCCTTGAGGGCTTCGCCCAGAACGGATTCGGACGTGCCCAGTCCGTAGGGTGGTGCGGTGTCGAAGTGGCGCAACCCCAAGTCCAGCGCGGCATGCACGAGCCGCAGTGCGTTGGCCTTCTCATGGCCACCCTTGAGCCGGCCGCAGCCAAAGCCCAGCCGTTGGGAGATGAGGTCGGTGTGCCTGTCCATCTTCATGCGGTCACCGGTTCGCGGTGCAGTTGTTCGGCCAGCCGGGCCGTGAGTGCCATGGCGGTGAACGTGGGGTTGGCGTAGCTGGAGGTGCGGAACACGGCGGCACCTGCCACAAACAGGTTGCTGGTGCCAAACACACGCAGCTCGCTGTCGACCACGCCGTCGCGCGGGTGGTGGCCCATGCGTGCGCCGCCACACTGGTGATAGGTGTCGGTGGCGTGCTCCAGCACGCGCGCATCTTCGGCGTCGAGCAGCGCGTCGATCTCCACACGGGCCAACCCGGCCGCCTGCAGGCTGTCACCGACGCGGCGCACGAAGGCGGCCATCGCGCGCACCTCGGGCTGGCCGCCAATGCGCCAGTCCAGCACGGCCAGGGGCATGCCGAAGCGGTCTCTGCGTTGGTGATCGAGCGTGATGCGGCTGTCATGACGCGGCAACTGCTCGGCGTGCATGACGAGCCAGACACCCCGGTCCGCCGGGTTGTAGATGCGGTGATGCCGCAGGTACTGGACGATCATCGGCACCCAGGCGCTGCCCATGCCCCGGAGGTGGCGCAGCATGTCGCCCAGACCCTGGTGCGACAGCCCGCCGCGCCGCAGCGACTTGACCATCACTTTGAGGTGCTGCAGGTGCTCGGAGATGCTGGACTCGAACGCGAAGTAGCCGGTGACGTTGAGCGTCGCGTCAGCGCCGGCGGTGGTCGCTTCGGTGTTCAGCCGCAGCTTGGGCTGGTACTTGTGGCCGCCCAGCACGATGTTCTGGAAGGTGCGCAGGAAGCGGGGTTTGTCCAGCAGGTGCACCCGGCCCCCCCGCATTTCGAGGTGGTCCTGGAAGCCTGCGCCCACCCATGCGTTGCCGGCCCAGGGGGCATGGGGCTGTTCTGCCGCGCTGGCGAGCAGCAGGCGGGCGATTTCGATGGTGCCGTTGGCCAGCACGAAACGCTCCCCTTGGATGGCGGTGGATGTGCCGTCGGCCCGCGCCACCCGAACCGAGGTGACGCGCTCGCCATCAGCCGCCAGGTCCAACCCCGTGACGTGGGCATGCAGCAAGACGGTGAGGTTCGGCGCGTTCTGCAGGCGCTCTCTGAAGTACCGGGCCATGGCGGGCTCTTTGAGCCAGCGCGTGAGGAACAAGGTGAACCCGGGAATGTCGGGGTACCGGTCGCCGAAGAGTTTGCGCGCCTGGGGCGTGTTTTCGTCGAGCGCATCGGCCAGACGCAGTTCTTTGGCCACAGCCTCGTACCAGGGCAGCAGGTCCTGGTAGGTGATGGGCCAAGGCGCATCGGAGACGCCTTCGCGGGCCTCGAAGTCGGATGGCACAAAGCCGGTGAGCTGACCACCCCAGAGGTTGGAGGTGCCCCCCAGGGCGCGTCCCCGGGCCATGGAAATGCCGGTGTGGGCCCGGCCGGTGACGGTGGCGTGGTTGAGTTCTTGTGCCGGGGCTTCGAAGCTGCCGCCACCGGTTTCCAGCACCAGCACGCGCTGGCCCTGGCGTTCCAGCAGCACGGCCAGCAGCAGGGCCACCGTGCCACCGCCGACGATGACGACGTCATGCGCGGTGTCGGGTGGCGAGCTGTGGTTGAGGTCGACGATCATGCGGCGGCCTTCGTTGTGTGCAGACGGCGCACGCCGAGCGTGGCGGTGAGCCAGACCAGCGCTTCGCCCAGCAACATGGCGCCCACCACACCCGTCATGCCGGCGTTGCGCCAGGCCAGCCACGCCACCATGAGCGAGACCACGGCGGCCACCAGACTCTGCCAGGCCAGACCGGCATGGCGGTTGATGGCCATGAGCACGACGCGCGGGACCTGGGTGGCGGAACACACGGCCGCATAGAGCAGGAATAGCGCCATGCTGGTGGCGGTGAAGGGAACATGGCCGTGGGTCCAGACGTCCAGCAGCCAGGGCGAGACCAGGTACACCAGCAGCGCACCCGCGGCGGCGATGAGCAGGCCCAGGCGGTTGGCTCGGCGGTAGAGCTTCCAGAAAGCGCCGTCGTCCTTTTGCCCCTTGAGAGCTGTGAGCTCTGGCCAGAGCGGATTGCTCAGGGCGTTGGTGACCTGCACCACGATCCTGGCGATGGTGCGGTAGGTGTTGAACACGGCGGTGGCGGCCGGGCCCAGGGTGGCCGCCACCAGCACGGTGAAGCCTTGCAGGCTCAGCGCGTTGGTCAGCGAGAGCGAGAAGAACAGCGCGCCGGGCGCTGCGGCCTGCCTGATGTCGGCCAGGCTGGCGCGCCGCACGCCCCAGCGCAGAAAGTCGGTGCGCCGCTGGCTCAACCAGATGCAGAGCAGCGTGTAGCCCAGACGCGCCAGCAGCGCCGAGGCGGCGACCCCGATGAAGCTCTGTGTGAGCACCAGGCCAGTCAGGCCGCCAGCCCATTCGACCAGCCGGCCCGTGGTGACCAGGTAGGTGCCCGCGGCGTAGCCACCGGTGGCCTTGTAGACCACTTCGGCCAGGCTGCAGAACAGGCCGAGCACCACGCTGATGGACAGCAGCATGAGCACCGTTTTCCATTGCGGAGCGGCCAGTGTGGTGGCGGGCAGCAGCACCAGCGTGACGCCGACGACGAACAGGATCAGCAGCGAGACGGACATCAGAAAAGCCACCGCGCTCTGAAACACCTCGGCGGCACGCGCCTTCTGGCCCTGTGCGATCAGGCCGATCATCTGATTGTTCGAGGCGGTGGAGATGCCGGCGTCGGCCAGCGACAGGTAGAAGGGCAGTGCCGTCAGTGCCAGCCAGTAGCCGTAGGTGGCCATGTCCCAGTGGTACAGAAACAGCGGCAGCGACACCAGCTGCGTGCCGATGCTGACCGCCTGCGCATAGCCGTACGCGCCCGCGCCAGAGGCGATGCGCCGGGCGATGGACGAGAGACCGAGGGTCGGCGTGCGCAAGGGGTGTGGGACAGACATGGGGGTGGAGGTGGTGATCAGTGTTCGCTGGACACTGCAACGGCGTAGCCGTGGGTCTTGAGCAGGGCGTGGCGCTGTGCATCGGCCAGATCGGAGATCACCATCTCCGTCACCATGTCCTGCAGCGTGATCTGCGGTACCCAGCCCAGCGTGGCTTTGGCTTTGGTGGGGTCGCCCAGCAGGGTTTCCACTTCGGTGGGGCGGAAGTAGCGCGGGTCCACCTTCACGATCACGTCGCCCGGTTTGAGCGCCGGGGCTTTGTCGCCCTCGATGGCCTGCACGATGGCCTGCTCGTTCACGCCTTCGCCCTCAAAGCGCAGGGTGACGCCCAGTTCCCTGGCGGTCATGTGAATGAACTGGCGCACGCTGTACTGCACGCCGGTGGCGATGACGAAGTCTTCGGGCTGCTCCTGCTGCAGCATCATCCATTGCATGCGCACATAGTCTTTGGCGTGACCCCAGTCGCGCAGCGAATCCATGTTGCCCATGTAGAGGCAGTTTTCCAGTCCCTGGCCAATGTTGGCCAGGCCGCGCGTGATCTTGCGGGTGACGAAGGTTTCGCCGCGGCGAGGGGATTCGTGGTTGAACAGGATGCCGTTGCAGGCGTACATGCCATAGGCCTCGCGGTAGTTCACCACGATCCAGTACGCGTAGAGCTTGGCCACGGCGTAGGGGCTGCGCGGATAGAACGGCGTTGTTTCCTTCTGCGGAATTTCCTGCACCAGGCCGTAGAGCTCGGAGGTGCTGGCCTGGTAGAAGCGGGTCTTCTTCTCCAGCCCGAGGATGCGAATGGCTTCGAGCAGGCGCAGCGTGCCCATGCCGTCCACATCGGCGGTGTATTCGGGGCTTTCGAAGCTCACGGCCACATGGCTTTGCGCGCCGAGGTTGTAGATCTCGTCGGGCTGGGTTTCCTGCACGATGCGGATCAGGTTGCTGGTGTCGCTCAGGTCACCGTAGTGCAGGTGGAAGCGCGCGTCGTCAATGTGCGGGTCCTGGTAGATGTGGTCCACACGCTGGGTGTTGAACTGGCTGCTGCGGCGCTTGATGCCGTGCACGATGTAGCCTTTTTCGAGCAGCAATTCGGCGAGGTAGGAGCCGTCTTGCCCGGTGACGCCGGTGATGAGGGCGACTTTGGGCTTGGCGTTGGGTGGTGGATTTTTGGTCATCTTTGTGGCTCGTCAAGTGGATGGGAGTGCTGAGACCATGGCTCCGGCCCTTACCCTCTGGCGGGACAGGGTGCGAGGAGGAAATTGCTTCAGGAAGTCCTGGTACGTCAGGGCCAGTCCGGCCGACAGATCGACCTTGGCTTGCCAGCCCAGGCGGTGCATGCGGCTGCTGTCCAGAAGCTTGCGGGGGGTGCCGTCGGGTCTGCTGGCATCAAAGCTGAGCTGGCCTTCGAAGCCGATGGCGCGGGCGATGCTGTGGGCGAGTTCGGCGATGGTGATGTCTGACCCGTAACCCACGTTGATGTGGCTGAGCATGGGCTGGGTGTGTTGCTCGTAGCGGGCCTTGGGCAGGTTCATCACGTGCACGCTGGCGGCGGCCATGTCGTCGACATACAGAAACTCACGCAGGGGTGTGCCGCTGCCCCAGATGGCGACCTTGGGCGCGCCAGACAGCTTGGCCTCGTGGAACCGGCGGATCAGCGCGGGGATGACGTGGCTGTTTTCAGGGTGGTAGTTGTCGCCCGGGCCATAGAGGTTGGTGGGCATGACGCTGCGGTAGTCCACGCCGTGGCTGGCGCCGAACTGACGGTTGTAGCTTTCGCAGAGCTTGATGCCGGCGATCTTGGCCACGGCGTAGGGCTCGTTGGTGGCTTCGAGCAGCCCGGTGAGCAGGGCTTGTTCGCTCATGGGCTGCGGAGCGAGCTTGGGGTAGATGCAGCTGGAGCCGAGGAACAGCAGCTTTTGCACGCCATTGCAGAAGGCGGCTTCGATCACGTTGGCCTCGATCATGAGGTTCTGGTAGATGAAATCGGCGGGGAACACGTTGTTGGCGTGGATGCCGCCCACCTTGGCCGCGGCGAGGTACACCTGTTGCGGCCTGGCCTGCGCGAAGAAGGCGCGAACGGCGGCCTGATCGGTCAGGTTGAGTTCGGCGTGGGTTCGGGTGACGATGTGGCTGGCGGGATGGCCGGCGGCGAGCAGCTGGCGCACGATGGCCGAGCCGACCATGCCGCGGTGGCCTGCGACGTAGATGGTTTCAGGGGTGTTCATGGGGATAAATCGGTGAGGGGCAAGGTCGGGGGACATCAGCAAGCTCCTTCTTGTTTAAGCACCACTCGCACGGTGCGCAGCATGATCACGAGGTCGTACCAGAGTGACCAGTTGCGCACGTACCAGAGGTCCATGTTGATGCGGTGTTGGAATGTGCTGGCACTGCGGCCGCTGATCTGCCACAGGCCGGTGATGCCGGGTCGGGCCTTGCCGTAGGCGGCGATGCTTTTGCCGTATTCGCCAAGCTCACGGGCCAGCAGCGGGCGCGGGCCCACCAGGCTCATGTCGCCGCGCAGCACGTTGAAGAGTTGGGGCAATTCGTCGATGCTGGTGCGGCGGATGAGGCGGCCGATCTTCGTGACGCGGGGGTCTTTGGCGAGCTTGAAATTGCTGGCCAGGTATTGCACGTAGAGCTTTTCGTTTTCGGTTTTCCAGCGCTCCAGGGCGCCGTCGGCATCCATCACCATGCTGCGGAACTTGATGAAGTCGAAAAGCTGGCCGTCCACACCCACACGCTTCTGCACGAAGAAGACGGGGCCTGCGTCGTCACGCTTGATGCGCCACGCAACCCAGGAAAACAGCGGTGCCAGCAGCACCAGCAGGGCCACGGCACCCGCGATGTCGAGCGCGCGTTTGAGCACTTGCGGGCCGCGGCGGTTGAGGTTGTTGCGGGCGCGCAGAAGCAACACGTCGTGGCTGAAAAAGTGCGAGACCTCCATGCCGTAGATGGGCAGACCGCCGAGCGCGGGCACCATGACCAGGTCGTCGCGGGTGAGCATGAGGTCTTGCGCGAGTTCACGCAGCCAGTTGTTGTCCCGAATGCCGAGCACGCCCACCAACTGGTAGGGCCCGGGCCGGGCCAGGAACTCGCGCACGCCGGCGCTGAGCGCGGTGGGCGCGGCCACCTGCTCACCACCGAGCTTGACCAGTCGAGCGCCGGGGTCGGGGCAGACGACGGCCACGGGCGTGTAGCCCAGCAGCGGCTCGCTGGCCAGGGCGGAAGCGGCTTTTTCAACGTCGTCGGGGTGGCCGATGAGCACGTAGGGCTGGGTGAGCAGGCCGGCGCGCAGCAACCAGGTGCGGATGGCCAGGCGGGCCAGTGGCAAGCAGACCAGCACGAGGCCCCATGTCGCGCCGGTCCACAAGCGAGAGAGCGGCCACTTGGCGAGGTAGATGACCATGGCGTCGAGCAGTGCCGCAAGCACGATGACCTGGATCAACTGGCGGGTTTCGTCCCACCAGGGTTTTCGGCGGTGGGCGGAGTAGTGGCCTTGCACGGTCCACATCCAGCTCACCATGGTCAGGGCAATGGCTGCGAAGAGCGTGATGCGCAGGTGACCATTGGCGGCCCACCAGACGTTCATGGCCTGGGAGAGGCTCATTTCGTCGCGAAGCCACGCGGGCAGGCGCCCGGCGATGAAGCAGAGCCAGAGCACGCTCAGATCGGTGATCAGCAGCCAGGCTTTGACCGTCTGCTGGTGCCGGGTGAGGTTGGCCCACGGGGCGAGGCTGCGTGCGAGGTCATGCTCGTTGTAGAGCGGGACGACGGTTCCCGAGGCGCCTTCGGCGGGCGGGGGCCTCTCAACGGGACGGGCGCGTGCGCGAGCCATGTCAATGCCCACTTCGGATGGGATTGGTCACGGGACTGGCCCCATGCGGGTGCATGCAATGCACTCGCATGGCGCGCGGAGACGTCTGGTGGTTGAAGCGCGACATACGTGGACACCCTGAGTTCGTTGCTTTTGAGCGGGGCACTCGGCCCTGCACTTGTGCTTTTTATTCTTAGGGCTTGTACGGGGGTGACATGTAACGAAATCTGAGTTAGGCGACGAGGAGTGCGTTGGATCGAACCTTGCTTGGATACCCTGACAACGGGTGGCTGATGGCATGCGCCCGAGTTGTTGGAACTTATGATTTTTGGCAGATCCCCCTGCTCCAGGAGGTCGAGGCGATGCGTGTTGCCGAGGCGATCGAGCCGGATGAGAAAACCGAAGCTGAGCTGCGCAGGCTGTCCAAAGGCAGGCGGGTTGAGGCTCGCGTGCAGCAACGCGCCCGCGTCATCTTGTTGGCGGCGCAAGGCTGGCAGAACAAGGACATCGCCGACGAGGTCAAGCTCGACCGGCGTCAGGTGGCGTTGTGGCGACGGCGTTTCATTGAAGGGGGCGTCCAGGCACTGCTGCTGGACGCCTCGCGTTCGGGGCGCACACCGAGCGTGACCTCCACGGTTGAGTCGCACATCCTGAGCACGACGCTGTACGAGCAACCGGCTGCGGGCACGCACTGGAGCACACGCACGTTGGCGTCGTACCTGGGCTTGAGCGCCTCGACCATTCGCCGGGTGTGGCTGCGCCACGGAATCAAGCCGCACTCGCAGGGCACTTCCAAGGTGTCACAGGATCCTCTTTCTCGCTTCGAGGACGCGCTGGTCGACGTCGCGGGCTTGTACATGAACCCGCGCGAGCGTGCGCTGGTCCTCAGCTGTGCCGAAAAGAGCCAGATTCCGAAGCTCAACCGCACCAGTTCGCAACGCGCCGGCACCATGCACCACGACCATTGGCGCAATGGCACGGCAGCGCTGTTTGCGGGGCTCAAGAAGCTGGAAAGTACCGTGATCTCGATGTGCCAAGACCGGCATCGCCACGAGGATTGGCTCAAATTTTTGCGCTTGATCGATCGCAAGACGCCCAAGCATCTGCAGTTGCACTTGATCGTTGAAAACCAGGCAACGCACAAGCGCCCCAAGGTCCAGGCCTGGCTGGCCCAACACCCGCGCTTTGTCGTGCACTCGACCCCTGCCAACGGCACGTGGTTGAACATGGTCAAGCGCTTCTTTTGCGATATCTCCGAGCATGGCATCCGGCGCGATAGCTTCACCGGCGTGGCCGATCTTCAGCAAGCCATCGCGCAGTACGTCGAACATCTCAACAGGTCCCCCAAACCGTTCAACTGGACTGTCAGCGATTCGGACACCGCTCAAGTCACCCGCGCCAAGTCCGCGCTGGCGCGCTGGGCGATAAGTGCAGAAAAAGCTGGCGCATCACACCCGTAGGCCCGTGTAACGGGTGCATGGGCGCGAGCGCTGTTCTTACATCCCGAAACGCGATTTCGTGGATGAGACACCACGCCGAAAGGGCTCGTGTGGAAAAGCTATCGGTTTGCGGCTGCCAATTGAGGGCGTTGGCGCTGCATGGCTGGGTCAAAGCGGTGCTGCAGCAGCGCTCCCATCGACTCTGTTCGAGAACTTGAGACCCGCCTGCCCGGGCTCGGACAATCCCCGCCCAGCCTATTCGCTGCGTTGAACAGGGATGGTCAGCGAGACGCTCTCGCGCAGACGGACATCCAGTTTCACCTGCCCCTGATCCACCACGTTCCACGGCAATGGCAGGGTGTCGGGGCGAACGCTGACCGTGCGCGGTCCGCTCGCGACAAAGGGAAATTCGAAACGGCCCTGGCTGTCGGTGCGCACGGCGTAGCGGTTGTCCAGGAACACAGTGACGTTGGGTACGCCGGTTTCACTGGCCTCCTGAGTGCCGCTGCGGTTGGCGTCGAAGTAAACCGTGCCTTCGATGCGGCCCCCGCCGTCGGCCGCCTTGCCGCCCAGCGGCACGTTGCGGCTGCCCGCGTCGAACTCGTAGCGCAGCACGGCATAGAACGAGCGGTCCGAATCCGGTACAAAAACCGGCAACGGCGCCAACGGGTCCAGCGAAGGGTTGAAGCGGCTGCGGCCGGTGGAGCGGTTGTAGTAGCCCTCCATGCTCCAGCGGGGGTCGATGCGCCAGTTCGCGCCCAGATTCATGCTGTGATGCGACTGTCCATTGTTGTTGCGCTCGGTGCTGAGGTTGCCACGCAGACCCGCCTTGCTGGTCAACGGAGCCGACACGCTGAGCGCTGCATTCCATGTCGATTCGGCGGGCAGGCTCGGGGTGGCGCTGTACGCATTGGTGCCCAGACTGGTGGACAGCGCCCAGCCTTGCGGCACCATCCATTCCTGGTCCCAGTTCAGGCCGCGTGAGCTCGGTTGGTCGCCACCTCCAGCGAACTCGAGGCGCAGGCCGCTGTTGCCCCAACTGTTCTGAAAACGCCAGTCAGCGTAGGTGCTCCAGGCGTCGCCGTTGAAACGCCGAACCGTGCCGCCCACCCCCAGCGAGTGGTCCCGATTGAGGCGCCAGCGCGCCGAGCCGTTGGCGTAAAAGCCGCTGCTGTAGCGTCCGGTGACCGAATCCAGCCAGTCCACCGAGCCCTCGGCCGACCACTGGCGTGTGCGCCAGCTCGACCGCACATAGGCGCCCATGATGTCGTTGGCCAAGGGCAACTGGGCCCAGCTCAGGTCGGGCTCAAGGCGGTACACGCCCGCGCCGTGCCTGCGAGGCCCGTCGTCCCATTCGCTGTCGACCCAGAAACCGCTGCGGGAGCCGCTCACGTTGCTGGCCTGGGTGCTCACCAGCTGGCCCTGGATTCGGTGTTCACCACTTTCGTGCCTGAGCACCAGCAAGGTGGAGTTCGCATCGACGATGTCGCTGGGCAGCACCGGGGTGTCCAGATTCGACACATTGCGCGCATCCTCGTGGCGCAGTGCGACGGCCCACCCTTGGTGTGACAGCGAATCCGCCCCGACGGCGTTGAGTCGCCACTGGCCACCCAGCGTGGTGCGTTGGCCCTGCAATCGCCGAAATCCGCTGGCGGGCAGGAAGTCCAGCCGTCCTGGTTGTCCGGTGGAAGCCTGCAGCTGCATGCCCTGGCCCGGGTTTTGCCACTCGGTGCTCAGGCCTTGCATGATGGCCGAGGGCACGTACACGCGAGAAGGCAGGCGCGTGACATCCGGAGAGGGCGCGTTGATCACACCGAGCTCATTGCTGACGAGCCAGCCCCCATCGAGCGGCATGGCGCGCTGGCGCAGGGTGAGGGTGCCACTGCTGTCGCGCGGGGCATAGGTGCCGTCGATCGACAGCGTGCCGTGGTTGGGTGTTTCCAGCAGGCCGTAGATGCCGTAGCCAATGCGGGTGCTCTGGGCCTGGTCAAACGGTTGGGAGCCCAGTCGGGTCTCCAGTCGAAGAAAACGCGGCAAGCCTTCCCGGTTGTAGGCATACGCTTCACCGTCGTCCACCGGTTCGGGGGGCAGGTTTTCGATCACCCGGTCCACATAGGCGGCGGGTGCGTTTGCAGGGGCCTGCCCGGACGCACCTTGTGCCCATACACCGATCAGCGGGGTCGCAAGACCCAGGAAGACCAGAAGGCAGCGGGAAGGGCGCGTCACCCCTCCCGTCATGGAGTGAAGCTGGCGTCCAGCGGCAGGCGGTTCTTGCCCCATTCGAAGGAGCCCTTCACGGTCAGCGGAAAGCGGATCTCGGGGGCTGGTTTGCCGTCTTCGACCACAGGGCTGATCGCGATGCCGCGCGTTTCGCCCGGCATGATCGGCAAATCGGCAGGGGCCATCTCGAAGCGTGCACCCGTGGCGTCGATCGCGTTGACGAAACCCTCGAGTCGGCCGTGGGCGTTACCGCGATTGCGAACGTCGATCATGGCGGCCCGCTTGCCATTGACGGTGGTCACGCGCGTGGCCGCAATGTCCAGTTGCGGCGCTGCGTCGCCGATGGTGGCGTACACGATGACGCCGATACGGCCACCGACTGGAAAGTTGAAGCTGCCCTGAACCCGAGCGGGGTCCAGTCCCTCCACCATGATCGCAAAGCGGCACTCGCGCGCCGGCGTGCCGGGCGGAGGCGTGATCTCGAAGCGGTAGCGGTAGCGCGCGCCGGGCTCGATCGTGAGTTCACGCCGCTCGATCGCCACCCAGGGCCGGCAGCTGTCCGCAGCGAGCTCGTCGCTGAAGGTGACGGAGTTGTCGGACTGCAGTGTCCAGTCGCTGGTGTAGATGCGGTAGTTGCCCTTCTGCGACCCCACGTGCTGGATCTCCAGCACTTGGCGCAGTGATTGGCCGGGCGTGGCCTGCACCTCGAATCGCGGCGGCGTGATGTAGGCGGCGAAGCCCTGCGCCTGGATGCTGGTCGGCAAGACAGCGAGGGCACCGGTGCACACCCATCCCGGCAATGCATGGCGCAGGGCGAAGAATGCTCTCAGGTGCGCATGTGGCATGGCGGATTCAGTCGACATCCAGTTCGAAGTGGAAATTCAGGCGCCGGCTGTTGGACTGCCAGTCGGCATTAGAACGAAGGCGCACCTGCATCTGGTCGTCCAGGGTGGCGCCGGGGATCGTGCCGGCGAAGACCAGGGAGCGTTCACCCGAGACAAGGCGCCCGGGCTGCAGGCGCCCTTGGGTGGTCCAGACGGCTTCGACGTTGGAGCTCTGGTCGCGCGAGAGCACCATGTAGATGCGCCCCCTGCGCCCGGCCCAGTCGCGGGTATCTAGGCGGATGTTGACGCGCAGCCAGGCTTCCATGCCGCCCGCGAAAGACTGACCCGGCGTCAACGGCAGCCATTGCATCTGCACATTGGGAGGCACGGTGTGGCTCAGCGAATCGTCCAGCCGATGTGGGTTGGCCCAGGCTGTGGCAGTCATGAATGTGCAGACCACCATCGTGACGAGGTGTTTGAGCAGGATCATGGGCTGCTGAGGGTGTAGGTCACTCGGCCGTTGTAGGTGCCCGCCGGGCGCACCGCGCTGTTGGCGTAGCTGTAGGTGTGGCAGTTTTCGAGGTAGGTGTTGCCTGGCACCGTGGCCAGGGTCTGCGTGCCGCCGTTGAAGGTGCCAGCGGGGATCACGTTGGGTACACCGCTGCCCGGAGCTGAGACTGTCCAGCTGATTTCGGTGAACGGAATGGTGTCACTGCCGTTGGTCAAGCTGGTGCTGGAATTGACGGTCAACGTGGCGTTGGCCGAGCCGTTGTTGCGGCGGTACCCGGCACCGATCATCAGCGCGTTGGCGGGGGTCGGGCAGGTGTTGTTGCCGTCGCCATACAGGCTGGTGGATTGGGTGCTGTTGCTGGTCATGGCCAAGGCTGTTCCGTTGCCCAACAGCGCCACCGGCACCGAGACCTGCACCAGGTTGATGGCGCCGCTGGTGCCCGCAGTCCCATTCAGCGTGCCACTGGAGCCACTGAGCGCGCCGTTGCCGACATGGAGAAACAGGCGCCGGCTGCCTGAAGTGATGTTCAACGACCAGGCGCGGGCAGAGGCCATCTCCGCCACGCACAGCAACGCCACGCAGAGGTTCACTGCAGTGTGTGCCGTGCTGGAGCGGGGCTTGCGCTTCATGATGTCAGTGTCGCTGCGGCTGTCCAGAAAAGGCCCCCCGGGAGGCCGGTGTCGAGGTGCAAGGCAGGGGCCTTAAATGGCGACGGAGGGTTGCCCGTTGCAAACCCTCCGTGAGGCCGACGGCGGGTGTTCCGCCATCTCAAGGTCTCCCTTGCGACCTCAGGGCATGGCGGCGGTGTAGGTCACGCGACCATTGGTCGTGCCGTAGGTGCCCGGAGCCACCACCGCCGTGTTGGCGTAGCTGAAGGTCCAATTGGCTGCACGGTCGGTGACCTTGGTGCCCGAAGAGAGCGTCACGTCGCGGGCCGTGCCCGCGCCCGTGTTGGGGATGATGGGACTGGGCAGTGCGGCCAGGCTGGTGGTCGCTGTGATCTCGGACCAGGGGATGGTATCGCCAGCAAGGTTGGTCAATGCGCCCGTGGTGGAAGCAGCCAGGCTCACCTGACCGTTGTTGCCCACGACGCGCACCGGCACGACGTTGCCGGTGATGGCGCCAGCGGCTGCACCGGTGCCTACGGCAGCGGGGTTGGTGGTGTAGTCGAACGTCACCGTGTCGATCGTGGCGTTGTCGGCGAGGCTGCCGGCACCGGCACCCACGCCGAGGAACAGCACCCGGGGAACGACGACGCGGAAATCCAGGCGTGCGACCGCGCTGGCGGTGCCGCCGACGATGAGCTGCGACTCGGCCGAGGCCAGCAACGGGGTTGCCAGAGCCAGGGCCAAGGTGGTTTTGAGCAGCAGGGCTTTATTCACGACGTTTCCTTCAAATGGAAGTGAGAAGTGTGGGCTGAGCACTTTCAGGTACCTGCTCCACGGGGGTTGATGGCCCAATGTTACGAAACGACACGAATGATGGCAAGAAAAGAATCGGAAAAAATTCACATATCTCAACAACTTACGGCGACTTTGTTACCCAACGGCCGAAAAGATTAGATGAATGGTTGCAAAAATGTTCAAGTTCCTGGCTTCTTTGCCGTGCTCGTACTTTTGGCCAACAGGTGCGACAACGGAAGTGCACTGCCCGATTTCACTTCTCCGAGCGAAAAGCTGGTGTGCAGGTCTTTCACGTTGGGCAAATTGATCAGCACTTCGCGGGCGAACTGGCTGAAATGGTTGAGATCGCGGCTGACCACCTGCAGTTCGAAGGTGCCAGAGCCGCTGATGTAGTGGCAGGACACCACCTCGGGGATGCCGCGAATCGCGTTCTCCAGGCTGCGTGTGACGTCGCCGCTGTTGCGGTCGGCGTCCAGGCGCACGAAGGCGAGCACGCCCAGGCCGATCTTTTCGCGGTCGATTTCGGCGCGGTAGCCCCGGATGAACCCCGCCTCTTCCAGAGCGCGCACGCGCCGCCAGCAGGGCGCGGCCGACAAGCCCACGCGCTGGGCGAGCTCGGCATTGGTGAGGCGGCCGTCACTTTGCAGTTCTTGCAGGATGGTGATGTCGAACTTGTCGAGTGTTTCCATGATGACCCAATGTTAGAAAGAATATTGCTCGATCATCGATAAAACGGGCATGAAACGCAAACACTTATCGCGCAACGGGGCATACACTGTGCGCCACGCTGGAGCGGTGCACCTACCGGCGTGCCGCTTGCCCACGAAACGCCCATGAGGCGACCCGCCCACACGGAGACACAACGATGAACGCCCCCCTGCCCGAACACATCCGCCGCGCCCTGGAAACCGTGACGCTGGACGACAAATACGCGCTCGACCAGGGGCGCGCCTTCATGAGTGGCGTGCAGGCGCTGGTGAAGCTGCCGATGTTGCAGCGCCAGCGCGATGCCTTGGTCGGCAAGAACACCGCGGGCTTCATCAGCGGTTACCGCGGCTCGCCGCTGGGGGGTTACGACCAGGCCTTGCAGAAGGCCGCGCCCTACCTCAAGGCGCAGAACATCGTGTTTCAGCCCGGGGTGAACGAGGAGCTGGCCGCCACCGCTCTCTGGGGCACGCAGCAGCTGGGCTTCGCGCCGCCCGGCACCAACAAGTTCGACGGCGTGTTCGGCATCTGGTACGGCAAGGGCCCGGGCGTGGACCGCTGCTCTGACGTGTTCAAGCACGCCAACATGGCCGGCACCACGCCCTGGGGCGGCGTGATCGCGGTGGCCGGCGACGACCACGTGGCCAAGAGCTCGACCGCCGCGCACCAGAGCGACCACATCTTCAAGGCCTGCGGCCTGCCGGTGTTTTTCCCCACCTCGGTGCAGGACATCCTCGACCTGGGCCTGCACGCCATCGCCATGAGCCGCTTCAGCGGCGTCTGGGCCGGCATGAAGACGATCCAGGAGATCGTGGAATCGAGCGCCACCGCCACCATCGATCCGGACCGTGTGAACATCGTGGTGCCCGAGTTCGTCATGCCGCCCGGGGGGCTGCACATCCGCTGGCCCGACCACGCGCTGGACCAGGAAGCGCGCCTGTTCGACTTCAAGTG
Organism: Hydrogenophaga sp.; assembly: GCF_018780385.1. Lineage (GTDB taxonomy): Bacteria > Pseudomonadota > Gammaproteobacteria > Burkholderiales > Burkholderiaceae_C > Hydrogenophaga. The sequence continues at coordinate 59,972 of NZ_JADMJO010000013.1, read as the reverse complement.
GTACGCCGCGCTGGCCTACATCCGTGCCAACAAGCTCAACCACAACGTGATCGCCGGGCCGAACGACCGCTTCGGCCTGATCGCCAGCGGCAAGGCGTACAACGACACGCGCCAGGCTTTGCTGGACCTGGGCCTGGACGACGACACGTGTCGGCGCATTGGCCTGCGCCTGCACAAAGTGGCGGTGGTCTGGCCCCTGGAGGCGCAGACCACGCGGGAGTTCGCGACGGGCCTGCGCGAGATTCTGGTGGTGGAAGAGAAGCGCCAGGTCATCGAATACCAGTTGAAGGAAGAGCTCTACAACTGGCGCCCCGACGTGCGGCCCAACGTGCTGGGCAAGTTTGAAGAGGTCGAGGGCGATTTCAGTGGCGGCGAGTGGTCGATGCCCAATCCCAGCGAGCGCACCCTGCTGCGCGCCAACGCCGACCTGTCGCCCGCGATCATCGCGCGCGCCATTGCCAAGCGCCTGAAGAAGATGGGCCAGGTGCCCGAGGACGTGATGGCGCGCATCGACGCGCAACTGGCCATCCTGACCGCGCAGGAACAGTCGATGCAGACGCTGCTCACGCAGGGCGTGGCCGGTGCCGAGCGCCAGCCCTGGTTCTGCTCGGGCTGCCCGCACAACACCAGCACCCGCGTGCCCGAGGGTTCGCGCGCCATGGCCGGCATCGGCTGCCACTTCATGACGATCTGGATGGACCGCGCCACCGTGGGCTTCACCCAGATGGGCGGCGAAGGCGTGCCATGGGTCGGCCAGCAGCCGTTCAGCCACGACCAGCACATGTTCGCCAACCTGGGCGACGGCACCTACTTCCACAGCGGCCTGCTGGCGGTGCGCCAGAGCATCGCGGCCGGCGTGAACATCACCTACAAGATCCTCTACAACGACGCGGTGGCCATGACCGGCGGCCAGCAGGTGGGCGAGCGGCCTGAGGGCCACAGCGTGGTGCAGATCGCGCAGAGCATGCGCGCCGAGGGCGCGGTGAAGATCACCATCGTCACCGACGAGCCGGAGAAGTACGACGGCGTGAAGGGCCTGCCCGAAGGCATCGCGATCCAGCACCGAGACCTGCTCGACGCGGTGCAGAAGGAGTTCCGCGAGATCCAGGGCACCACGGTCATCATTTACGACCAGACCTGCGCCACCGAGAAGCGCCGCCGCCGCAAGCGGGGTACCCTGGTGGACCCGGCCAAACGCGTGGTCATCAACGAGCTGGTGTGCGAGGGCTGCGGCGACTGCGGCGTGCAGTCCAACTGCCTGTCGGTGGAGCCGCTGGAGACCGAGTTCGGCCGCAAGCGCACCATCAACCAGAGCAGCTGCAACAAGGACTACTCGTGTGTGAAGGGCTTCTGCCCAAGCTTCATCACGGTCGAGGGTGGCCAGCTGCGCAAGAAGGACAAGAAGGGCGCCGCGTCCGAATGGACCGGTGGTGCTGTTCCCGCGCCGGTGCTGCCAGTGCTGGGCTCGGAAGCCTGGGGCGTGATCGTGGCTGGCGTTGGCGGCACCGGCGTCATCACCATCGGCCAGTTGCTCGGCGTGGCCGCGCACCTGGAGGGCAAAGGCATCGTCACGCAGGACGCGGCGGGCCTGGCGCAAAAGGGCGGCGCGACCTGGAGCCACGTGCTCATTGGCGCGCAGCAGGACGACATCCGAACCACGCGTGTCTCGGCCGCCTCGGCCGACCTGATCATCGGTTGTGACCCGATCGTGAGCGCCAACAAGGAAACCTGGCAGCGCCTGCGTGCCGGCCGCACCCACGTGGCCTTGAACGTGAGCGCGACGCCCACGGCGGCTTTTGTGAAAAACCCCGACTGGCAGAACCCGGCGCAGGCCTGTGTGGACGCGCTGGTGCACAACCTGGGCGCGGAAGCCGTCGGGGCGTTCGACGCCGAAACCGCGGCCACGCGCCTGATGGGCGACAGCCTGTACACCAACCCCATGATGCTGGGCTACGCGTGGCAAAAGGGCTGGTTGCCGCTGGGCCTGGACGCGCTGATGCGCGCCATGGAACTCAATGCGGTGCAGGTCGACAAGAACAAGGCGGCGTTCGAATGGGGCCGCCGCGCCGCGCACAACCCGCAGGCCGTGGCCGCGTTGTGGCAGAAGGCCGGCTCCGGTGAGCAGGTGATCCAGTTCAAGAAGCGCGATTCGCTCGACGACCTGATTGCACGCCGGGTCGAGTTCCTCACCGGCTACCAGAACGCGGCGTATGCCGCCGACTACCAGCGCTTCGTGCTCCGCGTGCGCGCGGCCGAGGCGCCGTTGGGGAAGTCCACCTTGACGGAGGCCGTGGTGCGCAATCTCTTCAAGCTCATGGCCTACAAGGACGAGTACGAGGTGGCCCGCCTGCACAGCGACCCGGCCTTCCACGCTCGTCTGGCCAGCCAGTTCGAGGGTGATTTCAAGCTCCATGTGCACCTGGCGCCACCGCTGATCGCGAAGAAGAACGCGCGTGGCGAACTGGTCAAGCGGCCGTTTGGCCCCTATATGTTCACTGCATTCAAATGGCTGGCCCGCTTCAAGGGCCTGCGCGGCACCGCGCTGGACATCTTCGGCCGCACCGAAGAACGCCGCACCGAGCGCGCGCTGATCGGCGAATACCGCGCCGACATCGAGGCGCTGCTGCCCGAGCTCAACAGCGCCAAACTGGACCTGGCGGCAGAGATCGCCCGCATTCCGGAGCACATCAAGGGCTTCGGGCACGTGAAGGAACGCAACCTGGCCGCTGCCCGCTCGCGCCGCGATGGGCTGCAGGCCCAATGGCGTCAGCCAGCCGGGGAGGCCAGTCTGGCCAAGGCAGCCTGAGCGGTCGCCCTGCACGTCGCTCTCCAACACCCCCCGGCATACAATCCCGGGTTGTGCTCCAGCGCCCGGGCGCCGCTTGCAGCGGACCGGGCGCTCGGCCTTTTCTTGACCCCGAACCTGTTGGAGACCGCCCGTGTTCATTTCCTCCGCTTACGCCCAAGCCGCCACCGGTGGCGACACCCAATCCACCATCCTGGGCATGCTGCCGCTGGTTTTGATGTTCGTGGTGCTGTATTTCGTGATGATCCGTCCCCAGATGAAGCGCCAGAAAGAGCACAAGGCCATGGTTGAAGCCCTGGCCAAAGGCGACGAAGTCGTCACCGCTGGTGGCTTTCTCGGCAAGGTCTCCAAGATCGGTGAGATCTATGTCGGCGTGGAACTTGCCGACGGCATGGAGGTCCAGATGCAACGCACCGCGGTGGTTCAGGTGCTGCCCAAAGGCACGCTGAAAAACGTCTGAATTCCTGCGACGGGGCGGCCTCTCTCCCCGTTTCTGCTTCTGGCTTCCACCCCCGACCTCGCTGACACACCTGCGGCCTCCAGGGCCGGCACACCATGAACCGTTACCCGCTGTGGAAGTACGCGATCATCCTGATCGCTCTGCTGATCAGTGCGATCTATGCGCTGCCCAATCTGTTCGGCGAATCGCCCGCCGTGCAGGTGTCGGCAGCGCGTTCCACGGTGCGTATCGACAGCGGCACCGTTACCCGGGTGGAGCAGGCGCTGACGGCGCAAGGTGTTGAAGCTGCGCTGATCCAGCTTGACGCCAACTCGGTCAAGGCCCGGTTCAACAGCACCGACGACCAACTCAAGGCACGCGACGCGCTGGAGAAGGCGTTCAACCCCGATCCGGCGGACGCCGGCCACGTGGTCGCCCTCAACTTGTTGCCACGCACGCCTGCCTGGCTGGCTGCGCTGGGCGCCTCGCCCATGTACCTCGGCCTGGACTTGCGCGGTGGTGTGCATTTCATGTTGCAGGTCGACATGGGCGCCGCCTTGCAGCGCCGGGCTGACGTGTTGGTGGCCGACCTGCGCACCCTGCTGCGCGAAAAGGGCGTGCGCCACGGCGGCATCAGCCGCAACGGGCAGACCATGGAGTTGCGTGCCGGGGATGCCCAGACCCTGGGCGCGGCCAGTGACCTGATTCGAGCCCAATTTCCTGATCTCGTCCTCACCGACACACCCGACTTCCGCCTGATCGCCACCCTGCGACCCGAGGCCGCGCGCCTTGTGCAGGAGCAGGCGCTCAAGCAGAACATCACCACCCTGCACAACCGCATCAACGAACTCGGCGTGGCCGAACCGGTGATCCAGCAACAGGGCGCCGACCGCATCGTGGTGCAACTGCCCGGCGTGCAGGACACCGCCAAGGCCAAGGACATCCTGGGCCGCACCGCCACGCTGGAAGTGCGCATGGTGGACGAGTCCACCGACGGCCAGGCGGCCGAGCGCGGCACCGGTGCGGTGCCCTTCGGCTCGGAGCGCTACCCCGAGCGCGGTGGTCGAAGCGTTGTCGTCAAACGCGACGTGCTCTTGACCGGTGAAAACCTCACCGATGCCCAGGCCGGCTTCGACAGCCAGACCCAGGAAGCCGCTGTGCACCTCACGCTGGATGCCAAGGGCGCGCGCATCTTCCGCGATGTCACACGTGAGAACGTGGGCAAGCGCATGGCCATCATCCTGTTTGAAAAAGGCCGTGGGGAAGTGGTCACCGCGCCGGTGATCCGCGGTGAAATCGGGGGCGGCCGCGTGCAGATCTCGGGCGCCATGACCACGGTCGAGGCCAACGACACCGCCCTGCTGCTGCGCGCGGGTTCGCTGGCCGCGCCCATGGAAATTGTCGAAGAGCGCACCATCGGCCCGAGCCTGGGCGCGGAGAACATCGCCAAGGGCTTCAACAGCGTGATGTGGGGCTTCGCGGTCATCGTGTTCTTCATGTGCGTCTACTACGCCCTCTTCGGCATGTTCTCCAGCATCGCGCTTGGCTTCAATCTTTTGTTGCTGGTGTCCCTGCTGTCCATGCTGCAAGCCACGTTGACCCTACCTGGCATCGCCGCCATGGCGCTGGCGCTGGGCATGGCGATCGACTCCAACGTGCTGATCAACGAGCGTGTGCGCGAAGAATTGCGCCGTGGCGCCTCGCCGCAGGTGGCGATCAACACCGGCTATGACCACGCCTGGGGCACCATTCTCGACTCCAACGTGACCTCGCTGATCGCGGGCCTGGCGCTGTTGATCTTCGGCTCCGGTCCGGTGCGCGGGTTCGCCGTGGTGCACTGCCTGGGCATCGTGACCAGCATGTTCTCCTCGGTGTTCTTCTCGCGTGGCCTGGTCAACCTCTGGTACGGCCGACAGAAAAAACTCAAGACCGTGTCGATCGGCACCGTCTGGCGTCCCGACGACCAGACCCCCGCCGTCAAGGCCGACTGAACGAGGAATCGCAGCATGGAACTCTTCCGCATCCGCAAAGACATCCCGTTCATGAGGCACGCGATCGTGCTGAACGCCATCTCGGCCATCACCTTCCTGCTCGCCGTCTTTTTCCTGACCACCCGCGGTCTGCACCTGTCGGTCGAGTTCACCGGTGGCACGGTGATGGAGGTCGCCTACGAGCAACCCGCCGACCTGGAGTCGGTGCGCAAGGTGATCGAGTCGTTGGGCTACGCAGACGTGCCGGTGCAGAACTTCGGCACCTCGCGCGACGTGCTGTTGCGCTTGCCCGTGCAGGCCGGGCAGTCATCCGGTCAGCAGAGCGAGACCGTGCTGGCCGCCTTGAAGGCACAGAACCCGACCGTGGCGCTGCGCCGCACCGAGTTCGTGGGACCTCAGGTGGGGCAGGAGTTGGTCGCCAACGGTCTCAAGGCCCTCGGTCTGGTGATCGTGGGCATCATGATCTACCTTGCTTTCCGCTTCGAGTGGAAATACGCGGTCTCGGCCATCATCGCCAACCTGCACGACGTGGTCATCATCCTGGGCTTCTTTGCATTTTTCCAGTGGGAATTCTCGCTGGCCGTGCTGGCCGCCGTGTTGGCCGTGCTCGGCTACTCGGTCAACGAATCGGTGGTGATATTCGACCGCATCCGCGAGACCTTCCGCAAGCAGCGCAAGATGGCACCGCAGCAGGTGATCGATCACGCGATCACGTCCACCATCAGCCGCACCATCATCACCCACGGCTCCACCCAGATCATGGTGCTGTCCATGCTGCTGTTCGGTGGTCCGACACTGTTCTATTTCGCGCTGGCCCTGACCATCGGCATCTGCTTCGGCATCTATTCATCGGTGTTCGTGGCGGCGGCTATTGCCATGTGGCTGGGCATCAAGCGCGAGGACTTGATCAAGTCCACCGGCAAGAACGAAGGCGATCCCGACGATCCGAATGCAGGCGCTGTGGTTTAAGCGCGAACACCGGCACGAGCATGCCCTTGCAGAGCTGTTTCGCCTCGGGTTGCTAATTCCTTTCATGTCATACTGAAAGTATTGTGTCGTCACCCGATAAGCACGTCTCTTCCCTGGCCAAACAGGCACGTGAACTCTTCGTGGTTCACGTGGGCCGTGCCCTTCCCGAAATGGTCAAGGCCTGTGACACCCGCCTGACCTCCATCCTCGACCAGGCCGGCCCGACTCGAGAGAGCCAGGCCCGACGCGACGCCTGGACCGCCTTTCAGAAACACCAGACCACCTGGCTCAACCAGAGCCGCAAGGCCTTGCAGCGCACCCTGCTCCCCCGTGTGTCCAGCTCGGGTCAGTTGGTGAGCATGTCAGGCGCGCTTGAACTGGTGGCCGAAGGTGCCATCGACGACCAGATCATGGCGTCACGCCTGGCCATGAAGGTGCTGGAAAAATCGTCCACCGAGCTCAACGAACTGCGCTTGCGCATTCAGCATCTCGAGCAGCGCCAGGAGATGCCTCGCGGAGACGTGCTGTTGCCCGATGTGACCGCGCGCATTTTGGTGGACCAGTGGCTTGACACACAGATGACCCGCGATGCCTGGCTCCTGGTGCAGGACGCACTGGCGCCGGTGATGACCGACAAGTTGCACGGCGCCTACAAGGCCGCCAACGAGTTTCTCGTGGCCAGTGGCGTGATGAAAGAGATCGATCTGCAGGCGCTCGTCAGGCGCACACCCGGAGCCCGCACGGACGGCCCGCCCGCTGCGCCGCCGCAGTCCCTTCCGGTGGGCGCCCGTGTTCCTGCCTCGGGCGCAGACCCGGGATCGAGGGGTGGGGGCGCTTTCCGCCCTGCCCGCACGGGCCTGGATTCGAGCCAGGGCCGCGGTTCCAGCGCAGACCCGGGTGAAGCGGGGACCACCGGTGGCGCCGGGGCCCGTTCGGGTGCCACAGGCTCTTCAGGCATGGGCGTGCAGGACGAGACCCGCATGATGACCAATGCGTCGCCTTTGGCGCGCGCCCGCATGCGTGCACAGGGCGTCGTGGGTCGACTGCGGCGCATGCTGATCGACAAGGTGGGTGGCGACTTCGAAGCCACCCAGATACTGCCCCCTTCACCCGGCCTGCAGCAGGCCATGCAAAGGGTGATGCCCGGCGACAGTGCAGGCGCGGGGTTCTACGTCTCGGGCAACAGCCGACCCGGGGCTGTCTACATGGACGCCACCCACGTGGAGAGGGCGGCCACCAGTTTGCGTCAGCGCACGGCCGAACTCAAGCAGGCCGCCAGCACCCCGACCGAGAAGGCCACCATCGAGGTGGTGGCGCTGATGTTTCAAAGCATCCTCGCCGAAGAGCGCATTCCACCCAGCGTGCGCGTGTGGTTCGCCCGTTTGCAGATTCCCGTGCTGCGCGTGGCGCTGGCCGAACCGGAGTTCTTCAGCGCGCTGCAGCACCCCGCCCGCCGCCTGATCGACCGCATGGGGTCGTGCGTGATGGGTTTCGAGTCCAACGTGAGTTCGGCCGCGCTGGAGGCCGAAATCAAGCGCGTGGTGCAGGTGATCGAGCAGTATCCGGAGACGGGCCGTCGCGTATTTCAGCTGGTCTTTGACGAGTTCCAGAAGTTTCTGTCGACCTACCTGAGCGAGCAGGGCAGCGCGAGCCGCTTCGTCAGCGTGGCCCAGCAGGTCGAGCAGAAGGAAACGCTGTCGGTGCAGTACACGATCGAATTGCGCAAGCTGCTGGACGACGTGCCGGTGCGCGACGAGGTGCGCGACTTTCTGTTCAAGGTGTGGGTGGACGTGCTCGCCGTGTCCAGCGTGAAGTACGGCCTGCGCCACGAGGAAACCGGCGCACTCAAGCAGGTGGCATCCGATCTGCTGTGGGCGGCCAGCGCCAAGCCCAACCGCGACGACCGCGCCCGCGTGATCCAGCAACTGCCAGCGCTGCTGCAGCGCCTGCGCCAAGGCATGGGGCTGCTGGGGTTCACCACTGGCATGCAGGATCAGCACATCAAGACGGTGAGCGACACGCTGGCCGATGCCTTCATGTCTCGCACCGAAGCCATTTCGCAGGAGCAGCTGGACAACCTGTCTGAGCGACTGGCCAACCTGGAAGACTACCTGCCGGCCGATGGCCTGGGTGATCTGGACCTGAACAACGAGAGCATCGAGATGATCACCGGCGTGGACGCCAGCAACATCGAGGTGATCAACCAGGGCGGCAGTCAGCCGAACGAGGCCATGCGCTCGTGGGCGATCGAACTGCAGATCGGCTCGTGGTTTGGCCTGGACCACAACGGCAAACTCAACAGCGTGCAGCTCGCCTGGCGCAGCCAGCGGGGTCAACTGTATTTGTTCGTCACCAACGGTGGTCGTTGTTTCCTGATCCAGGCAACCCGCGTTGCTTCGTATCTGCAGGCGGGGTTGCTGGTGCCGAGCGAGGAAGAAGCGCTCACCGTGCGCGCCACGCGCGACGCGCTCTCCAAGCTCGACGCCAATCCCGAACGCCTGCTCAACTGAGGCCGTTCAACCCTTTCGGGCCTGTTCGTACAGGCCCTGCACGCGCGGCACATTGGCTTCAAGCTCGCGGATGCGGTTGGGGCCGCTGGGGTGGGTGGAGAGGAACCCCGGGCTGGCACCGCCGCCGGCCGACGTCATTTTTTGCCACAAACTCACACTGGCCCGTGGCTGATAGGCGGCACGAGCCGCGAGCTCCAGACCCACCAGGTCGGCTTCGGTTTCGTCTTCCCGGCTGAACCTGAGTGTGAGCAGCTGCGTGCCGAGGTTGGCCGCCACATCACCGAGCTGGCCGAGTCCGAACAGCTGCGCCGCAATGGACAGACCGATGCTCGTCGCGCTGCTCTTGGCCACGCGGGCACGTGCGTGTTCGCGCAGTGCGTGGGCCATTTCGTGGCCCATGATCATGGCGGTCTCGTCGTCGTTGAGCTGCAACTTCTCCAGGATCCCGGTGTAGAAGGCGATCTTGCCGCCCGGCATGCAGAACGCGTTCACCTGATCGCTGCGGATCAGGTTGACCTCCCACTTCCAGTTGCTGGCTCGCTTGTTCCATTGCGGGGAATGCGGAATGATGCGGCGCGCGATATTGCGCAGCCGCTGCACTTCTGGGTGGCTGGTCGGCAACAGGAGTTTCTTGGTGTTGGCCTCGCTCATCATCTGGGCGTATTGCTGGTTCGCAGCGCCTTCGAGTTCTTCCGCCGGCACCAGGTTGCGCAGGGCCGATGCCTGGCCCACATCCACCTGTGCGGCCGCTGGCAGCACACTGCCGGCAGCAGCTGCGGTGCCCGCGAGCAGGAAGCCGCGACGGGCCGACCAGACGTGATCGGGCCGTGGTGCGGGGGATGGGTCAGACTTGAGGTCGCAGATGAAACACATGCGTGAATAATAGTCAAAGCCCAGGGGGTGTGCCCACCCCAGCGAACCCTACCCTCTCAACGGCCTGCCGATGTCCCCACCCACTTCCGTGACAAGCCCGTCGGCCGCCGAGCCGACGCCGCAGCCCAGCCCGACCTGGGGCGAAACCCTGCGCGTGTATCTGGAGCCGGCCAGCCTGCGCATGTTCGCGTTGGGGTTTTCCGCCGGCCTGCCGCTGCTGCTGGTGCTGGGTACCCTGAGCTTTCGCCTGCGCGAAGCCGGCCTGGACCGAACGACCATCGGCTACTTGAGCTGGGTGGGGCTGGCCTACGCGTTCAAATGGTGCTGGGCGCCGTTGGTGGACCGGTTGCCGCTGCCGTTTCTGACCCACTGGCTCGGGCGGCGGCGCAGCTGGTTGCTGCTGTCGCAATTCCTCATCATGGCCTCGCTGGTCGGCATGGCATTGTCCGACCCGCGCACGGGGCTGACCACGGTGGTGTGGTGCGCGCTCGCCGTGGCATTCGCTTCAGCCACGCAAGACATTGCGCTGGATGCATTTCGCATCGAGTCGGCCGACGTGCGCCACCAGGGTGCTCTGGCCGCGACCTACCAGACCGGCTACCGCCTGGCGATGATCTGGGCCGGTGCCGGTGTGTTGTGGATCGCCGCGCGTGCCGAGGTGGCCCCGGTGGCTGCCGTAGCGGGCGCTGTGCCCGGTGTGTTGTATCAGCAGGCGGCTTGGACCACGGCCTATCTGGTGATGGCGGCGAGCATGCTGGTGGGCGTGTTCACCGTGCTGTTTTCGCGTGAACCGGTCCGGGTGGCGCTGCCGCCGTCAAAGAACGCCGCCGAATGGCTGCGCAGCGCTCTTGTCGAACCATTCGCCGACTTCCTCAAGCGCTACGGCAAGCAAGCGGTGCTGATCCTCGCGCTCATCGGGGTCTACCGCATCAGCGACGTGGTCATGGGCATCATGGCCAATCCGTTTTATGTGGACATGGGCTACACCAAGGACGAGGTGGCGGCGGTCACCAAGGTGTTCGGCGTGATCATGACCCTGGTGGGTGCTTTCATCGGCGGCGCGCTCTCGCTCAAGCTGGGCGTGATGCGCGTGCTCATGCTGGGGGCTGTGCTCTCGGCGGCGAGCAACCTGCTCTTTGCGTGGTTGGCCGGGCATGGCCACGACGTGACCGCGCTGGTGTTTGTGATTTCAGCCGACAACCTGAGCGCCGGCGTGGCCTCCGCCGCGTTCATTGCCTACCTGTCGGGCTTGACCAACGTGAGTTACTCCGCCACGCAGTACGCGCTGTTCAGCTCCATGATGCTGCTCGCGCCCAAGTGGCTCGCGGGCTATTCGGGTGCGTTCGTTGACACATACGACTACGCCACCTTTTTTACCGCGACGGCCTGCCTTGGCGTGCCGGTGCTGTTGCTGGTCTGGCTGGCCTCTCGCGTGGCTCCGGTGGGCAACCGACCCTGAGCGGGCGCGACATTCACGTTTCTTTACGCCTTCCACAACCCGTGTTCACACCTGGCCCCCACCCTGTGGGGTTAACGACCCAAGTCACCACAAAAACCCATGACATCCCAGCTGTTGATGATTGAAGACGACGCCCGTCTGGCCAAGATGGTCGTCGAGTACCTCGGCCAGTCCGGCTTTGAGGTGACCCATGCCGCCGACGGCGAAGCGGGACTGGAGCAGCTGCAACTCATCCAGCCCGAACTGGTCATCCTCGACCTGATGATGCCGGGCATTGATGGACTGGAAGTCTGCCGGCGCATCCGCGCGCTTCAAGGCGACGTGGCGCGCGTGCCCGTGCTCATGCTCACCGCCAAGGGTGACCCGATGGACCGCATCATCGGCCTGGAGCTCGGCGCGGACGACTACCTGCCCAAGCCCTTCGAGCCGCGCGAGTTGCTGGCCCGCGTGCGTGCCGTCTTGCGCCGCCGCGGCGAGACGGGCAGCGCCAGCGTGTCGCGCAGCACGCCCGTGATGCGCTTCGGTTCGCTGGACATCGACCGCGACGCGCGCACGGTGGTGGTGTCGGGTCAGGCGTGCGAGCTCACCTCGTACCAGTTCGACCTGCTCGTGGCCATGGCCGAACGGGCCGGGCGCGTGCTCACGCGCGACCAGATCATGGAAGCGGTGCGCGGGCGCGAGCTCGAGGCCTTTGACCGCTCGATCGACGTTCACATCGGCCGTATCCGCAATGCGATCGAAGTCGACAGCAAGGACCCCAAACGCATCCTCACGGTGCGCGGGGTTGGATACGTTTTCGCGAAGCAGCAAGATTGAGCATGAGGCCCCCACGCTCCACCGCTGCGCGGGTCGCTGGCCCCCAAGGGGGCTGTTTCGCCTTGGGGCGGCCCGGCGGCGAAACGCCATGAAGGCATTCTTCGGCTCCAAGCTCTACCTGCGCATCTGGCTCGCGGTGGTGGCCGCCGTGACGGTGCTCACTCTGGTCGTTGGCTGGTTGTGGCAACAGGCGTTGGACGATGATCGCGCCGAGCGCGACGCGCGGGTGACCCGCACGATCGTGGTTCGTGATGCGACCCGCGAGGTCATTGGTGAGTCTCCGGCGCGTGCCGTGCGCATCCCGGGAGGCGGCTGGGAATTCGAAGTGAACATGAAAGACGGGCAGAAGCTGTTCGTGCTGTTGCCACGTCCCAACCGTCCCGAGGGCTCGAACAACCCGGGCCGCCGCGCGCCCGCGTGGTTGCAGACACCCACCGGTTTTGCCTGGCTGCTGGGTTTCGTGGCTCTGGCCGTGGCGGCCGGCGCCTACCCGATCGTTCGGCGCCTCACCAAACGATTGGAAATCCTGCAGAAGGGCGTGGAGCGTTGGGGCAACGGTGATCTCTCTACCCGCCTGCCGGTGCAAGGGCAGGACGAGGTGGCCTTCCTGGCCGAGCGCTTCAACGCAGCCGCCGAGCGAGTGCAGATCCTGGTGAAGTCACACAAGTCCCTGCTGGCCAATGCGTCGCACGAACTGAGGTCTCCGCTGGCGCGCATCCGCATGGGCCTGGAACTGCTGGGGCACGAGAGCGTGAGCGCTCAGCAGCGCCGCGAAATGGCGCGCAGCATCGACGAGCTGGATCAACTGATCGACGAAATTCTGCTGGCCAGCCGGCTGGATCTGCGCGACGCCAGCGACGTGTCGGCGCTGGGGTCAACCGAAGAAGTGGATCTGGTGGGGCTGGCTGCCGAGGAGTGCGCCCGCACGGGCGCCGACCTGGACATTGCCCCTGGGGCGTCACCCGCGCTCGTGCAGGGCCACACCAAACTGCTCAGGCGTGTGCTGCGCAACTTGTTGGAGAACGCGCGCCGCTACGGGCAGAGCACGGCGCTCTCCGCTTTGGATGGGGCCGAACCCGAGGTGCGCTTGAGGCTCTCGATCGATCAGGAGGGGGGTCAGCGTGCCGCGGTGCTGTGGGTTGAGGACAGAGGCCCGGGCGTGCCGGCCGAGTTGCGCGCCCGCATCTTCGAGGCCTTCTACCGCTTGCCCGGCGCGAGCGAACGCGAAGGCGGCGTGGGCCTGGGCCTGTCGCTGGTCAAGACCATCGTCGAACAGCATGGCGGACGTGTGCACTGCGAAGATCGGCCTGGCGGAGGTGCCCGGTTTGTTGTGCGGCTGCCGCTCTGAGGTGCGGGCATCGGTGTGGTTTGTGTTGTGAATTCGCAGAGCTTGGCAGGCCAAATGTCCGAACTTATTCAGTTGGTGAAAATTACCTGAAAACATTGCGTCTTTTGTATTCAAAAAACGGACAACTCCCCCATGTTGGGGATGGTCGAGCCGCCCGCTGCAACGCACAATAGACCCCGTTGCTGTCACAACATCTCAAAAAAATCAGACCCGGCAAATCCCACACGTCGCTCAGCGCGTTTGAAACTGGTCTCCCAACGACGTCCCTTCAAGGACTTTCAAAAGCCACCGCAAGGTGGCTTTTTTTTGCCCGCGCTCAGTGCTGGAGTTGCTTGATCGATTGTTCGGCGTCGCGCATGGCCGAAATGTGCACCCAGTCCACCACCTCGCCGGTGGGCAGGTAACCCTGCACGCACCGCTGCAACAATGCCCGTGCCGTTGGAATGTCCTGGGCCGCGAGCGCGGCGTCCAGCGCATGCAAGGTTTGCTGAAATTCCCGCCAGGGTTGGAAGTCTTCGCGGGCGCGCAGGATGCGCGGATGTTGTGTGGGCTGGGGGTTGTCGCCGATCAGCAGTTCCTCGTACAACTTTTCGCCCGGGCGCAACCCCGTGGTCTGGATTTCGATGTCGCCGGTGGGGTTGATGGCCGTCTTCACCTGCAGACCGGAGAGCTCCACCATGCGTTGCGCCAGATCCATGATGCGCACCGGCTGACCCATGTCCAGCACGAACACGTCGCCGCCTTGCGCCATGGCGCCGGCCTGGATCACCAACTGGGCCGCCTCGGGAATGGTCATGAAGTAGCGGGTGATGTCCGGGTGGGTGAGCGTGATCGGTCCGCCGTCCTTGATCTGCTGCCGGAACAAGGGCACCACCGAGCCGCTGGAGCCCAGCACATTGCCGAAGCGCACCATGGAAAACGTGGTGGCGCCCGGCTCCGCCGCCAGAGCCTGCAGCACCAGCTCGGCCATGCGCTTGCTCGCGCCCATGATGTTGGTGGGCCGCACGGCCTTGTCGGTGCTGATCAGCACGAAGTGGCTCACGCCAGCGGCTTGCGCACTGCGCGCACAGACCAAGGTCCCCCACACGTTGTTGCGCAGCCCCTGAGCCGGGTTGTGCTCCACCAGCGGCACGTGCTTGTAGGCGGCGGCGTGGTACACCGCGTGCGGCCGCCACGTCTGCATGATCTGAGCCATGCGCTCTTCGTCCTGCACCGAGGCCAGCAGCGGCACCAACGTGACCGCCATGGGTGCATCCACATCACCTTCTTCGAGATCCAGCGGATCGGTCTGGCTGCCCACCAGGGCGGTGAGTTCATGGTGGATCTGGTAGAGCGCGAACTCGGAGTTTTCCACCAGAAGCAGGGTGCGAGGCCGGCAGGCGGCGATCTGCCGACAGAGCTCACTGCCGATGCTGCCCCCGGCGCCCGTGATGAGCACCACCTTGTCGTGCACCAGCCGCAGCAACAGCGAGGCATCGGGCGTCACCGGTTCGCGACCCAGCAGGTCTTCGATCTCCAGTTCGCGCACGTCGTTCAGACTCACGCGGCCTGCGGCCAGATCCGACATACCGGGCATGGTTCGCACGTGCACGGGCAGATGGCGCAACGAGTCCAGCACCTGCAGGCGTCGCTGGTGGGTGATCGAAGGCAGTGCCAGCAACAGATCGGTCACGCCCAGTTCGGGAATCAGTTCGGGCAACGAAGCCGGCGGGAATACCGTGCGCCCATCCAGGCTGTTGCCGTGCAGGCGGTCATCATCGTCCAGAAAGCCCAGCAGCCGGTGTTCGGTCCCGCGGGCAAGTGCTGCCGCGAGTTGGCGGCCGGCCGCGCCGGCGCCGTAGATCAGAACGCCGGGCAGTTCTTTGCGGTGCAAGACAGACCGGTACAAACCGCCGAGCCAATAGCGCGCCAAGACCCGGCTGGATCCTACGAAGACCATCAGCAACATCGGCTGGATGACACCGATCGTTCGCGGAATGCCCGGCACGCTGATGACGGTAAACAACATGGCGTAGAACAGGCTGTATAAGGCCATGGCCTGAACCAGGCTGATCATGGCGTTCCAGCCTGCATACCGGAATATGGCTCGGTACAGGCCAAACCTGACGAAAAGCGGCAGGGCCAAGAGCACCGCTCCCAACATCGCCCATCCGTGCACCGGTTCGAGCCGCACCCAGTGCTCCAGCCGCAGACACAGGGCAATCCACACGCTGAGTACGCAGAGCGACACGTCCACCGCGAGCGCCACCAACCGTTTGGCCAAGCGTGGCAGGTCCAGCAGGACCGTCGCCGCGGAAGTTTCTGAATCCCTGCTGTTCATTGTTTTCAGTGGGTCACGCCGTCACGGCGCAACACCTTTACAAACGTCATCCACAGAATGCGCAAGTCCAACACCAAAGTGTGACGCCGCAGGTACTCGGCGTCCAGCGCCACCTTCTGCGGAATCGGCAATTCATCCCGGCCGTTCACTTGCGCCCAGCCCGTCAAACCCGGCACCAGTTCGTGCACCCCTTGCTCTGTGCGCAGTGCTATCAGATCGTGCTGGTTGAACAGCGCAGGCCGGGGTCCCACGAAGCTCATGTCGCCCTTGATGATGCTCCACAGTTGGGGCAGTTCGTCCAGGCTGCTCTTGCGCAGGAAGGAGCCGATCGGCGTGAGGTACTTCGCCGGGTCGGTCAACAGATGGGTGGCCACGGCAGGTGTGTCGATCCGCATGCTGCGGAACTTGGGCATCTTGAAGATCCGGTTGTGGCGACCGACACGGTCGCTCCAATACAAGGCGGGCCCGGGTGACGTGAGTCGAACGGTCAGCGCAATGCTCGCCACGGGCAATAGCAGCAGCAGCGCCGCGGGAATGGCCAGGGTCAGGTCGAACAGGCGCTTGATCACTGTGTGAGTCCTGCCGTCGCACGCCGCAGGCCTTCGTCCACCGAAATGGGGGGAGTCCAGTTCAGCGTGTTGCAGGTGTGGCCGATGTCGACCTGTAGGTTTCCGAGCAAACGCTGCGCCATGTCCCCTTTGCTGATGATGCTGGCGCCGAGCTGAAGCAACGAAGGTGGTACCGGGAACAGCGGCGCCTGCTTGCCCATGGCTCGCCCGAGACGCAGCAGCAGATCGGCGGTGGAGAGGTCTTCACCGTCGCTCACCAGAAAGGTCTGATTGGCTGCGGCGGGATGGGCAAGGCAGGTGATGAGCAAATCGACGAGGTTGTCGAGGGCGACGAAGCTGCGGCGGTTGTTGGTGACGCTTGCCAGTGGCAGGGGAATACCACGTTGCACCGCGCGCATGAGCGATGCGAAATTGGCCTTGACGCCAGACCCGTACACAAGCGGCGGGCGGACGATGACGACTTCCATGCCTGTTTCTGACGCGATCTGGCGCAAGCCCTGTTCGGCTTCCATTTTGGAGATGCCGTAGGGGTCTTGCGGGGAGGGCGCGTCCGCGACGGTAAAGGGATGACCGGCCACGCTGCCTTCGCCGTTGACCTTGACCGAGCTGACGAAGACGAAGCGCCGCACGCCGGCTGCCGCAGCCTGGTGTGCCAAGTGCAGTGTTCCCTCGACATTGACCCGACGAAACTCAGTCAGAGGGTCCATTGCCGCCTCATCCATGACGTGAACCCTGGCAGCAGTGTGAACCACAGCGCGGCAATCCACGAGCGCCAGTGCCCAGTCGGTCTGGTGGTCCAGGGAGGGCACTTCAATGGCGGCCAAATGCGTGACGGTTTCCCCGGGGTTTCGCATTGCGGCCCGCACGTTCAGGCCGGCGGCGAGCGCCCGCCGACACAACGCGCGCCCCACGAAACCACTGGCTCCCGTGACCAACACTGTCATCGATCTCTCCCTCGCTCTCGCTGGGTGTCCACGGCCTCTGTCAGCCACTGCTCAAGCCTGTCCATCAGCGTCTCTCGGTCGAATTCCTGTTTTGCGAATCGCCGACCGTTCTCGCCGAGTGCCCTGCGCGCATTGCTATCCATGGCAGCCAGGTCCAGAACGGCGTCTGCCAGACCGCGAGCATCACCCGCACCACACACCATACCTGCCCGCGCTCTTTGGATGACATCAGCGCCTTCGCCGTCGAGCATGCCCAAGATGGGGATGCCCGACATCAGGTATGACTGAACTTTGCCCGGAATGGTCAGGCTGAACACCGGATCCTTTTTCAACGACACCAGCAGCGCGTTGGCATGGGAATAGAAGGACGGCATGCGTTCCACCGGGTGGCGACCCAGTAGCATGACCTGTTGTGCCAAGCCCCGGTGGCTCACTTCGTCTTGAAGCCATTCCGATTTGCGCCCGTCACCCACGATCAACCACCGGACACCGGGGTTGTCTTTCAGCAGGGTCGCAGCTTCCAACACGGCAGGTAGATCTTGCGCTTCGCCGATGTTTCCGGCGAAAAGGACATTGAACACACCAAGCTTCGAAGTGATTTCAGGTGCTGGAGTTGCATCGGACTGGGCGAACACGTCTTCTGACCAACTGGGGAAGTAGCGGACCTTGCTGGCATCGCGGCAGTATTGCAGGATGCTGGTTTGAAACCCCCGCGACTGTCCAAGCACGAGGGTGCATCGGTTGTAGATGAATGACACCAGACGCCCGACCCAACCAAGCACACGCCGAGAGCGCACCACTCCGATGGCAGATAGGGTCTCCGGCCAGAGATCGAGTACCCAGAACACCACGGGTGCCCGCTTGAGTCTGCCCATGACAAGCGCCGGAATGCCGACAGTGACCGGCGACGGTTCGAAGACGAAAACAACGTCGAACCCATTGCCGCGCAAGTGCCAAGGTCCCAAGGCGCTGGCGCTGATCACATAGCTGACATAGTTGAGGAGCAGGCGGACCGAGCCTTGCGCACGTGCGAGCAGGGGGACTCGAAGCACGCGTGCCCCGTGGTACGCGCCAAACCGCTCTGGGTTTTGCTCGTATTCGGGAAAGACCCGACCCGACGGATAGTTGGGCTTGCCGGTCAGTATCGTGACGGCATGACCCCGCCTCGTCCATTCCTGGACAAGGTCGTTGATTCGAAAATTTTCAGGCCAAAAGTATTGGCTGATCACCAGTATGTGCAAAGGATGCCCGTGCCTACTTTTTCCAGACCACGCGGTTGATGTAGTCCGTGTAGCTATGAATAATGCGCACGACCTTGTCAGAGACATTGGGCATGCTGTAGTCCGCAACTTGCCTCAACAGGCGCTCTCCTCCCCGTGGCTGATCTTTCAGGATGGCCAGACCCTGCATGACGCGCAAAGGGTCCAGGCCAACCATCATCACTGCAGCCTCTTCCATGCCTTCGGGGCGCTCGTGCGCTTCGCGCAGGTTGAGTGCCGGAAAGTTCAGGATGGAAGACTCTTCGTTGATCGTTCCACTGTCCGATAGCACTGCACGAGCGTGAATCTGCAGTTGGTTATAGTCGGTGAAGCCCAAGGGCTTGAGCAGTTGAACGAGCGGATGGAATGTTGCGCCCTGGCTGTCCACCCGCTTTTTTGTACGGGGATGGGTGGAAACAATCACGGGCAGACCATGCTGCTCGGCCACTTGGTTGAGCACCTCCACCAACTTGGCAAACCGCACGTCTGAATCCACATTCTCCTCTCGGTGTGCGCTCACCAGAAAATAGCCCTCACGCTGCAAACCCAACTTGGTCAGTACGGTCGACGCGTCAATGCGTTGCTTGTAATGCCCCAACACTTCGGCCATCGGGCTTCCAGTCTTGATCACCATGTCGGGCGGCAAGCCTTCGCGCAGAAGATATTCACGCGCGATGCTGCTGTAGGTCAGGTTGATGTCGGCCGTGTGGTCGACGATTCGGCGGTTGATCTCCTCAGGAACCCGCATGTCGAAGCAACGATTGCCGGCCTCCATGTGGAAGATGGGCACTTTGCGGCGCTTGGCGGGGATGACCGAAAGGCAGCTATTAGTGTCGCCCAGCACGAGCATTGCGTCGGGTGTTTCCGTTGCAATGACCGTGTCAACCTTCGCAATGATGGTGCCAATGGTTTCCGCTGCACTACCGCATGCCGCATCAAGAAAGTGGTCTGGTTTGCGAATGCCCAGATCGTCAAAAAAGATCTGGTTCAGTTCGTAGTCGTAGTTCTGACCTGTGTGCACGAGCACGTGATCACAGTAGTCGTCCAGCCGCGCCAAAACGCGCGAGAGGCGAATGATTTCAGGCCTTGTGCCTACGACCGTCATCACCTTGAGTTTTTTCATGACGGTTCCATTCATACCGGTGACGCAAACGTGTCCGGCTGCTCGCGGTCGAAGATTTCGTTGGCCCAGAGCATCACCACCATGTCCTTCTCCCCCGTGTTGGTGATGTCATGCGTCCAGCCCGGCACAGTCTCAACGACTTGCGGCACGTCGGCGCTGGTTTGCAATTCGTGGGTTGCGCCTGTGAGCATGTGCCGGAAGCGAAAGCGCGCTTGGCCTTCGATCACCAGGAACTTTTCGGTTTTGCTGTGGTGGTAGTGACCACCCCGCGTCACCCCCGGTAACGCGGTGAAGTACGAGAACTGACCGCAATCCGGTGTCTTGAGCATCTCGACAAAAACGCCGCGCGGATCCGCATGCCGAGGCAAGGTGTATGAAAACGCCTCGGGAGGTAAGTTGCTCACGTAGGTTGAGTGCAATGCCCGGGTCAGCCCAGTGCCCACGCGATCCGTGACCAAGCTGACTCGACTGGCCTTGAAGGCCGCGATTTTGCTGGCCACCTCGCCAACGGTGGTGAGGTATTGCGGAGTGAGCGTGGCAAACCCATGAGCATCCACCGCGGGGGCAGCGCCATCCAGCAACTGCATGAAGCGAGCGATGACATCGTCGACATAGGCCAACGTCAGGGGAGCGGCGGGATCGTTGATCTGAATGGGCAGTTCGCGAGCAATGTTGTGACAGAAGGTCGCGACGGCTGAGTTGTAGTTAGGTCGGCACCATTTTCCGAACACGTTCGGCAGACGAAAAACATGCACTGCAGTGCCACGCTGCCGCTGCAAATCGAACAGCGCGCTCTCCGCCGCCAGCTTGCTTCGTCCATATGGATTGTCGTTTCCTGCCTGGATGGACGAGGCGTAAACGACCTGAATCATTCCAGCGCTCGCGCTTTCCGCGATCGCCATACACAGCGCCTGTGTCAGGTCTGCATTGCCACTGATGAACTCCTGAGGATCCTGCGGGCGGTTGATGCCGGCGAGGTGAAACACAAAATCCACGCCGTCCAGCAAGCGCGGCAGATCCGCAGTCTGCTGGTCGCGCGTGAACGCTACCACCTCCACGTCCTTGCGCTCGGTCAGATGCAGGCAAAGGTTTTTTCCGATGAAGCCCTGCGCTCCAGTGATCAACACCTTCATGAACTCACTCCTCGGCCACGGCGACGTCGCCACGCGAAATGCGCTGCATGAAGTCAAGCTTCAGCAAGAGTGCTTTCATGCCTTCTACGTCGAGGCGCGTGGTGTTGTGCGAGTGGTATTCGTCCGCATGCAGCGCCTGGGTCAAACGCTCCTCGCCTTCGTCCACGTACTTGGCGTAGTCGAGGTCGCGTCCGTCAGGAGGTACGCGGAAATAGTCGCCAAGATCCTCTGCACAAGCCATCTCTTCACGACTGAGCAGAGCCTCATAAAGCTTTTCGCCATGTCGACTGCCCATCACGCGAACCGGGTGATTTGGTGTGCCCATGAGTTGAAGCAGCGCTTGCGTCAAAACTTCGACCGTGGCTGCAGGGGCTTTCTGTACAAAGATGTCGCCGTTGTTGCCATGCTCGAAGGCGTACATCACGAGGTCTACGGCATCCGCGAGCGTCATCATGAAGCGTGTCATGGCCGGATCGGTCACCGTAATGGGTTTGCCGCTGCGCACCTGGTCTATGAACAGCGGGATGACCGAACCACGCGATGCCATCACGTTGCCATAGCGTGTACCGCAAATTACCGTGTCCGTACCTTCGAGATTGCGGCTGGCGGCGACCATCACCTTCTCCATCATGGCCTTGCTGATGCCCATCGCGTTGATCGGATACACCGCCTTGTCGGTGCTCAGGCAGATCACACGATGCACACCGGCCGCTATGGCCGCCTCAAGCACGTTTTCCGTGCCCATCACGTTGGTGCGAACGGCTTCCATCGGATGGAACTCACACGAGGGCACCTGTTTGAGAGCAGCCGCATGGAACACATGGTCGACCCCGCGCATGGCCGTCGCAACACTGCGCCCATCCCGTACATCGCCAATATAGAACTTCAGCTTAGGATGACTGAAATGCTTGCGCATGTCGTCCTGCTTTTTCTCATCACGGCTGAAAATACGGATCTCGCGCAGATCGGAGTTGAGGAACCGGCGCAGCACGGCATTGCCAAAGCTGCCGGTGCCGCCAGTGATCAGTAGCGTTTTGTCTTTGAACATCGGAGGGCAGTCACTTGGTTGTGTGTGTCGCCAAGCCAGCGCGATAGATGCCTTCACGCTGGGCGGGATGGGGGTAGTTGATCAGGACCGCACGGTAAGGGCCCTTGAAAACGAAGAGGCTGCCGGCCGAGGCGCCCACCACGCCGCAGGCCTGAAACAATGCCTCGATATCTTGGTGCGAACCTGCGCCGCCCAGAAACGTCAGAGGAATCTGCAGGGTCTGGCGCATTTTCACAGCGAGCGTGAGGTCATAACCCTTCATTTGACCATCGCGGTCCACCGAGTTGATCACGATCTCGCCCGCACCCGCAGCCTGGAGCTGTTGTGCCAGTTCGAACGGGTCTCGCTTGTGCACTTGAGTGGCGTTGCGCGTGACCACTTCGTAGCCTTTGGCAAATAGCCCGGACTTCTTTCGCACATCCAGCACCGCAACCACGCTTTGTCTGCCCACCGCCTCGGCCATGCGGGTCAGCAATGTGGCGTCTTCCACCGCCGCCGCGCTCACGGCCACTTTTTCGACGCCCAGCCCGATGATCTTGCGCGCCTGTTCCGGTGTTCGCACGCCACCGCCGTAACACAGGGGCGTGCGGCATTCAGCAGCCAGGTGGGCGATCATGCTGTAGTCAGGTTCAGCGCCGTTCACCGTGGCGTCAATGTCGAGCACCACCAATTCGTCGGCTTCTTTCTCGTTGAAGATCTTGACGGCGTTGATCGGGTCTCCGACGTACTTGGCGTCGCGGAACTCAACGGTTTTCACCAGGCCACCCTGGTGGACCAACAGACAGGGCGTGATGCGTGGGCGCAGCATGTCAGAGCTCCGCGAAATTCTTCAGAAGCGCCGCACCCCAGTGGTGGCTCTTCTCGGGATGGAACTGCACGCCTGCGACATGACCACGCTGAACCGCACAGGCGAATTCAAAACCATAGTCGGACAGCGCCACGGCGTCGGCAGCTTCCGCTGCCTCGAAATAGTAAGAATGCAGGAAATAGAAGCGGGCCTCACTCTCCAAGCCCTTGAAGAGCGCACTGGGTGAATCTGCAACCGGGATGACGTCGTTCCAACCCATGTGGGGCATCGGCAACGCCGCAGAGGCAGCTTGGCTGGCAAAGCTGCGCACGCGTCCCTTCACCCACCCCAGGCCGGTCTCCGAGCCTTCGTCGCTGCCGTCGGCCAGCATCTGCATGCCGACACAGATGCCGAGCACCGGCGCGCCCTGCTCGAGCACGAGGCGGTCCAGTGGCTCGCGCATGCCCGAAGCATTGAGCAGTTCCATGGCGTGATCGAATGCACCCACGCCAGGCAGGATCACCTTCTTGGCAGACAGCAAATCGTGGGCGCTGACCGCCCGCTTGGCGTTTATGCCAAGGCGCTTGTACATGTTGACGAATGCCTGAACGTTTCCCACACCATAGTCGACGATGTGGATCACCGGAACAACCTTCTTTCCAGGCCCAGCATCCGCATGGCGCTCGCGCCGATGCCAATGGCCCAACGCTTGTTCTTGTAGTCGCGGTACGTCTTGTTCTCGCCGTCAAAGATCGCTTGAAGCTCGTCCACGGACAGCCCCAGTTTGTGGGCCACGTACTCGAACTCCTGTTTCAGGAAGTGTTCGTCCATCTCGGGTCGCGACAACCGCTCCAGCGCCGCCTCGCGCGTCATCTGACCTGTAAGGATGAGGCTGGAGAAATGTGCGCGGCGCTTGTGGTATCCGAACTTGCGCGGCATCCAGTAATCCTCGTAGAAACGCGTGAAGCGAGACTCGTGGTGCTTGTGCTGAAACCGCTGCCAGCCGAATTTGCGCTCCAGTTCGGCTTCTGCATCCTTCTTGATGTAGGGCACGAGGTTCAAGGGCTTGACCACCTCCATCCCCAGCACCTTCTGGTAGAGCAACTTGTAGATCAGGATGTCCACCAGCGGGAAGGTCTTCAATTCACGCTGGCCGAAGCGGCGGTGAATATCCTTGAAAAGCACGGTGTCGATACCCGGGTAGCCGCCCCATTCTTCTGGTTCGCGGCAGCATTCCGTGGAGAAATTGGAGCCGGTCAACACATACTTGATGCGGTGCTTTCTGGCGAACTTGTACAACGCCGAAAAGAACGCGCCATCTTGAGGCAGATCCTGGTCTGCGATCCCGGCCCGGAGAAAAGCCACTTGCAAGTCTTTCATCTCCTGCCAGTTGATGACTTCCGTGTAGAGGTCGAGCCCTAGCCCGTCCACCAGCTTCTCGATGTTGCCCGCGGCTTGGTCAGTATTCCAGCCAGCGTCCACGTGGAAAAGCAGGGGTCGCAACCCCATTTTTTCCTTGGCCACATAAGTGGCGTAGGAGCTGTCCAGCCCGCCGCTCAGACCGATGATGCAGTCGAAGTCTTTGCCCCGGCCTTGTGCCCGGATCTTGTCGGCCAACGCAGCTAGCTCTTTTTCACCGCGCTGACCCGTGTGCCAGTTGGGCAGGATCTCCGTCTGGAAGTTGTTGCAGTACTCACAGACGCCATCGTCATCGAATGCAATGTGTGGGTCGCTCGTATCCATGGTGCATTTGCGGCATATTTGATACGGGCGGGTACTGGCTGAGGTCATGGGAAGCTGGCGGTCGTTGTAGAGGCGAAGAGCGGAGTTTACCGATACAACCTTGCGGCCAGAGAACGGTAGTCCAGGAGGCGGGAGGCGATGGCGTGGGAATTTTCTGCCATAGATTGCAGTTCATGCGGTTGCTCAGCGGCTTCCTGGAAGGCCTGATCTAGCTTGCAGTTTGTTCCGATCAACCAACCGTTGGCATTGATGTATGGTTGGTGACTTGAGACATCAGCGATCATCACCGCGCATCGGCAGCAAAGGCTCATCTGCATGGTGACTGATTGAGTTCCCGGTTGGACGTACACGTCAGCAGCACAAAGCAGGTCTCTTAACTCCTCTGGCGACTTCCATCCATCGAAAGTTATGCGCGGATCGCCTTTGATTAATTGCTCAGCTTCCGATGCAATGTCATCGTGAATATGACCGACCGCGATGAAGCGAAAATGAGGGTTCTTGATCCTGGAGAAGGCCCGCAGCGATTCAAGAAATTTCTTGCTGCTATCCATCTTTCCAGACTGAACAAAGAGGATGTGATCGGCCTCCAGTTGGTGAAGACTTCGAGTCGCCTTACGACGAGCAAGGTACTCGGCATCCTTCAGAACCTTTCCGCCAAGGGGAAAAAACTCCAATTGGTTCGATGGAATTCCATAGAAGTTCTCGAGAAATTCCATGGCTGATACGTTGACGCACAGAATCCGATCAATCCACTTCAGATTATGCCGCAAGATGGTGCGGTAATACAGAAAATGAAGCACCCACTTTGAAATCCATGTGCGTGCGCTATTATTGAAATCCTCATGACTGTCGACATACAGTTTGATGCTTGGATTTTGCCTCTTGTAATTAGCAACCGTGTTCAGCTCCCAGCCGCAAGTCCCATGAAAGAGAATGACCTCTGGCTGGAATGCCTCAAGCTGTTCCTTGAACCCAGGGTGAATGCGCAGTTTGCGCATGATGAAATGAGGAAGTAAACGAAGGTATGGCAATCTAACGACTTCCGCTCCATCGCTTCCGATATATTTGGAAGGACGCACATAAACTAATTCGCGATTTTCACCAAAGGTTTCTGTCGAAGCCACTATCTTGACGTTGTGTCCATCTATCACATTTTGGTGGACGATCTCATTTTCTTGATATGAAAATCGGTCAATATAATAATTGGAAAGACAGACATGCAATATATTCATCGGCGTATTTGGGCGAGTATTCTTCAAATGCAGTTCGTGAAACTGATGGAGCTCACGAGCGCAATCGGGCCCTGATCAATAATTGTCTGTAATGAGAGGAATACGGAACTCCTAAAACTACGGGCCGACCAAGTAACTTCTTGACAATGGATTTGAAAGATGACAAAAATCCGTCAATGCGTTGCTTTTTGATTTGAATAACATCAAATCCCGCCTCGATCAAGTACCGTCTCAATTGAGACTCCCCTGCAAATACAAGATGGTCGGGCAATCCAAGTTCGTTCGGGAATTCTCTGCGAAGGGAAAGATCTGCCAGATTTCCGGTCTCGAGAAAAATCTCGCCCCCAGGCTTGAGGTTCTTAATCACGATCTGAAGAAACGAATGAAAATTCGGAATGTGACTGAATATGTCGACCATCGATATGACATCTGCCTTGAATATATTTGGTTCAAGATACGAATTCTGAACTTCAAGACCTTGTTTGCGGGCCATTTCTGCTTTGTATTGCATTGGCTCCACACCCACAATTGAGCTACCAAGTGGGGCCAATCCCCGCACCGCTTCTAGTGTTTCGCCATAACCAGCGCCCACATCCACCCAACAAATTGCTTTCCCAGATTGCCACAAATCTGAAAACATACCTTTCAGCTCGGTTTGGTAACGGTGAATTTTCCTAGGTATGCGTCTACTTCGGACGTCGAGCTTTCTTCCTTCGATTGAATGCGCTCCCTCCCTGACAGCAGCATCTATGTAGCTTGGTTTCAATATTGGATTAACGTACAGCAGACGACACTGCATGCATCGAACCACAGTGAAGCCAAGCTCATTGCTCCAGGGCGTGTTAGCACTCGTACCACAGCAGGGGCAATTAATCGCCTCACGATTTGAGAAAATAACTTCTGTGTTCATGATTTCGGTAGAGTTCGAGTATGAGATAAGAAGTTGTCAGCCCCAACTTTTCTTCTAGTGAAAAAAACGAAGCATATGATCCAAAATAACCCTCCGAAGGAGGTTAGTGCAGTAAAGAGAGACCCGTTTGTCAAGTTTAGACTTAGAGGTACTAGTAAAGGAACAAGCAAGATCGGATCGAAGCCGCTGGATACGTAATCCAAGATGGATAGAAATAGTGAAAATACCAAGAAAGCAATTAATATGCCTATCGCGCCAAAGCTTGCAATTCCATCAGAGGCGATAAAGCTGGCATTTACATTGAATGTAGGCACGCCCAAGTGCAGCTCTCCAACAATAAGTCCTAGAGAAGGCCACCTCTCATCCCCAAGGTATTGAGGAGGGGTTTGAATCAACAAATTAAACCCCTTAAGTTGACTCCATAGAGTATTTCCGTCGATGGAGAATTGATCCCAGTAGTGAACAACAAAAATTCCTGGCATAAGTAGCGTTCGGCTTCCAAGATACCACGATATAAATTCGGCCACAGTTGAATGTTGATAGAAGGTAACAGCGATGGTTAACAAAAACGAAAACGATGCTGTGATGGATATAGCGGAAACAGTATGCTTTGAGAGTCGTCGCATCAGTACAAACATAGCACTGATAAACAATGGATACATTATCACCGCTTTTTCTGCAGTAATCGCATAAAGAATCAACGCACCCACAATTCCAACAAGAATAAACAGAGGACGGCGTTGATAAAGACCGAATGCCAAGAGTGCAGGAGAAAGCACATAACCAAAATAGGTTTGTGCATAACCTTGAATGAGTCCTTCCGCTTTCCCGGCTTCTCGCTGAGCGTATATGTTGTCAAGTCCTTCAAACTGCATGACTCCAGCGAAACTTTTAATTAGAAAGATTGCGCAAAGAAGCCAAACAATGGTCAGGGTCACAGGAAACCATGAAGGAAATGCCCGATTCAAACTGACTGAAAGGCTTCGTTTTTGTATTATGCAAGATAGGAAGAAGCCAAGTGTCAAGGAAGGAAGCAGGCTACTTCGATCGACTCCGTACATGTTCTCCAAACTGGTGATTGCAACCAGTGCAGGAATACCAACGAAGTGGTAAATTGTAATCAGGAACAACGATGACGCATTCTTAATTCGTTTTGGAAGGACCGAAGTCCAGAGCAGGATGGAAAGACTCGCTGCGAACCATTTCCAGAGGTCGAAATCAGAACTGGTGAACCCATATTCCGACCACCAGACACTGGCGTATGCCGATAAGCAATAGTTTAATGATAGTGCATACAGCAAGCTCCATCCAAAAAGAACGATCCTTGACTCGAAAGGCTTCCATCTCTTACCCTGAGCGTTGGTCCCACTTTGGTGTGTTTGCATGGATTGGAAACTTATTGTTTGAGTCAGAATGTTTCTTTGTTTGGTGTCACATCTAGAGAATGTGGAATTTCATCTCTGACAGATTGCAAAATAAACCAGAGATACACTATATAAAAAATCATGCCCGAGACGGCATAAGCTTCCGCCATAGGGGCGTTGGGTAAGATTGAAGCGAACCATACGGCCATTATTCTGAAGGCTAATCCTGAGACTTGGAGGAGAAAGACTGATTGTTGCCTTCCCGTGATGTACATAGCCATAGAAATAGGTGATGCGAGAAACTGCATCACAAACCAAGGCGTCATCCAGGCCACCAGCACGCCGGCCCTCTCCCACTCCTCGCCAAACACTAGACCAAAAAGGAATGGCGCGAGTGCGCCCATCAGAAGCAATGGACCGACGCCCGCCTTGATGAGTCCGCCCAGGACTTGTTTTGTGAAGCTGGCAAGTTGCCCGTCGCGATAGGCTTGCGGCGCCCGTGAAAGATACACCTGCCCGATGGCTGTACCAAACAGGGACATGGGCGCTTGGATGACGGACATGGCCAGCAGCAAGTAGCCAGCCTCGGGCCCTGCTGCAAGGGCCGCAATCATGATCACGGGCACCTGTATGGCAGCGCTGTTGCACAGTGCTTCCCAGGTGGAGTATTTGGGAAAGCGGTCGTGGTCTTTCCAGGCCTGCTTAAGCCGGGCCACGTTCATACCTTCTCCGTTGCGTCGCGTTCGCTGTTGCCGCACCAGTTGGAAGCCCAGACCGATACAGGCAGAGCCTGTGTTCAGCAGGTAGCCGACCAACAGGCCGATGGGGGCGCTTGCCAGCCCAGACATGCCAATCTGCGTGCCCGCACTGGCGCCAGATTGCACCACCCTGCTCCTAGCAATCAGGCTGAACTGCTTCTCGCGCACGAACCAGTTTTGCAAGGCGCTGTAGGTGCCCGCCAGCAGCACCCCGATGGGAATCATCCAGAGGTAGGGCTCGATGTCCGAGCGCCCGATGGTGGACGCGAACCACTCGGGAGCGAACAGCACAATGGCGCCACACATCGTGGCCACACCCGCAGTGCAGGCCAATGCTAGCACCAGCAGATCGAAGGCTTGATGGTCGGATGCTGGTAGAGCAATTGCCACGTCCAGACGCAGGCAGGCAGCCACGGAAATAACCGCCAACACGCTGGCGAAAACGGCGAGAACGCTGAAGTCGGTCGGGCTGTACAGCCGGGTAAGAATCGGCAACGCCAGCGCCGTGATAGCGTGCGCGAAGGCGGTACCTCCCACAAGCACCGCCACAGAGCGCATCAAGCCTCCCCGCGTGGTTAGGCGTTCAAGCCATGGTGGACGCTTCACGTGAGCACAGTCTTCAACCCGGAGCGCGGCAAAGAGCCTCGACGACGGCCTGCTGATCTTGTTCGGTCAGTGTGGGGCTCATGGGTAGGCTCAGCACTAGAGTGGCCAGCCGGTCGCCCACAGGCAGCCGAGCATTCGCATCGGCCACCGCGGGTTGCTGGTTGAGTGGCAAGGGGTAGTGCACCGTCGTGGGGACGTTCCGTTGCTTCATCAACGCTTGCCGCGCATCCCTGCCTTGAACCTGAACGGTGTACTGCGCCCAGGCGCTCTGGTTGTGCTCGTCAACTGTCGGCGTGGTGACCGCGTCAAACGGTGCCAGCAGGCGGCCATATCGTTTGGCCACGATCTGGCGCAAGCGGATCTCTTCGTCCAGCACCGCCAGCTTGGGCAGCAACACTGCGGCCTGCAAGGTGTCCAGCCGACTGTTCACACCTACGCGGATGTGGTGGTAACGGCGGTCCTGGCCATGGCGGGCGATCTGTCGCATCACGCGGGCCAGTTCGTCATCGTTGGTGAACAAGGCACCACCATCGCCGTAACACCCCAGCGGTTTGCTGGGGAAAAAGCTGGCGCAGGCGATGGTGGTGAGGTTGCAGCTCTTGCGACCCTTGTAAGTGGCGCCAAAGCTTTGCGCAGCGTCTTCAATCACCGGGATGCCGTGCGTCGCGGCTATGGCGTTGATCGCGTCGAAGTCCGCGCACTGACCGTAAAGGCTCACCGGAATGATGGCCTTGGTGCGGGGCGTGATGGCAGCTTCGAGCAATGCGGGGTCCAGGTTGCAGGTGTAGGGGTCGACGTCCACATACACCGGCGTGGCCCTTAACAGAGCTACGGTCTCGGCGGTGGCAATGTAGGTGAAGCCGGGCGTGATCACTTCGTCGCCCGACCCGATGCCCAGCGCCATCTGCGCAATTTGCAGCGCATCTGTTCCGTTGGCCACGGTTATGCAGTGCTTCGACCCGGTGTAGGCGGCTAGTTTCTCCTCCAGCTCGGCCACTTCAGGTCCCAGGATGTATTGCCCATGGTCCAGCACGCGCTGGATACCTGCATCAATTTCCGTCTTGAGGTGCTGGTACTGGGTCTTCAGGTCGATGAATTCCATAGGCGGCTTCGAAGAGAAAATCAAGAGGCCAACTGGCAGACGCCGTCCACCAGCAGGTAGCGCTGGCCGGTGTGCGGGCAGCTGGCACTGGCGTTGCCGCTCAATGGGAGGTCCAGTTGCTCGCCATACTGGCTGCACCAGCCCAGTTGGCGAGCGGGCACGCCAACCACCAACGCGTAAGCGGGCACGTCCTTGTTGACGACGGCTCCGGCACCAACGAGGGCGAACTCGCCGATGGTGACGCCGCAGACGATGGTGCAGTTCGCGCCTAAGGTGGCCCCACGCCGGACAAGTGTGTCGCGGTACTCGCTCTTGCGTTCGATCAAGGCGCGCGGGTTGTACACGTTAGTGAACACCATGCTAGGCCCGCAGAACACCCCTTCTTCGAGTGTCACGTTGTCGTAGACGCTCACATTGTTCTGAACCTTGCAACGGTCACCAATGGAGACCTTGTTGCCCACGAACACGTTCTGGCCCAATGACACCCCAGCCCCAATGCGGGCACCAGCGCACACATGCACGAAGTGCCAGACGCGAGAACCCTCACCAATGACTGCGCCTTCGTCGACGATTGCGCTTGGGTGGGCGGTGAAGCTCATCTCTGGAGCAGCGCAACGTGGGGATGAGCATCTGGCCCGGCGGGTGCAACAGCCGCGTTTCGGATCACGTTGACGGTTTCGATGCAGTGCCGTGCATCGTTCAGGCCGTAGCCTCTTCCCGCCAGAATCTCGCGGTAGCTGGTGGTGTGAAGATCGGTGAAGCCCTCCGAGAACTCCAACTGCTCGCCACTGATGTCGATGTTGCGGTACGTGGTCTTTTTGCCTTTGACGTCATCAGGCAGGTCATTGGCGTCGATCGACAAGAACCAGCGCACGCGAGCGCGTTCGTACTCCAGGTAACCTGCCGCTTTGGCCTCGCCGCTGTGGTGCACCACGTTGCGTTGCAGCTTGCCGAAGATGAAGTGCAGCATGTCGAAGAAGTGCACGCCGATGTTGGTCGCCACGCCGAACGCCTTTCGTGGGTCACCCTTCCAGCTTTCGGCGTACCACTTTCCGCGCGAGGTGATGTAGGTGAGTTCCACGTCGAACTTGGTGTCCGCTGGAGCAGCTGACACCTTGTCCCGAAGCTTGAGGATCGCGTCGTGGTGGCGCAACTGCAAGATGTTGAACACCTTGCGCCCTGTCTCGCGCTCCACCAGCTCCAGTTCGTCAATCAGCTCTGGCGTGGGTACCAAGGGCTTTTCGCAGATCACGTCACAGCCCAGCCGCAGGCCGGCTGCGATGTGGGCATGGTGCAGGTAGTTGGGGGAGCAGATGGCCACGTAGTCCAGTGCGGTCTGCGGTTGGCGCTTGAGCTGGTGTGCAAATTCCAGGAAACGCTCGAACTCAGTGAAGAACTCGCTTTGGGGCGAGATGCTGTCGATGATTCCGACGGAGTCGTTGTTGTCGTAAGCCACGGCCAGGTGGTGGCCCGTGTCCTTGATGGCGCGCATGTGGCGTGGAGCGATGTAGCCGGCGGCACCGATGAGGGCAAAGTTCTTCATGGGATGGATCAGAAACGGAAAACGTCGAACCCTTGGGCTGCAAGGGCGTGGCGGTCATAGAGGCTTTTGAGATCGCCGATGACGGGCAGATCGTGCCGCGTGCAGATCGACCGCAAGGTTTCAGGTGCAAGTTCGCGGAACTGTTTGTGGCCCACCGCCACGATCAGGCTGTCCACCGGGTGTTTGCTGTCAAGAAGTTCGAGCTGGATGCCGTATTCCCGCTCGACTTCTGCCGGGTCTGCCCACGGATCGGCCACAACCACATTCACGTTCCAGCCTTGCAACTCGCGCACGAGGTCCACCACCTTGCTGTTGCGTATGTCCGGACAGTTTTCCTTGAAGGTGATGCCCATCACGCCCACCTTGCTGCGGGCCACGTCAATGCCGTTGCGCAGCATGCGCCGGATGATGCTGCGCGCAGCGTAGCGCGCCATGTTGTCATTGATGCGGCGGCCGGCCAGGATCACCTGCGGGTGGTAGCCCAGCTCTTCGGCTTTGTGCGTAAGGTAGTAAGGGTCCACGCCGATGCAATGGCCGCCGACCATGCCGGGCCGGAAAGGCAGGAAGTTCCACTTGCTGCCTGCAGCTTCCAGCACTTCCAGCGTGTCGATGCCGATACGATCGAAGATGACCGAGAGCTCGTTGACGAACGCAATATTGAGGTCTCGCTGACTGTTCTCGATCACTTTGGCGGCTTCAGCCACCTTCAGGCTGCTCGCTCTCCAGGTGCCTGCCTTGATGATCTGTTGGTACAGGGCATCCACCCCATCAGCCACCTCGGGGGTGCTGCCGCTGACGATCTTGCGGATGGTGGTGAGCGTGTTGACCTTGTCGCCCGGGTTGATGCGCTCGGGGCTGTAGCCGCAGAAGAAGTCCTGGTTGAACACCAGACCGCTGACTTGTTCAAGCACCGGCACGCACACTTCCTCGGTGGCACCCGGGTAGACGGTGGATTCGTAAATCACCACATCCCCAGCCTTGAGGGCGCCCCCCACCGTCTCGCTTGCCTTGATGAGCGGCGTCATGTCAGGTCGGTTCGCTTTGTCCACCGGCGTTGGCACGGTGACGATGAACACCTGGGCACCCTGCAGGTCGTCAACTTCGCAACTGAAGCTGAGGTGTTTGGCCAGTGCCAGTTCTTGCGGGCTGCATTCCAGGGTGTGGTCCCGGCCCTGCCGAAGTTCGTCCACACGGTGTACATCGATGTCGAAGCCCAGCACCTGACGGTGCTTGCCAAACTCGACCGCCAGAGGCAGGCCCACGTAGCCCAGCCCGATGATGGCGATGGTTTTCTGGTTCAGGTTCATGTACGAGAGGATAAAAAACTCAGAGATCGGCTTCGCGAAACGGCATGCCCAATTGATCCTTGGCCGACAACAGTGGTACGAAGTCTTCGGGCCAGTGCACCTTGATGGTGGGATCATTCCAGGCGATGCAGCGCTCGTGTTGCGGTGCGTAGTAGTCCGTGGTCTTGTACAGAAAGTCGGCAGACGTGCTCAGCACCAAAAAGCCGTGGGCAAAGCCTGGAGGTATCCAAAGTTGCTTGTGATTCTCCTCAGAGAGTTCCATCCCCACCCACTGGCCAAAGGTTGGTGATCCCTGGCGAATATCCACCGCCACATCAAACACGCTTCCGCGCACCACCCGAACCAGCTTTCCCTGCGCATGCGGCGGCACTTGGTAGTGCAGCCCCCGCAACACCCCCTGGGCGCTGCGGCTGTGGTTGTCCTGCACGAAGTTCACATCCAGACCAGTCGCCTCATTGAAGGCCGTCTGGTTGAAGCTCTCGAAGAAAAATCCGCGTTCGTCGCCAAACACCTTGGGTTCGATGATCAGCACATTGGGGATGGTGGTGGGTGTGACTTTCATCGGAGCACCGGGTCCTTGAGGAGACGCACGAGATACTGGCCGTAGCCGTTCTTGAGCATGGGTTGCGCGAGGACCTCCAGTTGGGCGCTGTCGATCCAGCCGTGCCGCCATGAAATTTCTTCAGGGCAGGCGATCTTCAGGCCTTGGCGGTGCTCCAGTGTGGCGATGAACTGGCTGGCTTCGAGCAGGCTGTCGTGAGTGCCGGTGTCCAGCCACGCGTAACCTCGCTCCAAGATCTGCACGTTGAGCTGGCCAATGTCCAAATAGCTTTGGTTCACAGCGGTGATTTCCAGCTCGCCGCGCGCGCTGGGCTTCACCGCTTTCGCAATGTCCACCACCTGCTGGTCGTAGAAGTACAGGCCGGTGACGGCGTAGTTGCTCTGGGGCTTGGCAGGCTTTTCTTCGATGCTGCGGGCCTTGCCTTGCGCGTCGAAGGCCACCACGCCGTAGCGCTCGGGGTCGTTCACGTGGTAGGCGAACACGGTGGCGCCGCTCGCCTTTGTGTCGGCGTCGGCCAGCAGCGTGGTGAAGTCGTGGCCGTAGTAGATGTTGTCGCCGAGCACCAGGGCGCTGGGGCTGTTGCCCACAAAGTTGGCGCCGATGATGAAGGCCTGTGCCAGACCGTCGGGGCTGGGTTGCACCGCGTACTGCAGGTTCATGCCCCACGCACTGCCGTCGCCCAGCAATTGCTGGAAGCGTGGCGTGTCCTGCGGCGTGCTGATGATGAGCACGTCGCGGATACCAGCAAGCATCAGGGTTGTCAGTGGGTAGTAAATCATCGGCTTGTCATACACCGGCAGCAGCTGTTTGCTGATCGCCAGTGTGGCCGGGTGCAGGCGGGTACCGGAGCCGCCGGCCAGGATGATGCCTTTGCGTTGTGTCATGCGTTTTGTCTCAAAGAATTTCGGCGAGCATACGCCGCACGCCGTGCTGCCAGTCGGGCAGCGTGAGGCCAAAATTGTCGCGCAGGCGGGTCGTGTCCAGGCGCGAATTCAGGGGTCGGCGTGCCGGTGTGGGGAAGGCGCTGGTGGGCACTGGCGCCACTTCCCGGGCCTTGATCGCGAGGTCTGGCTTGAGGGCGCGAGCCGCCTCAAGCACGAAGCGGGCGTAGCCGTTCCAGGTGGTTTCGCCTGCTGCCGCAAGGTGGTAGGTGCCGCAGTGCGCTTCCTCGCGCAGGGTTTGGTGAATGGCGTGGGCCGTCACGTCGGCGATCAATTCGGCGCCGGTCGGCGCGCCGAACTGGTCGTCAATCACGGTGAGGCTGTCGCGTTCCTGCGCCAGCCGCAGCATGGTCTTGGCGAAGTTGCCGCCACGCGCGGCGTAGACCCAGCTGGTGCGAAAGATCAGGTGGCGCGCATCGGCCGCAGCGATCAGCTGCTCGCCTTCCAGTTTGGTCTGCCCGTACACGCTTAAAGGACCGGTGACTGCATCTTCGCTCCATGGCGCGGTGCCGCTGCCGTCAAACACGTAGTCGGTGGAGTAGTGCACCAGCAGGGCACCCACTTCGCTGGCGGCTTGTGCCAGCGCGCCCGGCGCCAGTGCATTGGCGGCGCGCGCTTGCTCAGGCTCGCTCTCGGCCTTGTCCACGGCGGTGTGGGCCGCCGCGTTCACGATCACGTCGGGGCGCAGTCGCAGCACGGTTTCGCGCAAACCCTCCAGATTGTTGAGATCACCGCAGCCACCGTCACTCCCTGTGCTGCGCCGGTCCAACGCGACCAGTTCACCCAGCGGCGCCAAACTTCGCTGGAGCTCCCAACCGAGCTGCCCATTTCGCCCCAAGAGCAGGATGAGACTCATCGACCAAGTCCGTACGTGCGCTTCAAGGCATCCAGACGGTGCCGCTGCGGCTCCAACGTGTTGGCAGTTATCCAGAAATGCCTCACGAGAACGAACACCAGTAAGAGGAATCCTATCCCGACCGCGCTAAGAATTGCGGTCAGGCCCTTCCTTGGTGCCGCAGGTCTTTTGGGCAAGGTCGGGGACTGCAGCAAGTCCTCAGTGGTCAAACCCTCGATCTTTTTTTCTACCTTAAGCAACGTTTCCTGCATTCGGATCCCACCTTCAGAAAGGCTGGATATGGATTCAGCCAAAAGACCGTTGTCGCCCGCGGGGGAGGATTCGTCCAAAAGCTTTTGCGCCTTCTTGCTTGTTGTCAAGAGTTCGCTGATTTGCTGCTCCAGTGCGGTCTTTTGAGTTTCCAATCGCTTCAACTCGGCACCTTTCGGTCTGAGACCGGCGAAGGTATTTTTGAGTATTTCGTTGGCGATACTTTGGGCCACTCCCGGTGAGTCTGCGATCACATGGAGGGTCACAAGTTTGTCGTTGCGACCTACTTGGGTTGTGATGCGCTGGGTCAAGTCAATGCGGGCTTCCTCCGCTTCTTCCTCAGACAGATCCTTCAAAAAGCCAAGATTGGCCAGTGACGCGTCAAGAACCGCGGCGGTGGTCATGTAGGAGGCGACTTCTGCTTCCGATCGCAATACTGCGGTACTCTGAAACTTCTGCGGTAGAAGGAATGTCAGACCGTACACCAGCGCTCCTGCAATCAAAGGTCCCAGCAACAGGAGCTTGATGTTCTCAGCCAAGGTCAGTACAACATCGAAAAGATCGATGGAGTCTTCGAATTCGTCTGCGCGTGCGGGGCTGTGTTGGTCCATGGATATGAAGTTTTTCTCTATACGGCGAATGCCTAGGGGCCCGCACAGTGCGGTAGCGGCAACGTGGTTCAGGCGGTGATCGCGGCCTCGTACTGCGCCTGCACCCACTGCCGATAAGAACCGCTCTGCACGTTCGCCACCCACTCGGGGTGGTCCAGGTACCACTGCACGGTCTTGCGGATGCCGCTCTCGAAGGTCTCAGCAGGCTTCCAGCCCAGTTCGCGTTCGATCTTGCGCGCGTCGATGGCGTAGCGACGGTCGTGGCCGGGGCGGTCTTTCACATAGCTGATCTGGCTGGCGTAGGGCTGGCCGTCGGTGCGCGGGCGCAGCTCGTCGAGCAGGGCGCAGACGGTGCGCACGATGTCCAGGTTGGGCTTTTCGTTCCAGCCGCCGACGTTGTAGGTCTCGCCCACCAGCCCGCCTTCCAGCACGCGGCGGATCGCGCTGCAGTGGTCTTTCACATAGAGCCAGTCGCGCACCTGCATGCCGTCGCCGTACACCGGCAGGGGCTTGCCGGCGAGTGCGTTGACGATCATCAGCGGGATGAGTTTCTCAGGGAAATGGAACGGGCCGTAGTTGTTGCTGCAGTTGGTGGTGAGCACCGGCAGGCCGTGGGTGTGGTGCCAGGCGCGCACCAAGTGGTCGCTGGCTGCCTTGCTGGCCGAGTAAGGGCTGTTGGGCTCGAAGCCGTGCGTTTCGGTGAAGGCCGGCGCGTCGGGCGCCAGGCTGCCGTAGACCTCGTCGGTACTCACGTGCAGCATGCGGAAGGCAGATTTTTCTTCAGCCGGCAGAGCCGACCAGTGCGCGCGCACCGCTTCGAGCAGGCGGAAGGTGCCGACGATGTTGGTCTGGATGAAGTCTTCGGCGCCGTGAATGGAGCGGTCAACGTGGCTCTCGGCGGCGAAGTTGATCACCGCGCGGGGCCGGTGCTCGGCCAGCAGCCGGGCCACCAGGGCGCCATCGCCGATGTCGCCCTGTACGAACACATGGCGCACGTCGCCCTGCAGGCTGGCCAAGTTTTCCATGTTACCAGCGTAGGTGAGCTTGTCGAGATTGACAACGGGCTCGGCCATCTGGGCCAGCCAGTCGAGCACGAAATTGCCGCCAATGAAGCCGGCGCCGCCAGTGACCAGAATCATGAAACTTCCCTATAGGTGGCTATCTTGGGGCAGCCCGGAGGCCGCCGTGAACCACGCATTATCTTCACCAAACCGCCACTTTCGGCGGAATCCCGTTCCGGATCAGTGTCCGTGTGAAACCGTCTCGCCGGATTTGAGGCGGTACACCGTTCCGCAATAAGGACATTTTGCCTCGCCGGTGTGACTCACATCCAGATACACCCTGGGGTGGCTGTTCCAGAGCTTCATGTCGGCCAGCTTGTTCGGGCAGAACACGCCGCCCTGGGCATTGAGGTCGGTGGCCTTGAGTTCGACGGCCGAGATGATCTTGGGGGAGCTCATGGGGTCAGACCTTGGTGAGCCAGTGGGCGTACTTGGGGTTGCGGCCGTTGACGATGTCGAAGAACGCGCTCTGGATCTTTTCGGTGATCGGGCCGCGGCTGCCCACGTAGTCGCCTTTGCCCAGTTCGATGCGGTCGAGTTCGCGGATGGGGGTCACCTCAGCGGCGGTGCCGGTGAAGAAAGCCTCGTCGGCGATGTAGACCTCGTCGCGGGTGATGCGCTTCTGGATGATCTCCAGGCCCAGGTCCTTGGCGATGTGGAACACCGTGTTGCGTGTGATGCCGTTGAGCGCGCCGGCCGAGAGGTCGGGCGTGTAGATCACGCCGTTCTTGACGACGAAGATGTTCTCGCCGGCGCCTTCGCTCACGAAGCCGGAGGCGTCAAGCAGCAGCGCTTCGTCGTAGCCCTCGTCGGTGACTTCCATGTTGGCCAGGATGCTGTTGGTGTAGTTGCTCACCGCCTTGGCCTGCGTCATGGTGATGTTGACGTGGTGGCGGGTGTAGCTGCTGGTCTTCACGCGGATGCCGCGCTTCAGGCCTTCTTCGCCCAGGTACGCGCCCCAGGCCCACGCCGCCACCATCAGGTGGATGGTGTTGCCCTTGGGGGACACGCCCAGCTTCTTGTCCCCGATCCAGGTCAGCGGGCGGATGTAGCAGCTCTCCAGCTTGTTCTCGCGCACCACGGCTTTTTGCGCTTCCATGGCTTCTTCCATGGTGAAGGGCAGCTTCATGCGCAGGATCTTGGCGCTGTTGAACAGACGCTCGGTGTGCTCTTCCAGGCGGAAGATCGCCGTGCCGCCGACCGCGTTGTAAGCCCGCACCCCCTCGAAAGCGCCACAGCCGTAGTGCAGCGTGTGGGTCAGCACATGGATCTTGGCGTCGCGCCAGTCCACCATCTGGCCGTCCATCCAGATCTTGCCGTCGCGGTCGGACATCGAGGGAACGATGGGGTTCATGGGGTCCTTTGGGTTGTTCGTGAGGGGCGCCCAACCGACAGGAATGGCCGCCAAACCGGCGATTTTACGGCGCCGGGCTGGTCGGGTTGGGTGCCGGGGGTGACGCCTCGGGGTCGGGCCGTGTCAGTTGCCAGCGCACCAGCTTGCCGTTGTTGAACTCGGCTTGCACCGTCGACAGGCCGGCGTCGGTCCAGCGGTACACCTCGGGCTCGGCGCCTTCATCCGAGATGCGCTCACCCAGCGCGCGCGTCATGGCGATGACGTGCATCAGCGTGACGCCGGGTTTGAGCTTGGCGTTGAGCATCACCGCGCTGTCCACGTGGCCGATCGGGCGGTGGGCGGCGCGCTTGAGCACCGTCATGAGGCGGGTGACGTGCAGCAGCAGCCACATGAGCAGGCCACCGCCGACGGCGGCCACGCCGGGCCAGCCGGAGGCGCGGTGCGCCACCACCAACAGGGCCGCACAGCCCAGGGGAACGAGGAATTTCTTGAATTGCATGGGGCGATTGTCCTTCGACGCGGCGGGCGCGCCGCTGCGGTTTGTACGCAGGCCGCGCGGGTTCAGGCGAGGCTGCGGGCCAGCTCCATGGCCTCTTCGATGCGGTCCACGCCGTGCACCGTGAGGCCCTCAAACGCCTTGTCGTTTTTCTTCGGCAAGTTGGCCTTGGGCACCACCGCCACACTGAAGCCCAGCTTGGCCGCTTCCTTCAGTCGCTCCTGGCCGCGCGGGGCCGGGCGGACTTCGCCGGCCAGGCCGACTTCTCCAAAGGCGATGAAGCCCTTGGGCAGCGGCCGGCCGCGCAGGCTGGAGGTGATGGCCAGCATCACCGCCAGATCGGCCGCCGGTTCGCTGATGCGCACGCCGCCCACGGCGTTGACGAACACGTCCTGGTCCATGCAGGCCACGCCGGCGTGGCGGTGCAGCACCGCGAGCAGCATGGCGAGGCGGTCGCGGTCCAGGCCCACGCTCAAACGCCGGGGAGAAGGCCCGCCGCTGTCCACCAGCGCCTGGATTTCCACCAACATGGGCCGCGTGCCTTCCAGCGTCACCATCACGCAACTGCCCGGCACAGGCTCGCTGTGTTGCGAGAGAAAAATCGCGCTCGGGTTGCTCACACCCTTCAGGCCTTTCTCGGTCATGGCGAACACGCCGATCTCGTTGACCGCGCCAAAGCGGTTCTTGATCGCGCGGATCAGGCGGAAGCTGCTGTGCGTGTCGCCTTCAAAGTACAGCACCGTGTCCACCATGTGCTCCAGCACGCGCGGCCCGGCCAGCGCGCCTTCTTTGGTCACGTGGCCGACCAGCACGATCGCCGTGCCGCTGGCCTTGGCCGCGCGTGTCAGGTGCGCCGCGCACTCGCGCACCTGCGCCACCGAACCGGGCGCCGAGGTGAGCTGTTCGGAGTACACGGTCTGGATCGAATCGATCACGGCGATGCCTGGCCTCACATGGTCCAGCGTGGCCAGGATTTTCTCCAACT
This sequence comes from Hydrogenophaga sp., assembly GCF_018780385.1. Taxonomy (GTDB): domain Bacteria; phylum Pseudomonadota; class Gammaproteobacteria; order Burkholderiales; family Burkholderiaceae_C; genus Hydrogenophaga. The sequence goes on along the minus strand of NZ_JADMJO010000013.1, from coordinate 19,898 downwards.
GGATTTCGGCCAGCACGCTCACCTGCGAGCCATCGAGCCCGAGTCGGCGCGAGCGCAGCGCCACCTGCGCGCCGCTCTCTTCGCCCGTCACGTAGAGCGTCTTCAGGCCTGCGCGCTGCAGCGAGTCCAGCGCCTGCAGCAGCAGGGTCGACTTGCCGATGCCGGGGTCGCCACCGATCAGCACCACACCGCCTTCCACGATGCCGCCACCCAGCACGCGGTCGAGTTCGTCTTGGCCCGTGGGCGTGCGTTGCACGTCGGTGGCGTCGATGTCGGCCAGGGTGGTGACCTCGGCGGTCTTCGCGAGCGAGGCAAAGCGGTTTTTCGACGGCGCGGTGGATTCGGCCACCGATTCCACCAACGTGTTCCAGGCGTTGCAGTGCGGGCATTTGCCCAGCCACTTGGGGCTGGAGCCGCCGCATTCGTTGCAGGTGTATTGGGTTTTGTCTTTGGCCATGGTGCAGGGCAATATAGTCGAGAGTCCATGACCAAGACCCCCGTTGCAGCCTCCCTGCTCGTGCTGCCGCCCAGCGAACAACCCCTGTCCGCTGCGGCCCGCGCCTACAACCTGCAGCTCACCCGCATCGACAAACTGAAGAGCCAGCTCGCCGAGCTCGACGCCCTGGGCCAGCTGCACCGCCAGGAGCTGCATGGCGCCATCGACCCGCTGCGCCGCCAACTGGCGCGGGGTCAGCGTGAAGTGGCGCTGGCGTTGGAGGGTTTCCTGCAAGGCAAGGAACTCAGCCAAGGCCAATGCGACACGGCCCGCGCCGTGCTATGCCAGCTCGCGCGCACGTTGGCCGAAGCCGGTGGGCCGGGAAGCGAGGGCATGCGCGAACTGCACGACCGCCACAGCCCGCGCACGCTCGCTCAGCTCAAGCGGGAGGCGGCCGATGCGCTGCGTGCGCGCTTGGAGTCGGTGCTGGGCGAACCGCTGGACGACGAAGGCCAGGACCTCAGCGCCGAACAACTGCTGCGCGCCGGCATGGCGCGCCTGCGCCGCTCGCAGGAAGAAGTCCAAGACAAAAAGCGCGAGGCCGCGCAGGCCAAGCGCGAGCGCAAAAAACCCGGTGCTGCGCTGCGTCAGACCGAGCAGCATGACGCCGACACGCTGCTGCGCCGTCTGTTCCGCCAGCTGGCCAGCGCCCTGCACCCCGACCGCGAAACCGACCCGCAGGCCCGCCTGCGCAAGACGGCGCTGATGAGCGAGGCCAATGCAGCCTATGAAAAGCGAGACCTCGTCACCTTGTTGCAGATCCAGAGCCGCGTCGAACTGGCCGACCCCGCAGCGGTGCACAAACTCTCCGACGAGCGCCTGGCTTCACTCACGCTGCTCCTGAAAGCCCAGGTGGCCGAGCTGGAGCGCGAGCGAGCCGGCCGCCAGAACGCGCTGGCCGACGAGTTCGATCTGCCCGATGGACTCTCACCCAACGCCAACACGCTGCTGCAGAACCGGATCGATCACGCGCGTGCCCTGGAGGCCGAACTCGCCGGCATCGAGCACGACCTGGAGCAGGTGGGCAACGGGGTGCGGGTCAAGCGCTGGCTCAACGCGCAGCGGGAGCAGACGTGAAGGATCGACGCAAAGTGCGCTTTGGGCGGGTGGGCGACTCAGGTAACGACGCTTGTCAGCACCTTCACGATTCGATCTTGTTGTTCCGCTGTTAGGCCTACCCAGAGCGGCAGACGGATCAGTCGAGCCGACTGGGTATCGGTGAACTCCATCGAACCGTGTACCCGCCCGTACCGCAGCCCGGCGGGCGACGAGTGGAGGGGCACGTAGTGGAACACCGATGAAATGTCGTTTTCTTTCAACGCCGTCAACACCGCCTGCCGATCAATCTCCGGAGACAGCAGGACGTAGTACATGTGGGCGTTGTGCTGACAGGTTTCCGGCACCACCGGCCTGCGGAGCCTGCCCTGGGCTTCCAGGGGGCCCAGGGCAGCGTGGTACCGGTTCCAACTCGCCATCCGGTCGTCGGTAATGGACTGGGCCTCTTCCAATTGTGCCCACAGAAACGCTGCGATCAGTTCACCTGGCAGAAACGATGATCCCACCTCCTGCCACGTGTACTTGTCCAACTCGCCGCGAAAGAATCGGGTGCGGTCCGTCCCTTTTTCGCGAATGATCTCCGCCCGCAGCGCTTGTGTCGGATCGTTCACCAGCAGCGCTCCGCCCTCACCAGAGATTACGTTTTTGGTCTCGTGGAAGCTGAAGGCTCCAAAGTCCCCGATGCTCCCGAGCGCACGGCCTTTGTAGGCGGACATCACACCCTGCGCGGCATCCTCCACCACCTTCAATCCGTGCCGGATGGCGATGTCCATCACGGTGTCCATCTCACAGGCGACGCCAGCATAGTGAACGGGAGCGATCGCGCGCGTGCGTGACGTGATGGCAGCCTCGATGAGACGCTCATCGAGATTCAAGGTGTCTTCTCGGATGTCAACGAACACGGGGACGCCGCCGCGCAGCACAAAAGCATTGGCAGTGGACACGAAGGTGAAGGCGGGCATGATCACCTCGTCTCCCGGCTGAATGTCGAGCATCAGCGCGGCCATTTCCAGGGCAGCAGTGCAAGAATGTGTCAGCAATGCCTTGTGGCAACCTGTGCGCCTCTCGATCCACGCGTGACAGCGTTTGGTGAAAGGGCCGTCGCCGGCCAAGCGCCCATTGAAATGGGCCTCGGCGATGTTGTACAGCTCCTTGCCGGTCATGTGGGGCCGGTTGAAGGGGATCATGTTGGTGGTTGTTTTTTTCATGCGGCTGGGATTTTTTGCAGCACCACGAGCCGAGAGCCGCCAACCGGCAGAGAAACACCTGTCTTGATGACCAGGTGTTCCATGCGCATGATGGCGTCCAGCACGCGATCGACGACGGGGTTGAGTTGCAGTGCTTCGCTGCCGCCGGACGTGCCCGAGCGGCGAGCCGCGAGCCTGGAAGCCAGCATCAGAGGCAGAAGCAGGGTGACAAACGACGTGCTTCGGACGATCCGGAAGCCCGCTGCCTGCACCTTCGCATGCAACTCCCTGGCCGAATACCGGCGCCGGTGGCAAGCCTCCTCGTCGACAGGGCTCCACAGCCATTGATGTTGCGGCACCGTGATCAGGCAGCCTCCACCGGGCTTGATGGCGCGGTGGAAGTTCTGCAGCACGAGTTCGTCTTCGAGGATGTGCTCGATCACGTCGAAGGCGGCAACCACATCGAACTCTGTCACATAAGGGAGCTTGCGGGCATCCATCTGGACCAGTTCAACGGTGGGTAGTCGCTGTGTGGCAAAGGCCAGCCCCGCCGTGTATATCTCGCTGCCAGCGATCCTTTTTCCAGGAAACGCCTGTGCAATGCCCGACAACACAAAGCCCGTGCCACAACCCACTTCTAGCAGCGAACGAAACGCCGGGAAGTACTTGCGAAGCGCCCAGATGATGATGGCGTTTCTGGCTCTGAACCAGAAGTTGCCTGCCTCTACCCGCGCCAGGCCTTCAAAGCTTTCCGTGTGGAACCCGTCGTTGTGTTTGGCCAGGTCGGGTGCCCAGGCCAGGAAGCCGTCGACCCGCGTCGGCACGAAGCCGCATTGGGCGCAGCCCTTTTCGGCATGGATGCTCTCGGCACCGCAAGAGGGGCAAACGATCATCCCAGAAACCGCAGTTGGACAGGCCCGAGTGGGCTGTCACGGGCTGCGTTGGCTAGGATGAGCAACGTAGGCAGAGCGCTTCCAGGCGGCTCAATCGGGTCTGTAGCACTGTTGCCCATGAGGCGCGCTTCGTCGTGGCCAAAATGTTCAATGTTCATGGGCATCTAAGTGGAAATCAGCACGGGCAACTGCGGTTTCTAGGATCATGGATTCAGGACAGATAAAGCCGGTTGGGGAGACGAAATTGAAGAAAAACGTGCTCGCACATCAGGCGTGCCTTCTTGGATCTGTTACGCCATTGCGACATAAGTGCGGTGCAAATACGAAAATTCGCAACACTACGAACAAAAAGGCAGCTACCACAACAATTGCTATTGCTTGAGCAATCTGGTGAGCAAGTCCTAACCAGTCCACAATCAGAAGTAGAAGTGCCAAGTTCAGCAGGTAACCTGAAAGTTGTACGGCGACGTACCGGACGCCTGCAGCGCCGATATGACCGTCATGTCTAAAGGTAAATCGTCGATTAGAAAGAAATCCAATTGCCGCCCCTATAAAATAAAGAAGCGTCATCGTTAGCTTCGGAGCGCCCCACAAATGGGTCAGCAAAAGATAAGCTGAATAACCAATTGAATTGATTATAATGCCAATCAATGCATAACTGAGAAGCTGCCTTAAAGCTTTTCCGGAAGGTAAACGAAAAGACTCAAGATTCATCGAGCACCGCCAAGCCAAAACCCGTTTTGCCGTACTCGTTACCGTTGTAGAGCATGTAACGGTGGCCAGAGTGATCAAACACAAAAGGATACTCAATCATCTCTGAATCCCAACCTTCCGTTGAAAAATCGATACCGGATAAGCTATCCATACGAATCCAGTTTTTCCCATCTTGAGATTCTGCATATCCAATCCGGTAGCGGTCGCCACGATAGGAGTACCACATTCTCCAGCAATCAATATCCTTAATGACTGATGGGCGAGATATTGCGTACTCTTCGGGGCTCGAATAATCAATCGCAACATGCCCATTACGACGCCAGACTATCCCATCCGTCGATTCGGCATACTTTAGGTGATACTTGTGTTTAGGCTTGTTGTCCTCCAAAATCCATTTGGTGCAAGACAGGTACCACATCTTCCAAACTCCTTCGTCAATAAGAACGCAAGGCGTCGCACAAAATTGTGGTTCGAACATAGTCCTGTCGAGAATCGGTCCTGGACAATATCGAGCAAAATCTTCCCCGTCATGGCTAATCGCAAGTCCAATCGAGTTGCGGAAAGGGATAGTGACTCCCAAATTCCAACCTTGATAGTATAGATACCGATCTCTTCCATTCTTCGTTATCCAACAGCCCATAGCTCCGCTGTCATCAAATTCCCCCATGGAGCCTGGTTTTATTACGGGTTCAGATGAAATATTAATAATATTTAGCGGAGACCTGAGATTAATATCTATATATCCCAGATGCGATCGCTGCTTTGAGTCGCGAGTTGTAAAAAAGATGCGATACAAATCATCAAAAATATGCTCCGCGAATGGCACTGCAGCATGGCTGCTCATCCATGACTCTTGGCCGTTTGCAGAAAAAATTAAACCCAGCTTCCGCCATTTCATAGTTTTCATTTTCATAAGCTTCGTAGCCTTGTGCTGGGGACTTTTGAGCGGTCGGTTGCAGCACCGATGTAAACACCTTCGGGCGCTGCGTCTGCCAGCAATAGCGCCCCAGCACCTACAACGCACCGGTCTCCGACTTTGATGTGGTCGCGCAATGTAGCGTTCACCCCGATAAAACATTGCTCTCCAATTTCAACGCCACCGGAGACAACTACATGCGACGCAATGAAGGTATGATCGTGGATCACTGAGTGGTGGCCGATGTGGTTTCCACTCCACAGTGTCACGTTATTTCCGATTTTGACGAATGGCTGAATAGTATTGTTTTCAAAAATAAAGCAGTTTTCTCCAATTTGTCCGTCATTGAGTACTGATGCACGAGAGCTTATAAAGCTTACTAGCTTATAGCCTTTTTCTTTCGCAGCAAGGAATTTCTCTTTGCGGACGGCATTGAGCTTTGTATAACTTAGTGCAACAAAAAAATCATAGCTCTCGGCTGGATATCGATTGAGGACATCTTCAAAGGCAACAACAGGTAATCCACAAAATTCGAGCTCCTTGATGTAGCTTGCATCGACAGTGAAAGCTACGACTTCATATGCTGAGTCAGTACTGAAATAATGATACGCCAATTGTGCAATATCACCAGAACCAAATATCACGACTGATTTGCTCATGTCGCTTTCCTAACCAGAATAGTAAATTCGTATAGTCCGTAGTCATGAAGCAAAGCTACTTGGCGAGAATAGCGACGCTTACAAAGGTCGAATAACTGGCAGGGATCGGCGTAGTAGAGATAGTCGCGTTTCTTGTCGGCGTCAGAATACGACGTTAGACAGTTGAACGAAAATCCTAGACGGCTGGTTCTGTCAATTTCGTCCAATGTGGCCTGCAGATAGTCGTGCCACTCGGCGTTAGTTCTCTTGAGCCGTACATTGAAAATACCGCTTGCTACTCCATAGTCACTGATAACGTCAGGTCTTGACGCTGTAATGAATCGTGCCTTGTGAGATGTCGCGTTGCGTAACTGGGCGGCCAGGGTCATCTCCACTGACACGTCAACCCCCAAGTATGAGCATAAGGGGTACTTGTCAGATAGAAAATCAAATAGCGCGCCGTAGCCGCAACCCAAGTCATTCAGGGAAAAGTTAGGGGTTTTCAAGTCAATGATTTTGCATAACTGTTCAAACCTGACCATCTGGCTTTCTTCGCCATTCCAGTCCACCCCGCGCGGTGTATCCCCATGCTTCGCAAGTTTTTCAGCGTAGTAGGTCGCAACCTCATCAAGCAGCTTAGTCTTGCTGTTGTCCATAAATTTGCCTCACGATGGTATAGGGGCGCTGCTTAGTTTCCGAGAATATCTTGGATAGGTATATGCCCACCACGCCAATAAATGAGATGACCATTCCACCAAGCAGCCAAATAGAAGCCATGACTGAAGTCCATCCGCTCATCGGCTTTGTAAGAAAGAGCCAGTGCGTGACTAGGTAAGCGATATAGGCCAAAGCGAACAACGAGATCGAAACGCCTATGTAGAAAATGCCTACTAATGGTGCGTTGCTAAATGAAGTCACCGAGTTGACGAGCAGAGACATTTTTCTGCGCAGTGTGTATGTGGTCTCACTGGTGCAGTGTTTCTTAATAATGTGATGCCGCTGATCAAATCCAGTGATGTGCCACAAGCCCGCCATGAACACTTCGCGCTCTTGATGGCGCAATAACGCATCCACATATCGTCGGCTCATCAGGCGCGCGGTGACAATATTTTCGGGCAACGCAAGGCCAGTAAGCGCCTTGAAGAGGCGATAGAACCACTGGCCGCTCCAACGTTCGAACCAGTTCCCTTTTCTGCGCTCCTGAATTCCTTGCACCACGTCACAGTTCTCTTCCTCCATCTGCTGCGTGAATGCGTTAAGCCACTCTGGCTCTTCTTCAAGGTCACTGTCGATCAAGAAAATTCGCTCACCCTTGGAGTGCGCCAAGCCAGTCATCATCGCTTTGTGATGCCCGAAGTTGCGCGAGAGGTCCACCACGGTGACGCGGGCGTCGGTTCGTGTCAGCTCGATCGCGAGCTCCAGGCTGTCGTCAGGCGAACCGTCGTTGACCAACACGATTTCGTAGTCCTCGCCCACGAGGCGCATGGCCGATTCCGCGGCGCGGGCGTGAAATTCCGCCAGGTGCGGCGCCGACTTGTAGAGGGTCGCAACGATGGAAAGCTTCATGCCTTGACGTACCTCATGTAGCGATGCGCGTCCCTGCCGCAGTTGAAGAGCAAATCGAGAATGGTTACGTGGTGGGAGAAAGGTCCCCAGAGTTGAGGGTATTCGGCATAACCGGCGTACTCGAACCAGGTCACCCGGATGCCCAGATCCTCAAACACCTGTTCGTCAATGTAGTCCTTCGCCGAAGGGCCCGATACATATTCCTGTCCCTGTGCCTGCTTGCACAGGCTTGCCAGGCGCTCGGTCTTCCCTTCGACCAGTTCGTAGTCCCACGAATTGTGCAAGGTGGTTCTGATGCCCAGATAGCCGCAGATGGCCTCGATCAACCGCCTGTTCAATTGGGAAAGGTGGTTGTCCGGGTCGAGGTACACGGGCTCCAGCCAGTCGGCGATGGCCTCGAAGTGGGGCGCACGGCGGTAGTTCTGCGCCAGCGATTTCCAGTGCTCCTGGGCCCAATCGGTTCCGTCGATCTCTGTTTCGCGAATCTTCTGGTGGTACTTGCCCTTGACCTTGACGGGCACGGTGAGCCATTGCAAGCCCTGTGGCGTCTTGATCTGGTTGCGGTTGCGCCAGTCACGTCGCGTGTACTGCATATCGTCGTACAGGATGAACTCATCTACCGACGCGATCAGATCGAAGTAGCCTTTCCAAGGGATGTAGTTGGACTGGAGAATGGCGACCTTCTTCATTGCGCCGTTCCCGTGCGAGCGGCGCGGCAGGCTGCGGCGGCCAGGCCTTTGTCGCGCGCTGGCTTCCACAGTGTCTGCTCCCTGGGTTGGGTGTAGCCGCCGGCACCCGCTGCGGTGGCCCAGGAGCCTACCTGCACATAGTCCGTTGCCAACGATGCGCCAAACGTGGCCAGGACCGCACCCGGCAAACTGCGTGGCCCGTCGGGCTCAGCCAGAATCCACGCGGCACCGAGCTTCTCGCATGGCACGGCCTTCAGCACGAAGCTGGCCAGGTTTGCGCTGCCGGGATAGCCTCCGATCATCCAGGCCTGCCCCAGGCTCTCGGCGCCCAGCGCATACAGGATTCCCGGCGACTGGCCGCTCAGGTCGATCATGGGCGTGCCGGGAGCCAGGCCCGCCGTCCCGGCCGACCCCTTGGCCGCCTGGAGGTAGTTCACATATGACTCCGAAAGCACCAGGTTGGAGCCCCGTTGACCCACCTCGACGACCTGGTCATTCAGCGTCAGGGGCTGTGGTTGCCTGTAGGGCGTCTGCATGCCCATGTCCAGAATCAGCATCGTGAGTGCCGTAGTGGTGATCGCCAGCAAGGCGACAAAACGGGATGGATCGTGTCCGACTTCGAGAGAATTGACCAGGACCAGACCCGGAAGGAGCCAGAAGAAGCCGGCGAAGGCTCCGGACCACCAATAGTTTCCATTGGTTCCGAATGCATAGCAGTAGGGCAGGGTGAGAAGCAGCAGTGCAAGAGCCAGTCGGTCCGGGGAGAGCCGAAAGGTGTGCTGTCGGGCGAGTGCAGCAAAGGCCACGTAGAGCGCCGAAGCAATGGAGAGCGAAAGAAAGAGAAGCCCCGGATTCGACCCAAGCGGCGATGCGTGCGAACCTGTTTCCGAAATGACGACGCCAACGTAGAAAACTGGCAATGTGCACGCGAAGATGCCCATCAGTCTGAGCGGCGTTTTGGCCGAGCCCAAGGCCAGCGCAACGGTCAACGGCATGACCGCCGCCACCGCGAACAAATGATGTTCAAAGTCATTGAGAGAAAACTCGTCCAAGCGGAATAGTTTTTCGATGGAGTGGCCCCCGCCCAGTAGCCTTGCGACTTCAAGGCCTGTTGAAATGCGATCCTTGAACTTCAGTACTGAGCCATCAATGACCCACGCAGTCAACAGAAGCAAGGCGCCCGCCACGGCAATGGGTAGGACCAGATCCTTGAGGCGTAGCTTTCCGTTCGTAGCCCAGTAGATGACAACTAGCATGCCCAGGGCCATCGCCGTGCTGGGTTTCGCCATGAAGCTGAGCCATCCGCCGATGCCCAGAACGATCAGCCCAGCGAATCGCAAGCGGGACGTGGAGGAGGAACTCCAGACGATACCTACGGCGGAAATCAGCAAGGCGTGAAGATTGAGGCTGTTGTAGCTGGGCGTCACCAACCAAAGGCTGAATACCACCAGCGACGCGGTGGCCAGCCCGAGTGATGACACCACGCTTGAAAATCGCGGAATGTTGCCGCTGCGGGTGACCTCGAACACCGCGAGGCACAGCAGGAATGCCAGTCCAAACGTGATGCCGACATTGAACTGCCTCATGTGGGCAATGTTGCCGTTCAGGAAAAGGTAGAGGGGATGGTGGATGAACCCGAATTGGGTGACTGAAGCGTCGTACTGGTGCGGGTTGGCTGCCCAGATGAGATAGAGGCCTTCGTCCGTGAAATCTATTCCATATCGGCTGTAATTCAGCATCCATGCCAGTGTTGCAACACTGGAGATGGCGACAAGAAGAAGCAACAGGCTGTCGATTTTTTTCGATTCGTAGGTGCTGTTCATCGCAAACGCTGTTCTTCCACTAGCAAACCTGGCAATTCTCCAGGAGCGTGATCTTAGTCGACCGATCCGATGCCAATTTCGCAGGGAGTCGCCCGGCATGAGGCTGCGGCTGCGTTGCGGGAGACCTTTCAAGGGCGCTTGAAGCCCTCGATCAGCGCTCGCGTGATCTCGGCCGCCGGCAGTTCGCGGCAGCCGCTCGCGTTCTGCCCCGACCACAGTGGTGAAAAATCACCGCTGCCCTTGGCCTCCCAGTGCGCACGCAGCGGCGCCATGGCCGCGCCGGCCAGCGGGAAGGCCGGCGCCACCGGGTTCATCGGTCCGAGTTCGCGCATCACGCGGTTGACGATGCCGCGCGCCGGGCGGCCGGTGAAGAGGTGGGTCAAGGCCGTGTGATGCGCCGCTTCGCTTTGCAGTGCGGCTCGGTGCAGCGCACTGGTGGTGGCCTCCGTGCAGCACAGGAAGGCCGTGCCCACCTGCACGCCCGAGGCGCCCAGCGCCATGGCCGCGGCCACGCCGGCGGCGTCGGCGATGCCACCGGCGGCAATCACCGGCACGTTCACCGCGGCCACGATCTGCGGCAGCAGCGCGAAGGTGCCGACCTGCGTGGTGAGGTCGTCGGTGAGGAACATGCCGCGGTGCCCGCCGGCCTCCACCCCCTGGGCAATGATGGCGTCGGCGCCAAAGGCCTCCAGCCAGCGCGCCTCCTCCACCGTGGTGGCGGACGACAACACCACGCTGCCCCAGCTTTTCACGCGGTCCAGCAGGTCCAGATCGGGCAGGCCGAAATGGAAACTCACCACCTTGGGTTTGAAGCGCTCCAGCAGGTCGGCCGCCGCGCGGTTGAAGGGCACGCGCCCCGGGCCGGCCGGCACGGCGTCGATGTCCAGCCCGGCCTCGCGGTAGTAGGTCGCGAGCCAGGCGCGCCAAGCCGCTTCGCGCGCCTCGTCGGCCACCGGCGGGGTGTGGCAGAAGAAGTTGACGTTGTAGGGGCGCGTGGTGCCGGCGGCCAGCGCGGTCAGCTCGCGCTCCAGCGCCTCGGGCGTGAGCATGGCGCAGGGCAGCGAGCCCAGAGCGCCGGCATTGCTCACCGCCACGGCGAGTGCAGCCCCCTGCACGCCGGCCATGGGCGCCTGGATCAGGGGGACGTCGGTTTCAAGCAGCGAGGTGAGTGCGTTCATGCGCGCATTCTCCGCGCGGCCCACGGCCGGGTAAACCCTCAAACGTGTAACAGGCGCATTCATTTAACATGTTAACTAAATGAACGAGTCCACCCCCTTCATCCACCGCAACCTGCCGCGCCTGCTGCTCGAGGCCCGCGAGGCGGTGATGCTGCACACCCGGCCCAGCCTGCGGGAGCATGGCTTGAGCGACCAGCAATGGCGCGTGTTGCGCGTGCTGGGTGAACACGCCCGCCTCCCGGGTGGCGTGGAAACTGGCCGTGTGGCGCGCGAGGCCTTTCTGCTCGGCCCGAGCCTCACCGGTGTGCTCACCCGCATGGAGCGCGACGGCCTGATCGCGCGCAGCCGCTGTCCGCAGGATGCCCGCCGCACGGTGGTGCGCGCCACGCCCGCCGGGCTCAAGCTGGTCAAGCGCCTATCGAGCACCATCGAGTCGCACTACGCGTGGATGGAGGAGCGCCTGGGCAAGGCGCGGCTGGCGCAGCTGTATGCCCTGCTCGACGAGGTGATTGCCCTGGAGCAGCCGGGCGAGGTCGAGACACTGGAGGAGGACGTCGAATGAACACCCACTGGATGCCCGAGGGCACGGTTTACGGCACGCTGCTCAACTTCCAGCGCGAGCACGCCCTGTGGGCACCGCGCATGGCCGAGCCGCCGTACAAGGCCGCACCGACCGCGCCGGTGCTCTACATCAAGACCGCCAACACCTTCACCGCCTCGGGCCACAGCGTCTTTCTGCCCGCTGGCGCACCGGTGGTGGTGGCCGCGGCGCTCGGGCTGGTGATGGGCGACGCGGGCGTGGCCGGCGCCGTGTTGTTCAACGACGTGGCGATCGCGTTTGAGAGCTACTACCGCCCGCCAGTGAAGTTTCAGTGCGTGGACGGCTTCCTCGGTGTCGGCCCCGAATGCGTGCCGCTGCAGCGCCTGGGCGGACTCGATGGCCTGTCAACCCTGCAACTCGAGCTGCGCATCAACGGCGTGCACCGCCAGACCACGGCGCTGGCCGAGCTGGTGCGCGACGCCGCCACGCTGCTGGCCGACGTGGACGAATTCATGTCGCTGCGCGCTGGTGACGTGTTGATGCTGGGCAGCGACTGCCTGCCGGACGGCACGCGCCCGCTGGTGCACGCAGGTGACACGGTGGAGATCAGTGCCACCGGCTTCAAGCCAGCCGTGCACAGTTTCCAGGCGGAGGTGAAGGCATGAAACACGCCCGCATCGCCTGGGCCGGCGCGGTCCATAACGCCGTGGAGGTCGACGGCCAGCTGGAGCTGCTCACCCCCGCGTTGAAAGGCTGCCGCGTGGCCTTCGACGAGGTGGTGTGGTTGCCGCCGCTCACACCCAATCCGCCCACCCGTCCACGCACCATCCTCGCGCTGGGTCTGAACTACGCCGACCACGCGAAAGAACTCGCGTTCAAGGCGCCGGAAGAACCATTGGCCTTCTTGAAGGGCGAAGCCGGCCTCACCGGCCACCGCGGCTTCACGCTGCGCCCGGCGGGCGTGCAGCACATGCATTACGAATGCGAACTCGCGGTGGTGATCGGGCGCACGGCCAGGCGCGTGAAAAAAGCCGACGCGCTGGATTTCGTGGCCGGTTACACCGTGGCCAACGACTACGCGATCCGCGACTACCTGGAGAACTGGTACCGCCCCAACCTGCGCGTGAAGAACCGCGACACCTGCACGCCCATCGGCCCCTGGCTGGTGGATGCGACCGATGTTCCCGACCCCATGAACCTCGCGCTGCAGACCACTGTCAATGGCCAGGTCACGCAGCAAGGCAACACGCGCGACATGATCTTCGATGTGCCCACGCTGATCGAGTACTTCAGCGCCTTCATGACCCTGCAACCCGGCGACCTGATCCTCACCGGCACGCCCGACGGCGTGGTCGACTGCCAGCCCGGCGACGTGATCGTCACGTCCATCGAAGGCATCGGCGACCTGGTCAACACCATCACCTCACCCCTTGAGTCCGCATGACGACGATCCAGCACCTCATCAACGGCCAGTCCGTGGCCAGCGGCACCACTTTCGAGACGATCAACCCCGCCACCCAGGAGGTGCTTGCCGAGGTCAGCGCTGGTGGCGCAGACGAGATCAACGCGGCGGTGCAGGCGGCCAAAGACGCGTTCCCGACGTGGGCTGGGTTGCCCGCCACTGAGCGCGCGAAGCTCATGCGCAAGCTGGGCGAACTCATCGCAGCGCATGTGCCCGAGATTGCGCAAACCGAGACCAACGACAGCGGGCAGGTGATTTCGCAAACCGGCAAACAACTGATTCCGCGCGCGGCGGACAACTTCCACTACTTCGCCGAGATGTGCACGCGCGTGGACGGTCACACCTACCCCACGCCCACGCACCTGAACTACACGCTGTTCCACCCGGTCGGCGTGTGCGCGCTCATCAGCCCGTGGAACGTGCCTTTCATGACCGCCACCTGGAAGGTCGCACCGTGTCTCGCCTTCGGCAACACGGCGGTGCTGAAGATGAGCGAGCTCAGTCCCCTCACGGCCGCGCGCCTGGGCGAGTTGGCGCTGGAAGCCGGCATTCCGCCCGGCGTCTTGAACGTGGTGCATGGCTATGGCAAGGAAGCGGGCGAGCCGCTGTGCGCACACCCGGACGTGCGCGCGATTTCCTTCACCGGGTCGACTGCCACGGGCAACCGCATCGTGCAGAGCGCGGGCCTGAAGAAGTTCAGCATGGAGCTCGGTGGCAAGAGCCCGTTCGTGATCTTCGATGACGCCGACCTGGACCGCGCGCTGGACGCCGCGGTGTTCATGATCTTCAGCAACAACGGCGAGCGCTGCACGGCGGGCAGCCGCATCCTGGTGGAGCAAAGCATCTACGCCGACTTCGCGCAGAAGTTTGTCGAACGCGCCAAGCGCATTACCGTGGGCGACCCGCTGGATGAAAAAACCATCGTCGGTCCGATGATCAGCCAGGCGCATCTGGCGAAGGTGCGCGGCTACATCGAGCTCGGCCCCAAAGAAGGCGCGACGATGTTGTGTGGCGGGTTGGACCGGCCCTCGTACGCTTCGGAGCTGTCATCGCGCGTGGCCAAAGGCAACTACGTGTGGCCCACCGTGTTCGCCGATGTGGACAACCGCATGCGGATTGCACAAGAGGAAATCTTCGGACCGGTGGCCTGTCTCATTCCGTTTCGCGACGAGGCGCATGCGATCGAGCTGGCCAACGACATTCAGTACGGTCTCTCCAGCTATGTGTGGACGGAGAATCTCGGGCGTGCGCACCGGGTGGCGGCTGCTGTGGAGGCGGGGATGTGTTTCGTCAACTCGCAGAACGTGCGGGACCTTCGTCAACCGTTTGGCGGCACCAAAGCGAGTGGCACCGGGCGTGAGGGTGGGACCTGGAGTTATGAGGTGTTCCTGGAGCCGAAGAACGTGGCGGTGTCTCTGGGGTCGCATCACATTCCGCATTGGGGTGTTTGAAATGCCTTCGCTTTGCCGGGTTGGCGGGATCGAGAAGGCCGGGCGCTCTGCTCCGCGAATGTCCCCCGGTCCGGGCTACGCCCGGCCCTCCTCCTTGATTTCGCTGCGCAGAGCGCCCGACCTTCTCGATCTGAAGTGGCACGTTGGCGCTCGTCCGTTCGCATGCCACGGAGCAAACAACAACCAACAGAGGAGCAAGACATGGGAAAACTAGCACTGGTCGCCAAAGTCACCCACGTCCCCTCGATGTACCTCAGCGAACTGGACGGCCCCAGAAAAGGAACGAGACAGGACGCCATCGACGGTCACAAGGAAATCAGCCGCCGCTGCCGCGAACTCGGCGTGGACACCATCGTTGTCTTCGACACCCACTGGCTCGTCAACGCAAGTTATCACCTCAACTGCGCACCGCACTTTGAAGGCCGCTACACCAGCAACGAACTGCCGCACTTCATCAGCAACATGCCGTTCGAGATCCCGGGCAACCCCGCACTCGGACAACTGCTGGCCCAGGTGTGCAACGAGCACGGCGTCGAAACCCTGGCTCACGATGCCACCACCCTCGGCCCGGAGTACGGCACGCTGGTGCCCATGCGCTACATGAACGCCGACCAGCACTTCAAGGCCATCTCGGTCTCTGCGCTGTGCCAGGCCCACTACCTCAACGACAGCGCGCGCCTGGGCTGGGCCATGCGCAAGGCCGTGGAAGACCACTACGACGGCACCGTCGCCTTCCTGGCCAGCGGCAGCTTGAGCCACCGTTTCGCGCAAAACGGGCTTGCGCCCGACTACGCCTTCAAGATCTGGAGCCCCTTCCTCGAAACGCTGGACCGCCGCGTGGTGCAGATGTGGGAACAGGGCGAGTGGAAGGCCTTCTGCGAGATGCTGCCCGAGTACGCCGCCAAAGGCCACGGTGAAGGCTTCATGCACGACACCGCCATGATGCTCGGCGCGCTCGGCTGGAGCGACTACACCGGCCTGGCCGAGGTCGTCACACCCTACTTCGGCGCCTCCGGCACCGGCCAGATCAACGCCATCTTCCCCGTCACGCCGCAGATCGGGAGCGCCATTCCCGCCGCGCAGGCCTCGGCCGCCCAGGGTTTTCAAACTGTCTCCAGACTCTGACCAACATGCCCCACCTCGTCATCCTCTACACCCCCAATCTCGACCAACCCGAAGCACAAGGCGGCATCGACATGAGCCGGCTGTGCCGCACCCTGTGCGACGCCATGCTCGCGGTGCGCGACGAGGCCGGCCAGCAGGTCTTCCCCACCGGCGGCACGCGCGTGCTCGCCTACCCCGCCGCGCACAGCGCGGTGGCCGACGGTGGTGCGGCGGGCGTTGCCGCAGGCCTCGGCAGCGACTACGCCTTCGTCTACATGAACGTTCGCATGGCAAAGGGCCGCAGCACCAACACGCACCAGCGCGTGGGCGACGCGTTGCAGGCCTGCGTCAAGAAGAACTTCGCTGCGCAACTCGCCGCCCGCCCGATCGGAATCACCGTGCAGGTGGACGAGGGACACGAGGTGTTCGACGCCAAAAACAGTTCCATCCACCCCCTGTTCAATCGGACCTGATCCCATGCTCGACGACACCCTCATCCAGCAACTGGCCGCCGAGCTCGAGCAGGCGGAGAAGGCCCGCGTGCCACTGGAACACTTCTCCAAGCGTTTCCCCGGCATGACCATCGAGGACGGTTATCGCATCGGCCGCACCTGGGTCGCGCAGCAGATCGCCGGCGGCAACAAGGTCATCGGCCACAAGATTGGCCTGACCAGCCGCGCCATGCAGATGGCCAGCCAGATTGACGAGCCCGACTTCGGCACCCTGCTGCAGAGCATGTTGTTCACCGCGCAGGCCGGTCAGGTGTTGGAGATTCCCGCCAGCCGCTTCATCGCACCGCGTGTGGAGGTGGAGCTCGCCTTCGTGCTCAAGGCCCCGCTCAAAGGCACGGACGTGACGGTGGCCGACGTGCTGGCCGCGACCGAGTACGTGACCCCCGCCATCGAGATCATCGACGCGCGCATCGAGCAGTTCGATCGCCACACCAAAACCATGCGCAAGGTGTTCGACACCATCAGCGACAACGCGGCCAACGCCGGCATCGTGCTCGGTGCAGGCGACGAGCGTTACCGCGCCGACGCGCTCACCACCAACCTGCCCTGGTGCGGCGCCGTACTCAAGCAGAACGGCGTGGTGGAAGAAACGGGCCTGGCCGCTGGCGTGCAGGGCCACCCCGCCGTGGGCATCGCCTGGTTGGCGCACAAGCTCGCGCCCTGGGGCGAATCGCTGCGGGCTGGCCAGATCGTGCTGGCTGGTTCTTTCACGCGGCCGGTGGCTGCGAAGGTGGGCGACCTGTTCGAGGCCGACTACGGCCCGCTGGGTTGCCTGACATTCCAATTCGTCTGAATTTCCTCTCACCATGCAAACACCCACCAACGCCTTCAAACAAGCCCTTGCCGCGCGCCGTGTGCAGATCGGCCTCTGGCTCGGCCTGGCCAACCCCTACAGCGCGGAAATCTGCGCCGGCGCCGACTTCGACTGGCTGCTGATCGATGGTGAACACTCGCCCAACAGCCTGAAAGACCTGCTGGCCCAGGCCCAGGCCATCGCGGCCTACCCAGGCTCGCACGCCATTGCACGCGTGCCGGTGGGCGACGCGGCGCTCATCAAGCAGTACCTCGACATCGGCCTGCAGACCCTGCTGGTGCCCATGGTCGACACGCCCGAACAGGCGGCCCAGCTCGTGCGCGCCTGCCGCTATCCGCAGGCCGATGACGTGAGCGGCCAGGGTGGTGTGCGCGGCATGGCCGGCGCACGCGCCTCGCGCTGGGGTCGCTACCCGAACTACGCCAAAGAGGCCAACGCCCAGGTCTGCCTGCTGGTGCAGGCCGAGACGCGCGAGGCCTTGGCCCAGCTCGATGCGATCGCCGCCACGCCGGGGGTGGACGGTGTGTTCATCGGACCGGCCGACCTCTCCGCCTCGCTCGGCCATGTGGGCAACCCGGGCCACCCCGAGGTGCAGGCGGCCATCGAACACGCCATCCGCGGCATCCTGCGCGCCGGCAAGGCGCCCGGCATCCTCACCGCGGACGAAGCCCAGGCGCGCCACTACCTCGCGCTTGGCGCGGTGTTCGTGGCCGTGGGACTGGACACCCAGATCCTCGCGCGCCAGACCAGTGCGCTGGCCGCGCGCTTCAAGGCCGACGCGCCCGCCATGCCCGCACCCACCAAAGGCAGCGTGTACTGAGCCGACAACACCGACAGGAGACCACCATGAACGCCACGCTGCGATCCACGACCGTGCTGCCCTCCGGCATGCACCCCGATGAATGGGCCGCGCGCCTGGAGCTCGCCGCCTGCTACCGCGTCTTCGCCATGCTGGGCTGGACCGAGATGATCTACAACCACATCACGCTGCGCTTGCCCGATTCGGTGGCTGGAAGTGAAAAGCAGTTTTTGATCAATCCCTTTGGCTTGCATTACAGCGAAGTGACTGCGAGCAACCTCGTGAAGATCAATCTGAAGGGTGACGTGCTCGACGGCTCGACCCACCGCGTCAATCCGGCCGGTTTCACCGTGCACGCGGCCATCCACGACAGCCTGCCCGGCGCGCACTGCGTGATGCACACCCACACAACCGCCGGCGTGGCCGTGGCCTGCCTGAAGGACGGCTTGCAGCAGACCAACTTCTACACCGCGCAGCTGCATGGCATGGTGGCCTACCACGACTTCGAGGGCATCACCATTCACGCCGAAGAAGCGCCGCGCCTGCTCAAGAGCATCGGTGACAAACCGGCCGTGATCCTGCGCAACCATGGCCTGCTGGCCTGGGGTGCCACGGTGCCGCAGACCTTTGCCATCCTGTGGACGCTGCAGCGCGCCTGTGAAATCCAGCTGGCGACCTTCTCCATGGGCGGTGCCGCTGCCGCCATTCCCGTGCCCGAGTCGATCGCGGCCCAATGCACACGCGACGCGCTGCAGTTCAGCCCCGACCACGGCGCAGGCCGTGACGTGTTCGATGCGCTGGTGCGGCGGGTGAACCGCCTGGACAGCAGCTACCTGGAGTGATCGATTGACACAACCGGATTTCCAGAACGTGGCCATCGTCGGCGCTGGCGCCATCGGCGGCTGGCTGGGTGTGCTGCTCTCGCACGCTGGCTGCACGGTCAGTGCGCTGGCCCGCGGCGACACGCTCGCGGCTCTCCAACGCGATGGCCTTCAACTGCACGAGAACGGGCGCCTCATCGGCGCACCGGTGAAGGCGTCCAGCAGCGCGGTCGCCCTGGGCGTGCAGGACCTCGTGATCGTGGCCGTGAAAGCGCCCGCACTGGCCGAGGTGGCGCGCAGCATCGCACCCCTGATCGGTCGCCACACGGTGGTGCTCACCGCCATGAACGGCGTGCCCTGGTGGTTCTTCAACGGCTTCGGCGGCGAGCGCGCCGGCGCCCGGCTTCAGTCGGTCGACCCCGGCGGCGCCATTGACCGCACCATTCCCGCGCGCAACGTCATGGGCGGTGTGGTGCACGCCAGTTGTTCGGTGGATGCGCCCGGTGTCATCCGCCACCACTTCGGCAACGGCCTGATCATCGGCGAGCCCTCGGGCGAGGCCAGCGAAAGGGTGGCCGCGCTGGCCGCGCTGTTGCAGCGCGCCGGGCTCAACGCCACGGTGTCGCCGCAGATCCAGAAAGACGTTTGGTACAAGCTCTGGGGCAACATGACGGTGAACCCGGTGAGCGCGCTCACGGGGGCCACCACCGACCGCATTCTGGGCGACGAGCTCGTGCGGGGTTTCATCAGCAGCGTGATGCTCGAAGCCAAAGAGATTGGTGCAAGGATCGGCATCCCGATCGACCAGCGCCCCGAAGACCGCCACGCCGTCACGCTCAAGCTGGGCGCGTTCAAGACCTCGATGCTGCAGGACGTGCAGGCGAAGAAGCCGGTGGAGCTCGACGCGCTGGTCACCGTGGTGCGCGAACTTGGCCAGATCACCGGCGTGGCCACGCCCTTCACCGACGCGCTGCTGGGCCTCTCGCGTCTGCAGGCGCAGACGCTGGGTTTGTACCCGTCAGCCCAATAAGGCCGGGAACAGCTTCACCAGCCCCGTGGCCATCACCTCAACGGAGAGGGCCGCCAGGATCAGGCCCATCAACCGCGTCATCACGTTGATGCCGGTCTGCCCCAGGAAACGCGCGATCGGCTCGGCCAGGGTGAAGCAGATGGCGGTGGCCAACGCGATCACCACGCCGTAACCCACCAGCGCGGCGTGCTGGAAGAAGGTCTTGGCC
>NZ_JADMJO010000143.1 GCF_018780385.1 Hydrogenophaga sp. | reverse complement strand
GCGTCACCGGCCACAAAACCGCTGCGCAGGCCGGGCACGTTGCTGCGCTTGGACAGGCTGGTGAAGCTCACCAGGTTGCGGAAATCGGTGCGGCCGAGCGCTTGCGCCGCCTCCAGCCCGCCCAGCGGCGGCTCGTCGCGAAAGTAAATCTCGCTGTAACACTCGTCGGAAGCGATCACGAAGCCGTGCCGGTCGCTCAGTTCGAACAGCTTGCGCCACTCCTTCAGCGGCATCACCGCGCCGGCCGGGTTGCCCGGCGAGCACACAAACAGCAGCTGGGTGCGGGCCCACACCTCGGCCGGCACGCCG
Organism: Hydrogenophaga sp.; assembly: GCF_018780385.1. Taxonomy (GTDB): domain Bacteria; phylum Pseudomonadota; class Gammaproteobacteria; order Burkholderiales; family Burkholderiaceae_C; genus Hydrogenophaga. The sequence goes on along the minus strand of NZ_JADMJO010000143.1, from coordinate 883 downwards.
TCCCAGTCGGCCGCGAAATTGCGCGCCGGGTCGCTGGCCACATAGAACGGCTCGGCGCCACCGAGCAGGGCCGCACCCTCGTAGATTTGGTAGAACGGGTTGGGAAACACCACCGTGGCGCCCGGGCGGGTCGGGTCGATCACGGTCTGGGCGAAGGCGAACAAGGCCTCTCGCGAACCATTGACCGGCAGCACCTGGGTGGCCGGGTTCACCGCCACGCCGTAGCGCCGCTGCACCCAGGCCGCACAGGCTTCGCGCAGGGCAGGCTCGCCGGCGGTGGCGGGGTAGCTGGAGAGGCCGGTGTCCAGCGCGGCGGCCAGGGCTTGCTTCAGGAAGTCGGGGGCGGCGTGTTTGGGCTCGCCAATGCCCAGGCTGATGGGGCGCAGGGCCGGGTTGGGGGTGATGTCGGCAAACAGCCGACGCAGACGTTCGAAGGGGTAGGGCTGCAGACGGGACAGAAGCGGGTTCATCCCCCGATTATCCGTTTGCCCCGGATACCCCCGCCCCCAGGGGGCGTTCACCGCTTTGGTGACGCACCCCGGGCAGGCCCGCAGGGGCAGCGGGGTATCATTTCGCTCGCGTCGTCGGCCTCGGGCGGGCGTTTCTCATCCAGTCAGTCATCGGGCAGCGCCGTGCGTCTCAACTCCATCAAGCTCTCCGGCTTCAAGTCCTTCGCCGAACCGACCAATTTCATGCTCCCGGGCCAGCTGGTGGGCGTGGTCGGTCCCAACGGGTGTGGCAAGTCCAACATCATGGATGCCGTGCGCTGGGTGCTGGGCGAGTCCAAGGCCTCCGAGCTGCGCGGTGAGTCCATGCAGGACGTGATCTTCAACGGCACCAACACGCGCAAGCCGGCGAGCCGCTCCAGCGTGGAGCTGGTGTT
>NZ_JADMJO010000089.1 GCF_018780385.1 Hydrogenophaga sp. | reverse complement strand
GCCCGTTCGTCGGCGCTCAGCTGCGCGAGCTTGTTGCAGGCACCGCGCTCCTTGAACGAGGCGGTGTACTGCAGGTTCTCGAATTTCAGGAACACCTGGCAGCCGGTGAGCTGCGAGATGGTGCGCGATTCGACGAATGGGGTGTCTAGCACCTGCCCGGCCAGGCGGGCGGCGGCGGCGTGAATGTCTTTGAGTTCCAGCATCGCGCGATTGTGAACCGGCGGGCCAGACCGCGCGCCACCTTAAAGCCGGACAAATCCCACAAACCCGGTTCATCACTCTCTTCCATGATTCATCAAGCTGGGTTATGGTCCATTTGAATGCCGGATGTCCCGGTACGGCGTCACTGGAAAGCACGTTCTGGAGGTGTCTGGATGAGCAAGCGTTCTGTGCTGGCCGCGATCCCCGCGGTCCGCACCCCGACCGACCCGCGAGAGGGCCGCACGCCCTTCTTGGGCGAAGGGCGCGTGTTCGTGCCGCACGGCCTGCGCCAGGCGCCCGTGCTCGACCTCATGTGCTCGCACTTCGTGCTCACGCTGGCCGCGCGCCAGGGCCCGCGCTTCAACGTGCGCCGCGATCTCAACACCTTGCTCTCGCTGGCCGGCCGCCATCTGGTGTGGCCGCACACCGTGCTCTCCCGCCTGCGCGAGTTCCTGGAGCGCCGCTGCAAGGACAACGAACTCTGGAGCGGCCACGATGGCCTCACCACCAACGCCTTCATGGAACGCTACGGTGTGTGGCGCGGCCCGTACGAAGAAGGCACGTTGTTCTTCTACCTGGACGAATACGCCAAGGAATCGCCCAAGGACCTGTTGGCGGTGCTGGCCGTCACTGGCGAATGGCTCAGCCACTCGCTCAAGAAACAATCCACGCTGGTCGAGAAGAACATCGATGCGCTCGCCGGCCTGCTGCAACTCAACCGCGCCGAGCGCGCGCTGTTGCTCTACGGCACGCTCGCGCGCTACCAGCGCGACCTGCGCTCCATTCTGGTCGAGTTCAAGGTCAACAACGCGCCCGAGGCCTACGCGGCCATTGCCGACGTGGCCGGCGTGAAGGCCAGCGAAGTGGGTGAGGCGCTGCGCGCCGGCTCGCGGCTGGAGCGCATCGGCATGGTGGAAAACCTCATCTCCGAACACAACATCACCGACCTGGCCGACCTCATGAAAGTGAGCGAAAAACTGCCGCCGGTGCTGATGCGCGAGTACCGCACGCAGAGTGAGCTCATGGCGGTGTTCACCCGCCCGGCCGCGCGCTCGGCACTCACGCCCAAAGACTTTGACTACGTGGGCGAAGACGTGCGCCTGCTCTGCGGCCTGCTGCGCGAAGCCGTGGCGCGCAAGGAGCCGGGCGTGAACGTGCTGATGTACGGCCCGCCCGGCACCGGCAAGACCGAACTCGCGCGCGTGGTGGCGCAGGCCGCCGGCCTCGAACTCTTCGAGGTGGAGTACGCCGACCGCGACGGCAACGCACTCTCGGGTCGCGACCGCTACCGCTCGCTGCAGATCGCGCAGGTGTTCCTGAAGGGCACGGCGCATTCGGCCTTGCTGTTCGACGAGGTGGAAGACGTGTTCCCGCCGATCTCCAGCGAGGCCGCGCAGATCATGGCGCGCGCCGAACACGTGGCGGCCTCGCACACCGGCAGCGTGAGCGGCAAGGCCTGGGTCAACCAGATTCTGGAGACCAACGCCGTGCCGACGCTGTGGGTGACCAACCGCATCGAACAGATCGACCCGGCGTTCCGCCGCCGCTTCGCCTACCACCTTGAACTCAAAAGCCCGCCGCCCGGTGCGCGGGAGCAGCTGGTGCGCAAGACGCTGGAAGATGCGCCGGTGTCCGACGCCTTGGTGGCGCGCCTGACCGAGCGCAAGGGCCTCACGCCCGCGCAGATCCGCACCGCGCTGCGCTTTGCGCAGCTCGCCGCCAGCCCGGCCAAGCCGGCAGCGCGCCGCAGTGCCAAGACGCGCGGCGCGGCGGCACCCATGCTCGACGACCTGATCGAACGACAACTCAAGAACGCCGATCTGGCGCTGGGCCGCAAACCCGACCTGGTGCAGCGCCCCAGCGTCACGCAGTACAGCCTGGACATGCTCAACGTCGAGTCGCGCTACGAGCTGCCGCGCGTGATCGCCGCGCTCAAGGCGCGCGGCCATGGCTGCTTGTGTTTCCACGGTGCGCCCGGCACAGGCAAGACCGCGCTGGCGGAACACCTGGCCCAGCAGCTCGAGCGCCCGCTGATGATCCGCCGTGCGAGCGATCTGGTGAGCAAGTTCGTGGGTGAAACCGAGCAGCAGATGGCGGCCATGTTTCGTGAAGCCGAGGCCGAGAAGGCCGTGTTGCTGCTGGATGAGGCCGACAGCTTCCTGCAGGACCGCCGTGGCGCGCAGCGCACCTACGAGGTCACCGAGGTCAACGAGATGCTGCAGGGCATGGAGCGTTTTTCCGGCATCTTCATCTGCACCACCAACCTGATGGATTCCATCGACCAGGCGGCGCTGCGCCGCTTCACCTTCAAGATCCGCTTCAAGCCGCTCACGGCCGCGCAGCGCGAGACCATGTTCGTGGTGGAGGCGCTGGGGGGCGACGCCACGCGGCTGAGCGCGGCGCACGCCGCTCGGCTGACCAAGCTCGACCAGCTCTGCCCGGGCGACTTTGCCGCGGTGAAACGGCAGGTGGAGATCCTGGCGGAAACGCTGGAGCCCGAGGAGTTCATCGCCCAGCTCGAAGCCGAGCACCGTATCAAGCCCGAGGTGCGCGAGGCACGCGGCATCGGCTTCGTGCATTGAGCAATGTTGCCCCATGCAAAAGGCCACCCTTGGGTGGCCTTTTGCATTTCCAGTGGTGCCGCGGAACCGGCTTTGCCGGGCCGCAGGCACCGCCCCCTTGAGGGGGTGACGCCGCAGGCGGCGCGGGGGTGCCTTCTAGTGCACGAACATCATGGGTTTGCTGGGCAGTTCGTCGGCCGAGTAGTCCGGATGGTTGTCCACGAAGAAGCGCAGCTTCTGATCGAGTCGGCCGATGCGGGTGTTGGCCACGCTCTCGCAGTGGTGCTTGGAGATCAGGCCGAACAGCTTGCTGCGCAGGAACCAGAGATCCTTGGGGCTTTGGCAGGACAGGAGCGCGGCGTGGATGCGCACGCGGATCGGGTCCTGAATGTCGGCCATCGCGGCGTGGAACTCGTCGACCAGAAAGTCCAGCTCGAGCACCTGCGTGTCGTGGTACTGAACCCTTTTGCTTTTGCCAATCCAGGGCAGCCAGGAAAACATGCAGTGCTCCGTTCGAGATGTTCGGGGTGAGGGGGGACAGTTCCCCGGGTACACCTCAAGCATCGTCAGATGGGGGGCGTTCTTGAGCAATGACAGGGGCCGAAAAGGCCCGGTACGATGAGCGGTCGGGCGTGTCAGCCGATGGTGGTGGTCGGGGCATGAAGCCCGCTCAGGCGATCACCCGAAAGCACTCACCACCCGCAATACCTCTTCGCCGTAAGCCTCGCGTTTTTTCACGCCCAGGCCGGCAATTCCATCCAGATCGCCCAGCGTGCGGGGCTGGCGCGCGGCAATGGCGCGCAGGGTGGCGTCATGAAAGATCACAAAGGCGGGCAGGTTGTGCTCTTTGGCCACGCCGGCGCGCCAGGCCTTGAGCGCGTCCAGGCTGTCGCGGGCCGCCAGGGTCAGCGGCTGGCCGTCGTCGGCCACGGTGGCGCGCGCGCTGCGTTGGCGGCTGGTGCGCCCGGAGCCCGCCGCCTTCTCGGCCAGCAATTTGAGCCACACGGCGCTCTGGCCCTTGAGGATCTCGCGCGCCGCATCCTGCAGGTGCAGGGTGTTGTAGTGCGCCGCGTCCACCTGCACCGCTTCGCGGGCGATGAGCTGGCGCAGGAGCGCACGCCACTGCGTCTCGGACAGGTCGGCCCCGATGCCGAACGTGGAGAGCTTGTCGTGCCCGTGCTGCGTCACCTTCTCGGTGACCTTGCCGCGCAGAATGTCCATGATGTGGCCGGCGCCAAAGGCCATGCCGCTGGACTGCTGCACGCGGTAGATACACGAGAGCAGCTTGCGCGCGGATTCGGTGGCGTCAAAGAGCTGCGGCGGGTGCAGGCAGTTGTCGCAATTGCCGCAGGGTTCGCTGTGTTCACCAAAGTAGGACAGCAGTCGCACGCGGCGGCAGTCGCTCGCTTCCGCGAGCGTGAGCAGGGCGTCGAGCTTGCCGCGCAGCACCTGCTTGAATTCGTCGGCCGCCGGGCTCTCGTCGATCATGCGGCGCTGGTTCACCACGTCCTGCAGGCCGTAGGCCATCCAGGCGTTGGCGGGCTCGCCGTCGCGCCCGGCGCGCCCGGTCTCCTGGTAGTAGCCCTCGATGTTCTTGGGCATGTCCAGGTGGGCGACGAAACGCACGTCGGGCTTGTCGATGCCCATGCCGAAGGCGATGGTGGCGACCATGATCAGGCCTTCTTCGCGCAGGAAGCGGTCCTGGTGGCGCTGGCGCACGGCGGCGTCCAGGCCGGCGTGGTACGGCAGGGCATGCAGGCCCGCTTCGCACAGCATGGTGGCCACCTCTTCCACCCGGCGGCGCGACTGGCAGTACACGATGCCCGCGTCGTGCTCGTCACCGCTGGTGTGCTCGTCGCGGATGAAGCGCAGCAGCTGGGTGGTGGCGTCCTTTTTCTCCACCAGCTGGTAGCGGATGTTGGGTCGATCGAAGCTGCTGATGAAGGTGCGGGCTTCCTGCAGTTGCAGGCGCTCGACGATGTCGGCGCGTGTGAGGTCGTCGGCGGTGGCGGTGAGGGCCACGCGCGGCACGCCGGCAAAGCGCTCGTGCAGCACGGCCAGGCCGCGGTACTCGGGGCGGAAGTCGTGGCCCCATTGGCTCACGCAGTGGGCTTCGTCGATGGCAAACAGGGCCAGCTTGCCGCGCTCACGGAGCGAGTCGAGCAGGGCCAGGAAACGCGGCGTGGTCAGGCGCTCGGGCGCGGCATACAGCAGGGTGAGATCGCCGCGCAGCATCTCTTTTTCCACCCGCTGCGCGTCTTCCATGGACAGGCTGGAGTTGAGGAAGGCCGCGGCCACGCCGGCTTCGAGCAAGGCGCCCACCTGGTCGTGCATGAGCGCGATCAACGGCGAGACCACCACGGTGAGGCCCTGGCCGCTGCGTTCGCGCACGATGGCCGGCACCTGGTAACACAGCGACTTGCCGCCGCCCGTGGGCATGAGCACCAGCGCGTCGCCACCGCCGCCCACGTGCGCCACGATCTCGGCCTGCGGGCCGCGGAAGGCGTCGAACCCGAAGACCTCCTGCAGAACGCCGAGGCTGGTTTCCAGAATTTCGCTCTCGGGCGCGATGTCGATCACATCTGCTCCCACGGCAGACCGTCATGCCGCCAGCCGTTGAGGCTGGAGCGCTTGAAGTCTTCGTTGAGTTCACCCTCGAAGCCGTGCACCACGTGCGCCACCTCGGTGAAGCCGGCGGCTTCCAGCGCCTTGCCGGCATCCAGCGTGCGCTTGCCGCTGCGGCAGATCAGCAGCACCGGGCGCTGCTTGTCGCCGGCTTCCTCCTCGACGGTCCGCGCGAAACGCACCGGGTCGGGCGTGAGGTCGGGGTATTCGTACCAGGGGATGTTCTCCACGCCGGGCGGACGGCCCACGTAAAGCGACTCGATTTCCATGCGCACGTCCACAAACAGCGGTGCGGCTTCGCCACGCGATTCGCGGCGCTCGCGTTCGGCCTGCAGCCAGGCCCAGGCCTGCTGGGGCGTGAGGTGTTTCATGGCGCCTATTGTCGGGGAAAGCCTGAGGCCACCCGTCTGCCGGCGGGCCCGGACCCGCGTCGGTTCTTACAATCCGGGCATGACTTCCCTTGCCTACACCCGCGCCCAGGCGCTGCCCGAGATCCTGAAACACCGCATCGCCATCCTCGATGGCGCGATGGGCACCATGATCCAGCGCTTCAAGCTGGGCGAGACGCAGTACAGGGGCGAACGCTTCAAGGACTTCCACAAGGACGTGAAGGGCAACAACGAGCTGCTCAGCCTCACGCGCCCCGACGTGATCCAGGACATCCACGAAGGCTATCTGGCCGCCGGCGCCGACCTGATCGAGACCAACACCTTCGGCGCGACCACCATCGCGCAGGACGACTACGAGATGGGCCACCTTGCGCGCGAGATGAACCTGGCCTCGGCGCGCATTGCCCGCGCGGCCTGCGACAAATTCAGCACACCCGACAAGCCGCGCTTCGTGGCCGGAGCCCTCGGCCCCACGCCCAAGACCGCGAGCATCAGCCCCGACGTGAACGATGCCGGCGCTCGCAACGTGACTTTCGAGCAGCTGCGCGCGGCCTACCTGGAGCAGATCGAGGCGCTGGTCGAGGGCGGGGCCGACGTGCTGCTGGTGGAGACCATCTTCGACACGCTCAACGCCAAGGCCGCGCTGTTCGCCATCGACGAATTCTTCGAGAACAGCGGCGAGCGCCTGCCGGTGATCATCAGCGGCACCGTGACCGACGCTTCGGGCCGCATCCTCAGCGGCCAGACGGTGAGCGCCTTCTGGGCCAGCGTGCGCCACCTGCAGCCGCTGGCCGTGGGCCTGAACTGCGCGCTGGGTGCCGCGCTGATGCGTCCCTACATCCAGGAGCTGGCCAAGGTCGCGGGCGACACCTTCATCAGCTGCTACCCCAACGCCGGCCTGCCCAACCCCATGAGCGACACCGGCTTTGACGAAACGCCCGAAGACACCAGCCGCCTGCTGCGCGAGTTTGCGGCCGAGGGCCTGGTCA
>NZ_JADMJO010000078.1 GCF_018780385.1 Hydrogenophaga sp. | reverse complement strand
GAGCACCATCGTCGGCTGGCACGCCGCGGCCTTTTTCGTAGCTGATGGAGCGCCCGCCACCGTCTCCGTGCGTGTCGTAGTTGACCGAACCGCCATTGACGATCCACTGGAATTCGGCCGTTTCGCCTTCGGCCATGCGCAATTTGATTTCCTTGCCTTCGCCCGAGGTCAGGGTGAACGTCAATTCGTCGCGCCAGTTTGACTGAGCTGCAGGCGTGACCGCAGCCTTCGAGATCACAGTGGGTACGCTGGGGGGTTTCCGTTGAGTCAACTGTGCTCACTGAGCTACTCGCAATTCAAATCGGCGCTTGAAATACTGGGCGAATGGCGGTTGGACCGCCGCTACAGCAGCAAGGGCCGTCTGCTAGACACGTCGCTTCAAGCATCGGAGCTGGCGGGCGGCTGACTGCTTACTCCCGGTCCGGCATGACCATTCGAGAACCAGCCACGGTGTTCATTTGGAATGTGGTGTCCCGATACTTTTTACCCGTCAGGACCAGCGGTATGCATAAAGTGTGCGCGGTTAATATGACACCGTGATTGCTGCGCCAGCCCAAGCGGTGTAACTGCGGCAAAGAAATACCAATGACATGTTCAGTAGGCACCATTGGGCCATGTCGACCCATACAGAACTCAGTGCCGCACTTGCGTTTCCATCGGGCCGATCTCGCGATATCGCGTGGTTTTACTGGATGGGTGCTGGCAGAACCGACCGCCCTTTGCGACTAAGCTGTGCAATCGCCATCGCACACTGGAGCTGGCTGCCGCTGGTCGCTGTGCTCGGATCAACCCTGGTCTTCAGGGCCGATGCCATCGGCCCCGTGCTGTATGCGCTCGGAGTGGCGACACTGATGCAAATTCTTGTCAAACGGTTTGCGAAACTACTTTCTTCAAGGCGCCCGTTCGCCATCGGTCTTTGTGCCAACCACCTCAATCATTCGGATCGGGGCGGAATGCCCAGCACCCACGCCGCCGTGATGGCGTGCCTGGCCGGGGCGCTGTCGCCGTGGATGATCGTCTGGCCCGAATTCGCCATGTTGCCCTCCATCGCCGTGATCACTGCATGGGCGCGGGTGCACTCGGGTGCACATTTCCCCTCGGATGTGTTGACGGGACTTATGCTCGGGGCATCAGTGGGAAGTGCGGCGGCGCGAGCCTTCTCGTGGGGTTGATGTCCATGTCAACTTCGGGCAGCTCCGTACGTCGCCGAGCGTGCTTTCGTTGGAGTAGAACCTGAGCCCGGCAGCGGATTAGTTGCACAAGCCTTGCCAAGTAGCAGTGTCTGCCACACTCCCAAAACCTGTAGCTCGTTCCCCAGAACAACATGCACACGAACGACCGCTGAGTGGCAACCACAGCTTGATCACTTACTTATCGTCCTCGACAGGAATCGCTGCACTTACGACTTCTGGAGATCGGCCGACGGCTTCAGTTAAGGGTTGTAGGACGCCCTCCCGCGCAGGCGCGCCGACGACACACGCTGACCACGAAGGGTGGGCGTCGTACAAGCCTCTAGGGAGGAAACCGCGGGGAGCACCCGTCTGGGCGTACCAGCTGGCAGCTCTATGGGGATTTGACAGTGCGCAGAGATGTTGGCGATGGCAACTGCGCCAACTGGCCAGTGCGCGAAGGCGCCACCAGGGCGTACCGTGCGATTTCACATGAGCATCCGCAGCCGATCTCGCAGGGGTCGCGCCGTGGATTTCTGAGTCGGACGCAGGGGTCTGCAGAGAGCCGTGGTGAGCCCGCTCCAGACACACTCAAAGTTGCGAACGCCGAAGTGCTCACGGTGGTCCTCGCTGGTGAGGTGTGCGAATGGACTGCCCGCGTGCGAAGGTCTCGACGATGAGCATCATCGCGCCGCAGTGAACGCAGACGAAGGTCGGGCGGATCTGCTCGACCACACCGCGCCCGGCCTTCTCGGCCCGTGCGCCTGGCGCCTCAGGCATGAGCAGCTGGCGCGCCTGCTCGATGCACTCCCTTCGATGGGGGTTGGCCAGCAACCCGTAGTGCCGGATGCGGTGGAACCCGCCGGGCAAGACGTGCAGCAGGAAGCGGCGCATGAACTCCTCGGGCGAGAGCGTCATCGTCTTGTGGCGAGTCTTGCCTTGGGCGGGCCCCTTGTCACGGTAGTCCTTCCAGCGGAACGTCACACCTCGCTCGTCGTGCGCCACCAGGCGCGAGTTGGAGATCGCCACCCGGTGCGTGTAGCGCGAGAGGTAGGCCAGTACAGCCTGTGGCCCCGCAAACGGCTTCTTGGCATAGACCACCCATTCACATCGGCGCAGTGGCGCGAGCCACCGCGCGAAGGCCTTCGGATCGCCCAGCGCGGTGTGTTGCGAGAAGAACTGCAACGTACCTGCGCGGTGCTCTTGCTCCAGTGCTTCCAGGAAGCGCCGCCTGAACAGACGCGAGAGCACGCGCACCGGCAGGAAGAATCCCGGTCGGCAAGCCACCCAACGCTGGCCGTCGGGAGAGAGCCCGCCGCCGGGCACGATGCCGTGGACGTGCGGGTGGTGCGTGAGCGCCGAACCCCAGGTGTGTAGCACCAGGGTGGCGCCGATCTGCGCGCCCAGGTGCCGGGGATCAGCGGCGATGGTGCGCAGCGTCTGTGCCGCCACCTCAAACAGCAGGCCGTAGACGACGGCCTTGTTCCAGTACGCGATCTCGCTGATGGGTGCGGGCAGCGTGAAGACCACATGGAAGTAGTCCACGGGTAGCAAGTCGGCCTGGCGCGCATCCAGCCAGCGCTGTGCAGCACTGGCCTGGCACTTGGGGCAGTGCCGGTTGCGGCACGAGTTGTAGGCGACCTGCAGGCGCTGGCAGTCTTCACAGCGCAGCACATGTCCTCCCAGTGCCGCGCTGCGGCACTGTTCAATGGCTGTCATGACCTTGAGCTGACCCAGGCTCAGGTGGGAGCGCTGGGCTTGCCGCCAGGCCGGCCCGTGGGTGCGGAAGATGTCCGCCACCTCCAGGGCAGCGGTGCCCATGGTGGGCCTACGCGGTGCTGAGCTGCTCCAGCGGGCTGACCACCTCGCGCAGGACGTCAGTGGCCACCTGCGCGTACATGGCTGTCGTCTCCAGCTTCTTGTGCCCCAGCAGAACCTGGATCACCCGGATGTCCACCTTCTGCTCCAGCAGGTGGGTCGCAAAGCTGTGGCGCAGCGTGTGCATGGACACGCGCTTGTCGATGTGCGCCGACTCGGCCGCCATGTGAATGGCGCGGTTGAGCTGGCGGGTTGTGAGCGGGTCGACTGGATTCATGCCCGGGAATAGCCATCCGCCGTCGAGCATCTTGCCTTGCGCATGGGCCACGCGCCACCAGACCCGAAGGCGCTCCAGCAGCACGGGCGAGAGCATGGCGTAGCGGTCCTTGCTGCCCTTGCCTTGTTCCACGCGCAGAGTCATGCGTTGGCTGTCGATATCGCCGACCTTCAAGGAAACCACCTCACTGGCACGCAGGCCCGTGCCGTAGGCCAGCGACAGCGCGGTCTGGTGCTTGAGGTTGGGTGCTGCTGCGATCAAGCGCGCCACTTCCTCGCGGCTGAGCACCACCGGCAAGGTGCGAGGCACATGAACGGGCTGCATCTTGGTCGTCAACTCTGCACGATCCAGGGTGATCTCGCAGAAGAACTTCAGCCCGGTGATGGTGGCGTTGAGGGTGGTGGGTGAGGTGCCCTGGTCCACCAGGTGCAGCTGGAAGTTGCGCAGCTCTTCCACGGTGGCGGTGTCTGGGGGCCGACCCAGGTAGGCGGCAAAGCGGCGCACCGCTCGGATGTAGGCTGTCTGGGTCTTGGGCGCAAGCCTGCGCATTCGCATGTCCTCGAGCATGCGCTGGCGCAACGGTGAAACCGTCGGATGGGGTGCATTCATGATGGTGCTCCTGTCGTGATCAAGGCCAATCGCCTCGGCTCACAACATCGGCGCGATGCACCATCGCCGTCAACCAACCCTCCACGCTCGGAGACTACCGCGAGAGCGGTTTAGTCCCCAGACTGAATTGGGACACTCGCGGCCTGCGTTTCGAAGGAATGAGATTTTCATATCTGTGAATTCGACAGAGGTTGCTCCGTGCGACCGCTGTGCCGCCGAGACCGGTTGCCCGAGGAGCTTTGGCCGTAGTCCTTGCCCGCAGTGAATGCTTCTCATGGCGTCAACTGGGGAACTTGCCAACTCACAAGACCTCCACCCAAATCGTCTCTTCTACTTTTTCAAGGAGCTACCCTCGCATGCTTGCAGCAACGACCGCACGCCGCTTTGTGATTGCCGCGATTCTTTGCTCGGCCACCCTCTCAAGCGCGATGGCCCAGAACATGGTCAGCGTCAAAGGCAGCACACTGAACATGCGTTCTGGGCCTGGAACCCATACAGAAGTGTTGTGGGAACTGAAAAGGGGGTACCCGCTGTAAGTTCTCAAACGCCAAGTCCGATGGCTGCAGGTCAAAGACTTTGAAGGCGACACCGGCTGGGTGGCACGCTCGTTAACTGGCAACACGCCCTACCATTTGGTTAAGCGCCCCACCGCCAATGTGCGTAGCGGTCCGGGGACTCAGTACCGAATCGTAGGCAAGGCAGAGTACGGTGAATTGATGCGCACGCTCGAAAAGCGCGGGCGATGGGTCCGTGTCGAGAGAGAGGGGACGAAAAGCGGCTGGATTGCCAAGAGCTTGCTTTGGGGCTGGTAGGACAAACCAAGAGTGACGGGGCTGGCCAGGTCTGGCGCCGGTAGGTGCGGCAAACATCAAACGGTACTGGCAGCCTGTGTTTCTGCGCAGAGTGCAGCATATTCCAACGTCCTACATTGGGGAGTCTTTCACTCCACTGAGCGAGCCACCAGCCCCATGAATCACGAATGCGCAACCGAAGGCTTGCTCATCGCTGCCCAGTGCCTACAGGGGCACCGAGCCGCTGGTCTTGGTGGGGTATTGCGGCGAGACACGCTAAAGCCGCACCGGACCAGGCTGTACCAGCCGTTGCACAGCTTTCAGCAATTCGGGCGGCCAAGCGGCCCCCGCGAAGCCGTTCACCGGGTAACGGTGGCCCGATGGCAGCGTGTGGAGCTGCAGTCCCAGAAGTTCTAGCAGCCCTTCGTCCTCAAGTCCGTCGATGTTGGTGCGGGCATAGGAGGGATCGACCAAAGTGACCACGCCTGTCCCGACGACTTCAATCCCCTTTTCGCCATCGATCACCAATGCCGTGTTCTCGTCCACGCCGACGCCAAGCAGGTCGGGTCTACGCGCCAGCGCCGAAAGCAGGCGCGCCAAACGCCGGCGCTCCGAGAAATGCTGGTCGACGATCGCGGATGTCAGCAGGCCCATCCCGATATCGGTTTCCACCACGCCCTTGCGTGGGCGGTGCACAGCCTCACCGTCCGAGATCATGTGGCGCGACATTGCCGCGGCTCCGGCACTCGTGCCACCGATGCAGCACCCGTGCAGATGGTGCGCCCGGTGCAGCGCGGCCAGTGCAGGCGTCTCCCAAAGGGAGGTCATCAGGCGCGCCTGGTCACCGCCGGTGATGAAGACCGCGTTTGCTTCGAGGATGGACTTCGCCACCTCAGGCGCGAAGGCGCCGGCCCGGTCTATAACGGGCAGCGCTTCGCAGTCCTTAACGCCGAGGTCCGAGAACGCCCGCAAGTAACTTGCGGCCGCTTCGGCCGGTTCCGATGAAGCCGCCACCAAAAGGCACACGCGTACGGAGATACCACCTGCGTGCTCAAGGAAGCTGCGAAGGATCAGGCGATCTTTCCAACGTTTTTCAGCGCCTCCGACAATCACCAGCTTGCCCCGATGAGGCTGGTTAGCAAGCAGGAGTTCGCTGGGGAGCAGCGCCGCAAGCCCGCTCAGGAGATCTCGTCTATTCATGCGCTGAATCTACCTTATGGATAGCAATCCGGTGCTCCCTGCATACGACATGGAAGTAATTGATCAGCCATTTCAATTGGCTCGCATCCGATCAGTTCGCGCTGTCCAGCACCGGTGTCCCGTAGTAGCTTTCTAGATGGAACAGCAAAGCGTGATCGGTACCCCGGCCACTTGATCTTCATTGGCGCCGGATCACACCGCGTCCAGGTCGTGGGCATGACGGTGCAAGGCAAACACGCCTTCGAGGCCGCAACCACGGCCGACTGCCCGACGCTGGGCGATGACGACGTGAATATGTGCTCCAGACACTCCAACAGGAGGGGATCAAAGTCATCCCCAGCCTGCCAGTGGCCAGCCAGTCGTTTGCCCTGTTCGGCCGCCGCCCCAAGGAACTGCTGCGCGCCCTGCGCACCTTACAGCAGTACTAGCCGCAGAAGGCCGACCAGTACCTTGCGGTCATCGCCGCCACACTCAAGGAAACTGCCGCCGACATCGAGATCAAGAAGATCGAGGACCTGGGCGTCCTCGCCTCCACTGTTTTCGACTACGTTGCCAAGGCAGAGGAAGGCGCCAGCGGCCGTTGTTCCCCTGCCGCCCACTTCAGCGCGGTCGGGCGCGACGTCACCGCCGCTCAAGTCCAGCGCATCGCTCAGTTGCTGCAGGGCTACGGGTTCGTTACATCCACCGGATGCGCCACTGAATAGTGCGTAACTCGCCAGTGGCGCACCGGTTGAGGGACGCGCGCGCACCACAACCGCAATGTGGCGGCTAATTGAAGTCGGATTTAGCTTGTTTGTCGTGCAGATCTAGAGAATTTGGCTGGCACAGCTTTTGCTCATCATGACTTGTCATAACAAGTTTCCACGAAACGAGCAAAACCATGGCCTCCAACGGTTTACGCGCAGTCGTCACCAATCTTCCTTTGCCCAGGCAGGCGGACGAAATTCAGCTGTCCTCGCCTAAGCCTTTGTACGAGCAGATCAAGGAAATCCTGCGCGCTCGCGTGCTCGATGGCACTTACAAGCCCCACGCGCAAATGCCTTCAGAGAGCGAAATGATGTCTGCCTTCAATGTCAGCCGCATCACGGTGCGCCAGGCCTTGAGCGACCTGCAGAACGAGGGCCTGGTGTTTCGCATCCATGGCAAGGGCACTTTCGTGGCTAAGCCCAAGGCGTTTCAGGACCTGGGCAAGCTGCAGGGGTTTGGTGAAGCCATGCGGCAGATGGGCTACGAGACGTTTGCGCGTGTCGTGTCCATGCGCACGGTAGTGCCGTCGGCCCAGGTGCAGGAACGCCTGCAACTGACCAAGCGGGCACGCGTCACCGAGTTGCAGCGCCTACGCTTTCTCAACCGCGAACCGATCTCGCTGGACATCACCTACCTGCCCGTAACCATCGGCGCGCGCCTGGCCAAGGAAGACCTCGCGAGCCGCGACGTCTTCGTGATTCTGGAAAACGACTACGGCATGTCGCTGGGCCATGCCGACCTGCAGATCGGCTCCACGCTGGCCGACGAGCGACTGGCCGGGCAACTGCAGGTGGAAGAGGGCTCGCCGGTGCTGGTCATCGAGCGAACCACCCACACCAGCGATGGCACCCCGATCGATTACGAGCACCTCTATTACCGCGGAGACGCCTTTCAGTACAAGGTGCGCGTCGATCGCGCCCCGCTCTGACACCTCAACCCCTGTGAACAACCCGAAAGGTCTTTATGAAAACCATTGAACTCGAGTACGACATTGTGGTGATCGGTGGCGGCACCGGTGGCCCCATGGCCGCGGTCAAAGCCAAGGAGAAGAATCCCAAGCTGCGCGTCCTGCTGCTGGACAAGGCCAACGTCAAGCGCAGCGGCGCCATCTCCATGGGCATGGATGGTTTGAACAATGCGGTGATACCTGGTCACGCCACGCCCGAGCAGTACACCAAGGAGATCACGGTGGCCAACGACGGCATCGTGGACCAGAAGGGTGTCTACGCCTACGCAGCCAACAGCTTCGCCATGATCGAGGAGCTGGACCGGTGGGGCATCAAGTTCGAGAAGGACGAGACCGGCGACTACGCCGTGCGCAAGGTGCATCACATCGGCAGCTACGTGTTGCCCATGCCCGAAGGCCACCACATGAAGCGCGTGCTGTACCGCCAGCTGAAGAAGGCGCGTGTGGAAATCACCAACCGCGTGGTGGCCACCCGGCTGCTCACCGGCGCCAGTGGCGAGATCACGGGGGTGATGGGCTTTGACTGCCGCACCGCCGACTTCTACGTCATCAAGGCCAAGGCGGTGGTGATCTGCACCGGCGCGGCCGGTCGCCTCGGGTTGCCGGCTTCGGGCTACATGTTCGGCACCTACGAGAACCCGACCAACACAGGCGAAGGCCATGTGATGGCCTACCACGCCGGCGCCGAGCTCACGAATCTCGAGTGCTTCCAGATCAACCCGCTGATCAAGGACTACAACGGCCCGGCCTGTGCCTACGTGACCGGTCCGTTCGGGGGCTACACCTCGAACAACGCAGGGGAGCGTTTCATCGAATGTGACTACTGGAGCGGCCAGATGATGATGGAGTTCTTCAACGAACTCGAAGGTGGCAAGGGTCCGGTGTTTCTGAAGCTCGACCACCTGGCCGAGGAGACCATCTCGGAGATCGAGCACATCCTGCACACCAACGAGCGCCCCAGCCGTGGCCGCTTCCACGAGGGGCGCGGTACGGACTACCGCAAGGCCATGATCGAGATGCACATCTCCGAGATCGGCTTCTGCAGCGGACACAGCGCCTCCGGCATCTGGACCAACGAGCGTGGCGAATGCTCCATTCCCGGCCTGTACGCGGCGGGCGACTGCGCCAGCATTCCACACAACTACATGCTGGGCGCTTTCGTCTACGGCAAGTTCTGCGGTGAGAACGCTGCCGACTACGTGGCCGGTGCCAGCGATCCGCGCATCGACCAGGACCGTGTGCAGGTTGAGCGTGAGCGCATTGCCGCACCGCTGTCGCGCAGCGAGGGACCCACGCCGTTCCAGATCGAATACAAGACCCGCCGAGTGGTCAACGACTACCTGCAGCCGCCCAAGGTCACGCGCAAGATGGAGATCGGACTGCAGCGCTTTGACGAGATCCGCGAAGACCTGGATCACATGGTGGCCGCAGACCCGCACGAGCTCATGCGTGCCATGGAAGCCCACACCATCCGCGACTGCGCCGAACTGGCCGCGCGCTCTTCGCTGTTCCGTACCGAAAGCCGCTGGGGGCTGTACCACCTGTGTGTGGATCACCCGGAAAAAGACGACGAAAACTGGTTCTGCCACACCAACGTCACCAGCGACGGCGATGGCAACGCCAGGTTCCGAAAGCGCGAGGTGGAGCCCTACGTGGTCGAACTCAACGATCAGGAGAAGGTGGCTTACCAGCGCCTGCGTGTGGCCAGTCCGGCCACCGCCAAAGCCGCCTGAATTGAATCACCCACCGAAAGGCCATCCCCATGACCATCACCACCACACGAACCCAGGCACCTGTTGTCGTTGACGACGACAAGTGCATTGCCGACAAGGGCTGCACCGTCTGCGTCGACGTCTGTCCACTCGATGTCCTGGCCATCGACCTGGTGAAGAACAAGGCATTCATGAAATTCGATGAATGCTGGTACTGCATGCCGTGTGAGAAGGATTGCCCCACCGGCGCCGTGCACGTGAACATTCCTTATCTGGTGAGGTGATCATGACCTCCGCACTTCACTCAAGCATTCGTCAGCGACTGCAGGACAGCGACCCGGGCGTGCGCCGTGTCGCCGTGATTGACCTGCCCTACACGGACGAAGAAGACGACCCCACCCCACTGCTCATCGCAGCGCTGGGCGACAGCAGCCCGCTGGTGCGGCTGGAAGCCGCCAAGGCGCTCGAAGGCATCGAAGATCTGGAGGCGCTCAACGCCCTGGTGCCTTTGCTCAAGGACAGCGACGCCGATGTGCGGGCCGCTGTGGCCTACACGCTGGCGGAGCTGAAGGAGCCGGCATCGGCCGCTCCCATCCTGCCGTATCTGCTGGACGCCGACCCCGGCGTGAAAGCCGCTGCTCTCCATGCCGTGCGTGCGTTGCGCGTTGAGGAGGCTTTCGAGCCGGCCATGCAGGCGCTGAGCGACGCTGAGTCAGTGGTGCGGCGCGAGGCGGTGGGCGTGTTGGGGTACCTGAAACGGCCACAGGCCATCGCCGCCCTCACACAGGTGGCTGCGCACGATGGGGAGCCCGAGGTGCGGCGTGTGGCCGTGGGGGCACTGGGCTATGCCGGCGAGTCCACTGCCGTGAGCGTGCACCCGGCACTCAGCCGCGCCCTGGTCGACACCGCCTGGCAGGTGCGCGAAGAGGCCGCGACCACCTTTGCCAAAACCCGCTCGGCGCTGGGCGTGCCGGATCTCATCCGTGCGATGGCCGATGAGTACTGGCAAGTGCGCGTGAAGGCCGCGCGCAGCCTGGGCAAGCTCAAGGCCGCCGCGGCGGTTCAGGTGCTGGCCGAAGCCACGGCTCACGCCGTGAGCAACCTGCGCAAGGAAGCGGTGATTGCGCTGGGGGAGATCGGTGATACCCGTGGCATTGCCCCGCTGGAGCGCGCACTCAAGGACAGCGACCCCGATGTGCGCAAGCTGGCCAAGCTCGCGCTGACGTCCATCCAGATGCAGGGAAACCCGGGAGGTGTGGCATGACACACGTCGTCACGGAAGCCTGCATAGGCTGCAAATACACCGACTGCGTGGCGGTGTGCCCGGTGGACTGCTTTCACGAGGGTCCCAACTTCCTGGTGATCGACCCCGATGTCTGCATCGATTGCGGGGTCTGCATTCCCGAGTGCCCGGTGGAGGCGATTCTGGAAGAGAAGGACCTGAGTCCCGACCAGCGGGAGTACGTGGCGCTGAACGCCGCGCTCTCTCCCAAGTGGCCCGTGATCACCACCACACAAGAGCCCCTGCCCGACGCGGCGCAATGGGCCGAGCGCAAAGACAAGCGCAGTCTGCTGAGCGAGACCGCCTGAGCCCCACGCTCACGGCCACGCCCGGATCCCGATTGATTGTTCAACTCTCCTGGAGGTTCTCATGACTGCTATCACCCGCACCCCACGTCCCGCCTGGTTCGGCCACCTCTTGCACCCCGTGGTGTGGATGTCGCTGGCGCTGTTGCCCTCGGTCCTGCTGGCGCAGGACAAGAAGGAAGTCACGATCGGCATCGGCACGCAGAACACGACCACCAACACCGTCACCGGTGGCATCGTGCTCAAGGAACTCAAGCTGCTGGAAAAGCACCTGCCCAAAACCGGCAAGTACCAGAACATCACCTGGAAGCTCGACTGGCAGAACTTCACCTCCGGCCCCCCGGTCACCAATGGCATGGTGGCCAACAAGCTGCAGATCGGGATGATGGGCGACTACCCGCTGCTGGTGAACGGCGCCACCGGCCAGCAAAATCGTGGCAACGAAACCCAGCTGGTCGCCATCATTGCGTACAACGCCTTCGGTTCGGGCAACGGCGTGGTCGTGCACAAGGACAGCCCCTACTACGAGTTGGCCGACCTCAAGGGCAAGACGGTGTCCGTGCCTTTCGGCTCGGCCGCCCACGGGATGATGCTGCAGGCCATGCAGGAGCGCGGCTGGCCCAGCGACTACTGGAACCTGGTGAGCCAGAGCCCCGAGGTGGGCACCACCAACCTGCAGGAAAAGAAGATCGACGCTCACGGTGACTTTGTTCCCTTCGCCGACCTGCTGCCCTACCGCGGATTCGCCCGCAAGATCTTTGACGGCGCCCAGACTAAAGTGCCCACCTTTCATGGTGTGGTGGTTCGCAAGGATTTCGCCGACGCCTACCCAGAGGCAGTGGTGGCCTACATCAAGGCTTTGATGGAGGCTAACGACTGGGTGCGGAAGAACCCGAGCCTGGCAATGCAGAAGGTGGAGGAGTGGACCAAGATTGAGAAGGAAGTGGGCTACATGTTCCTCGGCCCGAACGGCATCCACACGCTGGACCCCACCATCAAGCCCCGCTGGCTCGACACCATCAAGCTCGCGCACGGCGTGCTGTCCAAGCTGGGCCGCGTGAAGGAATTCGACATCAACGCCTGGGTCAACGAGACCTATGTGCGCCAGGCCTTCAAGGAGCGCGGGCAGGACTACGAGGCGCAGAAGCAGACGCTGGCCAACTACGACATCGCGGGCCGAGACCCCATCTGCAACCGCATGGTGAGCAACCCCAAGGACGCCGGTGAGATCTGGCTGGAAGGCGGGGGTCTGGTTCCGGTGAGTTCACCCACCTGCCTGCTGGCCGGGATTCGGCAGTACCAGACCGAAGGGAAGAAGGTGTCGGTGGCCTACCTCTTCGACAAGGCACTGGGCATCAAGCTGTTTGCCGACAAGGCGTTCTACTCGGTCAACCTGAGCAACCCCAAGGCCCCCGCGGTGGTGCCCTTTCTGCTGAAGAAAGACGCGGAAGCTTTTGCGGTCCAAAGCGGTGGCAAGCTGGCGTCGTACGACGAAGCGCTGGCGCAGGCTGTTCCCGCCAGCGATCTGGCCATGAGCGGGAAATAAGCCATGCACGCCGCCTCCTTGCTGGAAGTGAGCCGTGACCCTGCGGGGTACGTGCCCAACAACCCTACGCCGCTCGCGCACACTGCAGAGACACCGGATGCGCCGGACACCACGTTCACTGTGACTGTGTTGAACGTCGTGAAACACCAGCCCGCGCCCACAGTAAATGCAAGCGCTAGCCTCACTACCGTGGCCCGCCTTGGCACGTGGATGCAGGGCCAGATGACCGGCTGGATCATGGCAGTGATCTCAATTGGCTGCGTGTTGCTGGCCTGGCACCTGGCCACGCTCTACCGCCTCGACTTCTATGTGCGCTTCGGCAACATACCCAGCCCGGTCGACGTGTTCGACAAGGTGATCGAGGTCAACCAGTCCGCCGCCTTCGTCACAAACATCGGCATCAGCGTGCGCCGCATCCTCTATGGCTTTGCCATTGCCGCGGTGCTCGGCATCGGCCTGGGCTTGATGATCGGCCGCTATCGGTGGTTCCGCCAGCTCAGCATGCCCGCGCTGGAGGTGTTCCGGCCGATCCCCGCCATTGCCTGGGTGCCCATGTCCATCATGCTGTGGCCGAGCAACGAGGTCAGCATCGTGTTCATCACTTTCCTAGGCGCCTTCTTCCCCATCCTGCTCAACAGCATCCATGGTGTGGAAGCGATCGACCCGGTGCTGCTGCGAGCCGCCCGTTCGCTCGGTGCGCGCGAACCCACGCTGCTGTTCGAGGTGGTGCTGCCCGCCGCCTTGCCTCACATCTTCACTGGTCTGGCCGTGGGCATGGGGGTGGCCTGGGTGTCGCTGATCGCGGCGGAAATGATCTCGGGCCAGTTCGGCATCGGCTACTTCACCTGG
Source organism: Hydrogenophaga sp. (assembly GCF_018780385.1). Classification (GTDB taxonomy): domain Bacteria; phylum Pseudomonadota; class Gammaproteobacteria; order Burkholderiales; family Burkholderiaceae_C; genus Hydrogenophaga. The sequence goes on along the minus strand of NZ_JADMJO010000078.1, from coordinate 20,153 downwards.
GAGGCGTATTCGCTCATCTCCTACCCCGAAATCGCGCTGGGCATGATCACCATCGGCATCCTGGGGCTGCTGTGCAGCAGCGCCATCCGCCTCGCCTCTCGCATCGCCATGCCCTGGCAGTCATCGGCTTCACCGGGAGGGCGCTCATGAATGCTGTCGTGCAAAAAGCCGAGTCGGCGGTGCGTGGCCTGGTTGAAATGCAGGACGTGTCCATCCAGTTCAAGGTCAAGGGTTCGGTGGTCCAGGCGGTGGACTCGGTCTCCATCCACGTGCAACCCGGTGAATTCGTCTCACTGATCGGACCTTCGGGGTGCGGCAAGTCGAGCCTGCTCAACGTGGCGGCGGGTTTCGTGCAACCCAGTGCGGGCGAGGCCCGACTCGATGGCGTGCGCATCGAGGAGCCCGGCGCCGACCGCGGCGTGGTGTTTCAGCAGTACTCGCTGTTTCCGTGGATGACGGTGCGCAAGAACGTCGAATTTGGCATGAAGATCCAGGGTGTTTCGCCCAGCGCCCGCGAAACCCGTGCGCGCACCCTGCTGGGGCTGGCGGGGTTGCTGCATTTCGAGAACCACTACCCCGATCAGCTCTCGGGCGGCATGAAGCAACGCGTGGGCATCGTGCGGGCGCTCTCCACCAGTCCTCAGGTTTTGCTGATGGACGAGCCCTTCGGCGCGCTGGATTCGCAGACCCGGGTGGTGATGCAGGAAATTCTCACCAACATGTGGCAGCGCCTGCGCATCTCGGTGCTGTTCATCACCCATGACATCGATGAAGCGATCTTCCTCTCGGACCGCATCTACGTGATGACGGCACGACCGGGCCGCGTGAAGGCCGAGATCGTGGTGCCCTTGCCCCGGCCCCGTACGCCCGAGATGACGTCCACGCCCGAGTTTCTCGCCCTGGTGCAGACCATCAAAGGGCTGATTCGCGAAGAGAGCCTGGCGGCGATGGGGGGCGAACTCAAGGAAGGCGGCCTGGCCGGCCTCAGCGTCGAGATGGGACCACACGGCGTGGGAGGGACGATCGGATGAGCGCCCACAGTGTGCACCCGGTGGACATCGTTCACCACCAGGCATCGGGCCGGCTCGACATTGGTTGGAGCGACGGCCTGCAGGCGTCCATGAGCTCACACGCCTTGCGCAGTGCCTGCCGCTGCGCCACGTGCGTGAAGCTGCGACGCGATGGCCTCGGACCCACCTCGCCTGCCAACACCCGGATGACCGAACTCCACCCGGTGGGGGATTTCGGCCTGCAGCTGTGCTTTGACGATGGCCACGACCGTGGCATCTATCCGTGGCCCTACCTGCGAGAACTCTCTTCGACCCTTCAACCGGAAGCCCGACCATGAGCAATCTGTTCGAAGCCCAGGTGCGGACGGTTCACCACTGGACCGACCGGCTGTTTTCCTTCACCACCACCCGCGACCCGGGCTTTCGCTACCAGAGCGGTCAGTTCGCCATGATTGGTCTCATGGTCGACGGCCGGCCCTTGCTGCGCGCATACAGCATGGTGAGCCCGCACTACGAAGAGACGCTGGAGTTCCTGAGCATTAAGGTGCCTGATGGTCCCCTGACCTCACGCCTGCAGCATATCCAGGTTGGCGACACGGTGCTGGTCGGGCGTAAGGCCTCGGGCACGCTGCTTACGCAGAACCTCACGCCCGGGCGCCACCTGTATCTGCTGTCCACCGGTACGGGGCTGGCGCCTTTCATGAGCGTGATCCGTGACCCCGAGGTGTACGAGCTGTTTGACAAGATCGTATTGGTGCACGGCTGCCGACAGGTGAACGAGCTCGCTTACGAGCACCTGCTTACCCACGAACTGTCCAGGAACGAGTGGTTTGGCGAGCAGGTGCGCGCCAAGCTGCTGTATTACCCCACAGTCACGCGCGAGGCGTTTCGGCACCAGGGGCGTATCCCCACGCTGCTGGAAACCGGGCGCCTTCCACACGACCTGGGCCTGCCGCCACTCAGCATATCGGACGACCGCTTCATGCTGTGCGGCAGCCCCGAAATGCTGCGCGACACCCGTGACCTGCTCGACAAGCTGGGCCTGCGCGAAGGCAACATGAGCCAGCCCGGGCAGTACGTGATCGAACGCGCTTTCGTGGACAAGTGAGGCATTCGCCGTGCGCGCGCTGATGCTTCGATTGAGTCAGGGAAGTTTCTGGCACGCGCGCTCCGACCACCTCGTGAGGCTGTGGCCAGGCGTGGCGCTGTGTGCCGTGATCGCGCTGGCCGCCGTGTTTGTCTCGGGCATGCACGGAGGCCCTCCCATGCTGTACGGCCTGCTCATGGGCGCAGCGTTCCACTACCAGAGCCACGACCCGCGCACGGCACCCGGCGTGGAGGCCTGCATGCGCGTGGTGCTGCGTCTGGGTATTGGTTTGTTGGGCGCCCGCATCACGGTCGACCAGATCGAAAGCCTGGGCTGGGCCACGGGGCTGATCGTGGTCCTGGCGGTGGTCAGCACGATATTGTGTGGTGTGCTGGTGGCGCGCTGGCTTCGACTGTCGTGGAGCATGGGTTTGCTCGCCGGTGGCGCCACGGCCATTTGCGGCGCCGCTGCTGCACTGGCCATTGCGGCCGTGCTGCCGCAAGACGAACAACGCGAGCGCAATACATTGAGTGCGGTGGTGCTGGCTACCGTGCTGTCGACGGTCGCCATGCTGCTTTACCCTCTGGTTGCGGATGCGCTGGCTTTGCCACCACTGTTGGCCGGTGTTTTTCTGGGAGGCACCATTCACGATGTTGCGCAGGTTGTCGTAGCTGGCTACTCGCTTGGCCAGGAAGCTGGTGCTACCGCATCCATCGTCAAGTTGCTTCGAGTAAGCCTGTTGGTGCTGGTCGTTTTGGTGATCTCGATCGTTGTTGGCCGTCTCCCGTCACAAGCCCTGGCGAAGAAGACAACTGGAAAATTCAGCTTTCCTGTCCCCAACTTTCTAGTGTTGTTCGTAATCCTGGTTGGCGTTCACTCTGCAGGCTGGATGCCTCCGTTTTTGCAGCAGAACATGGCAGCGGGATCAAGCGCATGTCTGATGGTAGGCGTGACCGCACTGGGGATGAAGACTTCATTCGTTGGACTGGCACGAACTGGTTGGCGGCCTGCTGTACTGATGTTCGTCACGACCGTTTGGATCGCGCTCTTCGTGTTGGGTGCAATTGAAGCGTTGATGTTCTTCTGAACCCGATTTTCTGGATGTAGCGAAAACCACCTTTATTGGGTATAGCTAAAAGGCATCGAAGGTGAAAATACTATGAGAGTGATCGTCCCCGTCAAGCGCGTGGTGGACTACAACGTCAAGGTGCGCGTCAAAAGCGACGGCAGCGGTGTGGACATCGCCAACGTCAAGATGAGCATGAACCCGTTTGACGAGATCGCGGTGGAAGAAGCCGTGCGCCTGAGGGAGAAGGGCGTGGTCACCGAAGTGATCGCCGTCTCCTGCGGTGTCACCCAGTGCCAGGAAACCCTGCGCACCGCCATGGCCATCGGCGCGGACCGCGCCATCCTGGTGGAGACCACGGTCGAGCTGCAGCCCCTGGCCGTGGCCAAGCTTCTGAAGGCTCTGGTCGACAAGGAACAGCCCGGCCTGATCATTCTGGGCAAACAGGCGATTGACGACGACTGCAACCAGACCGGCCAGATGCTGGCCGCTTTGGCTGGCCTGCCGCAGGCCACCTTCGCTTCCAAGGTCGAAGTCGCCGATGGCAAGGCCAGCGTGACGCGCGAAGTCGATGGTGGTCTGGAAACCCTCTCGGTCACGCTGCCGGCGGTCATCACGACCGACCTGCGCCTGAACGAGCCGCGCTACGTGACGCTGCCCAACATCATGAAGGCCAAGAAGAAGCAGATGGACATCGTCAAGCCCGAAGACCTGGGTGTGGACGTGACGCCGCGCATCAAGACCCTGAAGGTCAGCGAGCCGCCCAAGCGCGGCGCGGGCATCAAGGTGGCCGATGTGGCTGCCCTGGTGGACAAGCTGAAGAACGAAGCCAAAGTGATCTGAGGAACCGACACATGACCGCACTCGTAAACATTCTTGTTGTGGCCGAACACGACAACGCCACCCTCAAGGGCGCGACCTTCAACACCGTGGCCGCTGCCGCCCAATGCGGAGGGGACGTGCACGTGCTCATCGCCGGGCACAACGCCGGTGAAGCGGCCAAGGCCGCTGCACAAATCGCCGGCGTGGCCAAGGTGATCCACGCCGACGCCCCGGGCTTCGAACACGGCTTGGCCGAGAACGTGGCCGCCCAGGTGCTGGCCATCGCGGCCAACTACAGCCACATCCTGTTCCCGGCCACCGCCAGCGGCAAGAACATCGCGCCGCGCGTGGCCGCCGCACTCGACGTGGGCCAGCTCTCCGACATCACCAAGGTGATCAGCGCCGACACCTTCGAGCGCCCGATCTACGCCGGCAACGCGATCGCCACCGTGCAAAGCACCGACGCCACCCATGTGGTCACCGTGCGCACCACCGGCTTTGATCCGGTGGCCGCCACGGGTGGCAGCGCAGCCATCGAAACCGCCACCGTAGCGGCCGACGACGGCAAGAGCAAATTCATGGGCAGCGAGATCGCCAAGAGCGACCGACCCGAGCTCACCGCGGCCAAGATCATCGTCTCCGGTGGACGTGCATTGGGCAGCGCCGAGAAGTTCAACGAGGTGATGACGCCGCTGGCCGACAAGCTGGGAGCCGCACTGGGCGCGAGCCGTGCTGCGGTGGACGCGGGTTACGCGCCCAACGACTGGCAGGTGGGCCAGACCGGCAAGATCGTGGCGCCGCAGCTGTACGTGGCCTGCGGCATCTCGGGTGCCATTCAACACCTGGCCGGCATGAAGGACAGCAAGGTCATCGTGGCGATCAACAAGGACCCCGAGGCCCCGATCTTCTCGGTGGCCGACTATGGCCTGGAGGCCGATCTGTTCGAGGCTGTGCCTGCGTTGAGAACATTTTTAAACGTTACAAGCCACTAATTGTGAAGAGTCAAGAGGTTGTTTCTTGACGGGCTGACTCTGTACATGGGAGGCAAGCCGCCGATGCCACTGTGGAGGCGGTGCCAGTTGCAGTGGTACTTCCAACTGGCCGGGGCCAGTGTGCGGTGAGCCGAGTTCTGATAAATCCACCCATTGGCCCATGGGCTAGACTCATTGGCTACTAATGGCGCACCACATTCCTACCGGACTCAACCATCCTCCGTTCAAGTTGGCAGACGTCGGCGCAGTCTTGGGAGTCATCCTGATATGGGGCCTCAATTTCGTGACTATGAAGTACGCTTTGCGAGACTTCACGCCCTTTCAGCTTGGCGCAGCGCGCTATGTGTTTGCCAGTCTGCCGCTGGTATTTTTCATTCCCCGGCCACGTCTGCCTGTGGGCTGGATCGTGGCAGGTGGGCTGGCGCAACTGGGCCAGTTCGCTTTTCTTTTTCTGGCGCTGCGAGATGGAATGACGGCCGCCATGGCATCGGTCCTCATGCAGATGCAGCTGTTTTTCACCACCTTGCTGGGTGTCGCCATGCTGGGTGAAAGTCTGGCCAAGGCGGGGGTTTACGCGTTGTTGCTGGCAGCAATTGGCCTAGTTTGTTTTGCCATCAGTGCGGTGCAAGGGGGAGGCGCCATTACGCTGGCCGGGCTTCTGCTCAATCTAGCGGCAGCTGGCATGTGGGCGGTTTCCAACATCGTCGCCCGCCGGGCGCAACGTTTACACCCTGACTTCGACGCTCTGCAGTATGTCGTTTGGATTTCGCTCGTCCCCATCGTTCCGTTCATCGTCCTTGCATGGGCGCTGGACCCGCCTGAGGTCCGTTGGAACTGGCTCGGTGCGAGAGATTCCTCATGGGCCAGCGTGGTGTTCTTGGGCCTGATCGCCACCGTTGCAGCCTACGCCATGTGGACGCACCTGCTCAAACGGCATCCGGCCAGCAGGGTGGCGCCGTTCAGCCTGGGCGTGCCAGTTGTGGGCCTTGTAGCCGCCATCGTGTTGCTGGGCGAGGCAGTGACTGCGCTTCAGTGGCTGGGAAGCGGCTTGGTGGTGGGCGCGCTGGTGGTGTTCATGGGTTGGCGCAGGGGGCCTTGATCAGAAGGCCTTGGGCGCGGCGTTTTGGTAGCGCTGGCTGTTGCGGTGGCGAGGAAGCGCGACGTGCACGTCCACTATCAGAGCCTTTCGGATTGGGCCGCCGATGGAGCACCAGATGTTGATTCATTTCGAAGGCTGGGCCAGTGGCTCAGTTTTCGGCCGGCGCCAACATCCGTAAGCGCGCGGCCATCCCACCCTTGAAGGGATCTGTCTAAGCGGCAACGATGGTGTCCGCCAACGATTTAGGTGGACACCATGAATGAAGCCAAGAAGAAGACCCGCCGGCGGCACAGCGCCGAGCTCAAGCAGCAGATCATTGCTCAGTGCGCCGAGCCGGGTGCATCGGTGGCCAGCATTGCCCTGTCGTACGGCATCAACGCCAACGTCGTTCACAAGTGGCGCCGCGAAGCGGGTGGCGCGCTGCCTGCACTCCAGGCCCCCGCATTCGTTCCAGTGCCGCTGCCGCCAGCGGCATGTTCACCAGGGCCTGCACTTGCACCAGACATCCGCATCGAGCTGCGCCGTGGCGCCACCACCGTCTCGGTGACCTGGCCCTTGGATGCGGCCGATCAGTGCGCCGTGTGGACGCGAGAGCTGATCAAGTGATCCGGGTTGATGCGCTGTGGCTTGCCACCGAGCCGCTGGACATGCGAGCAGGCACCGAGACGGCGCTGGCCCGCGTGGTGTCGGTCTTCGGCGCAGCGCGCCCGCACCACGCCTACCTGTTCGCCAATCGACGAGCCAACCGCATGAAGGTGCTGGTGCACGACGGCATCGGTGTGTGGCTGGCGGCCCGGCGCCTGAACAGCGGCAAATTCGTCTGGCCGCGTGATGCGGCCAGCACCGCTTCGCTCACCCGCGCACAGTTCGATGCGCTGGTGCTGGGCCTGCCCTGGCAGCGCCTGGCTGACGGCGGTGTCATCACCGTGGTCTGACTCTGAAGCGCAGACTGGTGCTTGCCAATTGGGGCATGCGCCAATGGTGCGCGTGTACCAGTGCTGGCACAGTGAATGCCCATGGTGGTCGAGCCTCAATCCCTGCAGAGCCTGAGCGCAGAAGAGCTGCGTGAGCTGACCACGCGCCTCATGACGCAGCTGCGCCACCAGAGCGCGCTGCTGGACAAACTCACGCACGAGAACGCGCTCTTGAAGCGCATGAAGTTCGCGGCTCAATCCGAACGCTTCAACCCCGAACAGAAGAGCCTTCTCGAAGACGAGATCGAGGCCGACCTGGCGGCCGTGGCCACCGAGATCGATGCGCTGCAAGAAGCGCAGGCGCCCGCCCAGGTTGAAGAGAAGAAGGTTCCCAAGCGCGCGCCGCTGCCAGCCAACCTGCCGCGGCGCGAGATCCGCCACGAGCCCGAGTCCACCCTGTGCCAGTGCGGCTGCCAGATGAAGCGCGTCGGCGAGGACGTGGCCGAGAAGCTGGACTACGTGCCTGGCGTGTTCACGGTGGAGCGCCACATCCGGGGCAAGTGGGCCTGCGCGAAGTGCGAGACGCTCACCCAAGTCCCCGTCGATCCTCACGTCATCGACAAGGGCATCCCCACCACCGGTCTGCTGGCGCAGGTGCTGGTGGCCAAGTACGCAGACCACTTGCCGCTGTACCGCCAGGAAGCGATCTTCGGCCGCACTGGTCTCGCCATCCCGCGCTCAACCCTCGCTCAGTGGGTGGGCTCCTGCGGCGTGCAGCTGCAGCCACTGGTCGATGCCATGAGGACAGAGCTGCTGCAGCACCGCGTGCTGCATGCCGATGAGACGCCGGTGTCCATGCTCAAGCCGGGCAACGGAAAGACGCACCGGGCCTACCTCTGGGCCTATGCCACGGGCGCCTTCGAGAACACCAAGGTGGTCGTCTACGACTTCTGCGAATCACGCTCGGGCGAACATGCCCGGCGCTTCCTGGGTGACTGGAGAGGCAGTCTCACCTGTGACGACTTCAGCGGCTACAAGGCCTTGATCGCCAGTGGCGTGACCGAGGTTGGCTGCCTGGCGCACGCGAGGCGCAAGTTCTTCGATCTGCACGCGGCGAACCAAAGCCAGATCGCCGAGTTCGCGCTGCAGCAGTTCGGTCGTGTCTACGAGATCGAGCGTGAGGTCAAGGAGCTCAGCGCCGATCAGCGCCGGGCCATCCGGCAACAACAAACGAAGCCGCTGCTCGATGCCTTGCACCAGTGGATGCTGCTGCAACGCCAGAAGGTGCCCGAGGGTTCAGCGAGCGCCAAGGCCCTCGACTACAGCCTGCGGCGCTGGGAGGCGTTGACCCGGTTCGCGAGTGACGGGCAACTGCCCGTGGACAACAACTGGATCGAGAACCAGATCCGGCCCATTGCCATTGGCCGAAACAACTGGCTGTTCGCCGGCAGCCTGCGCGCGGGTCAGCGGGCGGCGGCCGTCATGAGCCTGATCCAGTCGGCGCGCATGAACGGGCACGACCCGTATGCCTACCTGCGTGATGTGATGGCACGCCTGCCCATGCAGCGCGCCAGCCAGATCGGCGAGCTGCTGCCACATCGCTGGCAGCCAGTCTGACAAAGCAATCTCAAAAGCACGACCGCGCACTGCGGTCAAGATGGAATGGCCGCGCGCTTACCAACATCCCACACCCTTAGGAGGAGTCTGAGGCCAGCTCCTTCGAGGGCTACTTTCGCGATCCCGGATTTGCGGCGGAGTCACCTCTGGCCTGGGCGCTGGGGCAGCGTGTGGACGCGATCGATGCGTTGCGGGGGCTGCTTTCCGGAGGTCAGGCCACTGCCCGCATGCGTCTTTGGGTTTTCCTGGACCAGGCTGCCCAGCCGCAGGGGCGGTTGCAGCGTGAAGACTCACCTTTGAACGCTTGATGTCTTGGCACTCGCGACCACCATGGCCACGCCGCGCCTTGGCTCCACACACGACGAAACGTCTGGTCTGATTCCGATTTACCTAACTCTTACCCCGGCCCCTTGGATGAGGCCTCGCCACGCCTCACTCTGCAACGCCATCGCGCGGGCAAATGCATCTCCCTCGAGCCCCCCGGCCTCGATCCCCAGGGCTTCGAGCTTCTCCCGTACGTTCGGATCGGTCAGCAATTTTTGCATTTCGCTTTTCAGGCGCACGACGATGTTCTGGTGTGTATTCGCCGGATAGAAGACGCCAATCCACGCCGATTCCATTCCTGCAAATCCTTGCTCATTGAAGGTTTGCACGTCGGGAAAGCCTGGTGATCGCTGATCGCCAGTAATCGCGAGAAACCTCAAACGCCCGCTCTGAGCCTCTCTCGTAGCCGTCGCGGCGTCCACGAACATTACGTCGATCTGGCCATGCGAGAGGTCGTTGAGCGCAGGGGAATTACCTCTATAGGGAGTGTGTTGCAGCAGCCCGAGGCGTCTTGACATCTTCAGCCGCTCTGCCAAGAGATGGTTGAATGAGCCTAGGCCTGCGGAGCCGTATTTGATGGACTTGGTTCCGGTGCTGGCTGCGGCCACGAAATCCTTCAGGGATTTCCATGGCGAGTCGGAGTGGACAGCGAGGATGTGGGGCGTACTACCGATCTGGATCACCGGAATCAGATCTTTGAGCGGATTGAAGGGGGGGGTCGAATGTAGGACTGGCGTTACGACCATAGAGACACTACTTGTAACGAGAATCGTGTGGCTGTCCGGTGCAGCATTCACGGCTTGCCTGACTCCGATCGCGCCGCTAGCACCGGGCAAGTTTTTGATATTCACCTTCTGCCCTACCTGAGCCGAGAGGGGGGCGGCAATGATCCTCGCGGCCGTATCCAGTTGTCCACCCGCAGCGAACGGAACAACGATTTCCACGGGTTGTGTAAAGCAGGCGGGCGCTGGACAACCGGCCGCCGAAGCGGCGATCGGCGTTAACAGAGAAGCCGTAAGCCACAGACATTTCAGTTCAGGGGCCATTTCCAGTCCTTCTTGATGAATAGTTCTATTCGCCGCTCAAGCGCCTCACCTTTGAGCGCGGGGAGGGAAGCGGCGTCCCATTCTTGGGCGCGCAGCTCGCGACCAGAACTGAAGAATTTCTGCTTGCCGTCGTTGATGAACGTGTCCCGCAGTCGCTGGCAGAAGGTTTGCCGCAACTCGCAATCCTTCTTCCATTGCGCAGCCGTTGGATGGTCTGGGTTACGTTCCCACTCTGCATCCAAAAACATACGAAAGTTGAACTGCGTGAGCATATTGTCCAGTAACACCTCTTCACGAGGCATTGCACGCACCAGGGCTCGAAGGTTGCTCACGGCCAGCTCTTCATCTTTCGGGCCTGAAGGATCGCAGCCAGTCGAAGAGTAAGAGAAGGCGAGGGCATCGCGCGCTTCGAGGTAGGTGACAGTGTGCGTCTCCGCCACAGTCCACTCGCGTTCAATGGCTTCAATCAAGCGCCTCCTCGCGTCTGCGCACTCCTTCCGTCTGGAAGCGCATTCTTGACTTGACGCCTTCGCCCCTTCGCACCAGAGCTGCTCTCCTCGATTGTTGAGCGACAGCAATTCGTACTTTGCCAGTGTGAGGTGGACGAGCGCGCCACGTGGGCTCAATGCTTGCCGTATAGCCACTTCTGCGGCCGGGAGTTCATCCCAGTGGTTGATCGCGTTCCACCACAAGCTCGCATAGAAGATCCGTGCATCGTTTTTCCGGCTGGGCGGAACGTCGACGAAAAGCGGTGTTAGACGCCACTCGGAAAGGCAGCGCCCCAGAAAGCGCTCCACAGGAATGAAGCGGGTTGCCTCTGAGTAGGCATTCGCGCGGCCGGGTGAGCCGTGCGAGGAGTGCACTGCGCGTGCCAGCAGTGCCCGCGCCTCGGTTCGCTCCGGATAATCGCAGAAAAGATCCGCCGCTGTTGCGACGTTCGGTGCCCGCGAAACTACCTGTTGGATGCGGAAGTAATAGATCCCATAGACGCCTAGCGACGCTAGGAGGTAGGCAACCAGTAGGGCGGCTGGCATTCCCAACGCCACCCAGGTTCGCTGCACCCAACGGCTGGAGTTGCGGGCGATCCACAATGCGAGCGTTGATACGTCAACCCTACCGGCCCAGCTCACGCCAAGAGATTTCAAAGCCCAGGGCAGGGCAGCCATGGTTGGAACCCCGAGCAGGACGGCCTTCACCCCAGTCGCGAACCCCACAAGCATGAGGGCCGCGAGCGCGGCGATCCAAGTTGCGCAAAGTACCGCCAGATGCAAGTCCGGCACAACCTTCCATTTCAGTTGGCTCCGCGGGCATTCCTTTCCACCGTCCAGGCCCACCCAGATTCGAGCGTCGACATTGGCGTTAAGAAACACCCGAAAACGAGACGTCAGACCCGCGTCGCCACCAACCGTCGTGGTCGTGAGCTTCGATGCAACAGGAAAGCCCGCTTCCGAAGAGAGACTCGCCGTGAGCAGCGTGGCAAACGCGTCGCACGAGATCTCGACGTTCACCGCGGCATCCGCCCAAATAAAAAAGTCCAATTGTCGCTGGCTGAACCATGGTGATTCGAACGTCAGCGCCACGGTCCGCGCCTTCCGGGTGTCCCATTCGAACGCGTCGCCATGAAAGCGGGACTGTTTGGTGCCAATAACGAGCGTGGCCACGTGCTGGACTTCGGCCACGGCTTCAGCGTTCGGCGCAAGATCGGGCTTGCTACTACCGTGGACGAGAATCATAAGTTCCTGACTGCAATGGGGACAGCTCTGCCCCGCGCATACCGCACTTACCTTTACCTCCTAGAGTCGCACAGTCGGTCGCTGCGGCGCCAAGGCTCACGGCCATAGCCATCTAACCCTCCTCTGGCAATCGAACATAGTCGATCAACTTGACATACTCACGCCGAAACAGACGGGTGCGCCGATCCTGTACACCCTCGCTGCAGTGCCTCGTAGCCTGACCATTACGACTTAGTTTGTATCTTTCAAGCTGTGGATTGTCAATTTCCTTGGGCGTGCAGACGCGGAATGAAGCTCTAGTAGGCGCGCCCGGAAAGCGCAGGCGTCATCTGCCTTACCCCTTTTTGTGGATGTCAGCTTGGAGCATTGGGTATACATTCCGCTTGCTAACGAGCTGCGTTCCTCTAAGGGGTGTTCATCGTGGTCAAGAGTTCATTGACACATGCCGGTGGTCATTTTCTGACCTTCGGGCTATGCATGCTCGGTGCCATCTCGTTGCTGGCTGGCTGCGCCACTTCCCGTGTCGCACCTGGTTCATCACTTGCCGACACGCGTTTAGAAGGGGGCTCGACCGCCTTTGAACATGCAGTGATCTTGTTCGGAAAGGCTTTGCAAGCCAGTGCCTTGATGCCCGAAGATTCGGCGAAGGCGCAAAAGGCGTTCCGATCTGGCTTGTCGATGATTGACCTGCAGTGCAACAGTTATCTCGATGCGGTTGGCAGTTCCAACCAGGCCGCTTCCAACGAGCGTCGGCAGGTCAGCCTCGCTGGTGGTTTCGCCTCTGCCATCATGGGTCTGACCGGCAGCTCTGCGAAAGAGATTGCGGGCGTGGCGACCGCCTTTAGTTTCACAGGCTCGAGCATGGAGTCGTTCACCACTGCTTATCTTTTCTCCGATGCAGCCTCTTCTGTCACCAAGATTGTGCGCGAGTCGCAGAAGGCATGGCTCGACAGCGTGGCAACGCCAGGCAACCTGACGAACATGGACAGCGCGGACGCCGTGCGCCTGCTCGGCCACTACGAACAGATCTGCCGCCCCGCGCAGATCCGCGCCCTGATTGACCTGTCGATTGCGAAGGGAACGGTGGTAGCCGAGCGAGCTCAGACCGCAGACGCCGACGTGGGATCCGTGCTGCAGTCGCTGCACGCATCGCTCGGCGTGCCGGTATCCGAGGCAGAGGCCATCGTTCTGTATGCGTGGTTCCGAAATCCTGGCCAGCGCACCAGCGGCGCAAACCTGTCTGCGAACGAGCCCGTGGCGTCGATGCTTGCCAATCGAACGGCACAGATATTGGAGCGCCAGTTAGCGCAGGCATTCTTGCCCATCTCGCTGGCTGGGTCGCCGGTGCCGGACCGCTGGAGTCCCGGGGTCCGATCGTTGCTTCCGGTCACGCCGGTCGCAGGCGATGGGGGCGGGACGGTTCCGCCTCCACCGGCTATGCCTCTGCCTCCCAAACCGGTCGCCGGTATGAGGCCAAATGCTCCGTTTCTGACCATCCGCTGAGCGCATGGTCATGGACGTCGCATGTGAATGCAACGTCCGATGAACTCGAGGAATAAGGAATGAACGGTCCCGGCACGCTGAAGATCGCATTCATCTACCGCGACAAGCAAGATTCGCATCCACTCGCCAGGTTCTGCCCACCCTTGCCTGCCGCCACACCTAAGTCTGCTGCGAACGGGCCGCCGCTCGCGCTTCCTTTGCCTGGCGCGACGGCACTGTTCGATGTGACATCGAAGTTCATCGAGACCGGCGTATCTAGCCTCGTCGATGCGGTCGCCATGCGCATGCGTTCGGAAGCGACAACGCTGGACGCGACGATTCCTGTTGACGGCTTCTACAAGGCCGGTGGCCTCAACGACATCGACGACGCCACACTGGTTCTGCATAACGGCGTGGACCGTACGGCAACCGACCCGTCATTCAATCTTAGTCTCTCGATCGTAGTGTCGCCGGACAGCACTGCATTCCGCTTGCGCGTCTATATCTGGAACATCAACCGGTTCCTAAACCCCAGACCGCGCGCACTTGGGCAGACGGCGGAGCGCGACTGGCTATTGCGCATTGAGTTCCTGACACCTGGTTCCGCAGGGCTCGGCTCGCGCACTGCAATCGTCGAGTTGGCCCTTCCGGCGGTAACGCTCGACGAGTTGCAGGATGCACTCTATGCAGGACAGGACTTGCATTGGCTGCCGATGCCTGCATTGCCGGTTGCCTTGGCTGGCGGAGGCGGGCCTGGAAACATCGGTCACTACCTCCCGTTCAATGTGCGCGCGACGATCGTCGAAACCACCAAGCCCGGACTGTTCGCGAAGTGGGTCGAGGAGTCCCTGCTAGCTAGCAAGGCGACGCTGTCCAAGGCCGCAGTTGCCGAATTTCGCTCAGTGTTCGACCCGGCGCAAAAAGCGGCCGACGACGCGAAGCAGATGGAGTCTGCGAACACAGCCTTTACAAACTATCGGAAAACCTGGGACACCTTCAACGCTACCGTCGCCGCAGCGCCCACAACTTTGGCGACCGGCGCTGCACCGTCGGAGATCGCCAAACACGCTGCTGCACGAGCCACATGGGAGGCCGACGTTGCAATCCAAGAGAAAGCTGTGTCCTTCGCCCGCTCCACGGCCATCATCGCGTTGCACAAAGCCGGCATCGGCTGGCCAGGCGACTTCCCGAAGATCGTGACTCCACCGCAATCGTGATCCGATGCGAAAGCCAATCCCAGCGTCATCTACAGCATCACCCCCAGCACCACAAAGGAGATTGCCATGTCAGTAAGCAAGAACCCTGTATGCGCTTCGCCCTTTCCCCTCGAAGCGCCGGACACCACAGAGATCAACGGCCATACGAAAGGGGTAGTGCTCGACGCAACGAAGTGGCGAATCAACGAACAAATTACCATCCGCTTCCTCGAAGGCGATCCAGAGCTTCAAACACGAGTCCGCAAGGTTGCAGAGGAATGGACCGCCATCGCGGCCCTGAACTTCCGCTTCGTCGACGATGGGCCTGCCGACATTCGAATTTCGTTCGTGCAGGACAACCGCTCCTGGTCGTACATGGGAACAGACTGCCGCAGGATACAAGAACCTGCGGCGACCATGAACTTCGGCTGGTTGAGACCCGAATCGACCGATGACGTCCTACGTCCGGTCGTGTTGCATGAATTCGGTCATGCGCTCGGCATGCTCCACGAGCACCAGAACCCGAAAGGTGGAATCAAATGGAACATGGATGCGGTCAAGCACGATCTCTCGGGACCACCCAACAATTGGGACCCCGCCACGATCGAGAGCAACATGTTCAAGACTTATCCCCTGGACCAGGTCACGGGGACGGAGGTGGATTCCAGATCAATCATGATGTACCCGATCCCTGCCTCTTGGACCAATGATGGGACCTCGGCAGGGTTCAACAAGGAACTCTCCGACACGGACAAGCAGTTCATCGCAACGGTATATCCAAAATAGGATTGCCCTGTGAGCGAGATGAACCTTGACGACTACGCGATCCTTGTCGGAATAGACAGCTATCCCGAGTTGGGCAAGGGAGACACGCCAGCGCATCTGCACGGGCCACTGAACGACGTCGACGCCGTTCGAAGTTGGCTTACCGATCCTCTTGGTGGCGGACTGCCGAGCGCTAACGTCATCGAGATTTCTTCGGTGGATCGAGACAAGCAAGCTCCAGGCAGGCCGAACTTCAGCGACGTGAACCGTCTCTTGGCTACGCTTCACAAGAGGGGCAGGAGCAGCGGCAAGTCGCAGTTCGGCCGCCGAATCTACATCTACATGTCCGGGCACGGCTTCTCGCCTGGGCGGACCAGAGCCTGCCTTTATACCGCTGACGCGCGATTGGAGTTCGGCCAAAACGTTCATGCCACTGGTTGGCTCGACTGGCTTCAGGATTCCGGGTACTTCCGAGAGTTCGTGCTTTGGGTTGATGCCTGCATGGACCGTCAATACTTCTTCCCTCCAGGCGAGCCCGGGCTGAAGCCGATTAACGTCAATGTGCCGCCAATGGCGAACTTCGTAGCGTTCGCCGCGCAACGTCCGTTGAAGGCGATCGAGCATCCGATCGCAGAGGACAGAGGAGTTTTCCACGGCGCGTTCACGTGGGCCTTGCTGCAGGGCCTGCGCGGGGCCGCCGCCGACGTGAACGGCCGAGTAACAGGCCGCTCTCTGGCAGACTGGGTGCGCAATGCGATGTCGGCGCGCTACGAGCCGCGCGACCGACTAGACCGCGATGTCGCAAAGGAGCCCGAGGTCATCGCCGAGGATTCCAGCATGATCTTCGTGAGGGGGGCGGTGCCGCCAGACTATGACATAACGCTGAGGTTTCCGGCGGCCGCGCTCGGCGCGCAGGCCAGGATCTGGACAGGTGCCCC
Organism: Hydrogenophaga sp.; assembly: GCF_018780385.1. Classification (GTDB taxonomy): domain Bacteria; phylum Pseudomonadota; class Gammaproteobacteria; order Burkholderiales; family Burkholderiaceae_C; genus Hydrogenophaga. The sequence continues at coordinate 4,062 of NZ_JADMJO010000078.1, read as the reverse complement.
ACCCGCGGTCGTGCAGGTGTTTATGGTGAATACGCCGGAAACGACACTGCTGCTGCGTCCGGGACTGTATGTCCTGGAAACGGATATCGGCGGACTCCGCCATGGATTCGAGGTGCTGCGGTCCGACAGCATCGAGTTGAAGGACAAGGGCTTGCCAGTCGAAATCAGTCCCGCCGGCGTGTTCAAGCTGGACATCGACCCGGGCAATCTGTCAGCGGAGATTTTCGTGATTGACGGCAGGTTCTCCCTTGTGGATTTCAGTCCGGCGCGCATCTCTACACCGCTACCGCCCGGATTGTTCAAGATCAAGGTGCGTGTGTCCAACGCCGTCACTGAGCATGTGATCCTGCTGGACCGAGATCACAGAGTGGTCGACGGACCAGGCACGACGGAATTGCCTGCAACCGTAATTCCACTCTCGGCCACCGCTGCGACACACGAGACACACGAACTGGCCAGAAAGAACGCGGTGAGCGCAGCAATGCTCAAGGAATTGCCGGAGGGCACTGCGGCGCTGATGCTGATGGTGCGGACCTTCAGCTCTCGCGACGACCCTGTGCCGAACACCACGCCTCCATGGCAGGGTGTGCAGATCGTCGACGACGCAGGACAGGTTGTTCTCGACATGGAAGGCGAAAACGGCGTCGTTCGGACTGAGGTCCCTGACGGCACTGCCTACGCCTCGGTTGTCGTAAATCCTGGTTGCTACTACCTCCGCCAACGGCTCAATTCACCCACCGCTCCATTCACCGACGGCCAGGCCGATGCGCTCGCTGGCCCGAGCTATCCCATCGAGCAGAGTGTCATCGCGTGCGCCGGTTGGCGCACGGAGGTGTATATCCTGCGGCGGGTCGTCCCCGGTGCGCGCGAGGTCGACGGTCGGCCACGGGTAGCGATCGCCATGCGCCGTCACGATAGACCGATGACGGCAGGCACACAGGCAGAGGATCTTCTGGCCGAAACGGCCAAGCTTGCCTTGGCAAGCGAGCGCCGCGTGCTCAATAAGGAACTCGAAAGCGCGCTGATGTTGAAGTCCGGCAATCCGATCGCCAGCATCATTGGTGGACATCTACTGTTGGTCGAACAGGAGCGCGATCCGGGGCGCGACATATCGATGCTCGACATCGTCGTTGCGAACCTGCGAAAGCAGGTCGGTGATGGTCATCCGGATGTTGAGGCGTTGGCGCTGCGCTGCCGCGATACGAAGGCTAGCGGTACTATTACTGGGCCTCCGATGTTCCAGCGTAGCTGGGCCGTGCTCGTGCAAGCCGCTTTCAAGCAGCCAGACCTTGTCCCGGCGCCCATGTGGGCACGCGTACAGGCTAGCTCCGGCTTGCCCCCGTTCATGGTGTGGACCACCGACAAAGACGTAAAGGCGGCCGCACTGCGGCAGCTGACGAGTATCGTTCTCGGCAAGAAGGCGACTGCGGCGCCGAAGGTCGTCACGCCGTCGGCCGTGCCGTTGGACCTGCAGCCGGAATTAGCAAGTTCTTCCTTCGCGCACGTTCGGGTCGTGCGGGAAGGATCGGCGAACTGTGGGCCAGCGACCGCTCAAACCTTCAACAGCGTTTCGCGAGCTGCGCGTGCACGTGCCATAGCGATGAACCTTCCCCCCAGCTCATTCGAGGTGCTCGGCGACGGCTCTTAGCACAGCGTCATGGATAGTATTTTCTCCCCGCCCGACGCGAGTTGGATCCAAACAGGCCACCTACTGACGCCGATCGGGTTGCGCCTTTCGTTCCAGCGTTTCGAGCGAAGCGAAGATGGCCAGGTGCCGCAGCCGCTGCCATCGAGCCTCGGCGCACTGCCCTGCGCGTTGGGGAGGGATGGGTCGTTGCTAATTCCACTGGCATTGGATGAGGCTTTCTGGATCGGGATGCAGCCTGACGATTCCATGCCGGCAGTACGCCTAACGTTATTCGTGGTGTCCGAAGAAGTGCGGGCCGCGCCATTGCCGGTCGTTGTGAACGCGTTGGGCGGCCGCATCAATGGTTATCCCGATTCGACGGGCCAGGTGCTCTCGTTCGCTCGTGAACACCGCTCGCCATCCGGCGCGAGAGGCTGCTCGCGGCTGGAGTGCAGTATTGTGGAGATCGCGGGCACGAGTCCTGCTGCAGCATGTCGCTTCGCGCTCCGGCTGGTCGACCCGGTCGCTTTCACTCGAGAGAGCGGGCGACCCGCACCGTCCCCGATCGACCCGGCGACGGGCTATCGCGAGCATCTTCTGCCTTGATCCAATCAGCCCGCGCCGGGTCGCACGTTGTGGCTCAGAGGAGTGTGCCGGGGTCCGTCCCCAAACGAAAGAGCGGTTGCGCTAGCAGGCCAGCGCCACCGGTTTGCCGGTGGCGTGCTGCGTGTGGACCTCCATGTGGATGCCGTAGATGCGTTGCAGCTCGGCGGGTTGCATGATCTGCGCCGGCGTGCCTCTCGCGTTCAGTTTGCCGCAGGCATTGCGTGAGCTATGTTTGGCGATGCAGATCGAGGGACGCAAGGCGGAGCAAGAGGCGTGGCTTTAACGCGACGCGGCTTGCGCGAGCGCGTGACGTACGAGCAGGCAACTACAAACCTCGATCAGCCAGCGCGCCAGAGAATGTCACAGAGTGACACCTAAACTCGGAAAGTTCGGCGTTGCAAGTGCTGCAGTTCTGCTGCTCAGGTCGAGTCTGCCCATACAGCGGCCGACTCGACAACCTCAATGAACCGCCTTGCCGAGAACCCGTCCGGATAGAGGGTGTCGTTCGGCTTGGCCGATGTGCCAAGGTCTTTAGAATCATCGATGGATCCTCTCACTCGAAACAATCCATTGGGGTCATTCAACCAGCGACGATCATCGCGTAGCGCGATTTGAACTTCTTCCAGCGAGACCTTCAGAAAGCCTCGGAATGCTTGGTGGTCCCACTCAATGGAGGTGTCGACGATCCAGGCAGTGATCTGCGGTTCGCCATCTGACGGCAAGACCAGCGCTTGCCGAAGCGCCTCGTCATGTCGGAGTGCATCACGAATGGCAGGCACTTTTCTGTGCAACTGCCATCCCGCCTTGCGCAGGGTTGAGGTGCGGTGAATCCAGGCGTCCTTCAGAGAACGGCGCATGTAGGTGGACTTCAACTCAAGGACAAGCAAATGTCCATCCAGCGCACACAACAGATCTATCTCGCCGGCGTCGGGATCATCGGTTGAAACGGCTGCCAGTTCATGGCCCACGAGCACCCGAAAGCCTCGCTGCTCGAACAGTGCGCCCAGCCGCTCTTCGATGCGACTGGTTTCGTCCCTCGCTTCTCCCCGCCGTGAGCCCAGCCGGCGCCCCGATTGAACAGACCCATCGTCGTGAACGGGCAGATGTCCTTTACGAAGCCCGTGGTGCCGTCCGCATACTTATCCTCTGCCAGATGGCCGAGTCCGTCGACCCGTCCGGAGATCTCCCGGACACCTTCCACGAGGGCGGCCCTGTTGGCGCGATAGGTAAGCAGCTTGGCGGCGATTGCTTCATAGAACTTTGTCCAGCCGAAGCGATGCTTGTCGGGCGCCACGGTCCCGAAACGCTCCCGCCAGTAGGGCGCGTTTCGGAAACGGTCGACGTCCTGCGACTTGCTATCGAAGGCAAAGGCGATCAAGCCATCGGTCATCCACTCGCCAGGCAGAACGCGCCAAACCGTTCCCCGGTGGGTATAGAAATACCACTCACGCACCGGCTCGACCATTGTCCAGTCAACCTTGACTCGCTTGCCATCGTTCAGGTTCTCAGTGATCGCGCCGATCGCCTTGATCGCCAACACCGACACCGCTTGCCCACGGCTGTCAAAGGGCAGCCCATGCTTGCGTGTGTATGACGACTTGATGGCGATCCGGTCTCCTGGCCGCATCGATCGGACAACGTCAAGGTGCTTGTCCTCGTAACCGTTTTCCCAGATACCCTCCGAGATGAATCGTGGCAGCTGGTCATCCGTCCCGCCATAGGCGGCTCCGACGAACCAGGTCGCGCCCGATGCGCTGTCTTTGGTCTGCGTGTTTGACCCTGTACCCGATTCAGTACCGCTCGGAAGTAGAGATTTCCGGCTCCTCTGA
>NZ_JADMJO010000076.1 GCF_018780385.1 Hydrogenophaga sp. | reverse complement strand
GTGCTCAGGTCGATGTCGCGCACGTCGTCGGCGCTGTCGTTGTTCTTGATGAAGCCACCGGTCCAGTCGAAGGTTTCCAGGATGAACTCGTCGCCGGGCTTGACCCAGCAGGCCATGGGGATGTCGGGGTGCCAGCGGTTGTGGATGTTCTCGTTTTCCAGCGGTGACTTCGTGAGGTCGACTTTGATCAGCGTTTCGGCCATGTTGCTTGCTCCTTGTTGGGTGAACAGATGAAATGAGTCAGACGGAGAGGTAGGACTTGATGTGCTGCAAGTCGGTGTCGCTGCGCTCGGTCTCGTGCACCAGGCGGCCGCCCTCGATGACGAACAGGCGGTCGGCGACGTCCATGGCGAACGAGAGCACCTGCTCGGAGACCACGATGGTGATCTTGCGCATCTTGCGGATCTCGTTGAGCGCCTTGGCGATGTCCTTGATGATCGAAGGCTGGATGCCCTCGGTGGGCTCGTCGAGCAGCAGCACCTTGGGGTCGGTGACGAGCGCGCGCGCGATCGCCAGCTGCTGCTGCTGGCCGCCCGAGAGGTTGCCGCCCTTGCGTCGGCGCATGTCCCACAGCACCGGGAACAGCGCGTAGATCTCTTCGGGAATGGTCTTGTCCTTCGAGTTCTCCAGCCCGGTCTGGATGTTCTCTTCCACCGTGAGCGTGGGGAAGATCATGCGGCCCTGCGGCACGTAGGCAATGCCCTTGGCCACGCGCTGGAAGCTCTCCATCTGCGAGACCTCCTGGCCGGCGATGGAGATGTGCCCGGTCTTCACCGGCAGGATGCCGATCAGGCTCTTGAACAGCGTGGTCTTGCCCATGCCGTTGCGGCCCATGATGGCCACGCATTCGTTCTCGCGCGTCTCGAACGAGATGCCGTGCAGCGCCTGGCTCTGGCCATAAGCGACGACGAGGTCCTTGACTTTCAGCATGGTGGTTTCCTTCAGTGGCCGAGGTACACGTCGATGACTTTTGGGTCCGCTTGGACTTGATCCATGGGCCCTTCGGCCAGAATCTTTCCCTGGTGCATGACAGTGACCTTGTGTGCGATCTTTTTGACGAACTCCATGTCGTGTTCGATCACGATCACGGCGCGGTTCTGGCAGATGCGCTGCAGCAGTTCGGCGGTGAGGTCGCGCTCGCGCGCACTCATGCCGGCGATGGGTTCGTCCAGCATCAGCAGCTCGGGCTCCTGCATCAGCAGCATGCCGATCTCCAGCCACTGCTTCTG
>NZ_JADMJO010000033.1 GCF_018780385.1 Hydrogenophaga sp. | reverse complement strand
GCAGCGCGAGCTGCTCCAGCACGTTGCGCAGCTCGCGGATGTTGCCGCGCCAGGGTTGCGCGGCCAGCAGGGCTTGCGCGTCGGCGGTCAGCTCGAGCTGCGCGCCGCCGCCCCGCGCGGCGATGTCTTCGCACAACGCCTCGATCAGCAGCGCGATGTCGTCCTGCCGCTCGCGCAGCGGTGGCACGCGGATCGGCAACACATTGAGCCGGTAGTAGAGGTCTTCGCGGAAGGTGCCGTCGCGCACCATCTGCTGCAGGTCGCGCGAGGTGGCGGCGACCACGCGCACGTCGAAATGCACCAGCTTGTTCGAGCCCAGTGGCTCGATCTCGCCTTCCTGCAGCGCGCGCAACAACTTGACCTGCACCGACATCGGCATGTCGCCCAACTCATCGAGAAACAAGGTGCCCCCGTCGGCCAGTTTGAACTTGCCGTCGCGGCCCTTTTTGTCGGCGCCGGTGTAGGCGCCTGGCGCCACGCCGAAGAACTCGGCCTCCAGCAGCGTGTCGGGCACGGCAGCCATGTTCACGCTCACGAACGGCCGGCCCGCGCGCGGCGAGGCGGCGTGGATCGCGTGGGCGAGCAGCTCCTTGCCGGTGCCGGTCTCGCCCAGCAACAGCACCGGGCTGGTCGATTGCGCCGCGCGCCGCGCCTGGCGTTTCACTTCGAGTGCGGCGACGCTGCTGCCCACGAAGCTGGCGAAGGTGTACTTGGTACGGCGCTGGCTGGCGAGTTCACGCCTCGCGTCGCTCAGGTCCTGCTCCAGCCGCGCGAACTTGCTGATGAGTGGCTGCAGCGTGGTTTCGGGGTGGTCGAACAGCACGATGCCCAGCACGCCGATGACCTCACCCGCGTCGTCGCGCAAGGGAATGCGGCTGACCACGAAGGTGCCGGCCTTGTTGGTCAAGAGGTCGATGAGGATGGGTTTGCCGGTGGCCAGCACCTGGTGCATCTGCGTGTTCTGCACCACACGCGAGACCGGGTGGCCCACGAAGTCTTCCTCGCGCTCGAAGCCCAGCGCGGGCAGGAAGCGGCGGTACTGGTCGTTGATCCAGACCACGCGCGCGTCGCGGTCCACCAGCATCATGCCTTCGCTGGCGTTGGCAAACAGATCGAACATCGACCTCGCGGCCAGTTCAAGAATGCTTTGCGCGTCGCGCGGCAGGCGGTTGTCCCGGATCATTCTTGAATGGTACCCCTGGTGGGTATCTGCCCCTTCTGGGTTGTCTTCGACAGCGTCTGGTTTTCGCTGGCTGGTCCGGTCATCGGCGACCACGGAGCAGAGCGCCATGCGCTCACGAGCCCGCGAGGTGACCCTCAGGCAACTACGCGCCGCGCCAGCAGCCGAGGCACCAGCAGCACCATCACCACCACGGCCAGCAACGTGGCCGACATCGGACGCTGCAGGAATACCATCCAGCTGCCTTCGCCAATGGACAGCGCATTGCGCATCTGCGCCTCGGCCATGGGGCCCAGGATCAGGCCCACGATCACCGGCGCGGTAGGGAAGTCGTAGCGGCGCATCACCACGCCGAGCAGGCCCAGGCCGTACATGAGGAACAGATCAAACGCGCTCTGGCGCATGCCGTAAACACCCACCGTGGCGAAGATCAGGATGCCCGCGTAGAGCTGCGGGCGCGGGATCTTCAAGAGCTTGACCCACAGACCCACCATCGGCAGGTTGAGCACGAGCAGCATCACGTTGCCGATGTAGAGCGAAGCGATCAGCGCCCACACCAGATTGGACGATGTCTGGAACAGCTGCGGGCCGGCGTTGATGCCGTAGTTCTGCAGCGCGCTCAGCAGAATGGCCGCCGTGACCGAGGTGGGGATGCCCAGCGTGAGCAACGGCACCAGCGTGCCGGTGACGGCCGCGTTGTTCGCCGCCTCGGGGCCGGCCACACCTTCGATGGCGCCGGTGGTGCCGAACTCGGCCTTGTGCTCGGGTGAGGCCAGCTTGCGCTCCATGGCGTAGCTCAGAAAAGTGGGGATTTCTGTGCCGCCGGCCGGGATGGTGCCGAACGGAAAACCGATGGCCGTGCCGCGCAGCCACGCCGGCCAGGAACGGCGCCATTCGCTGCGCGTCATGTGGGCGCGGGTCATCTTGTTCATGAAGGCCGGGCTGCGGCCCTCATAGAGCGCGTTGTAGAGCGCCTCGGCCACGGCAAACAGACCCACGGCCACCAGCACCACCTCGATGCCGTCCATGAACTCAAGCACACCGGCGGTGTAGCGCACCTGGGCGGTGATCTGGTCGATTCCGATGAGGCCCAGCGCCAGGCCGAAGAACAGCGCCGTGAGGCCACGCAGCGTGCTCTGGCCGAGCACGGCGCTCACCGTGGTGAAGGCCAGCAGCATCAAACAGAAATACTCGGGCGGGCCCAGCTGCACGGCGAATTGCGCCAGGATGGGCGCGAACAGCGTGACCAGGATGGTGGCGATGCTGCCGGCCACGAACGACCCGATGGCCGCGCTGGCCAGCGCCGCGCCCGCGCGCCCGCTCTTGGCCATCTTGAAGCCTTCGAGCGCGGTGACCATGGTGCCAGTCTCGCCCGGTGTGTTGAGCAGGATCGAGGTGGTCGAGCCACCGTACATGGCGCCGTAGTAGATACCTGCGAAGAAGATCATCGAGGCCGTCGGCTCGACCTGGCCGGTGATGGGCAGCAGCATGGCCACGGTCACGGCCGGGCCCAGGCCGGGCAGCACGCCGATGGCCGTGCCCAGCGCGCAGCCGGCGAAGGCCCACAGCAGGTTGATGGGGGTGCCGGCGGTGGCGAAGCCGCCGAGCAGTTGGTTGAGGGTGTCCATCATGGTGTCAGATCCAGCCGCTGGCGGTGATGCCGGGCAGGTTCACGGCCAGCAGTTTGGTGAAGAGCCAGAACACGGGTGCCGCGATCAGCATGCCGGTGACGGCGTCCTTGACGGTCTGGCGAAGATCGCCACCGGGCTTGCCCTCGCTGGAGCGCAGGCCGCGCACCGCGAGCACGAAACACAGCGAGCAGCTCAGGATGAAGCCAATGGTCGTGATCAGCGAGGCATTGAGCAGCACACCGGCCGACACCCAGGCCAATGCGCGCCAGTCGCCGCGCGGCGCACCGGAAGGCTCCTCCATCTGGCGGTAGCCGCCGGTGAGCACCTCGCGGATCAGCATCACGCCGCACAGGCCCAGCGCCGCGCTGATCACCCAGGGCAGGAAATTGGGGCCCACGCCCGCATACCCGGCGTCGGACGGGATGGCCATCGCGCCCCACGCGAGCACCGCCGCCACGATGAGGGCACCGATGCCCATGGCGAGCTGGCCAGGGCGGTGGTTGGGTGTGGGTGAGGTGTCGTTGTTCATATCGGTATTGCTGAGCCCAGAGCGAGAGAGGAAGCCCCTCCAGGGGCATCGAGGGTCCGGCTCCGCCGGCCCAAGATGCCGCCCCCCTCCCAGCGCCGAAGGCGCGCCAGAGAGGGGGAAGCCGCAAAGCGGCGCAGGGGGTGCTTCCGATTTTTAGACCATGCCGGCGCGGACCATCGTCGCTCGCAGCGACGAGAAGTCCTTGTCCACGAAGTCGTCGAAGGCCTTGCCGGTCAGCAGCGCGGGCGTCCAGTTGTTCTTCTCCATGGCTGCGGCCCAGGCCTTGCTCTGCGTGGCTTTAACAACCATGGCGGTGAGTGCGTCGCGCTGAGCCTGGGTGATGCCGGGCGCGCCATAAACGCCGCGCCAGTTGCCGATCTCCACGTCGATGCCCTGCTCTTTCAGCGTGGGCACATCGATGCCCTTGACGCGCTGCGCCGAGGTGACGGCGATCGCGCGCATCTTGCCGCTGTCGATGTACTGCTGGAACTCGCTGTAGCCGCTGCCGCCCACGGTGACGTTGCCACCCAGGATCGCGGCGACCGCTTCACCGCCGCCACGGAACGGCACGTAGTTGATCTTGGCAGCCGGCACGCCAACCGACTGCGCGATCTGCGCTGCCGCGATGTGCTCGGTGGCGCCGCGCGAACCGCCGCCCCACTTGATGCTGCCCGGGTCCTTCTTGAGCTGCTCGACCACGTCCTTCATGGTCTTGTAGGGCGAGTTGGACGGCAGCACGAACACGTTGTATTCGGTGGTCAGGCGCGCAATGGGCGTGAGCTGCGTGATGGACACCGGCGGCTTGCCGGTGATGATGCCGCCGAGCATGACGGCGCCCATCACCATCAGCGCGTTCGGGTCGCCCTTGCTGGCGTTGTAGAACTGGGCGAGGCCGATGGCGCCGGCCGCACCGCCCTTGTTCTCGAACGTGACCGAGGAGGCCACGCCCGCATCGCGCAGGGCTTCGCCGAGCGCGCGGCCCGTGCCGTCCCAGCCGCCGCCGGGGTTGGCGGGGATCATCATCTTGATGTTGGCATTGGCCCAGGCGGCGTTGGGCAACGCACCGGCAGCGGCCAGTGCGGCCAGGGATTTGAGGAATGTGTCGCGGCGCATGGTGTGTCTCCTGCTGTGAGTGATCTGACGATCGTATCTTGCGACCGAGCGCTGTCAGTTCGCTGTCCGCCGCCCTAGGACAAACCCTAGGATGGCGGGTCTCAAAGGATCAAAAACGGTGACGCAAGCCGAACAACACCGCATCCTTGCCCTGCATGAGCGAAACGCCAGCCGCCCATAATCGGTGGCCATGAAAGTGCTGCTGATCGAAGACAACGCCACGATGCAGACCACCCTGCGGCGCAGCTTCGAGCGGCGCGGCGTGCAGGTGCTCAGTTGCGAGGACGGCGCACGCGCGCTGGCCCTGTGGCAGGCCAGTCTGCCCGACGCGGTGTTGCTCGACCTCAGCCTGCCCGGCATGGACGGCCTGGAGGTGCTCAGCCAGGCGCGCGCCGCGGGCCTGGAAACGCCGGTGATCATCCTCACCGCGCGTGGCACGGTGGGCGACCGGATCCTGGGCCTCAACACCGGCGCCGACGACTACCTGCCCAAGCCTTTTGACCTCGACGAACTGGAAGCGCGTCTGCGCGCGCTGGTGCGCCGTTCGGGCAACGCCGACAGCGCGCTGGGCGCCGCCGGCCGCGCGCCGGTGTGGTGCGGCATGCACGTGGAAAAAGACAGCGGCGCGGTGTACTTCGCAGGACAGCCCATGGAGCTGGCGCCGCGCGAGTTGTCCATGCTGCAAGCCCTGCTCGGCAAGCCGGGGCACGCGATCGCCAAGGAGCGCCTGTTCGAGCTGGTGTTTCCTGGTGAAAGCCACGTGCAGCCAGAAGCCATCGAGGTGGTGGCCTACCGCCTGCGCAAGAAGATCGCCCACACCGGCGCACAGCTGGTCACCTTGCGCGGTCTGGGCTACCTGCTCAAGGCCGACAGCTGATGCCCCAGCCCACCACGGCTCACCGGCCGCATGCCCTCTCGCTGCGCCGCACCCTGTTGCTCGGCATCCTGCTGCCGGTGTTTGCCTTCCTGCTGATCAACACCCTGGTGCTGTACCGCCAGGCCCTGGACGCGGCCGACACCGCCTACGACCGCACCTTGCTCGCCACCGCCAAGTCGCTCGGTGAACAGCTGCGGGTCACAGGCTCGGGCAACGACGTCCGGATCGAATCCACCCTGCTCTACTCGGCCCTGGAGGCCTTCGAAGCCGACAACCGCAGCCGCATCTACTACCGCGTGAGCGGCCTGCAGGGCGAGATGGTCTCGGGCTTCGACGACATGCCGCCATGGCGGCGCGACATCCCGCAAGAAAACCTCTATGCCGCGCTGGTGAACTTCTACGACGACGAGTACCGCGGCGTGCCGGTGCGCATGGCCGTGCTGCTGCAACCGGTCTCGGGCGTGTACGAGCAGGGCATGGCCACCATCCAGGTGGCCGAGACGCTGGAGCTGCGCGAGACACTGGCCCGTCAGATCCTGATCGACACACTCTGGCGGCAGGCCGCGCTGGTGCTGGTGATCGCGCTGGTGGTGGTGTTCGTGGTGCAACGCGCCACGCGCCCGGTGCGCGCGATCAGCCATGCGCTGGGCATGCGCAGCGAAAACGACCTGTCGCCCCTGCCCACCGAAGGCGCGCCGCGCGAACTGCTGCCGTTGCTGGACGCGACCAACCAGCACATGCAGCGCCTCTCGCACCTGCTGGAACACCAGAAGCGTTTTGTGCGCGACACCTCGCACCAGCTGCGCACGCCGCTGGCTGTGCTCAAGACGCAGGTGCAATCGGCGCAGCGTGGCGATGTGGAGCCGCTTCAGGCGCTGGAGGAGATCGGCCACACGGTGCAGCGCGCCACCGAGCTGGCCAACCAGATGCTCGCGCTGGCCAAGGTGGAGCAACTGCGCCAGGAAAAGAGCGCGCCCGTGCACGACTGGTCGGCCCTGGTGCGCCTGGTCGCGCTCGACCTCTCGGCGCTCATCGCCGAGCGCGCACTCGATTTTTCCATCACCACACAACCCGCACCCGTGCGCGCCCACGAATGGGCGCTGCGTGAACTCAGCCGCAACCTGCTGCACAACGCCATCAAGAACACGCCAGCGGGCTCGGCGCTGACCGTGGCGCTGGTGACGGATGCCCAGACCGCCGCCCTCACCATCAGCGACGAAGGCCCGGGCATCTCGATCGCGCTGCGCGAGCGCCTGTTCCAGCCGTTTGCCACCGAACATCGGCAGGGCAGCAGCGCGGCGGGCTCGGGGCTGGGCCTGGCGATCTGCCGCGAGATCGTGCAGTCGCTCGGCGGCGCGATCGATCTGGACAACCGCACACAATCGGGTCAGGTGCGTGGGCTGGATGCCACCGTGCGCCTGCCACTGGCCCCACCCAACCCCTCTGCATGAAACCCGCCACCACCACCGAACCGCAGTCCGTCAAGGTCCGTCTCGACAAATGGCTCTGGGCCGCGCGCTTCTACAAGACGCGGGGCCTGAGCAGCGAGGAAATTGACAAGGGTCGCGTCAGGCTCAACGGCCAGCTGGCAAAACCGTCCAAGGACGTGAAGACCGGCGACACGCTGGAGCTGCGCATCGGCCATGAAGTGCGCACGGTCGTTGTGCGGGGCTTGAGCGGCGTGCGCGCGGCAGCGCCGGTGGCCGCCCTGCTCTATGAGGAAACAGCGGCATCGCTGGCACAACGCGCAGCCAACGCCGAGATGCGCCGCCTGGCACCCGAGCCCGCGCACAGCCAGACCATGGGTCGGCCGACCAAACGGGACCGGCGCGACATTGACGGGTTGAAGGATGAGCCATCCAAGTCCGGATGGAACGACCGCTGGAGCGCGTCGCTCGACGATCTGGACTAGGCCCGGCGCTGCGGCCTTCAGGCTTTTCGCAACCCCAGCCACATGACCGTGGCCACCACCAGCAGACCGCCCGCCACCTGCACCGCTGCAATCGACTGCCCCAGGATCGCCCACGCCAGCACCAGCGCGAAGATGGGTTCGATGTTCATGATGGCCGAGTTGCCCACCACACCGAGCTTGGGCAACACGGTGAACATGATGGTGAAAGCCGTCCCGTAGAGCACCGTCAAGCCGAACAGCCCCCACCAGCCCATCGGGGCTTGCGGCAACGCCAGGCCGCCCTGCAAGCCACAGGCGATCAGGGCCATGACACCCACGATGGACATGGTGGTGGCAGTGCGCAGGCGACCGTCGAGACCCTCGGTCTCGTGCTGTGTGATCACGAGGGCCAGACCAAAGGTGGCCGCCGCCGTCAGGGCAAATGCCACCCCCACGCCGATCTGCGCCCAGTGCCCCGAGGCGCCCAGCCCGGAGGCCGCGCCCGACACATCGAGCGCCAGCGCCAGGCCGAGCAGCATCACCGGCATGGCACGCAACACGCGTGGCTGTGGCCGCTGCCCGTAAACCACGCGCGCCCACAGCGCCGTCCACAGCGGATAGGTGTTGAAGGCCAACAAGGCCAGCGCCACCGGCAACCGCGCCACCGAGGCATAGAGACACAGGCTCTGCACACCCACCAACAGACCGATGGAGACCAGGGCCTTGCGGTGGCGCGCCTGCAGACGCACCGGCACGCGGTACAGCAGCAGAAGCAAGCCGACCACCAGGGCCGTGACACCGCTGCGGAACACCACCGCGGTGGCCACACTCACACCATTGTCGAAGGCCAGACGGGCCGCCACATGGTTGGCGCCCATCATCAGGGCGATGAGCAACAGGGTGGCGAATGCGAAGCGGCTCAAGGCCGCGGCAGGAGGGGTGGTCAAGGCCATTCAGCGCAACTGTCGGCCAAAGAGGTAAGTCATGTTGACGCGGCGGCTCTCGTAGCTGTCGACAAAACGGATGGTGTCCGTTTCGTGAAACAGCGCCGAGTTGAACAGCACGGCACGGTTGCAGCGGTGCGGCACGGTGACGCACTTCGCCTCGTGTTGCTGCAGGAAGCTGTAGATCCGCGTGCTGTCGATGTTGTATTGCTCGAAGGTCCAGTCTTCGGGTGCGGGCGCGTCGTACACCTTCAGCCCACCACTGTCGGGGTCGAGGTTGTGTTCGCTGGGGGCAATCCAGAAGTTCAGGTTGACCTTGGCGAAATCGGCGTGCACGTTGATGCCGCGCGTGACCGCGGGCTCGTACTTGAAGCCCCATAGCTGCGTGAGCAGGTAGTCCTGGAACACGCGGGGCATGCGTTGCTTGAGCTCGCGGGCCAGTTGCAGGTGCAGCGGGCTGTTGAAACCGCGGTTGGCGAAGGCGCCCAGGTAGCTGTTGGCGTACTCGCCGTGCCACACGCGCGAGGCGTGCGCGAAATCCTGGAAGGCCTTGAGCGCGGTCTCCGTGAGGAAGTTGTCAATGGTCAAAATCTCGGGCGTGCCGGCCAGGTAGGCCTCTTCGAGCGCGCGCCAGTCGTTGTCCGGGTTGAGCACATCGGGCATCGACGGCATGGCGTGCAACCAGCTGGCGCCGAGATACGCCTGCATGCGTGCGAGCTCGACGGGGGAGACACGCACGGCACGGGTCGTTGCGGCGTCCTGCACCTGTTTCAACAAGGCCTCGCCGGTCTTGAGGAAGCCGGCCAGGCCCGGCACGTCATGACCGTGCTGCTGCAGCCAGCGCGCCTGTTGCACATCGTGCTTGAGCTTGAAGGTGCTGAAGCTCACACCCGTGTGTCGAAGCCGGGGCGACTGCCACGTGGTTTGCAAGTACACCGCGAGGCTCCTGCGCCCGGTCTCGATCACGCGTGGCGTGTCCACGCTGTCGCTGAGCACGGTGGCCGCCAGGCTGGTGTGGGCCTGCACCATGTCGGGCTGAAGCGCGAGGGCTCTCTCGAAACTCGCCACCGCCTCGTCCGTGCGGTCCAGCAGCTTGAGCGCACCGCCCCGCTCGACCCAGGCCTGGGCGTGTGCGGGGTGGGCACGGGTGGCTCGCTCGGCGCTGGCCAGGGCTTCTTCGTAGCGTGCCAGTTCGCCCAGTGCGTTGCTGAAGTTGCACAGCACCACCGGGTTGTCGGGTTCCACCGCCAGCGCCTGCTCGTAGCTGGCCAGCGCATCGGTCTGCCGACCCAGCAGCTGCAACACGTTGCCCCGGTTGCACAGCAGCGCGACATGCCGCGGATGCGCCTGCAGCGCGCGCTCAAGGCAGGCCAGGGCCTGCGGCAGTTGCTGCAACTGCTTGTGCAACAGGCCCAGGTTGATCGCGATGTCGGCATCGTCAGGCCGCAGCGCCTGCGCCTGCTCGTAGGCCACCAGCGCCTCGGCTTCTCGGCCCAGTTGCTGCAAGGTGAACGCCAGGTTGTTCTGTGCGTCGGCGTTGTGCGGGTTGGCCTGCGCCGCACGGCCGAAGTGAACCGCAGCGCGCTCCACATCACCAGCCTGCGACTCGAGCAGCCCCAGGTGGTAACGCACGCCGAAGTCGTTGGGAATCTGGCGCAGCACACCCTCGTACAACGTCCGGGCGCTGTCGAGCTGGCCTTGCGAATGGAAGTGCACGGCCAGCTGCATCTGGTCGGCGGGCGCGAGGGAAGCGGTCATCGCAGGGGTCCTTGCTTGGCGGTCATACAGCGGCACGTGGCCTGGGCCGGACGTGAAAAAGCCCCACAGCCAATGGCGGTGGGGCTTGGTGTCTGGCGGAGCGAGAGGGATTCGAACCCTCGATGAGGCTCTACACCCCATACTCCCTTAGCAGGGGAGCACCTTCGGCCACTCGGTCATCGCTCCGGAAGCTGCGTATTATGCCTCAACTCACCTGGCCTTCCCTCTGGGCCGAGGCATCAGCCGGTGATGGTGTCCGCGGTCTGGTCAAGGTCGAATTCGCGGTGCAGCGAACGCACGGCGAGTTCCATGTATTTCTCGTCGATCACCACCGAGGTCTTGATCTCGGACGTGGAGATCATCTGGATGTTGATGCCCTCGGTGCTCAGGCACTTGAACATGCGGCTGGCCACGCCCACATGGCTGCGCATGCCGATGCCCACGATGCTGACCTTGCAGATGCGCGCATCGCCCACCACCTCGGCGGCACCCAGTGCGGGCACGACCTTGGCCTTGAGCAGGTCCATGGTCTTCTGGAAATCGTTGCGGTGCACCGTGAAACTGAAGTCGGTCTTGCCGTCCTTGCTCAGGTTCTGGATGATCACGTCGACTTCGATGTTGGCGTCGGCCACCGCCCCCAGAATCTGGTAGGCGATGCCGGGGGTGTCGGGCACGCCGAGCACGGAGATCTTGGCTTCGTCGCGGTTGAACGCGATGCCGGAAACGACGGCTTGTTCCATGGTTTCTTCTTCCTCAAAAGTGATCAGGGTGCCGGAGGCGGCTTCTTCATTCAGGTCGATGTCCCAGGGCGTGAAGCTGGAGAGCACGCGCAAAGGCACCTTGTACTTGCCAGCAAATTCCACCGAACGGATCTGCAGCACCTTGCTGCCCATGCTGGCCATCTCCAGCATCTCTTCAAAGCTCACTCGCTTGAGGCGGCGCGCTTCGGGCACCACGCGCGGGTCGGTGGTGTAGACGCCATCCACGTCGGTGTAGATCAGGCACTCGGCTGCCTTGAGTGCGGCCGCCACGGCCACGGCCGAGGTGTCGCTGCCACCACGGCCCAGCGTGGTGATGTGGCCTTCGGGATCGATGCCCTGGAAACCGGTGACGATGACGACCTTGCCAGCCGTGAGGTCGGCGCGGATACGCACATCGTCAATCGACTCGATGCGGGCCTTGGTGAAAGCGCTGTTGGTCTTGATGGGCACCTGCCAGCCGGCGTAACTCACCGACTCCAGACCCTCGGCCTGCAGCGCGATGGCCAGCAGGGCCGAAGAAGCCTGCTCGCCGGTGGAGGCCAGCATGTCGAGTTCGCGGCTGTAGGCGGTGGTGGCCTTGCTCGGTGCGAGTTCCTTGGCCAGACCGAGCAGGCGGTTGGTCTCGCCGCTCATGGCACTGGGCACGACGACCAACTGGTGACCGGCGCGGTGCCACTTGGCCACGCGTTTGGCGACGTTGCGGATGCGCTCGGTCGACCCCATGGAGGTGCCGCCGTACTTGTGAACTATCAAGGCCATCGGGTTGGATTGGTTGGGTTGGAAGCGCCGGCTGCGCCGCCGGGCAAAGCCCGCAATTATAGGGCGGGGGTGTACCCGAGACTCACTCCGATGCGCTCCACATGGCCCGGACCCACCTTGATGTGGATGCGGTGGCCACGCGTGTTGCAGTCTGCGATCTGATCGAGCAGCTCGTCCAGCTGCGCGGTGGCCGCGGCCACACCGGCGCTCGTGCGCAGCCAGTGGCGCAGCGCGTTGGCCTGACGATCGCGCGAGAGCGATTGCAAGCGCGCGATCTGCGGTGGCATGCCGGTGTGCGACAAATCCAGAGCAGCAAGCTCATCAAGCAAGCGCTGTGCTTGCGCTGCGTGGCGGGCACTGCGCGCCAGCATGGGCCGAAATCCTGGAAAGCAGGCTTCCCACGCGGGCATCAGCAGGGCACGGATGCGGTTGCGGGTGAAGCGCGTGTCGGTGTTGCTGGGGTCGTCCATGAAGGCGTGTCCTTGCGCCAGCAACCACGCACGCAAGTCGCTGGCCGACACGTCAAGCAAGGGCCGACCGAAGCGCATGCCCGCGCGCTCGAAGTGTTCGGGCATGGAGGCCATTCCTGGCAGCCCTGCGCCGCGGCTCAGCGCGAGCAGCAGTGTCTCGGCCTGGTCGTCGGCGTGTTGTCCGAGCAGCACGCCATCGGCGCGGGCGTCCCGGGCCATGCGCGCCAGCGCGGCATACCGGGCCAGGCGCGCCGCGTCTTCCGGGCTCTGTCCGGGCTCGTGCGCGGCCTGCACATGCTCCACTTGCAGTGCAATGCCGTGCTGCGTGCAAAACTGGCGGGCGTGACGCTCAAAGTCGTCGCCCGCTGCCTGCAGGCCGTGGTGCACATGCAGTGCCACCACATGGGCGGGCCACCGTTGGTGCGCAGCGAGCAGCAAGGCGGTGGAATCGGCGCCGGCGCTGTAGGCCACCGCCACCTTCATCAGCTTGGGAGCGCAGCGTTCGCACCATCGTGCCAACGCCTGCTCGCAGGGGTTGGCGGGTGCGGTGCTGCGGGTCACGTCAGCGCTTGTCGCTCTTGGCGTCGGTCTTGCTGTCGGCCTTGGTGTCGGTGTAGCGGCCATAGCTGTTGAGGCGCGCATAGCGGCGGTCCACCAGTTCCTTGACCTTGAGGTCGGTCACCTGGCGCCACGCATCGCCCAGCGCGCGCTTGAGGAAAGCCGCCATCTGCTTGTGGTCGCGGTGTGCACCGCCCACCGGCTCGTTGACGATCTTGTCGACCAGGCCCAGCGCCTTGAGGCGGTGCGCGGTGATCCCCAGCGCATCGGCCGCATCGCTGGCGCGGTCGCTCGTTTTCCAGAGGATGGAGGCGCAGCCTTCCGGGCTGATCACCGAGTACACCGAGTACTGCAGCATGAGCACCTGGTCGGCCACGGAAATGGCCAGTGCGCCGCCCGAGCCACCTTCGCCAATGATGGTGGAGATGATGGGCACCTCGAGCTGCGCCATCTCGAAGATGTTGCGGCCGATGGCTTCGGACTGACCGCGCTCTTCGGCGTCGATGCCGGGGTACGCGCCGGGCGTGTCGACAAAGGTGAAGACCGGCAGGCGGAATTTTTCGGCCAGCTTCATCAGGCGCAGCGCCTTGCGGTAGCCCTCGGGTTTGGTCATGCCGAAGTTGCGCAGGCCACGCTCTTTCGTGTCGCGGCCTTTCTGATGGCCCAGCACCATGCAGGGCTGGCCATTGAAGCGGGCCAGGCCGCCGACGATGCTCAGGTCGTCGGAGAAATGGCGGTCGCCGTGCAGCTCGACGAAGTGCGTGAAAATCTCGCGCACATAGTCCAGCGTGTAGGGCCGGTCGGCGTGGCGCGCGATCTTGGTGATCTGCCACGGCGTGAGGCTGCTGTAGATGTCTTTGGTGAGCTGCAGGCTTTTGCCGGCGAGCTGTTCGATTTCTTCGGAGATGTCGACTGCGGATTCCGTCTGCACGTAGCGCAGTTCCTCGATCTTGGTTTCGAGTTCGGCAATGGGCAGCTCGAAGTCGAGAAAGTTCTTTTTGGCCAAGGTGGACTCCTGTGGTCTTGTGGTGCGAAGCCAGTGTCCTGTCATCAGGACATCGGGCCACGGCCCGAATGCATCGGGCGCGGGTGTCAACGACGTATCGGGTTCAGTAAGCGACCGGGGCCGGGTCGAGAGAGCGCCAAATATACCAAGTCGCGACGCTGCTGAAAGGGGCCCATGAACTCGCCACTTCGCGGATTTCACTGCGGCTCACCGGTTCCCCCGAAAAGTAACAGCGGCTGATGCCGTTCTGCAGACCAATGTCGTCCAGCGGTAGTACGTTGGGCCGCATGAGGTGGAAGATGAGGAACATCTCGGCCGTCCAGCGGCCAATGCCGCGGATGGCCACCAGCTCGGCAATGATGGCCTCGTCGTCCATCTCCGCCCAAGCTTTCACGTGCACCTGGTCATTGGCAAAGTGCAGCGCCAGGTCCACCAGGTACTCGACCTTGCGGGCCGACAAGCCGGCCGCGCGCATGTCGTCGACCTTGAGCTTGAGCACCTGGGCGGGCACCATCTTCTTGGGCAGCACGGCAAACCGGTCCCAGACCGACTGCGCCGCCTTCACCGAGATCTGCTGTCCCAC
Source organism: Hydrogenophaga sp. (assembly GCF_018780385.1). Lineage (GTDB taxonomy): Bacteria > Pseudomonadota > Gammaproteobacteria > Burkholderiales > Burkholderiaceae_C > Hydrogenophaga. Next base: position 112,596 of record NZ_JADMJO010000033.1, on the reverse strand, counting down.
GATGCTGCGCGCCAGCGTCACGAACGCATCCCCGCGCGACTGCAAGCTCACGCCGCCGTGCTGCGGGATGAGCTTCTTCATCACGCGGTCGCGCTTCATGAGGTGGCGGCAGGCCTCCAACCAGTAGTCGGGCGCATCGGGGCCCACGTCGGGCAGGATGGTCGTGGCCATCAGGCGCGTTCCCAGGTGGTGCCGGCAGGACTGTCCTTCAGCACGACGCCCTGCTCCAGCAAGACCTTGCGGATGCGATCGGCCTCGGCGAAGTCTTTGGCTTGCTTGGCGGCAACGCGCGCGGCAATCTGCGTGGCAATGCTTGCTTCATCCAGACCGTCGGTCGACCCTGCCCCGCCCTGCAGGTAGGTCGCAGGATCGGCCTGCAGCAGACCCAAGGTGCCGCCCAGTGCTTTCAGCAAACCCGCCACCGCGGGGTCCTTGCCGCGGTTGACCTCACCGGCCAACTCGAACAGCACGGCCACCGCCTCGGGCGTACCGAAATCCTCGTCCATCGCGGCGCGAAAACGCTGCGCGTGCGGTTGGCTCCAGTCGATCTGGGTCCTGGGCGCGGCCGGCACCAGCGACAACGCGGTGTAAAGCCGTTTGAGCGCGCCACGGGCGTCGTCCAGGTGAACATCGCTGTAGTTCAGCGCGCTGCGGTAGTGCGCTCGCAGGATGAAGAAGCGCACCGTTTCGGGGTCGTACTTGGCCAGCACCTCGCGGATGGTGAAGAAGTTGCCCAGGCTCTTGGACATCTTCTCGTTGTCCACCCGCACGAATCCGTTGTGCATCCAGAAGCGCGCCAGGGGTTGGCCGGTGGCGCCTTCGCTTTGGGCGATCTCGTTTTCGTGGTGCGGAAACTGCAGGTCGGCGCCACCGCCGTGGATGTCGAAGGTCTCGCCCAGCGTGGCGCAGCTCATGGCCGAGCATTCAATGTGCCAGCCCGGGCGACCCGCACCGTAAGCGCTGGCCCATTGAGCTTCGGCCGGCTCGTCGGGTTTGGCCGATTTCCAGAGCACGAAGTCCAGCGGGTCGTTCTTGTCGCTGGCCACGGCCACGCGCTCGCCGGCACGCAGATCGTCGAGCGACTTGCCGGAGAGCTTGCCGTAGCCCTCGAACTTGCGCACCGCGAAGTTCACGTCGCCGTTGTCGGCCTGGTAGGCCAGACCCTTCTGCTGCAGCGTGTCGATCAGCGAAAGCATCTGCGGCACGTACTCGGTGGCGCGCGGCTCCAGACTCGGGGGTTCGATGCCCAGCAGGCCGATGTCCTGGTGCATGGCGGCGGTCATCTCGTCGGTGAGGGCGCGCAGCGTGATGCCGCGCTCGACCGCGCGTTTGATGATCTTGTCGTCGATGTCGGTGATGTTGCGCACGTAGGTCACGCGGTAGCCGCTCACCTTCAGCCAGCGCTGCACCACGTCAAACGCCATCATCATGCGGGCGTGGCCGATGTGGCACAGGTCGTAGATCGTCATGCCGCAGACGTACATGCGCACATGACCGGGTTCGATGGGCTGGAAGTCCTCCAGGCGGCGCGTGAGCGTGTTGTGGATTTTCAGGGTCATGTCGGGAAAGCGGGCACGGGTTCTGCGCGGCGAAACGGGGTGGAAAACCTGACGCGGCAACTGGTGCGGCCGACCTGTGTCACACAGGCCACGCGGGGTGCTGCTGGCGGTCTGGATCAGCCATGAGAAACAGACCCCTCAGATACAATGCGCCAGTATATCCAGCCCGATGCTGCGTGCCATGCAACATCGGGCCTTCGATCAACGTGTCGCTGGATGCAACCGACTTTCGGTGGCCCAGGTTCGCTCTCCGAGGTCCCATGTCCCACCCTGTGAATCTTCAAACCACCCTGCGTGGTACCTCTCCCTTCGTGGTTCGCTCCGGCATGGCCTCGCGTTTGCGCTGCCTGGCAGTGGCTGTGGCGATCGGTCTGGGCACGTCGATGGCCATGGCGCAGAACGAGGAGTACGCCGAAGTCAACCGCCTGTTGCGCAGTGGCCAACTGGCCGAGGCTCTGTCCAAGGCCGATCAGTACCTGGTGGGCAAGGCGCGCGATCCGCAGATGCGCTTCCTCAAGGGCGTGATCCTCACCGAGAGCGGCAAGACACAAGACGCGATCACCACCTTCAGCAAGCTCACCGAAGACTTCCCCGAACTGCCCGAGCCTTACAACAACCTCGCCGTGCTCTACGCCGGCCAGAGCCAGTTCGACAAGGCGCGCGCCGCGCTCGAGATGGCGATCCGCACCAACCCGAGCTACGCCACCGCCCACGAGAACCTGGGCGATGTGTACGCCAAACTTGCCAGCCAGGCCTACAGCAAGGCGCTGCAACTTGACGGCACCAACCCGGCGGTGGCCCCCAAGCTCAGCCTGATCCGCAACCTGTTTGCCGCCGACACCCGCTCGGGTGCTGCGGCGGCTTCGGTGGCTGCGGCACCTGCCAGCGCTCCGGCAGCGGCCAAACCGACCAGCCCGGCGCCCGTGGTGGCGGTCACCAAACCGGCCAGCCCCGCTGCGGCCCCCGCCGCCGCACCGCCTGCGCCCGCAGTGGCGGCCGATGCCCAGCGTGAAGTCGAGGCGGCCGTGCGCGCCTGGGCTGGCGCATGGTCCTCCAAGGACATGAGCGGCTACCTTGGCGCCTACGCCAGCAGCTTCGCTCCACCCGGCGGCCAGGCCCGCAAGGCCTGGGAGTCGGATCGCCGTGCCCGCATCGAACCTCGCACCCGCATCGGGGTGGACGTGAGCGATCTGGAGGTCACGGTCAACGCTGACAAGGCCACCGCCCGGTTTCGCCAGGACTACACCTCCGATACCCTCAACGTCACCAGCCGCAAAACGCTCGATATGGTCAAGAGCGGCAACCGCTGGCTGATCGTGCGCGAATCCACGGGCTCTTGATGGCCGGTCGGAGGATGGGTCAACGCGGTCATGCCAGTGTGCCCGCGGGTCTGCTGGGACAAGGAGCGGGCATGAGCCGACGCGCCGCCTGGGGGTTGGGCGCGCTGGCGGGCTGCGTGTTGCTGGTCGTGCTCATCAACGCCGGCCGGCAAGACGTGTCACGGGCCAACAGCCCTGGTCCAGTCACATCCCTCGACACCACCGAGCCCTCGCTGCTCAACCAGGCCATGGCCCACGTTCAAGACGCGGCGCGCAGCCAGTTGCCGGTCAATCCCTCGGGCCTGCAGACAACCAGCCTGACCCCTGCCCGATTCGATGCCGTCAAGCCGATGCTGGGGCAGGCCGAAGCGCGCCTGATCGGGATTTACCAACTGATCAGCCAGGGCCAGCACCGCGAGGCGCTCGCGCTTGCCGACAAACTGGTCAAGGACCACCCCAACTTTCAGCTGGCCCACCTGGTGCACGGCGACCTGCTGAGCCTGCAGGCCCGGCCCGTGCGCCAGCTCGGTGACGTGCCCGACACCAAGGCCCTGGCCGCCAGCCAACAGCTGTCCACGCTGCGCGAAGAGTCGCGCCGCCGCTTGCTGGCACTCACCGAGCGTCCGCCCGAAGGCAGCATTCCCTCCCAGTTCCTCACGCTCGCACCTCAGAGCCGCCACGCCATTGCCATCGACGCATCGCGCTCGCGCTTGTACCTGTTCGAAAATCTCAACCCGGCGCGCTCCAGCCCCGATGCTGACCGCCAGCCCAGGCTGCGGCTGGTCGCGGACTTCTACATCTCGGTGGGCCTGTCCGGCATTGAAAAGGCCGTCGAGGGCGACAAGCGCACGCCGCTGGGCGTGTACTACATCACCAGCAGCCTGAACCCGGCCGATCTGCCCGACCTCTACGGCGTGGGCGCCCTGCCCATCAACTACCCCAACCCGCTCGACGTGCAGCGTGGCAAGACCGGTAGCGGCATCTGGCTGCACGGCACGCCCAGCGACCAGTTCGTGCGTGCCCCACAGGCGTCGGACGGGTGTGTCGTGCTGTCCAACCCGGACCTCGAGCGCGTGCTCGCCACGGTGCAGATTCGCACCACACCGGTGGTCATTGCACCCGGATTGCAGTGGGTCCAACCCGACGCTCTGAGCAGCGACCGCGAGCAGTTCGAAAGCGTGCTGGAGGCCTGGCGCCGCAGCCGGAGCGAAGGCAATCTGACCGAGCTCAAAGGGTTTTATTCAACCCGCTTCTCGACCCAGGGGCGCGATCTGGCTCAATGGTGGCCCAAGGTGGAAGGCGAACTGCGCACCACGGGTCCGCGCGAATTGGCGATCAAGGACCTGTCGGTCCTGCGCTGGAACGACACCGAGGACACCCGCATCGTTACGTTCGGCGAGGTCGCCGCCGGCCAGAGCCGCGGCGTGACCAAGCGCCAGTACTGGATCCGCGAAAGCGACCGCTGGACCATCTTTTTCGAAGGAACCCTCTGATGACAATGCAAGCCCCCAAGCCGCTGCGCCGTGGAGTGCTCGGCGCCCTCGCCGTGGCAGCTTCCTTGGCCTGGTTGCCCTCCCTGGCTCAAAACGCAGCACCCCGCGTGAAGCTCACAACCTCCATGGGTGACATCGTGCTGGAGCTCTACCCTGACAAGGCCCCCAAGACGGTCGAGAATTTCCTTCAGTACGTGAAGGACAAGCACTACGACGGCACGGTGTTTCATCGCGTGATCAGCAACTTCATGGTGCAGGGTGGTGGCTTTGACGCCAGCTACAAACAAAAGTCCACCCGCGCGCCCGTGGCGCATGAAGGCCAGGCTGCGCTGCAGCGTGGCGGCCCGCGCAACACGGTCGGCACGGTGGCGATGGCACGCACCAACGACCCGCAGTCTGCATCGTCACAGTTCTTCATCAACGTCCAGGACAACGCCTTCCTCGATCCCACCCCGATTCCCCCCGGCGACCCGGTGCCCCAGTTCGAGTACCGCGGCAAGATCTACAAAGACGTGCCGCGCGCGAGCCTGCTCAACGCCGGCGAGCTCTACGGCTACACCGTGTTCGGCAAAGTCGTCTCGGGCATGGACGTGGTCAACAAGATCAAGGAAACCCCGACCGGCTCCGGTGGCCCGTTTCCCTCCGACGTACCCAAAACCCCCATCACCATCCTCAAAGCCACCCTGGAGAAATGACCATGGCCAACCCCCAAGTCGAACTGCACATCACCGGTCACGGTGTCATCACGATCGAACTCGACGCTGAAAAAGCCCCCCTGTCCGCCGCCAACTTCCTGGCCTACGTGAACAAGGGCCACTACAACAACACCGTGTTCCACCGCGTCATCCCCGGTTTCATGGTGCAAGGCGGCGGCTTCGAACCCGGCATGACCCAGAAGCCGACCGACGCGCCGATCGCCAACGAGGCCACCAACGGCCTGAAGAACGACACCTACACCCTGGCCATGGCGCGCACCAGCGACCCGCACTCGGCCACCGCGCAGTTCTTCATCAACGTGTCCAACAACGGTTTCCTCAACCACACCGCGCCCAGCGCGCAGGGTTGGGGTTATGCCGTGTTTGGCAAGGTGGTTTCGGGCGCTGAGATCGTCAAGAAGATCGAAGGGCTGCCCACCGGCCGCAAGGGCTTCCACGACGACGTGCCGAAGGACGATGTGGTGATCGAAAAAGCCATCGCTCTGTGACCCCGGGGGCGTTGCCCCTGGCAGCCCCTGGCCTGATGTCCGCCCCCTCTCCCGACCGCTCTGCCCAGCTGCGCGCACCCGCGCACTGGCAAGCGGTCGAGTTCATTTCAGACCTGCACCTGCAGCCTGGCGAGCCGAAGACCTTTGAGGTCTGGCGCGCTTTTCTGCAGCGCCCCGCGCATGAACAGGCCGACGCCCTCTTCATCCTGGGCGACCTGTTCGAGGTATGGGTGGGTGACGACGTGCTTGATTCAAGCGCCTCCACCGACCAGACCTTCTGGCGCGCTTGCGCCGATGCCCTCAAGGCTTTCAGCCTGCACACCCCCGTGTATTTCATGGCCGGCAACCGCGATTTCCTGCTGGGTGCCGAAGGCCTCAAGGCCTGCGGCATGCAGGGATTGAGCGATCCGACCGCACTCGACTTCCTGGGCCAGCACTGGCTGCTCAGCCACGGTGACGCGTTGTGCCTGGCAGACACCGACTACATGCGTTTTCGCAAGCAGGTTCGTCAGACGGCGTGGCAGCGCGAGTTCCTGGCCCGCCCTTTGGCCGAACGCACGGCAATAGCCCGCGGTCTGCGCGAGCAGAGCGAGGCGCGCAAACGCAGCACCGCGGGCGATCCCAGCCTGTGGGCCGATGTGGACACCACCGCAGCACGTGACTCCCTGCTGGCCGCCGGCGCCCACACCCTGATTCACGGCCACACCCACCGCCCGGCCGAACACGCTCTGGGCGACGGCCTGCAGCGCGTGGTGCTCAGCGACTGGGATGCCGCCGCTCAACCGCCACGCGCAGAGGTGCTGCGACTCGACGCCCGGGGGCTGCGCCGCATCCCACTGCCGCTGTGATGATCGCTCTGCTCCAGCGCCTGCTGCCGCGCTCGCTGCGCCAGCCGACACCGGTGCCCGACGCGCTCTGGCAATCCACCCTCGCCGCCCACCCGTTTCTGTCGGTGCTCGACCGCGAAGAGCGCGCGCGCCTGCGCCTGCTGTGCACCCACTTCCTGGTTGAGAAAGAGTTCCACGGTGCCAATGGGCTTGCCCTCACCGATGCGATGGCCCTCGCCATCGCAGCGCAAGCCTGCCTGCCGCTGCTGCACATGCACGGCACATCCGGCGAAGCAGTGCGTGATCCGCTGAAGCTGCTCGACTGGTACGGCGATTTCGTCGGCATCGTGGTGCAGCCCGGTGCCGTCGTGGCACGGCGCAAGACCACCGACGGGGCTGGCGTGGTGCACCACTACGACGAAGTGCTGGCCGGTGAAGCCATGGACCGCGGCCCGCTGATGCTGAGCTGGGAAGAAGTCGCTCATGCAAGCGTGGCGGCCGAGAGCGGCAGCAATGTCGTGATCCACGAGTTCGTGCACAAGATGGACATGCGCGGCATCTCGCTCGGCGAGCATCCGGACGGCGCACCGCCCTTGCCCAAGGAGTTCATGGACACACGCAGTAGCACTGAGGCGAGAAGCTTGTGGCGCCAGACCATGCAGGTCGCGTTCGACGATTTCCGGGAAGCCGTGACCATGGCGGAACGCTTCGGCGCCGAGCGCCCCTGGCTCGACGACTACGCCGCCAAGGACCCCGCCGAGTTCTTTGCCGTCACGTGCGAAGCCTACTTCGTGAGCCGTGACCGGTTCGCGCAAGAGTTTCCGGCGCTGGTGGTGCTGTACGACGGCTTTTTCAGACCTGCGTCCCGCCCCATGAAAAAGGCCCGCGCAGACTGAGTCTGCATGGGCCTTTGCATGCTGGTGGGCGACGGATTCAGCGCTTGAGCAATACCTTCAACACGGTTTGAAGACGGCGGGCAGCCGACGCATCAAACGGCGATGCGAGCACGCCAGCCACATCCTCAACCCAGGTTTCACTCGGTGCCGCCGCGTGGCGGCGCGTGAGCAACTGCAGTTGCAGCATGCGGCGTTCGCTCAGGTGTTCGGCTGGTGTGGGCACTTCTGCGGCCATCTCCAGGCGCAACAAAGTTTCAGCCGGCAACGCGCCGGCGGCCTTGGACACGGCGGCTGACCACGCACCGCGGCTGGCCGCGCTCACGCGCGAGCCCAGCACCTGGGCCGTGGGCATCTGCTCGGCATCGCGCTTCTCCCACGCCGTCATGAGCTGCGTGAGCACTTCGCCGTGGGCTTGCGCTGCGAGCTTGCGCAAGCTGGCCTCGGCCGATTCGATGGCTTGGCGCTGGGCGCGGAACGCCGCGTCGCCCAGACGCGGGCCACGCTGCTCGCGCTCGTCGCGCCACGGGGCTGCTGCACCCGGGCCACGGGCATCGCGGGGGCCACGCGAATCTGGCCGACCAGCACCACCGTCGCGGCGCGAGTCGGGGCGACCACCGCGCGCATCGCGGCCGGCGGGTTCGGCCTTCTTCATGCCGGGACGGTCGTCACCGCGCATGGCCACCAGCTTCTTGGGCGGTGCAGCGGGTTTGGCTGGCGCCACCGGTTCAGCCGGGGCGGCCACCTCGGCGCCGCTCGCTTCGGCTTCATCGGCTTCGCCAGCTTCGTCGACCGCTTCGGTCGCGGGCTCTGCAGGCTCCACAACGGACTCGCTCGGCGCGGCTTTCTCAGCAGCGGCAACGGCGACGGGCGCGGACTCGACCGCAGGCGGCCGGCCGGCCAGCGCCGACTCGAGTTCGTGCATGGCCGCGCGAATGCGCTGCGCATCGCCGCTCGCGCTGGCTTGCTCCAGCGCACGCGACGCGTCGAGCACGCGCTGGTCATGCGCGTTGAGCGACGTGGTGGCCTTCTCGCGCTCGGTGCTCTTGCGCGCGAACGCCTCGTCGATCGGCTGGCGGAAAGCTTCCCAGAGTTTCTGCTCGTGCTTGCGCTCCAGCGGGACCGCATGCGCTTCGGCCTGCCAGCGCTGCTGCAGCGCCTTCACCGCATCGATGCGCAACATGGGCGCAGCGCCCAGCGCGGTGGCTTCTTCAATCAGTGCCTTGCGGCGTGCCGTGCTCTCGGCCTGCGCGGCTTCCAGGCCCGCGTGGGCCGCGTGCATGGCGTCTTTCCACTGCGGCTGCATTTCGGCAAACGCCTTTTCACTCATGTGGCCGGCTTCGCGCCAGCGCTCCGAGAACGTGTGCAGCGCGCGCACCTGGGATTTCCAGTCGGTGTTGCCAGCGTGCGCTTCGGTCCATGCCCTCAATTCGGCAATGATGGCCAGGCGCTGTGTCTTGTGGGCTTCGGCCTGCTGGCGCACCTGCACCAGCCAGGCTTCCACCAGCTTGTGGGCCTCGGTGCAGGCTTCGTCAAAACGCTTCCACAAGGCGTGGTTGGGCTGGCCACCCTGGTCGGTGGTCTTCCATTGGTCGCGCAGGCCGCGCAGGGTCTCCTGCATCTTGCGGCCGCCAAGGCGCTGGCCTTCGGGCGCTTGCAGCAAGGCTTCGGCCTTGGCCACGAGTTCTTCGCGCAGTTGGTCGGCGCGCCAGCGCTGCCAGCCTTCAAGTTCGCCGGCTTGGCTCAGTGCCGCGTGGGCGCGTGCGTCGAGCGCGGCGCTGACGAAACGACCGTTGGCCTTGAGCACGGCGCGCACGTCGGCAGCGGCCTTGGGCGTGGCCTTGCCATGGCCTTCGGCGAGTTCGCGCTCCAGCACATCCAGCGCATGGCCGAGTTCGGTGCTCACGCGGGCGCGGCGCTCTTGCTGGGCTTGCGTGTCCACCGCGGGCTTCTCGGCCACGGCAGCGGCTTCGCCGCCGCGCGCCACGCGCAGCTCGTCGGCCCACACGGGTACGGCGGGCAGCGGCGCTTGCGCATCGGCGTCTGCGGCCACAGCCTGAGCCAGGGCCGCTTCGAACGCGTCCCACACCAGTTGCAATTGCTTGCGCGAGGCGTCAAGCATGGGCGGGAACTTCACGTCCACGCTGGCCCATTGCGGGTCCTGCGCCAGGCCGCTGGCCTGCTCCTGCCACTGGGCGACATCGGCCTGCAACGTCTGGGCGCTGTGCTGGGCTTCGCGCCAGGGTTTGGTGGACAGCACCTCGATGCGTTGCGCGATCAACACCGCGGCCTCACGCTCCACCTGCACACGGTGTTGCAGGTCTTCGATGGCTTTGACGCGCTCGGCCAGCGCCTGGCGCAGCGTGGCCAGAGGCTCACGCGAGAGCGGCGCGCCCGCGCGGGCGGCATCGCGCTGCCAAGCCAGCGCGTCGGCCAGGTTCAGGCGCGAATGGTCCAGCAGGGCCTGCGCTTTCTGCGCCCACTCCACCGCCATCTGCTCCTGCGACTTCAAGCGTTTCTGCTCGTCGAGCTTTTCCTTCAGGGGCTTGGCTGCACCGCGGTCGCGGTTGGACAACTCCTTGTAGACCTCGTTCATCTGCTCCAGGCCCGGCTCCGTGGCGAGCCACTCGCGGATGCGCGCAGCGCGCTCGCCCGAGGTGGGCGCGGAAAACGCTCCACCGGTCACGGCGTCCAGGGGATGGGCCGCAGCAGCTGCGGACTTGGAAGGGGTGGGCGTGTTCACGGCAGGTAGGGAAGCTTGAGGGGATGAGGAAGACTTGCGCAGGGAAAACAGCGACATGGAGGCGTCAGTTCAATCAAGACAGAGGCCGCGCCAGAGCGGCGCGGCAAACGCGTATTGTCGCCGCTGTTCGAGTGCGCGCCACCTTACGGACCTGATCGGGTCTTGGCCGGAGGTTCGATCAGCGCGGTGCCAGACGCAGTTCGGCTTGCGGCCGCCAGTCATCGCCCTGGCGGGCCAGCTGCGGCGCGCCCAGAAACATGCGGTCCTCGGGCAGGGACCGGCTGGCCAGAAAGTCTTTCACCGCCTGCCCACGCGCCACCGCGAGATCGCGCAGCGCGTCGGGCGTGACCGGTATCGAAGCCAGCAGCAAGGCCTCCATCTCGGGCTGCGCAATGTCTTTGGCCATGCCGATCAGGTTGCGCGGCTTGGGGATGTCGGCGCGCCGGTACACCTCTTTGAGCAGCGCCGGGTATTCGTCGGCAGACACCGCCAGCGTGTCGGGGATCGGCTTGCCCTCGCGCGCCAGGGCCCGGCGCTTCTCGGCCAGCACGCGTTCGTCGAGCCGGCTGCGCTGGTAGCCGCTGCGCTCGGCCTCCAGATCGCTGTGTCCCACCACCGTGATCTGCAGTGCGGGGCGGTCGGTCAACGCTTTGGCCACCGATTCCAGCCGCTGCTGGTTTTCGGGTGCCAGCACCGCACTGCCCGGCGCAAACACCACCTGGCTGGGCGCCTCCGCACCCCCGCCGAACGCACTGGCGATCAACGAGAACGGCGCGGTGATGGCCTTGCCGATCAGGTTGAAGATGAGCTTGAAGATGATCGGCGCCAAGCGGAACTGGGGGTCGTTGATCGAACCGCTCACCGGCAGGTTGATGTCGATCACGCCGTTGCGATCAGCCAGCAACGCCACCGCCAGCTTCACCGGCAGGTTGGGCGCTTCACTGCCGGCCACGCGGTCACCAAAGCTGAGCTGGTTGAGCACGATCTGGTTGCTCGCACTGAGCCGGCCGTCGGGATCGATCTTGTAGGCCACGTCCACGCTGAGCTTGCCGCGCTCGATGCCGTAACCGGCGTACTTCACCGTGTAGGGCGACAGCGGCGGCAACTCCAGGTTGCGCACGCGGCCTTTGATGTCGAGTGCCAGCGGCTGCGCCAGCGGGTTGAGTTGGCCGTCGATCTCCAGCGCGGCCGTGCCCTCGGCGCGCCCGCGCAAGGACAAAGCCGCCAGCTCCGGTGCGGCGCCGGCCGGTTTTGCGTTGGAGAAAGCGCCCAGGCTTCCGGTGAGTTCGCTCAGATTGGCGGTGTAGTTGGGCTTGATGAAGCGGTCGGAAAACCGCACACGGCCATTGACCAGACTGATCGGACCCATGCGGATGTCGGGCCCGGGCCCGCTGGCGGCCGCGGTGGTCTGCGGCGGCACCTGTTCGGCACGGGGTGCCTCCCCGGGTGGGTTGAACAGGCCTTGCAGGTTGATCTTGCCGGCCTCGTCAATGATCAGGCGGGCGAAATAGTCGGTGAGCACCGTTTCGCGCACCGCCACCTTGGTTGCCTGCCCGGGCACCAGGGCAAGCTGCAGGCCGCGCACCTGCAGCGACTTCCAGGCCAACAGATCTTCAGCGGGCGACAAGGTATTGGCAGCCAGTTCATCCAGCGCGGCGTCGCCCTGCAGGTTGAGAGCCAGGGCGCCACCGGGCAGGCTGGCTTTCACCGTCCCCCGGTAGCTTGCGTCGGCACGCAGCAGCTCGAGGTTGAGGCGATCGGCAAAGTAAGGCTCCAGCGCGTGCGCGGGCAGGCGTTCGGCCTGGACCCGGGCGTCCAGCCGCATGCCCGCACCCCCCGGCGCGGGCAGACGCAAGGCACCGGCCACCGAGATCTGGCCAGGCGCAACCTGGCTGGACGGGCCAGCACCCACCCTGGCCTTGACCGACAACGCCATGTCTTTCTGGTCCACGTCCAGCGGCCGAAGACCCTTGAGGTCCAGTTGCAGATTGGAGATGGCCAGCGTCACCGGGCGCGCAGGCATGCGGTCGACAAATCCGACCGAACCACCCGCGATTTGCAAGGTGGTCAGACCTGCGCGCCAGGGGGTCGCCTGCCCGGCGGGACCTGCGGTTGATCTGCTGACTGGAGAGGTTGTCGCCACCAGCCAGGGCTCGAACATCCAGCTGCCATTGGCCTCCCGCTGCACCCTCAACTGGGGCTGGGTGAGGGTCAGGCTGCCCATGTCGACGCTGCGCTGGGCAAGATCGATCCGCAGGTCTTCCATCAGCAAACGCTTCAAGCTGGCCAGGGGTTGCCGGGTTGGCCCGAGTTTCAACTCGTTGAGGTCGATCCGGGCGGCCATCAATTGCAGGCCCATGGGCCGATCGCCCTGCGCGGCTTGCCACTCGACTCGACCTTCAGCGCCCAGCCGTCCTTGCAAGGCAGGTTTGAGCGCGCTGGATATATAAGGAGCGAAACGCTCCAGGGGAATGTCTCCCAGAGACAGCTCCGCTTGCGCAGTGACGTCGGTAGCGGTGCCCTTCACGTTGATGGTGGTCTGGTCGAGTTGCGCCGACACCTCGAAAGGCATCGGCGCACGCACCGGCCAGCTCAGCCCGCTGGTTTGCAAGCGCAACGCATCCAGCGCCATCTCGGTCCGGGGATTCACTGCATCGTCGCGCCATTGAACGCGTCCGCCCTCCACATCCAACCTGCCGAGCTGGATTTCCCAAGGCACGGGTGGCGCCGCTGGCGCCTGGGCCCCAGCCGGCACCAGTGGCGCTGTCGACCCGAAGCCGCTGGCCAGGCGGGCCAGGTTGAGTTGCCCGTGGGCATCACGCGAGACGGTCAGGTTCGGCGCCTTCAGTTCGATGGCCGCCAGATCCATCCTGCGCGCCAGCGGCTCGACCCGGTTGAGTTTCACGTCCAGGCGCTCCCACGACAAAACGCCCGTTGCGCCACCGCCTGGCGCACGTTCCACCAGTTTCAACACCGTGAGCGCGACATCGCCCGAGAGCCACACCTGCGGCACGTCGCGCTGCACAAAGGCCAGTTTCAGGTTCAGATTCAGGACCCCCGCCTCGGGTTTGAGGGTCCAGGCCGCGGGCCAGTAAGGGAAATAGGGCGCCAGATCGAGTGCAGGAATCGACAGGCTGGCATCGGTTTCGCGATCGGGGGCAAACGGGGTGGAGGCTGCACGCGAATCAAAAGCGCTGCCGTTGAGCTCGAAGGCCAGACGTGGCTCGGTCACCACCTCGCGGCGCGAAGCCAGGTTGCTCAGAAACGGCACGCTCAGCGCCAGACCCCGCAACTGGTGGGTCACGCCCACCGTGTCGTCCACCAAGGTGAATTCGCCACCGGCCAGCTCGATGTTGAACAGCGCAAACCGTGCGGGTTCGCTCGCGGGATCTGACGGCGGCACACGCAGACGCTGCACGATGTCGTCCACGTCGTAGCGCCCGCCACCCAGGTGGCGCATTGCCAGACGCGGTTGCTCGATCTTCAAGGCATCGATCACGGGCGCCAGCCGCAGGATCGACTGCAGCTCGGCGTTCAGATAGAGCCGGGCCACCGACAGTTGCTCCCCATCGCCCTGGGCGGTGGCCATGCGCACTCCCTCCACCGACAGCTCCAGCGACCAAGGCCGGAAATCCACCCGTTGCACCGTCACATGGCGACCCAAGGCTTGGCTGGCTTGCTTTTGCAGCTGCCATTTCAGGAGCGCGGGCACCGCCAGCCATGTGACCAGCCACAGCAACATCACACCCAGAACGGCCCAAATCAGACGTCTGAGCCACGGGTTGGACGGGAGACTGGAAGAGCGGTTGCTCATGGGCGCGGGGTGTGGGCGAAAAGCATTGCGCCAGTGTCTCCGAACTCAGGTCGCGTTGCACTTCATCTACCGAAGGAGCCCAGAAACAAGAAACCCCGACAGACGAGGTCTGCCGGGGTTGACGGCGGGCTTGAATGCTCATGCCGTCTGTTTTGGCGGAGGGAGTTTGATGTCTCTCCAGCCTGGAAGCAACAGATTGCTCCCGTTGGGGGCCGTCATGCGGCTACACCGCTGGGTCGGCTGATGCCGGTCATCACGACTGGCACGCCAAGCGTACTCCCGGGTCCCTCCTGCGGCAAGACAAGTCGGTCGGATCGCCCATGAAGCTTTTCAATCACGCCTCTCAAGCCTATTCAGGAGACCCGAAACCCCGTTTTGCGACGTGAAAGGTGGGCTTGAACCGATGAACGGTTAAATTCGCTATTCGCGCCTGCAAGCCCTGCGGGCACTGGGTTTCCCGCTAGCGAACCGCTTGAGCGGTCATTGCAACCGTTTGTTCATAACCAAAAGTAGCTTTGAATTGACATTTAAACATTGACTGAGTATTTATAACCCCCTAACATCCGCCAACTTTGCCCTCCAAGGCAATCCCCGAACGCTGCCCTCCCCGGCTAAGTTGATCGCCAGACCCATTTGTCCAGCCTTCGACGGCGACCTCACCCAGCCGAGCCGACTCATATCGGTGGCGGCCATGACCGGAGCGACACATGACAACCTTCACGACCTCGCCACACAAGAGCACCTCAGGTGTCGTGGCATCCCTCAAAGCCACGCTGGGTGACACCTACTGCGGCTTTCTCGACATCACGCGCAACAGCGTCGCCCTGCTGGGCACCTTGTTCGCCGTGGGCCTGATCGTGCTGAGCGCGCGGGCCGACCTGCGCCAGAGCGCCGAACAGCAACTGCTGGGCTGGCTGCTGCAGCGCCAGGAAGCCGCCCTGGAAGAGCCCCTGATCGCCGTGGAGCCTTCCGCCATCGACCGCGTGACTGCGGCACATATCGGGGATCTGCCCAAGCAGCAGGCCAACGTGACCTATTGGCTCAGCCGCAAGTACCGTGTCGCGCCTGAGCCCCTGGGCGCTCTGGTCGCCGAGGCGTTCGAGATCGGCGAGAAAGCCAAATTGGACCCCACGCTGATTCTGGCCGTCATGGCCGTCGAGTCCCGCTTCAATCCGTTCGCCCAAAGCCCCGTGGGTGCTCAGGGACTGATGCAGGTGTTGACCCGTGTGCACACCGACAAGTACGAAGACTTCGGTGGCCAGCTCGCCGCTTTCGACCCGGTGTCCAACCTGCGGGTGGGCGTGCGGGTGCTGCAGGACTGCATCAAGCGCGCAGGATCGGTTGAAGGCGGCCTGCGCCTGTATGTGGGCGCGGTCACCTCCGATGGCGGCTGGTACATCGACAAAGTGATGTCCGAGCACATGCGCATCCAGAGCGTGGCCCTGGGCAAGCCGCTGCAGCGCTACATTCCGCAGGCACGCCCCACCAATGTGGTGGCGCCGGCCCCGACTCCCGCCCCAGTCGTCGCACCCGGCACTGAACTCGAGGCCGGCCCCGCGGCTCCTGCCACCACGCCGCAAACGACCCCTCTGGCGCAATCCTGAGCGTCCGGGTTTTATGGCATTGGGCGGTGAGCCTCATGCCCCTCGGCTAAACTCACCGAGTACGCAACTGGCGATAGGCGCGCAACCCACGATCTGATCCGTGAGGTCTGCCGCTGACGTGGCCCCCCTGCCCGATCACACCCAACATCGATCTGCGGCCGGGACAACCACTGGGAAGCGTGCCACCCCTGCTGATGCAGCGCGGGTGTTCAGCCGTTCGCCTGGGCAGCCCTTGTCAATGCACAAGGATTCACCTCTAGAAGGACTGCCATGTTCGACCGCACCATTCTCATCGAGCAAACCGATCCCGAGCTGTTCGCAGCCATTCAGGCCGAAAACACCCGCCAGGAACATCACATCGAGCTGATCGCCAGCGAGAACTACGCCTCGCCCGCGGTGATGGCCGCTCAAGGCACTCAACTCACGAACAAATACGCCGAGGGCTACCCCGGCAAGCGCTACTACGGTGGCTGCGAGTTCGTCGACATTGCCGAGCAGCTGGCCATTGACCGCGTGAAGAAGATCTTTGGTGCCGATGCGGCCAACGTGCAACCCCACTGCGGCGCCTCGGCCAACGAAGCTGTCTTCCTCGCCTTCCTCAAACCCGGCGACACCATCATGGGCATGAGCCTGGCCGAAGGCGGCCACCTCACCCACGGCATGGCGCTCAACATGAGCGGCAAGTGGTTCAACGTGGTCTCCTACGGCCTCAACGACAAGGAAGAGATCGACTACGACGCCATGGAGCGAAGGGCACACGAGACAAAACCCAAGCTCATCATCGCCGGCGCGTCGGCCTACAGCCTGCGCATCGATTTCGAGCGCTTCGCCAAGGTCGCGAAGGACGTGGGCGCCATCTTCATGGTCGACATGGCCCACTACGCTGGCCTGATCGCGGCTGGCATCTACCCCAACCCGGTGCCCCACGCTGACGTGGTCACCTCCACCACCCACAAAAGCCTGCGTGGTCCGCGCGGCGGCATCATCCTGATGAAGGCGCAACACGAAAAGGCCATCAACAGCGCCATCTTCCCCGGCCTGCAAGGCGGCCCGCTGATGCACGTGATCGCCGCCAAGGCAGTGGCCTTCAAGGAAGCACTGGCACCGGAATTCAAGACCTACCAGCAGCAAGTGCTGACAAATGCACGCATCGTCGCCGAAACGCTGACATTGCGCGGTTTACGCATCGTCAGCGGGCGAACCGAAAGCCACGTCATGCTGGTCGATCTGCGTGCCAAAGGCATCACTGGCAAGGAAGCCGAAGCCGTGTTGGGCAGTGCGCACATGACCATCAACAAGAACGCCATTCCCAACGATCCCGAGAAACCCATGGTTACCAGCGGCGTGCGCATCGGCACCCCGGCCATGACCACCCGCGGCTTCAAGGACGAGGAAGCTCGCATCACTGCCAACCTGATCGCCGATGTGCTCGACAACCCGCGCGACGCGGCCAACATCGAAGCAGTGCGTGCCAAGGTCAACGCCCTGACCGCCCGCTTCCCCGTCTACCGCTGACCCTCTGAGCCCGGCCCGATGAAATGCCCCTTCTGCGGTCACCTTGAAACCCAGGTTGTCGAGACCCGGGTGTCGGAAGACGCGGACTTCATTCGGCGCCGGCGCCAATGCGGCCAATGCGAGAAGCGCTTCACCACCTACGAACGGCCTGAGGTCAGTTTTCCGGCGGTGGTGAAGAAGGACGGTCGCCGGGTGGACTACGCGCCGGACAAGCTGCGTGCTTCGTTTTCCCTGGCGCTGCGCAAGCGCCCCGTCAGCACGGAGCAGGTTGATGCAGCCATCGAGCGCATTGAAGAGAAGCTGCTCAACCTGGGCAACCGGGAGGTGGCCGCCAACCGCCTGGGCGAGATGGTGATGCGCGAGCTCAAAAAGCTCGACAAGGTGGCTTATGTGCGCTTTGCCAGCGTGTACCGCAGCTTCGAGGACATCGACGAGTTTCGGGCGTTGGTGGACGAAGTGCGGCGTTGAAAGGGCGCCGGTGGCGCCTCCGTGAGTAATTTCACGCCGCGGGAAGGCCCACCCAGGCGGAATGAACACATGTAACAACAAAGCAATCATTCTTCATGGTTTCTTTCGGCTTTGTAGCCTCATAAAACTAATCACGCCGCCCGATCAAAAATAGTACGTTGAACGTATTCCCTTCGTAAAAAAAGAATGCTTCACACATAGCGACCGTCTGTCCTGCGCAGGACGCACTTCGGCGTCTGTCCAAGGTCAATCGGGGCATCAAGCTGAGAATCTCGGCGTGACACATTCACTTACCCACATACCCAACGGTGCACCGCTTCGCCAGCGCGGCGTGACCATGATCGAACTGATGGTCGGAGTCGTCATCTTGGCGATCCTGTTGGCGGTGGCAGTGCCGAGTTTCCAATCCGCCGTCGCTTCCAGCCGGCTGACCACAACAACCAATGATCTTGTGAGTGCCTTGTCTGCCGCCCGAAGCGAGGCCATTCGACGGGGATCAAGGGTCACCGTCTGCAAGAGCAGCAACGGGACACAGTGCACCACCGCAGGCAACTGGTCTCAAGGCTGGATCGTGTACACAGATCCCATTCGCGCGGGTACGGACGCGTCCGTGGACACCGGCGAAGTCATCTTGGTCACGGGCGCGGCTTCAGCGGCGGGCATTGTGCTTGCAGGCCCCACCGGCATGAACGACTTTGTTTCCTACGCTGCCGATGGCCAACCCAAGTTGATGAACGGCACGGCGCAGTCCGGTCGGATACGCGTCTGCAACACCTCGGGAGCACTGTCCAACGCGGCTCGGGCTCGCGATGTTGACATCAGCACTACAGGCCGCCTATTCACGACTACACCATCCAGCGTCGCCGCCACATGCCCTCTGTCATGAAGAAATACAGCATTCACCTCAAGCCATCAGCCAAACGGAAAAGGCTTCAGCAAGGCGCGAGCCTGATTGAAGTGCTCGTCGCGGTACTCATACTGGCACTCGGACTGCTCGGCATGGCAGGTCTGCAGGCCAACGCCCTCAAGACCAATCAGAGCAGTTATGCGCGGGGTCAGGCCGTGATGCTCAGCTACTACATGCTCGACGCGATGCGCGCCGATCGACCCAACGCGATCTTGCAAAACTACAACACGGGGCCGGTCGGCGCTGGAGGCGTGATCGACTCAGTCTGCAGCGATGGATCCATCACTGGCGCCACTTTGGCCGACAACAATCGCAAGGATTGGATCGTGAGTCTCAAACGCAGCCTGGGCGATACGGATGCCACATGCGCAGCCATCAACTGCGATGTGAGCGGCCTGTGTACCGTACAGATCACTTGGGACGACAGCCGCGCGGGCGGACTGGCCGCGCAACGCATAACCACCACCAGCCGCCTATGACTTCCTCCGCCTCCCCCGCGCCCCAGATGATGCGACTGCGCAAGCAAACTGGCTACACCTTGATCGAGTTGATGATCGCCATGGTGTTGGGACTGGTCATCATCGGCGGAGTGATCAGCGTCTTTGTATCGAACCAGCAGTCCTTTCGAACAAACGAGAACCTCGGCCGACTGCAAGAGAATGCACGTATTTCGTTCGAGTTGATGGCGCGGGAAATCCGTCAGGCAGGCGGCAACCCCTGTGGAGCACAGCAAGTGGCCAACGTGCTCAATGACAAGGCGACGCAGTGGTCGTCCAGCCTGGAAGCCGGCACGGTCCGTGGATTTGATGAAACTCAAGCAGCGACCGGCATTGTGGCCACGGGAACGGCGGCCACCGAGCGCGTCGCAGGCACCGACGCCATTCTGGTGTTCAGCAGTGACGAGCAGGATGGCCCCGTCATCACCAACCACAACCCGACGGCTGCCTCGCTTGAGATGGCCACGGTGAATCATGGCCTGGCAGAGGGCATGATCGTGATGGTGTGCGACCCGGACTCCGCAGCCGTGCTGCAGATCACCAACTCATCACCGGGAACCAACACGACCATCGTGCACAACACGGGCGTCTCCAGTCCCGCCCCGGGCAACTGCAGCAAGGGTCTGGGTTTCCCCACGGTCTGCACGAGCCTTGGGACCGGGAAGACCTTCAAGGAAGGGGGGTTCGTCACCCCCTTGAATGTTGGCGTCTGGTACGTCGGGAACAACGGACGGGGCGGGCGTTCGCTCTTTCGCGTCAGGCGCATCAGCCCGCCGCCATCGAGTGGGCCGCTGGACGCATTCGATGAAATTGCCGAAGGCGTGGTCGACATGCAGATTGACTACCTGTTCCGCAACAAGGCGACCAGCAACCTGGACACAACGTGGTCGGTGGCCACAGCCGCGACCGATTGGTCCACCGCCGCGGCCAACGAAGTCATTGCCGTGCGCATGCGTCTCGTGCTTGAAACCGTCAACGTGCTGGGCACCAACCAGCAGCCCGTATCGCGCGAGCTCATCCATGTGGTGAACCTGCGCAATCGATCGTCGTGATGAAAACCATGCGCAACCCGTCCCGCCAATGTCCAGCATCACGCCGCCGCCAAAGCGGTGTGGCTTTGATCGTTGCCCTCATCCTGCTCGTCGTCATGACGCTGGTGGGACTCAGCGCCATGCGCACGGTCACGCTCGAAGAGAAGATGACCGCTCACACCTTTGACAGAAGCGTATCGTTCCAAGCCGCCGAAGCGGCACTGCGCGAGGCAGAGGGAATCGTGCAGACAACGATTCCGACGCCCGCGGCCCTGAGCGGTTGCACTGCGGGCGTGTGCAGCACACCGGTGTCCACTGCCACGCCGCGCTGGCAGGATGCCACCTTCACCGGTTGGCAGACAGCCACCGCCGTGGAAAGCGGCGCCTTGAGCGTCACCCCGCAGTACTTCATCGAATACCTGGGCAACACCTTTCCGTGTGCCCAGAACGCCAGCGCCGCCACCAACTGCAAACGTTACCGCATCACCGCTCGCAGCAATGCGGGGAACGACCGAGCCGCTGTCATGTTGCAGTCGGTGTACGGCACGGACTGAATTTTTGGGAGTTAGAACATGAATGCGTTTGAACGTTGCAATCTGGGATTGAAGGTGCTGGCCGTGATGGCCATCGCCACGACCAATCTGAGCGTCAGCGCCCTCATCTGGCCATCCAAGCCCTTGGGTGCCACGGTCAGTGCCCGCCCCATGACCATGCTGGTCGCCAGCAAGGATCACAAGTTCTTCTACGAGGCTTACAACGACGCCAGTGACATCAACGGTGACGGCACGCTGGACACCCACTTCAAACCCGGCATTGAATACTACGGCCTGTACGACTCCAAGCTTTGCTACCAGTACGTTACGAACACCGACAAAAACCAGGAGCTGTTCCAGCCCGTTGCAACCGCGGTAGCGGGTGTGTGCAGTTTCAGAGACAGCCCCGGGCGCTGGTCAGGCAACTGGCTCAACTACATCACCACCAGCCGGATCGATGCATTGAAGAAGGTGCTTTACGGTGGCACGCGTGATGTGGATACCACCACCGAAACGGTCCTCAGGCGCAGCTACATCCCGCAGGACGCCCACAGCTGGGGCAAGGAGTATCACAGCAGCCACGGCTACAAGATCGGCGACTACACGCCGCTTAGTGAGCCGACCGCCACCACCAAGCGGCACTTCTTTGGCAACCTGACCGCCAACCGGGATGTGAGCTGCGCCACCCTGAACAACTGCAGCAACCTGCCACCACTCCTGCGCATCCGCACCGAGGTCGGTGACAACAAGCGTGTCTATGAATGGGCGTCCAAGGAACGCCCTGTCCTGCACGACACCTTGGCATCGGGCGCGTTCCCCACAGGCACGGGCGCAGAGCAGAACTTCACCGTGCGTGCCAAGGTTTGCGTCGGCACATTCATGACCGACTGCAAGGAGTACGTCAACGGCACTGTCAAGACTTACAAGCCATTCGGACTGCTCCACGAATACGGTGAAAACGAGAGCATGCTGTTCGGTTTGCTGGGTGGCAGTTACGACCAGCACATGTCGGGCGGGCGCTTGCGCAAAGTGGTGTCTTCGTTTGCCAACGAAATCAACCCAAACACCGGACAGTTTTTGGTGGACGCCAAGATCGTCAACACGTTCAACGCGCTGCGCATCCGCGGCTTCAACCAAAGTACCAGCAATGGTGAGTACTGGAAATCCAGTCCATACGCGGACTCGGCCAAGGCTGCCACGGAAGGACAGCTCGTCGACTGGGGCAACCCGATCGCCGAAATGATGTACGAGGCTACCCGATACTTCTCGGGTACAAAGACGCCCACCAGCAGTTTCAACGTTTCCAGCACGATGGACACGCAGGTCGGCCTGAGCAGCGTGACCTGGGACGATCCCTATGAGAGCACCAGCGCTGCCAATGCGCCCTACTGCTCACGGGCCAACTTCCTGGCGATTTCGGACATCAACCCGTCGTTCGACTCAGACTCGGTGCCTGGCAGCGTCTTCAACAGCTACACCGGAGATCTGACAGGCCTCGACGTTTCCACACGCGGCAACACCATCACTTCGGTCGAATCCAACATCACAGGATTGCGCTTCATTGGACAGTCAAGTGCTCTCGCGTCCAGCTACGACGCAGCGCCCACCGCCAAGACCGTCACTTCGTTGGGCTCCATCCGCGGCCTGGCGCCCGAGGAGCCGACCAAGCAGGGCAGCTACTACTCGGCCTCGGTGGCCTACCATGCCAAGACCACCGACCTGCGTCCGACCCTGAAGGACAAGCAGTCGATCGACACCTACGTGGTGGCGCTGAGTTCACCGCTGCCACGCATTGAAGCCTGGCTCCCCAACGGCAAATCGATCAACGTCGTGCCCTTTTCCAAATCGGTTTCCGGATCGAGCATCTCGGCAGCGAAGGGTGACTATCAACCCACCAACCAGATCGTTGACTTTTTTGTCGAAACCATCGCCAACGCGAGTGACCCCAAAGACACGAAAAGCGTCTTCGATACCAGTATCAATGGTGGTCGTTACTACGCGGAGTTCCTGATCAACTTTGAAGACGTGGAACAAGGCGGCGACCACGACATGGACGCCATCGCCAGGTACGTGGTGCAAGCCAATGTGGACAACACCTTGTCGGTGACGGTAACGCCCACCTACCAGGCTGGTGGCATTCAACAGGTGATGGGCTATGTGATCTCCGGGACCACCAAGGACGGCGTGTACCTGGTCGCCCGGGATGAGAGCAGCGCGCCGAGCTACTTCCTCAACGTTCCTTTCGACACGGTTCAGCGCGATCCAGGCTACTGCGATGTGGCCACGCCACCGTCGGCGTGTTCCACGTTGCCCACCATCAGCTCGCCCGTCAAACCCTATGTGTTCACGCCCGACGGCAGCAGCGCCAGTCTTTTGCGCGACCCGTTGTGGTATGCCGCCAAGTACGGCGGCTTCATCAATCGGGACAACATCGACGCACCCAATCTGCGCCTGGAGTGGGATGCAGACAACAACGGCGTGCCCGACACCTACTTTCTGGTGCAGAACCCGTTGAAACTGCGCGAGGCATTGAAGCGCGCTTTCGACAACATCATCGAGAGCAGCGGAAGCGGTGGCAACATCATTGCCAACAGCACGGTGCTCTCCACCGATGCGCTGGTGTATCAGGCCACCTTCAACAGCATGCGATGGTCCGGTGACCTTGCGGCCTATCCTGTCAGCACTGCGGGTGTCGGTACAAGCCCGTTATGGAATGCTGCAGCAGGCATCCCGGCAGCAACGGCGCGCAAAATTTACTACCACTCGGGCACCAAGGGGGAAATCTTCACCTGGAGATCTTTGTCCCCAACTGAAAAAGCGCTCTTCAGCGGAAATGAAACGCTGTTCGACTACGTCACAGGGGTAAGAACATCGGAAATTCAGAACGGCGGCGCACTGCGTGACCGTGCGTCTACGACGGTTCTCGGTGACATTTCCCATTCCTCTCCCGTGTTCGTGAAGGACACGAACACGGTCTATGTGGGCGCCAATGACGGCATGCTGCATGCCTTCGACTCAAAAACGGGCACCGAACTCTTCGCGCACATTCCCAGCAGCGTGATGCCCAGACTCAAGAACCTGGCGGATCCCAATTTCAACGTTGCCCACGAGTACTACGTTGATGGAGATATCGCCGTGTCGAGCAAAGCTCCCAGCCTCAGCAGCAACTATCTGGTCAGCGCACTGGGACGCGGTGGCAAAGGCCTGTTTGCGCTCGACGTCTCGACTCCCACTAGCTTCAGCGCCACGGACATCAAATGGGAGAGATTCAACGGAACAACGGATGGAGACCTGGGGTACATGCTGGGCCGCCCCGTCATTGCGCGCATGAACGGCGGCACCTGGGTTGTGATCGTGGGCAACGGCTACAACAGCACCAATGGTCGTGCCGTGCTCTACATCCTCGACCTCGCCACAGGTGCGGTTATCCGCAAGTTCGACACGCTCGCCGGCAGCGACAACGGGATGGCCACTCCAGGCCTGTTCGACTCCAACAACGATGGCCTGGTGGATGTCATTTACTCGGGCGATCTGAAGGGCAACTTGTGGAAGTTTGATGTTTCCAGTTCAACCACAGCGTCATGGAGCATCGCAAACGGCGGTCTACCCATCTTTGTGGCCAGTGATTCGGCCGGAAAACGCCAACCGATCACAGCCCCCATCACCGTGGCCACCAACAACGTGTCGACCGACATCAACTTCACCAAACGCTTTGTGTTTTTTGGCACCGGCAGCTACTTCCAGACCGGAGACCCCACCAACACAGACGCCCAGACCTGGTACAGCGTGATCGACGAGAGCGCGACGCTATCTGCGCCGGTGCGATCCGATCTGGTCCAAAGAACCATATCTGCAAGCTCCACCTTTGCTGGCAAACCCGTTCGGGTGATCGAGGCATCCGCCGCAGGCGACATGGCCAGCAAGAGGGGTTGTTTTATCGATCTCCCTGCCGCCGGCGAGAGAATGGTTTCGTCTTCGCGGCTGTTCTCGCTTGCGGAAACCACATTGATCGGGAGCTCGATCATTCCGGTGATCGATCAATGTGTATCAGGTGGCATTGGCTTCCTGAACGCCGTCAATCCGTTCACTTGCGCTCGCCTCACTTTTCCGTTCTTTGACGTCAACGACAACGGTGATTTCCTCGATGATGTCGCGGGTGGGACGGGTGGGACGGGTGGGACGGGTGGGACGGGTGAGCCGTACATCGGATCCATCGACCTGGGAGTGGGTATGCCGGGCGAGGTGATCTTGGTGGGCGACCGCCTTGCCGTCGGTGGATCGGAGGGCATAGTTGACGACGTTCGCGTCAATATCCCTGGCGGTGGCGGCCCCAACTCAGGTCCAGGCTCGCTCAAGGGCCGACTGTCCTGGCGGGAAATCGTTCGGGATTGATACCATGGCCTCACTGACACACACATTCAACGCTGGACACTGCCCATGAAACCCAGTCGCATCAGCACTCTCGCATCCGTCGGGAGCCAGCGAGGCTTCACACTGATGGAACTCATGATCGTTGTGGCCATCGTGGGCATCCTCGCGTCCATTGCCTACCCTTCCTACCAATCACACGTTCTGAAAACGCGCCGTGCGGTGGCTGCAGGCTGCATGCTGGAACTGGCCCAGTGGATGGAGCGCAACTACACCACATGCCTTGCCTACAACACCACCGGCACGGGATGTGCAACTGCCGTAACCTCCGCGCAGCTACCAGCGCTGGGATGTCGTGCCGAGCTTGGTGCCAGCTATACCTTCTCTTTTGTCGCGGCTCCAGCAACCAACGCTTATCAAATGCAGGCCGTGCCCGGAGGTCCGCAAGCGGGGGACACCACCTGTGGCACGCTCACGTTGGATCAACGAGGAACCAAAGATGCGGCGCCCACCACGGCTGCACAAGATGCCGCTTGCTGGCGGTGACTGACCTGCTTGGTGGCCCGGCGATGGACAGAGCACTTGCGCTGGCTCTGAATTCGATCCGGTTGTCCAACCCGAACCCTCGGGTTGGCTGCGTGATTCAATCCGAAAATGGACTGGCGATCGGACTGGGACACACACAGGAAACTGGCGGCCCACACGCCGAAATCGTGGCGCTTCGAGATGCCCGGAAAAACGGTCACGACACAGCAGGTGCCATGGCCTTTGTCACACTGGAACCCTGCTCTCACCACGGTCGCACGCCGCCCTGCTGTGATGCCTTGATCGCAGCCAAGATCGGCAAGGTGGTAGTGGCCTCCACCGACCCCAACCCGTTGGTGGCCGGGCAAGGACTTGCTCGCCTGAGGTCGGCAGGCATCGCCGTGGAGCTGCTGCCCCCCCATAGCGACGCCGCACGGGCCTCCCGCGAACTCAACATCGGCTTCTTCAGCCGCATGGTCCGCGGCATCCCGTGGGTGCGCATGAAGATGGCGGCCTCGCTGGATGGCACGAGCGCGCTCGATAACGGCGTGAGCCAGTGGATAACAGGCGAGCGAGCCCGCGAAGACGGGCACGCTTGGCGGGCGCGTGCCTGCGCCGTGCTTACCGGAATCGGCACGGTGCTCCAGGACGACCCGCGGCTTGACGTGAGGCTACCCGAGGTCTCCAGGCAACCTCATCTGGTGGTGGTGGACAGCGATCTCAGCACGCCCGTGACTGCTCGCCTGTTCGAGCCTTTGGCTGGGGGGCTACCACGCCAAGTGTGGATCTATCACGCGGCACTTGATCCCAGAAAAGAAGTGGCGTTGCGGGAACGCGGCGCCCTCCTCACTCACCTGCCCGGTGCCAGCAACAAGGTGGATCTGCACGCCTTGCTGCGCGATCTGGCAAAACGCGAGGTGAACGAACTGCATGTGGAAGCGGGGAGCAAGCTCAACGGGTCGTTCCTGCGTGAGGGCTTGGTGGACGAACTGCTGGTCTACCTTGCGCCCAAACTGCTCGGAGCCGGTGCAGGAGTTTCCAGTTTCGGGCCGCTGCAGCAGTTGAAGGACGGCATCAAATTGAACTTCACATCGGTGGATAGAGAGGGAGATGACCTCCGCATCGTTGCCCGGGTGCAAGGACGAGACGCCTTCCTCCAAACCGAGCAGGGTTGAACCATCGAAGGGCCTCGCAGCCGATCGTTCAGCCTTTCACACGACCTAGCCAACGAAAAAAAATACTGCAAATATAGTATTCAATCCTCCTGTCTTCCATTTACTTACTGCCATCCGTTCGGCACTTAAGTATTCAAACATGCCTGCTAGAGTGCCGGCATGTTTCGGTTGAATACCTCCCCTCTTGTCGATCCGCTTCGCTCCAAAGGCTTGACGCTGATTGAGCTGATGGTTGTTGTCGCCATGTTGGGGGTCTTGGCGGCATTGGCAGCGCCCAGTTTTGCCGACATGCTGCGCCGCATGCGCGTGGAATCGATGCGCGAGGAATTGCAGGCGTCCCTTGCCAATGCCCGTGTGGAGGCCATCTCGCGTGGGCAAAGCGTTGTGCTTCGCCGTACCGACCCCTGCCCTCAGGTTCAGGCGCCCCTCGATTGGGATTGCGGCTGGACTGCATTTGCAGACCTCAATGGCAACGGCACGCTCAACGCAGGTGAGCCCGTCCTGCACGTGGTGCAGGGAAAGCCTGGAGTGAGTCTTCGCAGACCACCTGGCGCTTCGATAGTCACCATCAGTCGCTTCGGTCATCCACCGATCGCTCGTATCGACATTTTCCCTTCGGGTGCTGGATTCAATGCGGCTGACGGTGTAGCAGTTTGCCTAGCTCGGAGCGGCCGGATTCGAGCAGTGGACGGCGCGATGGCGTGCCCATGATGATGAAGCCCCCCATGCACCGTTGCGTTTCCTCAAGGCAGCACGGTATCGCCATGATCGAGGCGCTCGTGGCCTTGTTGGTGCTCTCACTGGGCGTGCTGGGTTTGGCCAGACTGCAGGTGAGCGCACTCACGGAGTCGCGCAACAGCAACGCACGAGCGGTCGCCGTGCAGATGGCCAACGATCTGGCCGAGCGCATGCAGAGCAATGCGATCGTCCGCCAAACCAATCCAACACCCAACCCGTACGAAACCCTCTGGGGAGCGCCGGCCGCTGCAGGCGCCGACTGCCTGGCCACGGCCTGCAATGGGACCCAACTCGCCGCCTTTGACCTGCGGGCCTGGAAGCTGAATGTGGCCACGTTGCTGCCCAGCGGCGACGCCCAGGTGTTCCGCTCCAACACCGACACCAACCAGTTCGGCGTGTTGGTGCGCTGGACGGAATTGGAGGGCAAGAACAAAGCCTTGGCGACCGACGCGGAAGATGCCCTTTTCACACGCGCCGATGCCGTGACCGACGCCGCCGGTGCTGTGGGCACCGGTATGGCTGGCTTCACTTGTCCGGTGAATTTCACATGCCACCTTGTCTACATACGGCCATGAAACCGCAATCACGTGTCGCCCAACGCCCTGCGCGTGAATCTGGCGTGGGTTTGATCGAATTGCTGGTGGGACTGGCGATCGGCGCCATCGTGTCGGTGGTCGCTGTCAGCAGCTTTGGCTCCACCCGATCGGCCTCGGCCACCGTGGGTGACAGCACACGGCTTCAACAGGACGCGGCCATGGCATTTCGCTCCATCGGCCACCACATTCGTCAGGCGGGTGCCGTGAGGTTGATCGACAACAGCCCTGGCCTAGTCACATTCACGGACAAGTTTGCAGGTTACGGGAGCTCACTGGAGCCACAGCCTCTGCAAGGAACTGATGGTGGTGACGACGACCCCGATATCCTCGAAATCAGCCACGACAGCGAAGTTTCACTGAACGCGGTGGACTGCCTGGGACAAAACGTGGCAGCCAATGTGGACATCGAAAACCGATTCGAACTTGTCGACCAAAACCTGCGCTGCCTGGGCTCCGGCAACGCCACCCCCGGACCGTTGATCGCAGGCGTTGAAGACTTTCAAGTGCGCTACGGCAGGCGCACCAACGGCAACCTGCAATACCAGGACGCAAACGCAACCTGGACCGAAACCGAGTGGAACTCGGTGGAAGCGATCATGGTGTGCCTGCGCATGGCAGGTCAGGTCGGTGGCCACACCGGTCAGAACATCGCAGGTTGCCGCAATGGCGAAGTCATCGCCGACGATGGCCGCATCCGCCGTGTGTTCGTGCGGGTGTTCAGCCTCAGGAACATCGCACTATGAAACCCTGCCCTCGCCAGCACGCTTCATCCCAGCGCGGCATTGCGTTGGTGGTTGTCATGGTGATGCTGTTGCTCACCACCTTCGTGCTGCTGGCCAGCAACCGCGTGGGTTGGCTCAACGAAAAACTGGTGGGCAGTGAAAGCGATCACGAGCGCGCATTCGCCGCCGCCGAAGCCCTGATTCGCGACGCCGAAATGGACATCAGCGGCCGTCAGTCCAATGGCCAATCCTGCGCGGGGAACGCAACCTTCACCGGGTGCCGCGCAGCGAACGCAGCGTATTTCCCGTTCGGCAAAGGCGAAGACGACCTGGACATCATTGCGGCCCGTTTGGCACCAGGTTTTATGGGCATCTGCAGACAGGGCATTTGCCTTCCGGAGACCACAACCCAGCTCGAGACCGCTGGTGCATGGACCGCCCAGTTGGCCAACATGCAGGCGGCGGGTGCGAGCTATGGGCAGTTCACAGGTGCGACCCCGGGTGCGGCCGGCAACCCCCTGCTCACGGCGGGGCAGGCGCGGTACTGGGTTGAAGTTTTTCGCCATCCCGAGATTTTCACCAACGAGGGAATCGCGACTTCCACCCAGTTGCCCGTTGCCGATCACCCATTTGTCTACCGCATCACGGCTCATGTGCAGGGCCGAAAACCCGGCACCCAGGTGCGGTTGCGCTCCGTGTTCGTTCCGTACCTCGAAAGAGATTTCGACTGAAAGCGAGAAACCGCCATGCCATCCTTTACGTTCACCCCGCGCGCTGCCGCTCTGACCATCGCCGGATTCAGTCAGGCCGTCGTGGCGGCACCCCTGTTGCTCTCTCAGGCACCACCCACACTGGCCCGGGACCCGGCGCCCAACATCATCGTCTCGGTGGACAACTCCACCAGCATGGGCTCCACCGGGGTTGCCGAACTGCGCACCGCGCTCAAAACCACCTTCGCCGCGAGCAACCTTCCCGACGACCAGATCCGCCTGGCATGGCAATCCATGCATGGCTGCAACACCATTCCCGGAAGCAGCACCAGCACCACGGGCATCTGCCGAGGGTACAACGGCATGCGACGACTTGCCGGGCAACACCGAACCAACTTCTTCAACTGGGTCGATTCGATCGCCATCGTGCGAGGCACGCCCTCTCACTTCATGATGGACAACGCAGGCCAGTATCTCAGCGCCACGGGTTTGGGCACCAACAGTCCATGGGCTGCTCATCCTGGCACCGAAGAGTTGCCTGTGTTGTCGTGCCGCAGGTCGTACCACATCCTCATGACCGACGGAGAGTACGGCCACTCCTGGGCCTCGGGCGAACGCGATACCTCCGGCCCGCCCGGCACACGCATTGTTCGCGGCGGCAATGCAGACGGAACCGAAACTGTTTTGCCCGACGGCACGCTCTATTCCGTCGCCTCTACCAACACGCAGACCCGCCTCTACCGCGACACCTGGGGCAGTTCCACGCTGAGCACATTGTCTGATCTCGCCTTCTACTACTGGTCACGCGACCTGCAGCCCAGTATTCCCAACCATCTCAAACCGGTGCCGGCCGAGCAGTTTTCCGAGCAAAACTTCGGCACAACCAGTGCACCCGCCGAACTGGAGAGCTACTGGAACCCCCGCAACAATCCCGCCACATGGCAACACATGGTGACCTACACCATCGGATTCAAAAGCGCTGCCCAATGGTCAACGAACACGTCCTATCCCACCTGGATGGGCGACACCTTCTCAGGTCTTGCCCCACTCATCCGGGGAGACAAGATCTGGGTCACGCCTTTCTGCAACGCGTCGGTCAGTGGAGCAGGCAACCTTCCTTGCGACGGTGACGCCAACTATGAAATTCGCGCCGACGCGCGCAAGGCCGACCTGTGGCACACGGCACTCAACAGCCGTGGCCGTTTCATTCCGGCGCCCGATGCTCAGTCTCTGGTGAACGCGTTCAAGGGCATCCTGGAGGGTCTTTCCTCGGAGAACGGGCAGGCTCGCGTGAGCATCGCCGCGAACTCAACGCAACTTCGCACCGATGGCCGCATATACCTCGCCAGCTACGACATGGAGCGCTTCAGCGGTGACGTGGAAGCCTACAAGATCAGCGCGGCCACGCGAACGGTGGATACGCTGCCCATCTGGACGGCGTCCTCCAAACTCGATGCGACCGGGCTGAACTGGGCAGACCGGCGCATCCTCTCGCATTCGGGCGCAGCAGGCATCAACTTCAACTGGACATCGCTGAGCTCAGAGCAACAAACTGCTTTGCGCGGCTCCGACACCGCCACCGTGGGCGGGCAAAGGGTGGACTACCTTCGCGGAGACCGGTCACGCGAGGCACCGGCCGGCAGCTTTCGCCAGCGGGCGTCCCGCATGGGCACGGTCGTGAACTCCAATCTTTGGACGGTGGCTGCTCCAAAGCGGCTGAAGTTCGAGCATGCCGGTCACGCCAGCTTCCGCTCGACGCACATCAACCGGCCAGACACGGTCTATATCGGCGCCAACGGCGGCATGCTGCACGCCTTTGACGGTGCCACAGGTGCAGAACGCTTTGCCTATGTGCCGCGCGCTGCATACGCTGGCCTGCGCGACTACACCTTGCCCCAATACACCCACCGCCACTTCGTGGACGGACACCCATTCACCGGCGATGTCGATACCAGCTGGGTCGCCAACGCAAGCACGCCGCCCACCCCCAATTGGCGAACGGTTCTGGTTAGCGGGCTGGGGGGAGGCGGCCGTGGCTTTTTCGTGGCGGACGTCACCGACCCCACCAATGTGACCAACACCTCGGTCTGGTTGGATCGAACATTTCCCGGCAACTCCACTGGTGCATTCGACGACCATCAGGACGTTGGCCACATTTACGGCGCGCCAGTGACCGACACCTTGTCCGGCGGCCGCAGCGAACAGATAGTCAAGCTCAACAACAAGCGCTGGGCCGTGGTGCTGGGCAATGGCGTGAACAGCTTCAATGAGCGGCCGGTGTTGCTGATCCAGTACCTGGATGGAGATCGCAGCCTGCTGCGCATCGTCGCCAACTCCACCACCAGTGCATCGAATGGCCTGGCACCGCCTCGACTGGTCGACCTCAACGCCAATGGCATGATCGACATCGCCTACGCGGGTGATCTGAAGGGGCAATTGTGGAAATTCGACCTCTCCAGCAAGAGCGACACCGACTGGGGCGTCAGCGCCTGGGACGGTGCCGCGCAGCCCTGCAAGGACTCGACCGCCTGCAAACCGCTCTTCGTTGCCCGAGACGCCGCGTCGACCGTGCAACCGATCACCACCGCACCTTTGATCATGGCCCACCCCATGGGCGGAACCCAGGTCATGTTCGGCACCGGCCAGAACATGCAGGCGAGCGACCCGGCCAGCGCCGCTGTACAGACGATCTACTCCGTCTGGGACAAAAGCAAGTTCACTCCCATCATCGATGCTCTCGACACGGAGGCCAAACTGCTCCAGCTGGCCGACGCGCAGCCCATAACGGCGGGTCGTGATGGGCTGGTGCAACAGAGCATCACCACGGCGGTGACCCAAACAGAGACAGACGGCGACATGGTCGACACGATCTACTCCAACTCCTCCGACAACACCATTTCGTATTCGCGCACCGACAACACCGCGAAACGCGGTTGGTTCATGGATCTTCCGCTCAGTGGTGAGCGCGTGCTCAATCCGCCAAGCCCCCTGCAAGGCCAGCGGGTGATCATCCCCAGCATGGCTCCGTCCCCCACCGCGGGTGGCGAAAGTTGCGACCCTCAGACCGCCGCCGGGCAGGCCAGGATGACCGTGCTGAACATGATCACTGGCCGCCCCTCTTCTTCGCCTGTGTTCTTCAGCAGCGATGCCAGCATGAACATGAAAAATGCCACGAGTGTGCTGGTGGCGTCGGACGAGCTCGTGGGTATCGATGGCCTTCAGGACGTTGATTTTTTCAACGTCAGCAACCAGGGCTATGAGGGTAGCGGCGAGCTCGGTACGAACGTCGTCAATGGCCCGGGCTCGGTGCAAGCATGCGGAGGCAGTGGCTGTATCCCGCGCGGCAAACTGCAGCTTGGCAACAGCCGAGGCGCCCGCGCCGACTGGCGGGAGGTGCGCTGATGTCCTGTTTCCGCCGCCCAAACCGCGGATTCACGTTGATCGAACTGATGATCGCGGTGGCTGTGGTGGCGTTGCTCGCGGCGGTGGCTTTGCCCAGCTACAACGAGTATGTGATGCGAAGCCACCGCGCCAATGCACGCGCGGCGCTTTTGCAGGCTGCCCAGTGGATGGAGCGCACCGCCACGGCGCAAGGCACCTACCCGCTCACAGCCGCCATTCCACCCGGCGTGCTGTTCGTCGAGGGTGGGCGCTACAACATCGTTGCCGTTTCCAACGGCATTGGCTACACCTTGACGGCGACGCCCAATGCTGCTCAGTCAAGTGACCGGTGCGCGTCCTTCCGGACCGATCAGGCTGGCACAAGAGCGCAAGCTCCTACCGTCGAGGTGCCAGTTCCGCTGGGGCCGATGGAGTGCTGGAACCGGTAAAGCGCAACGATTTCCAAGCCTTACGGCAAGTTGTGTGTCCGCCTTTCGACGCCTCAACGCAACTACCGACCACAGGCCAGCACGTCGAATGAAGTATTAATTTAACCTACAAAGCACGGTGTAAGGCTGCCAACCTATGCCACTTTAAAATTCATTTTTGAAGCTAGAGTGTGGGCATGTCCTCAGCACCTCACATATCCCCATGCACGCACCAAGCGGGCTTCAGCCTGATTGAAGTCCTGGTCACCATCATCATCCTGAGCATCGGGATGCTGGGGTCAGCGGGCATGCAGGCGGCAGCGTTGCAAGCCAACACGCAGACGCGCTACCAAGTGGTCGCCGCCGCGCTGGCCGGGGAATTGGCCGAAGCCATGCGTGGCAACCACCGGGTCGCGCTCAATACCCTGCCGACGGCCAATCCCTACTTGATCGACCATGACTCGGGAGCCTTGGTAGCGCCACCGGTCAACTGTCGGGTGGACACGTGCTCCGGCAACACGGACGCGCAACGCCTGAGCAACGCGCAATGGCAGGTCCATGAATGGATGGGGCGGCTGCAGTCCGAGCTGCCCTCTCCGCGCGTTCGCATCTGCTTTGACAGCACCCCTTTTCACGCCACCACTGGCGCAGCCGAATGGGACTGCGACGACACGGGTGATGTGTTGGTGGCCAAGATCGCCTGGACGCGCATCAACACCAAAGGCACCTTGATTTTTGGATCGGCTGCATCCAGCCCACTTGTTGTGATCCCGGTCACAGCGGGCAGTGCGTCATGAAAGGCACCCGCATCAAGCAACGCGGCCTTTCGCTGGTCGAACTGTTGGTGTCCATGACCCTGGGTCTGCTTCTAGTGCTCGTGGCCATCGGGCTTCTTTTCAGCGCCAGTCGGGGATTCAATGCGGTGGACCACGGTTCGGCGGCCCGAGACAAGGTGCGCCTGGCCACCGAACTGCTGACGTCGGTGATCCTTCAAGCTGGCTATGAGGACTGGGGAAACCCACAAGCCAACCTGCAATCGGTGGCGCGGCTTCAGAACTCCGCGATCGACCTCGAACCCGACATTTTTGGCTGGGACAACGCGTTCTATGCCGTCCCGTCCGACCAGAAGCTGAGCACCAGCACCGACATCACCAACGACGATCGACCCGACAAATGCGGCAGCGACACCACCACGACCTGCCTCAACGGCAGCGACATTCTGGTGATCCGGTTCCAAGGCATGAGCGCAGCGAGCAACGCTGCCACCGGTGATCGCACAATGCTCAACTGCGGTGGGGGTGCCGAAGCAGCGCCCCCCACTGCCAAGCTTGAAGAACGGTCGATCAGCCTTTTCCACGTGTCCAGAAACAGCGACAGCGGTGAAGCCTCGCTGAGCTGCGCCACCTACAGCGGTGCCTGGAAAGACTCAAGGCCACTGGTAGAAGGTGTCGAGAGTTTTCAGGTGCTGTATGGCACCGATGCGGTGGAACCAGGGGTTGCACCAGCGGCAAACACCAACGACAGTGTGGCCGATCGCTGGTTGCGCGCCGACCAGCTCACGGTGGCAGGTGATGCCTCCGCCACACGAGCCAACTGGCGGCGCGTTCGGGCCGTGCGTGTCGGCTTGGTCGTCCGCGGTCCTGTCGGTTCTGCTGTCGAAGTCGCCGCCAAGACCTTCTGGCCATTGGGCACCACCTTCGCTGATGTCAACGATGTTGGCAGTGTGTTGGTGACTCCGGCCGATGGGCGCTTACGCACATTGCACAGCTTCACTGTGCATTTGCGCAATGACCTGACCATGCCATGAAGCGGCCCTTCACGCATTCCTCCGCCAAGCGCGAGCGGGGCTTTTCCCTGATCGCCACGCTGGTGCTGCTGGTGATCGCCAGTCTGCTCGGGGTCGCGGCTTCCCAACTGGTCCTCATGTCCGAACGCAGCAGCCGCTACGACCGTGACCGCTTGATCGCATTCCAGGCCGCCGAAGCGGCCCTGCTCGACGCCGAGTTGGACATCCGGGGCCCGGGCTCCACCCGCTCGAGCCTCTTCTCCCCCACCTCCATCGCTGGCTTCGAAGAGGGGTGCAGCACCGGCAGCACCACCGTGGGCATGTGTTTGCCCGCGAGCGCCGGCGAAAGCCCGATCTGGTCAACCGTCAGCTTCACGGACACCAACCGCACCGTGGCTTTTGGCGACTACACAGGCCGGCAGTACGCGGCGGGCACCAGTGGCGTGCAGCCCGCGCGGACACCGCGTTATCTCATCGAACTCATCCCCGACCCCACACCTGGCGGCAACGAGGGCGCTCCGCGCAATCTGTACCGGGTCACGGCCGTGGGCTTCGGCCCGCGCGAGGAAATCCAGGTGATGCTGCAAATGTTCTTTCGCAAGGAGTAAGCCGTGGCGAACATCGCTCGAAAAGTCTGGGGCATCGTGCTCTGCGTAGCAGTGGCCACCGTGGCAGGCCTGGCATTCAACCAAGAGACCACTACTACGCCTTTGGTTTCGCTGCCCAACGATCCCCTGTACCTGAACGGATCGAAGGCCAAGGCCAACCTCATACTGGCCCTGTCGGTGGAAACGCCTACCTTAGGATCTGCCTACACATCCTCCCCCGGCGATCTCAACGATTTCAATCCAAATCGAAAGTACATCGGCTACTACGACCACATGGTTTGCTACGCCAATGTCACAGCCAGTGGAATCACTGGCGAGTACTTTTCCTACAGCAGCGCCAAAAGCACCATTGATGCAGCCTGCCCTAGCGGCCAGTCGTTCGATGGCAACTTTCTCAATTGGGCCACCACGTCGGCCATCGACATCATGCGGTACGGCCTGACGGGAGGGACCCGTGTATTCGACGAAGGCACAGGCGCTGGCAGAACCATCCTCGAGAGGGCCTATCTGCCTGGTTCTTCGTACTCCGGGCCATTCTTCCCCTTGAAGCGTCTTCGCACGGATCAAATCGCACTGCGCACACCTTTTGCGGCCAGTGAATTCACAGATGGCATTTTCATCCGCAATTGCATCAACCGGGTGTATTTCGCCAAGGAGAACGACGGGGGCACGGATTGCCTGAATCCCTTTGGTGTTGCGAACGCCCAAAGTGACCGGCTGGTCAGGCATGGTGATACCTCTCAGGGGCGGTTTTACCTAACCCGCGTCATGGTGTGCGATGCCAACAGCGCCGCCAACCGCCCGATGCTCCAGAACCAGACGACCCGTCGTTGGAGCGGCCTGTGCTTTCCATACCAAAACGCCAGCGGTGGTACCTTTTTCAAACCTGTCGGGCAATTCCAGGTCAACTCCGACAACGTTCGGGTGAGTGTTTTCTCTTACCTGAACGACGACAACTATTTCCGCTACGGCGGTGTGATGCGGACACCTTTGAAGTACCTCGGCTCGAAGCAGTTCGATGCCAATTTCGATCTGATGGCCGCCACGAATCCACACAGCGAATGGGATTCCGTGACCGGGGTTTTCAACCGCAATCCCCAGTTGGGCCACGCCGACTACGGCGATCAGGGCTATGGCCAGTCGGGCGCCATCACCTACATCAACGGCTTCAGCGCTCTCGATCCCGATGCACTCGGCACGACCAAGGACTGGGACCCTTTGAGCGAGCTCTACTACGAGGCCTTCCGCTATCTGCAGGGCCAACAGCCCACGCCGTTGGCCACCGCCGGACTCAGCGGCACGTCAGCCAGTGACCGATCGTTGGCGGAAAACTTTCCTGCGTACCGGACGTGGACGGACCCATTTACGGGTTTCAAAGACAACACGGGAGAAGGGCGCAGTTGCCTGCGCAACAACGTACTGGCCATCGCCGATGCCTTCACGCACGGCGATCGCTACCTGCCAGGCAACAAAAAGATACGCGGCGGCGACGGCATTCGAGCCTCTGAAGAAGAGCCTGTGCCACTTGACGTGGAAAAGTGGACCAACGTGGTGGGTTCGTTTGAAGCCAACCTGGGGGTGAGCTACACCGACAGCACCGGTAAAGCGCAAAAAGCCTTCAACATTTCACTGAACGATCCCTACCGTGTGGATTTGTCCAACATCGCGACCAACGTCGTCGTTGAGTCGACGGGCTCCTACTTGATGGCTGGTTTGGCGCATTTCGCCAACACGCAAAGCTTCCGCACAGATCTGCCCAAGGCCCGCATCAGCACCTTTTCCATCGACGTCAACTCCTACAACACCACTGGCTCCAACGCCACCCTGCGTCGAGGCACGCAGCTCTTTCTGGCGGCCAAATATGGCGGCTTCGACGACAGCCTCACTGGCAATACGGGCAGTCCCTACGCATCGGGCGAAAATCTATCCTGGCAACGTGCCGATGGCGATGCGCGGAACTACTTCGTGGTGAGCGATCCGCAAACCTTCCTGGATTCCATCGCTGAAGTCTTCCGGTCACTGGCCACTGAAACCAGGAGCATCGCCGGCGGAGCAGCTTCGTCCCAGCAACTGCGCAGCGACGAGGCCGCCGCCGTGTTTCAAGGCAGCTTCAACCCGGAATCCAACGACTGGAGCGGCAGGGTTCGCAAGTTTGCCTTGAGCCTCTCGTCCAGCACAGGAGTGGTCACAGTGGCAAACACCCCCGAATGGGATGCAGCAGAAATGCTGACCTTGCGCACGCGGGCTGACCATGGCGCTGATCGCAACATCGTGGTGGGCGCTCCCCTGGGGCAGCAGGGCACGCTGGATCCCTCTCCGTTTGTGTGGGATGGCTCTTTGGCTTCAGCGCACAAGAGTGCACTGAACCGGGACCCGTCAGGCACCGCCGACAGCCTGGGCTCGGACCGCCTGCACTACCTGCGGGGTGATCGCCGCCAGGAACAGAGCCGGTCCAACCTTTTGCTGCCATTCCGTCCCCGCCAGCTGGTACTGGGTAGCGTGGTGAACGCAGGTCTGGTGTACCAAGGCGCACCCACTCCCACGTTGAGCGGAACGGGCTACGCCGCCTTCCGCGAAACCAACAAGACCCGCACGCCCGTGGTGTTTGCCAATGCCAACGACGGCATGCTCCATGCCTTCCGAGCCGACGACGGTAGCGAGGCGTTTGCCTACATCCCGGGCTTTCTCGTCCCACGCCTCCATGCAATAACCGACGTCAACTATGTCCACCGCCCCTTGCTGGATGCCACGCCCACAGCAGCAGAGGCCCAGATCGAAGGCCAATGGCGCAGCGTGCTGGTGTCGGGTGCAGGCGCAGGTGCGCAAGGCATCTTCGCCATCGATGTCACTGATCCCGATGGGTTCACCAAGGACAACGTGCTGTGGGAGTTCACGGACGCAGATCATCCCGCGCTGGGCAATGTTCTTGGCAAACCACGGGTGGCGCGCGTGCGGATGAACGACGCTGGTGCCGGAACGGATTCCTACAAATGGATGGCCATCGTGCCCGGTGGCGTCAACAACCACCGCAGCGATGCAAACACCAACAGCAACGCCAATCCCTCGATCTTCCTGATCGACCTTGAAGCGAAGCCCTCGTCGTCCCGACCGTGGCAGGAGGGGGTGAACTTCTGGCGCATCGAGTTGCCGCCCGGAGATGCATCCACCGCGCCGGGTTTGATCCAGATCACAACCGTCCAGACGCCGGGAAGCGGCAACCTGGAGGCCATTCTTGCCGGTGATCTGCAAGGCAATGTGTGGAACCTGTCGTTTCGCGAGCAAGGCGTCAGCACCCTCACTACCGACGGATTGAGCAACCTGGAACAGGTCAACGCCATGGGCGAAAATCGCAACCCGATGTTTGTAGCGAGGAGTTCTACCGACAAACGCCAGCCCATCACGTCGGCACCGGTGGCGGCCACCGGATTCAGCGGGAAACGGCTTGTTGTGGTTGGCACTGGCAAGTTCCTTGAAGTCACCGACAACAGCGCACCGACCACGCCGCCTGCATCGCTTTATGCGCTGCTGGACAGTTCAAGCACGATCACCGATCGCAGCCGTCTGCAAAGTGCCAGCATCAACACCCTGGGCGCGGTGAACATTGAAGCTTTCCAATACGGAACGGCTGAAAGCCAAAGAGAGGGCTGGGTGCTGGACTTCTCCAGCACGGCCGGCGAGCGGCAGGTGACAGAGATGCAGCTCGATCGTGGGATCCTGATTTTCACGACACTCAGCCCGTCGGGCGGCACTTGCGGCGACGGTGGTGGCCGTGGCTTCAATATCGACGTGCTGACCGGCCGCGGCTCCTCATGGGACTCCGGTGTAGGTCTGCCGGGTGGGCCCATGGTGCTGGAAAGGGGCAATGCCGTGGTCTCGGGCAGCAGCACCAGCGGGCGTCGCACGGCGACCTACCGCATGGGTGTCCTGATGCAGGGGTCCAAAGGAACGGCGGCTCAATCGAACCAGTTCGACATTACCTTGCAGGTTGGCCGGATGAGCTGGCGCCAGGTTCACAACCACCGGGATATTGCGCCATGAAGGCGGGGACGATCCACCACCACAAAGGCTTCACCTTGATCGAACTCATGATCACGGTTGCGATCGTGGGCATCCTGGGAGCGCTGGCGTACCCCTCCTACCTGGAATCGGTGCGCAAGGGCCGTCGGGCAGAGGCAAGAGCGGCCCTGGCAAACCTCATGCAACAGCAAGAACGCCACCTGACACAGAACAACACTTACCTGGGGCCTTTCGCAGCGGGGGTGGCCAGCACCCCGTTTCGCACCCATTCCGCGAGTTCGGGAAACGTGGCGGACGCCAGCCATGTGCTCGGAGCGCGCGAGTGCCAGGCCGTGGGCGGAGAAACGCCCGAAGTGCGCGACTGCATCGAGGTGTTTGCAGTGCCTCGCACCACCGCGCTGGCCGACCCCCCTGCCGCCGAGATCGCCGTGGACAGCCTGGGGCGGCGGCGCTGCAACAGTTCTTCAACAGCCCTGAAACCATGCTGGCCATGACGGAACAACGAGGCCGCGCCGCTGCCGGATTCACGCTCATCGAGTTGATGGTCACTCTTTCGATTGCGGCAGTGTTGATGGTGGTGGCCGTGCCGAGCTACCAGACCTTCGCCCGCAATGCCGCTGTCGCCCAGGTCACCGGCAATTTCGTCAACGCAGCGCAACTGGCCCGGGCCAACGCCATGCGCTTGTCGCGGCACACGCTGGTGCAGGTGACGAATGAAGATCTGGGTTGGGTCGGGGGTTGGCGGGTGTACGCCGACATCGACCGCGACATGGCCTACACGGCGGACACCGACGTTTTGGTCGTCGAGCAGGGACCGGCCCCCGATGGCGTGATGAACAACGGCGAGGAGGACGATGATCTGGACGACCGTGGCACGGTGGCGGACGGTTACCTGATGTTCAATCCTGCGGGCTTTCCCCGCACCACCACCGATGGCGCTCTCGGAGGGAGCGTGGTGTTCTACCTGCCCGAAGGTCGTGCCACTGCAGTGGTTTACTCCAACTCGGGCCGCATCCGCCGCTGCGATCCGACCAAGACGGGATGTCGCACGTAGAGGCGATCCAATTCATCGCTCTGCCTCAGGCTGAGCGGAGCTGACAGCCTGACGAACCAGTCGAGCTGCAAAACCCTGCGAAAATAGCCGGATGTTTACCGGCATCATCACCGGCGTGGGGCGCATCGCCGCCCTCCACGACCTGGGCAGCTCTTTGGACCATGGCAAGCGACTCACGATCGAGACACCCTCCGGGTATCTCGATGACGTCGGCTTGGGCGACAGCATTGCGCTCAATGGCGCTTGCATGACCGTGACCTCGCTGGATCTGCCCCAGCACCACTTCACCATCGACATCTCGGCCGAGTCACTTGCCCGCACGACGGGGCTGGCGCAGGCCGGCTACTGCGTCAATCTGGAGAAAGCCCTGCGAGCCCACGACCGGCTGGGCGGGCACATCGTCTCCGGCCATGTGGACGGCGTCGGGCATGTGGCCCGCTTTGCGCAGGTGGGCGAGAGCTGGGAGCTGCGCGTGATCGCGCCGTTGAACCTCGGAAAATACCTGGCCTACAAGGGCTCTATCACCGTCAACGGCGTCAGTCTGACCGTCAATTCGATCCAGGACCGTGCCGACGGCTGTGAATTCAGCATCAACCTCATTCCCCACACGGTGCAAAACACCGCGTTGGGCCAGTTGACCGACGGAAGTCCGGTCAATCTGGAAATCGACACCGTCGCACGCTATGTGGAGCGCATGCTCAGCGCCGGTCACATCAATCTCAAGGAAACCGCATGAACGCGCCTGAAACCCTGGCCCCAGTGGCCATCTCGCCTGTGGAAGACATCGTGGCCGACATGCGCGCCGGACGCATGGTGATCCTGGTGGACGAGGAAGACCGCGAAAACGAAGGCGACCTCGTGCTCGCCGCCGACCATGTGACACCAGAAGCCATCAACTTCATGGCCCGCTTCGGCCGTGGCCTGATTTGCCTCACGCTCACCAAAGAGCGCTGCGAGCGCCTGCAGCTGCCTCCCATGGTGCCGCGCAACGGGACCAAGATGGGCACGGCCTTCACCATCTCCATCGAAGCCGCCGAGGGCGTGACCACCGGCATTTCGGCCGCCGACCGCTCGCGCACGGTGCAGGTGGCGGTGGCGCCCAACGCCGTTGCCACCGATCTGGTGCAACCCGGCCACATTTTCCCGTTGCAGGCGGTCGAGGGTGGTGTGCTCATGCGCGCCGGCCACACAGAAGCCGGTTGTGATCTGGCCGCCATGGCCGGCTGCAGTCCCAGCGCCGTGATCTGCGAGATCATGAAGGACGACGGCACGATGGCCCGCCTGCCGGACCTCCAGGTGTTTGCCGCCGAGCACGGCCTGAAGATCGGCACCATCGCCGATCTGATCGAACACCGCAGCCGCACCGAATGCCTGGTGAAAAAGCTGGGCGCCCGCAGCCTGAACACCGCGTTCGGCGAGTTCCAGGTGCACGCCTTCAGCGACGAGCCCAGCGGTGCGTTGCACCTGGCACTCGTCAAAGGTGAATGGGGCCCGGACCAATCGGTGGCCGTGCGGGTTCACGAGCCACTGTCGGTGCTCGACGCGCTGGAGGTCGGTCGCTCCATGCACTCCTGGAGCCTGGAAGCCAGCCTGCGCTACATCAGCGAAGCTGGCGCCGGTGTGGCCGTGCTGCTCAACTGCGGGGAGACCGCAGCGCAATTGCTGGCCCAGTTTGAAGGCACCGCTCGCTCGGCCCAGGCGCCCGAGCGCGGCCGCATGGACCTGCGCACCTACGGCGTTGGCGCCCAGATCCTGCGTGATTGCGGCGTGCACAAGATGCAGCTCATGGGCAACCCGCGCCGCATGCCCAGCATGACCGGCTACGGTCTGGAAATCACCGGCTACCTCAGCCGCAACGGCTGAACCCATTCACATATTCAACAAGAAACGGAGCCGCACATGTTCGGCGCAGACAAAGGCACAGCCCACTTGCTCGACGGCAAGAAGCTCAGCATCGGGATCGTTCAGGCCCGCTTCAACGAACCCATCACCGACGCGCTGTACCACGCTTGTCTGGCGGAACTGCTGGCACTGGGCGTGCAGGACAAAAACATCGCGCATGTGAAGGTGCCGGGCGCACTCGAGGTGCCCGTGGCATTGCAGGCCATGGCCGAGCGCGACGATTTCGACGCACTGATTGCCCTGGGTTGCATCATCCGCGGCGAAACCTACCACTTCGAACTGGTGGCCAACGAATCGGGGGCAGGCGTCACGCGCCTGTCCCTGGACTACCAGATCCCCATCGCCAACGCCATCCTGACCACCGAAACGCTTGAGCAGGCGATTGCCCGCAAGACCGACAAGGGCCGCGACGCGGCCCGCGTGGCGGTGGAAATGGCCCACCTGCTCCAAGAAATAGGCTGAACATGTCCACAGAACTTCCCTCCTCCGAGGGCGAAAAAGCCAAGAGCGGTCTCATCGGCCGCAAGGCGGCCGACAAGTCGGCCCGCACCCGCGCCCGGGAATTCGCCCTGCAGGCCATCTACCAGCATCTGGTGGGGCGAAACGCCGCCAGCGACATCGACGTCTTCACGCGCGACCTCGCCGGCTTCCACAAATGCGACAGCGTGCACTTCGACGCCTTGCTGCACGGCTGCATCGAACAGGCGGACGCGCTGGATACGCTGATCACACCTTTGCTGGATCGCCCATTGGTCGAGCTCTCACCGATTGAGCGTGGCGTGCTGTGGATCGGCGCATACGAATTCCAGCACTGCCTGGACGTGCCCTGGCGCGTGGTGCTCAACGAATGCATCGAACTGGCCAAATCGTTTGGCG
This sequence comes from Hydrogenophaga sp., assembly GCF_018780385.1. Taxonomy (GTDB): domain Bacteria; phylum Pseudomonadota; class Gammaproteobacteria; order Burkholderiales; family Burkholderiaceae_C; genus Hydrogenophaga. The sequence continues at coordinate 69,303 of NZ_JADMJO010000033.1, read as the reverse complement.
GTACCGACGGCCACAAGTACGTCAACGGCGTGCTGCACCAGCTGGCCGCACAGCTGCGCCCGGCCGAAGTGGCCGCTGCGCCGTCAAAACCTGGCCCGCGCAAGAACGCCGCACCGTGAGGATTGCGCAGCGCGCCCAGCGCGTCGAACCCTTCTACGTGATGGAGCTCGCCAAGGCGGCATCTCTCCTGGCGGCGAACGCACAGCCGGGAGACCGGTCGATGATCTACCTGAACATCGGCGAGCCCGATTTCACCGCGCCACCACTGGTCACCGCTGCCGCCGAGCGTGCGATCCGCGACGGGCGCAGCCAGTACACCCAGGCCCTCGGCCTGCCCACCTTGCGCGAGGCCATCAGCGGCTGGTATGCCTCGCGATTCGGCCTCGTGGTCGATTCAAGCCGCATCGTGGTCACCGCTGGTGCTTCCGCCGCCCTGCAACTGGCTTGCCTGACGCTCATCGAGGCGGGTGACGAAGTGCTGATGCCGGACCCGAGTTACCCCTGCAACCGGCAGTTCGTGCAGGCGGCCGAGGGTCGCGCGGTGATGATCCCGAGTGGCCCCGACAAGCGCTTTCAACTCAGCGCGGCACAGGTGGAGGCGCACTGGAACCCGGCCACACGCGGCGTGTTGCTGGCCTCTCCGTCCAATCCCACCGGTACATCGATCGCCCGCGACGAGCTGGAGCGCATCGCCCGCTTCGTGCGCGCCCAGGGCGGCGTGACGATGGTCGACGAGATCTACCTCGGCTTGAGCTTTGATGACGCGTTCGGCCACAGCGCGCTGGGTCTGCCAGATGGCCTTGGCGATGAGGTCATCAGCATCAACAGCTTCTCCAAGTACTTCAACATGACCGGCTGGCGCCTGGGTTGGCTGGTGCTGCCACCCGCGCTGGTGCCTGCGGTGGAGCGCCTCGCGCAGAACCTGTTCATTTGCGCCAGCACCATCGCGCAGCATGCGGCGCTGGCCTGCTTCGAGCCCGACAGCCTGGCCGAATACGAGCGCCGACGCAGCGAGTTCAAGGCTCGGCGCGACTACTTCATTCCCGAACTCAACCGCCTGGGCCTGAACGTACCGGTCATGCCGGATGGCGCCTTCTACGCCTGGGCCGACGTGACCGCTCTTTGTAAACAGTGGGGTATCCCGCCGCAAGGCGCACGGCCCGACGAAGGTGGTAGCTGGGCGCTGGCCTTCGAGCTCATGAACCGCTGCCAACTGGCCACCACGCCCGGGCGTGATTTCGGCAACGCCGACCCGGGCCGCTACCTGCGCTTCTCCACCGCCAATTCGATGGCTCAGCTTCAGGAAGCTGTGTCTCGCCTGGAGCAAGCGCTGTGAGCTTGCCGCACACTTCAGCAACGGCCACGCCGCCGGGCCGCCCCAAGGCGGGGCCAGCCCCCTGGGGGGGCAGCGAACCACGCGAAGCGGGGAGCGTGGGGGCACTGTTCACGTGGTCGGTGCGCGTGTATTGGGAAGACACCGACGCCGGGGGCATCGTGTTCTACGCCAACTACCTCAAGTTCTTCGAGCGCGCCCGCACCGAGTGGCTGCGCACGTTGGGCATCGAGCAGCAACGCATGCGCGAGCAGGTCGGCGGCATGTTCGTCGTCACCCACACCCAGCTGCAATACCACCGCCCTGCCCGGCTCGATGATTTGCTTCTGGTTACAGCAAGGGTGGTGGATGCGGGCCGCGCGTCCATGACAATTGAGCAGAGTGCGCTCCTGAAACCGCAGCAAAGCGATGCGGGCAGCGATGCACAAGCTCAATTGCTGTGCAGCGGCACCATCCGGATCGGTTGGGTCGACGACCGCAACCTGCGGCCGCAACGCATACCACCCGCCGTGATCGCCGCGCTCAAGCTGCCCCCTTGAGCAACCTGTCCGGCCCACGAAACTTCTTCACGACCAGCCTTCTCTGAACACGCATGAACCAAGATCTCTCCATTGTTCAATTGATGCTCAACGCCAGTTGGGTGGTGCAAGCCGTTGTGGTGCTCCTCATGGTCGTCTCCGTGGTGAGCTGGGCCGCCATCTTCCGCAAGGTGTTCTCGCTCAAACGCGTGCGCGCGCACAACGATAACTTCGAGCGCGAGTTCTGGTCGGGCACCAACCTCAACGACCTGTATGCCGCCGCAGCCCAGAGTGCCAAGCACGGCGGCCCCATGGAACGCATCTTCGCCAGCGGCATGCGCGAATACCAGAAGCTGCGCGAGCGCCGCATCACCGACAACGGCGCGCTGCTCGACGGCGCGCGCCGCGCCATGCGCGCGAGCTTCCAGCGCGAACTCGATGTGCTGGAAACCAACCTCTCGTTCCTGGCCTCGGTCGGCTCGGTCTCGCCTTATGTGGGCCTGTTCGGCACGGTGTGGGGCATCATGCACGCCTTCACCGGCTTGGCCGCCCTGGCGCAAGTGACGCTGGCCACCGTGGCACCCGGCATCGCCGAAGCCCTCGTGGCTACCGCCATCGGCCTGTTTGCCGCCATCCCGGCGGTCGTGTTCTACAACCGCTTCGCGCACGACATCGACCGCGTGGCCAACGCGATGGAGACCTTCATGGAAGAGTTCTCCAACATCCTGCAGCGCAACCTCGGCGCGCAGACTCAAACGCCGTCAGGTCACTGAACATGCCCGCCGTCTCATCACGCGGCCGAGGCCGCCGCACCATCAACGAGATCAACATGGTCCCGTTCATCGACGTGATGCTGGTGCTGCTGATCATCTTCATGGTCACCGCACCACTGATCACGCCGAGCCAGATCGCGCTGCCCAGTGTGGGCCAGGCCGGGCGCCAGCCCGACCGCTTCGTGGCGGTGATGATCGACAAGGACGAGCAGCTCAAGGTGCGCGAAGGCTCGGCCAGCACCGAGCCACAGGCTGTGAGCATGGCTCAGCTGGTGGCGCGCGTGAAGCAGTTGCAGGCCAGCAGAGGCGCCGCACCCGAGGGAGGCGTGCCGGTCGTCATCAGCGCCGACAAAAACGTGAAGTACGACGCGGTCGTGCGCGTGATGAGCACCCTGCAAGAGGCGGGTATTGCCCGCGTCGGCCTGTCCGTACAAACCACCCGCTGATCAGCGACATGCAGTCCACCGCCGACCACCTCGACCTCGCGCCGCCGACCACCGGCCGCTGGCTCGGCCCGATGGGCCTGGCGCTGATCGCGCACGGCTTGCTCGTGATCGCGCTCACCTGGGGCGTGTCTTGGCAGAACGATGCCGAGCCGGTGACGTTCGAGGCAGAGCTCTGGTCGCGTCTGCCGCAGCAAGCCGCGCCACGTGCGGTGGAACCTCCGCCGCCGCCTCCGGCACCACCCCCACCTGCGCCGCCCAAGCCCACCCCGGCGCCAGCACCCGCCCCACCGCCGCCTTCACCGAACCAAGCCGAGATCGCCACCGCGCAAGCGAAGAAGAAGGCTGAGGCCGAGAAGAAGGCGCGCGAGGAGGAAACCAAAAAGCTGGCGGCTGCGAAGGCCGCCGAGAAGGCTGCAGCGGAGAAAAAGGCCGCAGCAGAAAAAGCGGCCGACGACAAAGAGCGTCAACAGAAACTGGCCGACCAGAAACGCGAGCAGGAACGCAAGACCGCGGCCGCGGACGAGAAGCGCCTCGCACAGCTGCGCGACGAACAGATCACCCGCATGCTGGGCCAGGCCGGCGCCAGCGGTGGCCCGCAGAGCACCGGCACCGCACAGCAGTCCAGCGGCCCCACACCGGGCTATGGCGCCAAGGTGGCAGCGCGGATCAAACCCAATGTTGTGTTCACTGACGTGGCCCCGGGCAACCCACGCGCCGAAGTCGAAGTGCGCACCGCGCCCGACGGCACCATCACCTCGCGCAAGCTCATCAAGAGCAGCGGCAACGCCGCCTGGGACGAAGCCGTGCTGCGCGCCATCGACCGCACCAACAGCCTGCCCAAGGACACCGATGGGCGCGTGCCGCCGTCACTCGTGATCGGTTTGCGGCCGTTGGACTGATCAAGCACCTCTCCGGCGCGCCCTCCCCATACCAGAAACGCCGCGGAACTGGCTCTGCCAGGCCGCAGGCGTTGTCCCCCTTCAGGGGGAAGCCGCGCAGCGGCGCAGGGGGTGCTTCCTAGTCAAACACGATTTCCGCCCGCTGCTCGTGCGCCTGCGCCATCCAGCTGGCCAGCGCCGCATCGGTCGGGAAAAACAGCGCGCGGTCATCCAGTTGCAACTCGCACTGGGCACCTTCGCGCAGCAATTGCAGCCGCACTGGCAACCCCCGCACCAGCTCACCCTGCTCCGTCACCTCCCGCTTGGGCGGGAACTCGCGCACGAGTTGGGCCACGGCGGGCGCATGGCCGTTCACCGCCACGCGCAGGTACTTGCCGAAGCGGCAGCGCGCGGCGGCCAGGTCCCACACCTGCTGGATCTTCAGGCGCACGCCGCCCGAGAAGCGGTCGGGCTGCGCCACCGCCTGCACGATGATGAGCTCGTCGTCCTTCAACAGGTTGCGGTGCGCGTTGATCAGGTTCTCGTCCGCGCTCGTTTCGAACACGCCGGTCTTGTCATCGAGCTTGAACAGCGCGAGCTTGCCGCGTTGGCCGTTGATGACACGGAAGTCGGTCACGATGCCGGCCAGGATCACCGGGTCGCGGCTCTCCATCACGTCACCCAGCGGTGTGCGGGCGAAGCGGCGCACCTCGCGCTCGACCTCGTCGAACAAGTGGCCCGAGAAGTAGAAGCCGATCGCGGTCTTCTCCATCGTCAGGCGTTCCTTCACACCCCAGGGCATGGTGGCCACCAGGTCGGGGTCTTGCGAGCTCGACCCATGGTCGCTGTCACCGAAGATGTCGGCTTGGGCGGCGTTGGCAGCCGATGCGGCGGCAAAGGAGAACGCGCGGTCCACCGAGGCCAGCAGCTCCGCGCGGTTGAGGTGCAGTGAATCGAAACCACCCGCCTTGATCAGCGCTTCCACCGTGCGCTTGTTCAAACGCGTGCGGTCCACACGCACACAGAAATCGAACAGGCTCTTGAATGGGCCCGTCTCTCCGCCCCGTGGTCCCTCGCCCCGGCCTTCGCGCGCGGCCACAATGGCCTCGATCGCCTGCTGGCCCGTGCCCTTGATGGCGCCCAGGCCGTAGCGGATCGACTTGTTGGAGATGGGCTCGAAGCGGTGGAAGCCGCGGTTCACGTCGGGCGCTTCAAATGCCATGCCCATCTTGAGCGCGTCATCAACCAGCACCTTGAGCTTGTCGGTGTCGTCCATCTCCACCGTCATGTTGGCGCAGAAGAACTCGGCCGTGTAGTGCACCTTGAGCCAGCCGGTGTGGTACGCCAGCAGCGAATAGGCGGCGGCATGCGATTTGTTGAAGCCGTAGCCCGCGAACTTCTCCATCAAGTCGAAGATCTCGTCGGCCTTCTCCTGCGAGATGTCGTTCTTCGCCGCACCGGCGCGGAAGATCTCGCGGTGCTCGGCCATCTCCTCGGCCTTCTTCTTGCCCATCGCGCGGCGCAGCATGTCGGCGCCGCCCAGCGAGTAGCCCCCCAGGATCTGCGCGGTCTGCATCACCTGCTCCTGGTAGACCATGATCCCGTAGGTTTCACTCAGCATCTCCGCCACCAGCGGATGCGGGTACTCGATCACTTCCTTGCCGTGTTTGCGGTTCACGAAGCTGGGGATCAGGTCCATGGGGCCCGGTCGGTACAGCGCGTTCAGGGCAATCAGGTCTTCCAGGCGCGAAGGCTTGGCGTCTTTCAGCATGCCCTGCATGCCGCGGCTTTCAAACTGGAACACGGCTTCGGTCTGCCCGCGCGAAAACAGCGCGTAGACCTTGGCGTCGGTGAGCGGAATGTCTTCAAACCGGAAGCCTTCCTGCCCCGGGTGGCGCTTCATGATCAACTCGCGCGCGATCTCCAGGATGGTCAGCGTGGCAAGGCCCAAGAAGTCGAACTTGACCAGGCCGATGGCCTCCACGTCGTCCTTGTCGTACTGGCTCACCGCCGAGTCGCTGCCGGGCTGCGCGTAGAGCGGGCAGAAGTCGGTGAGCTTGCCCGGCGCGATCAGCACGCCCCCGGCGTGCATGCCGATGTTGCGCGTCATGCCTTCAAGCTTTTGCGCCAGTTCGATCAGCGTCTTGACGTCGTCTTCCTTCGCGATGCGCTCGGCCAGCACCGGCTCCATCTCGATCGCGTAGTTGTTCTTGTCGCCCTCCTTTTTCGGGTTGGGCGGGTACTGCAGCGTGACCGACATGCCAGGCTTGTTCGGGATCAGCTTGGAGATGCCGTCGCAGAAACCGTAGGAGAAATCGAGCACGCGGCCCACGTCGCGGATGGCGGCGCGCGCGGCGAGCGTGCCGAAGGTGGCGATCTGGCTCACCGCGTCCTTGCCGTACTTGTCCTTGACGTAGTCGATCACGCGGTCGCGGTTGGTCTGGCAGAAGTCGATGTCGAAGTCGGGCATGGACACCCGCTCCGGGTTCAGGAAACGTTCGAACAGCAGCTTGTATTGCAGCGGGTCAAGGTCGGTGATCTTCAGCGCATAGGCCACCAGCGAGCCGGCACCGGAGCCGCGACCTGGGCCGACCGGGCAGCCGTTGTTCTTGGCCCAGTTGATGAAATCGCCCACGATCAAAAAGTAGCCTGGGAAGCCCATGTTCAGGATCGTGTTGATCTCGAACTCCAGCCGCTCCACGTAGCGCGGCCTCTCGGCATCGCGCTTGGCCGGATCGGGGTACAGGTGCGCGAGGCGTTCCTCAAGCCCTTCGAACGACGACTCGCGGAAGAAGTCCGCCATCGGCATCGGCACACCATCGATCAGCGGCGTGGGGAAGTTGGGCAGTTGCGGCTTGCCCAGCACCAGCGTGAGGTTGCAGCGCTTGGCAATCTCCAGCGTGTTGGCCAGCGCCGAGGGCACGTCGGCAAACAAGGCCTCCATCTGCTCGGCGCTTTTGAAGTACTGCTCGCGGGTGAAGCGGCGCACGCGCCGGTTGTTGCCCAGGATCTCGCCTTCTGAAATGCAGACGCGCGCCTCGTGCGCCTCGTAACCGTCGGGTTCCAGAAACTGCACCGGGTGCGTGGCCACCACCGGCAGGTGCAGACGCGCGGCGAGTTGCACCGCCTGCGACACATGGCGCTCGTCGTCGGCGCGGCCGGCACGCTGCAGCTCCAGGTAGAAGCGGTGCGTGAACATGGTCGAGAGCTGCAGCGCCAGGTCACTCGCACGCTGCGTGTCGCCCTGCATCAGCGCCTGACCCACCGGGCCCGCCTGAGCGCCAGAGAGCATGATCAAACCCGCGTTGCACTCCTGCAGCCAGTCACGGTGCACCAGCGCCTGGCCCCGGCCTTCGTTGCGCGTCCAGGCGCGGGCCAGCAGCTCGCTGAGGTTCAGATAACCCTGGTGGTCCTGCACCAGCAGCAGCACGCGCGGTGCCGCCGGCTGGTGGCTGCCGGGCATGGCACCGGGCGTCTCTTCGGTGAAGCCCTGCAGCATCACCTCGGCGCCGATGATGGGTTTGACGCCCACGCCACGCGCGGCCTTGTAGAACTTGACCGCGCCGAACAGGTTGCTCAGGTCGGTGATGGCCAGCGCGGGTTGACCATCAGCCGCGGCGGCGGCCACGACTTCATCAATGCGGTTGGTGCCGTCGACGACGGAGAATTCGGTGTGCAGGCGCAGGTGTAGAAACATGCGTCCATTTTAGGAGGCGCACCGACTCCCTTTGCTCAGTTCGACGGTGGTATCTCGTCTTTGAGGATGCTCAGCACCTCGGAGCGGAACTCGCGGCTGTAGAGAATGGCGACCACCGCCAGCGTGGCCACCACCATGGCCACCGGCGAAACGAACCAAGCCAGCGCAGCAAACGAAAAGTAGTAGGCCCGCAGACCATCGTTGAAAGTCTCGGCCGCCGCACCCACCATGGCCGCGGCGCGCTCGGCATACGCACGCCGGTCGTATTTGCCGGCTTCAAAATCCTCAGCCGGCGGCATGGCGCCAATCACCAAGGCCACGAAGGTGTATTGCCGCATGCACCAGGAGAAACGGAAGAAGGCGTACACGAAGATGGACACCATCACCAGAATCTTGAACTCAAAGACGATCAGGGTGGTGGTTTGCGCGAATGGGATCTCACTCATCAGTTCGGTCGCCTTGTCGGTCGTGCCGAGCAAGGCGAACAGGCCACCGATGACCAGGATGGAGGTGGACGAGAAAAAGGCCGGCGTGTTGGACAGCGTCTGGGTGATGACGCCGTCGAGCATGCGGGGGTCGCGCGCGGTGGTCTGCGTCATCCAGTAGCCGCGGTAACGGTTGGTGGTCTCGATGAGCGAGCCCATCCGACGACCCCAGACCCGCGCAAACCACGCGTAGCCGGTCCACAACGCAAAAAAGCAGACCAGCGCAAGCCAGTCTGCCCAGGGAATGAGGCTGAGAATCTTCATGTGCCCGATGTTACCTTTGCCTTCAGCGTCACGATCAGGTCACAGCGGGTGGCGACAATGTTGGCTGGCGCTATCGCCATGACCTTCGATCACCATGAAACACCCTTTGTCCCGGCGTCATCTGATGGCAGGCGCCGGCTCTGCACTGGCTTCCTTGTCTTTCCCCGCGGTCTGGGCGCAGGCCTGGCCACAGCGCCCGATCCGCATCGTCGTGCCCTTCGCGCCCGGGGCCGGCACGGACGCCGTGGGCCGCCTGGTGGCCGAAAAGCTCGCAGAGTTGCTGCCTGCCACTGTGGTGGTGGAGAACCGCGTGGGTGCCTCGGGCGCCATCGGCGCACAGGCGGTGGCGCGCAGCGCCCCCGATGGGCACACCCTGCTGCTGGTGGCGGCCCCCTTCACCACCGTCCCGGCCGCGCTGCCGGGCGCGGGCTATGAGCCTTTGGCGCAGTTCACCCCGGTGGGCATGATCGCCACCGGTCCGCTGGTGTGGGCCGCCAACAGGGACCTGCCTGCCCGCACACTGGCCGAGGTGGTGCAACTGGCTCGTGCCAAGCCCGGCTTCTACAACTACGGCTCCGCCGGTGCCGGTGGCATCAACCACCTGGTGCTGGAGCTGCTCAAGGTGCGCACAGGCGCCTTCATCACGCACATCCCTTACCGCGGCATCGCACCCGCCGTGCTGGACATGATGGGTGGGCAGATTCACCTGGTCACAGGCACGGTGCCGGCACTGGCGCCATTCATCCGCGACGGTCGCATCAAGGCGCTGGCGGTCACGTCGGATCGGCGCACGCCTGCTTTGCCGGAGGTGCCCAGCATGGTGGAGGCCGGGCAGGCCGGATTCAACGTTCTCAACTATTTCGGGCTGGTGGCCCCACACGGCACGCCGCCCGAGGTGGTGGGCCGGCTGAACGCTGCCATCGCACGCCTGGTCACGCTGCCGGAGGTGAAGGCGAGGTTTGCGCTGGATGCGCTGGAGCCCGCTGCCGGCACACCAGCCGATCTGGGGCGCTTTCTGGCGTCTGACCTCCAGGCCTGGCTGCAGGTGGTGGCTCGCCAGAAACTGCAGGTCGCCGCGAGTTGAAACTCGCCCCGACCTGCTCGGCGGGTTCGATCAGCCCTTGAACTTCGCCGCCACGGAGGCCACGCGCTCGCCGAACAAGCGGGCCGTTTCCAGGTCGCCCGGCAGCATCTCGTTGGCACCCGCATCGGACGGCGATTGCGCGATGGCACCGCTGTAGCTCACCAGGTAGTTCACGTCGTTGCGCTGGGCACCCTTGGTGTTGCTCGGCATCAGGCCCTGGCTGACCCAGATCATGCCGTGCTGCATGGCCAGGGTGAACAGCGTGTTGAGGGTGGCCAGCTTGTCACCGTTCATGCCCGCGCTGTTGGTGAAGCCGGCCGCGATCTTGTCCTTCCATTGCTGGCTGAACCAGGGCTTGCTGGAGGCGTCGGCGAACTTCTTGAACTGCCAGCTCACGCTGCCCATGTAAGTGGGCGAGCCCATGATGATGGCGTCGGCCGCAGCCAGCGTTTCCCAGCCGCTTTCGGGCAGGTTGCCGTCGGCGTCGATGGCGATGAGCTCTGCGTTGGCACCCTGGGCCACCGCTTGCGCCATGCGCTGGGTGTGGCCGTAGCCAGAGTGATAAACCACAACAACTTTGGACATGACTGGTCTTTCTGAAAAAGACACGGCGCCGAGGCGCCGCGGTGGACAAACGAAGTGAAAAAGAGAACCGTTGCTCAGGCCTTGCGGCGAGCGTCCACGCTGAAGGCGCCGGCGCCGAACGCGGCGAAGGCCAGCAGGCCACCCGTGATGGCGATGTTCTTGAAGAACATCAGTTGCTGCATCATCTGCTGCTCGGCCGGCAAGGCCCAGTAAGCGTGGAAGAAGAAGCTGGCCACCAGCGTGAACACGGCGAGCGCGAGGGCGGCGTAACGGGTGCGGAAACCGATCAGCAGCGCCAGGCCACCGAAGAGTTCGATCACGAGCGCGATTGCCACGCCCACGGTGGGCAGCGGCAAACCCATGGCGGTGGAATAGCCAACGGCACCGGCAAAGCCGGCAATCTTGCCGAAGCCGGCCGGCACGAACATCAGAGCCAACAGGATGCGGCCAATCAGAGCCAGGGGGTTTTGCAGAGCGTTCATGGAGGTTCCTTAAAAAACAAAGGTTGAGGGTTGAGGGGAAAAGTGTTCAGGCCGCGAGATCGAACACCAGCACTTCGGCGTCCTTTCCTCGGGAAAGTTCCAGGTGGCTCTCGCCGGCAAGCACCGCAGCATCACCGCCTTCTAGCCGTTGGCCGTTCACATCGAGCGCGCCACGCACCAGATGCACATAGGCTTTGCGCGTCGGGTTCAGCGCCAGCTCGGCCGTCTCGGCACCGTCCAGCAGACCAGCGTACATGGACGCATCGGCGTGAAGCGTCACGGAGCCTTCGGCCCCGTCGTTGGACGCGACCAGGCGCAGTTGACCACGCTTCTGGTCCTCGGAAAAGCTCTTCTGCTCGTAGCCGGGCTCGATGCCCTTCACATTGGGTTCGATCCAGATCTGCAGGAAGTGCGTGGTGCTGTTGGGCGCGTGGTTGAACTCGCTGTGGCGCACCCCGCTGCCGGCACTCATGCGCTGCACGTCACCGGGGGGAATTCCCTTCACGTTGCCCATGCTGTCCTTGTGCGCGAGATTGCCCTGCAGCACGTAGCTGATGATTTCCATGTCGCGGTGGCCGTGCGTACCGAAACCGGTGCCCGGGGCAATGCGGTCTTCGTTGATCACACGCAGGTTGCCCCAGCCCATCCAGGCCGGATCAAAGTAGTCGGCGAACGAGAACGAGTGAAAGCTCTTGAGCCAGCCGTGGTCGGCAAAACCGCGGGCATCGGAGCGTCGAATCTGGAGCATGGTGAGTTCCTTTCCTTCTGGGAGTGGCGCCATTGAAACCGGATGGATCTCGCTGGCATGGGAAGAATTGTGGGAGCGCGCATGCTCATTGAGACTGCACGGATTTGATGGCATCATTCAAATCGTTTGAACAGTTGACCCCCGCAGCCATGGCCACTTCCACACCCCGCGCCGCCTTGTCCCCCGAAAACCTGGGCCTGCTGGAGGCGGTGGCGCGCCTGGGCAGCATGGCCGCCGCCGCCCGAGAGGTGGGCATGGTGCCCAGCGCGCTGACCTACCGCATCCGCCAGGTCGAGGACGCGCTCGACGTGCTGCTGTTCGACCGCAGCGCGCGCCGCGCCGTGCTCACGCCCGCAGGCGCCGAACTGCTGCGCTCCGGCCAGCACCTGCTGAACGAACTCGACGCGGTGGCGCAGCGCGTCAAGCGCGTGGCCACCGGCTGGGAGCCGCAGTTCACCATCGCCGCCGACGCGATCATCGCGCGCGCCACGCTGTTCGAACTCTGCGAAGCCTTTTACGCCGAAGGCGCGCCCACACGGCTGAAGCTGCGGGCCGAAACGCTGTCGGGCACGGTGGAAGCCTTGCAGATGGGCCAGGCCGATCTGGCCCTCGGTGTGCCCACCGACCTCTCGCTGCCCGAGATCCAGTCGGCGCCGCTGGGGCCGATCACCTTCGTGTTTGCCGTGGCGCCCCACCACGCCTTGGCGGGTGTGAGCCACAGCCTGTGCGACGAAGAACTGCGCGAACACCGCGCCGTGGCCGTGGCCGACAGCGCGCAGCGTGGGCGCGGCGTCACCCACAACCTGTTGCCCGGTCAGGACGTGCTGACCGTGCCCACCATGCAGCACAAACTGGACGCCCAGCTGCGTGGCCTGGGTGGCGGTTTCCTGCCGCTGCCGCTGGCACAGCCCTTCATTGCCGCCGGGCGACTGGTGGTGAAAAACGTGCAACGACCCGACCGCAGCCTGCGCGTGGCCTATGCCTGGCGCCTGCCACGCAGCGCCAGCGACACGGGTCGCGCACTGCGCTGGTGGCTCGATCATCTGCAAAGTCCGCACACACGCGCCGCGCTGCTCAACAACCACCACCAGACATGACCCCCCCGAAGCGCCTGAGGCGCCTCCCCCCAAGGGGCAACACCTGCGGCCTGGCAAAGCCAGTTCCGCGGTGTTCTGGAAGGGTGGCATCTCGCGCGGCGCGGTTCGCGTGAAAGCAAGGAAGATGGGGGGATCAACTGCTACAGTCAACAGCACTCCACCCAGCCCGATCAAGCGTCATCAGAAAGCGCCCAGAGACATGACCACATCCCCCAAGACCCGCGCCTCCAAAGGTTCTGCCCCCAAAGCCAAGGCCACCCGGTCGATGGGTCTGCACGTCGCCGTGGTGGGCGCCGGCATGGCGGGCGTGGTGTGCGCGCGCACGCTGGTACAGGCCGGTCACCGGGTTTCACTGTTCGAGAAAAGCCGCGGCCTGGGTGGCCGCATGTCGACCCGGCGCACCGAGTTCGGCGGCTTTGACCACGGCTCGCAGTACTTCACCGTGCGCGACGCGCGCTTCGAGACCGCGCTGCGCAGCAACGCCACCTCGGTGGTGCGACCCTGGAGCGCCAGCACCGTGCGCGTGCTCGACGCATTCGGCCATGTGCTGGCCAGCGCGCCGCCGCCCACCGAACCGCATTTCGTGGCCTCACCCGGCATGAACGCCCTGGTGGGCCTGTGGGCCCAGCCGCTGGCCGCCACCACGCTGCTCGACACCTGTGTGACCCAGATCGAACGCGACGCGCTTCACCCCGAACAATGGCAACTGCGCACCGAAGACAGCGCCGGTGGTCAACAGGTCGTGGGGGGGTTCGACCGCGTGGTGCTGGCCATGCCGCACCCGCAGGTGCACGACCTGCTGCGCGCCTCGGGCCTGGCGCCCGAACTGCGTCAGGCACTGGCTCCCGTGCATGTGGCCCCCTGCTGGACGCTGATGGTGGCTTACCCCCAGGCCATGCAGCCTGGCTTGCCCCACCTGGGCCCGCAGTGGAACGCCGCGCGCAGCACGCACCACCGCATCAGCTGGCTGGCGCGCGAATCGAGCAAACCCGGGCGCGAACCCATCGAGCGCTGGACCATCCAGGCCAGCCCGACCTGGTCCACCAAACACCTTGAAGACGACGCGGAACGCGTGAAGGCCAAGCTGCTCAAGGGCTTCGCCGAAATCACCGGCATCCGCGCCACGCCCACCTTTGCCGTGGCGCACCGCTGGCGTTTCGCTCAGACGCAGACGCCGCTGGGCAAGAGCCACCTGCTCGACAAGGCGCTGGGCATCGGCGCGTGTGGCGACTGGTGCCTGGGCCACCGGGTCGAGGACGCGTTTGTCTCCGGGCTCGAAATGGCTCTGGCCATCGCCTGAAACCGCCCTTCTTGCATCCGCTCATCCTGAGCCTGTCGAAGGATCGAAGCCCTCCCCAAGATGGCTGCGTACAGAGGCCGTTTCGCCCCCTCCCCCACCGGCCCGCTGCACGCGGGCTCGCTCGTTGCCGCGCTGGCCAGCTGGCTCGACGCTCGCGCCCACGGTGGCACTTGGCTGGTGCGCATCGAAGATGTGGACACGCCGCGCTGCCTGCCCGGCATGGACCGGACCGTCCTGCAGCAACTCGCCCGCTGTGGGCTGGTGAGCGATGAACCCGTGGTCTGGCAATCGCAGCGTGGTGCGCTGTACCAACAGGCACTGGAGCGCCTCGTGCAGCAAGGCCACGCCTACCCCTGCGGCTGCTCGCGCAAGGACATTGAAACCGCCCTGCAAGCGCAAGGCACCGGCCGCGAGCGCCACCACATCGCCGTCTACCCCGGCACCTGCCGACCCGAGCGCGGCGGCCTGCAAGGCAAACCCGCGCGCGCCTGGCGGCTCCAGATACCGGGCCTGAGTGATGTGAGGTGGACCGACCGTCGCCTTGGCCGCCAAACGCAAAACGTCGCCACCGAGGTCGGCGACTTCGTCCTGAAACGCGCCGACGGTCTCTGGGCCTACCAGCTCGCCGTGGTGGTGGACGACGCCGCACAAGGCATCACCCACGTGGTGCGTGGCGAAGACCTCACCGACAACACCGCGCGCCAGATCCTGTTGCAGCGCGCCCTCGGCCTGCCCACGCCGGACTACCTGCACACGCCCCTGGTGCTGGGTGACAACGGCGAAAAGCTCAGCAAGCAGAACGGCGCGCAGCCGCTGGACTTGAGCGATCCCATCACGGCCCTCAGCCAAGCCGCAAACGTGCTGGGGTTGCACAACACAACCGCCCGTCCCGCGCTGGCCCTCGACAGCTGGACATCTGAGTGGGGTCAGCGGTGGATTCAACGACGAGGGGGCGCCGCATAGCGCGGAGCCCCCTTGGGAAAGCGGCCGACACCGCAAGAACGGGGTGCCTCCCCCGGCCTTCGATTACATCGCGATCTGCTTGAACTTCGGATCGCGAACAACGTCCTCGATCAGCTTCTGAACCGCGGGCCCCAGAGCTTGCGCGACTTCCTGGCACGCCTTGTCCGCAACAAAACTGCCCGAAAATCCAAACACCGATTTGATGCTGACGCTCTCCTTGCGCGCGTTCGACACCACCAACGTGAACAGCCACTTGCCGTCCGTGATGCCTGAGCTGAAGTCCACCTCCTCAAGCTTGCCGGAAACGACCATCGAAGATGCGGGGTCATACACGCCCGCGAGCTTGAGCTCGTCTATGAACGCCTTCTCGATGTAGCTCTCGAAACTGGGTGACACCGTGACCGGGCCGGCTGCGCGGCAGGTGATGGAGGCCAATCCCGGTTTCGAGGACTCGAATTTCGCCACGGCGACCGGTTTGATGTTGAGGAACTTGATGGATTCCACATTCTTGACCGACGCCCCATATGGAGACGCGTTGTAGGCACAACCGGACAACATCGCTACGGCGGCGAGCGTGGCCAGGAACACAATTTTCATGAATGACTTTCTGGTTGTTGGCGAAAGCAAAACTCCTCGGCAAGACCGCCTATCGGCCTCACCCCTCACGGTTGCTCGCCATTGCTTTGATGCCAGCCAGGCCACTTGGCCCCGCGCTCAAAGCACGCATCTTCCCCATGCAGGACGGCAACTGCCGCGCAGTCTAGCCGAGCCGTGGCACGCGGACGGGGGCAAGTCAACCCTCTCTCCTACAATCTGGCACCCTCAAACCGCCACCATGACCGATCCTCGACACGCGCAACCGCGCATTCCCCTGAGCGAAGTGCCCTACGTGCGGCAAGTGAAAAGCTATGTGCTGCGCGCCGGTCGGATGGGACCCGGGCAGGCACGGGCATACGAGCAACACGGCCCGCGCTTTCTGCTGAACTACGCGCCCGGCACCTTTGACGCCACCGCCGCCTTTGGCCGCAGCGCCCCACTCATCATGGAAATCGGCTTCGGCATGGGTGGCGCCACCGCGCACATCGCCGCCGTGCGCCCCGAAGACAACTTCCTGTGCTGCGAGGTGCACGAGCCCGGCGTGGGCGCGCTGCTCAAGCTCGTGGGCGAACAGAACCTGGAAAACATCCGCATCCTGCGTCACGACGCGGTGGAAGTGCTCAATCACATGCTCGGCGAATCGAGCCTGGACGGCGTGCACATCTTTTTCCCCGACCCCTGGCACAAGAGCCGCCACCACAAGCGCCGTCTGATCCAGGGGCCATTCGTGAACCAGCTCGCACGCCACCTCAAACCTGGTGGCTATCTGCACCTGGCCACCGACTGGGAGCCCTACGCTCACCAGATGCTCGACGTGCTGAGCGCCGAGCCGCTGCTGCAGAACACCGCCGAGGCCGGCGGCAACGGCTTCGTGCCCCAGCCCGGCTACCGGCCGCTCACCAAGTTCGAGAACCGTGGTTTGAAGCTCGGCCACGGCGTGTGGGACCTGGTGTTCCGCCGGGTCTGACACCCCCCGGCGCCTGAGGCCAGCCCACCCCCCACCGTGGCACGCCCGCCGAAGAGTCAGCACATCCCCGCACGCCACGGCGTGTCCGCCAGCTGCGTGGCGTTGCCACACGCCAAGGCGGCACCCTGGCCCTTGCTGCTCGACTACCTGGCCGAGCGCCTGAGCGTGGTCGATCGCGCGGCCTGGGCCGAGCGGCTGGCGCGCGGTGAGGTACTGGACGACAACGGCCAGCCGCTGCCACCCGACGCTCCGTTCCAGCCCGGTGCGCGCATCCACTACTACCGCCACCTCGACGATGAGCCCGCCATCCCGTTCATTGAGGCCGTGCTGTTTCAGGACGAGCATTTGCTGGTGGCCGACAAACCGCATTTTTTGCCGGTCACGCCGGGTGGACGCTACGTGCAGCAAAGCCTGCTGGTGCGCCTGAAACGCCGCACCGGCATCGACACCCTGAGCCCCATCCACCGCATCGACCGCGAGACCGCTGGCCTGGTGCTCTTCAGCGTGCGAGCGCAAGACCGCAACGCTTACCAGGCCCTGTTTCGTGACCGCGCGGTGCACAAGACCTACGAGGCCATCGCGCCCCACCGCCCGGAGTTGGGCTTCCCGCTCACGCGCCGCAGCCGCATCGAGGAAGACAGCGAACGCTTCTTCCGCATGGTCGAAGCCGCCGGTGAGCCCAACAGCGAAACGCGGATCGAACGCACCGAGGTGCATGGCGCCTGGGCGCGCTACACGCTCTCACCCGTGACCGGCAAGCGGCACCAGTTGCGCGTGCACATGAACGCGCTCGGTGCCCCCATCGCGGGCGACCAGTTTTACCCGCAGGTGCTGCGCGGGCCGGACGACGCCGAGGACTTTGCCGAACCGCTGCGGCTGCTGGCGCGCGGCATTGCGTTCACCGATCCGGTGACAGGGATGGACCGGCGGTTCGAGAGCGCACGGTTGATGGCATGGCCTGAGGATTGACGGCCCGATGGAGGTCACATGGGCCTCAAGAATTCGGCGCCGTCGGCCGATAAGAGGGGCAGCGCCATCACAGGAACGCCGCCCATGCCCCGCACCGCCATCGACACGCCCGCCGCTCTCGCAGAGGCACTCGCCAACGACGGCTGGGTCCTGCCGCCCAAGTCGCGCTGCGACGTTTTTTCACGGGAAACCGCCAAGGTCCTCACCATGGTCTGCACATCGCCTGCCATGAAAAGGGGCGCACCCCAGATCATCACCGCGCTCATGGGCGGAACCCGGTACGAACAGCGCGAGGCCGCCAGCGCACTGCAACGATTGATCGCCGCGGGACCATTGATGCCCGACGCCATCCGCGTGCTGCACGCCAGGGGTGTCACGCTGGTGTTTGCGCCCTGGAGCGCGCGTGACGACGTGCGCGCGATCATGCGCTCGGTGTCGTCCAGCCTGCACCCCGAACGCGTCACGGTGGATGGCTCGCAGGTGCAGACCGATACGGCGGTGGTGGTGCCCGGACCCAGCTCTCAGGGTGATGCCGCGCTGGAAATCCGCCAGGCCCTGAGCGCATTCGTCGCCGACGTGGACTCGCTGTGGCGCAGCGCCCGGCGGCGCCTCTCGGGCAAGGAAGACCTGCAGCGCTGGACCCTGCCGGTGGGATGCCAGGTGATCGAGCGCAGCGAGGGCAGCAAGGTCTGCTGGGAGATCCACTTCGAGGACATCGGCTTGCTTGAGCGGGCCATTGGCCTGGTGGACGCCCGCCTGACCATGGGCAAGGATCACCTGCTGCAGCGGTGGTCCGATCCCGAGGACGACGAGCTGGAGACGATGATGCCGTCCATCACGCTGATGGCGAACGCCAACTCCAGGGACGCACGCACCCAGATGGCACGCCTGCTGCAGAACATGCTGTTCATGCTTGGCCGTCTGGGCTTTGACAGCACCTCGCCAGCCGCTCTGCACCGGGCCGCCCCGCTGCAGGCCTGAGCGCGGCGCCTTTCAATCTGTCAGCAAACCTGCCAACAAGCGGCTCACGTGCACCGCCTCACGCTGTGCACCGTCATGGATCTGGTGTCGGCAGCTGGTGCCGTCAGCCACCACGATCGCGTCCGGCTCGGCGCGCACGGCGGGCAGCAGGCTGAGCTCGGCCATCTGCATCGACACCTCAAAGTGCGAGGCTTCATAGCCGAAGCTGCCGGCCATGCCGCAGCAGCTGCTCTCGATCAGTTGCGGCTTCGCACCGGGAATCCAGCGCAGCACTTCCATGATGGGTGAGACCGCGTCAAACGCCTTCTGGTGGCAGTGGCCGTGCAGCAGCACCGGCTTGTCCACCGCCTTGAGCCGGGTCTTCAAACCGTCCAGACGCCCTGCCCTGGCTTCGCGTGCCAGAAACTCTTCAAACAGCAGAGCGTGCTCGGCAATCTGTTGCGGTGCCGAGCCCAGGCCCATC
Organism: Hydrogenophaga sp.; assembly: GCF_018780385.1. GTDB lineage: Bacteria > Pseudomonadota > Gammaproteobacteria > Burkholderiales > Burkholderiaceae_C > Hydrogenophaga. The sequence continues at coordinate 50,673 of NZ_JADMJO010000033.1, read as the reverse complement.
ACCAGCATCTCGTCGCGCAGCGTGAGCAGGCAGGAAGGCTCCAGCCCCACGATGGCGATGCCCTTGTGCGCAAACGGCAGCAGGCTCTGCACCACCTCGCGCGCTTTCTCGCGCGCCTGCTCCACCATGCCGCTGGCGAGATACGTGCGCCCGCAACACAGGTGTTTGCCGTCGTCCTTGGCCTTGGTGGCCACGTGCACGGTGTAGCCCGCCGCTTGCAATACCTTCACGGCTGCGCGTGCGTTCTCCGATTCGAAGTAGCCATTGAAGGTATCGACGAAGAGCACCACGCCGCGTTCGGCTGCCAGCACTTCTTCGCGCGTGGCGGTCTTGATGGGTACGTTGAAAAAATGCTGCCCATGCCACTGCGGCAGACTGCGGCGGGCCGACAGGCCCAGCAACTTTTCCGACAGCTTGGCCAGCAGCGGCATGCGGTTGCGCAGGTTGAGCACCGGCGCGAGGCGTGCGGCCCAGGCAGCGTAGTCGGGCAGTTGCGCGACCATGCGGTCTTTCAGCGTGTGGCCGTGTTTCGCCTTGTAGTGCTGCAAAAACTCGACCTTCATCTTGGCCATGTCCACGCCGGTGGGGCAGTCGCGTTTGCAGCCCTTGCACCCCACGCAGAGGTCCATGGCTTCGCGCACAACCTCGCTGGTGAGCGCGTCGCTCCCCGCCAGGCCCGGGATCTGGCCGCTGAGCGCCAGACGCAGGGTGTTGGCGCGGCCGCGCGTGAGGTGCTGTTCGTCGCGCGTCACGCGGTAGCTCGGGCACATGGTGCCGGCATCGAACTTGCGGCAGTGGCCGTTGTTGTTGCACATCTCCACCGCCTTGGCCAGGCCGCGCGCGGGGTCTTCGCCGGTGCCGGGTGCGGTGGTCACTTCGGTCACCGGATCGGCCTGCACGTCCCACGCACTCCAGTCGAGCACGGGGGTGATGGGCACCACCTTGTAGCCCGGCGGAAACCGCATGAGCCGCGTGTCGTCCATCTTGGGCGGATCAATGATGCGGTTGGGTGAGAACAGCTGGGTCGGGTCGAGCTTTTCCTTGATGCGGGCAAACGCCTCGTTGATGCGCGGGCCGAACTGCCATTCGATCCACTCGCCGCGGCACAGGCCGTCGCCGTGTTCACCGCTGTAGGCGCCTTTGTACTTGCGCACGAGTTCGCTGGCTTCTTCGGCGATCGCGCGCATCTTGCTGGCGCCGCCACGGCGCATGTCCAGGATGGGGCGCACGTGCAGCGTGCCCACAGAAGCATGGGCGTACCAGGTGCCACGGCTGCCGTGTTTGTGAAACACCTGGGTGAGTGCATCGGTGTATTCGGCCAGGTGCATCAGCGGCACGGCGCAGTCTTCGATGAAGCTCACCGGCTTGCCGTCGCCGCGCAGGCTCATCATGATGTTCAGGCCCGCCTTGCGCACTTCCCACAGGTTCTTCTGCGGCGCGTCGTCCACCATCTCCACCACGCTGCCGGGCAGGCCGAGATCGCCCATGAGTTCCACGAGCTCGCGGATCTTGTGCGCGATGTCGGCCTTGCTCGGGCCGCTGAACTCGACCAGCAAAACCGCCTCGGGCTTGCCGCCATTGATGTGCGGCGAGAGCGCGGTGCGGATGGTGGGTGCGAACGCCGGGTTCTGCAGCGAGAGCTCGATCATGGTGCGATCGACCAGCTCCACTGCGGTGAGCTGGCCCACGGCCATGCCCTCGCCGAGCTTCACGATGTGCTGCGCGCTGTCCATCGCCTGGAAAAAGGTGGGGAAGTTCACCACGCCGAGCACCTTGGCGCGCGGCAGCTCACTCAGGCGCAGCTTGAGCGAACGCGTGAGCGCCAGCGTGCCTTCGCTACCGACCAGCAGGTGCGAGAGATTCACCGAGCCGTCGTGGGTGTACGGCTTTTCGTTCTGGTTGCGAAAGATGTCGAGGTTGTACCCGGCCACGCGGCGCAGCACCTTGGGCCAGCGCGCGTCGATCTCGTCGGCGTGCTCCAGGGCGAGGTCACGCACGAAGTCACCGATGGCTTTGGCTTGTGGGCTGGCCGTGGCGTGGTCACCAAAGTCGACCAGACTGCCGTCGGCCAGCCAGGCCTGTGCGCCGAGCACGTTGTGCACCATGTTGCCGTAGGCCACCGAGCGGCTGCCGCAGGAGTTGTTGCCGGCCATGCCACCCAGCGTGGCCTGCGCGCTGGTGGACACGTCCACGGGGTACCACAGGCCATGGGGCTTGAGCTGCGCGTTGAGGTGATCGAGCACCAGGCCCGGCTCCACCGTGGCGGTGCGGCCTTGCACGTCCACGTCAAGCACGCGGCGCATGTGTTTGCTGTGGTCGATCACGAGGCCCGCGCCCACGGTCTGGCCGCACTGGCTGGTGCCGCCGCCGCGCGGCACGATAGGCACGGCCAGGTCGCGACAGATGTCGAGCGTCACGCGCACGTCGTCCGCATCGCGCGGCACGAACACGCCCACCGGCATCTGCTGGTAGATCGATGCGTCGGTGGCGTAGCGGCCGCGGTCGGCGGGACTGAACAAGACTTCGCCCTGGGTCTCATGGGTCAGGCGGCGAGCCAGCTGACCGGCCACTTCGTTGCTGATCTCGGCTACGCGCTCGTAAATCGCATCCGGATTCTCACGGGCCACAGCCAAGGGCAAGGGTGCGTTCATTCGGCATTTCCCCGCTGTTGCATCGTCTGCACTTCCATCGAACGCAACTGCTCCAAGACCACGTCGCGCTTGTTGTTGAGGTGGGTGGTGAGCACCCTGGCCAGTGCCACAGGGTCGCGCTCTTCCAGCGCCTGGATCATGGCTTCGTGCTCCTTCACCGCGCGGCTCCATTTCTCACCGTCCTGGTTGGAACGGAAACGCAGGGCCTGCAGCCGCGCATTGACCTGGTTGTAGGTGCTGGTGAGCACCGGGTTGCGCGCGGCGGCGTTGATGGCGCGGTGGATCGCCGCGTTGAGCGGGTAGTAGGCCGAGAGATCGCCCCGCGTGTAGGCCGCCAGCATCTCGTAGTGAAGGGCCTTGATCTCGATGAGCTCGGCGTCGGTGATGCGCTGCGCGGCCAGTTGCCCGGAGGCCGCTTCCAGCCCGGCCATCACCTCGAAGGTGTTGTGCACATCGGCCTCGCTCAGCTGCACCGCCACCGCGCCGCGGTTGGGCACCAGTTCCACCAGGCCCTCTGCCGCGAGCGTCTTGATGGCCTCGCGCAGCGGCGTGCGAGACACGTTGAGCTGCTCGCACAGTTCGCGCTCGTTGAGCTTGGCGCCGGGGGCGATCTGCCCCTCGACCAGCATCTGGCGCAGGCGATGGGTGGCCTGCTCGTGCAAGGCTGCGGGAGGTATGGAGAAAATCTGGGCCGTCATGTTTTGTATTCAAAAATATGGCTGTTTTTCGGCATTTTAGGGCTGATCCGGTTGACAGATTGATTTTGTATGCAAAAAATGCGTCTGTCATCCAACCACACATTGCCATGCTGACCACCGACTTTCACCCCACCGGCCGCCACTTCCTGCAGATTCCGGGCCCTTCGCCCGTGCCCGACCGGGTGTTGCGCGCCATGAGCCTGCCCACCATCGACCACCGCGGCCCGGAGTTCGCTGTGCTGGGTCTGAAGGTGCTGGCCGACATGCAGAAGATCTTCCAGACCAAACACCCCGTGATGATTTACCCGGCCTCGGGCACAGGCGCCTGGGAGGCAGCGCTGGCCAACACCCTGAGCCCGGGCGACCACGTGCTGATGTACGAGACCGGCCACTTCGCCTTCCTGTGGAACAAGCTGGCCACCCGCCTGGGCCTGAAAGCCGAGGTGCTGGCCTTGCCCGGCACCGACAACGGCGTGCCCGCCAGCTGGCGCCACGGCGTGCACGCGCACCTGATCGAAGAGCGCCTGAAGGCCGACACCGCGCACGCTATCCGCGCGGTGTGCGTGGTGCACAACGAAACCTCCACCGGCGTCACCAGCAACATCGCCGCCGTGCGCAAGGCGATCGACGCGGCCAGGCACCCTGCCCTGCTGCTGGTGGACACCATCTCGGGCCTGGCCAGCGCCGACTACCGCCACGACGAATGGGGCGTGGACGTCTCCATCAGCGGTTCACAAAAGGGCCTGATGCTGCCGCCCGGCATCAGCTTCAATGCCCTCTCGCCCAAGGCCATCGAGGCCAGCAAGACCGCGAAGCTGCCCAAGGCCTTCTGGGCCTGGGACGAGATCATCGAGATGAACAAGACCGGCTACTGGCCGTCGACCCCCAACACCAACCTGCTCTACGCCCTGAGCGAAGCGGCCGACATGATCCTGGGTCAGGGCCTGGACGTGGTGTTCGCGCGCCACCAGCGCTGGGCCGACGGCGTGCGCGCCGCCGTGCAGACCTGGGGCCTGCCCATTCAGTGCGCCGAGAACGGTGTGCACTCGCCCATCCTCACCGGCGTGATGACACCCGAGGGCGTGGACGCCGACGCGGTGCGCAAGATCATTTACGAACGCTTCGACTGCTCGCTGGGCACGGGCCTGGGCAAGATCAAGGGCCGCATGTTCCGCATCGGCCACCTGGGCGACACCAATGACCTCACGCTGATCGCCGCCGTGGCCGGCTGCGAAATGGGCCTGAAGCTCGCCGGCGTGAAGCTCGCCGGCTCCGGCGTGCAGACCCTCATGGACTACTACGCCAGCCACCCCGCCGCCGTGCCGTTGCGCAAGGCCGCTTGACCCGCTCGCCGGTCTGACCGATTCCCCACGCGTTCCACACCCACAAGACCCCAGGAGACACCATGCAACGCAGAACCTTCGTCACCGCCACGGCGGCCACCGCAGCCACGCTGGCCGCGCCCATGCTGAGAGCCCAGACCCTGCCCAACGGGCCGGTGCGCATCATCGTGGGCTTCGCGCCCGGCGGCGGCACCGATGCGCTCGCGCGTCTGGTGGGCCAGAAGCTGCAGGCCATGTGGAACCTCACGGTGGTGGTGGAGAACCGCGCGGGCGCGTCGGGTGTGATCGCTGCCGACATGGTGTCCAAGGCGCCACCCGACGGCAACACGCTGCTCATGGCACACATCAACAGCCATGCGCTGGCCCCAGGCCTCATGCCCAAGCTGGGCTACGTGGTGGAACGCGACTTCACACCGCTCACCCTGGTCGGCGTCACGCCCAACCTGCTCATCAGCAACAACGACCAGCCGGCCAAGACCGTGGCCGAACTGGTGGCTTTGTGCAAGGCCAACCCGGGCAAGGTCACCTTCGGTTCGGCGGGTCAGGGTTCGGCCCAGCACCTGGCGCTGGAGTCGTTCAAGCTCGCCGCCGGTGTGTTCGCGCTGCACATCCCGTACAAAGGTTCGGGCCCGATGCTGACCGACCTGATGGGTGGGCAGATCGGCTATTCGTTCGACACGATGACCGCCGCCACCCCGCATGTGAAAAGTGGCAAGGTGCGCGCGATTGCGCAGACCCGCGCCAAGCGCGCCTCGGGCCACCCGACCGTGCCGACCATGGCCGAGTCCGGCTTCCCCGGCTTCGAGGCCACCACCTGGTACGGCCTGGTGGGTCCGGGCAAGATGCCGCCGGCGATTGCGCAGCGCATGAACGAAGACATCAACAAGGTCCTGCTCATGCCCGACGTGAAGGAGAAGCTGGACCTGTACGGCGCCGAAGACGGTGGCGGCTCGGCCCAGCAGTTCGCCGACTTCATTCGCACCGAACAGGTGAAGTGGTCCAAGGTGATCAAGGACGCCAAGGTAACGATCGACAGTTGAGCGCTGCCTCATGACCGACCAAGGCCAAGTGCGCCTGCAGATCGAGGCCGGTGTGGCCTCGGTGCTGTTTGACCGACCCCAGGCGCGCAACGCGATGACCTGGGCCATGTACGAACAACTCGCGGCCATCAACCGCCAGCTGAGCACGGACCGCAGCGTGCGGGTGGCGGTGTTTCGCGGCGTTGGCGGACAGGCCTTCGTGGCCGGTACCGACATCGAGCAGTTCGCTGCCTTCAAGACCGGCGAGGACGGCGTGGCCTACGAGCGCCAGATCGAGGCCGGTATCGAACTGATGTGCCAGTTGCCCATGCCCACGGTGGCCGTGGTCGAGGGCTGGTGCGTGGGCGGCGGGCTGGCAATCGCCACCGCGTGCGACTTCCGCCTGGCCACGCCCGGCGCGAAATTTGGTGTGCCGATTGCCAAGACGCTGGGCAACTGCCTGGCGATTGCCAACGTGGCGCGGCTGCGCGCGGCCTTCGGGCACCAGCGCGTCAAACGCATGCTGGTGCTGGCCGAGTTCATCGACGCCGAGGAGGCATTGGCCTGTGGCTTCCTGCATGCCATCGAAACGCCCGAGGCCATCGACACAGCTTCCGCGTCGCTGGTGCAACGCCTCGCGTCGCTCGCCCCGGTGACGCAGCGCGTGAGCAAGACCACGCTGGAGCGCCTGACCACACACGATCTGGCGGAATCCGAAGACCTGATCCGCACTGCATACGGCAGCGACGATTTTCACGAGGGCGTGGCTGCTTTCGTGGCCAAACGACCCCCCGTCTGGAGCGGCCAGTGAACAAACCCACCGGCCCGCTCGCGGGCCTGCGCGTGCTCGAAGTCACCCAGATCATGTCGGGCCCCACCTGCGGCCTGCTGCTGGCCGACATGGGCGCCGACGTGATCAAGATCGAAAAAATCCCCGGCGGCGACGACGCGCGCGGCTACCGCGACCCACAGGTGGGCGGCGTGTCGGCGCCCTTCATGATGATGAACCGCAACAAGCGCGGTCTCGCGTTGAATCTCAAGAGCCCCAAAGGGCGTGACTTGCTGCTGCGCATGGTGAAGAACGCCGACGTGCTGGTGGAGAACTTCCGCGGCGGAACCCTGGACAAACTGGGCCTGGGCTACGAGGACCTGAAAGCCGAAAACCCGGGCCTCATCTACTGCGCCATCACCGGTTACGGGCGCACCGGACCCTATGCCGAGAAGGGCGGCTTCGACCTCATCGCGCAGGGCTTCGCAGGGCTGATGTCCATCACCGGCGAGGCGGGCCGCCCGCCGGCCAAAAGTGGCAACGCGGTGTCGGACATGAACGCCGGCATCCTGGGCGCACTCGGCATCCTCGCCGCCTACATCCACAAACTCAAAACCGGTGAAGGCCAGGTGGTGGACACGTCGCTCAGCGACGCGGCGCTGCAACAGACCTACTGGCACGCGGCGGTGTGGTTGGCCACGCAGCGCTCGCCCGAGCCCACTGGTTCAGCGCACATCCTCACCGCGCCCTACCAGGCGTTTGAAGCCAGCGACGGCTGGATCAACATCGGCGGCGCCAACCAGACCAACTGGGAACGCATCTGCGACGTGCTGGGCCACCCCGAGTGGCGAAGCGACGCGCGCTTTGCCGCCAACAGCGACCGCATGGCCAACCTCTCCGTGCTGGTGGGCCTCATGAACGCGGTGCTGCGCACGCGCACCCGCGCCGAGTGGCAGGCCGCATTTGACGCGGCGGGTGTGCCGGCCGGACCGGTGCACACCATCGGAGAAGCGCTGAGTCATCCGCAGACGATCGCGCGCGGCATGGTGGTGGAGGTGGAGCACCCGCAAGCCGGTGCGACACGGGCCATTGGCTGCCCGATCCACTTCTCGGCCTCACCTGACCGCAGCAGCACACCCGCGCCGCTGCTGGGCCAGCACACACGCGAGGTGCTGCGCGAGTTCGATCTGCCGGAGGCGGAGATCGACGCCCTCGTGGCCGAGGGCGTGATCGCGGAACCCTGAGAGACCGCGGGCTCAGGCCCGCTCGGACACCCAGGCCTGCACCGACTTCAGCGCGGCGTCCAGACCCGACGCATCGGTGCCGCCGGCCATGGCCATGTCGGCCTTGCCGCCGCCCTTGCCGCCGACCTGCTGGGCGACGAAGTTCACCAGTTCACCGGCCTTCACCTTGCCCACGCTGTCGGCGGTGACACCAGCGGCCAGCTGCACCTTGTTGCCGTCCACGGCAGCGAGCACGATGGCGGCGGTCTTGAGCTTGTCTTTCAGCTTGTCGAGCGTGTCACGCAGGGTCTTGGCGTCGGCGCCGTTGAGCACAGCGGCCAACACCTTGATGCCCTTCACATCCACCGCCTGCGACATCAAATCATCGCCCTGGCTGGAGGCCAGCTTGCCCTTGAGCGCGGCCACTTCCTTCTCCAGCGCCTTCACCTGTTCCAGCGTCTGGCCGATGCGGTGGGTGAGCTCGGCCGTGGGCGCCTTGAGTGCGCCCGCCGCCTGCGCCACGGTGTCTTCGAGCGACTGCAGGTAGCTCAGCGCGTTGGCGCCGGTGATGGCCTCAATGCGGCGCACACCGGCGGCCACACCGCCCTCGCCCACCACCTTGAAGAGACCGATGTCGCCGGTGCGTTGCACGTGCGTGCCACCGCAGAGTTCGCGGCTGCCGCCGATGTCGAGCACGCGCACGGTCTCGCCGTACTTCTCGCCAAACAGCATCATGGCGCCAGTCTTCTGCGCCGACTCGATGTCCATCAGGCGCGCCTGCGTGGCGGCGTTGGCCAGCACTTCTTCGTTCACCAGCGCTTCGATTTTCCGGATCTGCGCGTCGGTCACGGGCGCGTTGTGCGCAAAGTCGAAGCGCGTGCGCTCGGCATTCACCAGCGAGCCCTTCTGCTGCACGTGGTCGCCCAGCACCTCGCGCAAGGCCTTGTGCATCAGGTGGGTGGCGCTGTGGTTGCGCACGGTGGCGGCGCGCACCGCCGTGTTCACTTGGGCCGCCACGCTGTCGCCCACGCTGATCGTGCCCTGCACCACCACGCCGTGGTGGCCGAACACGTCGGCCTTGATCTTCTGCGTGTCGGCCACGTCGAAGCGTGCCGAGCCGCTGGTGATCACACCCTCGTCACCCACCTGGCCGCCGCTCTCGGCATAGAACGGCGTGCTGTCCAGCACGACCACACCGATCTGGCCGGCCTTGAGCGTGGCGACCGACGTGCCGTCGAGGTACAGCGCCACAATCTTGCCGGTGGCATCGAGCTCTTCGTAGCCCACGAAGGTGTTGCCTGCGCCGGTGTAGTCGAGCGCCTTGTCCATCTTGAACTTGCCCGCCGCGCGGGCCTGGGCCTTCTGCTTGTCCATGGCGGCGTGGAAACCGGCTTCATCGACCGAGAGGCCGCGCTCGCGGCACACGTCGGCCGAGAGGTCGAGCGGAAAGCCGTAGGTGTCGTGCAGCTTGAAGGCCACGTCACCGGGCAGCACTTTCGCGCCGTCGGCCAGTGCCGTGTCGAGAATCTCCATGCCGTTGGCCAGCGTCTCGTAGAAGCGCTCTTCTTCCACCCGCAACACGTCGGTGATGCGCTGCGCCTGGTTGGCCAGGTTGGGGTAGGCCTCGCCCATCATGCGCACCAGGTCGGGGACCATCTTGTGGAAGAACGGGGTCTTCTGGCCCAGCTTGTAGCCATGGCGGATGGCGCGGCGCACGATGCGGCGCTGCACGTAGCCTCGGCCTTCGTTGCTCGGGATCACGCCGTCGCTGATGAGGAACGAGGTGGCGCGGATGTGGTCGGCGATCACCTTGAGCGAGGGGGTGGTGAGGTCAGCGGTGCCGGTCTCGCGACCCGCGGCCTTGATCAGCGCGTCGAAGATGTCGATCTCGTAGTTGCTGTGCACGTGCTGCAGGATCGCAGCCAGGCGCTCCAGGCCCATGCCGGTGTCCACGCAGGGCGCGGGCAGCGGCGTGACGGCGCCGGTCTCGTCCATGTTGAACTGCATGAACACGTTGTTCCAGATCTCGATGAAGCGGTCGCCGTCTTCATCGGGGCTGCCGGGAGGGCCGCCGGCGATGTGGTCACCGTGGTCGTAGAAGATTTCCGAGCAGGGGCCGCAGGGGCCGGTGTCGGCCATCATCCAGAAGTTGTCGCTCTTGTAGCGCCCGCCCTTGTTGTCGCCGATACGAATCACGCGCTCGGGCGGCAGGCCGATCTCTTTGGTCCAGATGTCGTAGGCCTCGTCGTCCTCTTCGTACACCGTGGCCAGCAGGCGCTCGGGCGGCAGCTTGTAAACCTCGGTCAGCAGTTCCCAGGCCCACTTCAGGCTCTCGCGCTTGAAGTAATCGCCGAACGACCAGTTGCCCAGCATCTCGAAGAAGGTGTGGTGGCGCGCGGTGTAGCCCACGTTTTCCAGGTCGTTGTGTTTGCCGCCGGCGCGCAGGCAGGCCTGCACCGAGGCCGCGCGCACATAGGGGCGTTTGTCGGTGCCGAGGAACACGTCCTTGAACTGCACCATGCCCGAGTTGGTGAACATGAGCGTGGGGTCGTTGCCCGGGACCAGCGAGCTGGACGCGACCACGGTGTGGCCCTTGGAGGCGAAGAAGTCCAGGAAGCTCTTGCGGATGTCGGCAACGGAGGCGGGGCGGGTCATGGTGGCCTTGTGGTTTTCGGTCGAGGGGAGCGGGTGTCGGCGTCGGTGGTGCGCGGGCGCGCGAAACCCCGTATTTTCGCAAACTGGTGGCCCGGGTGCCCGGTGGGCCGCATCGGGCCCGCAAAACCGGGCTTCAGGCGGCCTGCCGCTGGCTTTTCAGGAAGGCCAGAACCTGCGGTTCTTCGGTGAAGGCCACGTTGAAACGGAACCAGGGGCTGGGCTGCAGGTCGGGCGCGAACAGGTGGCCCGGCCCGAGCAGGATGTCCTGCTCCGCCGCCTTGTAGGCCAGCTCGGTGGCGTTCTGAATGTAGGGATGGCGCGCCCACAAGAACATGCCGGCCTTGGGCTCGCAGAAAAGCTCGAAACCCACGTTCTCCAACTGCTGGGCCACGCGTTGGTGGGCCTGCGCCAGGCGCTCGCGCAGGCTGCGCAGGTGTTTGCGCCAGCGCCCGTCCACCAGCGCGCCATAGGCCAGACGCTCGCTGAATTCCGAAGACGTCAGGCCCGAAATCATCTTGAGCTGCGCAAAGTCTTCCAGCAGATCGGGCGGCGCGGCCAGAAAGCCGACGCGGATGTTGGGCGAGATGGTCTTGGAAAAGCTGCTGATGTAGACCACGCGCTGCAACTGGTCCAGGCTGGCCAGCGAAGGCCGGGGCTCGGGATCGAGATCGGCGTAGATGTCGTTTTCCACCACGGTGAAATGGTGCTGCTCGGCCAACTGCACCACGCGGTGCAGGTGCGCCAGATTGGCCACCGAGCCGGTGGGGCTTTGCAGCCGCGGCTGGGTGAAGAACACTTTGGGCTGGTGTTCCAGCACCAGGGCTTCGAGCGCGGCCAGGTCGTAGCCGGCCGGCGTGCGTGGCACACCGATCAGCCTGGCGCCCAGGAAGCGCAGTGAAAACAGCAGGTTGGGGTAACCGGGGTCGTCCACCAGCACCGCGTCGCCCGGGCGCACCAGACGGCGCGCCACCAGGTCCATGGCCTGGCTGGAGCCTTGCGTGAGCAGCACCTGGTCGGCGCTGACGGCGATTTCCTGTTCGGCCAGCAGGTCGCGCACCAGTTGACGCAACGGCGCAAAGCCCTTGGGTTCGCCGTAACCGCCCAGGTCCACGTTCTCGCCTGCCAAGGTGCGCAAGCTGCGGCGCAGGCCTTCTTCAAACAGCCAACTGCCCGGCAACCAGCCGCAGCCTGGTTTCATGCGCAACGCGCGGGCTTCGAACACCCGGCGCAGGTACCACATGGAGTCGAAGTTGTAGTTCGCCGTTTCGGCAGGCACGGTACCGGGGGCCTGCGGTGCCACACCTTCGCGTTTGCGCACGAAAAACCCCGAGTGCGGGCGCGATACGAAATAGCCCAGTGCGACCAGGCGGTCGTAGGCATCGACCACGGTGTAGACGCTGACGCCGTGGGCGTGGGCGAACTGGCGGATGGAGGGTGCCTTGGAGCCCGGGCGCAGGTTGCCGCTCTGGATCAGGTCGCGAAACCCCTCGACGATCTGCACCACAAGCGGGCTGGTGCTTTTGGGGTTCAAGGTAAACATGGGCGGCTATCAGGGTAATGCTGTACAGGTCTGTGGGGCTGCACAGTGCATCGCTGTGCAGGCACTGTCTGTATATGTTAGCCGTGGCCCAAGCGCCCTACAGTCCGCCCCAGTCTGAAATCTCTTCTTGATCGGAGCCCACTGCATGCAACGCGAATCCCAAGCCACCAACGCCATGCTCATGGCCCGCCGCCAGGCCGCCATCCCGCGCGGCGTGGGCCACAGTCACCAGATCTTCATTGCCAAGGGCGAAAACGCCGAGATCTGGGACGTGGAAGGTCGCCGCTACATTGACTTCGCCGGCGGCATCGCCGTGCTCAACACCGGCCACCGCAACCCGGCCGTGATCGAGGCCGTGAAGGCCCAACTCGACCAGTACACCCACACCTGCTTCCAGGTGCTGGCCTATGAACCCTACGTGGAACTGGCCGAGCGCCTGAACGCCAAGGCCCCGGGCGGCTTCGCCAAGAAAACCCTGTTCCTGACCACCGGCGCCGAAGCGGTGGAAAACGCCATCAAGATCGCGCGCGCCCACACCGGCCGTTCGGGCGTGATCGCATTCACCGGCGGCTACCACGGCCGCACCCTGCTGACCCTGGGCCTGACCGGCAAGGTCGCGCCCTACAAGACCGGCTTCGGCCCCTTCCCCGGCGAAATCTTCCACGCCCGCTTCCCGAACGCGCTGCACGGCGTGAGCGTTCAAGACGCGATCGACTCGGTCGAGCAGATCTTCAAGAACGACATCGAAGCGCGCCGCGTGGCGGCCATCATCATCGAGCCGGTGCAAGGTGAAGGCGGCTTCAACGTCGCGCCACCCGAGCTGATGCAGCGCCTGCGTGCGCTGTGCGACCAGCACGGCATCCTGCTGATCTGCGACGAGGTGCAGACCGGCGCCGGGCGCACCGGCACCTGGTTCGCCTGCGAACAGAGCGGCATCGCACCCGACCTGATCACCCTGGCCAAGTCCATGGCTGGCGGCTTCCCCATCTCGGCCGTGGTCGGACGCGCCGAGGTGATGGACGCACCCGCCGCCGGTGGCCTGGGCGGCACCTACGCGGGCAGCCCCGTGGCCTGCGCCGCCGCCCTGGCCGTGATGGACGAGTTCGAAAAACACGACCTGCTTCAGCGCAGCCGCGACGTCGGCCAGCGCATCACCGCCAGCCTGCAGACGCTGGCAAAGAAACACTCATGCATCGCCGACGTGCGCGGCCTGGGCGCCATGGTCGCCATGGAGCTGTGCAAAAACGGTGACGTGCACCAGCCCGATGCCGACCTGACGAAAGCCCTCGCTGCCGAAGCCACAAGACGCGGGCTGATCATCCTGACCTGCGGCACCTACGGCAACGTGGTGCGCATCCTGGTGCCGCTGACCGCCAGCGACGCCCTGCTCGATGAAGGCCTGGCGATCATTGCCGCCGCGCTGGAAGCCGCTCTGGCTGCATGAGCCCCCACGCTCCGCCGCTGCGCGGGTCGCTGCCCCCGGAGGGGGCTGATCCGGCTTGGGGCGGCCCGGCGCCGGATCGCATGAACCCCCACCCCTCACCGCCCACTCGCAGACGTGCTGATCGAGAACGTGCTGTTTGCGGACACAACCCGAAAGTGCCACAGTGCCACCCATGATCGCCAACCCGATGGTGCTGGACGGGCAACGCCCGGTCGCCGATCTGCCGCCCCTGCCCTCGGCGCCCACCCGGCACGATGGTTGCATGACCAGTCCTGAACCTCCTTCAGTCCACACCTCAGACCCGATCGCGCCCATGACCACCACCAGCAACGCACTCGTCACCTTCACCGGTGTGCAGAAAACCTACGATGGCCACATCCTGGTGGTCCGGGACCTGAACCTGGAGATCCGGAAGGGTGAGTTCCTCTCGCTGCTGGGCCCATCGGGCTCGGGCAAGACCACCACGCTGATGATGCTGGCGGGCTTCGAGTCGCCGACCTCGGGCGAGATCAGCCTGAACGGCGTGCCCATCACGCGCACGCCGCCGCACAAGCGCAACTTCGGCATGGTGTTCCAGAACTACGCCCTGTTCCCGCACATGACCGTGGCCGACAACATTGCCTACCCGCTCACGGTGCGCAAGCTGGGCAAGGCCGACGTCGAAGCCAAGGTGAAGCGCGCCCTCGACATGGTGCAGATGGGTCACATGGGCAGTCGCTTCCCGGGTCAGCTCTCGGGCGGCCAGCAGCAGCGCGTGGCGCTGGCCCGCGCGCTGGTGTTCGACCCGCAACTGGTGCTGATGGACGAGCCGCTCGGCGCACTCGACAAGCAGTTGCGCGAGCACATGCAGCTGGAGCTCAAGGCGTTGCACCGCCGCTTGGGCGTGACCTTTGTCTACGTGACGCACGACCAGTCGGAAGCGCTCACCATGTCCGACCGCGTGGCGGTGTTCAACGAAGGCGTGATCCAGCAGATCGACCAGGTCGACCGGCTCTACGAAACCCCATCCAACCGTTTTGTCGCCAGCTTCGTGGGCGACAACTCGGTGCTTGACGCCCAGGTGGTGCAGAACACGGGCGAACACTGCGAGGTGGCGCTCGCCGACGGCACGCGCCTGACCGGCGTCAACGTCAACCAGGCGCAAGCCGGCGAGGCCGTGCAGTGCAGCGTGCGACCGGAACGCATCGCCGTGGTCAACGGCGTTGGCCCCACCCACAACCGCTTGGGCGCGGCCATCGGCGACGTGATCTATTTCGGCGACCACCTGCGCCTGCGCTGCCAGGTCAGCGGTCAGCCCGAGATCAGCGTCAAGGTGCCCCTGCAACACCTCGGCCACATGGCGGCGGGTCAGACCATCGGTCTGCACATCCCGCCCGAACACCTGCGGATATACAGATGACCCCCTGCGCCGCGAGACACGCGCTCCGGTGCGCTACCGATTTCCCCTTCCCCGTTCCTCAACCCCTGGAGTTCAATCCGATGAAACTGAAACCCGTTTTTCTGGCCGCGGCCATGATGATCGCCCTGCCGGTGATGGCCCAGAGCCAGCTCACCGTCGTCAACTTCGGTGGCGCCAACGGTGCCGCCCAGAAAAAGGCCTACTTCGAGGCCTATGAAAAAGCCGGCGGCGGCAAGATCACCGCGGTGGAATACAACGGCGAACAAGCCAAGATCAAGGCCATGGTCGAAGCCAAGAAGGTGACCTGGGACGTGGTCGAAGTCGAAAGCCCGGACCTGAGCCGTGGCTGTGACGAAGGCCTGTTCGAGAAGATGGACTGGGCCAAGATCGGCAACAAGGCCGACTTCCAGAAGGCCGCCGTGCACGAGTGCGGTGTCGGTACCTTCGTGTGGTCCACCGTGATGGCCTTTGATGGCGACAAGCTCAAGACCGCGCCCACCACCTGGGCAGATTTCTGGGACGTGAAGAAATTCCCCGGCAAGCGCGGCATGCGCAAGGGCGCCCGCTACAACCTCGAATTCGCCCTGATGGCCGACGGTGTCAAGACCGCCGACGTCTACAAGGTGCTGGCCACCAAGGAAGGTGCCGAGCGCGCGTTCCAGAAGCTGACCGAGCTCAAGCCCAACATCCAGTGGTGGGAAGCCGGCGCGCAGCCGCCCCAGTTCCTGGTGGCCGGTGACGTGGCCATGACCACCGCCTACAACGGCCGCATCGACGCCGCCCAGCGCGAAGGCAAGAACCTCAAGATCACCTGGACCGGTGGCATCTACGACCTGGACTACTGGGTCATGCCCAAGGGCACGCCCAACAAGGACGCTGCTCTGAAGTTCATCGCCATGGCCAGCTCGCCCGATGCCCAGGCCGACTACGCCAAAAACATCAGCTACGGCCCGACCAACAACAAGGCCCTGACCCAGCTCGACGCCAAGGTGCTGGGCATGCTGCCCACCTCGCCCGCCAACAGCAAGGACGCACTGCAGTTCAGCGTCGGCTTCTGGGCCGACCAGGGTGAAGCCCTGGAGAAGCGCTTCTCCGCCTGGGCAGCGAAGTGATGATGGCCGGTGGAACCCTCGATCTGGTCGCCCAGTTGAGCCGTGCCGAGCGGCGGCGCAAGACGCGCGCGTTCGCGTTGACGCTGCCCCTGCTGGCATTCCTGCTGGTGTTCTTCCTGGTTCCACTGGCGTCTTTGCTGGTGCGGGCGGTTGAGAACCCCGAAGTGGCCGATGCGCTGCCCCGCACGGGGCAGGCGCTCGGTGACTGGGACCGCAACAGCCCGCCCCCCACTGCGGCCTACGCCGCTTTGCTGGCCGACCTGTCGGCCATACAGGAAACCGCGCAAGCCGGCGTGCTGGCGCGGCGCCTCAACAGCGAAGTGGCCGGCGGCCGTTCGTTGGTCATGGGCACCTACCGCGCCCTGCCCCTGGGCGAGAACCTGGGCCCCGACGAAGCCAGAGCCAGGCTGATCGAATTTGATGCGCGCTGGGAAGAACTGCCCTACTGGCAAGCCATCGCGAAAAACAGCTCACGCTGGACGCTCGACTACCTGCTGACCGCGGTCGACCTCAAACGCACACCGCAAGGCGACATCGTCAAGGTGGGCGAAGGCGAAGCTGCCTTCAGCGACATCCTCGGCCGCACCTTCCAGATGAGCGCGGTCGTCACCTTTTTCTGCCTGCTGTTGGCCTATCCGCTGGCCTACTGGCTCTCGACGCTCCCCGAGCGCAAGGCCAACGTGATGCTGATCCTGGTGCTGCTGCCGTTCTGGACCTCGGTGCTGGTGCGCATCGCCGCCTGGATCGTGCTGCTGCAGAACAACGGCCTGGTCAACCGCTTCTTCATGTGGCTGGGTGTCACCGACACGCCCATCCCGCTGCTGTTCAACCGCGTGGGCGTGATCATCGCGATGGTCCACATCCTGCTGCCTTTTGCCATCCTGCCGCTGTACAGCGTCATGAAGTCGGTGCCACAGAACTACCTGCGCGCCGCCATCTCGCTGGGCAGCACGCCGTTCTCGGGTTTCGTGCGCGTGTACCTGCCGCAGACCTACCCCGGCGTGGCCGCGGGCGGCCTGCTGGTCTTCATCACCAGCATCGGCTACTACGTGACGCCTGCCCTGCTTGGCGGCCCGAGCGACCAGATGCTGAGCTACTACGTGGCGCAGTACACCAACGTGGAAGTGAACTGGGGCATGGCCTGCGCGCTCGGCGGCGTGCTGCTGACCACCACGCTGATCCTCTACGCGATCTATCGCAAGGTCTCCAAAGCCGAGCTCAGTCTGGGTTGATCAGAAAGCGCACATGTTCAAACTCCCCGACTTCCCCGCCTACTACACCCTGCTCGACAAACTCGGCTGGTTTGCCCTGCGCTTGGGCGGCGTGGCCGTGCTGGCCTTTCTGCTGCTGCCGGTGGTGGTGATCATTCCTCTGTCGTTCAGCGACTCCTCGTTCCTCGCATACCCCATCGAAGGCTGGTCGCTGAAGTGGTACCGCGAGATGTTTGCGTCCGACGACTGGGCGCGTGCCGCGAAGAACAGCTTCATCGTCGCGCCGCTGGCCACGCTGCTGGCGACGACGCTCGGCACGCTGGCGGCCATGGGCCTGGCCCATACGAGGTTCTTCGGCAAGGGCTTCATCACCGGTGTGCTGATCGCGCCGATGGTGGTGCCCATCGTGGTGGTGGGGGTCAGCACCTACCTGTATTTCGCCAGATGGGGCCTGAACGACACCTACCTCGGCCTGATCTTGGTGCACGCGGCGCTCGGCGCGCCATTCGTGGTGACCACCGTGCTGGCCACGTTGCAGAGCTTCAACCAGAACCTGGTGAAAGCCAGCCTGAGCCTGGGTGCGAGCCCGCTGGAAACCTTCTTCCGCGTCACGCTGCCCGTCATCGCACCGGGCGTGATCTCGGGCGCCCTGTTCGCGTTCGCCACCTCGTTCGACGAGGTCGTTGTCACGCTGTTCCTCGCCGGCCCCGAGCAGGTCACGCTGCCGCGCCAGATGTTCACCGGCATCCGCGAGAACATCTCTCCGACCATCGCCGCTGTTGCCACGCTGCTGATCCTGTTCACGACCGCGCTGATGCTGACGCTGGAGTGGCTGCGCGGACGGCGCAAGTAGCCCGGAACACCCCATGTCCCATCCCACCCATTTCAACCAGCCGCTGGGCGGCAATGAAATGCCTCGCTTCGGTGGCCTGGCCAGCATGATGCGGCTGCCCGTGGCCACATCGGCTGCGGGCCTCCACGCCGGCTTCATCGGCGTGCCACTCGACACCGGCACCAGCCACCGGCCCGGCGCGCGTTTCGGTCCGCGCCAGATCCGCGCCGAGTCGTGCCTGATCCGCCCGTACAACATGGCCACCGGCGCCGCGCCCTTCGACGCGCTGCAGGTGGCCGACCTGGGCGACGTGGCGATCAACACCTACAACCTGCTGAAATCGGTGGACCTCATCGAGCAGCACTACCGCCCGATCATCGAGATCGGCTGCATCCCGCTCACACTCGGCGGCGACCACACCATCGCCCTGCCGATCCTGCGCGCCCTGAAGGCAAAACACGGCCCGGTGGCCATGGTCCATGTGGATGCGCACGCGGATGTGAACCCCGACATGTTCGGCGAGGCCATTGCTCACGGCACACCGTTTCGCCGCGCGGTGGAAGAAGGCCTGCTCATCGGCGACAAGGTCTGGCAGATCGGCCTGCGCGGCAGTGGCTATTCGGCCGAGGACTTCGACTGGCCGCGCCAGCAGGGCTTCACCGTGGTGCCGGCGCATGAGGTCTGGTGGCAGTCGCTCGCGCCCTTGATGGCGCAGATCCGCGAAAAGATCGGCCCGGACACGCCCACCTATCTCAGCTTCGACATCGACGGCATCGACCCGGCCTACGCCGGCGGCACCGGCACGCCCGAAATCGGCGGCCTGACCGTGCCGCAGGCACTGGAGATCGTGCGTGGCTGCCGCGGGTTGAACCTGGTGGGCTGCGATCTGGTCGAGGTCTCTCCCGCCTACGACACCAGCGGCAACACCGCCCTGCTGGGCGCCAACCTGCTGTTTGAAATGCTCTGCGTGCTGCCCGGCGTGGCCTACCGCTGAATCCCCGTTGTCACAAGGAAGACCCCATGAGCCGCCCCCAGGCCGTCCCCACCGTGCAGATTTCCAACGAACGCGTTATCGTCACCGAGTGGCGTTTCGCGCCGGGCGCGGAGACGGGCTGGCACCGCCACGCACACGACTATGTGGTCGTGCCGATGACCGGCGGCGAACTCCTGCTGGAGACGCCCGAAGGCAACCGCACGGCACCGCTGACGCTGGGCCAGTCGTACACCCGAAACGTGGGCGTGGAGCACAACGTCATCAACCCCACCGGACACGAAGTCGTGTTCGTGGAAATTGAAATGCGCTGAACACGCCCTTTTGCATCACCCCCTGACGAAGAGACATCCCATGGACATGAAGACTTCCCCCCTGGCCCTGCTGAAGGACCCGACCCTGCTCAAGACCGACGGCCTGATCAACGGCCAGTGGGTGGCCGGCAGCAGCCGTTTCGACGTGCTGGACCCCGCCACCGGCCACAAGCTGGCCGATGTGGCCAACCTCGGCCCGAAAGACGCCGAGGCGGCAATAGCCGCGGCCAACGCCGCCTGGCCTGCCTGGAAGACCAAGACGGCCAAAGAGCGCAGCACCATCCTGCGCAAATGGTTCGATCTGCTCATGGCCAACCAGGAAGACCTGGGGCGCATCCTCACCGCCGAGCAAGGCAAACCCTTTGCCGAAGCCAAGGGCGAGATCGCCTACGGCGCGAGCTTCGTGGAGTGGTTCGCCGAAGAGGCCAAACGCGTCAACGGCGAGACCTTGCCCCAGTTCGACAACAACCGCCGCCTGATCGTGCTCAAGCAGCCCATCGGCGTGTGCGCGGCCATCACGCCGTGGAACTTCCCGCTCGCCATGATCACGCGCAAGGTGGCACCGGCCCTGGCCGCTGGCTGCCCGGTGATCATCAAACCCGCTGAGCTCACGCCGCTGACCGCGCTGGCCGCGGCCGAGCTGGCCATCCGCGCAGGCATCCCGGCCGGAGTGCTCAACATGGTCTGCGCCGACGCCGACAACAGCATCGCTGTGGGCAAAGTGCTGTGTGCCAGCGACGTGGTGCGCCACATCAGCTTCACAGGCTCCACCGAAGTCGGTCGCATCCTCATGGCGCAGTGCGCGCCCACGGTCAAGAAAATGTCACTCGAACTCGGCGGCAACGCGCCCTTCATCGTGTTCGACGATGCCGACATCGACAGCGCGGTGGAAGGCGCCTTCGCCAGCAAGTACCGCAACGCCGGCCAGACCTGCGTGTGCTCCAACCGCATCTACGTGCAGGCCGGCGTGTACGACAGCTTCGTGGAGAAGTTCGCCGCCAAGGTGAAGACCACCAAGGTCGGCAATGGATTCGACGAAGGCGTGGGCCAGGGTCCGCTGATCGAGGAAGCGGCGCTGGTGAAGGTGCAGCGGCACGTGGACGACGCAGTGGCCAAGGGCGCGCGCGTGATGACCGGCGGCAAGCGCTTGACAAACATCGGCAGTGGTCAGTTCTTCGAGCCCACCGTGGTGGCAGACGCGACCGCCGACATGCTCTGCGCCAGAGAAGAAACTTTCGGCCCGTTCGCCCCGGTGTTCAAGTTCAACACCGAGCAGGAAGCCATAGCCGCCGCCAACAACACCGAGTTTGGTCTCGCCAGCTACTTCTACAGCCGCGACGTGGGCCGCATCTTCCGCGTGGGCGAAGCACTCGAATACGGCATGGTCGGCATCAATGTCGGAATTCTTGCCACCGAGCACGTGCCTTTTGGTGGCGTGAAGCAGTCGGGCCTGGGCCGGGAAGGCTCGCACCACGGCATGGACGACTACGTGGAGATCAAGTACCTCTGCGTGGGCGACATCCTCAAGTAAACTTGCGCCCTCTGCGGGTGTAGTTCAATGGCAGAACGGCAGCTTCCCAAGCTTCATACGAGGGTTCGATTCCCTTCACCCGCTCCAGATTGAGTGGCCAAAAGAACAAACCCCTCGCAGCTCACGCTGGGAGGGGTTCAGATTCAGAGTCAGCCCTGAATCAGTCGATCACAAGCTTCGCAAGACGGATCGGGATCAAGGACGGAACGCTTCAAGCGACCTTCCTGAAACGGCGGGCAGCACCAAGACCAGCCAGCGCCACACCAATCAAAGCAAGAACACCCGGTTCTGGCACTTCGCCAGGAACGTTGACCGCGTTGGTCAGGGCCAGCTCCTCACCGCCAGCGTCCAGACCCAACATGTACAGCTTGAAGTACAAGACGTCCGATGGCAGGTAATCTGTCAGGTCGAAGGACGGCGCATAGGCAAAGAAATCGGGCTTGCCGCTTCCCACATTGTTGTCCACGGTCATCGAGCAGAAGCCAGCCACGCAACCCGCACTGGTGTTGCTGGCATCAAACCACTCGACCACCACCTCGGCCTGTGCAGTCACCAACGAGGCCGCGTCGTATTCGCTGTTGACGATGTTGTCAAACGCCAGGGTCTCGATCGTGAGCCCATCGCGCCGGACTTCCAACAAGCCATTCAGGCTTAAATCCGTACCGGACGTGTTGTTGAGGTCGAAGCTGAACACAGGCGTGAACAGAGTGCCCCCCAAAAACGCCTGAAGATCAGCCACGGTCACATCTACAAGGTAGGGCCACTCACCCAGGTACTGATTGTCATTCGTGCCGGTCTGATCCCCGTCGAGTGATGTCGCCTGGTTATCCCCAGTCCCCCCGGTTGCGTCGGGAAACGTCCCATTGTTCGAGTTGTTGAACGAGAACAGCTTGACGATCTGGCCCGAACCGAACGAAGGCAGATTGCTCCAGTCACTCAGGCCGGCGTAGCCGAAACTGTTGGTGAGTTGCTGCAGGGCATTCACGGAATACGAAATGAAGTCGTCGTGAGAACTCGCGACATAGATCTTCACGCCAGGAGAAGGCTCGTAACAAAGAAGATTTGACAAGGAGCCACCATATCCACAATTCGTCACGGTGGGCAGCGTCAGCGCTTGAACGCTCGACGTCGCGACGAACGCAGAAACCAGGGAGGCGGTGCGCAGAATTTGAAGGAGTTTGTTGTTCATGGGGTGCCTCATACAAGGATGGTTGACATCAGAAAATCTCCCCCTGACATCTTTGATTCAAATAAGCAATCTTTGAGCCCAATCAAAAACCCGAAGAAATTCAAAGGGTTCGCCGCTTGGCAGTGCTGCAGGGTCCTTCCTGTGGAAAAAATCCCGACACTCACAAGCAACATCGGAGACAGCTCTGCGTGGAGCGTTTCAAGCACCGACTGGAGGTCAGCGGGCGATCAAGGCCCCACGCCGAACAGCGCCAGCACCCCCAGCACCGCAAAAATGCCCGCCGCCACCCGGTGCACCAGCGCGATGGGCACCTTGCGCGTGATCGCATCGCCAAAGAACACCACCGGCGCGTTGGCCAGCATCATGCCGAAGGTGGTGCCTAACACCACCGCGATCAGAGGTTGGTACTGCGCGCCGAGCGCCACGGTGGCGATCTGGGTCTTGTCGCCCATCTCGGCCAGGAAGAATGCCCAGACGGTGACGAAAAACACGCCCATCCGCCGTTTGGGCAGGGCGTTCTCGTCGTCGAGCTTGTCGGGGATGAGCATCCACAGCGCCATGGCGATGAACGAAACGCCCAGCACCCAGCGCATCACGCTCGGCCCCGCAGCGGCCATGATCCAGGCCCCCGCCAGGCCAGCCAGTGCATGGTTGAGCAAGGTGGCCACCAGGATGCCCCAGACGATGGGCCAGGGGCGCTTGAAGCGCGCGGCCAGCACAAGGGCGAGCAGTTGCGTCTTGTCGCCCATTTCAGCGAGGGCGACGATGCCGGTGGATATGAGGAAAGCTTCCAAGACAGTGCTCCGAGGGCCGGCAGAAACCAAAAGACCACACGGCATCCCCGGCCCATCCGGAGGCAGTGTGGTCAAAGGTCTTGCCAGGCTGGAGGCTGTCGGCGCCATGGCCTTGAGGGCCAAGTGTGTTGACGCAGACCTCTGCAAGGTGCAGAGCGGCTACTCCCCAATGACGGGTGCAGCCGGGAGTATAGCCATCAGATCAGCGTGGGCCCGGTCTTGGACTGGATGAACTCGCGCGTCACGCCGGGGGCGAGCTCCACCAGTTTCAGGCCCTGAGGGGTCACGTCCATCACGCCGAGGTCGGTGATGATGCGGTTGACCACGCCCACGCCGGTGAGCGGCAGGGAACATTGGTCGAGAATCTTCAGGTCTTCGGTGCCGTCTTTTTTCCTGGCCACGTGCTCCATCAAGATGATGACGCGCTTGACGCCCGCCACCAGGTCCATGGCGCCGCCCATGCCCTTGACCATCTTGCCGGGGATCATCCAGTTGGCGAGATCGCCCTTCGCGCTCACCTGCATCGCACCCAGGATGCTCAAGTTGATCTTGCCGCCACGGATCATGGCGAAGCTGTCGTGGCTGCCGAAGATGCTGGAGCCTGCGATGGTGGTCACGGTCTGCTTGCCGGCGTTGATGAGGTCGGCATCCACCTCGTCTTCGGTTGGGAAGGGGCCGATGCCCAGCATGCCGTTCTCGCTCTGCAGCCACACCTCTTTGTCGGCGGGCACAAAGTTGGCCACCAGCGTGGGAATGCCGATGCCCAGGTTCACGTAAAAACCGTCTTCGAGTTCGTGGGCTGCGCGCGCAGCCATCTGGTCTTGGTTCCAGGGCATATCAGACTCCCGCCTTTTCGGTGATGGTTCGTTTCTCGATGCGCTTCTCGGGCGTGGCATTGAGCACCAGGCGGTGCACGTAGATACCCGGCAGGTGGACATGGTCGGGCTCGATGGCGCCCTTCTCCACGATCTCCTCGACCTCGACCACACAGATCTTGCCGGCCATGGCCACGGCGGGGTTGAAGTTGCGCGCGGTGAAGCGGAACTGCAGGTTTCCCGAGGTGTCGGCGCGCCAAGCTTTCACCAGAGAGACGTCGGGCACCAGCGAGCGTTCCATCACGTAGGTTTCACCATCGAACTCACGCAGTTCCTTGCCTTCGGCCACGATGGTGCCCACGCCGGTCTTGGTGAAGAACGCGGGGATGCCCGCGCCGCCGGCACGCAGCTTCTCTGCCAGCGTGCCCTGGGGCGTGAACTCCAGTTGCAATTCACCGGCGAGGTACTGGCGCTCGAACTCCTTGTTCTCGCCCACATAGCTGGAGATCATCTTGGTGATCTGGCGCGTTTCCAGCAGCTTGCCCAGGCCGAAGCCGTCCACACCCGCGTTGTTCGAGATCACGGTGAGGTTCTTCTTGCCGCTGTCGCGCAGGGCGTCGATGAGGGCCTCGGGAATGCCGCAGAGGCCGAAGCCGCCCACGGCGAACAGCTGGCCGTCGGCCACGATGTCTTTGAGCGCGTCGGCTGCGCTCGGGTGGATCTTGTTCACGTTGCTGTCTCCTGGGTTGAAGCAAGGAAGCCGGTACGATACTACGTAACAGCATACGTAGTAATTCGTAAAGTAAAACCCTCATCTGCATGGACATCGACTACCGCCTGGCCTTCGACTTGGCCCCCGTGGGTCTCGCGCTGTCGCGCCAGCGCACCATGGTCGACTGCAACCAGGCCCTGTGCGAGATGTTCGGCGCCACGCGCGAGCAGCTCGTGGGCCAGAGCTTCCAGATCCTCTACCCCAGCGCCGACGAATACGAACGCCTCGGCGCACGCATGGCGCCCTTGCTGGGCAAAGGCGGCACCTATGCGGACGACCGCATCATGAAACGCGTGGGAGGTCGGCTGCAGGACGAAACCTTCTGGTGTCATGTGACCGGGCGTGCACTGAACCGCGAGACGCCGCACGCGGCCGGCATCTGGAGCTTTGAAGACTTGAGCTCACGCCGCATGGTGAAAGCCGACCTCACGCCCCGCGAGCGCGAGGTGGCGGCCCACCTCATGAGCGGCCTGACCAGCAAGGAAATCGGCAAGGCCCTGGCGATCAGCCACCGCACGGTGGAGATTTATCGGGCGCGGCTCATGCGCAAGTACGGGGCGCACAGCACGCCGGACCTGGTGCATCGATTGCTGACGGGCTGAACAACTTCCCCGTTCGGGCTGAGCTTGTCGAAGCCTCTGCGCCAACGTCCGAGGATGCCCTTCGACAGACTCAGGGTGAACGGTGTTGTGCTGTTGGCGACCAGTGTGTCTACTGCGGCACGAAGCCGCTGTCCTGGATGATCTTCGCCCACACCTTGCCGTAAGCCTGTTCCCGCGCGCCGAGCTGTTCACCAGTCATGAAGCCCACGCTGAGGCCCATGGCGGTGAGCTTCTCGCGCACATCGGGCTGGGCAACGGCTTTCTGCACCGCCTGGGCGATGCGGTCCAGCGTGGCCTTGGGCGTGCCGGCCGGGGCAAACAGACCGTAGTACGGCACATCCTCAAAACCCTTGAGACCCAGCTCGGCAAACGTGGGCACCTCGGGCATCGCCGCCTGGCGCTGCGAGCCCATGACGGCGACCACGCGCAGCTTGCCGGCCTTGTGGTTTTCAATGAAGTCGGGAATGGAGGCCACGCCGGCCGGGATCTGGTTGCCCAGCATGTCGGCCATCATGGGCGCGCTGCCGCGGTAAGGCGCGGCCACCAGGTCCAGCCCATTCTGCTTGGCGATCACCTGCACCAGAAACTGCGGCACTGAGGCCGGTGCGGGAATGCCCACCGTGCCTTTGCCGCCGGCGGCCTTCACACCGTCCACATACGCCTTGAAGCTGGTGGCGGGCGTGCCGCTGCTCACCGCAAACGCGTTGACGAAGGTGGCGAAGCCGGCCACCGGCACGAAGTCCTTGGCCGGCTCGTAACCCGGTGCTTTCATCACCATCGGCAGGATGGTGATGCTGTGGTCGTGACTCAGAAAAAGGGTGTTGCCGTCGGCCGCCGAGGCCTTGAGGGTTTGCGCCGCAATCTGCCCGCCCGCACCGGGTTTGTTGTCCACCAACACCGCGTGGCCCAGCTCTTCCTTGAGCCGCTCACCGAGGATGCGCGCAATCGCGTCGGTGCCGCCGCCCGGAGGAAAACCCACCAGGATGCGGGTGGTGGACTGCGCCTGCGCCAGGCCGAAGGTGCAGATCACACCAGCGGCCAGCAGCGCGCGACGAACCAGGGATGGGCTGGGAAATGACATGACGAAACTCCGTGATGGATGAAAAACCCGATCGTAGCGCCAGCCTTCAGGCCCTCAGGCCTTGTTCTCGCCGTCGACCACGCTGGCCGCCGTGCGGAAAGCTTCCACCGCGGTGGGCACGCCGCAGTAGATGCTCGCGTGCAGCAGCACCTCCTGCAGCTCTTCGGGTGTGACGCCGTTGTTGAGCGCGCCACGCACATGACCTTTGAGCTCGTGCTGCTTGCCCATCGCAATGAGCATGGCCACGGTGATGAGACTGCGGGTTTTCAGATCGAGCCCCGGACGCTGCCAGACATCGCCCCAGGCATTGCGCGTGATGTACTGCTGAATGGGCTCGGTGAAGGGCGTGGCGTTGCCGAAAGCGTGCGCCACAAAGTCCTCGCCCATCACGCGCTTGCGGGTGGCGAGACCTTTGTCAAAGTCTTTGTCGGTGGCGGGTGGGTTCATACCGGGGCTCCAAGGCAAAAACCGCCAGCATAGTCGCTACATTCGATGAACCCACCCGAAGGAGACTCCATGAACCGCTACCCCGCACCCGACATCAACGATCTGCCCGAGGACATCAAGGCCAAAGTGCTGGAGGTGCAGGAAAAGGCCGGCTTCGTGCCCAACGTGTTCCTGGCGCTGGCGCGCCGTCCGGCCGAGTGGCGCGCGTTCTTCGCGTACCACGACGCGCTCATGCTCAAGGAAGAAGGCTCGCTGACCAAGGGCGACCGCGAGATGATCGTGACCACCACCAGCGCTGCCAACCATTGCCTCTACTGCGTGGTGGCCCACGGTGCCATCCTGCGCATCTACGAGAAAAAGCCGCTGGTGGCCGACCAGGTGGCGGTGAACCACCACAAGGCCGACATCTCCCCGCGTCAGAAAGCCATGCTCGATTTCGCGATGAAAGTCTGCCTGAACTCACACGAGGTCAACGACGACGACTTCGCACCGCTGCACGCACACGGCTTCTCCGACGAAGACATCTGGGACATCGCGGCCATCACCGCGTTCTTCGGCCTGTCCAACCGCATGGCCAGCTTCAGCAACATGCAGCCGAACCCGGAGTTCTATCTGATGGGTCGCGTGCCCAAAACCAAGGCGGCCTGAGCTCAGTGTTGCAGCCGGACCCGCAAATGGTCCGGGATCGGCGCCGATTTCTGTTGCGGAAAGTTCACCCACACCGTCGTCGCACCGCCCGAGGCGTACAGCGTGTCCGGATCGTCGGACCGCGTGAGCGTGCACCAGCTCTCGAAACTGCTGCGCCCGGTGTCGCTCACGAACATCGTGGCGATCACATCGCCGGGAAACTCCAGCTGCTTGTGGAAGGTGCAGAACGCGTTGACGATGACAGGGCCTTCACCCTGCGGGTCGGGCTGGCAGCCGATGCTGCGCATCCACTCGATGCGAATCGTCTCGAGATAGCGGAAGTAGGTGGTGTTGTTGACGTGGCCCATCGCATCCATGTCGCCCCAGCGGATCGGGATGGTCATGCGGAACACTTCTTTTTTCTGCTCGGGCAGTTCGAACTTCATCTGTGGGCCTTGATGGACGCGAGGATGCCCAGAACGAAGAGCGCACAGGCTGCCCACTGCAACGCAGCAGGCCAGGCGCCATCCCAGGCGAAGCTGTAGACGAGACCAAACACGGTCTCGCTGACGATGAGCTGGCCCGCCAGGCTCGGGCTCAGGCGGCGGCTGGCCATGTTCCAGAGCACCGAAGCGATCCACGCAGAACCAATGCCGGTGACCGCGCAGACGATCAGGAAGGTGCCGAAGCCGGGGCGTGCCATCAGTGTGTCCAGATCGGAGCCGGCCACGGCCCAGATGCCCAGCGCTCCCAGGCCTGCCGCCACGCCCAGCCAGTTGGCCCACACGGTGGAATTCACCTCGGGATGCCGGCCCAGCCAGCGCGCGTTCAAGAGTCCGAAAGCGGTCCAGGCGGCCATGGCGAGCACAGCGTAGAAGATGCCGAGCCAGAGATTCGATCCGTCACCCGCCTCGGCTCCGTGCGCGGTCACCCGCATCATCAGCGCGAGGCCAGCCATGGTGAGCAGCAAGCCAGGCACCAGCGAACGCCAGCGCAGCCCCTTGGGCTTGCCGATCAACATGATCCACAGGGGAATGGTGCCGATGATCAGCACCGGCAGCGCCGCCCCCGCGGCCTGGATGGCCAGCACCAGCAGCAAGTAATAGCCGGTATAGCCCAGCAAGCTGAGCCACAGGGCAGCGCCCGTCTGGCGCCATGTGGGCAGGTGCGCGCCGCCACGCAACCCGGCCCACAACAGCAGCAACACCGACAAGATTCCGCACGCGAGAAAGCGGCCTACCGTGAGATCGATCGAACTGAACCCGGGCGTGATCAAGGGGGCCACGAAGGCCGTCCCCCAAAACGCGCCGGCGCCCAAGCCCGCCAGGATGCCGGTGACCATGCCCGGCGGCCAGCCTGAGGGCCGGCCCAGAACAGCAACGTTCATTCAGGCTCCGAAACCGTCGTCGGCGGCAATGACTGCGCCGTTGATGAAATGGCTTTCGCTCGAACACAACATCACCAGCACCGCGTCGAGGTCGGTCGGCACACCCACGCGTTTGCGCGGCAACATGCCGATGAGCTTCTGGCCCTGTTCGGTCTGCCAGTGGTGGTGGTTGATCTCGGTGTCGATGTAGCCCGGGCAGATGGCGTTGACGTTGATGCCGAACTTGCCCCACTCCACCGCCATGGCCTTGGTCATCTGCACCACGGCGGCCTTGCTCATGCAGTACACGCCGATCTGCGGCAGCACCTTCAGGCCCGCCATGGACGCGATGTTGACGATGCGCCCGCCCACGTAGGTGCCTGGCGCGGCGCCCTTGGCGCGGGCCAGCATGCGCTTGCCCACCTCCTGAGCCACGAAAAACGCGCCCTTGGTGTTGGTGTTAAAGATGAAGTCGTAGTCTTCCTCGTTGACGTCCTGCAGGCGCTGCGTGGTGCTCACGCCCGAGTTGTTGACAAGGATGTCGATCGCGCCCACCTCGGTTTCGGCGTGGGCCACCGCGGCCTTGATGGAAGCCTGGTCGGTCACGTCCATGGCCACCACGTGGGCGTCGCCGCCCGCGGCCTCGATGTGCGCACGCAAGGCCATCAGGCGGTCGGTGCGGCGGCTGGCCAGCACCACGGCCGCGCCGGCCTTGGCCAGTGTCTTGGCAAACTGTTCGCCCAGGCCGCCCGATGCGCCGGTGATCAAGGCCACTCGGCCCGACAAGTCCATGCTGTATGCCACGATGCAAGCTCCCAGGTGATGAAAAGTACGACCGTTCGATTCTGTGCGGGTGCCGCATAAAATGCTGCCTGTCGAGTGACACGCAAGGCACACTCTGCGCCTTCTCAAAAATCATTATCTGCGAGACCTCCCGATGACCCATGATGAATTGCTGACCCAGTTCGGCCCCCGCGAAGCCATGGAATACGACGTGGTCGTGGTCGGCGGCGGCCCCGCAGGCCTGGCCACCGCCATCCGCCTGAAACAGCTGGCCACCGAGAAGGGCAGCGAGATCAATGTGTGCGTGCTGGAAAAAGGCTCCGAGCCCGGCGCGCACATCTTGAGCGGTGCGGTGATGGACCCGATCGCGATCACCGAGCTCTTTCCGAACTGGAAAGAACTGGGCGCGCCGCTGAACCAGCCCGTGACCGGCGACGACTTGCTGGTGCTCACCGAGACCGGTGCCACGCGCACGCCCGACTGGCTGATGCCGCGCAACTTCCACAACGACGGCTGCTACGTGATCAGCCTGGGCGCGGTCACCAAGTGGCTGGGCGAGCAGGCCGAAGCGCTGGGCGTGGAAATCTTCCCCGGCTTCACCGCGGCCGAGGTGCTCTACAACGACGACGGATCGGTCAAGGGCGTGGCCACCGGCCACCTGGGACTGGGCAAAGACGGTGAGCCCACCGGCCACTTCCAGCTCGGCATGGAACTGCACGCCAAGTACACCGTGTTCGCCGAGGGCGCGCGGGGACACCTGGGCAAACAACTCATTGCCAAATACAAGCTCACCGAGGGCAAGGACGCGCAGACCTTCGCCATCGGCATCAAGGAACTCTGGGAAATCCCGGCCGACAAGGCCAAACCCGGTCTGGTGGTGCACACCGCCGGCTGGCCCATGGACGATGACACCTTCGGCGGCGGTTTCCTCTACCACCTCGAAGGCAACAAGGTCACGCTGGGTCTGGTGGTCGGCCTGGACTATCAAAACCCCTGGATGTCGCCGTTCGAAGAAATGCAGCGCTGGAAGACGCATCCCAGCATCCTGGCCCACATCGAAGGCGGCAAGCGCCTCGGCTATGGCGCGCGCGCATTGAACAACGGCACGCCGCAAGCCCTGCCCAAGCTGGTGTTCCCGGGCGGCGCCATGGTGGGCTGCAACGCCGGCTTTTTGAACGCCGCGCGCATCAAGGGCAGCCACGCGGCGATCAAGAGCGGCATGCTCTGCGCCGAGGCCGCCTTTGAAGCGGTGGCCGCCGGCCGTCAGGGCGACGAGCTCGCCGGCTTTCCCGAGCGCTTCGAGAAAAGCTGGCTGCATGAGGAGCTCTGGACCTACCGCAACTTCAAGAACTGGTTCAAAAAGAGCCCGCTGCTGGGCAAGCTCATGACCGGTGTGGAGCACTGGTTCCTGCCCAAGGTGGGCGTGAAGACGCCGCCCTGGACGCTGCACAACAGCACACCCGACCACTTGAAGCTGCGGCCGGCCGCGGAGATGCCGAAGATCAGCTACCCCAAGCCCGACGGCAAGATCACCTTCGACCGGCTCTCCAGCGTGTTCGTGTCCAACACCAACCACGAAGAAAACCAACCGGCCCACCTCACGCTCAAGAACGACAGCGTGCCGGTGCAGATCAACCTGGCGAAGTACGCCGGCCCCGAGAGCCGCTACTGCCCGGCCGGCGTCTACGAGTTCGTGAAGAACGACGACAACACCGACCGCCTGCAGATCAACGCGCAGAACTGCGTGCACTGCAAGACCTGCGACATCAAGGACCCGACGCAGAACATCGTGTGGGTCACACCCGAAGGTGGTGGTGGTCCCAACTACGCGGGCATGTGAGCGAAGTCACAGCCTTCGAACATTCATGCAAAAGGCCGCCCCCGGGCGGCCTTTTCACGTTTGCGATTCACCTCGTCGTCACATGGCGTGGCCACAGTGCGGGCTTGTGCCCTCACATCCCGCTACACCATGCTCAACAAGACCGACAAGGGCCGTGCTGAACTGCAGCCTGGCCAACGCACCCTGGGCCAGCGCGAGCGCGCCGTGCTGCTGGTGGCCGACGGCCGCAAGGCCACGGCATCGCTGCAGGCCCTCTTCGGCGGCCTGGGCGACGACATCGTGCGTGAGCTGCTTGCCAACGGTTACATCGTTGAGGAAGCACCACCCGCCCCGGTAGCCCCACCGCCGCCTGAACCCATCGCGCCCAGGGGTTCGGTCGATGCCTTTTCGGGGCCACGCTCCCTCGCCAGCGCGCGCATGTTCCTGTTCGACCTCAGCGAACGCATGTTCGCGCCGCGCGACAAGGCACTGGCCAAGCGATTTCGCGATGCTTTGCGCGAGGCACGCGATGCCGCGACCATGCTGGCGGTGAGCCGCGAGATGCTGGCCGCCATCGAGCAGATGGCTGGCGCCGGCCGGGCCGATGGCATCAGCGAGCGGCTGGCCAGACTGCTGCCCGAATCGACCTTGGAAAACGCCTGAGCCGCCTATCCCGGACTCTCTCGGATACACTCGGCCGGGTCAGGAGAGTGCCGCCCAAGAGGCGGCCGCCGAAGGCGCAGGAGGTCACCCACGTGGCCCTGAACGCTCAGGCAAAAGGACTGGCAAACACGGGCCGCAAGGCCCGTGTACCCCCCTGGAGAGAGGTCGCTCACCGAGGCGACCCACCGAAGGAGCAAACGCGGCATCGCCCGCGTGAATCTCTCAGGTAAAGCGGACAGTGGGGCAGCGCACGGATGAACCGTGTTTCGCCCCACCGGGGCCTGCCCCTTTTGCCTGCGAGTCCTCCGTGTCCGACACCGATCTCCTCAAGACGCCACTGCACGCACTGCACACCGAACTCGGCGCCCGCATGGTGCCGTTTGCCGGCTACAGCATGCCGGTGCAATACCCCGCCGGCCTCATGGCCGAACACCACCACACCCGCGCTGCAGCCGGCCTGTTCGACGTCTCGCACATGGGCCAGCTGCGCCTGGTCGGGGCGGATGCCGCGGCGGCCTTCGAGTCGCTCATGCCGGTGGACGTGATCGACCTGGGCGTGGGCAAACAGCGCTACGGCCTGCTGCTCAACGACGAGGGCGGCATCGTCGACGACCTGATGTTCGTCAACCGGGGCGCCGACATCTTCGTGATCGTCAACGGTGCATGCAAACACGGCGACCTGGCCCACATCGTTGAACGCATCGGCAGCCGCTGCACCATCGAGCCCCAGTTCGACCGCGGCCTGCTGGCGCTGCAAGGCCCCCAGGCTGTGACAGCGCTTCAACGCCTCGTGCCCGGCGTCGAAAAACTCGTTTTCATGACCGGTGGCGCCTACACGTGGCAAGGCGCCGATCTCTTCATCACCCGCAGCGGCTACACCGGCGAAGACGGCTTCGAAATCTCGGTGCCGGGCGATCAGGCTGAAGCCTTCGCCCGCGCCCTGCTGGCCGAGCCCGAGGTGAAACCGGTGGGCCTCGGTGCGCGCAACTCGCTGCGCCTGGAAGCCGGCCTGTGCCTCTATGGCCATGACATCGACACCACCACCACACCGGTGGAAGCCGCGCTCAACTGGGCGATGCAGAAGGTGCGCCGCACCGGCGGCGCGCGCGCGGGCGGCTTCCCGGGCGCGGCGCACGTGCTGGCCCAGCTTGACGGCAACGAGTCCCTGAGCCGCAAGCGCGTGGGCCTGATGGCGCTGGAGCGCATTCCAGTGCGCGACCACACCGAACTGCAAACCACCAGCGGCGAGACCATCGGCGAAGTCACCAGCGGCCTGCTCGGCCCCAGCGCCGACAAGCCCGTGGCCATGGGCTATGTGAGCCCCACGCATGCCGCGGTGGGCACGCGCGTGCAGGCCATGGTGCGTGGCAAGCCGGTGCCGATGGAAGTGAGCGCCATGCCTTTTGTTCCCAACCGCTATTTCCGCGGCTGACCTCTTTCTTTTTTCAGGAGATTGCACATGACCACCAAATACACCGAAGACCACGAATGGATCAGCGTTGACGGCGACGTCGCCACCGTCGGCATCACCGTGCACGCGCAGGATGCGCTGGGCGATGTGGTATTCGTCGACCTGCCCGAGGTTG
This sequence comes from Hydrogenophaga sp., assembly GCF_018780385.1. GTDB lineage: Bacteria > Pseudomonadota > Gammaproteobacteria > Burkholderiales > Burkholderiaceae_C > Hydrogenophaga. The sequence continues at coordinate 17,397 of NZ_JADMJO010000033.1, read as the reverse complement.
GCAAGACCTTTGCGCAGAAAGACGTCGCCGGCGTCGTCGAATCGGTCAAGGCCGCAGCCGACGTGTACATGCCCGTCAGCGGCGAAGTGACCGAGGTCAACGAAGCCCTTCGCGCGGACCCCTCGCTGGCCAACAGCGACCCGCTCAAGACCGGCTGGTTCTTCAAGGTCAAGCTGTCCGACCCGGCACAGGTCGACGCCTTGCTGGACGAGACCGCCTACAACGCCTTCTCTTCGAACGCCTGAAATCACCGTTCGGGCTGAGCTTGCCCTTCGACAAGCTCAGGATGATCGGAATACCCACCACCACCGTTCGGGCTGAGCCTGTCGAAGCCCTCGCACATCGTTTCGTTCGCTGCCCTTCGACAGGCTCAGGGCGAACGGGAAACAGGTCACTCACCATGCTGATGCCGTCTGTCAAACCCCTGGATGAACTCGAGAACCCGTCCGAGTTCGTGGCCCGCCACATCGGCATCGGCGAAGCCGACGAAACGCTGATGCTCTCGGTCATTGGCGAGGCCTCGCGCCGTGCGCTGATCGACGGGATCGTGCCGCGCAGCATCGCGCGCAGCCAGGGCATGCAGCTGCCCCCTGCCGTCACCGAAGCCACCGCGCTGGCCGAGATGAAGGAAATCGCAGAGCAGAACCAGGTGCTCAAGAGCTTCATCGGGCAGGGCTACCACGGCACCCACACGCCCGGCGTGATCCTGCGCAACGTGCTGGAGAATCCCGCCTGGTACACCGCCTACACGCCGTACCAGGCCGAGATATCGCAGGGCCGCATGGAAGCGCTGATCAACTTCCAGACCATGGTGTGTGACCTCACCGGCCTGGCCGTGGCCAACGCCTCCATGCTCGACGAAGCCACGGCTGCCGCCGAAGCCATGACGCTGGCCCGGCGCAGCGTGAAGAGCAAGAGCAATCGGCTCGTGATTGCCGCCGACTGCCATCCGCAGGTCATCGAGGTGGTGCAGACCCGCGCAGCGCCCCTGGGTCTCGAAGTGGCGCAAGCGGGCTCGGCCAGCGAATGGGACTCGCTGCTGGACGGCGAGTATTTCGCCGTCATCGCGCCCTATCCGTCCACGAGTGGCCGCATTGACGACCTCAAGGCCGACGCGGACCGCATCCACGCCAAAGGCGCCGCGCTGATCGCCTGCGCCGACCTGCTCGCGCTCACGCTGCTGGTGCCGCCCGGTGAATGGGGCGCCGACATCGCGGTGGGCACCACGCAGCGTTTCGGCATGCCCATGGGCGCGGGGGGGCCACACGCCGCCTACATGGCCTGCCGCGACGAATTCAAGCGTTCCCTGCCGGGCCGCCTGGTGGGCGTGAGCGTGGACGCGCACGGCCACCCCACCTACCGCCTGGCGCTGCAAACCCGCGAGCAGCACATCCGCCGCGAGAAAGCCACCTCCAACATCTGCACGGCGCAGGTCTTGCCAGCGGTGGTGGCCAGCATGTACGCCGTCTACCACGGGCCTGCGGGTCTCAAGCGCATCGCACAGCGCGTGGCCGCCTACACCGCCATCCTTGCGCAGGGCCTGGAACAACTGGGCTGGAAAAGCACCAGCGAGACCGCCTTCGACACCCTCACGTTCAAGGCGGGCGACCGCGCCAGCACCTTGCTCAAGCGCGCGGTGGACGCCGGCATGAATCTGCGCCTCTCCTGGGTCGAATACGTCGGCATCACGCTGGACGAGACCACCACGCGCGAAGACATCGAGAAGCTGTGGGCGGTATTTTCGTTGCAAGGTCAGAGCCTGCCCGGCTTTGCCGAGTTCGAGAAAGGCATCGAGCCGCGCATTCCCACCGAGCTGCGCCGCACCAGCGCCTACCTCACGCATCCGGTGTTCCACAGCCACCACTCCGAGACCGGCATGCTGCGCTACATCCGCGCGCTGTCCGACAAGGATCTGGCGCTGGACCGCAGCATGATCCCGCTGGGCTCGTGCACCATGAAGCTCAACGCCACCAGCGAGATGATCCCCATCACCTGGCCAGGCTTTGCCAACGTTCACCCTTTCGCTCCGGCCAATCAGCTCCTGGGCTACAAGAAGCTTGATGAACAGCTGCGCGCCTGGCTGTGCCAGGCCACTGGCTACGCCGGCATCAGCCTGCAGCCCAACGCAGGCTCGCAGGGCGAATACGCCGGCCTGCTGGTGATCCAGGCGTATCACCGTTCGCGTGGCGAGAGCCACCGCAACATCTGCCTGATCCCCAGCAGCGCGCACGGCACGAACCCCGCGTCGGCGCAGATGGTGGGCATGCAAGTGGTCGTGACCAAGTGCGACGAGAACGGCAACGTCGACATGGCCGACCTGCAGGCCAAATGTGAACAGCACAGCGCCAACCTGGCCGCGGTGATGATCACCTACCCCAGCACACACGGCGTGTTCGAGACCACCGTCAAGGAACTCTGCGCCCTGGTGCACCGCCACGGCGGGCGTGTGTACGTGGACGGCGCCAACATGAACGCGCTGGTCGGCGTGGCCGCGCCGGGTGAGTTCGGCGGCGACGTGAGCCACCTCAACCTGCACAAGACCTTCTGCATCCCGCACGGCGGTGGTGGACCGGGCGTTGGCCCTGTGTGCGTGGTCGAAGACCTCGTGCCTTTCCTGCCGGGGCACGCCACGGGTGGCCTGCCGGTCAACGGCGTGGGCGCGATCTCGGCAGCACCCTTGGGCAATGCGGCCGTATTGCCGATCAGCTGGATGTACATCCGCATGATGGGTGCCGATGGTCTCAAGCACGCCACCGAAGCCGCCATCCTCGCGGCCAACTACATCAGCAAGCGCCTCGCGCCGCACTACCCCACGCTGTACGCGAGTGCCAACGGGCACGTGGCGCACGAGTGCATTCTGGACCTGCGCCACTTCAAGGACACCAGCGGCGTGATGGCCGAGGACGTCGCCAAGCGCCTGATGGACTATGGTTTCCACGCGCCCACGCTGTCGTTCCCGGTGGCCAACACGCTGATGGTCGAGCCCACCGAGAGCGAGACGCTGGAAGAGCTGGACCGCTTCATCGACGCGATGATCGCGATCCGCGAAGAAATCCGCCAGGTGGAAACCGGCACCTGGCCGCAGGACGACAACCCGCTGAAGAACGCGCCGCACACCGCGGCCAGCCTCATGACGGCCGACTGGCCACACCCCTATGCGCGCGAGGTGGGCGCGGCGAGCGCATCCACCCGGGCACACGCCAAGTACTGGCCGCCGGTGGGTCGCGTGGACAACGTCTACGGTGACCGCAACCTGTTCTGCAGCTGCGTGCCGCTGAGCGAACTGGCCTGAAGCCGCCTCACTTGCTCTGGCGCCACTCGCGGCGCCAGAGGCGGTTGAGTTCGGCCATCACCGGTCCCGGTGGGGAGCCCACCACGGTGTTGCGCCCGGCCATGTGCACGAAGCCATACACCCTGGCCTGTGGCGCGTCGTACAGCAGCACCGCGTTGTTGTCGCCGCAATCGTGCGGCTTGCAGAACGCTGCCAGCGTGAACTGCGCATCCCGTATCAACTCCGAAGGCGAGGTCGCGGTGCCGGACTTGACCGGCGCGCGGGCCGCCGCCTGCGCCTGCTGTTCCTGGCGCACCTGTGCCGCCGCCCGCTGGTTGGCTGCCGCATCGCAACGCCGGTAACGCGCCTTCGACAAGGCAGGACCCAGAGTGGCCAGCACCGCCTTGTCGCCATCCACTTCAAGGAACTGACCCCGCGCATCGGCCTGCACGACGAACAGCATCTCGTGGCGGCCCTGCACCTGCGCCAGCAAGGCCACCACGTAGCTTGGCGGCGGGGACTGCCCGAAGTACGAATGCGCCGCCTGCACCGACTGCGCGGTGAGCCGCCGGTCGCCCTGCTCCACGCTGATGGCGTTGCGCTCCACCCGCACGCGCGGCGACTGCGGCTGGCTGCAATCGATGGCGTACAGCCCGCCATAGAGCTTCAGGCTGTCGGCATCGAGCCCGCTTTGCGCCCCCGCGACCCCGCCGACCACCAGCAGCCCGGCCACCCCACACGCCCGCAGACCCTGTTTCCAGGTGTTCATGCTGCTCTCCTGCCCGTGCACAGACCGAAATGCTAGGGCGACCCACCCGCAGCGTCCACCCACAAAGGATGGCCGGTCATGCGCGTGACGCCTCTGCGCTGGTGCAGCCAAGCCGTAAGATCACCCCCCACCCTCACCGCACCGCCCATGACCGCCCCCGCCCTGCGTGTGCTGAGCCTCATCCCACCGATGACGCAGCTCAACACGCCCTACCCCTCCACCGCGTACATCACCGGCTTCCTGCGCTCGCGCGGGGTCGACGCGGTGCAGGCCGACCTGGCGCTGGCGCTGGTGCTCAAGCTGTTCTCGCCGGCCGGGCTGGAATCCGTGCGCAGCCACGCGCTGGCCCAAATCGAAGCACAACGCACGGCCAGCGTGCACGCCTTCCTCGACCAGTTCGCGCGCTACCGCGCCACCGTCGGCCTGGTGATCGCCTTCCTGCAGGGCCGCGACTCAACCCTGGCGCACCGCATCGCCGCGCGCGAGCTGCTGCCCGAAGGCCCGCGCTTCAACGCGCTGGAGGTGTATGTGGACGCCGCGCTCAGTGAAGAAGGCGGCGACCCGCTGGCCTGGGCCTTCGGCGCCTTGGGCGTGCAGGACAAGGCGCGCCACATCGCCACGCTCTACCTCAACGACCTCGCCGACGTGCTGCGCGACGCGGTGGACGAGCGCTTTGCGTTCGTGCGCTACGCCGAGTCGTTGGCCAGCAGCCAGCCCACCTTCGAGCCCATGGCCGCGGCGCTCGCCGCACCGTTCACGCTGGTCGACGAGATCCTGCACACCCTCACGCTGGCCACCCTGTCGCAGCACAAGCCCGACCTGGTGTTGCTCTCCGTGCCTTTCCCAGGCGCCTTGTACGCCGCGCTGCGCATCGCGCAGACCATCAAGGCGCAGAACCCGCACATCACCATTGCCCTGGGTGGCGGCTTCATCAACACCGAACTGCGCGAACTGGCCGAGCCCCGCCTGTTCGATTTCGTCGATTTCGTGACGCTCGATTCAGGCGAACGGCCCTTGCTGGCGCTGATGGACTTTCTGCAGCGCAAACGCTCCAAGCAGCGGCTGGTGCGCACCTTCGTGCGCGAAGAGGAGACGGTGCGCTACATCAACTTCGTCGAGCCCGAGGTGCCGTTCGAAGAGATCGGCACCCCCACCTGGGACGGGTTGCCGCTGGACCGGTACCTGAGCCTGCTGGACATGCTCAACCCCATGCACCGGCTCTGGAGCGACGGGCGCTGGAACAAGCTCACCGTGGCACACGGCTGCTACTGGAAAAAGTGCAGCTTCTGCGACGTGAGCCTCGACTACATCAGCCGCTACGAAACCGCGTCTGCCACCACGCTGGCCGACCGCATCGAGACCATCGTGAACGAGACCGGCCAGACCGGCTTCCATTTCGTGGACGAAGCGGCGCCACCCAAGGCACTGAAAGCACTGGCCGACGAGCTGATCAGCCGCCAGTTGCCGATCTCGTGGTGGGGCAACATCCGGTTCGAAAAAACCTTCACGCCCGAGCTCTGCCAGTTGCTCGCCGACAGCGGCTGCATCGCCATGAGCGGCGGGCTTGAAGTGGCCTCCGACCGGCTGCTCACCCTGATGAAAAAAGGCGTGACGATCGAGCAGGTGGCGCGCGTCACCAAGGGCTTTTCGGACGCCGGCATCCTGGTGCATGCCTACCTGATGTACGGCTTTCCCACCCAGACCGTGCAGGACACCGTGGACTCGCTGGAATACGTGCGCCAGCTGTTCGAAAACGGCTGCATCCAGAGCGGCTTCTTCCACCGGTTCTCGTGCACCGTGCACTCACCCGTGGGGCTGGACCCGGCCGCCTACGGCATCGAGCTTATCCCGCTGCCCCCTGTGACGTTCGCCAAGAACGACATCGGCTTCATCGACCCCAGCGGCGTGGACCACGACGCCCTGGGTGTGGGCCTGCGCAAGGCGATCTACAACTACATGCACGGCATCGGGCTGGATGAAGACGTGCGTGCCTGGTTCAGCCACCTGCCACACCCTGTGCCACGGACGCGGGTCAAGCGAAATTTCATAACCCGGGCGCTGGACCAACGCGAGCGCGTATGAGGGCAGAAGGACCGCATTCATAAGTTAAACCTATGAACTGCCGCCAAAAGCTGTCCACCGTGCGTCAAGACAGTCACTAGCATCAACGATGAATTTCCAACCAAGGAGTCCATCTTGAAGTTCCAACTCTCCATCGCCCTGCCCCTGCTCGCCATGTGGGCGAGCTTTTGTGCACAAGCGCAGACACCGCCCTCAACCTTGGACAAGGTGAAAGCCTCCGGCGCCATCACCGTCGCCTATCGCGAAGCGTCCATCCCCTTTTCCTATCTCGGGGCAGGCGGACAACCCGTGGGCTTCGGTTGGGAAATCTGTGGGCGGATCGTGGACGAAGTGAAGCGGGTCACCGGCCGCAGCGACCTCTCCATCAAGAGTCAGGCCGTGACCTCGCAGAACCGCATCCCGCTGATCCAGAACGGAACGATCGACATCGAGTGTGGGTCCACGACCAACAACGCAGATCGTGGCAAGCAGGTCAACTTTTCAACCAACTACTTCTACACCGGGACGCGCTTCCTCATCAAGTCGGGTGCGCCTCTCAAGACGCTGCAGGATCTCAAGGGCCGCAAGGTCGTCTCGACGACGGGAACCACCAACCTGCTGGTCATGCGCAAAGCCAGCAAGGAACACAACCTCGACATCGACCTGATCGCGGCAAAGGATCACGGTGAGTCGGCACTGCTGGTCGAGAGCGGCCGCGCCGATGCCTTCGCCATGGATGACATCCTTCTCTATGGCATCAAGGCCAGCGCCGCCAACCCATCGACATTCGAGGTCGTTGGTGACGCCCTGCAGATCGAACCCTACGCCATCATGCTTCGCAAGGACGATGCGGCGTTCAAGAAACTGGTCGACGGCGTGATCGCCACCCTGATTTCGAGCGGCGACTTCGAGAAGCTCTACACCAAGTGGTTTCTGTCGCCCATCCCACCCAAGGGCATCAACCTCAACGCCCCCATGAGCACGGAGCTTCGGGCCAACCTCAAAGCGCTCTCGGACAAGCCGGCGGAATGAAATCGCCCGGTCTGCTGGGGGTGCTGGGCGGCATGGGTCCGCTGGCCACGATCGACTTTCTCCACAAGCTTCTGGCGGCAACGTCAGCCACGATGGATCAGGACCATGTGCCCGTGGTCACCGCGTCGATACCGCAAGTTCCCGACCGCACCGCCGCCTTTCGCGGCGATGGTGTGTCGCCGCTGCCGGCCATGATCGAAAGCGGGCAGCGGCTGATCGACGCGGGCGCAAGTCTCATCGTTGTTCCCTGCAACACCGCACATCTCTGGTATGAGCCGCTCCGTGACGCGCTGGCCATCCCCATGATCCACATCGTGGATGCCGCCCTGGAGGATGCCATCGCGGTCGTGGGTCCTTGCGGTCACATAGGACTGCTGGCCACGGATGCGACGACCGCGTCAGGTCTCTACGTGAACCGGAAGTCGCCCCAGGGTCATGCCTTGCAGTGGCTGTTGCCCACCGCGAGCGAAATGATCGAGCTGGTCATGCCCGGCATCTCCGCTGTCAAATCCGGCGACACGAAGCGGGGTGGGGCCTTGCTGGCGCAGGCGGCAGCCTCATTGGGAAAACGAGGCGCCACCGCCGTGGTTCTGGGATGCACTGAAATCCCGATCGTGCTCAACAGCATGAATGCACCTCTGCCGGTCATCGACGCAACGCAATCCCTGGCCCGGCGCAGTGTGGCCTGGGCAAGGTCCCAACAGGCATTGAACGGCGCCGATGGCGCAGCACTTCAAGGTTGATCGATCGCCGCGCGAAAGGCTTCGATGAAATCGCCGACGAGTCGAGAGGATCGAAGCCCGTTGGGGAGCAGCGCCTTGATGTCCACGGCAACCTCCGGCAACACAGTTCGAACGTGCAACAAGGAACTGCGCGAAGCTCGCGCGGTGAACGAGTCCAGGATGGCGGGACCGAAACCTTCTTCGGCCAGGACCATGGCGATGTGATGGGTCTGCACTGTGATGTTGGCGCGAGGAGCAACGCCCAGACGGGACCACTGTTCCGCCAACATGGTCCCGATGGGGTCGCGCTCATCGATGCGGATGAAGGGCGTGCGAAGAACTTCCTCCAGGGCCACCGTGCTGCGCCTGTCCGCTCCGGGTGCGCCCACCTTGGATACGCACACCAGGCGGCCGGTGGCGATCGCCTCCTCTTGAACCGCCGGATGTGACCGACTGCCGTACACGACACCGACATCGGCCTCCTGCAGCGCGATCGACTGCGTGATCTCCCGCGAGTGCTGAACCCGGATGGACACGTTCACATCGGGATGCAGTTTGCGAAAGATGCGCAGCGCATCGGGGAGCGCACGAACCGCCAGCGACGGGACGATCAAGATCCGCAGTCCGGCCGCCTGATCGCTACCGAGTGCCAGCGACAGGCGCCGCACGGATTCAAGCTGCGCCATCAACTGCTGCACCTCGACGTACAGCGAGATCGCTTCTTTGGTTGGAACCAGTTTGCGCCGCTGTCTGGAGAAAAGCGCGTAGCCCAGTTGCAGCTCTGCGTGCGCAAGCGCCTGCGTGACGGCAGGCTGGGTCACATGCAGCAGCCGGGCGGCCCCACCGACGGTGCCGGCGAGCATGATGGCATTGAAGACTTCGATGTGTTTGAGTCGCATACGGAAGTGCCAGGCAGCTGGGGTGGCGGACTACACGATTCCCGGGCGGTCTGGAAAAAGTGCCGAAACGGCTGCAAGTTTGTCACGAACAGCCACGCTCCCGAATCCGCGCTGTCCTGGCTCCGGAGGCCTCCAGCGCCATCGCGCCGCCTGGCCACACCGGCAGGCGGGCGGCAGGACTCAACCTGCCGCAATCTGCCTCAAAGCCTGCTCGAACACCGCCGCAGGCTGCCCACCCGAGATCAGATGCCGGTCGTTGATGATCACCGCCGGCACCGAATGAATGCCCGCACTGGTGTAGAAGGCCTCGCGCTCGCGCACGGCCTGCGCAAACTCGTCGCTCGCCAGAATGGCCTGCGCCCGTGCCTCGTCCAACCCCACCTCGCGCACGCAGGCCAGCAGCACGCCGTGGTCGGCCATGGCTTCCGACCGTGTGTGGCAGGCCGCGAGAAACGCCTTCTTCAGCGCGTGTTGTTGGCCCGGCGCGCCATCGAGCTCGGCCCAGTGCAGCAGACGGTGAGCGTCAAAGGTGTTCCAGACGCGGCCGCGGCCTGCGGGATTGAAAGCAAAGCCCACCTCGGCGCCGCGCGCGCGGATGGTCTCGCGGATCTGCACCTGCTGTGCGGCGGTGGAGCCGTATTTCTGCGTCAGGTGCTCGCCGATGTCCTGGCCTTCTGCACCCATCTGCGGGTTGAGTTCGAACGGCTGAAAATGCAGCTCGGCCGACACCTCGCCCTTCAGCTTGCCCAGCGCTTCTTCGAGCGCGCCCAGCCCGACAGCGCACCAGGGGCAGGACACGTCGGACACAAAATCGATCTTGAAGGATGTGGTCATGGCCGCGATGGTAGGCCGTGCCCCTTGACCGCAAAAGCCGCAGGGGCTTGCGACACAATTGCCGCACCCCACTCCACTTTGCCTCACGTCCATGACCGACCGCTACGCCGTCCTCGGCAACCCCATTGGCCACAGCAAGTCGCCCCTGATCCACAGCCTGTTCGCCCAGGCCACCGGGCAGGACATCGGCTACACCGCCATCGAGACGCCGCTGGACGGCTTCAGCGACACCGTGCTGGGCTTTCGCGCCAGCGGCGGACGTGGGCTCAACGTGAGTCTGCCCTTCAAGCTGCAGGCGTTTGAAATCGCGACCGAGCCGAGCGAACGCGCCCGACTGGCCGGAGCGGCCAACTGCCTCAAGTTCGACGGGGAACGCATCCTGGCCGACAACTTCGACGGCGTTGGCCTGGTCAACGACCTGCAGCGCAACCTGGGCTGCCCGCTCGCCGGCAAACGCGTGCTGCTGCTGGGCGCGGGCGGTGCCACACGCGGCGCGCTGCTGCCTATCGCGGAACAAGCGCCAGCGCTGCTCGCGGTGGCCAACCGCACGGCCGACAAGGCGCACGAGCTGCGGCGCGATTTCGCCGACCACGCCACCGTGCAGACGGGTGGCTACGACGATCTGACCGGCCAGGCCTTCGACATCGTGATCAACGCAACCTCGGCCGGGCTCAGTGGCGAAACCCTCCCCTTGCCGCCCGGCCTGTTCGCACCCGGCGCCGTGGCCTACGACATGGTCTACGGCAAGGGCCTCACACCGTTTCTGAAACAGGCCCAGGCCGCCGGCGTGAGCACCGTGGCCGACGGCGTGGGCATGCTGATCGAGCAGGCCGCAGAGGCTTTTGCCTGGTGGCGCGGCGTGCGGCCCGAAACCCGCGCCGTGATTCAGCAGCTCACAGTGCCGCTGGCCTGAACGCCCGCACGGCTGCGCTGCACCCCCACCAGCACGAACAAGGCCAGCACCATGAGCGCCAGCGTGCCAGGAGTCGGCACGCCGTAGATCTCCAGCGAGGCCCGGGCAAACAGGCCGTGCACGAAGGCAGACGGGTGCAGCGTGTCGGAGAACAGCGAATTCGCGCAGTCGGCGCCGGCGCTGAAGAAGAAGGCGCCGCACGGCAGGGTGGTGTTGGTCACGCCGTAAGCGCCCGGATTCGCCAGCACGTTGACCGCGATACCCGCCATGTCGAGCAGCTCGACGTTGAGGCTGGGAAACAGCGACTCCAGGCCGAACAGTGTGGGCACCAGCGCATTGAATCGGGCCGAGGCGTCGGCAGACGCGGCCTGAAGTCCCAGCAGCGCGGCTTCGGGTGTGTTGCCCAGGTCGGGCAAGCTGGCGATCAGCACGTTTTGCGCACCGCTGGCGGCGAGGTAGCCGATGGTGGTGGCCAGGTCGGTGATGGCGGCGATCGCCGCAGCCTGGCGACCCAGGACATCGGCCGCCGTGTTCCCCTGAAAAGCAAGGCGGGCATCGCGCATGTCGTTGCCGCCGCCCACCACCACATACAAGGCGTTGGGATCGGCACTTCCGGGCACGGGCACCGGGCCGCTGCCCCAGATGCCCGCGACCTGCGCCAACACCCCGGGCGGGCTGCTGCCCGTGCCCGTGCGGGCACCGGCGTACGCGAAGTTGTTGCCGCCGGTGAGATAGGAGCTGGCCTGCCCAGCGAGGCCCAGGCCAAAGGCAAGGCCTTCCACCCACAGCGGCCCGTTCGAGTAACGACCGTCAGCGTAGGGTTGTGCCGTGCCCGGCGCGGCACCGCCCGTGGCCAGGCTCAGGTTCCCCGTGTCCGACAAGCTGTCGCCAAACACGAAGATGCCGGAAAACGGCCCGGCGTGCGCCGATACCGACACCGCGACCAGCGCGGGCAGCAGCAGAGCGCGCAGGGAGGAGCGAATGCGCTTGAAAGTCATGAAATGTCTCCTGATGTTTGTTGTGATGCGCCGTTCTGTTTGCGGAAACGATGGGCGCAACCGAAGCATCCCCGCGAGTCCCGGCCGCCGACACGGGGCAAACCCTCAGGCCCACGCAAGGCAGTCGCCGGCCGGACAGCCGCCACCCGCGGCCTATACTTCCGTCGCCCAACCCTCGGCCAGCACACCCAAACGCCATGAAGACCCTGCTCATCCTGAACGGCCCCAACCTCAACCTGCTCGGTACCCGCGAACCCGCGGTGTACGGCGCCACCACGCTGGCCGAGGTGGAAGCCGAGTGCGTTGACCACGGCAAGCGGCTGGGGTTTGCGGTGGAGTGTTTCCAGAGCAACCACGAGGGCGCTCTGATCGACCAGATCCAGGACGCGGGCCGGCGCTTCAAGGCTGGAGAACTGGCCGGCGTGGTGTTCAACGCTGGCGCCCTCACCCACACCTCGGTGGCCTTGTTCGACGCCATCGGTGGCGTCAAACCCCTGCCGGTGATCGAGGTGCACATCTCCAACGTGCACGCACGCGAGGCCTTCCGCCACCACTCGTACCTGTCGCCGGCCGCGGCAGGCATCGTGGTCGGCTTTGGCACCGACGGCTACCGCCTGGCCATCGAAGGCCTGGCTCGCAAAGCCGGCGCCGCCTGATCGTGCGGTGAAAACCCGCCATTTCGCCCAGCTCGTGGGCCTGTCAGCCCTCTGGGGCGCGTCCTTCCTGTTCATCCGCATCGCCAGTCCCGTGACGGGGCCGATGGTGCTGGCGGGTTGCCGTGTGGCGCTGGCCGGTCTCACCCTGGGCTTCATCATGCGGGGCCTGAAACAGCGCTGGCCGTGGGAGCACTGGCGCGAGCTGTTGCTGCTGGGCGCGCTGTCGGTGGCCGTGCCCTTCCTGCTCTACGCCTGGGCCGCGCTGCGCCTGCCGGCCGGCTACAGCGCCCTGCTCAACACCACGGCGGTGTTGTTCGGCACGCTGGCGTCCAGCTGGTTCAAGGAAGACACCCTCACCGCGCGCAAGCTGCTGGGCTGCCTGTGCGGTTTCATCGGCGTGGGTCTGATCGTGCGGCTGGGCCCGGTGCATCCCGACGCCGGGACCATCGCCGCTGCCCTGGCCTGCATCCTGGCGGCCGCCTGCTACGGCTGCTCCACCCCGCTCATGAAACGCGCCACCACCCGCATGCAGCCGCTGGCGATCGCAGCGGGCATCCACCTCGCCGCCATGGTGCTGGTGTTCCCCGGCGCTGTGTGGGCCTGGCCGCAAGCCCAGTTCACACCGGCGGCAACGGGTGCGCTGGTCGTCATGGGCGTGGTCACCTCGGGCCTGGCCTACTGGGCGCACTTGCGCATCATTCGACACGTGACCCCGGTAGCGGCCATGAGCCCGGCCTTCCTGATTCCCGTGTTCGGTGTGACCTGGGGCCACCTGTTCCTCGGTGAGACCTTGTCGTCCGGCATCTTTGCCGGCGGGGCGCTGGTGCTGCTGGCCACCGCGCTGGTGACGGGCTTCAACCCGCTGCAGCGCTGGTCCGCTGAAACGCCCAAACCCTGAGCGCGCAGGCGCAGGCGGCCACGGCGCAGGCCGATGACAGCCAGAACACGCTGGCCAGCCCCAGCGCCGAACTGAGGAACCCGCCGGCCACACCGCCCACCACGCCCGGCAGGCCGTAGCCCACCACGGTGTACAGCGCCTGGCCGCGCCCACGCAGGCGGCCGGGAAAGTGGTGCGACAGCAGCGCGATGCACACCGTGTGGTGCGCGGCGAAGGTGATGGCGTGCAGTGCCTGGGCCACCAGCAGCAGCGGCCACACCAGCGGGAAACCGGCGGTGAGACCCATGCGCAAGGCCATGAGCGCCGCGGCCAGCACCAGCCAGGCCGAGAGCGACAGGCGCGGCAGCCAACGGCCCTGGGTGAAGAACCAGCCGATCTCGATCACCACCGACAGCGCCCACAGCAGACCGATCACCGTCTTGCTGTAGCCCAGCGAGTCGAGGTAGAGCGAGAAGAAGATGTAGATGAAGATGTGCGCGAGCACATGAAAGAACACCGCCGCGAAGAACCAGCGCACCGGCGGCTGGCGCAACACCGGCCACACGCTGGGCTGCACCTCGTCGGCGTGGGCCGGTTCGCGAAAGTCGGGCAGCAGCCACACGCTGATCGTCACGGCGGCCAGCGTGGCCAGTGTCCAGGCGGGAAAGTGCACCAGACCGAACCGCTCGAACCAGAACCCCGCCGTCACCACCGTCACCAGAAACCCCAGCGAGCCCCACAGGCGGATGCGGCCGTAGCGCCGGGCGTCGAACGCACCGCCGTGGCTCACCAGATGCGCCAGCGCGGCCTCGCTCATGGGCATCATCCCGCTGGTGTGGGTGAACATCAGCAGCAGCACCACAAAGAGCCCCACGCCGCCCAGTTCGAACCACAGGCCGAGCGAGAGCAGCAGGGCCACGGTGGCGCCATAGCGAAGCAGCCGCACCCGCTCGCCGGTGCGATCACTCAGCGACCCCCAAAGGTAGGGCGCAAACAGGCGCGATGCCGACTGCACCGACGTCAGCACGCTGATGGCCAGCAGGCTGAACCCGAGCTCCTTGAGCCAGAGCGGGAGGTAGGGATTGAAGAAGCCGATGTGCGCGAAGTAGCTCGCGCTGAGCATGGCAAACGGAAACAACTGTCTTTTCTGGCTCACAGGAATCTCCGTTCGCCCTGAACCCGTCGAAGGGCTCGCGAGGGCTTCGACAGGCTCAGCCCGAACGGGTCGATGGTTAGCCGCGCGCTTTGGCAGCGATATCGGGTGTGGGCAGTTGCACGTCGCCGCACTGCGCGCGGTGGCGCAGCGCGTGGTCCATCACCACCAGCGCCAGCAGCGCTTCAGCAATCGGCGTGGCGCGGATGCCCACGCAGGGGTCGTGACGGCCTTTGGTGATGATCTCGGTGGGCGCGCCTGCCACATCGATGGTCTCGCGCGGGATCAGGATGGAGCTGGTGGGCTTGATCGCGATCGAGACCTCCAGGTCTTGCCCGGTGCTGATGCCACCCAGCACACCGCCAGCCTTGTTGGCCGCGAAGCCCTCGGGCGTGAGGCTGTCGCCGTGCGTGCTGCCCTTGTCGGACACGCTGGCAAACCCGGCGCCGATCTCCACGCCCTTGACGGCATTGAGGCCGAGCATGGCGTAGGCGATGTCGGCATCGAGCCGGTCGTACAGCGGCTGGCCCAGGCCCACGGGCATGCCCTGCGCGGTGACGCGGATGCGCGCGCCACACGAATCGCCGCTCTTGCGCAGCGCGTTCATGTAGTCCTCCAGCGCCGACACGTCGGCCACGGGCGCGAAGAACGGGTTGTTGGGCACATGCTCCCAGCTCTCGAACGGCACGACCACATCGCCGATCTGCGTCATGCAGCCCACGAACGTGGTGCCGAACTTCTCTTTCAGCCACTTGCGCGCCACGGCACCGGCGGCCACGGTGGGCGCGGTCAGGCGGGCCGAGCTGCGCCCACCGCCGCGCGGATCGCGGATGCCGTATTTCTGCCAGTAGGTGTAGTCGGCGTGGCCGGGGCGGAAGGTCTGCAGGATGTTGCCGTAGTCCTTGCTGCGCTGGTCGGTGTTGCGGATCAGCAGGGCGATGGGTGTGCCGGTGGTCTTGCCCTCGTACACGCCGCTCAGGATCTCCACCGCATCGGGCTCGTTGCGCTGCGTGACGAACTTGCTGGTGCCCGGGCGGCGGCGGTCCAGGTCGGTCTGGATGTCGGCCTCGCTGAGTTCCATGCCCGGCGGACAGCCGTCGATCACGCAGCCAATGGCCGGGCCGTGGGATTCACCAAAGTTGGTGACGCAAAACAGGGTGCCGAAGGTGTTGCCGCTCATGCGCTGGATTATCCCTGAGGCTCGCTGGTGCACCGATGGGCCAGTCTGGTGCGTGGTCTGCCCGACATGCCGTGCCTGAGAGCCGTCGGGCGACAGGAACACTTCGTGCTTCGCGCTGCAGTGCAGCAAATCGTTGCTGTCCAGCCCCAGAAAGGAGCGTTCCATGCTCGACCGCACCAGCACCCTGTTCTCGCACGTCAAAGGCACCGACAACCCCTACGCCACCGGCGGTCTGAGGGATTTTTTCCTTTACCGCGACCTCGGCATTGCCGCCGCCACCCACGGCCAGGTGATTGCGCATCTGGTCAAGGCCAACCTGCCGCCCGAGGAGGGCACGGGCTGGCACCGCCACGAGGCGGACTTCCAGATCGTGATCATGATCAAGGGCTGGGCAAAGTTCATGTACGAGGATCAGGTGACCTTGGTGGAAGCCGGCGACTGCGTGCACCAGCGCCCGGGCATCCGCCACTACCTGTTCGACTATTCGCCGGACATGGAGTACCTGGAGATCGTGTCGCCGGCGGACTTCAAGACCATTGATGTTGAGCCGGTGTGTGAGATTCCCAAACCTGCGCCTTGGGTTTAGGTGGTTGGGGGATTTCTGGCTTGCCTGGTTTGTGTGGCCCGGGAGGATGGGTGCGCGGCTCCGCGAATGTCCCCCGGTGGCCTGCGGCCCCCTCCTCCTTGAAGCCGGCACGGAGGACATTCGCGGAGCAGAGCGCCCAGGTGCCCGATCCCGCGAGGTAGACGCCAGAAACGCAGCGAACGAAGAACCCGTCAGAACTCAGCATCCAACTCATCAATGTCATCAGGCTCAGCCTCCGCAGCGGCCACCCATTCCTTCATCGCCGGCAGCGCCATGATGGTGTCGCAATACGCCACACACGCCTCGTCGATCGCCACCCCGTAGGTGATGAAACGCGTCACCACCGGTGCAAACATCGCGTCCGCCATGCAGGGCTTGGCCCCAAACAGGTATGGGCCACCATAGGTTTCCAGGCACTCGATCCAGATCGCCTCGATGCGGTCGATGTCCGTCTGCGCGCGTGACCAGAGCTTGAAGTTCGGAAAATGCGCCTTGATGTTCATCGGCAGCGACGAACGCATGGAACTGAAGCCCGAATGCATCTCGCCACAGATCGCCCGGCAGTGCGCACGTGCTGCGCGGTCGGCCGGCAACAGACCCGCCTTGGGTTTGATTTCGTTGATGTATTCGCCAATGGCCAGCGTGTCCCACACGTGAATGCCTTGGTGCTCCAGCGCCGGCACCCGCATCGAGGCCGAGAGCAGCAACATCTCGGCCTTCATGGCCGGGTCGTCGGGCGAGATGACCTTCTCGGAAAACTCCAGCTTGGCCAGCCGGGCCATCAGCCAGCCGCGCAGGGCCCAGGCTCCGTAGTTCTTGCTGCTGATCGTGAGTACCGTGGCGGTCATGGACATGCTCCTGGTTGACCCTGCTCTGAGCAAGGGCTGTGCCACAAAAGTGCCCAGCCACGCACCGGGGCGGTGCAGACCCGGCTGGCGCGTTACTTGCCTGCACAGCAACACGTTGTTTCAGGACCCCACCATGCTGTACCAGGCCTACCAGACCCAGTCCGACCTGCTCTCGCCGTTGCGACTCATGGCCCAGCACCTGAGCGCATCGCTGTGGCTGCAAGACACCGAACGCAGCGTGCTGCGCAAAGTGGCCTCGGCTTGCGACGTGATCTCGCGCCTGCGTCTCACGCACTCGCGCCCGCCCTACAACATTGGCCAGGTGATGGTGGGTGACCAGGAAGTGCCCGTGACCGAAGAAGTTGTGCTCACCCTGCCCTTCGGCACGTTGCTGCATTTTCGCAAGGCGGGCGTGGAGCCGCAGCCGCCGGTGCTGCTGGTGGCACCGCTCTCGGGCCACTTCGCCACCCTGCTGCGCGAAACCGCCCGCACCTTGCTGCAGGACCACGATGTCTACATCACCGACTGGCACAACGCACGCGACGTCTCGCTGCTGCACGGCGGCTTTTCGCTCGACGACTACATCAGCTACATGATC
>NZ_JADMJO010000039.1 GCF_018780385.1 Hydrogenophaga sp. | reverse complement strand
GCGTCGTTGATTTCGCCTGCCTTCACCCCGGGCACTACGACGCCGGCATGAAGGGTCAGATCAAAGTGACCACCAAATAAGCCGGCAAAGCTCGCTTTCCGGCAACCCACAGCCACACCTGATTGAAGGAACATCTCATGAAAACACTGAACCTGACTCTGGCCGCATCAGCGGTCGCCCTCTTCTTTGCCTTCGCTGGACCTGCACTGGCTCAAATGACCATGGAACATGGAAAGATGGGAATGGATCAGAGCAAGGCGTCCACGGCCGGTGCACCTGGCATGACCGATGGCGAGATCCGCAAGATCGACAAGGATGCCGGCAAGATCACGATCAAGCACGGAGAGATCAAGAACCTGGACATGCCCCCGATGTCCATGGTGTTCAACATCAAGGACAAGGCCATGTTGGACAAGGTTCAAGTAGGTCAGAAAATCCAGTTCGTCGTCATCCAAGATGCGGGCAAGATGGTGGTTACCGACATCCAACCCGGTAAGTGATGTTGACCGGGTGACCCAGTGGGTGACCCGTTGTGCCGGATCGCTTTTTTGAAGCGGTCCGGCTTTTTTTCGCGGGAGCTGGCCGCAAAGAGTACGACGTGCCGTCCGAAGCCGGTACTGAGTCAGAGGCTCAAGTGACGGTATCGTTTTTTAAGGCTGCGATCAGTGGGCATCGCACCTTGCCTCTGGCTGCTCCACACAGGCGAATCAGCCCTTCGAGTGCCCCCTCCATCCGGTGCAGCTCCACGAGCTTGCGCCGCACATCCGCGAGTTTGACCTCGGCCTTGATTCGGGCCTGGGCACAACTGGCGCCATCGTCGAGTAGGAGCAGCTCGGCAATCTCGTTCAGACTGAATCCCAAGCGCTGGGCGGTCTTGATGAAATGCAAGCGCGAATGGTCCCCCTCCGCGTAGCGCCGAATCCCGCCCGATGGTCGCACTGGTTCGGGCATCAAGCCCTTGCGTTGATAGAACCGTATCGTCTCGACATTGACATCGGCGGCCTGAGCGAGGCCACCGATGGTCATGCCTGGATCTGTGGGAGTTCGGGTGTTGATCATGCTGCTTGACTCCGTACTTGGGTACGGACTTAAGGTTACTTCATGCAAGTTCAATCCACCACCCAATCCATCACTACCGATCCCGTGAACGGGCACGGCGGCAAGGCCTTGCTGACCGGGGGCCTCGCCGCCCTGTTTGCGTCGACCTGCTGCCTGGGGCCGCTGGTGTTGATCATGGTGGGCATCTCGGGCGCCTGGATCAGCCACCTGACGGCATTGGCGCCCTACCAGCCGTTCTTCATCGGTGTGTCGGTGGTGGCGCTGTTCTTCGCAGCGCGCAAGATCTGGAAGCCTGCTGTCGCATGCGAATCAGGCCAGATCTGTGCGACTCCGGGCATCCGCCGCGCCTACAAGGTGCTCTTCGGTGTCGTGGTGCTGCTGCTTGTTGCAGCGATGGGATTCCCGTTCATTGCGCACTGGTTCTATTGATGAAAGGGCTTTCCATGAAACACCTCATGCTCATGTTCGGCCTTGCCTTGAGCGCACCCGCGTGGTCTGCACAGAAGACCGTCACGCTCTCCATCCCGGGCATGAACTGCGCCACCTGTCCCATCACAGTCAAAAAGGCGCTGACGAAGCTGGATGGCGTGCTCGAAGTGAAGTCCAACCTTGACCAGCGGGAGACCACTGTGGTCTTCGACGATGCCAAGGTCACATTGACGAGCATCACCCAGGCCACCAAGGAGGCTGGCTTCCCGTCGACCGTTTCAGGAGCCAGACAATGATCCAAGTGATTCTGGAATCTGTGCTGACCTGTCCGCAATGTGGGCATCCCAAAACCGAAGTCATGCCAACGGATGCTTGCCAATGGTTTTACGAGTGCGAGAGCTGCCACGCAGTCCTGAGGCCCAAGGCGGGCGACTGCTGCGTGTTCTGCTCGTTTGGCACAGTTCCCTGCCCGCCGATGCAACAGGGTGGCAAATTGAGCTGCTGCAACTCATCCTGACTTTGCGCTGACCAAGATGTAATGCATTCGCAAGCTGCCGGTCAGGGGTGCCTCGCTACATTGGATTCGTACGCCGTACCACATCGATTCATTCGAACGATGTGATCTTTATCCAAGGAGACCTCCATGATTCGCCACCTCAACATCCTCGTCCTTTCACTGGCCGCTGTGGCCCCCGCATTTGCCATGGATGCCGCCCAGTCGGAGGCCAAGCAGGTCATCGCATTGCAAAACGGGGAAAAGCTCTACGTGTTCAAAGACGGATTGATGGCGAAGGAAAGCAAGTTCGGAAGCGTGACTCACCTCAGCAAGGGTGAAGTCGTCCAGACGGCCGATGGGAAAAGCATCACAACAATGGGCAACGAAGTCGCGCGTTTGAGTTCTCTGCTGAACAAAGGCCACGGCAACTGAAGCCTTGCGACGCCATCAATGACGCAGTCCGGATGTGACCGGACTCCAAAGACCCTCTCCCGGTGACCGGCGAGAGGGTTTGCTTTTTTTCGCTCACGCTGACATGTGTTTGTGCAACGTCACCCTTCCCGGATGACAGCACCCCGCAACGCAGCGCATTGCCGATCACCGAGGCTGAGCTCAGGCTCATGGCATGCCCTGGGTCATGGCTTGCACGCAACGATGGTCGCGAACGACTTCACCGTGTCCCCCGGTGCTGCAAAGTCCTGGTGCACGGAGGCAATCACCTGCCAGCCGGAAAATTGCGCCTGCAGGAAATCCCGCGGAAACAGGCAATGGGCGTTGGGGTCGAACATGTCCATGTAGGTCGTGCCCTCCACCAGCACGTTCACCACCATCGTGCCGCCCGGCACCAGGTGCTTCTGCAAGTCGGCCAAAGCCCGCTGCGCGGCGGCGCAGTCGAGAAACATCAGCAACCCGATCGAGACGATGGTGTCGAATTCACCGTTCACGCGGTACCGGCTGAGATCGGCCACTTGAGCCTCCACTGGCAGACCTTCGGCGATGGCCAACTGGCGCAGATGCGAAATGGCGACCTCGCTGGCATCGAGCGCCAACACCGAACAGCCAGCGCGCGCTGCAGCCATGGCCAGATTGCCCATGCCACAGCCAAAGTCCAGCACGCGCCCCCGCAGATGCGGCAGCGCGGCCTGCTCGAACGGATTGAGTGCCGACTCGGACTGGTGAATCTGCCGCTCGAATTGCCGGTCGAAAAATTCAACACTGCGGTTGTTGCTCATGGGTGTCTCTCTGGTGGGTTTCGATGCGCCGGGCATGTTGCGCCTGGATGGGTCGACAGCACCTGGGGCAAGGGACATGATCGACAGGGTCGCTCACACCCCCCACCCGGAGGTCCATCACATGCCCACGGAAGTCTTTGATGCCATCGTCGTCGGCGCTGGACAAGCCGGCCCCGCCCTGGCCGCGCGCTGTGCCCGCGAAGGGCTGCGCACCGCTGTGATCGAGCGCCACCATTTCGGGGGCACTTGCGTCAATGTGGGCTGCGTGCCCACCAAGACCCTGGTGGCCAGCGCGCGTGCCGTGCGCCAGGCGCAGCGCGGCGCCGAGTACGGCTTTGACACGGGCGACATCCGGGTGAACATGGCGCGGGTGAAGGCGCGCAAGGAAGGCATCGTGCTGCACTCGCGCCAGGCGGTGGAGGCATGGATGCGTGGCCTGGCCCACACCGAGGTGATCACCGTTGAGGCGCGCTTCGTGGCGCCGGCCACGCTGCAGGTCAACGGCCGTCAGCTCACCGCACCGCGCATCTTCCTCAACGTGGGTGGACGCTCGGTGCGCCCGGACCTGCAGGGCATCGACGACGTGCCCACCCTGGACAACGTGTCGATCATGGAGCTGGCGACCGTGCCCGAGCACCTGGTCATTGTCGGAGGCAGCTACATCGGCCTGGAGTTTGCGCAGATGATGCGGCGCTTCGGCGCCCAGGTGACGGTGGTGGAGCGCTCGGCGCGCCTGCTGCCGCGCGAAGACGCCGACGTGTCGGACGGCATCCGCGAGATTCTTCAGGCAGAGGGTGTGCGTTTCGAGCTGGAAGCCGAGTGCCTGTCGCTGGCCCCGAACGCTGGCCGGATCACGGTGGGCGCGCAGTGCGCCAACGAAAGAGCGCCCATCGTCGCCAGCCACGTGCTGCTGGCCGTGGGCCGCCGGCCCAACACCGACGGTCTCGGCCTGGAGCACGCCGGCATTCGCATGGACGCCAAGGGCTGCATCGAGGTGGACGACCAGTGCCGCACCAGCGCTGCCGGTGTGTGGGCTGTGGGTGATTGCAACGGCCGAGGCGCTTTCACCCACACCGCGTGGAACGACCACGAGATCGTGGTGGCCAACCTGTTCGACACCGACCCGCGCCGCATCTCGGACCGCATTCCCTGCTACGCACTCTTCATCGACCCGGCGCTGGGCCGCATGGGCATGTCCGAGACCGAGGCCCGCGCGAGCGGCCGGCGGGTGTTGATGGGAAAGATGACGATGCAGAAAGTGGGCCGCGCGCGCGAGGCGGGTGAGACCCAGGGTTTCATGAAGGTACTCGTGGATGCCGACACCCGGCTTCTGCTGGGCGCGGCCATCCTCGGCCTCAACGGCGACGAAGTGGTCCACAGCCTGCTGGACCAGATGGCCGCAGGCCAAGCTTGTGACCTGATGGCGCGCACCGTGCACATCCACCCCACGGTGTCGGAGCTGCTGCCCACGCTGCTGCAGCAACTCAAGCCCTTGGCTTGAAGCCGGTCGCTCGACGGTGAACACTTTTCGATCCCTCCAAATGCACTCACAATATCAGTGCTTGCTAATTTACTTCCAAATAGAGGAGACATCCATGCGCCCACGCCATTTCGTTCTTTCGGTACTGAGCACCGCCGCCCTGCTCGGCCCGTCCGCAGCCATGGCCAACAAGGCCGCCGCCATCGACGAAATGGAGGCCTACCTGGAGTTCGTGGACTACGGCGGCGGCGTGATCTTTGCCGAGCAGATCCCCAGGGACGACTGGAAGAAGTTCGTGCTGATCGACGCGCGCGACGCCGGGCAGTTTGCCAAGGGGCACATCCCCGGCGCCATCAACATGGACTGGCGCCAGGTGCTGGCCAAACGCGCCTCCATCCCCAAGGACAAACCGGTGCTGATCTACTGCAACACCGGTTCGCTGTCGGCGCAGGCCGGGTTTGCGCTGCGCGTGGCAGGCTGGGACAACCTGCGCATCCTGCAAGGCGGCATGGAAGAGTGGAAAGCCAAGGGCGGCTTTGATGCCGCCACCCGCACCACCAGCAGCGCAAAGCATTGACCCCCGAACCCCATCACCTGAGGAGCGCTCCATGTTCCCGTCATTGCCGATCCACGCGCACCCGATCGTGCGCCACTGTTTGCTGCGTGCCCTTGCGTTGGGCCTCGCCGCACTGAGCGTGTCTGCCACGGCACAAACCGCGCCAGAGATGACCCCGCAGAAGGTCGGCCCCAACAGCTGGTACGTGCAAGGCCTGGCCGCGATGGGCTCACCGGCCAACCAGAACTTCATCAGCAATGCCGGCTTCGTGGTGGCACCGCAAGGCGTGGTGGTGATCGATGCGCTGGGTTCCCCCGCGCTGGCGCGCCGGCTGGTGCAGAAGATCGCCGAAATCACACCCAAGCCGATCACCCATGTGATCGTGACGCACTACCACGCCGACCACATCTACGGCCTGCAGGTGTTCAAGGAGCTGGGCGCGCAGATCATCGCGCAGCAGGACGCGCGGGAGTACCTGAACTCCGACACGGCGGCGCAACGCCTCGTGGCCTCGCGCACCGAGCTGGCGCCCTGGGTGGACGACAACACCCGCCTGGTGCCGGCCGACCGCTGGCTGGCCGACTCCACCACCCTGGAGCTGTCGGGCATGCGCTTCGTGGTGGAGCGCGTGGGCCCCTCGCACACGCCGGAAGACCTGGCCGTCCTCGTGCCCGCCGAGCGGGTGCTGTTCGCTGGCGACATCATGTTCGCCGGGCGCCTGCCCTTTGTGGGCAAGGCCGACAGCGGCCAGTGGATCGCCTCGCTGGACCGCCTGTTGCGTTTTGATGTGAAGGTGGTCGTGCCCGGCCACGGCGCGGCGTCCACCGAGCCGCGCAAGGACATGGTGGTGATGCGTGACTACCTCAACCACCTGCGCACCACCATGGGCCGGGCGGCGAAAGACCTTGTGCCCTTCGAGGAGGCCTACAGCAACACCGACTGGAGCACCTTCGAGCCCATGCCGATGTTCCGTTTTGCCAACCGCATGAACGCCTACAACACCTACCTGCTGATGGAAGAGGAAAGCCTGCGCGGTCGGTGAGCAGGCCTCTGCGGCGATACCGCAAAATCGTCCGCATGACACCCGCCACCGAGCCCAGCGAAGCCTTGCCCGCACCACAGCACTCGTCGGATGCCACCTGGCGCGGCGACCTCGGCGGTGCGATGGGCGACCTCGGCACATTGCTGCCGTTTCTGGTCGGCTTCATCGTGGTCGCCGGCGTGCAGCCCTCTTCCATCCTGCTGGCCTTCGGCCTGAGCCTGGTCATCGTGGGTTGGCGCTTTGGCGTGCCCATGCGGGTGCAGCCCATGAAGGCGGTGGGTGCGGCGGCACTGGCCCACACGGTGGTGGGCACCAACGACCTGCCGGCGGTGTTGGCCTTGGCGGCCTTGATCACCGGCGTGTTCTGGGCGCGGCTTCGGTGGTGCTGGCGTTGGTGCTGCTGGGGCGCGGTGGCTGGCTCACCATGCCGATGCTCATGGCCATCGGGTTGGCCGTGGGGTGGTGGCGCCAGCCCGGGCTGATGCAGTTGGTGACCGAGACTCCCTGGACTCTGGCCCTGCCTGCACCGCAGTGGACGGCCTTCAACCAGCCCGGCGTGTGGCTGGCCGCCTTCGGCCTGGCGGCTGCGCAGATCCCGCTGACCTTCGGCAACGCCATCCTCGGCATCGTGGCCGAAACCCGCCGCCTGTTTCCCGCGGTGAATGTGGACGAAAGCCGCATGGCGCGCAGCACCGGCTTCATGAACCTGCTGGCCGGTGGCCTGGGCGCACCACCCATGTGCTTTGGCGCCGGCGGCATGGCCGCGCAAGTGACCTGCGGCGCTCGTACCGGACGCGCGCCCATCTTCCTGGGCACTGTGCTGCTGCTCGCCGGCCTGTTCGCCAGCGGTCAACTCACCCTACTGCTGGGCCTACTGCCGGCCGGCACCATCGGCGCCATGCTCTTCGTGGCCGGCTTCTCGCTCACCATCGGCACGGCCGGCAGCTCGCGCGACAAGCAAGCCCGCCGTGCTGCTCACCACCGCCGCCGTGTCGGTGTGGAACGCGGGCGTGGGCGTGGTGGTAGGCGTGTTGCTGGAAGCGGGATTGAAGTCAAGGCTCCTGCGGATCTGAAGCGGTCTCACGGCTTCTTCATGTTGCCGTGCCCGGCGTGGCCCGCGATGGCGTCCTTGCCGTGATCGGCGAGTTGGGCGTCAAACCATTGGTGCAGCGCAGACACGAGGTCGACATCGGCCGTGGTGTAGCTCAATTCGGCGCCCGCCTTCAGGTCTTTGTAGTCAATGGTGATCTGTCCCGGGTGAGCCGCCTTCAGTGCAGACAGCCCGGGCATGTCCTGGCCATGAATGCGCGTCGGCCCTGAAAAATCGCCTTTGAGGAACTGGTCGCGGATCTCCCGCAGGTGCAGCCGCGTGAGCCTCACCTGTTCGGCGTCGTTGGCGTTCTTGACCACCACCTGTTGCACACCACCCTGGCCCGTCTTGCCGAAAATGTGGGTGGTTGCGGCTAGGCTGAAGGGCATGACGTCCTTGCCACGTTGGGCCACCTCCGCCAGGCGCTGGCCTGGAGCCTGGGTGGCCATGTGAGCGCCGTGGTCCATCCGGGAATGGTCCATGGCCTGGGCGCTGGCACCACCCGTGCAGGTCAGAAACAGAAGCGAAGCAATGGTGGTTTTGAACATGTGGTTTTCCCAGGTTGAACTTGTGTCGATGAAGGTGATTGTCGGAACGAAGCGCCTGAACTCATATGATTTGAATCACACGCCCCAACATTCACATGACCCCAACGCCCACGGTCCCCGACACGCTGCGCAAGCTGCTTCCGGCCAGCCTCACGGCCGTGTCGTCCGGTATCGAATTGTGCAAGGGCGAACGCCTGTTCCTGCAGCGCCAGCGCCCCAGGCACATGTACTTTGTGGTCAGCGGCGAGATCGTGCTGGAGCGCATGGGCGAACAGGGCGACACCGTGGTGCTGCAGCGGGTTCGCCAGGGTTTCGTGGCCGAGGCCAGCCTGGAATCGGGCAGCTACCACTGCGATGCGGTGGTGACCACGCCGGGCCAGGCGGTGGCACTGCCCATCGAACCGCTCAAGGCCGCGCTGGCGACAGACCCCACCTTCGCGTTGCGCTGGATCGGGATGCTCAACGCCGAGGTACGCCGCCTGCGGGCTCAGTGCGAGCGCATGTCGCTCAAAGGTGTGGGAGAACGGTTGCTGCACATGATCGAAACCGAAGGCGTGGATGGCCACCTTCGTATCGGATCCGGTCTGAAGTCCCTTGCCACTGAGCTGGCCGTGACCCACGAGGCGCTTTACCGCACCGTTGCCGTGCTGGAGAAAGACGGCGTGGTGTTCCGCGAGACAGGGTTCATCGCGCTGGCGCGCGACCAAAAGCGCTGAGCACCAACGCGCGCTGTCCAAGGCGTCGCCCTGCGCGAGAAATCGCCGTCAACTGCAGCGCCCTCGCGCCAGAGGCGGGCACGAAACGATCGCTCACGCTCACGGCGACTATCGAAGGCGCTCCACCTCGCTCTTGACCAGCTCAAAGAGCTGTTCCGGATCGGTCGAAGACAGCGGCTTACCGTTGACGAAAAAGGTCGGGGTGGCTCGAACCCCGATCGCCTTCAGGTCCAAGACGTCTTGCGCCAGCAAGGTATCCACGGAGCCAGAGGCAATGTGCTGGCGTGCCTGCTCCACGTCCAGGCCGACGGATTGCGCAATGGCCCACGCTCGAACGTAGGCGTTCGCACCTTGACCCGTCCAAGCCCGCTGTCCGTCCAGCAAGGCTTCAAGCACGGGTTCGAGTTTCCCCTGCGCACGCGCAGCTTCAAGAAGCCTCACCGCTTCCACAGAAGCCTCCCTGTGAAACGGCGTGTACCGAATCACCAGGCGCGTCTCCCGCGGAAGCGCCGCCAGGATCTGTTTCACGCGAGGATGAAAGGCTTTGCACGCTTCGCATGCGGGATCGAAGAACTCGACAATGGTGACCGGCGCTTCCGCGTTACCAATGATTGGCGAGTGCGGTCGCACCGGCCTGCTCCGAAGCCTGCAATGCTGCAACCTGTAAGGTGTGCCGTTGATAGAGAAAGACAGCGGCGGCAAACAGCACCATGGCGACCAGCGCCGAGAGAAAAACGATGTGACGTCGGGTCATGCAGAGGCACTCAGCACTTTGGATGCCGACGCTCGGTGCAAGATAGGCGCGTCGGCTTCATTCACGGTCGGCAGGCTGTCTGATTTCATGCTCGAGGTTGGTACGCAATGATCGCCATGCCTGCCAGCGTGACGGCCACACCCGCCAGATCCCAGGTGGTCGGTCGGATGCCATCGACCGACCACAGCCAAGCGAGCGCCACCACCACATAGACCCCGCCGTACGCCGCGTAAACCCGCCCCGACGGCGCAGCGTGCAGGGTGAGCAGCCAGGCGAAGGTAGCCAGGCTCACGGCCGCTGCAGGCAACAACAACCAGCCCGAGCCCTGGCCGCGCAGCCACAGCAGCGGCAAGTAGCAGCCCACGATCTCGGCGATGGCGGTGACGAAGTAGAGTAGCAGGGTTTTCATGCCGGCAACGGGTGGTCATACGTCCATGGATTTCAGCAGGGTCAGGATGTCTTCGGCGATCACGCCAGGATCAGTTCCGTAGCTCGAAAACAGTCGAACGGCGCCGCTGGTGTCGAACACGTACTTACCAGCCGAATGGTCCATCGTGTACGAAGTGGGTGTCGTGCCCTCGGCTTTTCGGTAGTAGATCTTGAAGCTGTCAGCCACGGCCTTCAGCTCGGTCGGTTCAGGGCGCAGCGCCAGAAAGCTCGGGTCGAAATTGGTCATGTACTCCTTGAGCAGCGGCAACGTATCGCGCTCCGGGTCCACGGTGATGAAGAGCACCTGAAACTGCTTGCCCCGATCACCCATCAGGCGTTTGACCTCGGCCAGGGTGGTCATGGAGGTGGGGCACACATCAGGGCACTGCGTGAAGCCGAAGAACACCACCACCGCCTTGCCGCGAAAATCGGCCATGGTACGTACCTGCCCGGTGTGGTCGGTGAGCTTGAGGTCCTGAGCGAAGGCAGCGCCTGTGATGTCGGTGCTCTTGAAAGTGAGCGCCTGGGGCGAACAGCCAGCCAAGAAACCACCTGCCGCAAGCCACGAAGCGCTCAACGCCAGCACCTTGCGTCGGTTAAAAGTAAGTGCGGGAGCCATCTTTCTCATTTCTTCACCTTGGCCACTTCTTCGGCCACCAGCGCGGCCAGCTGATCGGGCCCGAAGCTGGGCAGGCTGCGGCCATTCACAAAGAAGGTGGGTGTCTTGGTGACTTGCAGCGTAGTGAGGTCTTCGATGTCTTGCTGCAGCAAGGACTGCATACCGGGTTTCTCGATGTCCTGCCTCGCCTTCGTGAGGTCCAGCCCCGCCTGCTCCGCCACCTTGAATGCGGTCTCGATGTTGGGCTGGCCGTGATCGGCCCAGGCGGGCTGCGCAGCCAGCACGGCTTCAAGCACCGTTTGGTACTTGCCTTGGCTCTTGGCCGATTCCAGCAGCTTGACCACGCGGTCCGAGCCCTGGTGGAACGGCGCATAACGGATCACAAGCCTCACGTCTTTGGGGTACTGGGCCATCAGGTTCTTGACGATGGGATAGAACGCGCGGCAGGTCTCGCAGGCTGGGTCAAAGAACTCGACGATGGTGACCGGTGCGTTCTGCGGGCCGAACACCGGCGAGTGCATGCGCACCAGGCGGGTCTGCTCGGCCTTGACCTGCACTTCCTGAGCGGTCTGCACACGCGATTTGTAGGCGTTCATGCCCAGGTAGAAGAACGCGGCAACGATGGCCACCAGGGCAATGACGGTGAATTTTTTGGCGTTCAAGAACGGGTCTTTCTCAAGTAAACAAAAAGCAGGAAGGCGATGGCGATGAAGGCCAGGAGAGACAACCAGGGAATCTGGATGCCACCCAGGATTTCGAGACTCTGCTCGCTGCACGAAGGCCCGGTGCCGCAAGGAACCCACCACTTGGGCACCCACCCGGCGATGAGTGCGGTGTGGTAGCCGGCCACCGCTGAACCACCCAGGGCCAGCGGCAGCGCATACACGGCACCACGCCGGTCCTCGGCGAAAGCGGCGATGCCCAGGATGATTGCCAACGGGAACATGAAGATGCGCTGGTACCAGCAGAGCAGGCAGGGCGTCATGCCCATGA
This sequence comes from Hydrogenophaga sp., assembly GCF_018780385.1. GTDB lineage: Bacteria > Pseudomonadota > Gammaproteobacteria > Burkholderiales > Burkholderiaceae_C > Hydrogenophaga. The sequence goes on along the minus strand of NZ_JADMJO010000039.1, from coordinate 22,859 downwards.
CTTCACCGATGAACAGCGCACCGAGAGTGGACACCAGAGCGAAGGCCCAGGCGCCCATGATCCAGAACCAGCCACGCTTCATGAAGGAAGCTCCTCAGAGGTTTTTCGGGTCGGTTGGCGCGGTGGCGCTTTCAATGAAACAAGGCACCAGGTCAGCGCGGCGCAGACGATGAAGACATCGGCCAGATTGAAGGCTGGCCAATGGATGTTGCCCCAGTGAAAGTCGAGGAAGTCCACCACGGCACCAATCTGAACGCGGTCCACGAGGTTTCCGCCACCACCGCCCGCCACAAAGGCGCCCAGCCAGCGGTCAAGAGGGTCGGCCTGCCGCGCGAGGCACACCACTGAGACAACACCCACCACCAGCACCGACACGCCGATGAAAAACCAGCGTTGCCAGCCGCCGGCATCGGCCAACAACGAGAAGGCGGCGCCCGTGTTGAGCACATGCACGAAGTTGAACCAGTCGGTGACCCGAACCGCTTCACCCACTTCGAGGATGGTGGAGAAATACGACTTGGTGGATTGATCCAGCAAGAGAAGGATGGCCACGGCGGCGAGCCACGTCCATCTGGGGTTTCGCTGGGTCCAGCGAGCGGTCATAAGAGAGTCCTTCCAAAACGATCCGGGTCGGCCACCGCCTGAGACGGCGGCCACTTGAAGCCTGGGGATCGGGGAAGTCGTGCCTGTCAGCGCTTCAGGAGACAGCGTTCCACCCCGAACCTGTCGGCGTGGACCATTGGGGACGATACGGTTGCACATACCAGGGTGGCAAGCGGCGTTCGGCGAGGTGTTCGACCGGTTCAGCACCTGCAGAGATGGCCATGGACGCGGTGGTCGCCGTGACAGCGACGGCGCAGTTCGCGTGGCAGGTTCCGCAATCGAGATCAAAGCCGCTATCACCAACGACCACGTCTTCAACGCCCTCCACCGCCTGCCCTTGGCCGGGCTGATGATGCGTGGCCTGCGACTCCTGCGTGGCTGGAACGTGGCCGCAGCACTCCGCCGCTGCAGAAAATTGCAGCGGCAGCAGCGTGAGCATCAACAAGATCAGAAAAGCGCGCATACGATAAATTTTAAGCGGCAGCCATTTCAATGGCCGCGTGCACGGGCTATCAGCTCAGCCAGCTCGGGACGCACAGGCAAGGGCTCGAAGGCGCTCACTGTGGACCGGCCCGGGTTGCCCAACGGCAGGCGCCCGCTCAGGTGGCCCAGCGGCACCAGCGCCAGGCGCATCACCTGTCCCACTGCCTCGGACCAGTCGCGGGTGCGCAAGGACAAGTTCAACATCTGTGCGTGGGTCTGCAGGTGCGGCTTGACGTGCAGCTGCCCCACGACATGGGCCGCCTCCAGGTACAGCCAGGCCTGCTCTGCCGAGGCTGCGGTTTTTGCGCTTTGGATCAGTTGGGCGTGGGCGGCGCCGTCAAATCGGCGGTTGCTCGATCGCTCAATGGACGTGGCCATGGTGGTCTTCCTTGGCACTGTCTTCGCCCAGCTCACCTCGCGCCTGCCGCATCACCGTCCACCCGCCGTGCAAGGCCAGTGTGGCCATCAGGGTGGCCACCGCGAGGTCGGGCCAGGCCGAGCCGGTGCCGAACACACCGAGCGCGGCCATGAACACCGCCACGTTGTCGATGGCGTCGTTGCGCGAGCACAGCCACACGCTGCGCATGTTCGCGTCACCTTCGCGAAACGCGTAGAGCATCCAGGCCACGGCCACGTTGGCCACCGGGGCGAGCAGCGCCACCGCGCCCATGGTCAGGGCCTGCGGTACGCCGCCGTGCCACACCGCCCACACCGCAGCGCCCAGCACATAGAGGCCAAAGCCCATCATGCTCACCGCCTTGAGCATAGCCGCGCGCGCGCCATGCCAGCGCAGAGGCCAGCATCGCCAGCGATACTGAGTAGTTCATCGGGTCGCCGGCGAAGTCGACCGCGTCGGCCAGCAGCGAGAGTGAACCTGCCTGAAATCCGGCGCCGATCTCGACCAAGAACATGACAGCGTTGATGATCAGGGCGATCCACAGGATTTTGCGGTCGCAGGGCAGGTTGACGATGGCCTCAACCTTGGGAGTCTCGTGGTCACAGCAATAGGCAGGCATGGTTCTTCCTTTCGATGCCTGCATTGGAAACCCTGGAGCCACTACAGTGTCAATCACTTGTTTGAAGGGGGCTGACAACATGCAGATCAAAGACTTGGCACGCGCCACGGGCGTAGATGTGGAGACCATCCGGTACTACGAAAAACAGGGCCTGCTGGCCGAGCCGGCCCGGCGCGAAAACGGTTACCGCGACTACGAGGCCTCGCACCTGGAGCGTCTGTCCTTCATCCGCCACTGCCGGGCTCTGGACATGCCGCTGGCCGATGTGAGCCGACTGCTGGGTTTTGTGGACAAGGCCGATACACAATGCGACGACGTTGACGTTCTGGTGGACGATCAACTGGTCCGCGTGCCAGCCCGCCTCAAGAGCATGCGGGCGCTGGAGAAACAGCTGCTGAAGTTGCGAGCGCGCTGTTCAGGCACCCATGAAGGCCACTGCGGCATCCTGGACGAACTCGTGTCTGCCGCGCATGGGGAATCAAGCGCTTGCCATCCAGCTTGAAAGCTGTTTGGTACCAGGGCGAAACGCATCTGCGTTTTGTCAGATTTCCCAGATCACGGCGTGCCGAAGCCCTAGCGCGTCGGCCAACATCGAAACTGAGTTCAACCTCATCGCTAAGGCAGCGATCATGTGCGCAACGTCAAAAGCAACCGTACCTCTATCCAGAATTCGAGGGAGACGTCACTTCTGGCTTGTTAATTAGACCTCTTTCTGACGAACTCACTCGGGGTCAGGCAAGCTGCGTCGTGCTGCCGCCAAGGCTCTCGCAGACACGGCGCAGTCGCTGTTCCGCCGCGTCAGCCACAGCCTTGACCTGGGGCTTTCCGACCAAGTTCACCATGATCTGAGGGTCGAGAAAGCCGACCACCACTCGGCCCGGGGATTCCTCGCGAACGATCACGTTGCAGGGCAGCAGCAGACCGATGTCCGGCACCGCCTGCAGGGCCTGGTGGGCCAGCGGCGGGTTGCAGGCACCAAGGATTCGATAGGGCGGCATGTCGACGCCGAGCTTTTCCTTCATGGCGAGCTGCACGTCAATATCGCTCAACACGCCGAAGCCCTCGGCCTTCAACTCGGCGATAGTCTTTACAAGTGCCTGTTCGAACGAGGTGTCGGAGAGGGTGGTGGTGAAGCCGTACATGGTGTTCCTTGTGGTGTGGGTGGATGGGTTCAGGCGTGAACTGCCGCAGCGGACGATGTGTTGCTGACCAGTTTGGACAACTCGGAGAATCCGATCGGCGGGATGGTTAGCCATGGAAGCGTGAACATGCGTTTGGCCAGCCCTGCGGCCATTCGTTCCATCTGCTTGCGCTCAGCCCAAAACGGCGCACCCAGCAGCGGGTCGCGCGTGCCCGCAGCCAGCACGGTCTTGTCGAGCACCCAGGCATAGGGCTCGATGCAGGCGGCGGCGCAAGTCCTCCTGCATCGCCGCCGCCTGCGACACGGGTGTGACCTCTAGCAGCGTGACCAGAATGATCTTCGTGTACGCGGCGTGCTGCAGCCGCATCAAAGGCGTGACGACACGCGCATCACCGTGTCCTTCGAACTCGCGCGTCATCTGCCGATGGTAGGCGCCGGTCGCGTCCATCAACAGCATGGTATGGCCCGTGGGTGCGGTGTCAACAGCGACGCAACAGCATGCGCGCCAATCAGGAAGTAGCCGACTGTGCCGGATCGTCTCGTGAACCTCCTTCAGTTGGTCGGAGAGGCTCTTGTTCTCGGCCAGCAACGCTAGCAATTGAACGCCGAAGAAGGGGATGGGCTTTCCCGCGGCGCTGAGCGTGAGCCATGCGAGGATGGGCATGACGACCAACAGCAGATACAAGGCGACGTGAGTGGCACTCGCCAGTCGTTTTTGCCGCCGTGGCAGAGAAGGAATGATCACAGGACTGCTACCCAAAAGGCGCTTCGAACAAGGCGGGCCGGAGCATCGAAGCGATGCACCTACTGCTCACCCGAAGTGTCGCTACGAAGCTTGGTGGCTTCTGTTCGTTGCCGTACGCGCGCGCCTTTTGCGACGTGTCTTCACGATTGCGCCAGGTAGGCGGTGGTCACGTCCAAGTGCACCCACGCGCGAACTCAACCAACTTCGGGAGAGAGGTCGTGGATGGCCTGGTAGTGGGTGAGAAACACCCGACCGCTCAGGCCGTGCAGGAATTCGGTGTTTTTCAAGCGGTCCATCACGGGCCCCTTGACCTCGGACAGGTGCAGTTGCAGGCCGGCGCCGCGCAGGCGCAGGTCGATCGCTTCCAGGCTTTCCAGGGCACTGGCATCGATGTCGTTGATGGCCGAGCACTGCAGCACCACATGCTCCAGTCCGGGCCGGTTGGCCACCGCGTTGTTGATGCGGTCTTCCAGCGCGCGTGAGTTGGCGAAGTACAGGCTCTCGTCCACCCGCAGGCTCAACACCCGCGGGCTTACCACCACGGTGTGGCGCTGCACGTTGCGAAAATGTTCAGTCCCCGCCACCAGTCCCACCTCGGCCATGTGCGGGCGGCTCGTGCGGTAAAGATAGAGCGCCAGTGACAGCGCCACACCAACCACCAGACCGGTCTCTACACCCACGGTGAGCGTGGCCACCAGCGTGGCCAGCACCGCCACAAAGTCGGACTTCGCGTAGTTCCACGTCTTGCGCAGGATGCTGAAGTCCACCAGCGACAGCACCGCCACCACGATGGTGGCGGCCAGGGTGGCCTGCGGCAGGTAGTACAGCGCCGGCGTTAGGAACAGCGAGGCCAGAGTGATACCGGCGGCGGTGAACACACCAGCCGCCGGGGTTTGTGCACCGGCGTCGAAATTGACCACCGAGCGCGCGAAGCCGCCGGTGACCGGGAAGCCGCCAGTGAACGCGGCCGAGAGATTGCTCGACCCGAGCGCCACCAGTTCCTGATCGGGTTCGATGCGCTGGCGCCGTTTCGCCGCCAGGGTCTGCCCGACCGACACCGACTCGACGAACCCGACCACACTGATGAGCAGCGCCGGCACCAGCAGTTGCTGCCACAGCCCGAGGTCCCACAGCGGCAGCGTGAACGGCGGCAGGCCCTGGGGCACGGCACCCACGATCTTCACGCCCTGCGCCTGCCAGTCCAGGCCCCAGGTGAGCAGCGTGGTCACGGCAATTGCCGCCACCGGGCCGGTCTTGGCGAGCACGTCGGCCGCGCGGGGCGTCAGGCCGACGCGCAGCAACAGCGGTTTGAGACCACTGCGCACCCAGAACAGAAACGCCACCGTCGCAGCACCGATGACCAGCGTCAGCACATGCACTTGACCCACCTGCGACAACAGCGACAGGCTGAGATCGACGAAGTTGTCGCCTTCAGCCTTGACGCCCATCAGCGTCTTGAGCTGGCTCGCCGCGATCAGGATGCCCGAGGCCGAGATGAAACCGGAGATGACCGGGTGGCTGAGAAAGTGTGCCAGGAAACCCAGGCGCATTAAGCCCATGGCCAGCAACAGCAAGCCCGAGAGGAACGCCAGCGTGATGGCCATCGCCCAGTACTCCGGGGTGCCGGCCACGGCGTGCTGCCCAATGGCGGCGGCCGTCATGAGCGAGACCACCGCCACCGGCCCCACAGCCAGCACGCGGCTGGTGCCGAACACGGCGTAGAGCAGCAGCGGCGCCACGCTGGCGTAGAGCCCCACCTCGGGCGGCAAGCCCGCGAGCATGGCGTAGGCCAGGCTCTGGGGGATGAGCATGATGGTGACGATGAGCGCCGCCACGCCGTCGCTCACCAGCGTCTCGCGGTTGTACGCGCGACCCCACTGCAACACGGGCAAGGACGGCAACCATTGGCACCAAGAGGACGATGGATTCATGCGATGCCGGTGTCTTCAGACGGCAAGTGTCAAAGGGACAAAGTCTTCGAGGGTGGCGCCACGCTGCTCAGATTGAATCCGGCTTGTGCAACGCGCTGCACGAGATCGGGCCAAGCCTGCGAACGCGCTTGCGACAACGCCCACAGCGTCGCCGAACGCATACCGCTGCGGCAGTACGCGAGCGCTGGCGTGGGCAGTTGGTCCATCAAGTCAGCGAACGACTGTGCGTCTTCCTGGGTGATCCGACCCGAGACCACTGGCAGGTAGGCCAGCGTCAATCCAGCCTGGCCGGCTGCAGCCGCCAGCTCCCGGGAGCTGAACTGGCCCGGGCTTTCGCCATCTGGGCGGTTGCAGATGACGGACTTGAAACCAGAGCGCGCAATCGCCTGCAGATCGGCTGGCGAGATCTGCCCTGCGACCGACAGGGTGTCCGACAACTGGGCGAAGTTCATAGGCGCCATTTCAGGCTCCTACCCGCTGGCGAAACACACTGCGCTCGGCGATCTCGAAAATCACCATGCCCCCCACCATGGCCGCCACGAACACCGCCGCCTTCACCTCGCCCGAGGCCATGGAGACGATGCCCGGACCGGGGCAGAAACCCGCCAGTCCCCAGCCTGCGCCAAAGGTCAGACCGCCGAGCACCAGGCGCTTGTCGATCTGGATGGCTTTCGGGAGGTGCAAGGCGCCACCGAGGAGGTTGGTGGTGCGTTTGCGGGCCAGCGCAAAGGCGAAGAAGCCCACGGCGATAGCGCCACCCATGACAAAGGCCAGCGACGGGTCCCAGGTGCCGAAGAGGTCCAGGAAGCCCAGCACCTTGGCCGGGTCGGTCATGCCCGAGAGCAACAGGCCCAGGCCGAACAGCAGACCCACAAAAAATTCGGTTATGCGGTGCATGTGTGTGCTCCTTACAGAACGTGGCGAACCACAAAGACCATGACAAAACCCGCCCCCATGAACGCGAGCGTGGCCACCAGGGAGCGCGGCGACAGGCGCGAGAGGCCGCACACGCCGTGCCCGCTGGTGCAGCCCGAGCCGTAGCGCGTGCCCAGACCCACCAGCAACCCGGCGGCCACAATGGTGGCGAAGCCCGCGTCGATGGTCGGTGCCTTGACGAAGCCGGCGGGTGCCAGCAGGCCGTACAGCAACGGCGCGGCCAGCATGCCCAGCAGGAAGGCGATGCGCCAGCCGGCGTCGCCCGGCTTCGGCGGCAACAGACCACCCAGGATGCCGCTGATGCCCAGCACCCGGCCGTTGACCAGCATGAAAAGGGCCGAGGCAACGCCCAGCAGGATGCCGCCGGACAACGAAGCCCACGGCGTGAAACTGGCCCAATCAATCGTCATGACTCACTCCTTGTCGATAACACAAAATTGTTCGTATAGCACCTGCATCACGGCCAGCGCCTTGGGGCTGGTCAGTGCGTAGTGGATGTTCTTGCCCTCACGGCGGGTGCTCACCAACTCCTCGTCGCGCAGCACCGTGAGCTGTTGCGACAAGGTGGGCTGCACGATGCCGAGCAACCCCTCGAGCTCCCCCACGCGGCGCTCTCCCTGGGAGAGCTGGCACAGGATCAGCAGCCGGTCCGGGTTGGCCAGCACCTTCATCAGGCGGCAGGCGCGGCTTGCGGCCGAGTGCATTTCTTCGAGATCCAGCACAGAGTTTTTCATCGATGTTTCCTTCGGGTTCATGGAGGCGGCCCAGCAAATGGCCAGCGGATGGCCAGCGGATGGCCAGCGGATGGCGAGAATATATTGACAAATAATATATTTGTCAATATATTACAGTTGACTTATTTAAAGAAGGCTCTCATGACCTCCGCCACAACCCCCACTCCAAGCCCCCAAGTGCACGGCATGTTCGATCCCGCCACCTGGACCGTGACCTACGTGGTCCACAACGGCCCGGGCAGCGAAGCCGCCATCATCGATTCGGTGCTCGACTACAACCCGAAATCAGGCCGCACACAGCACACCTCGGCCGACCGCGTGATCGACTACGTGCGCACCAACAAGCTCAAGGTGCAATGGATCCTTGAGACCCACGCCCACGCTGACCACCTTTCGGCCGCTCCCTACCTGCGGGACCGACTGAGCGCACAAATCGGCATCGGCGGCCACATCACCGCCGTGCAAAAAGTCTTCAAGGGCGTGTTCAACCTTGAGCCGGGTTTTAAACCGGACGGCTCGCAGTTCGACCACCTGTTCCATGAGGGAGAAACCATTCCGCTGGGCGCATTGACCGGGGAAGTGATGTTTGTGCCCGGCCATACGCCAGCCTGCGCGGCCTACCGCTTCGGCGACGCGGTGTTCGTGGGCGACACGCTGTTCATGCCCGATGTGGGCACCGCGCGTTGCGACTTCCCTGGAGGTGACGCCCGTGCGTTGTATGCCTCCACGCGCAAACTGCTGAACCTGCCACCCGAGATGCGGCTGTTCATGTGCCACGACTACCCACCCAACGACCGGCCGGTGGCTTTCGAGACGACGGTGGCTGAACAGCGCGCGAAGAACATCCATGTGCACGACGGTGTGACCGAAGACGAATTCGTGGCCATGCGCACTCGGCGCGACGCCACCCTGGAGATGCCCACGCTGATCCTGCCGTCGGTCCAGGTCAACATCCGCGCCGGCGAGCTGCCACCGAAAGAAGACAACGGCGTGGCCTACCTGAAGATCCCCCTGAACGCACTCTGACCGAGTGCAGTGACCGTTAGTTAGCTATTCATCCCTCACTTTTGGAGAATCAACATGACCAAGAACGTCGGCGGCATTGACCGCACCCTGCGCGTCGTCATCGGCCTGGCCCTCATCGCGGGTGCAATCACCAGCACCATCGGTCTGTGGGGCTACCTGGGCATCGTTCCCTTGCTCACCGGCCTCATCGGCTGGTGCCCACCCTACGCAATCTTCGGCTTTAACACCTGCTCCCTGAAGAAGTGAGTTGCGAAGGGTTGTACCTTTCCTGCCATATAGGGTGGGCACAACACAGGCGAACCTACGCCCAAACTCAACTGGGACATCTGCATGACCGCCGTATCCGTTTCGCTCGGGCAGCAGACCGACTACCGCTTCGAGATCCGCTTCGGCGACAACATCCCCGAGTTGATCGCCGACGAACCCGCGCCCCTGGGTAAGGGAGAAGGGCCCTCGCCCGCCCAACTGCTGGCTGCGTCGGTCGGCAACTGCCTGAGCGATTCGTTGCTGTTTGCGCTGCGAAAGTTCAAGCAGGCACCCGAACCCCTGCGCTGCGAGGTGACGGCCGAGGTGGGGCGCAACCCCGAAGGCCGGCTGCGGATTCTGGGCATCCACACCACTATCACCCTCGGAGTGGTGGCAAGTTCACTGGAGCACCTAGACCGCGCACTGGCGCAGTTCGAGGAGTTCTGTACCGTCACCCAGAGCGTGCGCCAGGCCGTCCCGGTGCGGGTGACCGTGGTCGACGCCGCCGGCCACATCTTGCGCGACCAGACCTGAGCCGACCGCCTCCATGCAGCCCAAAGCCATCCTGATCGAAAGCATCCGCTCGGGAACCATCGCCTCCCTCGCCATCGTTCCGTTGAGCCCGCTGTTCAAGGCCGCAGGCCTGCGCATAGGCCATTACGGACCGAAATTCGCGGGGCTATTTGTGAACGACCCCCAGCCATGGATGCTGTTCGTGCAGCACATCGTGATCGGGTGGGTTTCGGCCCTGCCCTTGCTGCTCATCCTGCTGGGCACCGGTGCGCGCCAACGGCCCGTGCTGTCCGGCGCAATCTACGGCGTAGCCTACTACGTCGCAATTAACTCGCTGTCCCTCCCGCTGTACTTCAACGATCCACTGCCCTGGCAACTGGGCGCGGCCACGGTGCTGCCCAGCCTGATCGGCCATGTTATCTTTGGAGCGGTGATCGGCTGGACGTCCAGACGCTTTGCTAGCGCCGCCAACTCGCGGCAGGTGCCGGGATGAGCCGCGTCCCATCACCCACACGCAAATGACCATGATCCTAGGTGCGGTCGCCACGGCAGGTGGCTTGTGGATCTTGCGCCGGCTGGTACACCTTGGCATCGAGCGCGGCTTGCGTGCGCCGCGCGTGCTCCATGCACACCTGCCCAACGCATTCGGACTTGCGCCCGATCGCATCCAGCAGGTCCACATACCCACCGCCGGCGGCAAACGCCTAACGGGGCGGTGGGTGTTGCCGCCGCCCGGTTTTGCCCGACCGGCACCCGCGGTGCTGGTGATGCATGGTTGGGGCTCGAACGCAGCGATGATGGGGCCGGTGGTGCCTCCGCTGCACAGTGCCAGTTTCGCCGTGCTGCTGATCGATGCCCGATGCCATGGGCACAGCGATGACGAGACCTTCACGTCCATGCCGCGCTTTGCAGAGGACATTGCCTCGGGCCTGGCCTGGCCTGCCTGCGGCGCCAGCCGAACATCGATACCCGCCGCCTTGCACTGCTGGGGCACTCGGTGGGCGCAACCGCCGCCCTGCTGCACGCTGCTCACCACGACGACGTGCGGGCCGTGGTCAGCCTGTCGGCGTTCGCCCACCCGGGCGAGGTGATGCGCCGGTTCATGGCCGAAAAGCGCATACCGCAGGCGCTGCTGGTCTGGTATGTGTTTCGCCGTGTGCAGCAGGCGATCGGCACCACGTTTGACGAGATCGCACCCCTGAACACGCTGGCCGCGGTGCGCTGCCCCACCTTGCTCGTGCACGGCATCGACCACCACACGGTGCCGGTCGAGGACGCATACCGCCTGCTGACCGCGTCCAGCCAGGCTCATCTGCTGCTGGTAGACGGCGATCACGACCTGCGTGAGGCCCTGGCACCGCATGGCCGGGCCCTTGTGGCGTTTCTGAGCACAGCGTTTGAAGCGCCGCCCGAGCATTCGAACTGCGGGGCAGACTGAACCCATGCTGTCCATTGCCCTCGGCCCGATCGCGCTGTCAATGGCACCCGTTCTTCTGCTGGCGGCCGTCTGGGCCGTTTCCTGGATGGCCACGCGCCTCACGCGCAAAGGATCGGACAAGGTGACGGGCCGCGCGGTGGTGCACGCGACTCTGCTGGCCTTACTGGTGGCGCGCGTGGCCTACCTTGCCCTGCATGCTGATGCCTACCTAGCCTCACCCTGGGCTGCGCTGGATCTGCGCGACGGCGGCTGGTTCGCACCCGCCGGGCTAGTCGCTGGCCTGGCATGGTTGGCGTGGCGCAGCCTGCGCGAGCCCTCGCTGCGCCGTGCCTGGCTCGTGAGCAGCTCGGCGGGCGTGGCGCTGTGGTGGCTGGCCACCGCCGCAAGCGGGCTGGCGAGATCGCAAGCCATGCCGCCAGTGCAACTGACCGAGCTGGAGGGTACCCGGTCCGTCAGCTTGTCCGAAGCCGCCCGTGGGCGGCCGGAGGTCGTCAATCTCTGGGCCAGCTGGTGCGGCCCCTGCCGCGTGGAGATGCCCGTGCTCGCGGCCGCACAGCAGCGCGAGACGGCGGTGGGCTTCCTCTTTGTCAACCAGGGCGAGTCGCCTGCCACCGTGCAGACCTACTTGCGCCAGGAGGGCCTGCCTCTGCGCGAGGTGCTGCTGGACAGCGGGTCCACACTGGGGCAGGCCATCGGTTCGCGTGGCGTGCCCATCACGCTCTTCTACGATGCCCAGGGCCGTCAAGTCGACCCGCACTTCGGCATCCTCAACGCGGCCGCTCTGCAGAATCGACTGCGCCAGCTCAGGCCCGGCCCCTGAAGAGCCACACTGCGACAAACATGAACACAAAAAGCAATCCACCTTTCAGCGATCCGGCGAACGCCTGGAACCAGCGCTTTGCCGCCCCCGGCTTCCTGTTCGGCGCCGAGCCCAACGGCTGGCTGCGTGAACACGCGCCCGTCTGGTCACCGAGCGAGCGCGTGTTGTGCGTGGCCGATGGCGAGGGCCGTAACAGCGTCTGGCTGGCCGAACAGAGCCTGAACGTGGAGGCCTTCGACATCGCCGAGACCGGCGTGGCGAAGGCCCGCTTGCTTGCGGCGCAGCGCGGTGTGTCAGTTGGATTCTCGGTAGCGGACTGCGATGGCTATGCCTGGCCCGAGGCCGCCTGCGACGGGGTGGCAGCCATCTTCGTGCAGTTCGCCGACCCTCCCCTGCGCGAACGCCTGTTCACCCGCATGGTGAGCGCCCTTAAACCCGGTGGGCGGTTGGTGCTGCAGGGCTACACGCCAAGGCAACTCGAGTACCGAACGGGCGGCCCGCCACCGGTATCGCACCTGTACACGGAGAGCTTGCTGCGCGACGCATTCGGCGAACTCGACATCGAGCACTTGCGTGAGTATGAAGCCGACCTCGCCGAGGGCAGTGGTCACCACGGTCGCTCAGCCCTGATCGGGCTGGTCGCCCGGCGGCGCTGATACCAGGAGATTCCCTTGAGCACCGACGCCCGTTTCCAGCACCTTATGGGCAGCGCCCTGGTCACCCTGCAGTTCTGGCTGATCATCGTCCTGGCGTAGCAGTACCTGCCGGCATTCGTGGCGGCAGAGGCACCGCGTGCGGCTTGGATCTTTGCCGTGCTGGGCACGCTCCTAGGTCTGTGGGCGCTGTCTACCAACCGGCTGGGCGACTTCAATTCCGGCCCGCGCCTCGCGCCGGCGCGACCCTGATTCAACACGGGCCCTATCGGTGGATTCGCCATCCGATGTACACCGCCGTCATGGCATGTGGCATCGCTGGTGCATGGTCAAGCAAGGCTTGGTGGACGTGGCTGGCCGTACTTGCGCTGGTGGTCGTATTGACCCTCAAGGCCCGTTATGAAGAGCGCTGGATGCTCCAAGTACATCCCGAGTACGCCGCATGCCGCCAGCGTACACGATGGTTTTTGCCCTGGATAGGCTGATTGCTCACTTTCCGACCTGAAGGCAATTGAGTACGCCAGTACCCTGACAAGACCGATGTGTAGAAACCGCCATGGATCCCAGCATGACGCACGCACGGCACCGGAGAAAACTGAGCCCAGGGAGCATGGAGACATGCCGACTCTGGCGTCCCCGTGCTTCTTTCACGGCGATAGTTGCCGGTAAACCTCACGGGCCAACATCATTGCGCTTGCTCGGGGCAACTCGCCACTGAAGGCATAGCCAAAACGCCCCTCAATCCAGTAAAACGACTCGACCGTGCCATCCCGGGCCGAGCGGAACGCAGTTTCAGTGGGAGCCACCCCTTCCCCGAAAACCGTCACGTAGAGAGTGACACGCTGCCCTTGCTTGTCTTCGTACATGAATTGGGCTCTGGGACCATCAGCTCCTGGCAACAAGCGTCCCCCGAGAAGATTAAAACCCTGCGCCTGAAGCGTTGGGGCCCTTAAGGGCGCACCCAATCGTCGCGTTAACCATTGAACCAAATGGGCTTCGTCGGCAGATGTCACTTCCACCGGATGACGGATTTCCGGTGCGAACACTGCGTGAGCGAGCACAGCATCGCGGGCAAAACTTGGCATGAGTGCTGCCACGTCATGTGAAGCGCTGCGGCTGCCCGACGGCAGCAGGCTTCCTCCCATCATGCCACTCACAACGCCAACACCCAACAGCCAGGCGGCGGCGGCAGCATGCCGCCAAGGCATCCGACGCGGCGCTTGGGTGACTGCTCGCACCAGTTCCGGTGGCGATTCGCCCAAAGCGATTGAACGATGCAAGCGGCGGAGCTGCAGCCGCTGCGCCTGCCACTGGGCCACACGCAATGCGTCTTCAGGATGCTGGCGCAGCCATTCCAGAACATATGGAATGCGCATTGACTCCAGCTGGCCGTCAACCAGCGCGTGTAACTCAACCTCGCTAACGGCGGATTCGTCCTCGATCATCGCTTCACCAGATGCAAAGAGGGGGTTGACATGGCCTCCTCGTGGTTAATCAGGCCGCGGAGTTGTTCGCGCGCCCTGTGTAAACGTGACATCACCGTGCCAATCGGGATATTCAGAATTTTGGCAGCTTCCGCATAGGTGTACTCCTCAACGGACACCAGCAGAAGTACCTCTCTCAACGCTGGCGACATGCGATCAAGCGCCAGTTGCATGTCCATTTGCTCGCTGGCCTGCACGAAGGGCTCGTACGCTGGTTCAGCCACGTCATCCATGGATGCGTGTGTATCGTCATGACGCCAATCCCGCCGTTGATTCAGGTAGAGGTTATGCATCAAGGTGAACAGCCAGGATCGCAATGCCGATCCTGGCTGCCACAGTGCCCATTTGACACACGCCCTCTCCAGCGTGTCCTGGACCAAGTCGTCTGCATGGGAGGAGCTACCCGTCAGCAGCCGTGCATAACGCCTCAGTGACGGTATGTGAACCAGCATCTCCTCAAACGCCATGGCGACGAAACGGAAATGGGTCTCAAGGCTTGGCGACGCGCCAGATGCCGTTCACCCCATCGCCTGTGCGATCACCTGGTTTTTTATCTTTGGCCCAGAAGTAGACTGGCTTGCCCTTGTAGGCCCACTGGTTGCTACCGTCGTCGCGCGCGATCACGACCCAATCCTCACTTGCGGCGGCGTTGGCAGCAGCGACCAATGGAGGCCAATTCTGCGCACATGGCCCATTGCAAACGCTCTTGCCTGAATTGGCGGCATCCTTGTCAAAGGTGTAGAGAGTCATGCCGTTGGTGCCAACGAGCACTCCATCAGCGGCTGTCGCTGGGTTGTTGCTCGTCAAGGTGCTGGCGCAACCTGTTGCCAGAACGGCAGCAGCTACGAACACGGTCAGTGTCAATTTACGGTTCATGGGACCTCGGCTAAAAATGTTGAAAGGAACTTGCATGGGAGTAAACACGGCAGGTGTCCAAAATATTCCAGCAACCGTCGGCGTACGCCAGGGCCCCGTTCAAAGCTTCGGGCTTTGCCCGGCATGAATTGATCGCACGGACGTGGAATAAAGCGCGGTGCCAAGGTGTTCATCCAGCAAGGCATATCGCAACGTGCCTTACTTGTGCGCTGCCAAGTGCATCCCACTCCCCTAACTTTGTGAACATCATGAATCAGAACAATCTTCCAAAACCAGTCGCCCGGCTCTTCGCTGCGTGCGCTTTTGCGCTGCTGCTGGCCAACACAGCGACTGGTCAGACTCTGCGCATTTATGGGCCCGGCGGCCCGGCACCCGCGATGAAGGAAGCTGCAGCAGCCTTCGAGAAAGCTGGCGGTGCGAAGGTCGAAGTGGTCGCAGGCCCCACCCCGCAGTGGCTGCCTCAAGCCAAGGTCGACGCCGACCTCATCTACAGCGGTTCAGAGACGATGATGACCGACTTTGTCGTTGCACTTGAACCGCAGGTGTCACATCGTGACGTGACGCCGCTGTACCTGCGACCATTGGCAATGTTGGTTCGACCCGGCAACCCCAGACGCATTCGTGCGTTCGAGGACCTTCTGCGTCCCGGAGTGTCTGTCCTTGTGGTCAACGGCGCTGGTCAGAACGGTGCTTGGGAGGACGCCGCAGGGCGCAAAGGGGACATCCGCACCGTCAGTCGCTTGCGCTCCAACATCGCCGTCCATGCGCGCAACAGCGCTGAGGCAAAAGCCACTTGGGTGGCTGATCAGTCGATTGACGTTTGGTTGATCTGGAACATCTGGCAAGTGGCGAGCCCAGATCTCGCTGATGTGATCCCGATTGCACCTGAGTACGCCGTCTACCGAGATGCTGGCATTGCAGTAACCACCCGTGGCAAGGAAAAGCCACCAGCGCAGAAGTTCGTGAATTTTCTCCAATCACCGGCTGGAGCAGCCATATTTTCGAAGTGGGGATGGAAAACTAACTGATGGCAGTTTGTCCGTGCTTCTGCACGGGCATCACCCCACTACTGCCAAAGAGGCATTGGTAAATTCCTTCAGCGTGGAAAATACATTCGGGTGCGTTCGAGCTTGTAGCTCCATGGAAGGCCGGCGTTCTTCCATCCATTGACACTGCGCCGGCCCTCTTTGCTCATGTCACCTTCGAATCCATCCACAACCGACCACACTTGAGTGAAGCCGTCATCCATCAGCCTGTTGGCGGCGCGACTGCTCCGGTCTCCGGATCGGCAAATCAGCAATACCACAGCCTCCTTCGTCAGTGCTTTGGACTGCAGCCGACGGTTGACCTCGGGCACAAAGTCCTGCATTGGCTCCAAGCGATAGCCGCCGCGTACGTCGTCCCAGTCAGTCATCAGCTCCTGGTGTTCTACATAGGGAACCAGTGCATCCACGGAATTGGCCATTCCCAGATACATGGCCTCGACGCGGGTTCTGATGTCGAGAAAAAGAATCTTCCCAAAACCTCCGCGTGCTTCGACGAACCCGGGCACCTCCGAAGCTTCAACATAGAGTCCCGCCCGCGTGCGTTTGACCTCTGGCAACGATACGGCATCCACCGCAGCGTGGGATAAAACTGGGATACTCACCCCAATGGAAGTGAACAAGGTGGCCAAACCAGCACCTTGAATGAATTGACGTCGATCCGAACTTGAGCGCATTGTTGTCTCTTTTGAGTAGTGATTGGTTTGGTACATGCATCTGGCTTGAGCTGCATCGGCAATCAGATGCCGCGAAGCGTCAAGGCACTAAATTCTGATATTTTGACGAAATATCCATATGACGACTGTCAGCGTTCGATGAGGTCGCCAACGATGAGAGCCAAACTGTCTTACACAGCAAAGCAACCTTCTTGCTTTTGAGTCTGTAGTAAATCTGAGCCCCATTTTTCTTCCGACCCAATACACCGGTCCGATACAGCAAACTGAGGTGTTGAGAAATATTTGGCTGAGTGGTGTCGATGACTTCCAGCAACTGAGTCACATTCATCTCACAATCGCACAGAATGTGGATGATTTGCAATCGAATAGGCGAAGACAACAGACCAAACAATTCTGCTGCAGATTCAAATATTGCGTCAGCACTTCCCTCTTCATCCAACAAGGCATCGTTCATATTTTATGATTTCGAATGTCATTTCGTAAAACCTCAATGGGCTTGATTTAAATCGGCGCAACATTGAAGACCAAAACGAAATCAACCAACCGAACGGGTGGGGCCAACAGCCCTATTTCATCGCCACCAAACCTGGATTGCCGTCCATGCCGATGATTCGTGGCGTGTTGATCTGCACGCCTTTGATGACCTTTTTGTCGCGCAGGTAGCCAGAGACCACGTCCCAGATCGGCTCGCCTTGGGCGCCCTCTTGCACCGACGCCCAGCCGGCCACCTTGTAGGTTTTGTCGGCCTCGATCGGCTTGCCTTTGAGCGTCATGTTGTTGATGCGCTGGCCCATGGCGGCATTCGGCGTCACCGTGTACTGCATGCCGCCCACGCGCACCATGTCGCCGCCCTGCTGGTAGTAAGGGTCGGGGTTGAAGATGTTGTCGGCCACGTCTTCCAGGATGGTCTTGATCTGCTCGCCGGTGAAGGTGTTGAGCGTGGTGGCCGGGTAGGTCAGCGCCATCTGGTCCATCATGCGTTCGTAGGTGATGGTGTCGCCCGGCAGCAGCGAGGTGCCCCAGCGCACGCCGGGCGAAAACGCCATGTCGGCGCCCTTGTTCTGCATCAGCGCGTCGCAGATCACCTGGTCCCACGAGCCGTTGAAATTGCCGCGGCGGTACAGCAGGTCTTCGGTCACGGCGAGCTTTTCTTCGAGCTTGGTCTTGTACGGCGCACGCACCTTGTCGATGTGCGCCTGCATGGCCGTATCGGCCGGCAGCAGGTTGGAGAAGATGGGCAGCAGCTTGTATTGAAAGCCCTGCACCCGGCCAGCCCGCACGTCGAAGTCGAGCACGCCGAGGAACTTGCTGTTGGAGCCAGCGTTGGTCACCAGCGTCTGGCCACCGGCGTTTTTCACCACAAAGGGCGCGGGCATACCGTCGTGTGTGTGGCCACCGAGGATGGCGTCGATGCCGCGCACGCGAGCCGCCATCTTGATGTCCACGTCCATGCCGTTGTGCGAGAGCACCACCACCACCTGCGCGCCCTTGCCGCGCGCCTCGTCCACCATCTTCTGCATGTGCTCGTCCTGGATGCCGAAGGTCCAGTCGGGCACCATGTAGCGCGGGTTGGCAATGGGCGTGTAGGGGAAGGCCTGGCCGATCACCGCCACCTGCACGCCATTCATTTCGCGCATCGCATACGGCTTGAAAACCATGTCCTCGAAGTCGGTGGTCTTGATGTTCTGCGCGAGGAATTCCATGTTCCCCTTCAGATCTTTCTCCACGATCTCCTGCACACGTTTGGCGCCGAAGGTGTGCTCCCAATGCGAGGTCATCATGTTCACGCCGAGCAGCTTGCAGGCGTCCACCATGTCCTGGCCGTTGGTCCAGAGCGAGGTAGCCGAGCCCTGCCAGGTGTCGCCGCCGTCGAGCAGCAGCGCGTTCGGGCGGCTGGCCTTCATCTGCTTGATCAGCGTGGCCAGGTGGGCAAAGCCGCCGACCTTGCCGTAGGTTTTGGCGGCCTGGCTGAAGTCGAGGTAGGAGAAGGCGTGGGCTTGGGCAGAGCCGGGCTTGATGCCGAACTGCTTGAGCAGCTTCTCACCCACGATGTGCGGCGGGCGGCCCACCGCTTCGGCCACACCCAGGTTCACGCTGGGCTCGCGGAAGTGGATGGGCGTGAGCTGCGCATGGCAGTCGGTGAAGTGCAGAAAGCTCACGTTGCCGAACTTCGGCACGTTGTACAGGCGCTCACCAGCGCCCGGCGCAGCGGCCAACACATCGCGGTGGTTGAGGGCCATGCCGGTGGCGCTGGCCACGGCCAGCACCTGCATGAATTCACGGCGGCTGAAACTCATTGCTGCACCTATAGATAATTGATCGCTGATATTTACGCGAAATTTTTTAGCGAGAACCTCGGTCGCCAGTGGCAACCGGGGCGTGGTTGTCATTTGTTGACTGGCGACGCCGGGTCGAGCAGCAGGGCCATCACATCCTGGATCTGCTTCTGGTTCAGGATGGCCATGTGACCCACGCGCGGCATTTGTGAACACGCGTTGTAGGCGCGCGCGTTCCACAGCTTGCCCCAGGTGTATTCGACGATGGCCTTGCCACCGGCGCTGGCCGGGTCGGTCACACCGCGCAACTTGCCGTAGTTGTAGAGGCTGGGGCCCAGCGTGCCGAAGGAGATTTCCTCCTTGCTGATCATGTGGCAGTTGTAGCAATTGCCACCGTTGGCTTCGCCGGCCTTGTCGGTCCAGGTCAGGCCGCGACCGCTCTGGGCGATCTTCTCGCCCTCTTTCCAGTCACCGAGGAACTTGCCGTCGGTGGGCCACTTCACAGTCTTCATGCTGGCCTCTTCAATGGCCTTGCTCATCTTCTCGTCCAGCGGTTTGCCGGAAGCGTCGGCCACGGCGCATTCGGCGTTGGCCTGGTCCTGGTTGAGCCGGTCCAGCGTGGCGATGCCACGCGCCTGGAACGAGTTCTTGAGCAGGTCGGCGGTGGCTTTGTTCACATCGGCCGGTGAAGGTGCCGAGGAGCAGGCCGACAACACCAGAACCGTCAGGGGCAACAGGGCCAGGGAATGGATTTGCTTCATGAGATGTGTCTCCAGATCAGCGCTTGATGGCCGGCACGATGGACTCGGCCGTCTTGGCGTTCACGCCCATGTACACCGACAAGGCGATGGTGGCGTCGCTGCCGAACTTGGGCTCGGGCCAGCGCATCTGGCGGAAACAATCGTTCAGGCGCAGCTGCATGCCCCACATCTGCGCGTTGGACACGCGGTACGCCGGCCAGGCCGCAAAACCGATGCCGTCGCCCGGGTTCTTGGTGAGGTTGGGCAGGTCTTGCAGGCGGATGCGTTTGTCGTCGCTGCCGTGGCACGAAGCGCACGAGAAGTCGTGCGTGCCGCCGCGCGTAAAGAACAACTGCTTGCCGGTCTCGTACATCATTTTTTCCTGCGCATGTTTCTGCGACAGGTTGAAGCGCATGCCCTTGGAGGCCGTGGCCACATAGGTGGCCAGTGCTGTCACGTTGGCCATCTCGCCGCGGCCAAACGCCGTCTTGGCAATGTCTTCACCCTTGAAACCCTGCAGCGTCTCCATGCAGGTGATCAGACGCGTCTCCAGATCCTGCACGCGCCCGGTGTCGGCGAAGTGCTTGGGCAGTTCAACGAACGCCCCCTTGATGACCCCAGGTCCCTTGCCCAGATCGCACTGCTCCAGCGATGCGTTCTTCGGACCCCGCTTCTGTTTCCAGAGCTCCTCGCCCTTCATCTCGAACAGCTCGGCCGGGTTGCCGTCCTGCAGCATCTCGCGGTACTTGGCAATGCCTTCAGCGGCCGTGCCTTGCGCGTTTGATGCGCCGACAGCGCCGCACAGCGCAGCGAGCGCCAGCAGCGAGGTGGTCAGGGTCTTCTTCATGGGGTCTCCTCTTGTTATCGGATCGCGGAAAAGCGGGGCTCTGTTCAAGCGATCAGAGCTTCGTCGGTGCGTGTATCACCTTTGGTGTCCACCCACTTGACGACGACCTTGTCACCCTTGGCGCCGCCCTTGAACTTGAAGGACAGAAACGGGTTCTGCGCCACGGCGCCGCTGAACGCAGCTTCGAGCACGACCTTGCCGTTGTGGGTGGCTTCCACATCCTTGATGAAGTGGCCGGGAATGAGGGCGCCGGCGGCGTCCCTGCGCGTGCCGGGCTCCATGATGTGGGACATGAGCACGCGGACGGTGGTTTCGTCACCAGCGACGGCGGCGCGGATGCGCATCGGATCAGCCATGTTGGACTCCTGAAATTCTGTGAATGGGGTTGTGCAAAAGGTCGGGGGGCGATCAGCCGCCGCAACCGCCAAGCGTGACCTTGGTTTCCTTGAAGGCCGAGAACAGCTTGCCATCGGCCTTGACCACGGCGAACACGTTGGAGCTCTGGCCCATCTTCAGGCGGGTCTGCACGTCGGCCGCGGTGCCGGCGGGGATCTTGAAACCGGCGGCCATGGGCGTGGGATTCTTCTCGACGATGAGGTAGATCTCGGTGGTGTTGGGCAGCTTGCTGGTGGCGCCCACGGGCACCACGGCGCCGTTCTCGGCGATGTCGGGTGCGACCACGATGACCTGGTCGCTGTTGGCGGCGGTGCCACCCAAGGCCTTGACCGCATCGGCCATGGTCTTGATGTCAAAACCGGCGCGATCCATGGCGGCGTGCGCCTGGCTTTGCGTGACGATGCCCAGCGACACCAGCGTGGCAAAAGCCCCGGTGGTCTTGAGGGCATTTCTGCGTGCGTTGTTCATGAAAGACTCCTGTGAATTTAGGAACGTTGCAAGTTTATTTATCTGGTGCGCCGGCAAGGATCCAACCTGCCAGCAGCTTGAGCTCGTCGTCTTTGAGATGGGCCTGCGCGGGCATCGGCACCGGGCCGTACATGCCAGAGCCTCCGGACTTGATACGCGCCGACACCTTCTCCAGCGCATCGGCCTGGCCGGCGTGTTTGGCCGCCACGTCCTTGAAAGCCGGGCCAACCAGTTTCTTGTCCACCGCATGACAAGCCATGCAGGCACTCTTTGAAGCAAGTATCTTTGCGGCTGCCGCGTCTTGCGCAAGCGCTGCACCGCTGATCAAGGTAAACGTGGTTGCAATCAGCAGTGTGGTTGAAATCATGGTCATAGGTTATGGTCTCCTGGTCGCAGTTGGAATGGGGAATACTCGCAATACAGCCGTCAAAATTAATGTTGCTGGACCGTTTGATCAGAAAAACTCGACTTGAGCTTAGGCTGGCCTCACTTTGCGCCCGCCGCTATCCATTTCGCCATGGTGCTGGCGTCGGCGGCACTCAGTTGAGGTTGGGGGGGCATGGGAATCGACCCATAGACGCCAGAGCCACCCTGCTTGATCTTGCCAACCAAGTAAGCCTCCAACCCCTCCTTGCCCTTGTGCTTCGCCGCGATCTCGTTGAACCCTGGCCCTACGATCTTTTGACTCATGCCGTGGCAGGCGGTGCAACTGTTGGCAGCGAGCAAACCCTTCACATCACCATCCCCTGACTTGACAGCTGCCACCACCACTGCCGCTGGCTTGGGTCCGCTGCCCACCGGCGCCGTGGGCGCGGGCTTGGTCGTGTCGGCACCGCGCACCGGACCGATCACGCGGTTCTGCTCCTGGATGTTGCCGTGCGCGTCACGCGCAAAGTCGGGCAAAGAGGAGCGGATGGTGGTCTCCACCGGGCAGTCCTTCATGCAGGCCACGTTGGCCACGTCGCCCTTGCCATTGGCCTTCCACAGCGGCTCGTAAAACACCATGCCGGATCTGTTGGGCATGCGCTTTTGCACGTCGGCGATATTCTGGTCGCTCAGCGTGAAGTCGGCTGGCACCACCTCAGCCAGGCTCAGGATGTACGCCAGCACGCCATAAACCTCGTCGGGTTTGAGCGACTTGGGCGCGTTCCAGGGCATGGCGCGGTTGATGTAGTCCCACAAGGTCGAGACGGTGGCGACCTTCATCATGGTGGTCTTCTGCGGGAAGGTGCTGCCCGGCTCCAGGTTCTTCACCCGGCCGCGCTCGATATCGGCTTTGGTGGTTCCACCCACGATGGGGGTGAACACCTCGTTGCTTTCGCCAAAGCTGCCGTGGCAGGACGCGCACTGCGCTTCCCACACGCGCTCGCCCAGGGCCACACTGCCGGCCCCTTTGGGCAAGCCCTTGAAGTCGGGGCGCACGTCGATGTCCCAGGCCTGCACTTCGGCCTTGGTGGCGTTGCGGCCCAGGTCGTTCCAGGGTGGGGTTTGCGCCCAGGCTGCACTGGTGACAAGCGCTGCGGCGAGGAAGGTCAGGGTTCGCATGGCGGGCCTCATCAATACACCTGCACGTTGGAGACTTCGCCGTTTTCAGCGACACGCCAGGACTGGATGGCGTTCTGGTGGTACACCGAGCGCGTGCCGCGCACCGCGCGCAGCTGGTTGATCTTGGGCTGCACATAGCCCGTGCTGTCGACTGCACGGCTCTGCAACACGGCGGGCTTGCCGTCCCACACCCAGTCGATGTTGAAGCGCGTGAGCGCCTTG
>NZ_JADMJO010000066.1 GCF_018780385.1 Hydrogenophaga sp. | reverse complement strand
ATCAAGGACGTGATGGTGCTGGGCGACGCCACCCGGCCCTGGGTTGGCGCGCTGATCAACATCGACATGGCTGTGACCAGCCGCTGGGCCGAGGAGCGGCGCATCGCATTCTCCACCTTCACCGACCTATCGCAGCGGCCCGAGGTGCGGCAACTGGTGCAGGGCGAAATCCGCCGCATCAACAAACTGCTGCCCGAAGGCTCGCGGGTGGTGCGTTTTGCCAATTTTCCGAAGGAGCTTGATCCCGACGAAGGCGAACTGACGCGCACGCGCAAGCTGCGTCGAGAGTTTCTCGAGGTGCGCTACGGGGCGCTGATTGACGGACTGTATGCAGGTGCCGCCGACATTGCCTGCGAAATAGCCGTGACCTACCAGGACGGCCGCCAGGGCGTGTTGCGCGCAACCGTGGTGGCCACCGACATCGACCAGACACACACACCATGATCATCGAATTCATCAACTACACCATCAACGGCGCGCTGCTTGGCCTGCTGTATTCGCTGGTGGCCATGGGCTTTGTCGTCATCTACCGCGCCAGCAAGGTCTTCAATATGGCAATTGGCGAGATGATCGTGCTGGGCGCCTTTCTGCTGTGGTGGGCCATCCAGTCGCGCGGCATGCATCCGGTGCTGGGCATCGCTGTTGCACTGTGCATTTCGGTGCTGATCGGGCTAGTGATTGAACGCCTGCTGTTCAGGCGCCTGATTGGCGAGTCGGTGTTCTCTATGATCATGGTCACCATCGGGCTGCTGATCCTGATGCGTGGACTGGTGCTGGCGATCTGGGGTCCGCAGGAGCGTCAGTTCCCCGCCATCTTTCCCCTCACGCCAATCATCTTGGGCGAGATGATCATCCCGCGCTCGCTCGCCATTGGTGGCCTCATCGCGGTGCTGGCGGCCGTGGCGCTGCACTGGTTCTTCAACCGCAGTCGCAGCGGGCTGGCGATGTCGGCGGTGGCCGAAGACCACCAGATCGCTCTGGCCATGGGCATCAGCGTGCGCCGCTCCATCGCCTTCGCTTGGGCGCTTGGCGGCGTTCTGTCGGTCATCACTTCGATGGTCTACCTGAGCGGCAAGTCGCTGACCTTCCTGTCCTCTGAAATCGGCTTCGCCGCCCTGCCGGTGGCCCTGCTGGCCGGGCTCGAGTCCATCGGCGGTCTGCTGCTGGCGGGCATTATCGTCGGGGTCGTGCAGGGACTGACCGCCGCCTACATCGACCCGCTGATCGGCGGCAATGCCGCCGCCGTCGTCCCCTATATCTTCATGCTGGTGGTGCTGGTGGTTCGTCCGA
>NZ_JADMJO010000041.1 GCF_018780385.1 Hydrogenophaga sp. | reverse complement strand
GCCGCCTGCAGGTGCAGCGCATCGACCGCATCGGCGCGAACTTCCTGCGCATCCGTTTTGCCGGTGATGCCCTGCACGGCTTTGTGAGCGCATCGTTCGATGACCACGCCAAGCTCATGCTGCCGCCCCAACCAGGCCAGCCCCTGGTGTTGCCCGAACCCGGCCCCGACGGCCTGGCGCTGCCGCCCGGCGCCGAGAAGCCGGCCATGCGCGACTACACGCCGCGCCACTTCGATGCTGCGGCCCGTGTGCTCGACATCGAATTCGTGTTGCACGGCGACGGCGTGGCTTCACGCTGGGCGGAAGCCGCCAAACCCGGCGACGAGGTCGGTCTGGGTGGGCCACGTGGCTCGTTCGTGGTGCCCACGGGCTTCGACTGGCACGTGCTGGTGGGAGACGAGACCGCCATCCCGGCCATTGCGCGGCGGCTCGAAGAGTTGCCCGCGACCGCGCAGGCGATCACCGTGATCGAAACCTGCGACGCGGGCGACCGCCGCAGCTTCAGCACCCGCGCGCGCCTGCAGACGCACTGGATCGAGACTGGCTCCACCGATGCACTGGCGCGCCAGGTGGCCGCGTTGACGCTGCCGGCCGGCGAGGGCTTTGCCTGGGCCGCCGGCGAGGCCGCCAGCATGGTGGCGGTGCGCCAGGCGCTGGTTGAGCGGCATGGGTTGGACAAGGCCCGCGTGCGTGCCTCCGCCTACTGGAAACGCGGCAGCGCCGGCCACCACGAGACGCTGTGAGCGCGCGGCGTCAGCCGGCGTAGTGCTGGCGCAGCTCGCGCTTGAGCAGCTTGCCGCTGGGGTTCTTGGGCAGGCTGTCGGTGAACACCACGCGTTTGGGGCTCTTGAACGTGGCCATGTGAAGGTTGCAGTGTGCGATCACCTCGGCCTCGGTGAGTTGTTGCCCGGCCTTGACCACGATCACCGCCGTGACCGCCTCGACCCACTTGGCGTCGGGCAGACCGATCACCGCCACCTCGCTCACACCGCTCAGGCGGTAGATCATTTCCTCCACCTCGCGGCTGGCCACGTTCTCGCCGCCGGTCTTGATCATGTCCTTCTTGCGGTCCACCACGGTGATGTAACCCTCGTCGTCGATCACCGCGAGGTCGCCACTGTGGAACCAGTCGCCTTCAAATGAAGCTTCAGTGCGCTCGGGGTCGTTGAAGTAGCCCAGCATGAGGTGGGGCGAGCGGTGCACGATTTCGCCGACCTCGCCCACGACCACGTCCTCCATCGTGTCGTTGACCACCCGCGTTTCCACATTGAGCACGGCCTTGCCGCAGGAGCCGGGTTTGCGCAACTGGTCCTGGGGCCCGAGCATGGTGGCCAGTGGCGCAATCTCGGTCTGACCGTACAGGTTCCACAACCGCACGGCAGGCAGGCGCGAGGCCAGTTCCTTGAGCACCTCCACCGGCATGATGGACGCGCCGTAGTAGCCCTTGACCAGGCTCTTGAGCTTCGTGGCATCGAACAAGGGCGAACGCAGCAGCGCGATCCACACCGTGGGCGGCGCAAAGAAGCTGGTGATCTGCATGCGCTCGATCAGCGCCAGCAGGTTGTCGGGCACCGGTTTGGCCGTGATCACGTTGCTGCTGCCGATGTAGATGGCGGGGCCGAAGAACACGTCGAGCTGGGCGCAGTGGTAGAGCGGCAGCGCGTGCAGTGCGCGGTCAACTTCTGCGATCTCGGCGTTGATCACGCAGCTCACGTACTGCCACAGCACCGCGTCGTGCGTGAGCATGGCGCCTTTGGGCGTGGACTCGGTGCCGCTGGTGTAGACGATCTGGGCCAGATCAAAACTGCCCAAGGTCACCTCGGGCAACGGGTCAGCGCAGGCGGCGAGGTGGTCGAAACGGTGCATGACGGGGTCGGGCTCGCTGGGGTCTTCGCTGGGCAGCCAGATGAATCGCTCCACCACGGTGTCCAGCGCTGCGGCGTCGCGCGCCAGCGCGGCCAGGCCGCTGTCGGTGGCGAGCGTGCGGGCGCCCGCGTGACGCAGGATGTAGGCCACCTCGTCGGCCTTGAGCATGAAGTTGATCGGCACCAACACCGCGCCACGGCGCGCCAGGGCAAAGCGCAGGGCCGCGAAGCCGTGGGAATTGCGCGCCAGCACGGCCACCTTGTCCCCCTGGTCCACACCCAGCCGGGCCAGACCCGCGGCCAGGCGACTGACCAGCGCGTCGAACTCGGCGTAGGTCCATTGGGTGGTGCCGCAGACGATGGCGGTCTTGCCCGGCAAACGCAGGGCGGTGCGGTGCAAGGCGTCGGCAATGGTCTGGCGGCGCACCACCGGGTGAAGGGACGAGGACATGCGTGGGCTCCTGGAGGGATGGATGCTGGCTTGGGTCAGTGGTCTGATTGAAGCCGAATCGCCGGCTTTGGCCATGCGCGTTTTCACCAGCCCGCTGTCACCTTTGCACACGGCATGCTCGCCGAACCTTCACACACTGCGGACTATCATCCAGCGATGAACCCCGTCTCCGCCAGTCAGACCCTCATGACCCGTTGGGGTCACCGGGTGCGCCTGTCGTGGGTCACCTGGTGGCATGTGGTCATGCTTGGCGCGCAGATCGTGGCGATGGCGCTCACGCCGTCGAGCTACGCCGCGGGCCCCCGTCGCCTGAGCGTGCTCCTGCATGTCTACAAGGCCACGGCGCCGCTGCTCACCGGGTTTCTGGTGCTGTCGGCGCTCATCAGCCTGGTGCTGATCCGCATCGTGGTGGCCACGGCCTACAGCTATGGCCTGTCGCAATACGCGCTGGAGGTGCTGGTGCGCACGCTGGTGCTTGAGCTCATTCCGCTGTATGCCGCGATGTTTGTCGCGGTGCGCTACGCCATGCCGGGCGCCCAACTGGTGCGTGAGCAGCTGTCTGTTCACCAGCGTGCGGGCCAGGAGTTGGGCCAAGGCGTGTTGTTGACCACCGAGCTGCTGCCGCGCGCCCTGGCCTCGGTGTTCTCGGTGCTGATGCTTGCCGCCCTGAGCTGCGTGATCGCGCTGGTGCTCACCTACCTCACGGTTTACGGCTTTTCGCACTGGGGCCTGCCCGGCTACACCCGCAGCGTGGGCCAGGTGTTCACGCCTGCGGTCACCTTGATCTTTGCGCTCAAGACGCTGTTCTTCAGCCTGGCCGTGGCCGTTGTGCCCCTGGCCGGCAGTGCGCAACAGGATGCTCAGGGCCTGTATGCCCAGCGCAGCGACATCTCCGAATTCGCCCGCCTGTTCTCCGTGGTGCTGCTCATTGAAGTGGTCTCGCTGGTGGGCAACTACTACTGAACACGATGAACCCCACGCCCAACGAACCCACCGCTCCCGACTCGCCCGAGGTGAAGCACCTCGAGTTCAAGGCTGCGCTGCTGCTGGTGGCCCTGCTCGTGCTCGTGATCGGATCGGGCCTGTATGTGATGTTTGCGCGCGGCATGTTTGAAGACACGCAGCGGCTGGTGCTGATCTCCGACGACTCCGAAGGTGTGGTGGTGGGCATGGACATGACCTTCGCCGGCTTTGCCATCGGGCGCGTGGCGCGCATCGAGCTGGGCGCGGACGGCAACGCCCGTATCCTGATCGACGTGCCGACCAAGCAAGCCAAATGGCTGCGCACCTCCAGCATCTTCACCATGGAGCGCGGCCTGGTGGGCGGCACGCGCATCCGTGCTTACAGCGGCGTGCTGGACGACCCGGCACTGCCCGACGGTGCCGAGCGCACCGTGCTGCGTGGCGACACCGCCGCCGAAATTCCGAAGCTGGCGGCCAGCATGCGCGAGGTGTTGGACAACGTGGCCGCGCTCACCAAGAAGGATGCCGCGCTGGACGCCGCGCTGACCAACGTGCAGAGCGCCACCGAGCGACTCAAGGGACCGCAGGGCGCCATGGGGGTGCTGATGGGCAACGACGAAGACGCGAAGAAGCTGGTGATCACCGTCGAGCGCGCCAACGCGCTGCTGGCGCGCGCCGAAACGCTCACCGCGCGCATGGACAGCCTGGTGAGCAATGCGAACAAGCAGGTGTTCGGCCAGGGCACGGACCAGGGTGGGCTGGTCGCCGATGCACGCGTGACCGTGCAGCAACTCAATGGCCTGCTGGCCGAGGCCCGCACCAGCCTGCAGAAGGTGGACGCGGTGCTGGTGGAGGCGCAGGGCATTGCCAGCAACACGCGCGAGGCCACCACCGATCTCGGTGCATTGCGCGGTGAGGTGGAATCCAGCCTGCGCAAGGTCGATGGGCTCATCAACGAGATCAACCGCAAGTGGCCTTTTGCGCGCGACACAGAAATAAGGCTTCCATGAACACCCCCGCGCCGGTCCCTTCGGTCCCGTCACCCCCTCAAGGGGGCAATACCTGCGGCCCGGCAAAGCCGGCTCCGCGGTATTTCTGGGTGGGGAGCGCCACTGCACTCCTGCTTGCGCTCGCCGCCTGCTCCAGCAATCCACCCCCACCCGACTGGCCGGGCGAGGCCAAGGGCAGCAGCGAGCGGGCCACGGAAGCCTGGCTCAGTGGCAACAGCCGGATCGAGATGGCGGAATTCAACCGGGCGCGTGCCGAGGTGGCGCGCACCGGGCAGGTGGCACTGGTGGCGCGGCTGGAGCTGCTGCGCTGCGCCACGCGCGTGGCCAGTCTGGTGGTGGAACCTTGTGTCGGCTTTGAAGCGCTTGCGCAAGACGCGGCGCCGGCCGAGCTCGCCTATGCGCGGTATCTGGCGGGCAACGCGCAAGCGGCGGATGCGGCCTTGCTGCCCGAGGCGCACCGCGCTCTCGTGGGCAATGCAACGCCGGACGCTGCGCTGGCATCGATCCAGGACCCGCTCTCACAACTGGTGGCCGCCGGCGTGTTGTTTCGCAGCGGTCGCGCCACGCCCGGCGTGATGGACCGGGCGGTGGACACCGCGTCGGCGCGGGGCTGGCGCCGGCCCTTGCTGGCCTGGTTGCAGGTGCAGCAGCAACGCGCCCAGGCGGCTGGCGACACCCAGGCTGCAGCACGCTTGCAGCGGCGCATGGACCTGGTGGCGCCGGCCCGGTGATCAGCGCATGGGAATCGTTGTACCGGGTGGCAGCGGCACGGCGGTGACGCTGTTGTCGGGTGAGCCTTCGATAACCCGGTCGGAGTAGCTCAGGTAGACCAGGGTGTTGCGGGTCTTGTCGACCATGCGCACCACCTGCAGCTTCTTGAACACCAGCGACGTGCGCTCGGTGAACACGACTTCCTGCTGACGCAGGGGATCGCCCACAAACGACACGGCGCCCACCTGCTTGCACTCGATGCTGGCGTCCGACTTGTCTTCGGCCAGACCGAGCCCGCCCTTGATGCCGCCGGTCTTGGCGCGCGACACGTAACAGGTGACGCCCTTGACCTTGGGGTCATCAAACGCGTCGACCACGATCTTGTGGTCGGGCCCCAGCCACTTGAACACCGTGTCCACTTCGCCGATGGCCTGGGCGTGGGCCGCCGAGGTGGCGAACGACAGACCCAGCACCAAGGCGGAGAGGAGAGCAGCGGGACGGCGCAACGGGTTCATGGTGGCTTTCAGAGGAGGATGTTGATCATGCGCCGGCCATGGGTCTGAGCACGCCCAGGGCAAATGGCAGGCTCACGATGCCCAGCAAGGTGGACAGCGTGACCAGCCCCGCCACGTAAGGTCCGTTGTAGCCCATGCGCGCGGCCAGCACATAACAACTGGACGCGGTGGGCACGGCGGAAAACATCAGCAGGATGGTGGTCTGGGTCGGGTCGAGCCTGAAGAGCAACGCCAGCCCGAGCGCCATGAGCGGCATGCCCAGGTGCTTGACCGCCAGCACCAGGCCGCCCAGCGTCTTGGCGCTGGCCAGCATGCCGAACTGCATGCCCGCGCCAGCGGCCATGAGCCCCAGCGCCAGCGAAGCCTGGCCGATGCGGTTGACCGTGGGCTCGAGCCAGAATGGCACGGAAAACCCCAGCAGGTTGGCCACCAGGCCAGACACAGTGCCGATGATGAGTGGATTGCGCAGCAACTCGCGCAGGAAGCCCTTGTTGGCGTGCCGCGCCATCGGCCAGACCGCGCCCACGTTGAACAGCGGCACACACACGCCGATGAGCACCGCGATCATGAGCAGGCCCGGCGGGCCGGCCATCTTCTCGGCCAGGGCCAGTGCAATGAAGGAGTTGAAGCGAAAACCCACCTGGGCGCTGGCCGCGTGCAGACGCACATCCAGCCGTTTGCCAACCCAGGGCCAGTGGGTCAGTGAGTACGACAGCGCAATGCCGCACAAGCCCAGTGAGATGCCCGCACCCATGAGGCTGGACGCCTGGCCCAGATCGAGCGGGCTCTTCACGATGCTGTGAAACAGCAGCACGGGAAACAGAAAGTAGTACACCAGGCTCTCCACCTGCTCCCAGACCTTGCGGTTGAGGGCGGTGAAGCGGCAGACCAGGTAGCCACAAAGGATGAGCGAGAAGTCGGGGAAGAGCAGCTGGGCGAAGTTCACCGGGCGAGCATAGCGTGTCGGGGGTTTCCACTTATGTAGTTGTCCCATGTTCGTGCGGGTGCTCACAGGCTACATTGCAGGCTCGCATCGCGCGACCGTACCCCGCTCGCGCGGATCAGGCTGACCCCCGCCTGTCTTTATCGATGTCTCAAGCAAGGAGCAAGTCTCATGGTTTCTCGTCGTCAACTGGTTGCAATCGGTCTGGCCACCGCCTCGGTGGCTGTGGGTGGTACCGCCTGGGCTCAGGCATACCCCAACAAGGTCGTTCGTCTGCAAGTTCCGTTTGCACCCGGCGGCACCACCGACATCATTGCCCGTGTCATGTCCGAGGCGCTCGGCAAGGCTTTGGGGCAAAGCATGATCGTGGAAAACAAGGCCGGTGGCGGTGGGGTGGTGGGTGCGCTGGAGCTGTCCCGCGCCCCGGCCGACGGCTACATCCTGGGCATGGCCACGGTGTCCACCACCGCCGCCAACCCGGCGATCAACGCCAAGATTCCCTACAACACGCTCACCGATTTCACGCCCATCATCAACATCGCGGCCACGCCCAACGTGATCGCCGTGCACCCCAGCTTCCCGGCCAAGGACTACAAGGGCTTTCTGGCCGAGATCAAGAAGAATCCCGGCAAGTACAGCTACGCCAGTTCGGGCACGGGCGGCATCGGCCACCTGCAGACCGAGCTCTACAAAAGCCTGACCGGCGCCTTCATCACGCACATCCCTTACCGTGGCGCAGGCCCGGCACTCAACGACACCGTGGGTGGTCAGGTGCCGATCATCTTTGACAACCTGCCCTCGGCCCTGCCGCACATCAAGGCCGGCCGACTGATTGCCATCGTGGTGGCCGCACCGCAGCGCCTGTCGGTCTTGCCCGATGTGCCGACCTTCAAGGAAGTGGGCCTGGAGCCGGTGAACCGCATGGCTTACTACGGTCTCATCGGTCCCAAGGGCCTGCCGCAGGAGGTGGTGGACAAGGTGTCCAGCGCGACCAAGCAGGCCCTCAATGACCCGGCTGTGAGGAAGCGCGTGGAAGACACGGGCTCGCTGATCGTGGCCAACACGCCGGCCGAGTTCACGGCGCAGATCAAGGCCGAGTTCGAGGTCTACAAGCAGGTGGTCGCCAAGCAGAAGCTCAAGCTGGAGTGATGAACCCGGCCTTGGCATCGACCAGCGAGGACCTTGCCGGGGCTTTTGTCGACGCGCTCTGGCTCGAAGAGGGCCTCTCGCGCAACACGCTGGACGCGTACCGGCGTGATCTTGTTCTGCTCGGCCAGTGGCTGGCCGGGCGGGGCAAGACCCTGCCCGAGAGCACCGAGGCCGATCTCAACGGCTATTTCAGCGAGCGCCACGGCCAGACACGCGCCACCACCGCCAACCGGCGGCTCACGGTCTTCAAGCGCTACTTCCGCTGGGCGCTGCGCGAACGCTTCATCTCCGCAGATCCGACGCTGCGCCTTTCACCGGCGCGCCAGCCATTGCGCGTGCCCAAGACGATGTCGGAAGCGCAGGTGGAAGCCCTGCTCAACGCGCCCGATGTGAGCACCCCGCTGGGCCTGCGCGACCGTTGCATGCTCGAACTCATCTACGCCAGCGGCTTGCGCGTGAGCGAACTCGTGACGCTGAAGACCTGGCACGTGGGCATGAACGAACACGTGCTGCGCATCACCGGCAAGGGGAACAAGGAGCGGCTGGTGCCGTTCGGGCAGGTGGCGGGGCAGTGGCTGCAGCGTTACATGGGGCAGGCGCGCGGCGAAATATTGAATGGCCTGCAAAGCGAAGACCTGTTCGTCACCTCGCGCGGGTCTCGCGCCGGCGAGGCCATGACACGCGCGATGTTCTGGCAGCTGGTGAAGAAGTACGCGCTGGCCGCGGGCATCACGTCACCGCTCTCGCCCCACACCCTGCGCCACGCGTTTGCCACGCACCTCATCAACCACGGCGCCGACCTGCGCGCGGTGCAGATGCTGCTCGGCCATGCCGACATCTCCACCACCACGATCTACACCCACGTGGCCCGTGAACGCCTCAAGACCATCGTGGCGCAGCACCACCCACGAGGGTAGTTTTCGATCGGGTTCCATAGCTGCTGGAGCCGTGCATCGTGCCCACTACCGTGCGGGCTTGGCCGCGGTGAATCCGCTCGCCGCGGTAGGCCGATCGCTTGATGTCTTTGCCGTGCCAGCCGTGCCATTCTGTGCCCGCCGTGGCATGCGCGGTATTTGCCCCCATCTCTCCTACATCTGGAATCACCATCATGAAACTCTCGGAATTCGAAGCTTCTTTGCTCAAACTCGGCCCCAATTTCAAGAAATCGACTGTCCCGGCCACCAGCGATTCGATCAACCTCGAAATCGACGACGTGGATTTCACCGTGGTTACCAACAGCGCGAATGTCGATCGCGTGACGGTGTGTTGCCTGTTCGGCGCTGTTCCGGCCGAACACATGTCCGACGTTCTGCGGGGTATCGTGACGCAAAACCTGGAATTGATGCGACAGCGATCGAACGCGGGATTTGGCGTCAGCGATGGCGATCTGATCTACGCCTTCAGCACCGATGTCACCAACCAGCCTGAAATCGTGCAGGCTGTCGGCCGGATCATGCAGACAACGGCCAGCAATGCCCGGCATTGGCAAAAGTCGCTTTGATCTGCCCGCCCTGCCAACGCGCTGTTGTGGGCACGCTGCGCATTTCATCTCATCAATAAAGGGAGTTTTCAATGGAATTCACCACCAACACCACTTCCCCAGCGTCCGCAGGGGTCGAAGGCGCCTCATCGGTTCCTTTCACCTGGCAAAACCCGGTCTTTCCCGCGCCCAGCCCGCGCGCACGCCGGGCGAACTCGGACCGCCTGCCCGGCGTCCTGTATTCGCACGCCCCGCGCTGGACGCCGGGCAAACACGAGCGCATCCTGGCCCAGATCAAGGCCACGCGCACCGACCTTGACCCTTCGTTTCCCCGGCCCGCTGCTGAACCGGAACCCACTGCCTCAGCCACTGCGGGATACCAGCTGAGCGAGGTCATCAGCAATTTCGCCCAAAGTACCAAGTCGTATTTCGACAGCCTGACCGCCTACGCGCTCGAGCAGTTGTACGGGCCTGATCTCCCGGCCGCTGCACCCAGCGGTGCTTCCAAGGCCTTAGAGACTCAGAAAACCAACTTCATAAAGACTTTGCGCCAGAACGGGGTGACAAGGGACCAAGCGACGAACATCGTGATCGCGTGGACGGCGAATGGCATTCCCTTGCATCCCTCCACCGTGCCCAGCATCCACAACCCTGCGTTCGAGTTTCTGCCGGAAGACAAACTTAAAAGCACCAGCGGGGCTTCCTTGGTTCATTACCAAACGGGGAAGGGCGAAAAGCTGGTTCTCAAGTGTTATCCACCGGCCTCGGAGCAGAAACTCAGTGTGCTCAACCAGATGACCGGCATTGATCCGCAAAATCCGAAATTCGAGGCACGTTGCCTCTTGGCAAGCCATATCGCGCACAACATCCTCGGTTGGGACATCCTTCCGAAAGCTTCCTTGGGGTATGTCGGCGGAAGGGCATGTGTCGTTACACCGCGCATCGAAGGAGTCGATTTGTTGAATTCAATCAGCAACAATCTCGACTTCGCTCAGGTTTTTCTGGGCGCCATGCGCGGTGGAATTGTTCATGTGGACGAATGGGGGGATCATTTCGCCCGTGAATTCAAGGAAAACTACATCCGGCTGCTGGTGTTCACGGTGCTCGTCGGTGACTATGACCGTCATTTTCAGCAATTCATCATCGATGTGAAAGGCCATAAGCCTGATTTCATCCAGTCCATCGATTGGGATATCTCGTTTGGCAGTAAAAAAACAGATGATGTGCTCTATATAGACCAAAAGACCCGCCAGCCTGGATCGTCCTGGCCCAGCTGCATTCCACAGGCCATTTGCAATGAATTCGGCAAGGTCAATGAGGAAAACCTTAAGGAAGCAGCGACCATCTTCGAACTGACCGAGGAGGAGGTGGCCGCCTTGATGTCCCGCTTTGCGGTGATCAAGAAGAAGCTGGCGACCATCAAGAAGACCTGATCCCACGCATGCCCGATGCGCGCAGCGTCGGGCGCCTATCCACAAACGGAGTTGTTTCAATGGAATTCACCACCAACACCACGTCTCAAGCATCCGCAGGGTCCGATGGAAGTCCATCCACCCCCTTCACCTGGCAAAACCCGGTGTTTCCCATGCCCAGCCCGCGCGCGCACCGGGCGAACCCGGACCGCCTGCCCGGCGTGCTGTATTCGCACGCCCCGCGCTGGACGCTCGGCAAACACGCGCGCATCCTGGCCCAGATCAAGGCAACGCGCACCGACCTCGATCCCTCGTTTCCCCGGCCGGCTGCCGCAGCGGAAGCCACTGCCCCAGCCGATGCGGGATACCAGCTGAGTGAGCTCATCAGCAATTTCGCACAAGCCACGAAGTCGTATTTCGACAGCCTCACCGCTTACGCGCTCGAGCAGTTGTACGAACCCGATCTCCCGGCCGCCACCTCCCCCGGTACCCATCCGACCCCCGCACCCACAGGGACTCATGCGACGCCCACAGTTGTTGCCCAGCCGAAAGATTCGGAATCACAGAGAGCGAAGTTCATCGATATCTTGCGCAAGGCCGGGATGACGAAAGACCAGGCCATGAGCATCGTTGTGGCCTGGACAGCGAACAATATTCCGTTGAATGTGCATGCTGCACCCCGCTTCTGTGACTCCACGGTTGAATTCGGTCCGGACGAAAAAATCGGGAGCTCCAGTGGCGCTTCATTGGTTTATTACAAGACAGAGGAGGGAGAACGCGTGGCCCTCAAGTGCTATTCGCCGATGTCGAAGCGAAAATCACAGCTGTCCAACCAGATGACCGGCATCGATCCACAGAATCCGAAATTCGAAGCCCGGTGTTTGCTCGCAAGCCACATCGCACACAACATTCTCGGCTGGGACATCATTCCCCAAGCTTCGATGGGCTATTTCGGTGGCAGAGCCTGTGTCATGTCACCACGCGTGGCAGGCAACAGCCTCGAAAGCTTGATGACCAACAACATGGCCTTGCATCAAGCCTTTGTGAGCATGGTGAGAGAAGGTGTATTCCATATGGACCAATGGAACGATCTGCTGACGCTGGAATTCAAGCGGAATTATGCGCGGCTGCTGGTGTTCAACGTGCTTGTCGGTGATTGTGATCGCCATTTCAAGCATTTCATCGTCAATAAAAAAGACGGAAAAATCGATTCTGTGAAGTCAATCGATTGGGATATGTCGTTTGGCAGCAAAAAAACCGGCGATGATCTCCACGTCTATATGGATCTCTCCAAAGATCAAAAAAATATGCAATGGACATCCATTTGGCCCAGTTCCATTCCGAAAGGCATCGCCGATGAATTCGGCAAGGTCAATGGAGGGAATTTGAGAAAAGCCGCAGAAATCTTCGAGTTGTCGGACGAGGAGATTTCGGCTTTGATGTCTCGTTTCGAGCTGATCAAGAAAAAGCTCGCCGCCATCAAGAAGACCTGATCCATGACGCGCCCGGCGCGGGGCTGCGTCGGGCGTCGGCCGCTAGTTTTTTGCAGCACCCCACAGCTGCTGCAAACGCGCATCGCGCCCGCAACTCGTGCGGTAGTACTTGTATCGGATCGGGTTCTTCAGGTAGTAGTCCTGGTGGTAGTCTTCGGCCGCGTAGAACATGGTGGCGGGCACGACCTGCGTGACGATCGGTTCCTTGAACGGCTTGGATTTCTCCAGCGCCGCCAGCGAGCGTTTCACCACGTCCGACTGCGCGGCGTCGTGCGTGAAGATTGCCGTGCGGTAGGGGTTGCCGGCGTCGCAGAACTGGCGGTCTTTCGTGGTCGGGTCGATGGTGCGCCAGAACTTCTCCACCAGGGTGGCGTAGCTCACCTGGGCCGGGTCGAACACGATTTCCACCGCCTCGGCGTGCCCCGTGCCGTTGGCCGAGACCTGTCGGTAGGTCGGGTTGGCCACCGTGCCGCCGATGTAGCCCGAGGTGGTGGACAAGACGCCGGGAATCTTGTCGAAGTCGGCCTCCACGCACCAGAAGCAGCCACCTGCAAAAGTGGCCTTGGCGGTGGCGGGCGTCGTTTGAGCCTGTGCAGCGCCAGTGGACAGCAGCACCGAAGCCATGAGGGGCAAGAGGCGCGCGTTCATGCTGCCGCCTTGAAGCTGAGTGCCACGCCGTTGTTGCAGTAGCGCTTGCCGCTGGGCTTGGGGCCGTCGTTGAACACATGGCCCTGGTGACCGTCGCAGCGAACACAGTGGTATTCGGTGCGGGGGAAGATCGCCTTGAAATCGGTCTTCGTGCCCAGCGCACCGGGCAGCGGCGTGTGAAAGCTCGGCCAGCCGGTGCCACTCTCGTACTTGGCGTCGGACGAAAACAGTGGCAGATCACAGCCGGCGCAGTGGTAGGTGCCCGTGCGCTTTTCGGCGTTGAACGGACTGCTGCCCGGGCGCTCCGTGCCTTCTTCACGCAGCACGTCGAACTGGGCCGGGGTCAGTCGCTTCTTCCACTCGGCCTCGCTCAGTTTCCAGGGGGCGGTGGCGGCCACGACGTCGGCCACGGGGAGGACGGCCTGCGAACTCAGGCCGAGCAATGAGAGCAGTTTCATGGTCTGGCGGCGGTTGAGGGCGTGCAAGGTGTTCATGGGCGTGAGTCGACCACAGCCCGCATTCCTTACACGGTCCAACGGGTAATCCGGAGCGAGCGACGGGCGGCAGCGGTCTTAGTGCTGCGCCATGCGCAGGCGGCGGGCCGCGTCTTCGTCGCGCGCGTCGTCGATCTCGCGCATCACGCTGCCCAGGTCCACCGCGCCCGGCGCGCGCTCGTAGCGGCCACTCAGCGGTGTGTCGTTGCTCAGCAGGCCGCTCTGGTACAGGCTCCAGATCTCGGGTCCGTACTGCGTTCTCAGCAGCTCGGGCGCGAACTGGCCGAAGAAGTCGCGCAGGTTGGCCACATCGCGCAACAGCATGCGCTGGGCGTGGTTGTTGCCAGCGGCGTCCACCGCCTGCGGCAGGTCGATGATCACGGGGAAGTCGTCGGTGTGGTCTTCGCCCGAATGCGCCAGCAGGATGTTGAACTCCGACAGGTCGCCGTGCACCACACCCGCGCACAGCATGCGCACCACCTCGCTAACGAGCGTGGCGTGGTGCTGGCGCGCCTGCTCGGGCGTGAACGACACGTCGTTGAGCCGGGGTGCCGCGTCGCCCTGCGCATCGGTCACCAGTTCCATCAGCAGCACGCCTTCGGAGAAGTTGAACGGCTGCGGCACCCGCACGCCCGCGGCGGCCAGCCGGTAGAGCGCATCGACCTCGGCGCTTTGCCACGCGGCTTCTTGCGACTCACGGCCGAACTTGGTGCCCTTGGCCATGGCGCGCGCCTGGCGCGAGTTCTTCACCTTGCGGTTTTCGGTGTAGTTCACCGCTTGGCGAAAGCTGCGGTTGTTCGCTTCCTTGTAGATCTTGGCGCAGCGCGTCTCGTCGCCACAGCGCACCACGTACACCATGGCTTCCTTGCCGCTCATGAGCTGGCGCACCACGGTGTCGATGAGACCCTCTTCAACGAGGGATTGCAGTCGGGGGGGAGCTTTCATCGGGCCATTTTGCGCCCGCGCCTCACAAGGGCTTGAGAACGAAGGCGATCGACAGGCCCGTGGGCGTCACCGTGATCGCGCCGGGTTGCATGCCCATCGCATCGGCCAGGCGCAGGTCTTGCGGCTGCAACCGGTGCAGCACCACCTCCCGCAGCGACTGTTCGGCCAGCGCCGGGCCGTAGGCGTTGAGCAACTCCACCACGCTCGGCTGCAGGGTGGGGAAGCGCAGGCGGTCGACGCGCAACTGATGAGCGCGCAGCGTGCGGTCGCTCGTCTCATAGCGCAGCGCAAAGTCCAGGTCGAAACTGCCCCGGTGGTTGCGGTTGAGGGCCGGGCCGGTGGCCTCCACCACCATCTCGGCACGCAGGCGGTTCTGCTCGGGCAGCAAGCTCAGGCGCGGCGGCTGAAGGTCCAGGTTCAGCAGCCCCTGCACCGGGTAGCGCATCGGAAAGCGCTGCGCCACCGAGCGCTGCAGCACGTCGGCCGAAACGGTGTAGCCAGGGGGCCTGGAGGGTCGGTCATCGACGGGCTGAGCCCATGCCAGTCGGCCCAGGGTGGTGCCCAGGGCGGCTGAAAAAAGGAATCTGCGGCGCATAGGCTTGTATCGAGTCGATCACGCGCCGGGCGTTCAGGGCAAATGGTCTCTATTTGTAGAAGACCTCGACCTTGCCTTTGAGCTGAATGAGCAGCGGCTGCCCTTTGCGGTCCACCGTCTTGCCCGAAGGCACCTTCACCCAGCCTTCGCTGATGCAGTACTCGGACACGTCGAAACGCTCCTTGTCGTTGAAGCGGATGCCAATGTCGTGCTCGAATACCGCGGCCACATGGTGTGGGCTGCGGGCGTCGATGGAGAGGCGGTCGGGGAGGGGAGGTGGGGTGGGGTTCTGATCGGTCATGGCTTAATTGTCGGCCAGATCACGGTGTGGTCGGCCGCCTTGCGTGCGCCACTTCACTTTCCCGTAGAAGCGTCGATGACCAATCACCATGAAACTACAACACAAGGCCTGGGCGTTGATCCTCGCAGCCGTCGCCGTGTGCGCGGGCGGCGGGATGCTGGGCGCCCGCTACCTCGTGCAGGACTCGTTCGACCGGCTGGAGGTCGAACACGCAACGCGCGAGGGTGAACGCGCCAAGCGCGTGTTTGCCCAACAGGTGCAGGCCTTGAGGGCCACCACCCAGGACTACGCCTACTGGGTCGATGCGGTGAATTTTGTTCGCGGCAAGCAACCCGAGTTCATGGCGGACAACTTTGATGCCGACAACATGGGATACCTGCGCATCTCCGAGGTGCTGGTGTTCGATGGCCGCGGTCGCGCGCTGGCCACGGTGAAGCGGGAAGGGGAGGGGCCACTGGCCACGCTGGGGGCAGAACGCATTGCGCCCCTGCGGGAGTTGGCCCAGATCGTCCTGACCGGTAAAGATCGCAAGGTGCTCCAGACCCTGCGCCTGGCGGATGGGGGTTTGGAGATCGTGATCGCAGCCGGTATTCGTCTGCCCAACCAGGCCACTGGGGTGGCGCAGGGCGTCATGGTCATGGTGCGCCGTTTTGACGAGGCGGAGGTCCACCTCCTGGCCGACGTCCTGATGATGCCGGCGCGTCTGTCGTTCGAATCACCCGGCCACTCACAGGAGCCGTTTCATGTGGAGCGGGTGAACGCCGAACGGGACGATCTGCATGTCTTGCTGGAAGATCACCAGGGTCTTCCCGTGGCAGAACTGGTCCTCGGGCTGGATCGCCGCCTGCAGGAACACGGCCAGGCGCTGAACCGGCAAGGCATGATGACGGTCGCCCTGACCGCGTTGTTGGCCAGCCTGCTGCTGGTGCTCATCCTTGACCGGTTTCTGCTCAAACGGCTTCAGCGCCTCTGCAGCGACATCGAAGTCATCACCCACGACGGCCCCACTGCAGCACCGCCCGTGCTGGTTCAGGGGCATGACGAGATCAGTTCTCTCGCATCGGTCGTCAATCAACTGTTGCAGCGCGTGCGGACGGACGCGCATGAGCAGCGGCTTTCCTTCGAGAGGCAAGAGGCGATTCAGGCGCAGTTGATGCAGAGCCAGAAATCCGAGGCACTCGGCCGGCTGGCCGGTGGCATTGCTCACGACATCAACAACTCGCTGGCGGCTGTGACGGGCTGGGTGCGGCTCACGATGGAAGATCTCGAAGAGAAACACCCCGGCCATGAATCACTGGGACAAGCGCTGAAGGCCACGAAGTATGCCGATGGCCTGATACGCCAGTTGCTGGCCTTTGGCCGCAAGACCACGCCCAAACTGCAGAAGCTGCACTTGAGGAGCCTGGTGGAAGACACGCGCCGGCTCGTGAGCGCCGGCCTCACGCGCGAGTGCGAAATCGTTGCCATCCACCGGGTGAATCCAGACGTGGTTGAAGGCGACCCGACGCAATTGCAGCAAGTGCTGGTGAATCTGTTGATCAACGCTGCTGACGCCATGGAGGGCAAGGGCCGGATCGAGATCACCATCGACGAGGTCTTCCTGCCGCTCGGGGGGGATCAGACCCCGCCACCGGGGGTTGCTCACCTGGGCGAAGGGCGATTCCTGACGATCGAGGTACGCGACTTCGGCCCCGGAATGACGCCCGACGTCGCCGACCGGGTGTTCGAGCCCTTCTTCACCACCAAGAGTGTTGGTCGCGGAACCGGGCTGGGACTGTCGGTTGCGCAGGGCATCGTGGCGCATCACGGAGGCCACATTGGCCTGTCCAGCGCGTTGGGAGAAGGGACCCGTTTCTGCCTTTACCTGCCGGCCAGTGCCGATGCCTCCATTCCTCCCCCCACAACGCTCCCCGACGCAGAGAACCGAAGGCGCGAACTGCTGTTCGTCGACGACGACCAACTGGTCCGCCAATCGTGGAGTGCATTGCTGGAGCGCAAGGGCTGGAACGTGACGCGCGCACGGGACGGCGAAGAGGCCTGGGGCTATCTGGTGCAGTCTGCCGGGCGCTGGGACGTCGTGCTCACCGACCTGTCGATGCCGCGGCTCGACGGTGTGGGTCTGGGCCAACGCATACGCTCCATGGACCAGCCGCCGCCGGTCGTGTTGTTGAGCGGCAATCTGGACGAGGCGGACGAGCAGCACCTGAAGGCCTTGTTTGCCGCTGTGCTGCGCAAACCCGTCGAAGCCGGTGATCTTGATCGTGTGCTCAACGACGTGGTCAGGAGGTGTACACCCCGCTAGGATGTTGTCTCCTTTCACCCGTTGAGTAACAGGAGCTCACCATGGAAACACAGGAACTGCACCGAGGCCGGCTGATCGACCACATCCAGCTCGTCGTGAGGGACCTTCCGGCCAGTCAGGCTTTTTATGACGCCGTGTTCAAGGTCCTCAAGGTGCCGATGGGTGGTACTGGTGAGGGCTACTTCTGGGCGGATGAACTGTTCGTCTCCACGGCTGAAAGTGAGGCCGCGGACGGCGCACTCACGGGTCGCCACCACCTGGCTTTTCAGGCGCAGGACCGCGCCATGGTCGACGCGTTTCACACAGCCGCACTCGCAGCAGGCGGCAAGGACCACGGCGCGCCGGGTGAACGCAAGTACCACCCAGGCTACTACGCTGCCTTCGTCATCGATCCCGACGGGAACAACATCGAAGCCGTGTTCCACGGCGAGGCCAAGCGGAGTTCGCCTTCGGTAAAGGTGACGTTCTGAAGAGCCGCGCCCGCAGTTGGCTAAACGGCGCCGAACCGGTACTGCTGATCGAGTTCCTCTGGTGTCGGCTCCGCCGAAAGATCGAAACTCCTTTGCTGGAGCTGCTTCATGGGGCCCGCAAGCTGACCACCGACCCGATGGCTCCCGTACATGGTCCATTCGAACTGGTTCTCAGAGAGGAAGTCGAAGACGTAGAAGCCGTTGGCGGGCGCATCGTATTGCAAGGCGGTGGGGCAACAGAAGGCGCGCATGTGCTCGGAGCGTCCCACCATCGGCGCAGTGGCGGGCGCCGCTGAACCCGGATCTGACAATCGGGTCACCAGGCGCTGATACGGATAGTGCTGATGCCCGAACAGAATCAGCTGCACGCCGCAGTCGGAGCAGCACTCGAGGAACGCGTCGGAGTTCTCCATCGCCATGTTTGCGGCCGTTTTCTCTGCGGTGTACTTCTCCACCGGGTCAAACACCAACGCTTTGAGGCGTTCCCCGAGTGTGGGCGCGGCCGAAGCGGGCTGTGGAAGAACGAACTTGGTCACCGGGTGGTGGTGCAGCAGTGCGATGCGAATGGTCTTCAAAGGGTCAAACTTGAGCGTTCCGCCCCCGATGCGTTCCACTTCTCCCGCTTCCACGGTGGCCTTCATCAGCCTGCGGGCCTCCGTCAATTCGGCGTCCTTCACATCACCTTTGGCCAGCGCGCGAAGCCAAGCTTTGGCATTGAATCTGGAGCCGTCTCTGCCTGCCTGAAGGTTCGAGTCGAAGACCAGGAAGAGCAGCGCAAACGAGTCGTCCCCACGGTCGTGTGGCCTGTAACCGAGCAGGTAGGGGTACAGGCGCGGAGTTTGAAGAACCTCCTCGCAGGTGAAGTCCAGCCGCTGGCCGGGAAAATCCTGCTTTGCATAACGATCGTGGTTTCCTGGCAGCAGGATTCGCTGGGATCTGGATGCGTTCAGACCATAAGCCGCGATCCGCATCGGATTCGCACCGGTGATCGATCCGCTCTGGACGTACTGCAGAACCGTCTCGAACGACCCGCGCGCTCCGTCCGTGGTGAGGTCGCCCGTCGCGACCAGCGCGTCGTAGCGTGGCTGCAATGATGCGACCGCCGACGCCACGTATCGCGCGGCCTCGAAGCTGTGCGTGGGTGTCAGCAGCGGCTTGACCAGCTTTCGACCTGCCTCATCCAGCTCCGCGATCAAGTGCAAATCCGAGACATGGAGCAGTCGGATCCCATCATGAGCCCGTGGTGCCGCGAGCAGGGGTTCGACCAGATGGCGGTCGACGGTGATTCTGTACGGGGCGGCGGTTCGCAGCGTTGCACTGAGTTGAATGGTGTCGACCAGCACGCGTATGCCAGCGGGCTTTCGTTTTTTAGCGAATGCAGACCAGACAGAAGGTTTGTCGTCGGCGGCGCCCCGCATGGCTGGCGCAAGAATCGACCGGCACCAATCAGCGCCATTCGCGGTCTTCTCGTCGGACCCTCGCGAGAATTCGATGCCGGCAATCTTGAAAGACGCGCCACCCTGCAAACGAAGGTCGATCTGTGCCTCGATCAACAGCAAGGCGATCTCGATCAACGTGGTGTCGATTGTGGGATTGCCCTGTGTCAGCTCGACATTCGACTGCAACTGCTGGACCAATGCCGCCCGGGAAAGATCCGAACCAGAGAGCCGGTCTTCGGTCCTGAGCGAAACGGGCTCCAGGTTTCCTGACACCGGGGTTTGACCCAAGGGAGCACCCTGGGGGCGAAGCGCATTCGAGGTCTGCGCACGGCAGTACATCGCCGCCGCATGGACGATGCCGTTCTCAATGCCCTTGACGATGTCCTCCCGAAACAGCGTTCCCGAGCGCTTGACCTCGAAATAGTCAAGGACCTGATCGAACAGCGGAGGAAGAAGATCCGTGTTGGTGACGTACATCCGCAGTCCCTCCAGCTCATCCAAAGTCGGTTGAGGGCGGATTGTCGCCTTCGCCTTTTCTTGTGTCCATCCCGAAGTGACGTTCTGAAAATTGCCCGCGGGCGCGGGGAGAACCTCCGCAGTTTTTTGGATGACAAGCTTCAGGCATCGGCAGATGACG
Organism: Hydrogenophaga sp.; assembly: GCF_018780385.1. Taxonomy (GTDB): domain Bacteria; phylum Pseudomonadota; class Gammaproteobacteria; order Burkholderiales; family Burkholderiaceae_C; genus Hydrogenophaga. Next base: position 110,797 of record NZ_JADMJO010000041.1, on the reverse strand, counting down.
CGCGGCATCGCGGCACTCGAAGCGGGCGTGCACGATTACATCCGCTACTACAACCACGAGCGCATCAAGCTCGGATTGCAAGGGCTCAGCCCGGTGGAATACCGGCTGAGAAACACCGCCTGATTGGCGGGATGGCGATCGTCCAACTTCTGGGGGTCAGTTCAAACCCGGGGCGGTTCAAGCTGTAGACCCTGCACATCTTGCGTCATGGATGCCTCTGCTGTTCATTGGCGCATGCAGGCCAGTTCGCATATGTGAACAGAATGTTTTTTTGCCCTGCCTGATCAGTCCTCCAGCACCCGCACCTTCACACTTTTGCCCTTGATGCGCCCGTCGTTGAGCCGGCTGGCCACCTGCTCGGCAATGTTGCGGTCCACCGCCACATAGGTCGACCATTCGTTCACGTTGATCTTGCCCACCTGTTCACGGGTGTAGCCCAGGTCGGCGGTGAGCGCGCCCAGCACGTCACCGGGACGGATCTTTTCCTTGCGGCCGCCCTGGATGTGCAGCGTGACCATGGGCGGCACGAGCGGGCCTTTGCCGGTGGGCACGAGTTCGCTCAAGGGTTGCCACTTCGACTCGCGGCCCTGCAGCTGCTCGATCTTGCCCACGCTGCCCATCTCGTCCATGCTGACCAGGTTGAGCGCCAGGCCGCTTTCGCCCGCGCGGCCGGTGCGGCCGATGCGGTGGATGTGCACCTCGGCGTCCGGCGTCACGTCCACGTTGATCACGGCGGCCAGGCTGGTGATGTCCAGGCCGCGCGCGGCCACGTCGGTGGCCACCAGCACCGAACAGCTCCGGTTGGCAAAGCGCACCAGCACCTGGTCGCGCTCGCGCTGTTCCAGTTCGCCAAACAGCGCGAGCGCGCTGATGCCCTGGGCTTGCAGCACGGCCACGAGGTCGCGGCACTGCGCCTTGGTGTTGCAGAAGGCCAGCGTGCTCGCAGGGCGAAAGTGGGCGAGCAGCTTGCTCACGGCGTCCAGGCGATCGGTGTCTTTCACCTCGTACCAGCGCTGTTCGATCTGCGCGCCCGCGTGCTGCGCCTCGACCTTCACCGTGACCGGTTCACGCATGAACTGCGCGCTCAGCTTGGCGATGCCTTCGGGATACGTGGCAGAGAACAGCAAGGTCTGCCGTGTCTTCGGGCACTGCTTGGCCACGGTCACGATGTCGTCGAAGAAGCCCATGTCGAGCATGCGGTCGGCTTCGTCGAGCACCAGGGTGTTGAGCGCGTCCAGCGGCAGGCTGCCGCGTTCCAGGTGGTCCATGATGCGGCCCGGTGTGCCCACCACGATGTGCGCACCGTGCTCCAGCGTGGCCAGCTGCCCGCGCAGCGGCACACCGCCACACAGCGTGACGACCTTGATGTTGTCTTCGGCGCGCGCCAGGCGGCGGATTTCGGTGGTCACCTGGTCGGCCAGCTCACGCGTGGGGCACAGCACCAGCGTTTGCACTGCAAAGCGGCGCGCGTTCAGGTTGGCCAGCAGGGTGAGGGCAAACGCGGCGGTCTTGCCGCTGCCGGTCTTGGCCTGGGCAATGATGTCCTTGCCCAGCAGGGCGGGTGGCAAGGCGGCGGCCTGGATCGGCGTCATTTCCAGGTAGCCGAGCTGCTCCAGGTTGGCCAGCGAGGCGGGTGAGAGGGGGAGTGTGCTGAAAGCGGTCGGGGATGCGGAAGTCATCCCCGATTATCGGGGGTCAGGCTTGGTGCATGGCGGTCAGCTCGGCGTCGCTGAAGCCTGCCGCCCGTCGCGCCGGCTCGTTGAACGGTGGCTTCAGGCGCGGCGCCGAATGCTCGCGCGCCAAGCGCCGGTAGTGCGCCAGCGGCTCAATGCCCTGCCGCTCGCACAGCCAGCCGTACCAGCGGTTGCCCACCGCCACATGGCCGATCTCGTCGCGCAGGATCACATCAAGAATTTCCACCGCCCGCAGCGCCGCGGGCGTGCCCACCTTGCGCAGGCGCGCCTGCATCGGCGGCGTGGCGTCCAGGCCGCGCGCCTCCATGGTGCGTGGCACCAGGGCCATGCGGGCCGTCACGTCGTGTTGTGTTCGCAGGCACATCTCCCACAGGCTGTTGTGCGCCGCGAAGTCGCCGTAGTCGTGGCCCAGGCTTTGCAGGTGCGTGCGCAGCAGGCCGAAGTGGATGGCCTCTTCGTGCGCCACCTGCAGCCAGTCGGTGTAGTACTCGGCGGGCATGTCGGGGAAGCGCCAGACGGCATCCAGGGCCAGATCGATTGCGTTGAATTCGATGTGCGCCACCGCGTGCAGCAGCATCGCAAAACCTTCGGGCGTGAACGCCGAGCGTTGCGGTACGTCGACCGGGGCAATGAGCACGGGCCGCGCTGGTCGCCCGGGCAGGGGCCGGGTGGTGTCGGGCGTCAGGCGCTCGGCGGTGTCCAGGTGGGTGTGGCCCGCCCGCAAGGCCTCAAAGAGCGCGTGGGTGGCATGGACCTTGTCATCTGGTTCGCTGGTGCTCAGGGCCTGCAGCGCCTGCGCTCGCAGGGAAACGAAAGGTGCGGGGGACAGGGCGGCGGGGGCTTGCATCCCTACAATTCTAGGAAGCATCCCCAAATCAGCCAACGGAGACAACAGACATGGCCCTTTACGAACTCGACGGCACCGCGCCCCGCGTGGCCGAATCGGCCTGGGTGGCCGACAACGCCCAGGTGATCGGCAACGTGGTGCTGGGTGAAGACAGCAGCGTGTGGTTCGGCGTCACGGTGCGTGGCGACACCGAAACCATCACGATCGGCCGCGGCAGCAACATCCAGGACGGCAGCGTGCTGCACGCCGACGTGGGTCTGCCGCTGAACATCGGCGAAAACGTGACCGTGGGCCATCAGGTGATGCTGCACGGCTGCACCATCGGGGACGGTTCGCTGATCGGCATTGGCGCGGTGGTGCTCAACGGCGCGAAGATCGGCAAACATTGCCTGGTGGGCGCCGGCTCGCTGGTGACCGAAGGCAAGGAATTCCCGGACGGCACCATGATTCTGGGCAGTCCGGCGCGCGTGGCCAAGACGCTCTCGCCCGAGCAGATCGAAGGCCTGCGCATGAGTGCCCAGCATTACACCGACAACGCCGCGCGTTTTCGCAAGACCTTGAAAAAGATCGGCTGACCCCGATCTGCCACGATTGCGTTTTTTCGAACGATCCCTGAAAGCCCCGCTTGTCCGAACTCCACAAATTCGTCTTTGAAGGCATGCCTGTGCGCGGCATGCTGGTGCGCCTGACCGACGCTTGGCAGGAGATCCTGCAGCGCCACCGCGACGGCGGAGGCTACCCCACGGCCGTGACCGAACTGCTGGGCGAAATGACGGCTGCGGCCACGCTGATGCAGGCCAACATCAAGTTCAACGGCGCACTCATCATGCAGATCATGGGCGACGGGCCAGTGAAGCTGGCCGTGGCCGAGGTGCAGCCAGACCTGACCCTGCGCGCCACCGCCACCGTCATGGGTGACGTGGCCCCCGACGCGCCGCTATCGCACATGGTCAACGTGACCAACCAGGGCCGTTGCGCCATCACGCTCGACCCCAAGGACCGCCTGCCCGGCCAGCAGCCCTACCAGGGCGTGGTGCCTTTGTATGGCGACCAGCGCGAGAAACTGGAGAAGCTGAGTGAAGTGATCGAGCACTACATGCTGCAGAGCGAGCAACTCGACACGCGGCTGGTGCTCGCGGCCAACGAACACGTGGCCGCCGGCTTGTTGATCCAGCGCTTGCCGCTGCAGGGCAGTGGCAACCTCGCGGGCCAATCGGGCGCGCGTGACGAAGACCAGATCGGCTTGAACGAGGACTACAACCGCATCGCCATCCTGGCGTCCAGCCTCAAGCGTGAAGAGCTGCTGACACTGGACGCCGACACGATCCTGCACCGCCTGTTCTGGGAAGAAGACGTGCGCCGCTTCGAACCCATGACGGGCGAAAACGGCCCGCGTTTTGCCTGCACCTGCTCGCGCGAACGCGTGGGCAACATGCTGCGCAGCCTGGGTCGCGACGAGATCGATTCCATCCTGAGCGAGCAGGGGCAGGTGGAGGTGGGTTGTGAATTCTGTGGCGCTCAGTACCAGTTCGATCCGGTGGATGCGGCTCAGGTGTTTCTGCAGCCAGCGCAGCAGGCACCTGCGAGCGACCAAAAACACTGATCAACCCGGCCGGTTCGTCACGAGCCGGCTGAACAGCCGCCGTTCGCACTCCGGGTCGCTGCAGTTCTCGCAGGTCCAGCGGCCTGTGCCCGCTTCCAGCTGCGGGTCACGCGCCACCAAGGGGCGGCCCAGCAACACGCCCACCGCGCGCAGCGCGTGCTGCAAACGTGCCGCTGCCGGCCCGTAGACGGTCTGGAATGGAATGCCCGCCGCCTGCAGTTCGCGGCGGAGCACTGTGTCGATGCCGGCCCGTGCCGCCGGGCCCTCGCGAAACAGGCCATCGGCGCGCCAGGGCAAGTCCAGACCCATCAGCAAGGTGAGCTGGATCCGACCTTGTTGCGCCAGCGAAGGCCCGTGCAGCGAGGTGTCGTTGAACACCCGTTCGCTGTAGGCCGAGACCACCAGCGCCGTGGTGTCGGCCACGATCACCTGAGCCGTGCCGTTCGCGGCGGCCTCGATCCATCGGGTTTGTTCTTCGGCGATGCCTGCCTGCTCGTGCGCCAGCGGCGCACGGCCTTCGTGTTCACACCACGCGCGCAGATGCTCGGGCACGAGCGTGGTCGGCACGCCCAGGGAGTTGAGGTGGTCGGTGATGGCCAGGCCCAGTGTGGTCTTGCCGCTGGACTCGCCACCGAGCAGCGCCACCGTGACGGCCGCCATGGCGTCAGCGCTTGTTCTGCGCGATCTGCACGAAGATTTCGTTGGGCTTGACCATGCCCAGTTCCGCGCGGGCGAGTTCCTCGACCATGTCCAGGCCCTCCTGCAGGTCGCGCACCTCGCTCATCAGCTGGTCGTTGCGCTGCTGCGCGTCGCGGTTGGCCTGCTCCTGCGCGACGAACTGCTGCTTCATGCTCGTCACCCGCGGCACACTGCCCCGCCCGAACCACAGCTGGGCGTGCAGCACCAGCAGCAGTGCGATCAGCAGGGCGGGGATGAGGCGGTGGGCCATGGGTCAGAAATCAGCGCAGATTGTAGAAAGCGGCGCGGCCGGGGTACACGGCCACTTCACCCAGATCTTCCTCGATGCGCAGCAACTGGTTGTATTTGGCCATGCGGTCGGAGCGCGAGAGCGAGCCGGTCTTGATCTGGCCGGCGTTGGTGCCCACGGCGATGTCGGCGATGGTGCTGTCTTCGGTTTCACCCGAGCGGTGCGAGATGACGGCGGTGTAGCCCGCGCGCTTGGCCATTTCGATCGCGGCGAAGGTTTCGGTCAACGTGCCGATCTGGTTGATCTTGATCAGGATCGAGTTGCCGATGCGCTTGTCGATGCCTTCTTTCAGGATCTTGGTGTTGGTGACGAACAGGTCGTCGCCCACGATCTGCACCTTCTTGCCCAGGCGGTCGGTCAGCAGCTTCCAGCCGTCCCAGTCGCCTTCGGCCATGCCGTCTTCGATGCTGATGATCGGGTACTTGTCGACCCAGGTGGCGAGGATGTTGGTCCAGTCTTCGGCGCTCAGCACCAGGCCTTCGGCCTCCAGGTGGTACTTGCCGTCCTTGTAGAACTCGCTGGCGGCGCAGTCCAGGCCCAGGGCGATCTGCTCACCGGCGGTGTAGCCGGCGTTGCTGATGGCTTCCAGAATCATCTGGATCGCGGCTTCGTGGTTGGCCACGTTGGGGGCAAAGCCACCTTCGTCGCCCACGGCGATGCTCATGCCCTTGTCGTGGATGATTTTCTTGAGCGCGTGGAACACCTCTGCACCCCAGCGCACGGCTTCGCGGAAGCTCGGTGCGCCCACGGGAATGATCATCAATTCCTGCAGGTCGAGGTTGTTGTTGGCGTGCGCGCCACCGTTGACCACGTTCATCATGGGCACGGGCATCTGCACCGCGCTCATGCCGCCGAAGTAGCGGTACAGCGGCAGGCCGGCTTCTTCGGCCGCGGCGCGGGCCACGGCCATCGAAACGGCGAGCATGGCATTGGCGCCCAGGCGGCCCTTGTTGTCGGTGCCGTCGAGGTCGATCAGCGTCTTGTCCAGGAAGGCCTGCTCGGAGGCGTCCAGGCCCAGCACGGCTTCAGAGATTTCGGTGTTGATGTGCTCCACCGCCTTGAGCACGCCCTTGCCGAGGTAACGGTTTTTGTCGCCGTCGCGCAGCTCGATGGCTTCGCGTGAGCCGGTGGACGCGCCCGAGGGCACGGCCGCGCGGCCCATCACGCCGCTCTCCAGCAGCACGTCGCATTCGACGGTGGGATTGCCGCGGCTGTCCAGGATTTCGCGGCCAACGATGTCAACGATTGCACTCATGGGTTCAATACCTTTGGGTCAGGAACAAGGAAAGAGAAATCAGGCGGTGAAGTGGTCTTCGAGAAAACCGTTCTTCTTCGTCACGGCGTCCAGCGCCAGCAGCGTTTCCAGCAGCGCTTTCATGTGTTTGAGCGGCACGGCGTTGGGGCCGTCGCTCATGGCCTTGGCCGGGTCGGGATGGGTTTCCATGAAGAGGCCGGCCACGCCCACGGCCACAGCCGCGCGCGCCAGCACCGGCACCATCTCGCGCTGGCCGCCACTGCTGGTGCCATGCCCGCCGGGCAACTGCACGCTGTGGGTGGCGTCGAACACCACCGGCGCGCCGGTCTCTCGCATGATCGAGAGCGAACGCATGTCGCTCACAAGGTTGTTGTAGCCAAAGCTCGCTCCGCGCTCGCAGGCCATGAAGTTGTCTTCATTCAGACCCGCTTCTTTGGCGGCTGCCCGCGCCTTGTCGATCACGTTCTTCATGTCGTGCGGTGCAAGAAACTGGCCCTTCTTGATGTTCACGGGCTTGCCGCTTTGCGCCACGGCGCGGATGAAATCGGTCTGGCGGCACAGGAAGGCGGGCGTCTGCAGCACGTCGACCACGCGCGAGGCGTCTGCGATGTCGTCTTCGCTGTGCACGTCGGTGAGCACCGGCACGCCCAGTTCACGCTTGACCTTGGCCAGGATCTCCAGGCCCTTGTCGCGGCCCGGGCCGCGGTAGCTGGTGCCGCTGCTGCGGTTGGCCTTGTCGAAGCTGCTCTTGAAGATGAAGGGGATGCCCAGGCTGCCGGTGATTTCCTTGAGCTGCCCTGCCACGTCCATCTGCAGTTGTTCGGACTCGATCACGCAGGGACCGGCGATCAGGAAGAAGGGCTGATTCAGCCCGATGTCAAAGCCGCAAAGTTTCATGGTGTGTATTCGATCAGGCGGTGGCCACAGCGTCGGCCGTCTGGCCCTGCTGGGTCAGCGCGGCCTTCACGTAGGCGTTGAACAGCGGGTGCCCGTCCCACGGGGTGGACTTGAACTCGGGGTGGAACTGCACGCCGACATACCAGGGGTGCACGCTCTGCGGCAGCTCCACCATTTCGGTCAGCTGCTCGCGCTGGGTGAGCGCCGAGATCACCAGGCCAGCCTTGCGCAGCTGGTCGAGGTAGTTCACGTTGGCCTCATACCGATGGCGGTGGCGCTCGGTGACCACCGGGCCGTAGATCTGGTGGGCCAGGGTGCCGGACGCCACGTCGGAGCTTTGTGCGCCCAGACGCATGGTGCCACCCAGGTCGGAGTTGGCGTCGCGGAGTTTGATGCTGCCGTCGGCGTCTTTCCACTCGGTGATGAGCGCAATGACGGGGTGCGGCGTGTCGGCCTCGAACTCGGTGCTGTTGGCGTCTTTCAGGCCGGCCACATGGCGTGCGTATTCGATGGTGGCCACCTGCATGCCGAGACAGATGCCCAGGTAAGGCACCTTGTGCTCACGCGCGAAACGGGCCGCGCAGATCTTGCCTTCGATGCCGCGCTTGCCGAAGCCGCCGGGCACCAGGATGGCGTCGAAACGGCCCAGCACCTTGTCCACGTTGGCCGGGTTGATGGTTTCCGAGTCGATGTAGTCGATCTGCACCTTGGCGTGGTTCTTCATGCCGGCGTGGCGCAGCGCTTCGTTGAGCGACTTGTAGCTGTCCGACAGGTCGACGTATTTGCCGACCATGGCGATGTGCACCGTGGACTTGGGGTGGTCCACCTCGTAGACCAGATCGTCCCAGCGCTTGAGGCTGGCCGGTGGCGTGTTCAGGCGCAGCTTGTCGCAGATCAGGCCGTCCAGGCCCTGCTCGTGCAGCATGCGCGGCACCTTGTAGATGGTGTCCACGTCCCACATGGAGATCACGCCCCACTCGGGCACGTTGGAGAACAGCGAGATCTTGGCGCGCTCGTCGGGCGGGATCGGGCGGTCGGCGCGGCAGACCAGCGCGTCGGCCTGGATGCCGATCGCGCGCAGCTCCTTGGCGGTGTGCTGCGTGGGCTTGGTTTTCAGCTCGCCGGCGGCGGCGATCCAGGGCACGTAGCTCAGGTGCACGAAGGCCGAGTTGTTCGGGCCCATGCGCAGACTCATCTGGCGCACGGCTTCCAGGAATGGCAGGGACTCGATGTCACCCACGGTGCCGCCGATCTCGACGATGGCCACGTCCACCGCGTCGGGCGTGCCGATACCGGCGCCGCGTTGGATGAACTCCTGGATCTCGTTGGTCACGTGCGGGATCACCTGCACGGTCTTGCCGAGGTAGTCACCCCGGCGCTCCTTCTCCAGCACCGACTGGTAGATCTTGCCGGTGGTGAAGTTGTTGGTCTTCTTCATGCGCGTTTCGATGAAACGCTCATAGTGGCCCAGGTCCAGGTCGGTTTCGGCGCCGTCGTCGGTGACGAAGACCTCGCCGTGCTGGAAGGGGGACATGGTGCCCGGATCCACGTTGATGTACGGGTCGAGCTTGATGAGGGTGACTTTGAGGCCGCGGGACTCAAGAATCGCGGCCAGGGATGCGGAGGCTATGCCTTTGCCCAGAGAGGACACCACACCGCCGGTAACGAACACAAATTTGGTCATGTCTCGGGCGAGCCAGATGCTCGCAGGAGGTGGAAATGGCGATTATAAATGCCGCCCCCATCTGCCATCCGTCCGCCCCACCCGGCGGACCGTGCGGACAGGGCCCAACTGCTACATTGCGCCCATGAACGAACTCACTGGAAAACACATCGTCCTGGGTCTCTCGGGCGGTATTGCCTGCTACAAGGCCGCCGAACTGTGCCGGGCGCTGGTGAAAGAGGGCGCCACGGTGCAGGTCGTCATGACCGAGGCGGCCGAGCAGTTCATGACCGCGGTGACGATGCAGGCGCTCTCGGGCCGCCCGGTCTTCACCTCGCAGTGGGACGCGCGCACCTCGGGCGGCGCCGACAACAACATGCCGCACATCAACCTCAGCCGCGAGGCCGACGCGATCGTGGTCGCCCCGGCCAGCGCCGATTTCATGGCCAAGCTGGTGCACGGCCGGGCCGACGAACTGCTCTCGCTGATGTGCCTGGCGCGCCCCATCGATAGCGTGCCGCTGATCCTGGCGCCCGCCATGAACCGAGAGATGTGGGCGCACCCCGCCACGCAGCGCAACATCGATCAGCTGCGCGCCGACGGCGCCACCGTGCTTGACGTGGGCGCGGGCGATCAGGCCTGCGGCGAAACCGGGGACGGCCGCATGCTGGAGCCCGACGAGCTCCTGTACGACCTGGTCCGCTTCTTCAAGCCCAAGGTGCTCGCGGGCCAACATGTGCTGGTGAGCGCCGGCCCCACCTTCGAAGCCATCGACCCGGTGCGCGGCCTGACCAACCTCTCCAGCGGCAAGATGGGTTTTGCCATCGCCCGCGCCGCGCACGAAGCCGGCGCCCATGTGACGCTGGTGGCCGGCCCGGTGGGACTGCCCACGCCGCGCGGCGTGGGGCGCATCAATGTGAAGTCGGCGTTGAACATGCAGAAAACGCTGGACCACCTGGCCCAGGCCGCCACCGTGTTTGTCTCGGCCGCCGCCGTGGCCGACTGGCGCCCGGCGCAGATGATGGACCAGAAGATCAAGAAAGACGGCTCGGGTGAGGTGCCCACGCTGTCGTTCGTGGAGAACCCCGACATCCTGGCCGGCATCGCCGGTGGGGAGCGCGCGCAGAGCGGCGCGCTGTACTGCGTGGGCTTTGCCGCCGAGAGCCACGATCTGCTGACCCACGCCCAGGCCAAGCGCGCGCGCAAGGGTGTGCCGCTGCTGGTGGGCAACATCGGCCCCGACACGTTTGGGCAGGACGACAACGCGCTGCTGTTGGTGGACGCGCACGGCACGCTTGAGTTGCCGCGGGCGTCGAAGCTGGTGCTGGCGCGTCAGCTGATCGATGAGATTGCTCGGCGGCTCAAGAGCTGAGCGGAAGCAAAGGGAGCAGCGAGGTTTGGGTGAGGCTTCGACAGGCTCAGCCCGAACGGTATTTTTTGTTCAGTCCCACCAAGGGAGCAGGCGCTTCATGGCGGCCACTTCGCCGCAATGGTCGGGCACATAGCCCGGCAGGCCCGCCAACTGGTCGTGCCATGCGCGGCTGCGCAGGCGTTGCAGCAGGCGCTGCACGGCAGGCTGCTCCAGCGCGGTCTTCAGGCACACCAGCAAGTAACGCTCTTCGGTGAGCGGCACAAAGCCCAGACCCTGGGTGCGGGCGGCGTACTCGGTGCCCAGGCCCACATCGGCTGTGCCACTGGCCACCGCCTGGGCCACCGCGGCGTGTGAACTCTCCACATGGTCGAAACCGGTGATGTCTTCCGGCATCAGCAGGGCCTGTGTGAGCAGTTCGTCCATCAGCAAGCGCGTGCCGGTGCCCAGCGCGCGGTTGACGAAGCGAACCTGCAGGCGGGCCACGTCGTTCATGTCTTGCAGCCGCAGCGGGTTGCCGGGGGCCACCATCAGGCCCTGGGCGCGGCGCGCGAAACCGATGATCTTGTGCAGCCCGGGCTTGAGCAGCGGGCGGTAGGTGCGCGCGCTCTGGCTGCCCGAGGCGGCAAACGGCTGGGTGTGAAACCCGGCCAGGGCGCAGCGGCCTTCGTTGAGCGCGCGAATGGCGTCCACGCTGCCGCAGAAGCGGATGTCCAGGTGCAGACGGCCTGAGTCCTTGGCCCCCGGTGTGCGGGTGGAGGCAAATTCCTGCAGGGCGCTCAAGGCGTGGTCGTGGCTCGCGTAAAGCGTCAGCACCTCGCTGTCGCCTTCCTCGCCGGCGTCGTCGAAGGCGCGGGCAAAGGCGTGCTCCAACTCGGCGCGCAAGCTTTCGATCTGCGGCCCCAGCCGGGCCTGGGCCAGCCGCTCGGCCATCAGCAGGCGCTCACCAAACGGCGTCAGGCGCGCTGCCTGGCCGCGTTCCCAGAACACCAGCGCCTGCCCCAGGGCCGTTTCCCAATCCTTGAGCTGCCCCCAGACATGGCGGTAGGACAAGTCCAGTTGACGCGCAGCGGCCGAGATGGAGCCGCTCGTGTGAACCGCTTGCAGCACATCCATCATCGGATTGCGCAGCAGCGCATGGCCGCTGGAGCGGTCCGGCGCGCGAGCGGCAAACGCGTACGACAACTGGATCTGTTTCATGGTCCGCGAGTGTGCCCCAAGCGCGCAATGCCGCCGACCGGCCCGATGCCCAGAGCACGGCACCCTATGCAATGAACTGCCTATGCACGGGGGTTCATACCGCGTCAGTACGTAGTTGTCCCGGGGGGTGTTGCCCCTATGCTTTGCGCCCACATGAACACCTTTACCGATAGCGTCACCACCGCACTGCAACTGGTGGTTTCGGGCGATCCGGGTCTGTGGGCGGTGGTGAGCCGGTCCCTGGCGGTGAGCGCCATGGCGTGTGCGCTGGCATGCAGCCTGGGCCTCGTGCTCGGCGCCTGGCTGGCGGTCTCGCGATTCACGGGGCGCGGTGTCGTGCTCACCCTGCTCAACACCTTCCTGGCCGTGCCATCGGTGGTGGTCGGCCTGGTGATCTATCTCTTGCTGTCACGCTCGGGTCCCTTGGGATTCCTCGGTTGGTTGTTCAGTTTTCAGGCCATGGTGCTGGCGCAGGCCTGCCTGGTGCTGCCCTTGGTCACGGCGCTCACGCGCCAGGTGGTGGAAGACGCCGACCGCAGCCATGGCGAGCAACTCTCGTCCATGGGCGCGGGGCCGGTGTTGCGCAGTCTGCTGCTGGCCTGGGACGACCGCTACGCCCTCATCACCGTGTTGCTCACGGCGTTTGGCCGTGCGGTGTCTGAAGTGGGCGCGGTGATGATCGTGGGCGGCAACATCGAGGGCTTCACCCGCGTGATGACAACCGCGATCGCGCTGGAAACCAGCAAGGGCGATCTGCCGCTGGCGCTGGGTCTGGGCCTGGTGTTGCTGGGTGTGGTGCTGGTGCTCAATGCCCTGGTGTCGCTGCTGAGCCGCTGGCGCGAGCGCACCGACAGCGCTGATGCGACGCGTTTGAAGCTGGTGACCCCATGACCGGCCTGCCCCTGAACGCAGTGGTGCCCGCGGTCTGTTTTGACCTGCGCAACGTGCAGGTGCACCTGGGCCCCGCCGGACGGCTGCATGCCCTGACCGATATTTATCTGCGCATCCAGGCCGGCGAGCGCGTGGCACTGGTGGGCGCCAATGGCAGCGGCAAGAGCACGCTGCTGCGCACCTTGCACAGCCTGCAACGCATCAGCGGCGGCGAACTGCATGCCTCTAGCCAGCAGCGCGTGGCCATGCTGTTCCAGCGGCCCCACATGCTGCGGCTGAGCGTGCGGCTGAACATCCAGCTCGGACTCTGGCTCCAGGGCATCGCCTGGCGCGAGACGCGGGCCCTGGCGCTGGCTGCGCTGGACCGTGTGGAGCTGGGGCATCTCGCCGAGCGCAATGCCCGAGCGCTCTCGGGCGGGCAGCAGCAGCGCGTGGCACTGGCCCGCGCCTGGGCCTTGCGGCCCGACGTGTGGCTGCTCGACGAACCCACCGCCAGCCTGGATCCGCATGCCAAACGCGAGGTGGAGGCGCAGATCGCCGAGTTCACCTTGGGCCATCCCCACCCGGCGGGCGAGCGCCCGCCCACGTTGGTCTTCAGCAGCCACAACCTCGGCCAGGTCAAGCGCCTGGCCAGCCGCGTGATTTACATCGAACAGGGGCGGCTGCTGGCCGACCTGCCGGTGGCCGATTTTTTCAACCACGACCTGCTGCGCGCGTTGTGCCCGCAGGCCCATTTGTTTGTTCAAGGAGAAAGCGTGTGAATGTGTTGCGCCGTCTGACCCTCTCTGCCACCCTCGGCGCCGTCTTGCTGGCCAGCGCCGGCGCCATGGCGCAAAGCATCGTGGTGGCGTCCACCACGTCCACCGAGCAGTCAGGGCTGTTCTCTTACCTGCTGCCCGAATTCAAGAAAACCAGCGGCATCGACGTGAAGGTCGTTGCTCTCGGCACAGGCCAGGCCATCGACATGGCGCGCCGCGGCGATGCCGACGTGCTCTTCGTGCACGACAAGGTGGCCGAAGAGAAGTTTGTCGCTGATGGCTTTGCTGCCAGGCGCCAGGAGGTCATGTACAACGACTTCGTGCTGATCGGCCCCAAGACCGACCCTGTGCAGGCCAAGGGCAACGACATCGTGGCCGCCATGAAGAAGGTCGCCACGGCCAACGCGCCTTTCATCTCGCGCGGCGACAAGAGCGGCACGCACGCGGCCGAGCTGCGCTTCTGGAAGATGACCGACACCGACGCCAACAAGGGCACGGGCTACAAAGAGTGCGGCTGCGGCATGGGCCCGGCACTCAACATCGCGTCCAGCGCCGGCGGCTACGTGTTGGCCGATCGTGGCACCTGGCTCAACTTCAAGAACCGCGCCGATCTCGTGGTGCTGGTGGAGGGCGACAAGCGCCTGTTCAACCAGTACGGCGTGATGCTGGTGAGCGCGGCCAAGCACCCGCAGGTCAAGACCGCCGACGGCCAGAAGTTTGTGGACTGGGTCACCGGCCCGGCCGGGCAGACAGCGATTGCTGGCTACAAGATCGGCGGGGAGCAGCTCTTCTTCCCCAATGCCAGCAAGTGAAGCGCGATGCGCCGCGCCAGCCTGACGGTCATCGCCCTGGCCACGCTGGTCGGCTGCGCATCGCCTGACACGAGCGAGATGAAAGTACCTTTGCAGGTCTACGCCGCGGGCAGCCTGCGCGAGGTGCTCACCGAGATCGCGCGCGATCACGAGGCGAGCACAGGGCAGAAGATCGCGCTGACCTTCGGTGCTTCGGGCCTGCTGCGCGAGCGCATCGAAAAAGGCGAGGGCGCACAGGTGTTTGCCTCGGCCGACACCCAGCACCCGCAGCGCCTGGCCGCTGCCGGGGGATGGGCGCCGCCCACCGTGTTCGCTCGCAACAGCCTGTGTGCGCTCACGCAGGCGAGCGTGAATGCCACGCCGCAGGACTTGCTCGACACCCTGCTCGATCCTGCGGTAAAGCTGGGCACCTCCACACCCCAGGCCGACCCCTCGGGCGACTACGCGTGGGAGCTGTTCCGCAAGGCCGAGATTGTGCGCAGCGGCGCCTACGCCGCGCTCGACGCCAAGGCGCTCAAGCTCACGGGGGGCCCCGATTCACCCAAGCCGCCTGCTGGCCGAGGCACTTACGCGTGGGTCATGGACCAGGGCCAGGCCGACGTGTTTCTCACCTACTGCACCAACGCCGTCGCGTCGCAAAAAGAGGTGCCGCGCCTGAAGGTGGTGCAGGTGCCCGCAGCCTTGCAGGTGGGGGCGTCTTACGGCCTCACTGTGCGGCGCGGTGCGCCTGCGCCGGCCGAGGCCTTCGCAAAGGCATTGCTGACACCCGCCGCACAGACCACGTTTGCGCGCTATGGCTTTGGCCCACCCTGATGATTCGGGTCTGCGTCGGCGCGACCTGCTGATCGCGTCGGGCGCACTCGCTGGACTGCCGGCGTGGGGCCAGGCCCGCAGCATCATCGACGGCGCGGGGCGCCGCGTCACCGTGCCGGCCAGGGCGCAGCGCATCTTCCCCGCCGGCCCGCCCGCCGCCATCTGGCTCTACACGCTCGCACCCGATGCGCTCATCGGCTGGCCGCGCGCCAACCGTGGCCCCGAGCTTGAGTTTTTGTTGCCCGGCATCGGCAGCCGGCCCGAGGTGGGGCGCCTCACCGGGCGCGGCAACACCACCAACCTCGAACAACTGCTGCTCAGCAAGCCCGACCTGATCGTGGACGCGGGCTCGACCCGCCAGACCTTCGCCGAGCTGGCGGACCGCGTGCAGTCACAAACCGGCATTCCGTACGCGCTGCTCGACGGTCGACTGGCCGCCGTGGCGCAGGGCTACACGCTGCTGGGTGAACTCACCGGCCGGCAGGAGCGCGCAGCCGTGCTGGCGCGCTATGCGAGCGACACCTTGCGCACGGTGCGCGAGCGTGCGGCCCGGGCGCCATCGCAGCCTCGTGTGTATTGCGCGCGGGGTCCCGACGGGCTGGAGACCGGGCTGGGCGGTTCGATCAACGTGGAAATTCTTGACGCCATGGGCATCCGCAACGTGGCCGCCGAGCTGCAGGGCGGCCTGGCCACGGTGTCGATGGAGCAGGTGCTGGCCTGGGACCCGGAGGTGATCGTCACCATCGACCAGAGCTTTGCGCAGACCGTGCGCGGCAACCCGCTGTGGCGCAGCGTGAGCGCGGTCAAGAACGGGCGTGTGCACCTCTCGCCCAAGCTGCCGTTCGGCTGGATCGACTTTCCACCCAGCGTCAACCGCCTGCCCGGTCTGTGGTGGCTGGGCAGCAAGGTGCACCCGGCGCTGTTTCCCGAAGACCTCGACACGATCACGCGCGACTTTTACAAGTTGTTCTACCAGGTCGATCTGAATCCGGAACAGGTGCAGCGCGTGCTGGCCGGCAGGGACTGACCCCATGCGCAGCGGTGCCTTCTGGGCGGTGGGCGTGCTGCTCGCGGGTGTTCTGGTGGCCTTCTCCCAGGGTCGCACGCCGCTGGCGCTCTTCGATCTGTGGCAGCTGGCGTGGGCGGTGCTGCAGGGCGCGCCCCCGCCCAACGAGCAGACGCAGACCATCGTGCTGCAGATCCGTGGCCCGCGCGTGCTGGCCGCTATCGCGGTGGGTTCGGCGCTGGCGGTGGCGGGTGCGGCGTTTCAAGGGCTGTTTCGCAACCCGCTCGTGTCGCCCGACATCCTGGGCGCTTCGGCCGGTGCAGCGCTGGGCGCGGTGCTCGGCATCTATTTCTCCATGGGCGTGTTCGGCATCCAGATGGCGGCGTTCGCCGGTGGTCTGCTGGCCGTGGCGCTGGTCTATGGCGTGGGCTCCACCGTGCGCAACAGCGACCCCGTGCTGGTGCTGCTGCTGGCCGGCATCGTGATCGGCTCGCTGCTGGGCGCGGGCATCGGCATGGTGAAGGTGCTGGCCGACCCTTACAACCAGCTGCCCGCCATGACCTTCTGGCTGCTCGGCAGCCTCTCGGCCGCGCACGCGGACGACCTGCCCGCACTCATCGTGCCCGTGGCGCTGGGCACGGTGGTGCTCCTGCTGCTGCGCTGGCGCATGGACGTGATGTCGCTGCCCGAGGAAGAAGCCCGATCGCTGGGCGCGCGCACCACCGCCCTGCGCTTGCTGATCGTGGCCGCGGCCACGTTGGTGACGGCCGCGAGCGTGGCGGCCGCCGGCATCGTGGGCTGGGTCGGGTTGGTGGTGCCGCACCTGGCGCGCTTTCTGGTGGGGCCTTCGTTCGTGCGCCTGCTGCCCACGTCGGCCGTGCTCGGCGGCGGGCTGCTGCTGTTCATCGACACGCTCGCGCGCACCGTGGCGCCGGTGGAGATTCCGCTGGGCATCCTCACCGCGCTCATCGGCTCGCCGTTTTTCATCTTTCTGCTGCGTCGCGCTTCCAGAGGATGGACATGACGGCCATGTTGGAAGCCACCGACCTGAGCGTGGGCTATCCGGGCCGCGTGGTGGGTTCGGGCCTCTCTCTCACGTTGCCGGCTGGCGAAGTGCTTGCGCTGCTCGGCCCCAACGGCTGCGGCAAGACCACGCTGCTCAAGACCCTGCTCGGCCTGCTGCCCGCGCTCGGTGGTGCGGTGCATCTGCAGGGCAAGCCGCTGGCGCAATGGCCGCTGGCCGAGCGCGCGCGAGAGCTGGCGTATGTGCCGCAGGGTCAGGCCAGCACCTTCGGCTTCACCTCGCTGGAGATGGTGCTCATGGGCCGCACCGCGCACCAGGGGCTGATCGCCCGCCCCACCGCGCACGACCGCGATGTTGCCCACGGCGCCCTGCATCGCGTGGGCATGGTGCAGTTGGCTGATCGGTCGGTGCACCACATCAGCGGCGGCGAGCGCCAACTGGTGTTGATCGCCAGGGCGCTGGCGCAGCAGCCGCGCGCTGTGCTGCTCGACGAGCCCACCGCCAGCCTCGACTTTGGCAACCAGGGGCTGGTGATGCGGGCCATCCGCACGCTGGCCGCGGAGGGCTTGGGCGTGCTGTTCACCACGCACGACCCCAACCAGGCGCTGCGCTGCGCCGACCGCGCCGTGCTCATGCGCGAAGGCCGCGTGCTGGCCGAGGGCGCGGTGCATGAGGTGATCGAGGCCGAGGGCCTGCGGGCGTTGTACAGCGCCGGTGTGATGCAGCTCCACGATGCTGCGGGTGGCCCGCCGGCTTTCCTGCCCGATTTCGTCGGGTGAGCATCTGTTACCTGTCGCACATACGCATGTGCGACCATATTGGCTCGCATTTGAATTCCAACCGTCACCACCTCAAGGAGCATCTCATGGGTCTCTTCAGCAACATCCTCGAAAAACTCGGCATGGGTTCCCCCAAGGTGGTGCCACAGCCACCGGCTGCAGCACCCGCGCCTTCGGCTGCACCGGCACCCGCAGCGGCGCCAGCGCCCGCACCTGTGGCCTCCATCACCATGGTCGACGTGGTCGCCCTGATGGAGCAGAAGGCTGCGGCCAACCCGCAAAAACTCAACTGGCGCACCTCCATCGTTGACCTGCTCAAGTTGCTCGACATGGACAGCAGCCTTGACGCGCGCAAAGCGCTGGCCAAAGAGCTCTACTGCCCCGACGAACTCATGAGCGACTCGGCCAAGATGAACGTGTGGCTGCACAAGAACGTGTTGGCGCACATCGCGGCCAATGGCGGCAACATCCCCAAAGAACTGCTCGATTGATACTTTCGATGCTGGGATGAACCCGAGGCAGGGCCTGAAACCCGCCTCGGCGCATTGACAGTGTTTGCCTGCTGACCTTCAATGAATTTTTTCATTCATGGAGATCTGCATGCGCACCATCTGGTTGGGTTCCTGGGCCCTGGCGGCCCTGCTGCCTCTGACTTCGTTCGCCGAAGGCGCGAGTTGCACGGCATCCGCCACCGAGAAAAAACTCGCCGGCGCGGCCAAGACTTCGTTCATGAAAAAGTGCGAGAAAGACGCCACCGCCACCTGCGATGCCGCCGCCGTCGAGAAAAAGATCTTTGGCGCTGCCAAGACCAGCTTCACCAAAAAATGCGTGAAGGACTCCGTGGGCGCGGTGGGTTGACCTTCTGGTGTCAACGCACCATTGCCACACCCTTGATCTGCGCAAACACCGCCTGACCCGGCGTTATGCCCAGGCGGCGCGCCGAGAGCTGGCTGATGCGTGACAGCAGGCGCACCGGCCTCGGGCCGTGGCCCAGCTGCAGCCCCACCAGCACCTGACCAGGTGTGTCGTCCATCACATCGACCACCGTGGCGCTCAACACGTTGAGCACGCTGCTGTGCTCGGGTGCCTGCAGCGACAGGCTCACGTCGCGCGCCTGAATGCGCACGCGCACCGGCGTGCCCTTCGGCAGAGCGGCGCTGCTGGCTTGCGGCAGCAGCAGGCGCCCGCCATCAAACTCCAGCTCACTCAGACTGTCGGCGGTTGAGTGGGCGAGCGTGCGCGCTTCGATCAAGGCGGCGGCCGCGTCGCCGCGCGCCAGCGGCATGTCCAGCCGCGTCATGAGCTCCGTCACCGGCCCGCTGCACAGTGCGCGGCCATCACTGAGCAGCACCACGTGATCGGCCAGGCGCGCCAGCTCGTCGCTGGAATGGGTCACGTACACCACGGGGGTGTCCAGCCGCGCGTGCAATTGCTCCAGCCACGGCAGGATCTCGTTCTTGCGCGCCGCGTCGATGGCCGCCAGCGGCTCGTCCATCAGCAGCACGCGCGGGCTCGTGGCCAGCGCCCGCGCGATCGCCACGCGCTGGCGCTCACCGCCCGAGAGCTCGTGTGGCCTGCGGTGCAGCAGGTGGGCAATGCCCAGCAGCTCCAGCCCGTGGTCCCAGGCGTGGCGGCGCTGGGCGGGCGGTGTGCGCTTGAAGCCGAACATCAGGTTGTCGCGCACGCTCAGGTGCTCGAACAGGCTGGCCTCCTGGAACACATAGCCCAGCGCGCGCTGGTGCACCGGCAGCATCACTTGCTGCGCGCTGTCCTGCCACAGCTCGCCATCCACGCGCACCACGCCTTGGGCCATGGGCTCCAGGCCCGCGAGCACGCGCAGGCATGAAGTTTTGCCCGAACCCGACGGGCCGAAGAGCACCGAGACGCCGCGGGCGGGCAGGCGCAAGTCCACGTCGAGCAGGAAGCCGGAGCGCTGCAGGCGTGCGGTGAGTTGCAGATCCCCGCTCATCGAAGGCCCCTGCGCTGGCGGTGGTTGTAGAACTGCAGCGCCAGCAACACCACGAAAGAGAAGCCCAGCATCACCGCCGCCAAGCGGTGCGCATCGCTGTACTCCAGCGCCTCCACGTGGTCGTAGATCTGCACCGACACCACGCGCGTCACACCGGGGATGTTGCCGCCCACCATGAGCACCACGCCGAACTCGCCCACCGTGTGCGCAAAACTCATGATGACGCCGGTGACCAGGCCCGGCCGGCACAGCGGCAGCACCACCGAGAAGAAGGTGTCCAGCTTCGAGGCGCGCAGGCTGGCCGCGGCCTCCAGCGGGCGCTCACCGAGCGCCTGCATGGAGTTCAGCACCGGCTGCACCATGAACGGCAGCGAATAGAACACCGAGGCGATCACGAGGCCCGCGAAGCTGAAGGTGAGCACGCCCAGGCCAATCGCTTGCGTGAGCCCGCCCACCGGGCCGTTGGGCCCCATCAGCACCAGCAAATAGAAGCCCAGCACCGAAGGCGGCAGCACCAGCGGCACCGACACCAGCGCGCCCACCGGCCGGCTCCACACCGAGCGGCTGCGCGCCAGCCACCAGGCCAGCGGCACCCCCAGCACCAGCAGGATGGCGGTGGTGAGCGCGGCGACTTGCAGCGTGAGGCCGATGGCCTGGAGATCGGAAGGTGTCAGGAGCACGGGTTAAAGGTCGTATCCGTAGGAACGGATGAGTGTCTTGATATTTGGGCTCTGAAGCAATTTCATCAGCGCCTGCGCAGCTTCGTTGCTGGCGCCGGTTTTCAGCAGCACCGCGTCTTGCCGGATGGGTGCGTACAAGTTTTGCGGCACCACCCACATCGAGCCGCTCTTGAGCCGACCACCTTCAAGCACCTGCGACATCGCCACGAACGCGATCTCGGCGTTGCCGGTGTAGGCGAAGTTGTAGGCCTGGCCGATGCTCTCGCCCTGCACCAGTTTCGGCGTGAGCGTGGACGAAAGGCCGAGCTTGTCGATCACCTCCACCGCCGCCGCGCCATACGGCGCCGTCTTGGGATTGGCGATGGCCAGCTTGCGAAAGCCATCGGTCTTGAGCACCGCGCCCTGGCCGTCCACCTTGGCCGCATCCGCCGACCACAGCACCAGCTTGCCGGTGGCGTAGGTGAAGCGGCTGCCGGGCTGCGCCAGGCCATCGGCCTCCATCTGCGCGGGCGCATGGGTGTCGGCCGAGAGCAGCACGTCAAACGGCGCGCCGTTCCTGATCTGCGCAGTCAGCCGGCCAGTGGAACCCACGGTGATCCTGAGCTTGTGGCCGGTGGTCTTTTCCAGCACCGCGGCAATGGCCTTGATGGGCTCGGCGAAGTTGGCCGCCACCGCCACCTGGGTCTCGGCGGCGTGCAGCGCGCCGACCATGAAAAACAGCCATGCGAACAGCAGTGAACGTGCGAACATCGGAGCGATCCTCTCAAAAATATCGCTATTCCAATTCAGAATAGCGGTGAGTATAGACGGCACCTCAAAACCCTATGGCTTCCAGAAAAGACACCCCTCGTGCGCCCAACGCTCTGCCCCAGGCCCTGGCTGATGCCAGCGCCGACAAGCGCCTGGACGTGTTGCGCCACGTGGCCGCCGGTTGCTCCATCTCGCAGGCGGCGCGCCAGGTCGGCATCAGCTACAAGGCAGCTTGGCAGGCCATCGACACGCTGAGCAACCTCAGCGGTGTGCCGCTGGTGGAGCGCACCGTGGGCGGCGTGGGCGGCGGCGGCGCGCGCATCACCGCCGACGGCCTGCAACTGCTCGCGCTCGCTGCCGAGCTGGCGCGCGCACGCCAGCAGGTGCTGGCCCGCTTTGCCGTCGGCGCCATCGGAGAAGGCGGTCTGGGCCTGCGCACCAGCATGCGCAATCAGTTGCGCTGCCGCGTGCTGCGTTGCGCACCGCTGGCCCCGGGCGATCCGACGGTGGAGGTGACGCTGGTCACACCGGGCGGTGCACAACTGGTGTCCAGCATCACACAGGAGAGTGCGGACCTGCTGGGCCTGGTGCCGGGGCTGGCCGTGCTGGCCTTGTGCAAGGCGACGGCGGTGGAGGTGTCACTCGCTGCTTCAAACGCTGCCGCTGGCGCACTCACCGGCCGCATCGAGCGCTGTTCGCCCGGTGCCCGGCAAGACGAGGTGGTGTTGGCGCTCGATGGCGGCGGGCATTGGGTGGGGTTTGCGCGGCATCCGTTCAAGGGGCGGGCGGGGGATGCGGCTGTGGCTGCTTTGTTGCCGGCGGCTTTGGTGATTGGACTTGCGGGTTGAGATGACCGTGCTGCTGGGAAGAATGGTTTCTTGTTCCCAATGCCCTCAGTAGAAGCGCTACCAGGTATGGACCATCTCAGCGCACTCCACCGGCTCGGCAAAGCCTTTCAAAGCGAGCGAAGGCAGGGGCCGGACCTGGAGGACCTTGGCGATGTTGCTCGCCACCACACTGCAAATGATGGTTTGCCCGCCCTGGGCCTGCGAGCAGAGCCGTGCGGCCAGGTTTGTCACATTGCCGATGGCGGCGTAATCACGCCGCCCTTCGAAGCCGATGGCGCCAATGGTCGCCACGCCCTGGGCAATGCCCACACCCAGGGACAGGCTGTAACTGCGCGTCTCCCAAGCGGTTTGCAAATTCGCAAAGCGCGACTGCATTTCCGTTGCCATGCGGCAGGCCTTGACGGCTGGGTCCACCACCTCGACCGGGTCGTTGAAAAAGATCATCATTCCGTCCCCTGCAAAACGCTCCAGCGTGGCGCCGTGCGCCGCGATGAGTTCCCCCATCACCGCATGGAACTCGGCCAGCATCCGCATCACTTCGTCGGCGCCATGCTTCTGGGTGAAGCTGGTGTAGCCGCGCAGATCCAGAAACAGCACCACGATCTCGCGTTGGTGCGGGCGGTACAGATCCTCATTGGGTGCCGAGAGCAGCCGGTCGGCCACGGCGGGGGAGAAGAAGCGCCGCAAACGCTCCAGACGGTTGACCCGTGAGATGCGTTCGGCCAGCGCCAGCGACAGCATGATGGCGTCCACCAGCATGCCAAAGTCAACGGCGCGGAAGGTGGCGAAGGTGTAAGGCAGGATGCCAAGCACCGTCAGCGCCGTGGTGGCGGAACCCACCAGGCCGGCCAAGGTGGCCGCCAGATAGTATTTGGCAGCACCGTTGCCTTGCTTCATGGAAATGAAGCCGAGACACAGGACGAAGACAGAGTAGATGACGATCCAGTAGACCGCATTGCGCGCATGCAAGCCGTAACCGAAGGGAAGCGTCGCCAGACAGCCCAGCACAAACACGATCAGGAATCCCTGCCATGCTTTGTAGGCGCGCGGAAGCTTGTTTTTCAGGTCCAGGAACACGCTGGCAAACACCAGCCCTGACAGAGCAAAGAGGTAGGAAAACGTGGAATGCGCCCAGTTGGACAGCTCGGGCCACTCCCGATACAGCAGGCCGAAGGCGTGGCCGTTGTACACCGAGTGCAGTGCCACAAATGCACCCACATAGGCACAGTACGCCAGGTACATCGGCTCTCGCACCGAGAGGTACAGCATGAGGTTGAAGGCGATCAGCGCAAGCAACGCGCCATAGAAAAAACCAAAATAAGCCGCTTCACCAGAAGCCAATGGATTGAACGCGCTCCGGTCCAGCAAGGACATGACCACAAACAAGGTGTCCCGGCTGGTGACGCGCACGACCAGCGTGCTTGGGCCGGGCGGCAACACCAGGTTGAAGTTGATCTGCCGGCGCTGTTCCGCGCGCTGAGCAAAAGGCAGGGTGTCGCCGCCGATCTGGGTCTGCAGATGCCCGTTGGCATCGACCAGGGTGACCTGCACTTCGTCGAGCCAGGTGGGCTCGAACAGCAGCAGGCGTTCCAGCGGGTTCTTGTCGGGGTTGTCCACGGGGACAACCAGCCAATAAGCCGCATCCGTGAAACCAAAATTGATCGCGCCACTGCCAGGGCCCGACGGCGCCCCCAAGGGCGACTTCAGGATTTGCTCGACGGTCTTGTTCTTGTCGGCGTCCTCGACAACGTGCACCCACGGGTTCAAGGCCACTTCTTTTGTGCTGGACGACACGATGAGCCTTGCGTCTTGTGCCGCGGCGGGTGGCGCGCACCAGGGCAAAACCAACAGGGCGATCCAGAGAACGCGGGCGAGCAGGGCAGCCATGGGATTGGAAGGAAGGCTGAAACGCCTACTTTAAGGGCAAGGGCAGCTCAGGCTCACCAAAGAGATCGGGCAGCCTGCCTTCAGGGTATGCTCGGCAACCGATCGCCAAACCGCCGGGGTCACTCATTGAAACTTTGAGGAGACTCCGTATGGACAAGACCTTGTGTGGCCAGCCCGAGCTGCCCGCCGATCAGTTTCTCTACGAGCGCCGCGGCCCCTGGCCCCAGCCCAGCCCCTCGTACCCCCTGGCGAATGCACCGGAAATCCTGAACGTCCCGCCGGTCGAAACCATGATCTGGACACAGGCCATCGGTTCGCGCTACTTCCAGACAGAGATTGGCTTCCCCGGCGCGGCGGCGGCCAACGCGGTGGTGGGCGGCCAGCTGGAGATCCCGTCCGATGCCGAGTTCGTCCGCATGATGACCAATTCGGTGTTCGCGCGCTCGCTCAGGCCGGTGGCGGGCAGCAACACCTGGATCTCCAACTTCCATGCCATGGAGTTGATGGAAGGCGACACGGTGCCCGGCACCTTTGTACGGCGGGTCAGTTGTGTGTTCGAGCGCAACGCCGGCCAGTTTTCCTGCACGAGGATCGACGTGGCGAACCCGACCGGGAGGCCGCTCGAAGTGTCGCCTTCCGATCCGGCCTGGAACCTGGCCAAGGCCTATGCCCTGCAAGGGGCCTCCTACGTCGGCATGTTCGTGGTGCACCCGGCCCTGCATTTTCCGATGGACACCGTGAACGCGATCACCAAGACCGCTGTGCCACGCAACCACCCGCTGTTCCAGCTGCTGCATCCGCACAGCGCTTATGCATTGGCCGTGAACAACGCTGTTCTTGAAACGGAAGACGGCGTCCTCAGCAGCAACCCGCAAGGCACCTGGTTCGACCCGCTCACCGCCACGGGTCTGGTGATCAAACGTCTGTTCGGCGCCGGCTACGCGGGTCTTCCGAATCCCCCGGGCCTGTACCCGCAATACGACTACATGAACCCATGGATGGATGGCAGCCTGCCCTACGGACACTGCCTGCGTCTGTATTTCGATGCGTTCCTGGGCTTCTGCGAAACAGTGGAGAAAGAGATCCTGGGAGCCTGTCCAAACGACATCTACGTGGAGCGTTGGGCGAACTACATCAGCGCACAGCTTCACGGATTTCCCGATGGAAAGGCGATTTTCCAGCCCGGTGTCCTGACCAGGGCGCTGGCGGTCTACATGTGGGACGTGACGGTATCGCACGCCGCCGATCACTACAGCTATACCCACGACGTCACCCCCGCAAAGCCCCCAACGCCCCCCGTTGTAGGCACCACCCTGGCGGCCTGGAAGTTCCTCCGGCTGCGGGTGCCACCGCCCCAACACCTGTCCGATGGCGCTGCCGTGAAACTGGTGGGTGACGTGTGCCCCCCCGATGATCTGTACCGGGCCGAGATGACGCAGGAACTGTTCTTGAAGCCCGCAACGATCTATCCGAACCTGGTGCAGACCACGTACGCTTTCACCTCGCTGCCGTTGCTGCAGGCGCAAGAGAAGTTCCATGCGGATTTGCGCCTGGTCGCGGCCAAGGTCGCTGCCGTGATGCCCAACTTCATGCCGCTTGAGGTTTCGGACACCATGAAAGACTATTCCCGCACCATCTCGGCCAGCGTCCAGTACTAGCGCACAAGGCGATTTGCGCAAGCCCCTGGCACAAGCAGATGCTGAAACCTTTCACCACCGGGCTTGAAACCCTGGGCAGCAGCCTCCCCGTGACCCTGGGTGCGCTGGGATTCATGGCCTACAAGATCGGTCCCGAGATGACGGCGCCCCTGATGCTGGCGATGTTCGGGGCGATCGCGATCACCAACCTGTGCGCCGCTTTCTCGCAGCGTCCCCTGACGTACTACACGCGCTTCTTCGAGGTTTCGCTGCTGGCGGGCTTCATCGACAGCTTTGTGCCGCGGCTGGAGGCATGGGGCTTGGCCGACACACCGGTGACCCGCCTCACGCTGGTGGTGATGGTCTGCATTGGTGCGGCAGTGCTGCAGCCCGTGTTCTACGCGTTCCGGCTCCAACGCATGACGCGCTTCATACCGGCGCCGGTGTTCGCTGGATTCCTCAACGCCACCGCGCTGATCCTGCTCCTCACGCAGGGAGGGCTGATCCTGGCCTTGCTTGCCGGCCCGTACGGCGCGGCCTGGCCTTCGCTGGTGATCGCCGCGGTGTGTTTCGGTGTCGCTTACGCGGCGCGCAGCTTCAACCGCAAGCTGCCCGCCGGTGTGCTGGGCCTGGCGGCGGCCAGCGCAGTGGCCTACGTGCTCACGCGATGGGGGCATCCGTTGCCATCCATCCTCCCTTCCGACACGCAATGGGTCTTGCCTGTCGCCTTGCTGGACTGGAGCGTTCTGGATCCGTCCCGGGGCGCCCTCGGTTCCGTGCTCCTGCACATGGTGGTGGCGAGCACCTTGCTGGGGGTGGTGGTGTTCCTGAACACCATCACGGCCGTCGAGACAGTTTCACAGGCGGACGACAAGCCGCTGCCGGACAGGCGGCAGCTGATGCTCCTGTCCGCGGGACAAATCGTCAGTGCCTGCCTGGGTTCCGCGCCCATGAGCGGCACCCCGAGCGCGGCCATGGTCGCCATGCGGTCGGGCGGACTGAGCACAGGATCACTGTTCGTGTTTTCGGTGCTGGCACTGCTGTTTTATGGCCTCGGCTTTCTTTCGTGGGTGCCCGCCGCGGCTGTGATCGGCTTGCTGCTGTTTCTCGTCCAGGACTTGGTGGACGCACCCAGTGTGGCGCTGGCTTGGCGCTATCTGTTTCAGCCCCGCGCGCGCCAGGCCATCGGTGCCCTGCAGCGTGAAGACCTGTTGATCGTCGTTCTGGTCACGCTTTTGGGTGCGATGGTCAACATGGTGGCTGCCTTGCTGGCCGGCATGGTGCTGGGCCTCATTTTGTTTGCCAGGCGCAACGGGAAAAGCCCGATCAAGGAGGTGAAGGATGGCCGGGCCTGGCGCTCCAACTGCGCGCGCTCTGCCAGTGACTCCGCGTTGCTGATGCAGCATGGCGAGCGCATCCTGTGCCTGCGGCTGCAGGGGGCGCTGTATTTTGGTGTGGCGCGAAGCCTGCGCGCTGAAATCGAGGCCCTGTTGCCGCACCGGGCGCAGCCGCAGTGGCTGATCCTGGACTGGCGTGCCGTGGTCTCGCACGACACCACGCTGGCGCTCATGCTGGAGCGCTTCGAGAAATCCGTGGCGCTGCGAGGCGTTCGTGTGCTCCACTGTGCCCGCGCGGGCGACAACAGGGCGTATGCCGACATGGATCGCGCCCTGGAAGTTTGCGAGAACCAGCTGCTGGACGAACAGCGCCCCAGCGCGGATGCGCAGGACAGCGATGTTTCGCACCTGCACGCCCTGGTCGGCGACCTGGACCCCACTGCGCAGGCCTTGGTGCTGGACTGTTTTGCGCGCCGCCACTACGCAGCCGGTGAGCATGTGTTGACCATGGGGGAGACAACGCGTGATCTGCATGTGGTGGCCAGCGGCCGGGCCGATGTGCTGATACAGGGCGGCACGATTCGCCTGGCTGGTGTGAACAGCGGCGCCATTCTCGGCGAAATGGGGTTTCTGGATGCCACGCCCCGCGCTGCCGATGTGGTGGCTGTCGAGCCCCTGGTCTCGCTGGCGATGAGTCGGGAAAGGTTCGAAGTTCTCAGCCAGCAGCACCCTGAAGTGGCGCAGCAAATCATGCAGAGCCTTTGCACCGAATTGGCCAGCCGCCTGCGTCTGCTGCACCAGCTTATCTCGCGTGAGCGCGCGTAACGCGACGTCGCGCACTACGCAGCAGGGAACGTCCACGCCCACTCCCTCCCACTGCCATCACCCGAACACGGTCATGTCCGTCGCCATTCTTTACAGCGGGCATGGTGTTCAAAGTTGAAGTTGGAACGGGAACGTTGAATACGCAAGCAATTTTCCCATTGGCATCCAAGTTGCTCGCGTTCCAGAATCTTCAATCAGAACAAGGATGATCTTCATGAAACGTACCCTCACGACCTTGATGTTGCTGCTCGGCCTGTGTACCGGCGCCCAGGCGGCTCTGGTCTATTCGTTCACCTCGAACCCGGTCGAGTTCAAGTTCACGACAACCGATTTCCTGACCTCCCCCACAGTCCTGCAGTCCGCAGACTTGTTCGATGTGATCAACAACCTGGCGGATGAAACGCTGGACTCGGTGAACTTCATGTCCCCAGGATTTGTGGTGTCAGGCATCGAGATGAATTTCCCCGGAGGATCGCCGCTCATCTCGATCATTTATTCATTCGTTGGCCCCTTCGACCATCTGGGCACTTACATCAGTTATGGGTTGACCGGCCCCAGCGATGCGATATTGACGATCACCGAAGCAGCGGTGGAAGTGCCCGAGCCCGGCTCGCTGTTGCTGTTGGCCGCTGCACTCGCCGCGCTCTCACTCACTTTGCATCGGAAGCCCGCTCGGCAGCGCGCGGGCTCGTGAAGACCGGGGTGGCTGGCTGAAGCGTGGTATCCACGCGGTGGCGCGCACACGGGGCCTGTGCTTGCCAGACCCCCGTTTCACGCATCTGTCATCGCTTTGCCAAGGCAGTTTCATCTTGGGCTTGCAGCATGTTCTCCAACCAACGGAGAACAGCCATGAAGATCGCAGTGGTGGGTGCAGGGTATGTGGGTCTGGTCACCGCGACCTGCCTGGCGGAGCTGGGCAATGACGTCATCTGCGTGGATCGCGACCACGGACGTGTCGCGGTGCTGCAGGCCGGCGGTGTGCCGATATTCGAGCCCGGTCTTGAGGATCTGTTGCAGCGAAACTGCAACGCCGAACGTCTGCGCTTCACCACGTCCATCGCGGTTGCGGTGCGGCATGCCGAGGTGATCTTCATCGCGGTGGGAACGCCACCGCAGGAAGACGGATCGGCAGATCTGCAGCATGTGCTGGCTGTGGCCGCGCAGATCGGTCAACACATGACCGACTTCAAGGTGGTGGTCAACAAATCGACCGTCCCGGTGGGCACCGGAGGGCGTGTGGAGCAGGTCCTGCGCAGCGCGCTGGCAGCCAGGGGCCTGGATGCGCTGGATTTCGCTGTTGTGTCCAACCCGGAGTTTCTCAAGGAGGGTGCTGCGCTGGACGACTTCATGCGCCCGGACCGCATCGTCATCGGTCTGCCCCCCGGAGAGGCCGGCGAAGCGGCCCGGCGCCTGATGACCCGGCTCTATGCCCCGTTCAACCGCCATCACGAGCGCAGTCTGTGGATGGATGTGGCGAGTGCTGAAATGACCAAGTACGCCGCCAACGCCATGCTGGCGACGCGGATCTCGTTCATGAACGAAATGGCGCATCTGGCCGACGCCCTGGGCGCCGACATCGACTCCGTGCGCCGGGGCATCGGATCCGACAGCAGGATCGGCCACGGCTTCCTGTACGCCGGCACGGGCTATGGGGGCAGCTGCTTTCCCAAGGACACCCGCGCGCTGATCCACGAAGCGGCCGCGCATGGCTTGCGCATGCGCGTGGTCGAGGCCACCGAGTCGGTGAACCATGAGCAGAAGCAGGTTCTGGTGGATCGGGTCTGCGCGCACTTCGGCTCGGATTTGCGCGGGCTGCGCCTGGGTGTGTGGGGGCTGGCCTTCAAGCCCAACACCGACGACATGCGCGACGCGCCCAGCCGCATCGTGATCCCCGAGCTGCTGAGTCTGGGTGCCGAGGTTCTGGTGCACGACCCGGTGGCTTCGAGCGAGGCACAGCGCGCGCTCAGCGCCGATCTGGGGCGACCGGTGGGCGAGATGGATGGCCTCAAATTTGTCGATTCCCCACTCGAAGCTGTGGCCGACGTCGATGCCCTGCTGGTGCTGACGGAGTGGAAGTGTTTCCACAACCCGGACTTCGATGCCATGGCCCGCAGCATGCGCGGACGTGTCATCTTCGACGGCCGAAACCTCTACGACCCGGCCCTGATGGATGCGCTCGGCTTCGTTTACCAGGGCATCGGGCGGCGCGGTCTCCTCAAGCCCGCGCAGCCGAGTGACGCGCGGCCACCATGTGGTGCCACACACCCTCAACCTGGCGCACGATCTGCTCCCAGTCTTGCGTGAGCGTGGTGGCGCGGCCGCGCTCGCGCAGTTGCCGGACAAGCCCGGGGTTGCTCATCAGTTCAACAGCGTTCCGAAGGAATGCCGCCTCATCGCCACGGGGGGCCAGCAAGCCGTTGTCGCCATGCCGGATCAGTTCGGCCGCGGCGGCATAGTCGAAGGCCAGCACCGCCAATCCGCTGGCGAGTGCCTCGGGTGTGACATTGCCGTAGGTCTCGGTCACGCTGGGGAAGACGAACAGGTCGGCGCTGGCGTAGTGTCGAGCCAGCCCGTCGCCACTCTGCGCTCCCACCATCAATGCGTCGGGGCAGGCTTGTGCCAGGGCGTTGCGTGAGGGTCCGTCACCCACCACCACCAGCTTGAGATCGGGCCGCACGGCGCGCATCGCGTTCCAGCTGCGCGCCAGCAGATCGAGGTTCTTTTCGCGGGCGAGCCGGCCCACCGAGAGCAGCACCGGCTGATCGGGCGTGACGCCCCACTGCGCGCGCAGGGCCTCGCTGCGGTGCACGGGTGAGAATCTGGCGGCGTCCACACCTCGGGCCACCACCATCAGCCGCTCGAAGCCTTGGGCCGACAGGTCTTGCAGCAGGTCGCTCGACGGCACCATCGTGCAATCCGCCAGGTTGTGAAATTTGCGAAGGTAGGCGGCGATCGGCTTGCGAAGCCAACCGATGCCGTAGTGCTGGCTGTAAGCGTGGAAGTTGGTCCGGAAGTCGGTGCTCAGCGGCAGCCGGAGCTTGCGAGCGGCCTGCACGGCCGACCAGCCCAGAGGACCTTCCGTGGCCACATGCACCAGGTCGGGCCGTTGCCGCGTCCATTGCGCGAGCAGTGCGCGCTTGATCGGCATGCCCAGGCGAAGCTGCGGATACCGGGGAATCTCCAGCCCCCGAACCAGCAGTTCATCCGAGGTGGCATCGCGATCCTTGTCGGTCAGGGGCTGGCGTGGTCGGATCAACTGGATCTGGTGGTTGCTGGCCTGCAGCCGCTGCACCAGTTGCTGCAACGTGACAGCCACACCATTGACCTCGGGCGGATACGTCTCGGTGACCACGGCAACCCGCAGGCTGGGTCGTGGCACAGGCAGGTGTTCGACCAGCAGGGCGTCGCAGACGTCGGATGTGTTCATGGGGAAGATGTTCATCGCTTGCGATAACAGTTGCGTGACAGACTGCGGCCAAACAACAACCTGAGAAGTCATCGGAATGTCTCGGTTGATGTCACCGTCGTTTCATTTAGACGCCCGACCATCCAATGCAGGTTCGTTCATTGTGATCGGGCCTCTCCGTGACTGAACAAGAGGAATTGAATGAACACGTTTTTCAAAGAGCTCGAGACACAGCGCTGGGACGACCACCGCTATTACCACCACAGCCGCATCAACCAGAGCCTGCACCTGCTCAGCGCGTTGAGCTTCCTGGTGGCCTACGCCTTGTTGTTCACCGATCCAGCGTTGGCCGCCTTGGTGGCCTGGCTGGTGTCCATGGTGAGCCGCCAGGCGGGCCACTTCTTTTTCGAACCCAAGGGTTACGACGAGATCAACCAGGCCACGCATGCGTACAAAGAGGCCGTCAAGGTGGGCTACAACCTCCAGCGCAAGGTGGTGTTGATGGTGATCTGGGCAGCGTCGCCGCTGCTCCTGGTGGCGCAGCCTGACCTCTTCGGCCTGATGGAGCCCCACACCGACTTGTTTGGCCTCGCGCACAACGTCGGCTGGATGTGGCTCTGGGTGGGTGTTGGTGGTCTGGCATTCCGCGTCATGCAGCTGTGGGTGTTGAAGGATCTGCGCACGGGTCTGGTGTGGGCCAGCAAGATCGTGACCGACCCGTTTCACGACATCATGCTGTACCACCGCGCGCCGCTGCAGTTGTTGCGCGGTGAGTGGATGGAGCCGGGACCGCGGGCCAGCTGAATCCCTCAGGCGCGTCCGCTCCAGCGGGCGCGCCACATTTCCTTGACCACCTGCCGCTGCAGGTCCCGGGCCGTTGCCCCGGTGGGGTTGGCCCACCAGCCGTCCTCGGTCATCCGCTGGCAGGCCAGCACAAAGCGCCGAAGCACCTCGGCCATGTCCTGGTCGCTGTAGTTCAGGCTGAAGACCATGCGGCCGGTGCCAACCCAGCTCAGCGCCAGCCCCTGCTCGCGCAGGTAGAACTGCAGCATCCAGTGGTAGCGCGAAGGTGCCGTGAAGTTCACGGTCCAGATGCTGGAGAGCCCGGCCACCCGAACCGGCACATCGGCCTGCTGCAGCGCGTGGTTGAAACGGGTGAGGTGGTTCTGCCAGCGTTCGTCCAGTCCGTCGTAAATGGCTTGGACTTCAGGCGTCTCCAACCGTCGCAGGAAGGCGTTCATCGCGCCCATGACGTAGGGGTGCGCATTGAAGGTGCCGCGGGCGAAGCAGATGTCGGCCGGGCGTTCGGGGCGAAACCGCTGCATCCAGCCGGCCTTGCCACAGACCACGCCCACCGGCAGGCCGCCACCGAGCGTCTTGCCATAGGTGACCAGATCGGCCTGCACGCCATAGTGTTCCTGGGCCCCGCCGCGCGCGAGCCGGAATCCCACGAAGACCTCGTCGAAGATCAGCGCAATGCCGCGTTCGGTGCAGACCTCGCGCAAACGCGCCAGCCACTGTGCATAGGCCTTCTGATCGGCGGGATCGCTCTGGCGTGCGGTCATCACCGTCGAGTCGCCCGGTGCATTGCGGTTCGGGTGCAATGCCTGAAGCGGGTTCACCAGCACGCAGGCAATGTCCTTTCGGGTCCGCAGCACGTTCAGGCTGCGTTCGTCCATGTCTTTCAGCGTGTAGGTGTGGCCCGGCGGCATCGGGTTGCCGGGGCCAGGCTGCACGTCGTCCCACCAGCCGTGGTACGCGCCGCAAAAGCGCACCAGCTTCTTGCGGCCGGTGTGAAAACGCGCCAGACGCACCGCCTGCATCACCGCTTCGGTGCCGGACATGTGGAACGACACGGCATCCAGGCCCGAGATGGCTTTCAGCCGCTCGACGTTGTCGGCCACGCAGGGGTGGTAACCGCCCAGCACCGGCCCCAGCGCGGCGCCCAGTTCGGCGCCTTCGGCCATGGTGGCCTTGTAGAAGTCGACACCGAAGACGTTGACGCCGTAGGAGCCGGTCAGGTCGAAGCAGTGGTTGCCGTCGATGTCGGTCAGACCAACGCCGGCGGCCTGCGCCCAGAACGCGGGCAGCGCCAGGTGTTGACGCACCAGTTCGCTGAACTGGAACGGCACGCGGTACCGGCCGGTGAACTGCAGGTCCGGCAGTCCACTGCGAAGCTGTGCGGTGAGTGCCAGCCCCTGCGGAGCCTTTGCGTTCAGCTGAGCCGACAGCCGATAGAAGGCCGCCTTGCGCTGGGCCGCCACACCGGGCGGTGCACCGTCGGCCGCGAAGAAGCGGTCCTCGGCGTAGCTGTAGCCGGGCAACCAGCGCGCCAGGCGCTTGGCCATGAGCGAATGCCCCGCCAGCGAGCGGTGCTTTGCCCGCGACAGCTGGATGCGCTGGTGCACGAAAGGAAAGGAAGCTGCCAGTGCGCTGGCTGAAAGAACCCATGCGGTGGACATCTGACACACACCTGAAAAGTGAAGGTGTGACATTTGTAGATCATTCCTTTGACAGAACCATGAACAAAAACGTCTGGCGCGAAAAATTCCTTCTCAACGAAGATCTCAACTTCCTCCTCACCAACCGGATACCGCGCGTGGCGGCCACCCGTTTCATGGGCTGGTTCAGCCGCATCCAGAGCCCTGTGCTCACGCGGCTCTCCATCGCGGTGTGGCGGCTGTTCACCGACCTCGACCTGAGCGAGGCCAAACAGCAGCGGTTTCAGAGCCTGCGCGAGTGCTTCACGCGGGAACTCAAACCCGGCCTGCGCCCCTTTGATCCCGACCCAGCCGTGGTGTGCAGCCCCAGTGACGCCATCGTGGGCGCCTGCGGGCCGATCGATGGCACCGACGTGCTGCAGGCCAAGGGCTTCCCCTACCCGTTGCGCGAGTTGCTGCGCTCCGAAGACATGGCGCAGCGCATGCAGGGCGGGCGCTACACCACCTTGCGCCTCACCTCGGCCATGTACCACCGCTTCCATGCCCC
This sequence comes from Hydrogenophaga sp., assembly GCF_018780385.1. Taxonomy (GTDB): domain Bacteria; phylum Pseudomonadota; class Gammaproteobacteria; order Burkholderiales; family Burkholderiaceae_C; genus Hydrogenophaga. Next base: position 76,871 of record NZ_JADMJO010000041.1, on the reverse strand, counting down.
GCATGCGCTGGCCGTGGACCGGGTGACCTACATCAGCGGTGACACCTGGAACGTCAACCCCATCGCGCTCAAACGCGTGGAGCGCCTGTTCTGCAAGAACGAGCGCGCTGTCATCGAATGCCGCTTGCCCGCGCTGGGCGATGCCCCGCTGATCCTGGTGCCGGTGGCCGCGGTGCTGGTGGCGAGCATCCGCCTGCATTGGCTCAACATCCTGCTGCACCTGCGCTGGCCCGGCCCGAACGTGATCCCCTGCGCCGCCCGCATGGCCAAGGGCGAGGAGATGGGCTGGTTCGAACACGGCTCAACCATCATCGTGCTCTCACCGCCCGGCCTGGACCCGGTGCCCGGTATCGAGAGCGGGGCGCGCATCAAGGCGGGCCAGGCCTTGCTCCGGCAACGAGCCGATGGATCGTAGGCAGGCCAGAGCGAAGCCGTTTAGTTTCTCTTCACAGCCAGCAGTTGCACCTGGAACACCAGAACGCTGTTGCCCGGGATCACGCCGGGAATGCCCCGCTCGCCGTAGGCCGTGGCCGGTGGGCAGGTCACGTCAGCCGTGTCGCCCACTTTCATTTCCTGCAACGCTTGTGTCCAGCAGGGCACGACGCGGTTGAGCGGGAAGGTGGCGGGCTCGCCGCGTTTGAATGAGCTGTCGAACTCTTTCCCGTCGGTCAATGTGCCGCGGTAGTGCACCTGCACGGTATCGGTGGCCAAGGGCTTTTCACCCGTTCCGGCCGTGGTCCATTTCAAAGCGACGCCTGAAGGGAGGACTTTGTTGGCTGGGAGGGCAGCCGTCGTTTGCGCATGAACAGAAGAGATGACCGACAGGGTGGCCAGGAAGGCGGCGATTTGAAGACGTGTTTTCATGGGGCAAAGGGTGGGGAAAGAAGAGAGTGCACAGGCACTGTTGGGTGATCGGTCCGACTTTAGCCGCAGCGATTGCTGCACGGCAGAACTTCGACGCATAAGCCAGCTTCAGACTGAACCTAGTCACTGGCGACCGGGGTCCCGAAAGACAGCTGCGTTGACCACCGGGCATTCGACGGCAAGCGCTCCGGAGGACCGCTGTGCCTCCTAGACCAGGAACTCGACAAGGTGTTGCCGCAGTCCGTTTCCAAATGACCGGGTGATCACGAGGTGAACTGGATCTGCCGATCCATTGCGGCCGGTGTGTGAGCCTCAAAACAGGCGCATACTCCGCCCGATATCAAGGCTCAGCCTTCGAAAGGCCTTGAACTGCGCGAGACTTGTTTGTCAAGTCGGCCATTGATAAGCGCGAACAGAGCTTCAAACCCACAAAGGCTCTGGTCCGGCAGCACCTTTTCTGGCTCGGACGCCATTTTCTTGAGAAACAGTCGCGTCGGGCGAGTCTTGTGAAAGGCGATCTCCAAATCTGCAAGTCCAGCTTCCACACGTTTGGCGATTCGTGGGATGTTCGAGTTGAGCTTCAACGTCTTTCCCTTGAGTTCAGTGGCGTAGCTTTCCCGAACCAATGCCTCGTAGACCCCTGGGTCTAGCAGATCTTCAATGTCCGCCTCTTTCGGTGGCGAGGCAAACGCTTCTGAGACGAAAACGACGTTCTGATCGCGAATAAGCCTCGCCTTCAAAAGCTCGTCCTTGGTCGCCTTCGAATCGCGCTCTGTGTCAAGTAGCACCAACACATTGAGAGACTCGGACGTCAAAAGCGCCACCATGTACGAAACTTTCTGCGCACCACCCGCCGGCGTCATGGTGAGTGCTTGGTTCAAGGTGGTCCGACCCTTCTCCGCAGCAAATGCGCTGATGGCGCTCAAGATCCAATAGTCAGTGACTCCCTCGACGACAAGGTTGTTGGGGCCGACAAATAGACTCTGTGCGAGGTCATAGCCGAGCGCAGCCTGCAATGGAAACAGCGTTCGCGCATCCCCTGTGGGGTCGTTGGTCACAGTCGTCCCATATTCCTCTGTGATGTTGACTGTCCGCACCGAATCCAGCGCATGGGTAGGGACCATGAACGGCGAGTGCGTGGAGTAAAGAATCTGATTGGAGTAATCCACATCCAGATGGCGCAGGAGGTCGGACTGTGACTTCGCGTGCAAATACAAGCCGGGCTCGTCAAGCAAAATGATTGCATCCTCTGCGTGACCACCGTTGGTGTCAGCCGAAAATGTGATGTAAAAGGCAAAAAACCACTGAAATCCGCGGCTTCGTTCGTTGAGGTTGACCTCGACGTCATAGGTACTTGTAGGATCGGAAATGATCGTGTCTAGGTGGTTGGCGTCCAAGTTGAATCGGATCTTGAGCGCGCGGTCTTTCCATAGTCGCTTTATTTCACCTGTGACAACTGCACTTGCACGGTTCGCAAGTTGATTCCGTGTCTCGTGATCACCCTGGCTAAGAAGGGTTTGAAGCCCGTCGGGTTTTAGTCCGGCGACTTTGCATAGCTTCTCGAAGTTCCTATCTGAATCACCGACTCGACCCTGTGATGTACGCTGAACATAGGCTGCGATGTCTTGGTGACCATCGAGTTCCGGATACTCATCCACGTAGATGAACTTTGGAATGGCACCGACAACCCAACTGCGTGCCTTCTGCTGGGCATCCTTGTCACTTGCGATACTGTCGGCTAAGTCTTCCAACTCTGAAAGCACCTCCTCCTGCTTTTCAGTCAATTCAACGTCCACACCTGCCAGCGCGGTCCGCAGGGTTTTAGCTGCTGCAACCGCTTTTGCTGCCCATGAGTCGCGGGACTTCGTTGCCTGCGCTTCAGTCTCGTAGGCTTCAGCTGCTGCGTCCAATGCAGCGGGCGACTCCTGCTTCTGCGCCAATGCGCGCACTGCCGCTGCAACCTTTTTCACCTTGATTTTGACGTCGTTTTCGTCAAATGGAATGACCTTTAACTCGGGGAATCCGACGGATCTTGTTTTTCCATACTGGCGACTGACAGTCACTTTCGTCACCTCTGTGGCGCGAGGGAGCTCCTCCAACAAAGCTGTTTTGTCGTCATCATCGAGAGCCCATGTTGTTGACAACACAGGCGTGTTGTCTGTGCACTCCTCTAGCCGTCTATGTCGGGGGAAATCTTTGATCGGTGTCAGGGGAGCGAACCCCTCTATCGGATTCAAACTGTGAAGTGCCCGCAAAAGATTTGACTTCCCACTCTCGTTTCTTCCCAACAGGGCGGTCATCCGAGAAACAGCGATCTCACCACTGTCATTGATGGATCGGTAGTTTTGAACCTGAAACGAAACGAGCTTCACGGCTTCTCCTGTGTGTTTATCTTGAACAATGATATGCGTGCCGTTCCGCACAGGCCGCGCACCCGCTTCTTGGGTGCCCACAAGAACGGACCTGTCCAGACGGTCCCTTGGCGTTGTTGTCAATTGAAAGTATGACGAGTAAAGGACCAACAGCCAATCTGAAGCACAACTCCAAGATTCCGAAATTACCTGTCCGCTACAGCGAGCACACTTGAACTCACTGAGCGTGCGCAACCGTTCCCTGACTTAGCAAGTTGTCTATAACCCGCCTGCGCCACTGATGATCGACTTCAACCCGACCACCTTCGAATCCCACTTCCGCGCCCTCGTGGCAGACGAGGAGTCCGATTTCGAGCTCGACGAAATAGACGACACGTTTCACCGTACGATTCAGGACTCCGATGACGCAAGGATTTGCTCGCATCTTGCCGTCCAGATCCTGCGCGCCGCAGAGAGGCCATGGTCCTTCGCCGATGCGTTGAATACTGCTCTCTGCGCAAGCTGCTTGTCCGGTGATGTCGAACAAGCCAGGATGTACCTTGAGGAACTCATCACGGTGACGGCCGAGCATGGCACGACGCACGCATCTCGCGGGGCCGCCGAAAACATCAGCCGCCTATTGCCCGGCCGTGCCAATCCCGACTATGTCTTGCATCTCCTGCGCCTGATCGTTTGCTTGTACACGCACTTGGGCATGCCTGATAAGGTGATCGAAACACAGATCACCGCGGCGCACCTCTTCGCTGATTTCGGCGCGTACCCGGCGGCAATCCGGACGCTGACTGACGCGCAGGTGTTGGCGCGCGATCAGAGGCTCACGAGGCAGTATCTGGACGCCGTATCTGCTCTTCATGGCATTTACCTGCAAAAGGAGGCCCACGCCAGCGCGGATCACGTCTGGACGACGGTCAGGCAGAACTGCGCCGACGCCGGGATTGCGATGCCGATGTCGATGATGGTCAACCGCGCGACCACGCTGTTTCAGACGGGAGATCTCGGTGCGGCAAGAGGCGGCTTTGAGGAAGCCCTGGCCGTCATGGAGGAGGACGGCTCAATGCGCATTGCCGTACTGATCAACCTTTCAGCCTGCCTTCGCGAGCTAGGCGATCGCTCGCAGTCGGAACTGCGCATGGCTGAAGCCCGTGAAATCCTCTCAACGCTCACCACGCTGGACCCCGAACATCCATTGGAGTTGGAGCTCATCGCCGCAAAGAGTGCCGTGCATCACGGCAATCTCGATGAGGCTGCCACGTGCCTGCGGAACGCAGTTAAGAATCTCGACGCCGCAGTCGGACTTGTGGAGAAGCTGCACTACCGGCGCGGCATCAGGGAGCGGTACGTGCCGCGCATCGAAGGCATCCTTACAGGGTTGGCCCCGTCTGGAAAATCTGAGGATGTCGTCACGGTGATCGCGGCAACTCGAGCTAATCGCATGTCGGATTGGCTGCACTTCCTCGAATGGACGCGAGCCATCGCGATGAAGCTCTCGGTCCTTGAAAGGGACCAACTGGACCGGCTGGTCTCGCGGCTCGCGAACCACGGCGCGCCCCATCTCTACGGCTTGCGCGAGAGGGCCGACGACCCCATGTCGTCGGCTAGCTTTCCTGACCCGTGGCGCGATCTCGCCGAGTACGCAGACAAGGTCTGCCTTGACCACGGCTTCAGCAGGCCGTTTGAACAAGCCTCGTCGCGAAGTGCGGCAGAACTCATCAGTAGGCGCTTGGCAGAAGGCTACGCAATCCTTGTGAACATGCTCACTGGAGGACGGAAAGTACTGCTCCTCATCGGTGACAGGTACATGTTCGGTGACCTTCCGGGAGCCGACACGAAGGCGTTCTCCGAGATGTTGTTGCGGCACCGGTTTGAGCCGCAACAAAAAGCAGCGCTGGCCAAGGCCGCTGCCACGTATCAGGCCGCACTGCTGGCCTCGCTCCGCCCGATCCTCGGCGAACTTGCAGGTGAAGGCTGCAAGGGCGTGATCTTCGTTCCGGACAAGATGGACTTGACGCCGATCGGCCTGATAGCGCTGGGGAATCCAGCCATTCGGGCGAAGATGGCCGCAGGTCAATTCGAGGTTCGCACGTGCCTCGCGCTATTTCCTGCACGACGCCACACCGGAGCGCCCCGTACGTGCCTGGGAATCATCGAGCCTGGCTCGAACCTGTCCTTTGATCGAGCGGACGTGGAGAGCTTTTTCGAGGGCTCCGGTGCCGCCGGAACGCTGCTTGAGAAGCCGACCTGGGAGGAGTTTTCCGAGCGCATGGCGTCGGTCGATTCGCTCGTCCTCGCACACCACGGGATGTCTGTAGCGCTGTTCAGGGATCCCTATTTCGCAGACATGGCAGGCGTTGGAGACCACAGCAGCATGAGTTTGGCGGCGATCCAGGAAGTCGCATTCCGTTGGCCTCATCGCTTGGTCGTTCTGGGCACCTGCCACAGCGGCGGTCTGGTCAATCACAATTTTCAAAGTGCGTTCCGCACCCACGATCTCATCGGGTTCCCCACCGTGTTCCTGGTCAACGGGGAGTGCGAAGTCGTCGCCGCCTCGTGGGAAATCCTCGATCGCTTCAACCTCGTATTCACGACGCTCCTCGCGCAGCGACTCGATGGCGTGACCGCGTCGCAAGCGGTTAGCACGGCACTCGCCATGTTGCACGAGATGCCGTCAAGCGAGCTGGCCGAGTTGCTCCTTCATTCGCTTCCCGCCGACGTCGAATTGTCCGCAGCCGCGCTGAGTCAGATCGACGTGATGCGTCGCCAGCCCTTCTGCTACGGCGCCTATCAGACGTACACGCTGCTTTAGCGCCTGCGCTGCCTAGCAGTGCGTGAGATGTGCTGAACGCCAGCGGGACGCCCTGTTCGGCACAGGTATCAAGTCAAGTCTGCGGTTCATGCCCAACAGCGCTTGAACGGTGCCAATGCAGCGGGTGTCGCCGGTCGCCGGCCGCAGATCTCAACGGCAGGTTCCGAGCAATTTGTTTGAATCTTCGATTGACTCCTTGGGGTCGGCAGCGTGAGTTCGGCCCTTCATTCTGCTGACACTCAACCGCGAGTTGGCGGGGCAAATTGCGGCCTGCCATGCTGCATGACTGCAGCTCCTTCGATACCGGTCATTAATGCTGACGCACTGGCAAGTGGGCCGATGACAGCTTCGTGCCAGGCTCCGTGAACCCAGCTCCCGGCCGCGACCGACGGCAATCGCTGCAATACCGCCATCCACAAACCGACGTCGGACGCCCGAAACGGGTCGGGCGTCCAGTGTCAATAAGCACCCATGTAGTCGCGTTTACCGATCTCAATGCCGCTGTGGCGCAAGATGGCATAGGCGGTGGTCACGTGGAAGAAAAACTGCGGCAGACCGTAGTGCAGTAGATAAGCGGTGGCCATCAGCTTCTTTTCCTTGGGGGTGCCGGGGCGCAATACGATCTCGCGGCTCTCACTTGAATCAAATTGATCAGGCTTGAAGGAGCCGATATGGGCCAAAGCCTTGGTGATCAATGCTTGCAGGTCCGCGAAGCTGACCTCGGTGTCGGGCCAGGACGGCACCTCGGCACCCGCCAGGCGGGAGGCAATCCCCTTGGAGAAGTCTGCGGCGATCTGTACCTGACGTATCAGCGGCAACATGTCGGGAAACAGCCGCGCCTGGAGCAGAGCATTGGGATCGATATTCTTTTGCGTGGCGTGGTCTTCGGCTTTCTTGAGCACATCCGATAGGGCGTGCAGCATCTGCTGCAAGACGGGAACGGAGGCGGTGTACAGCGGGCTGGTCATGATGAATTCACTTGTAAATGGGGCGCGATTGCCGACCATGTGAGGCTAACAGCATTGGTCCAACCATCGCGTGTGCCCACTCTCCCTCAAACCGTCCCTCGCCCCAACTGCTTCAACACCTCCGCCTGAAAATCCCCGCCCTCGCTCTGCGCCATGAACTCGGCGGTGGAGCCCTCAAACCGCACTGCTCCCTGGTGCAGCAGCATCAGCCGGTCGGCGTGCCGGGTTTCTTCAATCAGGTGGGTGGCCCACAGCACGCCCATGCCTCGGCTCTGGCACAGGCCGCGCACGGTGTCCAGCAGTTGCTGGCGTGAGGCCGGGTCCAGGCCCACGGTGGCTTCGTCCATGAGCAGCACGCGGGGCTCGTGCAGCAGCGCGCGGATCAGTTCGATCTTGCGGCGTGTGCCGCCCGAGAGGCTGCGCACCACGGCCTTGCCCTGGTCGGCCAGGCCCATGGTGTCCAGCAGCGTGGCGATGCGTGCGTTGGCCAGCTTGCGAGGCATGCCGTGCAGGTCGGTGTGGAAGTGCAGGTTGGCCATCACGCTCAGGTCCATGTCGAGCGCGCTTTGTTGAAACACCACGCCCAGGCCGGCGAGCGCGCGGCTGGGGTGCTGGCGCATGTCGTGGCCCAGCACTTCGATGCTGCCCTGGTCGGGCGTGAAGAGGCCGGTGAGCAACTGCAGCAGGGTGGACTTGCCCGCGCCGTTGGGGCCGAGCAGGGCCACCATTTCGCCGGCGCGCAGGGTCACGTCCACACCTTTGAGCGCGGGCTTGGCGCCGTAGGCCTTGTGCAGCTGGTGGGCGTGGAGCAGGGTGGCGGGTTCGGTCATCGGGATCAGGCGCCGTGGGTTCTGGCCAGCAGATTCATGCGCTGCAGCAGTCGCTTCTCGCGCTCCACCGTGTCCAACACAGCCTGGCGGTAGTCGCGGGTGTTGAGGTAGTCCAGCGTCTGGTCGTAGCGGGCCAGCTCCTGCAGGTGGCGCTCGCTCTGCATGGCTTTGGCAAACGCGTCGTGCAGGCGCTGCACCACGGGCTCGGGTGTGCCGTGCGGCGCGGCCAGGCCCCAGGGCGAGGTGTAGACGGACTGTTCGTAACCCAGCTCGCGCAGCGTGGGCGCGTCGGGCCAGCGTGGGCTGCGCTGCGCGCTGAAGATGGCGAGCAAGCGGAGCTTGCCCTGGTCCACCCAGGGCGCGAAGCCGGTGGAGTTCACGCCCGCCATCACCTGGCCGCCGGCCACGCCGAGCATCTGGTCGGCCGTGCCGCGGTAGGGCACGTGCACGTAGCGGATGTTGTTTCGCAGCAGGATTTCTTCGGTGGCCAGGTGGGCGGTGGTGCCGATGCCGGTGGAGCCGAGGATGAGTTCACCCGGGTGCGCCCTGGCCCAGACCAGCAGGTCGTTGAAGCTCTTCCACGCGCTGCTGGCCGGCACCAGCACGCCGAAGGTGGTGCCCGAGACCTGCACGATGGGGCTGAGGTCGGTCACCGGGTCCCAGGGCACCTTGTTCATGAGCGCATGGCGGTACACGGTGATGGGCACCTGGCCGATGGTGTGGCCGTCGGGCTCGGCGGCCTTGAGCAGCGGCGCCACCTGGGTGCCCGCTGCGCCGGGCTTGTTGATGACCACGATGGGCTGGCCCAGCAGCGGCGCGGCTTCGTCGCAGAGGATGCGCAGCGTGAGGTCGGTCGCGCCACCGGCGGGCCAGGGCACGATCAGCTGGATGGGCCGCTGCGCAAACGCGCCACCGGCCTGCGCGATGGCGCCGTGTGCGAGGCCTGAAACACCGAGCGCAGAGCCGACCCCCCACGCCAGGAACTGTCTGCGCGAAGCAAGTGGCTGCGCGAGGCGGGGTGGTGTGGAGCGGTGTGTCATCGGGTGTGCCGTTTTGTCTCAGGGTTTGTCTCTAGAAGGGGTCGGGTTGCGCTGGAACCCCGCTTTTTCAGGGGTTGGCAGGCAATTTCCACGCCTGTTGCGCTGGCACTGTTTTTGCAGACGAGAAGCGTTCACCCAAGAAATTCAAGGAGACAAACCCATGAGCCGTTCCGTACCTTCAGCACCTGTACCGCAGGGCCTGCGTCGCCTGGCCTGGGCCGCCGTGCTCGGCTGCGCGCTGGGCTCACCGCTGGCCGCGCAGGCGCAGGGCAAGGTGTACGTCTCCAGTGAGAAGGACAACAAGATCCACGTGTTCGACGCCAAGGGCGAGCGCCTCTCGGCCATCGACACCTGCGAGCGGCCACGCCACATGATGTTCAACGCCAACCGCAGCCAGATCTATGTGTGCTGCGGCGACAGCAACCAGCTCGGCGTGGTGGACACGGCCACCGGCAAGATGACCGGGACTGTTCCATTGGGGGACAGTCCGGAGATTTTTGACCTCAGCCCCGACGGCAAGATCGTCTATGTGTCGATCGAGGACGAAAACGTGATGGCCGCCTACGACCTGGCCACGAAGAAGCCGCTGTTCGAGGTGAAGACCGGTGGTGAGCCCGAAGGCGTGCTGGTCACAGCCGACGGCAAGTTCGCCTACGTCACCTCCGAGGTGGCCAACGTGGTTCATGTCATCGACCTCGGTCAGAAGAAGGTGCTCAAGAACATCAAGGTCGGCAAACGCCCGCGCCGCTTCGTGCTGGCCGAGGGCGGCACCGAGCTCTGGGTCACCAACGAGCTCGACGCCACCGTGAGCGTGGTCAACACCAAGGACCACAGCGTGAAGGCCACGGTGAAGTTTGCGGTGAAGGGCATGCGCGAGGCCGACATCACGCCCGTGGGCATGACGCTCAGCGCTGATGGCAAGACCATGTGGGTCGGCCTGGGCAAGGCCAACCACGTGGCCGAGGTGGACGTGGCCAGCAAGAAGGTGGGCCGCCAGGTGCTGGTGGGCAAACGCGCCTGGGGCCTCACGATGCATCCCGATGGCAAGACGCTGTATGTGACCAACGGCCTGTCGGACGACATGACGCTGATCGACACGGCGAGCGCCAAGGCTGTGCGGACCGTGGCCGTGGGCCGCGTGCCGCACAGCGTGCTGGTGCAGCCCTGATGCGCATGCGCTCGCTCAGCGGTGCGATGGCGGCGCTCGCGCTGTCCGCCGCGCTGGCCTGGCCCGCAGCGCAGGCCGCCACCACGCCGATGACCTTGGCGGTGATCTCGCTGGCCGGTGACGCGCGCTACGCCAACCGCCGCATGGAGCGCGGCTACCCCGGCCATGCGCAGGGCAGGGCGCTGCAGGGCGTGCAACTCGCTTTGGATGAGGCCGCGTTCGAGCTCGACACGGCCGGCATAAAGCTGACCGTGCGTGACGTGGTGCTGCCCGACATAGCGGCCCTGCCCAAGGCGCTGGCCGATTTGAAAGCCGCCAAGGTGCAGCACCTGGTGGCCGACCTGCCGCTGGCCGAGCTGCGCCAGCTGGTGCAAGCCGCACCCGCCGCACTCGGCGGCGCGGTGGTGTTCAACACCGGCCTGGACGACGACAGCCTGCGCGCGCAGCACTGCGCTGCGCACCTGCTGCACACGCTGCCCAGCGCCAGCATGCGCGCCGACACGCTCGCGCAGTACCTGGCCGCGCGCAACTGGCGCAAGGTGCTGCTGCTGCAAGGCCCCGAGCCGGGCGACGTGTTGATGGGCGAGGCCTTCAACCGCGCGGCCAAACGCTACGGCCTGAAGATCACACAGACCAAGGCCTTCAAGCTCAGCGGCGATCCGCGCGAGCGCGACCTGGCCAACACGCGCCTGCTCACGGGTGAGCGCGAGCACGAGGTGGTGGCGGTGATGGATGCCAACGGCGAGTTCGCCCGCACGCTGCCTTACGCCACCCAATGGCCGCGCCCGGTGGTGGGCGCCAGCGGCCTGGTGGCGCAGGCCTGGCACCCGCAGTGGGAGCGCAACGGTGGACCGCAACTCACGCGGCGTTTCCTGAAACTCGCGCAGCGCCCCATGCAGAGCCACGACTGGGCCGCCTGGGCCGCAGGCAAGGCGGTGGCCGCGGTGCTGGTGGACGATGCCAAGGCGGGCGTGCCGCAGCAGCTCAAGAAGCTGCGCTCGGGCGCGGTGGTGATCGACGGCTTCAAGGGCCCGCGCCTGACCTTCCGTGCGTGGGACGGCCAGCTGCGCCAGCCCATGTTCGTGAGCCATGTGGACGGTGTGGTGGGCCTGGCCCCGCTCGACGGCGTGCTGCATCCCAAAGAAGTGCTGGACACGCTGGGCGTGGACGAACAGGAAAGCGCATGCAGACAACGACCCTGATCCCGCCGGCCGGCCAGCCCTCCATGCCCATGCACCTGGCGCGCGCGCTGCGTGCGGTGGTGGGCCGCGAGATCGGGCGCTTCCTGCGCCAGCCCTCGCGCCTGGGTTCGGCGCTGGTGCGCCCGCTGCTGTGGTTCGTGGTGTTCGCGGCGGGTTTCCACAACGTGTTCGGCGTGGCCATCATCCCGCCTTACGAGACCTACATCGAATACAAGGTCTACATGGTGCCGGGCCTGCTGGGCATGGTGGCGTTGTTCAACGGCATGCAGAGTTCACTCTCCATGGTGTACGACCGCGAGATGGGCGTGATGCGCCTGCTGCTCACCGCGCCGCTGGCGCGTGGCTGGCTGCTGGCCTTCAAGCTGCTCGCGGGCACTTGTCTCTCGGTACTGCAGATGGTGGTGTTCCTCGCCATTGCCTGGGTGTTCGGGGTGGATGTTCCCTTGCTGTACCTGCCGGGCCTGCTGGTGGCCATGGCGTGTGGCGCCACGCTGCTGGCCGCGCTGGGCCTGATGCTCTCGGTGTATGTGAAACAGCTGGAGAACTTTGCCGGCACCATGAACTTCGTGATCTTCCCGATGTTCTTCATCAGCCCCGCGCTGTACCCGTTGTGGAAGTTGGAGGAGTCGGGTGCTTACTGGCTGCTCAAGCTTGCGGAGTTCAACCCCTTCACCCACGCGGTGGAGGCCATGCGCTTTGCGATGGTCGGGCAGTTCAACGCCACGGCCTGGGCGGTGGTGCTGGTGTGCAGCGTCACCTTCTTCGTGCTCGCACTGTGGGGCTACGACCCGCAGCGCGGCTGGATCCGCCAACGAGGTTCCTGAAAGGCTTTCATGACACCTGTCGACATGCAGCGTCGCTTGTTCGTGGGCGCTGCCCTGGGCGGGGCCAGTGCGCCGCTGTGGGCCGCCGTGGACCACACCGGCGGCGATCCGCTGGGCTCCATGCAGTGGCCCGGCCTGCGCAAGCAGTACCTGGGCGACGCACCCATGCGCTTTTCCACCGCGGTGGTGGTGAACGGTCCGGCCTTTGCCGACGACGCCATGAACGTGCCGCTGCTGGTGGACGCGCGAGGCCTCGGCACCACCGGTGGTGGCGTGAAGCGCATCCAGGTGGTGGTGGACCGCAACCCGGTCCGCGAGGTGCTCACGTTCGAGCCGCTCAAGGCCTTGCCGATGCTGGCGTTTCGCATCCGCATGGAGCAGGCTTCACCGGTTCGTGCGCTGGTGCAGACGCGCGATGGTGCCTGGCACGTGGGCAGCACCTGGGTGCAGGCGGCCGGTGGTGGCTGCACGGTGCCAGGCGCCACGCGCGCCGACGGTTCGTGGAGCCGCACGCTCAACCAGGTGCAGGCGCGTTTCTTCAACAACGTGCTCGAAGGCAGCCGCCGACTGCGCGTGCGCGTGATGCACCCCATGGACACCGGGCTGGTTGCCGGCATCCCGGCCTTCTACGTCGAGCAGTTGCAGCTGGTGGACGGCGCGGGTGTGCCGTGGTGGCGCCTGGCGCTGCACGAGCCGGTGTCGGAAAACCCGCTCATCACGGTCGAGCTGCCACCGCAGACCGCTGGCGGCTTCCGGCTCGTGGGACGCGACAACAACGGCAACCGCATCGACGCCGAGGTGAGCGCTTGAGGCGGTTGTGGCTTTGGCTGGCCGCGGCGTGGGCCAGCGCCGCGATGGCGCAGCCCGTGCCCGACATGGCCCGTCTCGACTACGACCTGCGCCCGCGTCAGATCGCCGAGGGCACCTGGGTCATTGAAGGCGCGGTGGATGACTTCTCGCGCGCCAACGGTTGCAACATCATCAACACCGCGTTCATCGTCACCGGGGCGGGCGTGGTGGTGGTCAACACCGGACCCTCACGCCTGTACGGCGAGCAGCAGCGCCGGGCCATCGAACGCGTCACGCGCGAGCCGGTGGCGCGCGTGCTCAGCCTCAACCTGCACCCCGATTACTTCTTCGGCAACCAGGCCTGGGCCGACCGGCCCACGCAGGCGCTGCAGGGCAGCATCAACGGCATGCAGGCCGAGGGCCGCGCCTACGCCGACAACCTCTACCGCCTGTGTGGCGACTGGATGAAGGGCTCCGAGTCCACCCCCTCGCGCGAGCCCATCGAGGCCCGCGTGTTTCAACTCGGCCGCCACAAGCTGGAGCTGCGCCGCCTGAGCGGGCACACCAGCGACGATCTCGTGCTGATCGACCACACCACCGGCGTTCTGTTTGCCGGTGGTCTGGTGTTTGCCCAGCGCGTGCCCACCACGCCGCACGCCAACTTTGAAGCGTGGCAGGCCAGTCTGGTGAAGCTCTCGCAGTGGATCGCCGACGACCGCATCAGGCAGGTGGTGCCCAGCCACGGCCCGGTGCACAGCGGCCTGGGCGGTGTGGACCAGACGCGCGACTGGTTGCGCTGGCTCACCACGCACCTGCGCGAGAGCGCCGAGCGAGGGTTGGACCTGAGCGAAGTGCTGCGCCTGCCGGTGCCCCCACGATTCCTGGCCTGGGCCGCACAGCCTGCCGAGTTGCACCGCACCATCACGCAGTGGTATCCGCGCTACGAGCAGCAGGTGCTCAGCGGCCCCGCGGCCCGGCGCTGAACACCGACTGTTGCAGGCTTGCCGGCCTGTGATTCATTTTTGAACACTGTCACCGCGACGTGACAACCGCCACCGGCGGCATGGCGCAGTTGCACCGCCTTTCGTTGCATCAGGTGCTCGAAAACCCTTGGAAAAACCGCTGCATGAGACGCCGCGAACGTTGGCACAGATGTTGCCATTCAAGTCCCGTGCAGCCCACGACTGACCTGTCGCGCAGGGCATCACAAGCGGCCGGGCATGTTGCACGGCAGCAGCCATCCAACCCACGAACGAGCAGGAGACACACTGTGAAACGCACCCTACTGAGCCTCATGATCATGGCCGCCACGGCCCACGCAGGCGCCCAGGGCGTCACCGACGCCATGATCGCCGACGACGCCAGGTCGCCCGAGAACGTGTTGAGCTGGGGACTCGGTACCCAGGGTCAGCGCCACTCGGACCTCAACGGCATCACCGCCCGCAACATCAACAAGCTGGTGCCGGTGTGGTCCATGTCGTTCGGTGGTGAGAAGCAGCGCGGCCAGCAGTCGCAGCCACTGGTCAACAAGGGCAAGATGTTCGTGACGGCGTCGTACTCGCGCATCTACGCGGTGGACACCAAGACCGGCCAGAAGCTCTGGAAATACGAGCACCGCCTGCCCGAAGGCATCATGCCCTGCTGCGACGTGATCAACCGGGGCGCCGCGCTCTACGACAACCTGGTGATCTTCGGCACGCTCGATGCGCAGCTGGTGGCCCTGGACCAGGACACCGGCAAGGTGGTGTGGCGCGAGAAGATCGACGACTACGCCGCCGGCTACAGCTACACGGCCGCACCGCTGATTGCGCAGGGCCTGCTCATGACCGGTGTCTCCGGCGGTGAGTTCGGCGTGGTCGGCCGCGTGGAAGCGCGCGACCCGCGCACCGGCAAGATGGTCTGGTCGCGTCCCGTGGTCGAAGGCCACATGGGCTACAAGGACGGCAAGGAAAACGGCGTCAGCGGCACGACCAACGCGAGCTGGCCTGGTGAGACGTGGAAGACCGGTGGTTCGGCCCCCTGGCTGGGCGGCACCTACGACGAAAAGACCGGCCTGGCCTACTTCGGCACCGGCAACCCCGGCCCGTGGAACAGCCACGTGCGCAAGGGCGACAACCTGTACTCGGCCTCCACCGTGGCGATCGATCCCAAGACCGGCAAGATCGTGTGGCACTACCAGAACACCCCGAACGACGGTTGGGACTACGACGGTGTGAACGAGTTCGTCACCTTCGACATGGACGGCAAGCGCATGGGCGCCAAGGCGGACCGCAACGGCTTCTTCTATGTGAACGACGCCACCACCGGCAAGCTGGTCAACGCCTTCCCGTTCGTGAAGAAGGTGACCTGGGCGACCAGCATCGATCTGAAGACCGGCCGCCCCAACTTTGACGACGCCAACCGCCCTGGCGACCCGACCGCTGCCGCTGCCAGCGGCGACGGCGGCAAAGGCAAGTCGGTGTTCTCCGCGCCCGGCTTCCTGGGTGGCAAGAACCAGATGCCCATGGCCTACAGCCCGCGCACCGGTCTGTTCTACGTGCCCACCAACGAATGGGGCATGGAGATCTGGAACGAGCCGATCACCTACAAGAAGGGCGCTGCCTTCCTGGGTGCGGGCTTCACCATCAAGCCGCTGTTCGAAGACCACATCGGCTCACTGCGCGCGATCGATCCCAAGACCGGCAAGGTGGCCTGGGAAGTCAAGAACAACGCGCCGCTGTGGGGTGGTGTGCTGACCGCAGGCGACCTGGTGTTCTGGGGCACGCCCGAGGGTTACCTCAAGGCCGCCGATGCCAAGACCGGCAAGGTCGTGTGGCAGTTCCAGACCGGCTCCGGCGTGGTGGCTCCTCCCATCACCTGGACCGAAGGTGGCGAGCAGTACGTGAGCGTGGTCTCCGGCTGGGGTGGTGCCGTGCCGCTGTGGGGTGGTGAGGTGGCCAAGAAGGTCAACTTCCTCGAACAGGGCGGCTCCGTCTGGACCTTCAAGCTCGCGAAGTGATCCCCCGAGGTGCTGGCCAGGTGCGGTGCACGCGCCGGGCCGGCACCTTTTTCTTTGTGCCTTTCCCTTTTCAGGTGGACCAGCCATGCGCTCGACCTTCTTCATCGCGACCTTGATCACCAGCGCCAGCGCGTTTGCACAAGCCGACCTGGCCGGCGCCCCCGATCTGGCCAAGGCCAGCGGTTGTTACTCCTGCCATGCCAATGGCGAAAAAGTGGTGGGCCCGGCCTTTGCCGCCATCGCCGACAAATACGCGACCGAGAAAGACGCGGCTGCGTCGCTCGCGCAATCGATTCAAAACGGCTCCAAGGGCAAGTGGGGCCGCATTCCCATGCCCGCACACCCGAGCCTGAGCACCGCCGACCTCAAGACCCTGTCGACCTGGGTGCTGACCGTCAAGCCTTGACGGTGCTCACCGAGCTGCGCATGGAATCCCCGTGACCCCGACTGGAGACATCGACATGATCCACCCGCGCACTCTTCTCGGCGCGGCGTTGGTGGTGCTCACCAGCACTTCACAGGCGCAGGACAGCCACCGTGGCGACTGGTTGCGCAACCCCGCCATGGGCAACTACAAGGCCTACGCCGAGTTCAAGATGGCCCACTACGCCGAGGCGCGCGAGGTGTGGGAGACGCTGGCCGAGGTGGGCAACGGCGATGCGCTGTTCAACCTCGGCATCCTGGCCGAAGACGGCCTGGGCGAGCCGAAGAACATGAAGAAGGCCGAGACGCTCTACACCAGCTCCGCGCATGCCGGCAACTTCAAGGCCCAGTACCGACTGGGCATGCTCTACAGCGCGGGCACCTTGCTGCCGCGCGACGTAGAAAGGGCGCGCATCTTCCTCACGCTGGCCGCGCAGGGCGGTGACAAGGACGCCACCGCCACGCTGGTCGCACTGGGCCAGCCCACTGCCAGCCTCACGCCCTACCAGCGTGCCGAGTTCCTGAGCGCCACCGGCGAGCACACGCAGGCCGCCGCGCTCTACCGCCAGCTCGCCGAGGGCGGCGACCGCCGCGCGCAGACGCGACTGGCCTGGATGTATGAAGCTGGTCGCGGTGTGGAGCGCGACCTGGCGGAAGCAGCACGCCGCTTCGAGAGTGCGGCCGTGGACGGCGAAGCGGAAGCGCAGTACGCGCTGGCCGTGATGTACCGCACCGGCAAGGGCCGCGAACACGATGTGGCGCAAAGCCTGGTGTGGTTGCGCAAGGCGGCTGGGCAGAGCTATCCGCCCGCGTTGGCGGCTCTGGGGTCGAGCGAGAGCGCTGGTGTGAAGTGATCAGTGTGCGCTGGCACACGCACGGTTGACGTCTGGTAGCTCAAAGCTACCGCTGGTAACCATTGAGTGTGCTCCCAGGTACATGGCTGCCCTAGCATGGGCCGTGACACAACAACCCCAGGAGCCTTCCATGAAATTCACCCATCCACGCTTGCTCAAGACCGGCTTGTGCGTCGCGTTGTTCGCGGCCACCGGAGCATTCGCTCAGACGACCGTTGGCGTGACGGTGACCACCACCACGCCGACCACCACGACCGCGGCCGCGCCAAAGCAGGACTTTGCGACCAACATCGCCAAGGCCGACCTCGCCAAGCAAGGCATCACCAACCCCACCAACGCGCAGCTGGGCATGGCAACCAGCAACGTGCAGGGTCTGCGCGACAGCGGCATGGGCTGGGGCGCGATCGCCAATTCGCTGGGCTTGCGCCTGGGCGATGTGGTGAGTGACGCCAACAAGGCAAAGAACGCGGATGAAGCCCGCGCTGTTGCGTCAGCGAAGTCGCAGAAGACCACCAAGTCTTCCACCGCTGACAAGAGCCGTTCGACGGTTGCGTCGGCTTCCGTCGGTACCGGCTTGTCCCTGGGCGCTCAGGGCAGCGACGGCGCTGGGAAGGGCGGTGGCAAAGGTGGAGGCAACGGCGGCGGTGGTGGCAATGGGGGTGGAAACGGTGGTGGCAAGCGCTGACCCACCCGCTGCACCATTTCCCCAATGCAATCAGCCGCCCTCGGGCGGCTGATGCGTTTGTGGGCTGGCCGCGCCGTCTGCGTCAGTGCCCGCGCCGGGTCGTTTTATCGATCGCCAACCCCTGGTTGCCAGAGAGACGGAACACCGCCACTGCCTGCACCAGGTCGGTTGCCTGGGTGCGCAAGCTGCTGGCCGCAGCGGCCATTTCTTCGACCAGCGCGGCGTTCTGCTGCGTGGCCTGGTCCATCTGGGTCACGGCATCGCCGATCTGGCCCACACCATTGCTCTGCTCTTTGCTGGCTGAGCTGATCTCACCCATGATGTCGGTGACGCGCTTCACGCTGTCCACCACCTCGTTCATGGTGGCACCGGCCTTGTCCACCAGTGCTGTGCCGCTCCCCACGCGCTCCACGCTGTCGTTGATGAGCTGCTTGATTTCTTTGGCGGCAGCCGCGCTGCGTTGCGCCAGGTTGCGCACCTCACCGGCCACCACCGCAAAGCCTCTGCCCTGTTCACCGGCGCGCGCGGCTTCCACCGCGGCGTTGAGCGCCAGGATGTTGGTCTGGAACGCGATGCCGTCAATCACGCTGATGATGTCGCTGATCTTGCGACTGCTTTCGTTGATGCCCTTCATCGTGTCCACCACCTGGCTCATCACCTGACCGCCTTCGACCGCGACCTTGGACGCGCTCTGCGCCAACTGGTTGGCCTGCATGGCGTTGTCGGCGTTCTGGCGCACGGTGGAGGAGAGCTCCTCCATCGACGCGGCGGTTTCTTCCAGTGCGCTGGCCTGGCTCTCGGTGCGTGAGCTCAGGTCCTGGTTGCCCTGGGCGATCTGTTCGCTGGCACTGGACACCGATTCGGAGCCGTTGCGCACGCGACCCACCACCTGCACCAGGCCGGTCTGCATGTCGGCCAACGCCTGCATCAGCACGCCGGTTTCGTCTGTGGATTTCACCTCGACCACGCGGGTCAAGTCGCCGGCGGCCACGGCGCGGGCGAGTTCAATGGCGCTGTTGATGGGGCCAGTGATGGATCGGATGATCCACACGGCCACCATCGTCGCGACGGCAGCGGCGAGCAGCACGGCGGTCACGATCATGATGATCAGGCTCTTGACCGTGTCTTGAGCCGCCTGGCTGGCGGCCTGCGCTCCCTGAGTCTCGGAGGCCACGGCGTCGTCGATGTTCTTGAAATACGCGAGCTGGGTCGGCAGGACCGTGCCGAACAGGAAAGCAACGGCCGGTTCCCGATCACCGGCGTCGATCATGGCAATGAACTTGTCCGCCGCCTCGCGGAACGGCTTGCGGCTTTCTTGCAACTTGATCTGAAATTCACGGCCTTTGTCCGAGGTGATCAGGGCATCCACCTTGGTCGCGCTGTCATTGATTCTGCTGCGAGATTCGGCCATGGCCTTCTTTTCCTGCGCCACTTTGGCAGGGTCGGTGAACAGGGCGATGTTGCGGATGGCGCGGGCTTGAAAGTTGCCTTCATCGCGCAGGATTTCCATCCCTGCAATGATCGTCATGCGCCGCTCGGTAATGTCCACCAGGTCATGTTCTACCGACATCGTTCGCACGACGCTGAGCGCGCCGATCACCAACAACATCGCCACCAGAAGGGTGAATGCGCCGATCAGACGCGTTGATATCTTGAGGTTCTTGAACATGCTGGTCCTAGGGTGGGCCAGACCCGAAATGGATGCAGCTTGTTTGGTATATCGACGGCGTCTGCGGTTAGTTAAGACTTCGCTGCCGACCGCCAAGCCCCCAGCAGCGCTGCATCTCAACGGCCTTTCGATCGGTTGCCCTAGACCACGTAGGCCAGTGCCACCAGGTGCTCACCCGGACCGCCGGCCAGGGCCTTGGTCACGCGCACCTTCAGCTCGGGCAGGCTCATGCGCTCGCGCCCGCTCCAGCAGGTGTTGTCCTGTGCCAGCACCACCGACTGCTCAGGGTGCCCCGGCGTCTGGAAGACCAGCAAGGTGCAGGCGTATTGCCGCAGCGCGAGGTCCACGTCGGCGGCCTTGGGTGCGAGGATCACGCGCGATTTTTCGTGCGGCGCCAGCGTCTTGAAAAGATCGTCGAGCAGCGCGACCGGCCACATCACCCACACCTCTTCCCGGCGCAAGGCCAGGTCGCGTCGCGTGAGGTCGATGAGGCGGTCGATCGGCTGTTTGATCACGCCACTGGCCAGCCAGGCCGCCTCTTGTGCGTGATGGGCCATCAACTGCCGTTCGATCAGCGGCTGCAAGGTGTCGTGCCAGTGGGTGCCGATCAACCCGGGCACGTCCACACTGGCATCGATGCACTGGATCGCGCCGAGCAACAGCGGTACCTGCCAGTCGCCGCTGGAAAGCCGCACGGGGCCGCTGGAGGTCTGCAGATCGTGCAGCGGCGCGGGGCGCGCCTGGCGCAAGGTCTGGATCACCGCAGCCGGCGTGGGGCCTGTGGGGTCGTTCGGCAACTGCACATGCGGCATGTCCAGGCGCATGTGGGACCAGCGCCGCGTCCTGTGCGAAAGCATCGCCGCCACGAACGGCCCGTTGTTGGCTGTCACGTCCATCATTCCGATGAAGAAGGTCTGGAACATGCTGTTGTCGCGCGGGTAGTTCGCGCGGCAGGCCAGTTCGATCATGTTGGCGTCGCCCGGGGACACGAAGGCGCCGCGGGTGGTGTCGCCGAGATCGTGCCAGCCCACCAGCGCGGGATCGGGGTGCGAGCGCACCAGCAGGCCCTGGTTGAAGACCATCACCGAGATCGCGCCCGACTGCACGTGGGCGAGGTAGTCGCAGCGTTCGGCGTGCGGCACCAGAGCCAGGCTGCAGGCCTGTGCCACCACCGAGTTCGCCACCATCTGGCAGGCGCGTTGGGGGGTCATTTCGCGCAACTGGTGCTCGGCGTCGCCCGCGGCATGCCAGGTGCCGTCCCAGAGCATCACCTCCAGTTGGCCGAACATCTGCAGGGCCACCATCGAGGCGTCTCCCGGGTTGCCCACCGGCTGGGGGGTCCAATGGCCGCTCTTGAGCTGCGCCACGAAGGCCTGAAATTCGTCGGCGCTCTGCAGCGCCTTGTAGGCGTTGACAGCCCTGAGGGCGACCGGCCCCACGTACACCACAGCCTCGCACGGGTGCCAGCCCAGAAGCGCCCCGGACGGGGACCACCCTGAGTAGGGTTGCGCGTCCGCGGCATTGCGGGGTAATGCCGGGCTGCCCGGCCGCGATGCACTTGGCGAATGTGAGGGGGAAGTGCTGGAGCTGTCCGTGCTGAACCCGCCTTCGGAGCGGCTGTCGGTGCCTTCGTTGTCGCTCCACGAGGACTCGTTGCCGGAGCCGTAGCCGGTGGGGGAATGTGCGGGCGAGTCGGACATCAAGCGATGCAGTGTCGATGGCGACATGCAGCCCCAGCCCGGCTGGTCCATGTCGAGGATGAGCACGCCTTCCTGAAACACCATCAGCACGCTGTGGTGTCGCCGGGCCATGCCGAGGTAGTGAAAATGTTCTGCGCCGTCGATCATGAAAACTCCTTGGATTCGTTTGAAAGGGGTTTTCAATTTAGGAGCGATGCGCTCGCCGTGGCGCATGCATGCGGCGCCGCGCCCAGGCCATGTGTGGCCGTCGAGCCACGAAGGGCACGAATGCCCAGGCGCTCAGGCCTGCGGGTGCAGCAAGCGCGACTCGACGTCGCTGCGGAACACGATGGGAATGTGGCGCTGCGCGGGTGCCTGTTTCACCAGTTGCACCACCTTGTCGTGGTGCGGTGATTTGCCGCACACCGGGTCGGCCTGGGTGGCGTCGCCGGTGATCAGGAAGGCCTGGCAGTGGCAACCGCCAAAGTCCTTGTGGCGCTCGTCGCAGGTGCGGCAGGGCGGCTTCATCCAGTCTTCGCCGCGGAAGGCGTTGAAGGCCTGGCTCTTCTGCCAGATGTCGGCCAGGGCCATGTCGCGCACGTTGGGCAGCTTCAGGCCCGGCAGGTCGCGCGCGTTGTGGCAGGGCATGGCCACGCCGTCGGGCGCGACCGAGAGGAAGACCGAGCCCCAGCCGTTCATGCAGGCCTTGGGGCGCTGTTCGAAATAGTCGGGCACCACGAAAAGAATCTTGCAGCGCCGGTCGATGGTCTCGCGGTAGCGCTCGACCACCGCCTCGGCCTCGATGAGCGCTTCGTGCGTGGGCATGAGGTGGTCGCGGTTGACCCAGGCCCAGCCGTAGTACTGCGTGTTGGCGAGTTCGAGGTATTCGGCATCGAGCGCGAGCGCCATCTCGATGATCTCGCCCACGTGCGGCAGGTTGTGCCGGTGCAGCACGCAGTTCATCACCATCGGCCAGTCGTGTGCCTTGATGAGGCGCGCCACCTTCTGCTTGAGCTCGAAGGTCCTGGTGTGGCTCAAGAAGTCGTTGAGTTCGCGCGTGCTGTCCTGGAACGAGAGCTGAACATGGTCCAGCCCTGCATCTTTCAAACGCTGCGCACGCGCCTCGGTCAGGCCCACGCCGGAGGTGATGAGGTTGGTGTAGTAGCCGAGCGCGTGCGCTTCCTGCACCAGTTCTTCCAAGTCGTCGCGCACCAGCGGTTCGCCACCCGAGAAGCCGAGCTGCGCGGCACCGAGCTTGCGCGCCTGGCGCATCACGTCGACCCACTGCGCTGTTGTCAGCTCGTCCTTGATGCGCGCGTGCTGCGTGGGGTTGTAGCAAAACCCGCAGTGCAGCGGGCACTGGTAGGTGAGCTCGGCCAGCAGCCACAACGGCGGGCCGGCCGGATGTGTTTTCGCCGCGAGCAGCGAGAGCGCTTCGGAGACCGGCGCGAACTCAGTCGATCCAGCCACGGCGGCCTCCTTCTTCGAGCAGCGATTCCACCTGGGGACCAATGCCTTGAATGGAGAAGGTGGTCTCCAGCTCGCTCACGATATCGGCCACGCTGCGCCCACCATCGCAGCGCTTGAGGATCTCGGCCGCGCTGTCATTGAGCTGCACCATGCCCTCCGGATACAGCAGCACCCAGCGCGTCTGCGCTTCCTCGTACTGCAGGCGGAAGCGGCGCGAGAGCTTGGGATGAGATGGGTTCATTGACAGGCTTTCTCGATGGCATCCAGCATGGTCCAGAGGATGTCCAGTTTGAACTGCAGGATGTCAAGCGCACGGTGCTGGGCGGCGCGGGTGGAGAAGTGGTCCAGCGTGACCTGCAGGCCGTGCTCCACGTCGCGCCCGGCCAGCGGAATGCGCTTGCGGAAATAGCCCAGGCCCTCGGCGTCGATCCAGGGGTAGTGCGTGGGCCAGCTGGCCAGGCGGTCCTTGTGGATCTGCGGGGCGAACATCTCGGTGAGTGAGGAGCACACGGCTTCCTGCCAGGGTGCCTTGGCCGCGAAGTTCACATACGCATCGCAGGCAAAGCGCACGGCCGGGGCCACTCCCTGCAGCGAAAGCAGCTTGTCGCGTTCGATGCCCACCGCCTCGCCCAGCCGGATCCAGGCCTCCAGGCCACCGCTGGCCGAACCCTCGTAGTCGCCGTAGCCGTCGTGGTCGAGGATGCGCTCCACCCACAGACGGCGGTGCGCGCGCTCCGGCATGTTGGCCAGGATGGCGGCGTCCTTGCGCGGGATGCAGAGTTGGTAATAGAAGCGGTTGGCCACCCAGCAGCGCAGCTCGTCGGGTGTGCAGCCGCCGGCGTTCATGCGCACGTTGAACGGGTGGTGGATGTGGTACGAGCGGCCCTTGTCTCGCAGCTGTGCTTCAAACTCCTCGCGTGTCCAGGCGGGGAGGCCTGCGAGGGGCCGTGGGGTGGTGGCAATGTCCATGGTGGTGGGTGTGTCAGAACACGATGTCCATGCCGTCGTGCGCCACCTCGATCCCGTGGCGGGTGAGCTCGGCGCGTTCGGCGGAATCCTCGATCAGCATCGGGTTCGTGTTGTTGATGTGGATGAGGATCTTGCGGATGGAGCGCGGCAGCTGGTCCAGCTGTTCGATCATTCCGCCCGGGCCGCTTTGGGGCAGGTGGCCCATCTCGGCGGCCTTCTTCTTCGAGAGGCCGAGCGTGATCATTTCGTCTTCGGTCCAGAAGGTGCCGTCCACCAGCAGCACCGAACAACTCGCCATGAGGGCGAGCAGCTCGGGTGTCACGGCGCCCAGGCCGGGTGCGTAGAACACGCGCGCGCCGGTGGCCGGGTTCTGGATCACCACGCCGATGTTGTCACCGGCGCGCGGGTTGCCGCGAAAGGGTGAATACGGTGGCGGCCTGGAGGCAATGGCCACGGTCTGCAACTGGATGCCGGGCAGGCCGTCCACCGTGATGGTGCGGCCATCCGACGGCAGCGCGGTGGTGGCTACGCCGCAGTAGTGCGAGAGGATGCCGGTGATGGGGAAGCCGCTGGAGATGTCGGACAGCACCTCGGGCGTGGCCAGCAGCGGCAGCTTCGAGCCACGCTCGCGCAGCATGATGAGACCGGTCACGTGGTCGATCTGCGCGTCCATGAGCAGCACCGCGGCAATGCCGCTGTCGCGCACGGCGCGGGCCGGCTGCAGATCGGGTGTGTCGCGGATCTGCGTGAGGATGTCGGGTGAGGCATTGACCAGCAGCCAGTCCAGGCCGTTGTCCGTGACGGCGATGGACGATTGCGTGCGCGCGGTGGCCTGGATGCGGCCCTGGCGAAAGCCGTCGCAGTTGGGGCAGTTGCAGTTCCACTGCGGGAAGCCGCCACCGGCCGATGAACCCAGAACACGGATGCGCATGTCAGGACACCTGAAAGACCAACAAAAAGGCGCACGCGTTGTTCACCCGTGCGCCCCGAACCAAGCGACGCAGTCAGCGGTTGGCGATGTACATCGTGATTTCAAAGCCGAAACGAAGGTCGGTGAAGGCGGGGGTCGTCCATTGCATAGCAGGTCTCCAATAATGGGTTGGCACGAAACATGTCTGCAAGCTCGCCAGCACCATTGCCACAAGCCGCCCCACATGAACAGCAATATCGATGCCACGAAAACTGTGCCACCCCCGCCGATGACCAACCCCGCCTGGCCGCGCCCGCAACACCTGCCGCTGGCGCCACGGGGAAGCCTGCACCGCATGGCCTGGCGTGCCGTGGGCGCGCCCGAGGGTGAGCCCTGGTTGCTGTTGCACGGTGGGCCTGGCAGCAGTTGCCAGCCCGGCATGCTCAGACCTTTTGACCTGTCGCGGCAACGGGTGGTGGCGCCCGATCAACGCGGCTGCGGCGCCTCGCTCCCGAAGGGCCGAACGGCCGGCAACCACACGGCGGCGCTGGTGTCCGACATGGAAGCGCTGCGCGAACACCTGGGGCTGGAACGCTGGTCGGTGCTGGCCGGTTCGTGGGGCACGGTGGTGGCTCTGGCTTACACGCTGGCGCATCCGCAGCGCGTGCAGCGCCTGGTGTTGCGCGGTGCGTTTGCGCTCAGCGGGCGAGAGATCGGCGGGCTGTTGTTGCCCTCGCCGCGCGTGCGACGGTCGCTTGGCTGGGGCGCGCTGTGGCCTGTTGTTTGTGGCACGGTCTTGCCCGTTGCGTTGCAGCGGCTGACACAACTGATTCAAAGTGGGACACCCGGTGTTGCATCGCTGCGCGCCGCGCGTGGCTGGGGATTGCTGGAAACGGCATCGGCCGCGCGCAGCCAGCGGCGCAGCCTGTTGCATGCGGCGCTGGGCAAGCCACGCCTGGCGGCGTCGATCCGGCGTGAATGGGCATCGTTGCGCAAGGCCGAGAGACGCGCCATCGCCCGGTTGAAGAAACCCGGGAAAACCCGCGCCG
This sequence comes from Hydrogenophaga sp., assembly GCF_018780385.1. GTDB lineage: Bacteria > Pseudomonadota > Gammaproteobacteria > Burkholderiales > Burkholderiaceae_C > Hydrogenophaga. Next base: position 51,305 of record NZ_JADMJO010000041.1, on the reverse strand, counting down.
ACCGCAACGCGCTGAGCAAATTTCGCATCCAGGCGCACTACCTGCGCCACCGCGGTTTCATGCGGGCAGCCCAGCTCGACCGAGGCGTGTTGCAGGCCGCTCGACGCGGCCTGTCGGTGGACTGGGTGCACGGCCGTTTCGACGCGATCTGCCCGCCGGCCAACAGCCGGCGCTGGGCCGCACTGGGCCGCGCCGCAGGCGGTGCGGTGGTGCAGGTGGAGCCGCACAGCGGTCACCTGGGTCACGAGCCCGACATGCTGAGCGCCCTGCGCAAGAGCGTGCGCAGGACGCTGGCGTGAACGGCCTGTGCCGCGCGTTGGGGGCGGGCCTGCTCGCGCTGCTGATGGGCTGTGCTTCCACCAAGCCCGACTGCAGCGCTGCCAACGCTGTGCCATGGCAAGCGGTGGTGCCTGGTGTGTGGGTGTGGCCGCCCGACGCGGTGGGGGCGGTGTCTGCCGCCAACGCCGGCCATGTGGTGCCCACCTCGGCGGTGGTCTCGGGCGGTGAAGCGCTGGTGATCGACCCCGGCCCGAGCCACCGCCACGGTCTGCGGGTTCGCGACTCACTGGCCTGCCGCTTCGGAGCGCAGGTGCGCTGGGTGGTCAACACCCACGCCCACGCCGAGAACGTGCTGGCGAACTCGGTGTTTGCCGACCGGCTGGCAGCAGGGCAGTTGGAGATCCTGTCCAGCGAAGGCACGCGCAGTGCGATGCAGCAGCGCTGCCCGGCCTGCCTGGCCAGCCTGAGTGACCGTGTGGGCGCTGGCGCGATGGCGGGCACGGGCATCGTGCTGCCCAGCCGCGTTGTGGAGACGGGTGAACTTCTGCGCGTGGGCCCGCACACCTTGCGCGTGCTGCCACCGGCGCCGGGCCACAGCGAGAGTGATCTGGTGCTGTGGGACGAGGCCAGCCGCGTCGTGTGGGCCGGCGGGCTGGTGGTCGACCAGCGCCTGCCCGAGCTGGCGCAGGGCGGGGTGGACGCGTGGTTGCTGGCACTGGACCGTATCGCTGCGTTGCGACCGAGGCATGTGATCGGCAGCACGGTGTCCAGCACGTTGGACGGAGAGGCGCTGCCGCCTGCGGTGGTGGTCACCCGTTCCTACCTCGCTGAATTGCGCACGCGCGTGCTGGCCGCGATGGACGAAGGCCACCATGCGGGCGAGAGCGATTTGATCGAGATGCCCGCGTACACCGGCTGGCAGGACTACGCGCAGCGTCAGGGCTTCAATGTGCAGCGCGCCTGGCGCGAGCTGGAGCCGGTGTGGATGGAGCGTGGACCCGCGAAGTGACTCAGTTCAGCAGATCCGGCGGCAACTGGTCCTTCTTGCGGTAGATGGTGTTGCGCGAGACGCCCAACGCCTTGGCCGCTGCCGATACATTGCCCTTGTGCAGTCGCAGCATCTGCGCCATGGCGCACAGCGCAACGTCCTGCAGCTTCTGGCCTTCGGCGGCCACCTCCACCACCGGCTCGGGCAAGCTGCACACCGGAGCGGCCTCTGCGGGCACCACCCTGTGGGCGGGTACTTCAGCTCTCATGGACAGCAAGGGCTGCCTGAGCAACTGGTCGTGGTCCAGTTCTTCGAGGAAATCATCGGGCAAGTGGCCCATGTCGATCACGCCGCCCTGACCGACCATCACCACCGCCGTGCGCAGCAGGTTGTGCAGCTGGCGGAAGTTGCCGGGCCAGGCGTAGCGCTTGAAGAGGTCCATCACCTGGACCGACACGCCCACCGGTTGGCTGCCCTCGCTCAGGGCCATCAGGATCTTTTGCACCACGAGTTCAAAGTCACTGCGCTCGCGCAGCGCGGGCAGGCGCACCACCAGGCCATTGAGGCGGTAGTAGAGGTCTTCGCGGAAATCGCCGCGCGCGATCATGTCCTTGAGGTTCTTGTGCGTGGCGCTGACCACGGCCACGTCCACCTCGACCTCCTTGCCGGCACCCAGCGGGCTGACCTTGCGCTCCTGGAGCATGCGCAGCAGCCGCGCCTGCAGGTGCTTGGGCATGTCACCGATCTCGTCGAGGAACAGCGTGCCACCGTGGGCTTGCAGGATCTTGCCGATGGAGCCCTTCTTTCGCGCGCCGGTGAAGGCGCCTTCTTCGTAGCCGAAGAGTTCGGACTCGATCAATGTGTCGGGGATGGAGGCGCAGTTGACCGACACGAAGGGCTGGGCGGCGCGAGTGGAGTCGCCGTGGATGGCTTGCGCGAGCAGGTCCTTGCCGGTGCCAGTTTCGCCCAGGATCATGATCGGGATGTCGCGCCCGCTGACCATGCGCAACTTGTGGATCACCGAGGTCACCTGCGCGTCGCCGGTGTCCAGGTAGTGCAGCGAGGAAAACTGCATCTTCTTGCCGGTCTGCTTGAGCGGCTCGGGTCCTTGGGATGCGGTGGGCGCCGACGGCGGTTGACCAGGCGCCTCGCTGGTGTTGCCATGGGGTTTGGCAGCCCACATGTTGGAGACCTTGAGCTTGACCCGGCACCACACCGAGACGCCGTTGTGCATGCACAGCTGCTTGGGGTTGGGCGTGGCGCCGCTGAACAGCTCGACCAGGGCGGAGACGGGCAGGCCGAACAGCGAGGAGAAGGTGTGGGCCTTGAGCGCGCTGAAAGGCAGACCGATCTGGAACTGCGCGCTGCGGTTGGCCGAGAGGAAACGGCCCTCAGGCGAAAACACCGCGATGCCTTCGACCAGCGTGCCGAGGAATTCGGAACGGGTGTGAAAGTGGATGCGGATCGCCTTGGGGAAGATGTCGGCGAACATGTGGTTCTCGATCATCTGCGCCGACATGCGCACCAGCGCCAGCGTGTGCTGGTGGTAGCTGCGGTGGTCACCGGTCACGTCGAGCGCGCCGATCACCTGGCCGTAAGGATCGAAGATGGGCGAGGCCGAACAGGTGAGGAACTTGTTGGCGTTCATGTAGTGCTGACCACCGTGCACGGTGAGCGCTTCCTCTTCGCTCAGCGCGGTGCCGATTGCGTTGGTGCCCTTGCTTCTCTCTGACCAGTCCATGCCGGGCGTGAGCGCCACCTGCGAGGCGCGCTCCAGAAAATCCATGTCGCCCAGCGAGTGCAACACCAGGCCCTTGGCCGAGGTCAGCAGCACCATGCTGTGGGTGTTGACGATCTGGTCGTACAGCGTTTCCATCACGGGCGCCGCATGCTGGAACAGGAAGCGGTTTTCTTCGAGCGCGCTGGGCAACACACCGTGGGAAGGGCTCGAGAAGTCGGGCTCGTCCGTCACGGTGATGCCGTACGACTGCGAGCGGAGGTGCGACTGGTCGATCAGGTCGTGGAGTTCGGTGGTGACCATGCCCGATGGCGGGGATTCAACCCGACGACCCGGGATGGGGCTCGTGAAGAGGGCGGAACTCATGTTGTCTCCAGGGTCCGGGGGGATGACACCCCAGTAGTCCACCGACCAGCGCGAGTCGTCTGCCGCAGGGGGGGTGGATCCAGTGTGTTCGCTGTCTTGATGGCTCATGCAATTTTCTTCATAACTGTCCCGGGAAACAACACTGGTAATCCCGGTGTGCACCAACCCGGACCGGGTGTACCTGTGCCCAGGTAGCAAATAGCCTGCCTGCTTTCGCAGGACGCCTCCTGTGAAAAGGTGGTCCAGAAGGCACCAGTTGTGCGAGACGGTGTGACACGCCGCAAGACGACCGGCTGTGCAGTTGATGCAATTTGGAACACGTTGGTTGTGTCGATCCGGTTTTTGGTGGAGGGCCTGCTTCTTGCTGACCAGCCAGGGTGAACCTGCCTTTTGACCATGGAGACCCCACGATGAAAACCCGATCCTTTTCTCTCTCCAGGCGCGCCGCTCGCGGCTTGCTGGCCCTGGCCGTGACATGCGGCGTGGCCGCTGTGATGGCCCACGGCGACGTGATCCCGCAATCGGTGGACACCAGCACTTTGCCGCAGCTCGGCGCCAAGTGGCTGGACGCCAACCCGTTCAGCGCCGGCCCGGCCAACAAGGAGGCGCTGCGCATCGGCACCTCGGCCTACAACCAGAACTGCGCCCGCTGCCACGGGCTGGAAGCCATCTCGGGCGGCATGTCGCCCGACCTGCGCAAGTTCGACAGCGACTGCTCCGGCATGGCCGATGTGGCCAAGAAGGCGGCTTGCTACAAGGAGATGGACGAGTTCTACGTGGCCACCGTTCGCCGTGGCCGCGTGCGCGATGGCCGCGTCTACATGCCGCCCTTTGAAGGCACGCTGACGCAGGAAGCCATCTGGTCGATCAAGACCTACCTGGAAACCCGCCGCGAGAAGTGATGAGACCCGCGGGCCGTGTGCGGCTCGCACCTGAGGAGACAAGACATGAGAGAAAAAAACAGACACCTCGACCGCCGCCAGATCCTGGCTGGCTTGTTGCCTCTGCTGGCCGGCATGCCATTGGTGGCGCATGCTCAGACCGAGTTGACCGATCTTGCCAAGATCCTCGCCAGCGGCGTGCTCAAGGTGGCGGTCTACAAGGACAACGCGCCGTTCTCCGACGGCCCGGCCAACGACGTGCAGGGGCTGGACGTGTCCATCGCCACCGCGCTGGCCAGACAGCTCAACCTCAAGCTCGCGCTGCTGCCGTTCGATGCGGGCGAGAACATGAACGACGACCTGCGCAACATGGTCTGGCGCGGTCACTACCTGGGCTATGGCCCGGCCGACGTGATGCTGCAGGTGCCGGGTGACAAGTACCTCATGGCGCGCAACCGGCAAGTGATGATCCTGGCGCCCTACATGCGCCAGTCACTGGTGCTGGTCTTTGATACCGCGCGCATGGCGGCTGTGAACAGCCCGGACGACCTCAAGGGTTTCCAGTTGGCGGGCGAGCGTGGCGCTGGGGCCACCAGCGCGCTCATGGGCTACAACGGTGGTCTGCTGCGCACGCAGGTGGGCATCCACAACACCGGCACGCAAGCCGTGCAGGCCCTGCTGGAGGGCAAGGCGGCCGCGGCCTACGTGACGCGGGCGCAAGCCGAGTCGGTGCTCTCGCGCGCCGAGGTGAAGCCGGGGCAATACCGGCTCACGCAGCTCGCGCTCAGCGGCCTGCCCGACAACGGCTGGCCGGTGGGCATGGCGATCAAGGCCGAGAACAAGGAACTGGGTCAGGCACTGGAGACCGCCATGCAGTCGATCCGCGCGAGCGGCGAGTTGCTGGCGATCTTCAAGCAGCACGGCATGACGCTGACTGCGCCTTGAGCGTCACGGCAAGCGCGCTGCCTCGCTCCAGGCTTCGAGCAGATCGGGGCGGCGCAGCCGTCGGGTGGCCTGGACCAGGTGAGGGTGGTTCGCCAGGCGCGCGAGCAGTTGCTGCTTCTGCCTGGGCGTGAGGCCGCTGGCCAGGATGGGCGCCAGCCAATGCTGGGCGGCCTCGGCCGCCACATCGCGCACGACCTTGGCGCAACCCGCCACCTGCAAGCCCAGCAGATTGCAAAACGCCTGGAGCCGTTGCGGGTTGAAGATCGGTGCCGCGTGCTGCTTCTGCGCACCAGGCATCAACACCAGGGCATGGCCCCGCGCGCCGTTGTAGATCAGGGTCGAGGTGATGTCGTAGGCCGGTGCCAGTTCGGCGTGACGCCGGTCGCGGTAGAGCAGCCCCAGATTCTTCAAATGCATGTCGGCATTGCCGAGCAACTCATTCACCTCGATGCGCCGCAGCAACTCGTGCACGGCGGCCGGGCCGCCTTGGGGAAGACTCATCAACACCGCAGCGATGGCGACATAGGACTCGGCGTACTTCTGCTCGGGCGGCAGGCCCAAGACCTGCGCGAAGTCTTCAAAGTGCACCCTGCCGTCGTGGTCACGGTCGAACCGGGTCACGGCCAGGAACTGCCCGGCCACCTCGTCGCCCAGGTCGTAGCGGTGCGGCGCCGCCAGCGCCGACATCGGGGCCAGCTCGAACTGGCAGACATTCACGCCGGCGAGCCGGGCCAGCGTCATGCTCAGGCTTTCAAGCTGAGGCATACGCGCGTACTCCGACGACGGCAGTTTGGCGATGATGGCCGCGTCGCCCCGGGACGTCCTTCCCACGAAACGGCCTTCCAGGTCCTTGTTGACACCGATCTTGGGCTGCACACCGGAGATCGACAGTGCGTCCTGAAACGGCTCGGCCCAGACCGTGGCTTCGAGTGCGTCCTGGTTCTGGGTGACCAGACGCTGCAGCGTGGAGCGGGGAATGTCCTCCCACTCCGCGGTGACCGCACCGGGCATGTTTTTGCCGCAGGCTGCGATCATGCCCATGTGGTCGAGCGGATCGATCTGCGCCTCTTCGGCCACGAAGCGCCGGAACACCCCTTCGGGCAAGAGGTTCTGGAAGAAGGGCGGCAGTTGGGCGTCGCCCCGGTTGCCCAGCACGGTGTTGAACTCGGGCCGTGTCACGTCGAGCCAGAAGGACTGCTGCTGGGCCGGGTCGTCCGCGCGCATGGACTCCGAGAGCACGTCGGCCTCGTCCCACGGGACGCTGGCGTAGGTCTCGTCGGCGGCGAAGCGCAGGATCGTGGGCATGCCGGGCTGCTCATATTTGAAGAGACAACCGATGCGCTGGCCGTGCAGCTTGATGACGAGCACCGGGACGTTCATGGGCGACCCTTCGGGACAGCGGCGCCCTGCTTGAGGCTGGCCAGCCGCCGTTGCACCGCCGACGGTGTGTGAGGTGCGGGGACTGTGGCGCCGAATTCCGGCAGGCCGCGTTTGAGCGTTCGGGGCAGTGTCACCAGATCGAGTTGCAGCACCTCCATCACCGCCAGCAGGGTCGACAGCTGCACATCGTTGCCCTTGAACAGGCGGTAGACGGCCTGGCGGCTCACGCCCGCTCGCTCCGTGAGTTCTTGCCGTGTCAGACCGCTGGCCAGCCGCGCGGCCTCCAGATGTTGGGCGAGTTCCAGCGAGGTGCTCATGATGTTGCGTATTGAATATGAAAGTGAAAGTTTATCGTATAAGCAACATGCAACGTATTTTATTCGATACGTTTCATAAAAACAACCGTATTCGATACAGGAGGTGGTCGTTTTTGAACTTGAGCCACGCCAGGAGATGCTGGCGTCATCGTCCGCGTGGTGTGCCGGTTTGATACAGCCGCCCCATGTGTCCGAGCGGTTTCGGAACAGTGGCTCAGCCCCATGTGTGCTGTCCTGCAGCGATTTCCCGGGAAATGCCCATGGCATGGAACTTGGGGTGTGAAGCGGGCCTGACGAAACAGGCTTCGTCATCAACGTTCACCCCTGAGGAAGACAACATGCTCTATGCAGCCCCTGGCGCCGCCGGCGCCAAGATCACCTACAAAAACCAGTACGACAACTTCATTGGTGGTCGTTGGATCGCGCCCGTCAAGGGCCAGTACTTCGATGTCATCACGCCCGTCTCGGGCAAGGTGTACACCCGCGCTGCGCGCTCCACGGCAGAAGACATCGAGCTCGCACTCGATGCCGCGCACGCCGCGGCCGATGCCTGGGGCAAGACCGACGCGGCCACGCGCTCCAACGCGCTGCTGAAGATTGCCGACCGCATCGAGCAGAACCTGGAGCTGCTGGCCTACGCCGAGACCGTGGACAACGGCAAGGCGATCCGCGAAACGCTGAACGCCGACATCCCGCTCACGGTGGACCACTTCCGCTATTTCGCGGGCTGCGTGCGCGCGCAGGAGGGCGCTTTAAGCAACATCGACGAGAACACGGTGGCGTACCACATCCAGGAACCACTGGGCGTGATCGGCCAGATCATTCCGTGGAACTTCCCGATCCTCATGGCGGCCTGGAAACTCGCGCCCGCGCTGGGCGCCGGCAACTGCGTGGTGCTCAAGCCGGCCGAGTCCACACCCATCAGCATCCTGATCCTGGCCGAGCTCATTGGCGACCTGCTGCCCCCCGGCGTGCTCAACATCGTCAACGGCTACGGTCGCGAAGCCGGCATGCCGCTGGCGACTTCCAAGCGCATTGCCAAGATCGCGTTCACCGGCTCCACCACCACCGGCCGCGTGATCGCGCAGGCCGCGGCCAACAACCTGATTCCCGCCACGCTGGAACTCGGTGGCAAGTCGCCCAACGTGTTCTTCGCCGACATCATGGACAAGGACGATGCTTTCCTCGACAAGGCCGTTGAAGGCCTGGTGCTGTTCGCGTTCAACCAGGGCGAGGTGTGCACCTGCCCGTCGCGCGCGTTGATCCAGGAAAGCATTTACGACAAGTTCATGGAGCGCGTCTTGAAACGCGTGGCCGCGATCAAGCACGCCAGCCCGCTGGACACCGACAGCATGATGGGTGCACAGGCCAGCAAGGAACAACTCACCAAGATCCTCTCGTACCTCGACCTGGGCAAGCAGGAGGGCGCCGAGGTGCTGGCCGGTGGTGGTCAGGCGCATCTGGGCGGTGACCTCGAAGGCGGCTATTACGTGCAGCCCACGCTGTTCAAGGGCCACAACAAGATGCGCATCTTCCAGGAAGAGATCTTCGGCCCCGTGCTGGCCGTGACGACCTTCAAGGACGAAGCCGAAGCCCTGGCCATCGCCAACGACACGCTGTACGGCCTGGGCGCCGGCGTGTGGAGCCGCAACGGCAACGTGGCCTACCGCATGGGCCGCGCCATCAAGGCCGGGCGCGTGTGGACCAACTGCTACCACGCCTATCCGGCGCACGCGGCCTTCGGTGGCTACAAGGAGTCGGGCATCGGACGCGAAACGCACAAGATGATGCTCGACCACTACCAGCAGACCAAGAACCTGCTGGTTTCGTACTCGGAAAACAAGCTGGGTTTCTTCTGACGAGCTGCTGAGTCCCTTCTCGCCGGAGGGGCCTCCACGCGGCTACCCAAGGGGGTGCCCACCTCATGCTGGGGTACCAGAAATCGGTGGTCACCCCCTTGGGAATCCACGTGGAGGGCTGCCCTGTCCGGCTATCGCGCTGCGAGCGCCAACAAAACCCAAGAGGAGACAAAGCCATGGTCGACAAAGTCGTAGCCACCCCTGCCGCCCTGGAGCTGGTGGCCTTCCTCAAAACCAAACACGGCCCGGACCTCATGTTTCACCAAAGCGGCGGCTGCTGCGACAACAGCGCGGCCAACTGCTACCTGCCCGGCGAGATCACCATGGGCGCGGGCGATGTGTACCTGGGTGACATCGGGGGATGTCCGTTCTACATCGGCAAGGCGCAGTACGTGACCTGGCGCCACACGCAGCTGATCATCGATGTGATCGAAGGCCACGGCGGCACGTTCTCGCTCGAGGGGCCGGAGGGCAAGGCGTTTCACACGCGCTCGCGCGTGTTCAACGAGGCCGAGTTGGCCGAACTGGGCGCTCCCCGTTCGGGCTGAGCCTGTCGAAGCCCTCGCAGGCCAACAGGGTGTGAAGGCTTCGACAGGCTCAGCCCGAACGGAGGTGACTAAATGCGCGAGCGCGGGGCGCCGAGTTTGCGGTACACCGTGGCCCGGCTGATGCCCAGCGCGCGGGCGGCTTCCCTGACGTTGCCGCGCGCGTCGTCCACCGCCTTGCGGATCATGGCGGTTTCCACGTCTTTCAGCGGCAGGCCATGGTTGGCACCATGCACCGGGCCGCGTTCGCCGCCCTGGTTGAGCTGGGCCAGCACGCTCAGGCGCAGGCCCGACCACAGCGGCACTTCGAGCGGGCCGCGCTGCAGGCGCGCGGCGTCGAACAGCGTTTCCACCGGCACGGCAAACACGTCGCTGCAGTGGCCGGGCGCCATGCCGGCCACGATGCCGAGCATGTCGGCCGCCGAGCGGTTGAGTGCGGTGATCTGGCCGTCGGCATCCACGCAGACCAGGCCTTCGCTGGCGTCGCCCGACAGGCGACCGGCCCAGCTCAGGCACAGCAGCAGCCGGTGGGGCCGGGCCAGCGCGAGCGCGTTTTCGATGCTGCGGGCCGACTGCGTGACGAGGTGCTTGAGGGCGGGTTGCTCCGCCACGTTCACGCCGGTGAGATCGAGCATGCCCACGCACTGACCGTCGGGCCCCCAGATGGGTGCACCCGCGCAGCTGTAGACACTGGTGGCATCGAAGAAGTGTTCGCCGCGGTGCAGCCACACCGGTTGCAGCTCGGCCAGGGTGGCGCCGATGGCGGTGGTGCCCACGGCGCGTTCGGACAGGTCCACACCCACCCGCGCGATGGTCGATGCCTGCGGGTTGTGGCGGTCCACCGGGCCATTGACGTCGATCACGAGGCCGCTGGCGTCGGTGAGGATGGCGAAATAGCGTGTGTTGGCCATGGCCCGCGTGAGCGACTGGATCACCGGAGCCGCTGCCCGCAGCAGAGGCTGGTTGGCTTCGATGGCGTTGCGGACCGCGCTGGGGGTGACCGCATCGAAAGAGATCGGCTGGTGCGGGTTGAAGCCCATGCCCAGGCAGCGCCGCCACGAGCGGTGGATCCACGGTGAGAGCGCCACGGGGGCGTTCGGGTCGCGCGTATCCAGAACGGATTTGCGCGCCTGCTCGATCAAGGCCAGGCGGTGCGGGTGGGTCGGAGGTGACTGCGGGTGGGAGTTCACACAAGAATTAAAGCAGCGATTGAACGCCCACGCACGGGGATCAACCGCTTCCGGGATCGGTGTTAACCCCTGTCGCAGCCTCCGGCCAGCGGCAGACCCAGCCGGTGTCGCGCGCAAGGGCCTCCAGGTCGTCGGGCGTGTCCAGGTCGCGCGTGTGGTGCGGGTTGTCCACCACCCAGGGCAGGGTGGCTTGCGGGTGTGTGGCGCGCCACTGCCGCAGGCTGGTGCCGGGCGCTGCGAGCAGTTCGGCGCGCACGGCGGCATCAAACATCACCGGATGGCCGGGCACCCCGTTCACCATGGGCATCAACACCTGGCATCCGGCCGGGCGGCGCTGGAACGCGCCGAGCACGGCCTCGATGTCGGCGGCATCGATCAGGGGCTGGTCGGCCAGCAACACCATCACGGCCTGCACGTCGCTGCCGAGCGCGTGCAGGCCCAGGTGCAGGGAAGAGGCCGGGTCGTCTTCGGGCGCGGGGTTGACCACCTGGCGCGGCACCAGGTGCGCGGGCCATGGCACCAGGTGTGCCTGGATCTCGGCGGCGTGGTGGCCGAGCACCAGCACGGGGGTGTGCAGGCCCAGGCTGTGCACCGAGCGCACCAGCCGCTCCAGCAGGCTGTGGCCCTGCACCTCCAGCAGGCATTTGGCCCGCCCACCCATGCGCCGGCCAGCGCCCGCGGCCAGGATGAGCACCTCGGTGCGCAAAGGCTGTGGCGCCGCAGAGGTGTTCACTGCGCGGTGGTGGGTGAAAAGCAGGTCGGGCCGGACGGCGCTGCCCGGCCCCCGGTGAGCGCATTCTTGGCATGCGTCACATCCATGTCTCGCGGCAGCGGCACGCCGTTTTTCACCGCCAGCACCTCGGCCATGATGCTCACCGCGATCTCGGGCGGCGTCTTGCTGCCGATGTAGATGCCGATCGGCCCGCGCAGGCGTGCCAGGCTCTCGGGGGTCTGGTCGAAGTGCTCGATCATGCGCGCGTGGCGCGCCTCGTTGTTGCGCCGCGAACCGATGGCACCCACGTAGAACGCATCGGTGTCCAGCGCTTCGAGCAAGGCCAGGTCGTCGAGCTTGGGGTCGTGGGTGAGCGCAATCACGCAGCTGCGGCGGTCGACCTTGAAGTCGCGCACCACGTCGTCGGGCATGCCGGTGAGCAGCGCCACACCGCTCACCTGCCAGGCCGCGCGGTACTCCTCGCGCGGGTCGCACACGGTGACCGCGAAGCCGCTGAACAGCGCCATGGTGGCGAGGTACTCGGTGAGCTGGCCGGCACCGATGAGCAGCATGCGGTATTCGGGGCCGAAGGTGTTGGCGAGCACCTCGGCGTCGTCAATCAGGGGCGAGGGCGCGGTGACCGCGCGCAGCTCCACACGACCGCTGGCCAGCGCGGTGCGCCGCTGAACCATCTGGCCATCGGCCAGGGTCTGCACCAGCGCGAGCAGTGAGGCCGCGTCGGGGTTGAATTCGAGCACCAGCTCCAGCGTGCCGCCGCAAGGCAGGCCGAAGCGGTGGGCTTCGTCCGCGCTCACGCCGTACTTCACGCGCTCGGGCGGGCCGTCGGGGATCTCGTGCGTGATGCCCACCATGGGCGCCGCGCCGGCGGGGGCTGTGTGTGCGCGGCTGTACCGGTAGATCAGGTCGTCCTCGATGCAGCCGCCCGACACCGAACCGACCACCGCGCCGGTCTCGCACAGCGCCATGATCGAGCCCACCGGGCGCGGTGACGAACCCCAGGTGCGGACCACGGTGGCGAGCAGGGCGCGTTGGCCCCGGGCGCGCCAGCCGTGCAGCGTGCGCAGAACGGTGACGTCTAGGTTTTCCATGTGCGTTGCTTCCTTCAGCCCCGCGTGGCCAGGTAGATCGCTGCCGCCACGAGGACGGCGATGGTACCCCACACCCAGGCCGGCAGGCCGGCTTTGGCGGCGGGCTCGGGCAGGGCCACCACCTCGCCGACGGCGGCCGGGTAGCGGCGCTGCAACTCCTGCTCGAAGCGGCGGAAAAAGTCTTCCGCGAGCGACTTGGCTGCGCCGTCGATCAGCCGCTGGCCGAGCTGGGCGATCTTGCCGCCCACGGTGGAGTGCACGGTGTAGCTGAGTTCACAACCGTTGGCGTTGGGCGTGAGCAGCACCGCCGACTCGCCCTTGCCGAAGCCCGCCACGCCGCCTTGCGCGTCGAAGCCGAGCTTGTACGACTGCGGGGGCACGATGTCGGAGAGCACCACGCGGCCGTTGAAGCGCGCGGCGACCGGGCCGATTTTGATGGCAGTGCCCACCGCGTAGGTGTTCTCACCCGTGAGCTCGAACTTCTCGCAGCCCGGGATGCAGGTCTTGAGGATCTCGGGGTCGTTGAGCGCTTCCCAGGCCTGTTGCTGTGTCACGGCGAGTTGCCGGGTACCTTGCATGTCCACGATGAAATCTCCGTTGCGTGATGAGAAAAAGGATCAGGCGCGCTGCATCAGTGCAGCCATGGAGCGCGCCAGGTCTTCCAGGCGGCTGAGGTTGTGCACGGCCAGCGCGCCGTGGGCGTGGCGCTGCAGCACGGCAGCACCGCTGGCCAGCGGCTGGTAGCCATCAAAGCGCAGCAGCGGGTTGAGCCACAGCAGCTGGCGGCTGTGGCGGTTGAGCCATTGCAGTTCGGCATCCAGCACCTCGGGCGCGCCGGTGTCCAGGCCGTCGGTGATGAGCAGCACCACGGTGCGCCGGCCCACGAGCACGCGGCGGTGGTGGGTGCGCAGCTCGGCGAGCGATGCACCCAGGCGGGTGCCACCGGCGAAGTCGTCGATGGCGTCGTTGGCCATCGTGAGCATCTGGTCGGTGTCGCTGTGGCGGAAGGCGGTGCGCAGGTCGGTGAGCTGGGTGCCGAAGGCAAACGCCGCGCGCGGTGTGCCGCGCGTGGCTTGGTGCAGAAAGGCCAGCAGCAGGCGGGCGTAGCGTTCCATCGAGCCCGAGATGTCGACCAGGATCAGCAACGGCAGCGGCTGGTGGCGGCGCGTCTTGAGCGGCAGTTGCAGCAGCTCGCCGTCAAAGCGGCGCGCCTGTTGCAATGCACGCGGCCAGTTGGGGCGGTGGCCGCGTGTGCCGGCGCGTTCGCGGCGCGAGCGCACAGGCGGCAAAGGCAGCGGGATCTCGCGCACCAGTTGTTCGACCAGGCGAAACTCGCTGGCCGAGAGACCGGCAAAGTCGGCGTGGCGCAGACGCTGCAGGTCGCTGGCGGTCATGGCGGCGTCGAACTTGAGTTCGGTCTCGCCCTGGTTGGGTGTGCGTGCTTTCAGGCCGGCCACGCTGAGCGCTTCCTGCACGCGCGCCTTGCGCCGCACCGGGTGCGCCTTGGCGGCTTTGGGCAGCATCTGCGCGAGCAGTTGCTGCGCCAGCTCGGGGTTGCGAAAGAAGGCCTCGAACATCTCGCCGAACACACCGATGTCCTGCTGGCGGCTCACCAGCACGGCCTCCAACGCGGCGCGCAGGTCGTCCTTGCGTTCCACGCCCACGGTCTGCGTGGCGGTGATGGCCAATGCCATGCGGCTGCTGTCCACCGGCACCCCGGCGCGGCGCAGTGCGCGGCCGAAGGCGGTGATGTGATCAGGCAGCTTGCCGGTGCGCGCGTCCCCAAGGATCATGAGATGACCAACAATTCCGTTCGCCCTGAGCTTGTCGAAGGGTTCTGGTGGTAGGGGTGTGGAAGGGCTTCGACAGGCTCAGCCCGAACGGGTTTGGCCTGGCAAGAGCAGGTCATTCCTGCGGCTCCAACAGCTTGTCCAGCATCGGCAACAACGCAGCCACATCCTCCCGCTGCTTGAACAGGATGCCGGCGGTGTCCTGGATCACCTCGGGGTCGAGCGTGAGCGTGTCCAGCGCCACCAGGGCCTTGGCCCACTCCACGCTCTCGGCGATGCCGGGGCTGCGCTGGAAGGCGTTGGAAAACGGCTGGCTGCGCAGGCGCGAGACGAAGCGACTGACTTGCTCGGTGAGTTGCTTGCTCGCCTCGGGCACCTGGCTCCTCACGATGGCGAGTTCGCGTTCACGCTCGGGGTAGTCCAGCCACTGATACAGGCAGCGGCGCTTGACGGCGTCGTTGAGATCGCGCGTGCGGTTGCTGGTGAGGATGGTCAACGGCGCGGCCACCGCCGCTATGGTGCCGAGCTCCGGGATGCTCACCTGGTATTCGCCCAGGTACTCCAGCAGAAAGGCTTCAAAGGGTTCGTCGGCGCGGTCGACCTCGTCGATCAGCAGCACCGCGCCGGGCGCCGGTGTCTGCAAGGCCTGCAGCAGCGGGCGGCGGATCAGGTAGCGCGCCTGGTAGACCTCGCGCTCGATCTCGTCGGGTGTGGCCGAGCTTTGCGCTGCACGCATGTGCAGCAGCTGAGCGGTGTGGTTCCACTCGTAGAGCGCTTCGCGTTGCTCCATGCCGTCGTAGCACTGCAGGCGCAGCAGCGGGCGGCCGAGCACCTTGGCCAGGGCCTTGGCCAGTTCGGTCTTGCCCACGCCGGGTTCGCCTTCGAGCAGCAGCGGGCGTTGCAGCTTCATGGCCAGAAACACGGCGGTGGCCAGCCGCCGCGGTGCATGGTAGCCCACGCCTTGCAGGGCGTGGGTGAGGCCATCGATGGAGTCGACAGCGGTGGTGGGCAAGTCGCTCACCCGTTGGCCAGCGCCACCGCCACCTGTGTCTGCACCTTGATGAGGTGCGCGCGGTAGGCGGAGCTGGCGTGCAGATCGGCGTTGACCTCGCTGGCGTCGATCACCACGGCGTTCACCGCATCGGGCGTGAAGCTCTTGTTCAGCGCTGCTTCCAGACCGGCATGGCGGAACACGCCATTGCCGGTGCCGGTGATGGCCACGCGCACGCCGGCCGCGGTCTGCGCCACGAACACACCCACCAGCGCGAAGCGCGAGGCGGGCTGGCGGAACTTGGCGTAGGCCGACTTCAATGGCACGGGAAAGCTGATCGCGGTGATGAGTTCACCCGCCTCCAGGGCCGTGGTGTAGAGGCCTTGAAAGAAGTCGTCGGCGGCGATGGTTCGGCGATCGGTGTGCACCGTGGCGCCCAGGCCCAGCACCGCGCTGGGGTAGCAGGCGGCGGGGTCGTTGTTGGCCACCGAACCGCCCATCGTGCCCATGGCACGCACCTGGCGGTCGCCGATGCCGTCGGCCAGTGCGGCCAGCCCGGGGATGAGCTTGCGCACGTCGGCGTGGTTGGCCACTTCCTGGTGACGGGTCATGGCGCCGATGACGACGCGCTGGCCCTCCACCTTGATGCCGCGCAGCTCGGTCACGTTGGCCAGGTCCACCAGGCGTTCGGGCTGCATGAGCCGCTGCTTCATCGACGCGATCATGGTCTGGCCGCCGGCCAGGGCTTGCGCGCCGTCTGCGGTCAGGCGTTTCGCGTCGGCCAGGGTGGTGGGTTGTTCCAGGGTGAATGCGTACATGGTGTGTCTCCTTATTTCGCGGCTTGAATCGCGGTCCACACGCGGTTCGGGCTGGCGGGCATGTCGAGGTCCTTCACGCCCAGCGGCGCAAGGGCGTCGAGCACGGCGTTGATCACGGCCGGGGGTGAGCCGATGGCGCCGGCTTCGCCGCAGCCCTTGGTGCCCAGCGGGTTGGTGGTGCAGGGCGTGCACACGTGGCCCAGGGTGAAGTCGGGGAAGTCGTCGGCGCGCGGCATGGCGTAGTCCATGAACGAGCCGGTGACGAGCTGGCCGGTCTCGCGGTCGTACACGCAGTGCTCCATGAGCGCCTGGCCGATGCCCTGCACCAGTCCGCCGTGCACCTGGCCCTCGACGATCATGGGGTTGATGATGGTGCCGAAGTCGTCCACCGCGGTGAAGCGGTCGATGCGCACCACGCCGGTGTTGGGATCCACCTCGACCTCGCAGATGTGCGTGCCGGCCGGGAAGGTGAAGTTGGTCGGGTCGTAGAACGCGGTTTCGTTCAGGCCCGGCTCCAGCTTGTCCAGCGGGTAGTTGTGCGGCACGTAGGCGGTGAGCGCGACCTGGCCGAAGGTGACCTTCTTGTCGGTGCCCTTCACGGTGAACTCGCCGTTGGCGAAGTCCACGTCGGCGTCGCCGGTCTCCATCAGGTGGGCCGCGATCTTCTTGGCCTTGGCCTCGATCTTGTCGAGCGCGCGCATGATGGCCGCGCCCCCGACCGAGATCGAACGCGAGCCGTAGGTGCCCATGCCGAAGGGCACGCGGCCGGTGTCGCCGTGCACGATGTCCACCTGCGACGGGTCCAGGCCCAGGCGCGAGGCCACGACCTGCGCGAAGGTGGTCTCGTGTCCCTGGCCGTGGCTGTGCGAGCCGGTGAACACCGTCACGCTGCCGGTGGGATGCACCCGCACTTCGCCGCACTCGAACAGGCCGGCGCGCGCACCGAGCGCACCCGCGATGTTGCTGGGCGCCAGGCCGCAGGCCTCGATGTAGCTGCTGTAACCCACGCCGCGCAGCAGGCCCTTGGCCTTGGACGCGTCCTTGCGTTGCGCGAAGCTGGCCATCTCGGCCAGTTCGTTGGCTTTTTCCATGCACTGCGGGAAGTCGCCGGTGTCGTACTGCAGTGCCACCGGGGTCTGGTAGGGAAACTCGGTGATGAAGTTGCGACGACGGATCTCGTCTTGCGACAGACCGGTTTCCCAGGCGGCGCGGCTCACGATGCGCTCCAGCAGGTAGGTGGCTTCGGGTCGGCCCGCGCCGCGGTAAGCGTCCACCGGCGCGGTGTTGGTGAACCAGGCGTCCACCTCCACAAACACCTGCGGCGTCTTGTACTGGCCGGCGAGCAGCGTGGCGTACAGGATGGTCGGCACGGCGGTGGAGAAGGTGGAGAGGTAGGCGCCGAGGTTGGCGTCGGTGTGGACCTTGAAGGCCAGGAAATGGCCGTCCTTGTCGAGCGCCATCTCGGCGTGGGTCACGTGGTCGCGGCCGTGCGCGTCGCACAAAAAAGCTTCCGAGCGGTCGCAGTTCCACTTGATCGCGCAGTTGAGTTTTTTGGCGGCCCAGGTGAGGCACACGTCTTCGGCGTAGAGGTAGATCTTGGCGCCGAAGCCGCCGCCCACGTCGGGCGCGATCACACGCACCTTGTGCTCGGGCAGGCCCATCACGAAGGCGGTGAGC
This sequence comes from Hydrogenophaga sp., assembly GCF_018780385.1. Classification (GTDB taxonomy): domain Bacteria; phylum Pseudomonadota; class Gammaproteobacteria; order Burkholderiales; family Burkholderiaceae_C; genus Hydrogenophaga. Next base: position 33,720 of record NZ_JADMJO010000041.1, on the reverse strand, counting down.
AGCAGGCGCTCCACGTGCGGGTTCTGGTTCGACACGTAGAGCGTGTAGTCGTCACCGGCGCGGTTGTACGAGCCGATCACCGCGCGCGGCTCCATCGGATTGGGCACGAGGCGGTTGTTGACCAGGTCGATCTTGGTCACGTGCGCGGCGTTGGCGAACGCGGCGTCCACCTGGCCCTGGTCCCCGATGGACCACTTGTAGCAATGGTTGCCGGGCGCGGCGTCGTGCAGCGCGGTGGCGGTGGGTTTCATCGCATCGCGCACGTCCACCGTGGCCGGCAGTGCTTCGTAGTCCACCACCACGAGTTCGGCGGCGTTCTTCGCCTGCTCCAACGTCTCGGCCACGACCATGACCACGTGGTCGCCCACGTAGCGCACCTTGCCGTGCGCCAGGATGGGGTGGGGCGGCTCCTTCATGGGCTGGCCCTGGGTGTCGGTGATCAGCCAGCCGCAGGGCAGGCCACCGATCTTGTCGGCGGCCACGTCTTCGCCGTCGAAGACGCCGACCACGCCAGGCGCGGCCAGGGCGGCGGTCTTGTCGATGCTGATGATGCGTGCGTGGGCGTGCGGCGAGCGCACGAACACCGCCTGGCGCATGTTGGCCAGCACGATGTCGTCGGTGTACTGGCCGGCGCCGGTGAGGAAGCGGTAGTCCTCCTTGCGCAGGAGGGATTCCCCGATGTGGGGGAGCTTGGCGAAGTCGATGGCACCCATGGTTGTCTCCTTATGCCTTCAGGCCCGCAGCACCCTGCTGCACGGCCTTGACGATGTTCTGGTAACCGGTGCAGCGGCACAGGTTGCCTTCGAGACCTTCGCGGATTTCGCGGGCGCTGGCGTTGGGGTGGCTCTTGCACAGGCTGATCGAACTCAACACCATGCCCGGCGTGCAGAAGCCGCATTGCAGGCCGTGGCAGTCCTTGAAGGCGGCTTGCATGGGATGCATGGTCCCGTCGGCGGCGGCCAGGCCTTCGATGGTGGTGACTTCGCTGCCGGCGGCCTGGGCCAGCAGCATGTTGCAGGACTTCACCGCGCGACCGTCCATGAGCACCGTGCAGGCGCCGCACTGCGCCGTGTCGCAACCCACGTGGGTGCCGGTGAGCTTGAGGTGCTCGCGAAGGGTTTGAACCAGCAGCGTGTGGGGCGCCGCGTCGACGGTCACGGCCTTGCCATTGACCTTCAGTTGAACCTGCATGCTTGTCTCCTTGTGGTTGAACAGGCGCAGTGGAGCATGGCTGGATGGGCCTGAATCGAGGGTTAACACTCAGTTCAATTCCACCGCTTCAAACATTCTCAAATTGAGACGCTGACGCCCAGTAGAAGTCCCTGGCCGGGGCCTGGCGGCGCCCGACAAGGGGAGACCGTTCCAGCTTGAAACCTGATTCTGGATATGCAACGGTGTGCCGATGTGATCAGGGCCCGAGAGAGCGGCCAGCGGGTCGCGAAGGCGTGGACGGGGCGCCGTTCTCCCGGGCAATTGCCCCCGTGTCTCAATCTGAGACTTTTTGGCCTGGCCTGACGGAAACACGGGTAAACCCTGAACGCAAAAAATGGGGGTGAACAAAAAATCATATGAGCAGATGTGCATAAGCGCTGTTCATGCGCGCCGCGTCTGTTACCCACAAGGAGACATAACGATGCAAAAAGTCCTTCACATCAATCCCGACAAGTGCACCGGCTGCCTGCAGTGCGAAATGGCCTGTTCGTTCGAGAACTACGGCACCTACGCCACGTCGAAGTCGCGCATCAAGGTTTTTGACTTCCACCACACCGGCAAGAAGGTGCCCTACACCTGCACGCAGTGCGACGAGGCCTGGTGCCTGCACGCCTGCCCGGTGGAAGCGATCACGGTGGACAAGATGACGGGTGCCAAGGTGGTCAACGAGACCACTTGCGTGGGTTGCAAGGTCTGCACCATCGCCTGCCCCTTCGGCACGATCAACTACGTGCAGGAAACCGGCAAGGTCCAGAAATGCGACCTGTGCGGTGGCGAGCCGGCGTGCGTCGAGGCCTGCCCCACGGCAGCGATCACCTATGTGGACGCCAACTGGACCGGCTTCGACAAGATGAAACAGTGGGCCGACAAGCTGGGCAACCAGCCGTCAGCCGCCTGACCCGTTTCCGTTCGGGCTGAGCCTGTCGAAGCCTTTCGACAAGCTCAAGGCGAACGGGTATCTGAGACCTTGCGGGTCAGACCACTCGCGCAGCGACGTACTCTGACCCCAACTGATCAACCGAAGGAGCATCAACATGTCATGGGCTGGAAAAATCCTCCGCGTCAACCTGACCGCGGGCACCGTCAAGTCCGAACCGCTGAACACCGAGTGGGCGCGTGCCTACATCGGCTCGCGCGGGCTGGGCAGCAAATACCTGGTGAGTGAAGTCGACCCCAAGGTCGACCCGCTCTCGCCGGAGAACAAGATCATCTGGGCCACCGGCCCGCTGACCGGCACCATGGCCTCCACCGGGGGCCGCTACACCGTCATCACCAAGGGCCCGCTGACCGGTGCCATCGCCTGCTCGAACTCGGGTGGCTACTGGGGCGCCGAGCTCAAGATGGCCGGCTGGGACATGATCATTTTCGAGGGCAAGAGCCCGAAGCCGGTCTACCTTTACATCAACGACGACGAGGTCGAGCTGCGCGACGCAGGCCACCTCTGGGGCCAGAGCGTGTGGAAGACCGAGGAGGTGCTCAAGTCGAGCCTGCAGGACCCGCTGGTGCGCGTGTCGAGCATCGGCAAGGCCGGTGAAAACGGCGTGCTGTACGCGGCCGTGGTCAACGACCTGCACCGCGCGGCCGGCCGCTCGGGCGTGGGCGCCGTGATGGGCAGCAAGAACCTGAAAGCCATCGCCGTGCGCGGCACCAAGGGCGTGGGCAACATCCGCGACCCCAAGGCCTTCATGAAGACCACCTTCGAGAAGAAGAAGATCCTGGCCGAGAACGCCGTGACAGGCCAGGGCCTGCCGGCCTACGGCACGCAGGTGCTCATGAACGTGATCAACGAGATCGGTGCGTTGCCCACGCGCAACCACCGTGACGTGCAGTTCGAAGGCGCAAAGGACATCTCGGCCGAGGCCATGGTCACGCCGCGCGAGAGCGACGGCAAGAAGCACCTGGTGACCAACCAGGCCTGCTTCGGCTGCACCATCGCCTGCGGTCGCATCAGCAAGATGGACGAGGGCCACTTCACCGTGGCCAACAAGCCGCAGTACTGGGGCGCCAACGGCGGCCTGGAATACGAAGCGGCCTGGGCGCTGGGTGCTGCGAACGGCGTGAACGATCTGGAGGCCCTGCAATACGCCAACCTCCTGTGCAACGAAGAAGGGTTTGATCCCATCAGCTTCGGTGCCACCGTGGGCGCGGTGATGGAGCTCTACGAGATGGGTGTGCTCACGCAGGAACAGCTCGGCATCGACGCGAAATTTGGCTCGGCGCAAGCGCTGGCCCACTTTGCCGAGATCACCGCCAAGGGGGAAGGCTTCGGCAAGGAAATCGGCATGGGCTCGGCCCGCCTGACCAAGAAGTACGGCCACCCCGATCTGTCGATGAGCGTGAAGGGCCAGGAGTTCCCGGCCTACGACGGCCGCGCGATCCAGGGCATCGGCCTGGCCTACGCCACCTCCAACCGCGGCGCCTGCCACCTGCGCGGCTACACCATTGCCTCCGAAGTGCTGGGTATTCCGGTCAAGACCGATCCGGTGGAGAGCGAAGGCAAGCCGGAACTGGTGAAGGCGTTCCAGGACGCCACCGCCGCGTTCGACTCCTCGGGCCTGTGCGTGTTCACCACCTTCGCCTGGGGCGTGGCCGATCTGGCGCCGCAGCTGCAGGCCGCGTGCAACGAAGAATTCACCACCGAAGAGCTGGAGAAGATCGGTGAGCGCATCTGGAACATGGAGCGCGAGTTCAACAACGCCGCCGGCTTCACGTCCAAGGACGACAGCCTGCCCAAGCGCCTGCTGACCGAAGCCGCCAAGACCGGTGCCTCCAAGGGCATGGTCAGCAAGCTGCCCGAGATGCTGCCCAAGTACTACGCCGCGCGTGGCTGGGACACGGAAGGCCGCCCCACCGCCGAGACCCGGGCGCGCTTGAGCCTGTAAGGCCTGGCGCCGAAGAGCCTTGGCCTGAACCCAGGGGGCAGTCACCGCGCTGCCCCCTTTCTTTTTTTGAGGAGACACGACATGCACCACGTCATCCTGGGCGCCGGCCCCGCCGGTGTCATTGCCGCCGAGACCATCCGCAAACATGCCCCCGCCGACACCATCACCCTGGTGGGGGACGAGGCCGAGCCGCCGTATTCGCGCATGGCCATTCCGTATCTGCTGATGGGCAACGTCAAGGAAACCGGCACCTACCTGCGCAAGAGCCTCACGCATTACGCTGACCTGCGCATCGACCAGGTGCCCGCACGCGCCACGGCGGTGGATGCTCAGGCTCGAACCGTGACGCTGGACAACGGCACCCAGCTCAAGTTCGACAAGCTGTTGATCGCCACCGGCTCGCACCCGGTGCGCCCACCGATTGCCGGGATGGATCTGCCCGGTGTGCACCCCTGCTGGACGCTGGAAGACGCGCGCGCCATCATGGCCCTGGCCCAACCCGGTGCCCGTGTGCTGCAGATGGGCGCAGGCTTCATCGGCTGCATCATCATGGAAGCCTTGGCCGCGCGTGGTGTGGAGCTGAGCGTGGTGGAAATGGGCGACCGCATGGTGCCGCGCATGATGGGCCCGACCGCCGGCGGCATGATCCGCGACTGGTGCGAGAAGAAGGGCGTGAAGGTCTACACCGGCACCAAGGTCGAGGCGATCGAACTCGCCTCGGAGCCTTCGGGTGTGGTGGGCAGAATAGCCAATGCCATCGGCCTGGGCTCGGCCGAGCCGGCCAAGGGCTTGCGCGTCAAGCTTTCGGGTGGGCAGACGGTCGAGGCCGATCTGGTGATCAGCGCCACCGGCGTGCGCCCGGCCATCGGCTTCCTGAAAGACTCGGGCATCACCTGCCTGGTGGGCGTGCTCACCGACGAGCACCTGCAGACCAATGTGCCGGGCATCTACGCCGCCGGTGATTGCGCAGAAGCGTTTGACAAGGTCAGTGGCAAGACCATCGTGAGCGCCATCCAGCCCAACGCCGCCGAGCAGGCGCGCGTGGCCGCGCTCAACATGGTGGGCCAGAGAGCCGATCTCAAGGGCGTGACGCAGATCAACGTGCTGGACACGCTGGGCCTCATCTCCACGAGCTTTGGCAATTGGGAAGGTGTTCCCGGCGGTGAACACGCCGAGCTCACCGACAAGGCCCGCGGTCGCCACCTCAGCCTGCAATTCCAGGGCGATGTGATGGTCGGCTGCAACTCGGTCGGCTGGACCGATCATGTGGGCGTGATGCGTGGGCTGGTGGAAGGACAGGTGAAGCTGGGCGACTGGAAAGACCGCCTGATGCACGACCCGACGAAGTTGATGGACGCGTACCTGGCAAGCGCGCAGGGGCAAGGGCAATGGGCAGGTGCCGCGGATGAGCGCAGGCGTTGAAAATAACGTGTCCTTTTTCCCGTTCGCCCTGAGCCTGTCGAAGGGCCTTCGCCATCCATGAACATCACTTTCAAGCTCTTCGCCACGCTCACCGACTACTTGCCCCCCGAAGCCCGACGCAGCAACCAGGTGTCGCTGGACATCGACCCCGCCACACCCATCAGCCAGATCATCGAACCCTTCGGCCTGCCGCCGAAGCTGGTGCACCTGGTGCTCGTCAACGGCAAGTACATCCAGCCCGACGAGCGCCTGAGCGCGACGCTCGCCGAAGGCGATGTGCTGGCCATCTGGCCACCCATCGCGGGGGGCTGAGCCCGGTGCAGTCGAGCTACGAAGAGCACTTCGAACGCGACATGGGTTGTACCGAGGCGGAGTGGCTGGGTTGGTTGCCGGCGGCGGTGGGCACGTGCATCTGGCGCCGCGAAGGCGCTCACGCCGTCATCGAGGTGCCACCCGGGCAGCTCACGCTGCGCTGGGCGCAGCAGCCACCGCGCGTGATCGCGCTCATGCGCATGCCGGTGCTGCGGGTGAAGTTCGCCTTCAGCTGGCTGGATGCCCAGCAGCGCTATGCGTTCATGAAGCGCTTCGACCTGTACATGCAGCGTGGCGGCGGCTGACGCTCGGAGCGACGCCGCTGCCGGCATTCACTTCGGCCGCGGCCTGGCGCGTGGGGATTGCAGTGATTTCAGCCGGCCACCGCGCAACTCGGCCACCGCCTTGGCGAGTGCCTGCGCGGCTTGGCGCGTTTCTTCCTGCACGTCGAGATCGCGGTCCAGCGCTTCATGGCTGGTCGCATACGGTTCGTAGTAGCCGATGTACCGGTCCAACCGGGCCACGGCTCCGGCGTCGATGAAGCCCATCCAGTCGAGCCAGTCGCTCAGCGAGCGGCGCGAGCTTTCGACGCCGGCCACGTCGCCATGCACCACCACGCCGTAGGCCCGGCCGGCCAGGTGTTTCGGGTAGTCCCAGCCAGCCATCTCCAGGGTCTTGGCCAGCGCGGCCTTCTTGCCGCCGGTGGACGTGGGGTCCGGGTTGCCGCCGTCGGCGCACACCAGGCGGTCGATCATCAGCTTGAGCGGGCTGGGGCTCTGGTACCAGTACACCGGTGTGACGATCAGCACCGCGTGCGCGGCGGTCCAGCGCTCGTAGATCTCGGCCATCCAGTCGTGTGTCTGGCCCAGTGCGTGGTTGGGATAACAACTGCAGGGCCAATGGCACAGCGGCATGGCGGTGGACACACAGCCCTTGCAGGGGTGGATGTGGAGCTGGTACTCCGACGTGACCAGGCTCAGGTCGAGCACATCGCATTCAATGCCGCTGGCCTCCAGTGCCTCGCGCGCGATCTGCGTGAGGCGAAAGCTCTTGGAGATTTCGCCGGGGCAGGTGCCGTCGTTGCGCGCCGAGCCGCAGACCAGCAGCACACGGGTGGGCGTGTCGGCCAGCGACCACCGCGCCTGCGCCGCGTCGATGCGCGCCTTGGTGGCCACCCATTCGACCGAGAGGTCGTAATCCGGGTCAGCGTAGCCCGCCCCTGCTTTTTCCGTGAAGGGCGCCTTGCGGCCTTCCTTGTACGCGTCCCAGGCGATGGCCTCAAGGCGGTCAATGCCGAGGTCTTCGGCGCGGAATCCCGGATCCAGGAAGAGGGCGCGAAAGCGCTCGGCGAATTGCGCCCGCTCCAACGGGGCGGGGGCCTGTCCTTTGCGGATCTCGGTCATGTGCGGTGCAAGCGTGTGGGGTTTGGCTGCCCACTGTGAAAGCGCAACGCGCGATCGTCTGTTCGCTACCGCACCGTCCGTTTCACGGGGCAGGCAGACGGTGGAAGCGCATCGTCCAGTTGACTTCCCAGGTGGTGCCTGCGTCGACCGAGAACGCCTGTTCCCAGAGGGGCGATGCGGTGTGCGTGTCGGTCCAGCGGAAGCGCACACGGATGGCGCGGCCGTCGAGCACGTCGTCGGCGAAGAAACTGCCGACGCCCTGGTCGAACGAGCCGACCACGGGCACGTCGAGGCGGTGCGGGTGGCGGCCATCGAGCCACCAGATCGACCAGCGGCCCGTTTGTGGGTCGTGCGTGCGCAACGTGACGGCGCGGTAGCTGCCGCCCGGCAGGTGCAGCAGGTTGTCGTCGACGTTGCCCTGACCGCCCAGCACGGGGTGGGCGCTGCAAGTGCCGTCGAAGGTCTGCCAGTCGTCGCTGTCGCGCAGGCGCTCGCGCAGTCGACGGTGGGTCACTTGCCAGACGCCGTGCAGGAAGTCGAAGTTGTGTTCGCTGGGGGTGGTCATGGTGGTCCTTGACGGGGTGAAGGGTCAGGCGTGCAGGGCAGAGCGCGCGGTGGGCAACAGGCGGTGGGTTTCGGCGGGGCCTGTCAGCCAGGGCGCCAGCGCGGGTTGTGCGTCGCGCGCCCAGGTGCCGCTGCGGGCAAAGGTCTCGAAAGCGGCGAGGTCGTCGAACAGCGCCAGGCCCACCAGCACCGGTTCACCCTCGCGAACCGGCAGGCGCACAAAGTCGTTGGGGCGGGGTTCGCTGATGTACCAGCCGATCCGCCGCGCGCCGCCCTGCCGGAGTACGGGCGAGAGCACCCCCCGACACAGCGCCAGCAGGTCGTCGCTGGCCGGTGCACGCAGGTGGAAGACGCTGGCGTCCAGCAGGCCGGGTGGGGTGGTGGTGGCACCGGGCGCGGCGCGGCTGGGCTCGGCAACCTCGATGCCTGCGCCAGGCCAGGCCGGGCGCAGCAGGAACACATCGTCCGAATCCACCATGGTGGCGTTGGCCGCGTCGCGGTGCGCGTGCCACACCGGGCCGCCGTAAAAGGCTTCCAGGCCCGCACGGCGGCGGGCCATGTCGGCGAAGCCGCGCAGCCAGACGAAGCGCTGGTCGTCGTCGAGGTCGCGGAACTGCCCGATGACGCGCATGCCGACCGCCTCCTGGGTTTCGACGAACTCGCGGTCGAACAGATCGATCAGCGTGTCTCGCCGGCCGGGATGCAGCGTGTAGCGGCGCAGTTCGACGAGGGAGGATTCGGAATGGGTGAAAGTCATGGCGCGGGGCTCCTTGAAAACGGTGAGCTGATGATCTGCTCTATAACCTGACACCTTGTGTCATGTTTAAATTCGACCCATGAAAGCCAGCCGATTGCTCTCCATCCTGATGCTGCTGCAGGCGCGCGGGCGTTTGACGGCGGGGGCCCTCGCGCAGGCCATGGAGGTGTCGGAGCGCACCGTGCTGCGCGACATCGACCAGCTCTCGGCGGCGGGTGTGCCGCTCTGGGGCGAGCGCGGGCGGCATGGCGGTTTTCAGTTGCGCGAAGGCTGGAGCACGCAGCTCACCGGCATGACCGAGCCCGAGGCCAACGCGCTGTTGCTCGCTGGCCTGCCCGGGCCGGCCACGGAGCTGGGCCTTGGAGCTGCTGCGGCGTCGGCCCGCCTGAAGATGGTGGCCAGCCTGCCCGGCGAGTGGCGCGAACAGGCCGAGCGCGTGGGCCAACGCCTGCACATCGACGCGGTGGATTGGTACCGCACGCAGGACGCGCCGCGGTTCCTGCGCGAGGCGGCTGATGCGGTCTGGCGCGCACGGCGCATCGACGTGCGCTACGAAAGCTGGCGGGGCATGACGCAGCGGACGCTGGAGCCGCTGGGTCTGGTGCTCAAGGCGGGTGCGTGGTATCTGGTGGCGCGTGCGGTGGAGATGCCAACGAAGGGCGACGGTGTGCGCACCTACAGGTTGACCAGTGTGATGGACCTGAAAGTGGGCGCCGCCTTCAGACGCCCCAAAAGCTTCGACCTTGCCAGCACCTGGCGGGCATCCGCCGCGCGATTCGAATCGGAACTGCGTTCGATCGAAGTTCGTGTTCGCGTCTCAGACCGTTCGATGAAGTGGCTGGCGAATGCGCGCATTCCGTATGCCGATCAGGCGGGTGATGAGGTCACGATCCGCGTGGAGTCCATCAAGCAGGGCGCACGGCAATTGCTGGGCTTCGGCGACGAAATCGAGGTGCTGGCACCACCCGCGATGCGCGAGCGCTTGGCGCAGCAGGCCGGCGCGGTGGCGGCGCTCTACCGGTCTGCCTAGGCCGGGGTCAACCAGAGCGCGGCGGTGCGCAAGCCCAGCCAGGTCAGCAGCAGCGAGCCGACTAGGTGCAGCCCGGCCACACCGCTGGCCAGCACGAGGCGGCCTTGCTGCAGCAGCGTCACCACCTCGGCGGAGAAGGTGGAAAAGGTTGTCAACGCTCCCAGCAGGCCGGTGACGATGGCCAGGCGCCACACGGGGTCGAGCTGTGGCTGTGCGTTGAAGAAGGCCACCGACAGACCGATGGCGTAGGCGCCGATCCAGTTGGAGGCCAGCGTGCCCCAGGGCAGCAGCGAGCCAGGTGTGCTGAGCCACAGACCCAGGCGCCAACGGGCCAACGCACCCACGCAGGCGCCCAGGCAAATGGCGATGACGCTGGGCAGTGTGTTCATGGCTCAGGCCTCAGAAGGGCGGGCCTTCGTCGTCCCCATCGGCGGTGATAGCAACGGGCTGAGCCGCGGCCGGTACGTCGCCCGCGGGTGCGGCACCGAACGCCATCTCGCCGCCGAGCGCCTCGACCAGTTCGGGCAGCAGCTTCTGCAACTCGCCGGTGGACAGGGCCACGTCGGCGTCAAAACCGTTCTCGTCTTCGTCGGGGCGGCCGTCGAACACACCTTCGAGGAAGTTGATCTTCTTGAGCTGCAGCGACTCGGTGAGCACGAAGCCGATGCGGCCTTCCCAGCTCAGCGCCAGGCGCGTGGGCAACTTGCCCTCGGTGATGTGCTGGCGCACCTCGTCCGTGGCGAGGTTGTGGCGGGTGAATTTCACCGACGATTTTTCCTCGTCGCCCGATTTCAGCTCGCACTCGCGTTCCACCGCAAAGCCGCCCGGCCATTCGTCGGGCGTGGTGGCCGAGAGCCATTGCGTCATGGCGGTTTGCGGCGTCACGGCGGTCTGCAGCAGGGTGATGACCAAGCCATGGAAGGCGCGCACCAGAGCGGTCACGACCTCGTCGATCTTGCCTTGGCTGCTGGCGTCGGTCACGAGCCAGCCGGCTTCCAGGTCAAGCCAGACCCACACGTTCATCTGTCGCGCAAACGCCTGCGGCAGCAGGGTCAGCAGCGCGTCTTCGCGCAGGGCCTTGGTTTCCTTTTTGCCAGGCTTGCGGCCGGTGGTGGCTTCGATGTGGTCGGCCTCTTCCTGCGCCTTCTTTTTCACCACCGAGCCGGGCACGCCCTTGGTCTCGATCTGGAGTTTCAGGATGCGCTGGCCGGCCACCGCTTCCACCAGCGGGCCGTGGGCTTCACCACGCGGTTCGACCCAGCCGACCGACTTGTCCTGCGTGGCGCCGCAGGGCTTGAAACGGGCCGCGTCCAGCGCAGCCTCCATGTCTGCCAGCGTTGCCGTCCAGCCGGGGGCGATGCGGTAGATCGTCACATTCTTGAACACGGGAATCCTCTGAAAAAAGCAAACCGCCGCACAAGGGCGGCGGGAATGTGCCAGTGTAGAGGATGCGGCTTGGAGCCCCGGTTACAACTCCTTGCCCATCACCAGGTTGGGCAGCACAGTGACGATGGATGGGAACAGCGTGATGAGTGCGATGGCCAGGATCATGCAGGCGAAGAAAGGCAGGGTGACGCGCGCGATGCGGTTGCTGTCGATGCCGGTCATGTTCTGCAGCACGAAGAGGTTGAAGCCCACCGGCGGCGTGATCTCGGCGATTTCGATCAGCATGATGATGAAGATGCCGAACCACACAAGATCGAAGCCCGCCTGCTGGATCATGGGCAGCACCACAGCGCTGGTGAGCACGATCATGCTGATGCCGTCCAGGGCCGCACCGAGCACGAGGTAAACCACGACCAGCACGGCGATCAGGCCGTAGGGCGAGGGGTTGATGGCCTGCACCATCTCGGCGAGCTCGCGCGGGATGCCGGTGAAGGCCATGGTCTTGGTGAGGAAAGCCGCGCCAGCCAGGATGAACATGATCATGCAACTGACCCGCGTGGCGCCGGTCAGGCCTTCCCAGAAGTTGCGCCAGGTCAGCTGGCGGCTGGCCGCGGCGATCAGCAGCGCGCCCAGCACGCCATAGGCCGCGCATTCGGTGGCGGTGGCGATGCCCGAGACCAACACCCAGACGATGAAGATGATCAGCAGCCCGCAGGGAATCAGGCTGCCGGAACGCCGCAGCTTCTGCGCGAGGGTGGTGGGCGCCTCGGGCGGCGGCACCTTGTCGGGGTTGCGCAGGCTCCACCAGATGATGTAGCCCGAGAACAGGCCCATGAGCATGAAGCCCGGCAGGAAGCCCGCGAGAAAGAGCCGGATCACGCTGGCGTCGGCCGCCACGGCGTAGACCACCATGGTGATCGAGGGCGGGATCAGGATGCCCAGGCCACCGGCGGCGGCCAGCGAGCCGAGTGCGAGGTTGCGGTCGTAGCCGCGCTTTTCCAACTCGGGCAGCGCGACCTTGGCGATGGTGGCGCAGGTGGCAGCGGACGAACCCGACACCGAGCCAAAGATGCCGCAGCCCAGCACGGTGGTGTGCATCAGGCGCCCGGGCACGCGCGAGAGCCAGGGAGAGAGGCCATCGAACATCTGTTCTGACAAGCGGGTGCGGTAGAGCACTTCGCCCATCCAGATGAACAGCGGCAATGCCGCCAGCTCCCAGCTCGCGGTGGTTTCCCAGAACGCCGAGAACAGGTTTTTGCCGGGCAATGTGGTGGTGAAGAAGGCCTGCCCGACCCAACCCACGATGGCCAGCGTCATGGCGATCCAGACGCCGCCCCCCAGCATGAGCAGCAGAATGAAGAGCAGCAGGGCCCCGATCTCAAGCAGGCCCATTCAGAGCTCCTCCGAAAAGTCACCGCGCGCGTGCCGTTCCTCGACGCGCGTCACATAGGTGGGTCGTTGACCGCGCAACACGCCCACGCATTCGTCGAGTGCTGCAATCACGAGGATCGCGGAGCCGACCACGAAGCTCATCTGCGGAATCCAGATCGGGATGGCCACCATGTTGCCGGCGATGTCGTTGAATTGCCAGCTCTCATAGGTGAACATCGCTGCCCAGTAGCCAAGGTAGCCAATCGTCACGGTGGCCACCGCCAGCGCCACCACTTCCATCCAGCGCCGCACGGCCGGGCTCGCCCATTCCAGCACGAGCGTCACGCGCACGAAGTCGCCGTTGCGAAAGCTGTAGGCCATGCCCATGAAGGCGGCTGCCGCGCAGAGCCAGGCCACGACGTCGTTGACCCATGACACCCGCCATTCGAACAGGCGTCCGGCCGAGGCCCACAGCATCAGGATCAGGATGCCCAGCACACACAGGGCGGCCAGGCCGCCACCGAACGCGTACAGGCCATCCAGCGCGCGCCGAAGGTGACCGCGAGCCGGGGAGTCGAGGGGTGTCATGTCCGACTCAGCGGTTGAGGCCGTCGATGAGGGCTTTGCCTTCGGCTCCAGCCTTCTCCTGCCATTCCTTCAGCATGGTGTCGCCCACCGCCTTGAGATCCGCCTTCAGTTGAGGAGAGGGGGGAAGGACGTTCATGCCGCGAGCCTTGAGGGTGGCAAGCGTGTCGGTGTTGACCTTTTGTGAGGCTTCCCATCCGCGGGTCTCAGCGTCGGCGCCAGCTTTGAGCAGGGCATCCTGTGTGGGCTTGTCCAACGCGTCGAAGGCCTTGCGGTTCACAAGCACTGCATTCTTGGGCAGCCAGGCTTGCACGTCGTAGTAGTAGGACAGGTGCTCGTAGAGTTTGCTGTCCACACCCGTGGCGCCAGAGGTCATGTTGGTTTCCACCACGCCCGTGGCCAGCGCCTGGGAGAGTTCGGCTGCCTGCACGGTGACGGGCTGCGCGCCAACCAGGTCGGCGATACGCGCGGTCGATGGACTGTAAGCGCGCCACTTGCTGCCCTTCAGGTCGGCGGCGCTGTTGATCGGTTTCTTGCTGTACAGGCCCTGGGGCGGCCAGGCCACGGCGTACAGCAGCATCATTCCCTGCTCGGCGAGCTTCTTTTCCATGATCGGCTTCTGGGCTTTGTAGAGCTTCATCGATTCGGCGTAGCTGTCGGCCAGGAAAGGTAAGCCGTCGGCACCGAACATCTGCCATTCGTTCTGGTAGTTGGCCAGCAGGATCTCGCCAATCTGTGCTTGTCCACCCTGCACGGCGCGCTTGATCTCGGGCGCTTTGAACAACGAGGCACCCGGGTGCACGGTGATCTTGAGCTTGCCGCCGGTGGCCTTGTCCACATCGTTGGCAAACGCTGTCAGGTTGACCGTGTGGAAGTTGCTGGCGGGATAGGCAGCGGGCAAATCCCATTTGGTTTGCGCGTGGGCAGCCGTGCCCAGAACGAAGGCGGCGGCGAACAGGCCAAATTGGTGCTTCATGGTTTCTCCGGGACAATGGTTGGATGACGAGGATCACCAGCATAAGTGCAAATACCGGGCCAACCGCTCGGGTTTTTCCCCCGGGACCGATGACATGAACCTGCGATTTGTCGAGGCGTTTTATTGGGTGGCCTCTCTCAAGAGCGTGACCCGTGCGGCTGACAAGCTGTTCCTCACGCAATCGGCCATGTCAAGCCGCATCGCAGCGCTGGAGGAAGAACTCGGCGTTCTGCTGCTGGATCGGCGTGACAAGCAGTTTCGCCTGACGGTGGCGGGAACGCGCTTCTTCACCTACGCCCAGAGGCTGCTGGAGCTGCAGCGCGAAGTGAAGGCCGAGATGGGGTCGGGTGCCGCGCTCGCAGTGTCGCTGCGCATTGGTGCCATCGAATCGGTGCTGCATTCGTGGTTGATACCGTGGATCGAGAAACTGCGCGCCGACCATCCGGCGCTGGCACTCGAACTCACGGTGGAGACCACGCCCATTCTGGTGGAGCAGGTGCAACGCGGCACGCAGGACATCGTTTTCGCCGCTCTGCCCGCAGCGGCCGACGGCGTGCGCAGCCGAAGCCTGCCACCGATGGAGATGGTGTTCATGGGCCATGCGCAACTGCACCGCAAGCGCCGTTATGCATTGAGTGAATTGTCCGAGTTGGAGCTGCTGACCTTCCAACGCGGCTCGCACCCGCACGTGGCGCTGATCGATCTGTTTCGGCAGGAGGGAGTGGAGCCCGGTCGTGTGCACACCATCTCGTCAATCTCGGCCATGGTGCAACTGGTGCAGGGGGGCTTTGGTGTGGCCACGCTGCCCCTTTATGCCGTGCAGCGCATGCAGAACTACCCTGACCTGCGCCCGCTGTCATGCAACAGCGCGTTGCAGCCGTTGCCTATCCACGCCAGCTATCGGACAGACCCCAGCACGGACGCGGTGGAGACGGTGGTGAAGTCGGCCCTGGCGTTCGTGGAAGCGCAGTTTGGTCCCAAAGCCCGCGCTGCGCGCGCACCATCCAGGCGCATCGTGCCCCGTTCCGGAGCATCAAAAAAATCGATGAGCTAAGCGAAATATTTTGAATTTGAACTCGCGCTGATCGCCCTCCACAATCCGCCCATCGTCATCACGGTGACATGCGAAAACAGCAGGAGACGCGGTGGATTCAGCTTCCCAACTGGCGAGGGATGTGTTCGGGCAGGACGGCTTGCAGAACGCTTCCCATGTGCGCAGCCTGATCCGTCAAGGTCGTTGGAGTTCACACACCAGCGGCCTGGCCGACGAGCACGTGCAGGGCAACGTGGTGATCCTGCCGGAGTCGTTGGCGGTGGATTTCCTGCGTTACTGCCAGCGCAACCCCAAGCCCTGCCCGCTGCTGGCGGTGTCTGATCCCGGCGAACGCTTGCTGCCGACGTTGGGTCATGACATCAACATCTGTTCCGACCTTCCGCGCTACCGCGTCTGGCGCCATGGCGAGCTCATTGACGAGCCAACGGACATCACCAACCTCTGGCGTGAAGGTCTGGTGACCTTCGTGATCGGCTGCTCGTTCTCCTTCGAACAGGCACTCATGGCGGCTGGTTTGTCGTTGCGCCATGTTGAGCAGGGGCGCAACGTTGCCATGTACCGAACCAATATTCCCACCGAAGCGGCAGGCCTATTCAGCGGGCCCATGGTGGTGTCCATGCGCCCGATGAAGGCTGCAGACGCCATTCGCGCGGTCCAGGTCACATCGCGCTTTCCCAACGTACACGGCGCACCGGTGCACATCGGTGATCCGTCCCAGATCGGCATTCACGACCTCTCACGACCCGACTATGGCGACGCAGTGGACGTGCTACCCGATGAACTGCCGGTGTTCTGGGCCTGCGGAGTCACGCCGCAAGCCGCGATCCAGCAGGCCCGCCCCGCGTTCTGCATCACCCACGCCCCCGGCGCGATGCTGATCACCGACCTTCTCAACCAACAGTTAGCCAGTTTTTGAACCAGGAGCCCACGATGAAAAAGATGCTGTTCTGTCTTTCCGCTGTCACCCTTGCCGGCGCCGCTTCGGCCCAAGCCACCAAATGGGACTTGCCCTCGGGCTATGGTCCCAACACCTTCCAGGTCCAGAACCTGGTGCAATTTGCAGACGATGTCGACAAAGCGACTGCAGGCAGACTCAAGATCACGGTGCATCCCAACGCATCGTTGTTCAAGGCCAACGAGATCAAGCGCGCCGTCCAGTCGGCACAGGTGCCGGCCGGCGAGTTCATCCTCTCGGGTGCGTCCAATGAGGCGCCCGTTTTCGGCGTGGACTCCATTCCCTTCCTGGCTACCAGCTACGTCGAATCCCGCCGCCTTGATGCTGCCTCGCGCCCCTTGCTGGTCAAAACGTTGAATGCACAGGGCATGAAGCTGCTGTACACCGTTGCCTGGCCACCCCAGAGCCTGTACTCCACCAAGCCGGTGAGCGCGCTCAAGGACCTCAAGGGCACCAAGATGCGTGCGTACAACCCCGCCACCTCCTTCATTGCCACGGCCGTGGGCGCTCAGCCCGTCACGATCCAGCTGGCCGAGTTGCCGGCTGCGCTGGCCACGGGTGGCGTGGACAACTTTCTGACCTCCAGCGCCAGCGGCGTGGACAGCAAGCTGTACGAAAGCGCCAAGCACTTCTACGGCGTGGCCGCCTGGCTGCCGCGCAACGCCGTCGTCGTGAACCAGAAGTTGTTCGATGGCCTTGACAAGCCGACTCAGGATGCCGTACTTCAAATGGCAGCTGTGGCGGAACAGCGCGGCTGGGCCACCAGCGAGCGCAAGGATGGTGAGTACATCAAGGAGCTGACGGACAAGGGGATGAAGGTCGATGCGTCGGCTGATGGCCTCAAGAAAGAGCTCAAGGCCATTGGCGAACGCATGACCGCAGACTGGATCAAACTTGCCGGGGACGACGGCAAGGCCGTGATCGACGCTTACCAGCAAAAGTGATTCGACCATGAACCCCAGCACCGTTGCCGGCACCGGCCACCACTCCACCAGCCGACCCCACTTGCTGCGGCGTGCACTGGACAATGCCTACCAATGGGCAGGCGCGCTCGGCGCGACCTGCGTTGCATCGATCTGCGTGCTGATGATCGTGCAAACGTTGGGGCGTCACTTCGGCTTTCCCACCGGAGCCATCAACGATGTGGTCGCATGGCTTTGCGCAGCAGCAGCCTTTCTCACCATGGCACACGCCTTCAAGCACGGCGACTTTGTGCGGGTCACGCTGGTGCTGGAGAAGGTGTCGCCTGCCACTCGCCAGCGGTTGGAACTGGCGTGCTTGGCGGTGGCTGCGGTGGCCGTGGCCTATCTCGCCTGGTGGGCTTGTCGTTTCACCTACGAAAGCTGGCAGTTCAACGAATTGGCGCAAGGCTTGTGGGCCATTCCGATCTGGATTCCCCAAACCAGCTTTGCAGTGGGTTCGTTGCTGTTCCTCGTGGCGATCGTGGACGAGCTGGTCATCGTGGCCCGTGGCGAAGTGCCGACCTTTGTGCGATTGGTGCAAGAGCGCCACGCCCAAGGCGATTTTTCTTCAGATCTTTGAAAGAGTGCGGCCATGGACATCCTTGCCATTGGTGGATTTCTCCTTTTCCTGATGTTGTTGTTGTTGTCTGGCGGTGTTTGGATTGCAATGACGCTCGCCATTTGCGGTTGGGTAGGGCAAGCATTTTTCACAAACAGCCTGCCAGGACTGAATCTCTTCTCGGCGTTCTGGGAGAGCACGGCGAGTTGGGAACTGGCAGCATTGCCACTCTTTATCTGGATGGGCGAGATTCTGTTTCGCACCAAACTCAGCGAGGAAATGTTCTCGGGTCTGGCGCCGTGGCTGAACCGCGTGCCGGGTCGACTGTTTCACACCACCATTCTCGGTTGCGGCATTTTCGGGTCGGTATCGGGCTCCTCGGCCGCCACCTGCGCCACGATTGCCAAAGTGTCTCTACCCGAACTGCAAAAGCGGGGTTACAACGAGAGTATCGCCATCGGTTCGCTGGCCACGGCCGGCACCTTGGGGATACTTATTCCGCCCTCCATCACCATGGTGGTGTATGCGGTCGCAGCCGATGCATCGATCATCCGCATCTTCTTGGCGGGTTTTCTTCCGGGGCTGCTGCTCATGGGCCTGTTTTCGGGTTACATCGCATGGTGGGCGCTGCGCAACAAGGATCAGATGCCCCCCAAGGAGAGGACCACCACCTTCCGCGAGAAGCTTCACCTGTCGCGAAATTTGGTTCCCTGTGCTTTGCTGATCGTGTTCATCTGCTGGTCACTGGTGGCTGGCTGGGCAACAGCGACGGAGTGTGCGGCCTACGGCGTGGTGGGCGCCCTGGCGCTCGCGGCTTGGAGCCGATCACTGACCTGGGCCAACTTCACCGAGAGTCTGGGTGGTGCTACGCGCACGAGTTGCATGATCATGTTCATTCTCGCGGGGGCGGCGTTCCTGACCAAGACCATGGCTTTCACCGGTATTCCGCGTGAGCTTGCGGAGTGGGTCGACGCGATGCAACTGTCACCATATGCGTTGATCGCTTGCCTGGTGGTGGTGTATTTGGTGCTGGGCACGGCGTTGGATGGCATCAGCATGATCGTTCTCACTGCTGCGGTCGTGATGCCCATGATCCAGAAGGCTGGATTCGATCTGGTCTGGTTTGGAATCTTCGTGATTCTGCTGGTCGAGATCGCGGAAGTCACACCACCCGTGGGCTTCAACCTGTTCGTGTTGCAGAACATGACCGGCAAGGACAGCACCTTGATTGCCAAGGCCGCCATTCCATTCTTCTTCTGCCTTGTGGCCTGCATTGCCTTGATCACGGTGTTTCCGCAAATCGTCACCGCCGTTCCCGATGCTCTGATGGGGGTGGCGAGATGAAGCGGCCTGGGTCAGCACTGTTCGTTTGGTCTTGCCACTGCTGAGCGCACGCCATGAAGATCCAATGTGCAATGGCTGTGTGGGCAGCCATGCTGGCGCAGCCTTGCCTGGCTCAGCAAGTGACGACCTGGCAACTGGCCACAGGCTACCGGGACGATTCCTTTCACACGCAGAACATCGCGCAGTTCGTGGGTGATGTGGAGCGCGCCACAGCCGGCGCGCTGCGCATCGAGCTGCGCCCCAACAACACCCTGTTCAAGCTCGCGGAGATCCGTCAGGCGGTGCAGGAGGGGAAGGTGGAGGCGGGGGAGACCATCATGAGCAGTATGGTGAGGGATATCCCCATCGCAGGGGCCGACGCGATTCCCTTCGTGGTGCAAAGCTATGGGGATGCCCGCCGGCTTTGGCATCTGCAGCGCCCCTTGATCGAGAAGCACTTTGGAGCGCGAGGGCTGAAGGCTTTGTATGTGGTGCCCTGGCCGCCTCAAGGGCTGTTCACCAACCAGCCAGTGCACTCGGCAGCCGACTTCAGAGGCACACGCATGCGTACCTACAACCAGTCCACCGTGCGCATCGCCGAGATGCTTGGTGCTTCACCGGTGGATGTTCCGATGGTAGAGGTCAATCAGGCGCTCGCCAGCCGAAAGGTGGACAGCATGATCACTTCTGCCGTGACCGGGGTGGAGAACCGCGTGTGGGACCAGATCGGCTTCTATTACGGTATCAACGCCTGGTTCCCAAAAAACATCGTGTTCGTCAGTGCCAAGGCGTTTGATGCTTTGCCGGCATCAGCCCGTGAGGCCGTGACCCAGGCTGCCGCTCGCGCCGAGGTACGCGGCTGGGAGCTGAGTGAAGCCGTGGCCAACGAATCCACCCAGGAGTTGCAGCGCCGCGGCATCAAGGTGGGCCGCGTGCCCGTCGGCTTCGAGGCTGAATTCAAGCGCCTGGGCGAAAAGTTTTCCCGTGAGTGGGTGAGATCGGTCGGCAGCGAAGCCAACTTGATCTTTGTTCCCTACTACCTTCAACGTTAAAGTTCGAAAATCATGCAAGACAACAACTCCCCACTGGGCAGCCGCTGGCAATTCTGGATCGACCGTGGAGGCACCTTCACGGACATCGTGGCCAAGAAGCCTGATGGCTCACTCACCACCCACAAGCTGCTGTCCGAGAACCCCGAGCAGTACCGGGATGCGGCGGTGGCCGGCATTCGCCACCTGCTGGGTTTTAAACACGGCGAGCCTGTGACGCCTGCGCTCGTGGAGTGCGTGAAGATGGGCACGACCGTGGCCACCAACGCGCTGCTGGAGCGCAAGGGCGAACCCACGCTGCTCGTGACCACAAGAGGTTTTCGTGATGCGCTTCGCATCGCGTATCAAAACCGCCCGCGCCTGTTCGACCGCCGCATTGTCTTGCCCGAGCTGTTGTACAGCGAGGTGATCGAGGCTCAGGAACGCCTCAGCGCTTACGGCGATGTGCTGCAGGTGTTGGACGAGGTGGCGTTGCGTCAAGATTTGTTGGCCGCGCACGGGCGTGGGCTGCGCAGCATGGCCATCGTGTTCATGCACGGCTATCGCTTCACCGCGCACGAACAGGCTGCCAGTCGCATTGCGCGTGAGGTCGGTTTCACGCAGGTAAGCACCTCGCATGAGACCAGCCCGATGATGAAATTCGTGAGCCGCGGCGACACGACGGTGGTCGACGCTTACCTCTCGCCCATCCTTCGGCGCTATGTGGAGCAGGTGGCCGGCGAAATGCCGGGTGTCAAACTGTTCTTCATGCAGTCTTCGGGTGGGTTGACCGACGCGCGAGCCTTTCAAGGCAAGGACGCGATCCTGTCAGGTCCGGCCGGGGGCATTGTGGGCATGGCCCGCACGGCGGGCCTGGCGGGCCAAGACAAGGTGATTGGCTTTGACATGGGTGGCACGTCCACCGACGTTTCACACTATGCGGGCGAATTCGAACGCGAGTTTGAAACCCAGGTGGCGGGCGTGCGCATGCGCGCGCCGATGATGAGCATCCACACCGTGGCAGCCGGTGGAGGGTCCATCCTTTCGTTCGACGGTGCCCGCTTCCGCGTGGGCCCCGAAAGCGCAGGGGCCAACCCAGGGCCGGCCAGCTACCGTCGCGGCGGACCCCTGGCGGTGACCGATGCCAACGTGATGACCGGCAAGATCCAGCCGCGTCATTTTCCCAAAGTGTTCGGCCCCAAGGCCGACGAGGCGCTGAGCCTGGAGGCTGTGCAGGCGCGGTTCGGCGAATTGGCGGTGCAGACCGGTCGGCCACCCGAAGAGGTGGCAGAAGGTTTCATCAACATCGCGGTTCAGCAGATGGCCAACGCGATCAAGAAGATTTCGGTCGCACGCGGTTATGACGTCACGCGCTACACACTGCAGTGCTTCGGCGGGGCGGGCGGCCAACACGCCTGCCTGGTCGCTGATGCATTGGGCATGACGCGCGTATTCGTGCACCCCCTCGCCGGTGTGCTCAGCGCTTACGGCATGGGTCTGGCCGATCAAAACGTGATTCGTGAGCAGGCGGTGGAGTTGCCTCTGGCGGCCGCCTCCTTGCCCCTGATTGCGGAAAAGCTCGATGCACTGGGCGCAACCGCGCAAGCGGAGTTGGAGCGCCAGCAGGTGAATGCGGGTAATGCCAAGGTTCACCACCGGGTGCACGTGCGCTACGAGGGCAGCGACTCGGCATTGGTTGTGCCTTTTGGGGACCTTGCCACGATCCAGGCTGGCTTCGAGTCCGCATACCGCCAACGCTTCGCGTTCCTGATGCAGGGAAAGCACCTGGTGGTGGAAGCGGTGTCGGTGGAAGCGGTCGTGCCGGGCGACGCGCCTGACGAACCCCGCTTTGAGACGCATGAACCCCGCGAAGTGCCGCGGCGCGAAACCGTGCGCATGTACTCCGGTGGGCAATGGTTGGACGCGGCCTTGGTGGTGCGCGAGGATCTGCGCCCAGGTGATGTGATTCCGGGGCCGGCGATCATTGCCGAAAAAAATGCCACAACGGTGGTTGAGCCGGGCTGGGAAGCTGTTCTGACCGCGCTCGATCACCTGGTTCTGGACCGCCGCGTGCCACGCACGGTGACCTACGCCGTGGGCACCACGGTAGACCCCGTGCTGCTGGAGGTGTTCAACAACCTGTTCATGAACATCGCTGAGCAGATGGGGCTGCAACTGCAGAACACGGCCTACTCGGTGAATATCAAGGAGCGACTCGACTTCTCGTGCGCGCTATTCGACGCCGAGGGCAACCTGATTGCCAATGCGCCTCACATGCCGGTGCACCTGGGCTCCATGGGCGAGAGCATCAAGACCGTGATCCGTGAGAACGCCGGCAAGATGCAGCGTGGGGATGTGTATGCGCTCAACGACCCGTACCACGGCGGCACCCACCTGCCCGACGTGACCGTGATCACACCGGTGTATCTCGGCAACAAGCCCACCTTCTACGTCGGTTCGCGCGGCCACCATGCCGACATTGGTGGCACCACTCCCGGGTCCATGCCACCGTTCTCAACCCGCATCGAACAAGAGGGCGTGCAGATCAACAACGTCAAGCTGGTGGACCGTGGCGTCTTGCTTGAAGCCGAGATGGTGACGCTGTTGCAAAGCGGAGAGTTTCCCTCTCGCAACCCGCAGCAGAACATGGCCGACCTCAAGGCACAGATCGCCGCCAACGAAAAGGGTGTTCAGGAACTGCGCAAGATGGTCGAGCAGTTCGGTCTGGACGTGGTGCAAGCCTACATGCGCCACGTGCAGGACAACGCCGAAGAGTCGGTGCGACGAGTGATCACGCGCCTCAAGGACGGCGCATTCACCTTGCCGCTGGACAACGGCGCGCAGATTCAGGTGGCCGTGCGGGTGAATACCGCGCAACGCAGTGCCGAGATTGACTTCACTGGAACGTCGGCTCAGCAACTCAACAACTTCAACGCCCCCACCGCGGTGTGCATGGCCGCTGTGCTCTACGTGTTTCGCACCTTGGTCGACGACGATATTCCACTGAACGCCGGTTGCCTCAAGCCGCTCAAGGTCATCATCCCTGCTGGTTCCATGCTCAACCCCAACCCCCCGGCTTCGGTGGTGGCGGGCAACGTGGAGACCTCCAGCTGCATCACCAACGCGTTGTATGGCGCACTCGGTGTGATGGCGGCGAGTCAATGCACCATGAACAACTTCACCTTCGGCAACGCGGCCCACCAGTACTACGAAACGATCTCGGGCGGTAGTGGTGCGGGAGAGGGGTTTGATGGTACGAGCGTGGTGCAGACCCACATGACCAACTCGCGCCTGACCGACCCCGAGGTGCTGGAGTTCCGCTTTCCGGTTCGGCTGGAGAGCTACGAGATCCGTGAAGATTCGGGCGGTGCCGGGCAATGGCGCGGTGGGCACGGCGGCGTGCGGCGCGTTCGTTTCCTTGAAGACATGACGGCCAGCATTCTGTCCAATGGCCGCCTCCACGGCGCGTTCGGCATGGGCGGTGGGCAGGCCGGGCAGGTGGGTCTCAATCGTGTGGTGCGCGCGGATGGCTCAGAGGAGGAGCTGGGCCATATCGGCCAGGCGGAGATGAAGCCGGGCGACATCTTCGAGATCCACACCCCTGGCGGCGGCGGCTACGGGAAAGCTTGACGAGCGCAGAGCTCGTTCCAGAAACACCGCAGAATCGGCTTTGTCGGGCCGCAGGTGTTGCGCCCTTGAGAAAGTGACGCGCCGCAGACTCGGTGCAGGGTGAACCCAGGCTACAACTCTTCGACTCGGCGTGCCGGGTAGCTGTCCCAGGTCTGGCAGCCTGGACACTGCCAGAAGTGTTGGCGCGCCTCGAAACCGCAGGCCGCGCAACGGTAGCGCCGCAATGGCGCGCTGGCTTGCTCCAAGGCCTGTTGCACCCGAGCTTGTGCGCGCTCACTTGACAGTGTCTCTCCCGCCAACCACTGCGCGGTGATGACCAACGAGGGCTCGCGTTCCAGGTGGCTGAGATAGCGGTTGCGCGCCGCTGCGGGATCGAGGCTCAGGCTGGCCAGGGCTTGCGTGATGTCGATCGACGGCGCTCGCTCGTGGCTCGCCTGCAGCATCTCGACAGCCTCTGCCTCGCGTCCGGTGTGCCGAGCCAGGTCGGCGAGTGAGTGGGCCGCCAGCGGCAACCCCTGTGGAGCATGCTGGTTGAGACGCAACAAGGCATCCAGCGCGCCTGCAGCGTCTCCACCCCGTGCCTTCTGTGCAGACAGAGCCATCCAACCTCGCGAGAGCTGTGGCGCCCGCTGCACCGCTTCTTCCAGGAGACGCAGGGCCTGCGTGCTGTCGCCACCCTGTTGGGCAATTTCAGCCTCTTCGCAAAGGTAATGGGCCAGTCGCGTGGAGAAACTGCCGTGCTCGGCTGCCTCCAGCCGTTGGGCGATCTCCTTGGCCCGCGGCCAATCGCGCGAACGCTCGTAAATGCCCAGCAATGCCAGCAAGGCCTCGCCCTCGAACGCCGAACCCTGAAGTTTGTTGAGGGCGGCCTCAGCGCGGTCCAACAGTCCCGCCTTGAGGAAGTCCAGGGCCAGAGCATGCTGGGCGCGGTCGCGGTCCTTGTGGCTGATGTCGGCGCGCGAGAGCAGATGTTCGTGCACTCGCACGGCGCGGTCATAGTCGCCGCGGCGCCTGAACAGGTTGCCCAGTGCAAAGTGCAGCTCTGCTGTGTCAGGGTCGCCTTGCACCGCCTCGATGAAAGCGTCGATCGCCTGGTCCTGCTGTTCGTTGAGCAGGTGGTTCAAGCCGCGGAAGTAAGCCTTGGGCGCCTGGCGGCTTTCCATGCGCCATTGACGAAGATCCAGGCGAGACGCTCCCCAGCCTGCTGCGAAGGCCAGGGGTAGGCCCCACAGCAGCCACGTGAAATCAAAGTCCATGGCGGCGGTCGGTGGGGTCGGGGAATAGTGTGGAGTCAGCGTCGAAGGAGGTGCTGGCCGTGACTGCAGACGCAGCGCGGCGCCGCGAGCGTTTGGCCCGCAACCACAGTGGCAACATGACCAGCACACCCAGGAACACGCCGAGCACGAGCGCGACCAGGATGACGAGCACCAGCGGCGCTTGCCAACTGGTACCGAAGAACAGGTTGAGCGTCACGCTGTCCTGATTGTTCAGCGCGAAAGCGAACAACACAAAAAAAATGGCTGCGTTGAGCAGCCACATCAGGTATTTCAAATCGTCCCCTTTGTGGTGGGGCGATTGTAGCGATCAGGTCGCCGCCAAGGCCGCAACCATCACGCCGGTTTCTTCGGTTCGCGCCCGAGAATCTCGGCCGTCTTGGCGTCCACCTGTTCGCGCAGGGCTTTGCCCGGCTTGAAGTGCGGTACACGTTTCTCGGGAATCATCACGCTCTCTCCTGAACGCGGGTTGCGTCCCACGCGGGGAGATCGGCGATTGACTGAAAAACTGCCAAAGCCTCGGATCTCGATCCGGTGGCCTTTGACCAGTGCATCGCCCATGGCGTCGAGGATGGCCTTGACGGCGAACTCGGCGTCGCGGTGGGTGAGCTGACCAAATCGGCTGGCCAACGCTTCAACAAGGTCGCTGCGGGTCATGTGTTCGGATTTGGGCTTGGGCATTCAAGAACCGGCATCCGGTCAGAACACACGCCGTGAGGCATGTGTGTCTGAACAGACGCCAGCATTCGTGCTTAGCCGTTGTTGTTGTCCAGCTTGGCGCGCAGCAGGGCGCCCAGGCTGGTGGTGCCGGCGCTTTCGCGCGAGGACTGCTGGCTCAGGGTCGCCATGGCTTCCTGCTGGTCAGCGGCATCCTTGGCCTTGATGGAAAGCTGGATGTTGCGCGTCTTGCGATCGATGTTCACCACCACGGTGGTGACTTCGTCGCCTTCTTTCAGCATGTTGCGTGCGTCTTCCACGCGGTCACGGCTGATTTCGCTGGCGCGCAGGTAACCCAACACGTCTTCACCCAGGTCGATCTCGGCGCCTTTGGCATCGACGGTCTTGACCTTGCCGGTCACGATGGAGCCCTTGTCGTTCACCGACACGAAGGTGGTGAACGGGTCACCGTCGAGTTGCTTGATGCCCAGGGAGATGCGCTCGCGCTCCACATCGATGGCCAGCACGATGGCTTCGACTTCCTGACCCTTTTTGTAGTTGCGTACGGCGGCTTCGCCGGTTTCGTTCCACGACAGATCGGACAGGTGAACCAGGCCGTCGATGCCGGCGGCCAGACCCACGAACACGCCGAAGTCGGTGATCGACTTGATCGGGCCCTTGACGCGGTCACCACGCTTGGTCTGCTCGGCGAACTCGTGCCAGGGGTTGGCACGGCACTGCTTCATGCCCAGCGAGATGCGACGCTTGTCTTCGTCGATGTCGAGCACCATGACTTCGACTTCGTCGCCCAGCGACACCAGCTTGGAAGGCGCCACGTTCTTGTTGGTCCAGTCCATTTCGGAGACGTGCACCAAGCCTTCGATGCCTGGCTCGAGTTCCACAAACGCGCCGTAGTCGGCGATGTTGGTGATCTTGCCGAACATGCGGGTGCTTTGTGGGTAGCGGCGAGCCACGCCCATCCATGGGTCGTCGCCCATCTGCTTCAGACCCAGCGAGACGCGGTGCTTTTCGGTGTCGAACTTCAGGATCTTGGCGGTGATTTCCTGGCCAGCCTGCACCACTTCGCTTGGGTGGCGCACGCGACGCCATGCCATGTCGGTGATGTGCAGCAGACCGTCAATGCCGCCGAGGTCCACGAACGCACCGTATTCGGTGATGTTCTTGACCACGCCGTGCACGATGGCGCCTTCCTTCAGCGTGTCCATCAGCTTGGCGCGCTCTTCGCCCATGGAGGCTTCCACCACGGCGCGGCGGCTCAGCACCACGTTGTTGCGCTTGCGGTCGAGCTTGATGACCTTGAATTCCAGGGTCTTGTTCTCGTACGGGGTCAGGTCCTTGGTCGGACGGCTGTCGACCAACGAGCCTGGGAGGAAGGCGCTGATGCCGTTGACCATGACCTTCAGGCCGCCCTTGACCTTGCTGGAGGTCGTGCCGGTGACGAATTCACCCGACTCGAGTGCTTTCTCCAGGGACATCCACGAGGCCAGGCGCTTGGCCTTGTCGCGCGACAGCAGGGTGTCGCCGAAACCGTTTTCAACGGAATCGATGGCGACCGACACAAAATCGCCCACCTGCACTTCGAGTTCACCCAGGTCGTTCTTGAATTCGGCCAGCGGCACGTACGCTTCCGACTTCAGACCGGCGTTGACCACCACATGGCTGTGTTCGATGCGAACAACTTCAGCAGTGATGACTTCGCCCGAGCGCATTTCAGCGCGTTTCAGGGACTCTTCGAACAGGGCGGCAAAAGATTCAGACATTGAATTTCCTATAACCACTCAGCGTCGGCGCCTTCAACCGGTGTGACTCGGTTTGCGCAGGGATCGACGTGTGGGCGGCGTTGACATTGCGGTGCGAAACACCGCGGGGTTGGTTGAAAAGAACCGTCGAGCATGCGGGCTGGGAGCGCCCGGCTGTGCCGTCAGGGCCGTTTGTGAAGCGCTCTCAGTTCCCTGAGAACGCCGTTTTGCCCTGCCACCAGTTCATCACCACTTGCACCGATTGTTCGATGTCCAGTTCGGAGTTGTCCAGTTTCAAGGCGTCTTCGGCTGGCTTGAGAGGCGCATGTGTGCGGGATGAGTCCCTCAAATCACGCGTTCGCAGGTCTGCCAAAAGACTGTCGATGTTAGCAGCAATTCCCTTTGAAATCAATTGCTTATGGCGCCGTTCGGCGCGCTGCTCGGCGGTGGCGGTCAGGAACACCTTCAAAGCTGCGTCCGGAAAGATCACCGTGCCCATGTCGCGCCCGTCGGCCACCAGGCCAGGGAGGCGCCGGAAGCTCAACTGAAGGGCGTGCAGAGCGGATCGCACGGCCAGGTATTGGGACACCCTGGACGCCATGCCACCGGTCGATTCCAGTCGCAGCGGGTCGGTGATGTCGCGGCCACCCAGAAACACCTTGTGATCACGGAAAGTCAGCGGCAGTTGTGCGGCCAGACGGGCCAGGGCGGGTTCGTCGTCCAGCGACACGCCGGCGTCTTGCGCTGCGAGTGCGGTGGCCCGGTACAGTGCGCCGGAGTCGAGGAGGTGGTAGCCCAGGCGCTGCGCCACTTCAGAGGCCAACGTGCCCTTGCCGGAAGCCGTGGGGCCGTCAATGCAGATGACAGGGATGGCCTGGGCCGGCGTGCTGCAGACCTCGAACAAAGTCTCGAAATAGTCGGGAAAGGTCTTGGCGACGCATTTCGGATCTTCGATGCGAACCGGCAGGCTTGCCGGGTTGAAGGCGGCCAGCGAAAAGCACATGGCCACCCGATGGTCGTCATAGGTGTGGATGCTGGCGGCGCGCCACCTGGTGGGCGGCGTGATGCGGATGAAGTCGGCGCCTTCCTCCACGGTGGCGCCCAGCTTGCGGCATTCGTTGGCCATGGCGGCTATGCGGTCGGTTTCCTTCACGCGCCAGCTGGCGATGTTGCGCAGCATGGTGGTGCCGTCGGCGTAGAGCGCCATCACGGCCAACGTCATGGCGGCGTCGGGGATGTGGTTGCAGTCCAGGTCGACGGCCTTGAGCGGCCACGCGCCACGGCGAATGTGCAGGCGGTTGGCTTCACCAGTCACCTCGGCACCCATGAGCCTGGCCGCCTCGACGAACCGGATGTCCCCCTGCGTCGAAGCCAGGCCGACGCCTTCGATGGTGATGCCTTGCGAGCTTTGCGCGATGGCGCCCAGCGCAATGAAGTAGCTGGCCGATGACGCATCGCCCTCGACGGGTATGCGCCCGGGCGAGCGATAGCGGCTACCGCCCGGGATGGTGAAACGTTGCCAGCCGTCCCGCTGCACCTGCACTCCGAAGCGCGAGAGCAGGTTCAACGTGATCTCGATGTATGGGCGCGAGATCAGTTCGCCCACGACATCGATGACGACCTCGTGCTTCTGCGCCACCAGCGGCAAGGCCAGCAGCAGCGCCGTGAGGAACTGGCTGGAGACGTCGCCCCGCACGCGGATGGGCTGGTCGAGTTGCAGCGCCAGGGGTGTGCCCGCGCCGAGCCTGAGCGGCGGGTAGCCCTCCTGGCCCAGGCATTCCACCGCGCAACCCAGCTGGCGCAGGGCGTCCACCAGATCCCCAATGGGCCGCTCGTGCATACGTGGGACACCGCTGAGCTCGAACTCGGCGCCGTGTGTGGACGCCAGCAAAGCCAGTGCTGCGGTGAGCGGGCGCATGGCCGTACCTGCATTGCCCAGAAACAGCCGCGCTTGTCGCACCGGGAGGACGCCGCCCAGGCCGTGCACGCGCAAGGCGCCGTCGGGTTGTGGTTCGATCTGGCAACCGAGCTGGCGCAGGGCGTCCAGCATGACTCGCGTGTCGTCAGAGTCCAAGAGGTCGGTCACGTCGGTGTGGCCTTCACTCAGGGCGGCGAGCAAGAGCACCCGGTTGGAGATGCTCTTGGATCCTGGTAGGCGCACGGTGCCGCCGGCCGTGGCCAGCGGAGGAATGTCGAGGAACGGAATGGAGTACATGTGAGCGGTGACGCGAGAACGCCGCAGCGTGCGGCGCTCAGCTCTGGGGCTTGATGGCGGTCATGCGCCAATGGGCGCGGGCACTGCTGGCTTGGTCGATGAGGGCTTCCAGCGCGTCCGGGTTGTCGGCATTGATGGCCGTCTCCAGCGCGTGCAAAGCCCGCTGGAAAAATCGTGACTGCGCCAGGAGTTCTTCGCGGTTGGACATGAGAATGTCGCGCCAGACAGAGGGGTCGCTGGCCGCAATGCGGGTGAAATCGCGAAAGCCTGGGCCTGCCAGCGACAGGAAATCTGCCGCCTGCTGTTGGCTCTGGATGCCGTTCATCAAGGCAAATGCAACCAGGTGGGGCAAGTGGCTCACCGCTGCATAGGCAGCGTCGTGCGCTTCGGGCGACATCTGCTTGACGTGGCAACCCAAGGCGCTCCAGACCTTGTGGGCCTTGTCCAGTTGTGCCGTGAGCGTGCGCTCGATCGGCGTGAGGATGACCTGACGGCCCTTGTAAAGATCGGGATCAGCATGATCGACGCCAGCGAGTTCCTTGCCCGCAATGGGATGCGCAGGCACGAACACGCCCACCTGGTCCTTGAGCACGCGTCGCGCGGCATCGATCACTTCGCGTTTGGTCGATCCCACGTCCATGATCAACACGTCACCGCGCACCAGATGCCGAATGGCCTTGAAGGTGGCCTCGGTGGCCGACACGGGCACAGCGAGCAACACCAGATCCGCGCCCGAGACGGCCAGCAACGCAGAGGGTGCCTCGACGTCGATCACACCCAGCTGGCGTGCCCGCTCGGTGGTGGAGGGCGACTTGCTGTAGCCCACCACGCGCTTGACCAGACCGGCGCGTTTGAGGGCCAGCGCAAACGAGCCGCCCATCATCCCGCAGCCGATCAATCCCAGTTGTTCAAACATCATTCGTTCACCGGGTACGCGCCCAGCACCTTGTAGAAAGCGCACAGGCCTTGCAATTCTTGAAGAGCAGCGGCCACATTGGGCTGCGATGGATGGCCTGCGATGTCGATGTAGAAGTAATACTCCCACTGCCCGGACTTCGCCGGTCGCGACTCGAAACGCGTCATCGAGACACCGTTGTTCTTGAGAGGAACCAACAGGTCGTGCACCGCCCCTGGCCGGTTGGGGACCGACACCACCAGGCTGGTGCAGTCGCGTCCCGACGCGGGCGGCATGGCCAGCGTCTGGGGCAGGGCGATCACGGCAAAGCGCGTGCGGTTGTAGGCCTCGTCCTGGATGGCGTGCGAGACGATGTGCAGACCGAATTGGGCAGCAGCGCGCTCACTGGCGATGCCGGCCCAAGCGGGGTTGGTGGCGGCGAGTCGAGCACCTTCGGCATTGCTGGAGACGGCTCGCTTTTCAGCCTTGGGCAGGTGCTGCGAAAGCCAGTTCTGGCACTGGGCCAAAGCCTGGGGATGCGCCATGACAACTTCGACACCGTCCAGTGTGTTGAGCTGGCGCAGCAGGTTGTGACGCACCAGCAGACTCACTTCACCCACCACGTGCACTGGCGAACGCAGGAACAGATCCAGCGACCGTGCCACCACACCTTCGGTGGAGTTTTCCATGCCCACCACACCGAACTGCGCGGTGCCAGCGGCGGTGGCGTGGAACACCTCGTCGAAGTCGGCGCAGTAGATCAGGTTGGCCGCGCCGCCGAAAAACTCGATAGCCGCCTGTTCGCAGAAGGTGCCCTGCGGGCCCAGCACCGCCACGCGTTGCGGCGCTTCGAGCGCTAGACAAGCCGACATGATCTCGCGCCAGATCGAAGCCACATGCTGGTTCAGGAGCGGGCCGTGGTTGGCACCCTGGATTTTTTCGATCACCTGGGCCACGCGGTCCGGTCTGAAAAATGGCGAACCTTCTTGCCGCTTGATGACGCCGACTTCCTCGGCCACGCGCGCACGCTCGTTGAGCAACGACAGCAACTGCTGGTCCAGCGCGTCGATCTGGACGCGCAGGACCGCCAGGGCATCTGACTGGGTGGGTTGGGTCATGTCTTCGGGTTCTGAGGCCTGGGGTCAGGCCCGTGTTTTTTCAAAGTCGCGCATGTATTGCACCAGCGCTTGCACGCCTTCCAATGGCATGGCGTTGTAGATGCTTGCACGCATCCCGCCCACCGATTTGTGACCCTTGAGCTGCAACAGGCCCGCGCCCTTGGCGCCAGCCAGAAATGCATCGTTCAGGGCTTCGTCGCGCAGGAAAAACGGAATGTTCATGCGCGAGCGGCAGTCGCTCGCAACCTTGTTGAAGTAGAGGGCGGAGCCGTCAAGGAAGTCGTAGAGCAGCGAGGCCTTGGCGATGTTGCGTTGCTCCATGGCCGCCACGCCGCTCAGGCCACCTTCGGTCTGTCGCTTGAGCCACTGAAAGGTGAGGCCAGCCATGTAGATGCTGAAGGTGGGAGGCGTGTTGTACATCGAGGCGTTCGCCGCCACGGTCTTGTAGTCGAATGCGCTCGGGCAGACGGGCAGGGCGTGGCCCAGCAGTTCTTCGCGAACGACCACGAGGGTCACGCCAGCTGGGCCGAGGTTCTTTTGCGCGCCTCCGAAGGCCAGACCCACGCGCGACCAGTCCACCGGTCGCGATGCCACATGGGAGGAAAAATCGATCACCAGCGGCGCGTTGCTGCCCAAAGCCTTGAGATCGGGCAGCTCTTGCAACTCGATGCCGTGGATGGTCTCGTTGCTGCAGATGTGTACGTATTGGGCATCGGCGCTGAGATTCCAGGAGGTGGGCGCAGGCAGGGTGGTGTGGCCGGAATCGACATTGCTCGCGGCCAGCACGGGTCGGGCGTAGCGCGCTGCTTCCTTGATGGACTTCTCGCTCCAACTGCCCGTGATCACAAAGTCCACCTTGCCGCCGCGCGAGAGGTTGAGTGGCACGATGGCGTTCTCGGCCAGCCCGCCACCTTGCATGAACAAGATGCGGAACTCTGCTGGCACTGCCAGCAGTTCACGCAGATCGGCTTCTGCGGTCTCGATGATGGCGCTGAACTCCTTGCCGCGGTGGCTCATCTCCATCACGCTCATGCCGCTGCCGCGCCAGTCGAGCATCTCGTCAGCGGCTTGCTGCAACACCTCGGCGGGCATGGCCGCCGGACCGGCAGAGAAGTTGAAGGGGCGCGCCATCACGCTTCAGTGCCCGGATCGTCGACCTCGTTCGTCTCATTCGAGTCGTCAAGCTCTGGCACATTGGCATCGTTCTCAACGATGCGCTGCAGGCCCGAGAGTTCGGCACCTTCATCCAGCGCGATCAGTGTGACGCCTTGTGTGGCGCGTCCCATTTCACGGATCTCGGCGACCCGGGTGCGCACCAGCACGCCCTTGTCGGTGATCAACATGATCTCGTCGTCGGTGTGCACCAGCGTGGCGGCCACCACCTTGCCGTTTCGCTCGCTTTGTTGGATGGCGATCATGCCCTTGGTGCCTCGGCCATGGCGGGTGTATTCGGATATCGGCGTGCGTTTGCCGTAGCCGTTGATGGTTGCGGTCAGCACGCTCTGATGCTCGTCTTCGGCCACCAGCATGGCGATCACGCTTTGGGTCTCTTCAATCATCATGCCGCGCACACCACGTGCGTTGCGGCCCATGGGGCGCACGTCGTTCTCGTCAAAACGCACGGCTTTGCCGCCGTCGCTGAACAGCATCACATCGTGTTGGCCATCGGTGAGTGCAGCCCCGACCAGGAAGTCACCTTCATCCAAGTCCACCGCGATGATGCCGGCCTTGCGTGGATTGCTGAACTCATCCAGCGCGGTTTTCTTGACGGTACCCATGCTCGTCGCCATGAACACATAGCGGTCTGAGGGGAACGTGCGCATCTCGCCAGTCAGTGGCAAGACGACATTGATCTTTTCGCCTTCCTGCAGCGGGAACATGTTGACGATCGGTCGACCGCGCGAGCCGCGCGAACCCGCAGGCACTTCCCACACCTTGAGCCAGTAAAGCCGGCCGCGGTTGGAGAAGCACAGGATGTAGTCGTGTGTGTTGGCGATGAAGAGTTGGTCGATCCAATCGTCTTCCTTTGTTGCCGTGGCCTGTTTGCCGCGCCCGCCGCGCTTTTGCGCCCGGTATTCGGAGAGCGGCTGGCTCTTGATGTAGCCACTGTGGCTGAGTGTGACCACCATGTCGGTGGGCGTGATCAGATCCTCTGTGGCCAGGTCTTGCGCGTTGTGCTCGATTTCGCTGCGTCGCGCGCCCAGCTTGGTCTGACCGAATTCCTGCTTCACGACCACCAGCTCGTCGCCAATGATGGTCGAAACGCGCTCGGGTTTGGACAGGATGTCGAGCAGATCGTCGATCTCGCCCATGACCTCCTTGTACTCCGCCACGATCTTGTCCTGCTCCAGGCCGGTCAGGCGCTGCAGACGCATCTGCAGGATTTCCTG
>NZ_JADMJO010000034.1 GCF_018780385.1 Hydrogenophaga sp. | reverse complement strand
GCAGTGAGGTGCGATTCTTTGGCTGACCCACACGTTGTGACCGTCCATGGCCACCCGTGGCCTCACCTTCGAAGAAACCAGCTTCAGCCCCGCGCGCGCAATGTGCGTCGAAGCCGCCACTGGCCTGCCATGGCCTCCTGCGGCCCCTACTGTGACTTGTTGTAGGGACCCGCCTCCCACGCGAACACTTTGTGGTCGCCAGTGGCCTCGGGTGGCCCACCCTGGCCAATACAACAGCATGGATAAGGGTCGCCTCGCAAGAGTTGCAGTTTGTGGCCTGCACTGGCCCGACTTGGCCTCCCGTGGCCAACAACTGGTCCGCATCGCTTGCAGAGGTGCGAAGGCCCCAACAGAATTCCCAGCAGCACAATTTTGTGCAGGCAAGAAACCTGGAGAGACCTATGAAACGCGACGCACATCTGATCACTGTTCCCGCACGAGCCATCGACGTGGGCTACGCCAATACCAAGTTCACCTGTGGCCACAAGGTGGCACGAGGTGTCCCGATCATCCATGCGGACCTGTTTCCGTCGATCACCGCCACCTTGCGGGCGGGCGTCACTTTCCGACATGCACCCGGCACCCTTGGGGCCGACGGATGCATCAGCGAAATCGATGGGGTGCCACACTTTGCCGGTCGTGGGGTCGAGATGCACCTCAAGGGGCTCCAGCCACGCCACGTCATGAAGGACTACTGCACCTCTCCCTCCTACCTCGCGCTCATGCGGGGGGCTATGCACTACATGCTGGTCGATGAAGGCAATCCGAAAGAGATGACGATTCAGCACCTGACCGTAGGACTCCCCCTCAACACCTTTGACGAATACGAGAACCACCTGCGCGAGCTGGTCATCGGTCGGCACGCCGTGACCAGCCCAGATATTGAAGTGGGTGCAAGGCACGTAACGGTGCTGAACGCCTCCGTCATGGTGCAACCCCTCGGAGCCCTCTACTACTACGGCCTCACACACAAGGACTTCGAGATGAGCGGGTGGAATCTCGTGGTCGACGTGGGCGGCGGAACGATTGACTTTCTGGCGGCCTACGACAAGGTCCCCAACTACGAACGCTCGGGTGCTCATCCAGAGTCGATGCTGGCGTGTGCGTACGAGGTGGCCAAAGCGATCCATCCGGACCTGAAGAACCAGTACGGTGTCATTCAGGCGATTGACATGGCCATCCGCGACAACCGTGAAACCGTTCGCATTGGTGGCGAGGACTACGAAATGGCCCGCTACAAGGGTGCCATCAACGAGGTCCTTCGACGTGGATATGAGGCGATGCTCAACACGGCAGGCGCCTTGAACGACTTCGACAACGTTTTGGTCTGTGGCGGCGGTGGCGCGGTGTTCTTTGAGTTTCTCCGCGCACATGCGCCTGAGCTGCGCCGTCGCCTGAAGATGGATGGTGGCTCAACCTTCTCCAACGTGCGCGGTTTCCAAGTAGTGGCCGACTACTCTGCGAACGAAGCCTCCGCAAACCGTTGATCAAACGGAGCACACAATGACGCAGCGAAAACGATCAAAAAATCCTGGCGAAGTTCTGCGGGTCCGGTTAACCATTCCCCCCGATGGGGTCGGGGTCCTGGACTATCTCAAGGGGATCAGCCCAGCAGGACTCAACATGGAGATCCTACAGTTGGTTCATCTGGGCTACCAGTTCCGAATAGTCATGAACCGTGGGGGCTTACCACTCTTCGGACAACACCCCACGCCAGCTGCAGTGGAAGTCCCATTGACTCCTCGGGCTCCATCGATTCCCCTCGGCGCCCTAGAGAACATCCAGGTCAATGCTGCCGAGCCTTCGGAGGAAGGTGCACAAGTTGCCAGCCCTTTTGCTGCAAGTTTTAAGACCATGTTTGCGCCAGCGTACGAACGCACAAAGAATAGAAAGGCTGTGGCCTGACTAGGGCCATGAGTGGGAAGAAGAGGCAACGCGATCACCCACCAGCTCAATCAGCAAGAGTTCTAGATGATGTGAACATTTCAGAGGGACTCTTCATCACGAGCCATCTGCTCTCGCTCACGCCGCATTTCCTCTTTGAGCTCGGCGCTCGCTCCGTTCAGCCAACGGATTCCACATATGGCCACCAAGATTCCCACAGCCATGAATATTTTGAGCAAGTCTGGCGCCGTCATTTGAACTCCTCGTTGAACGCAATCATTCCAAAATATTCTAGGCGCCCATGCTCAGAAAGCAAGCTGAGCGCTGCGGAAAAGCGTGCATCTGCGAAGGGCATCGCAACTTGGTTTGGTGAGGACTGACAGGGGCACTCACAAGGTATTTCATTCATCGGATGTACTCAGCTTGCCAGCGGCCTGCTAGGCGAGCTGCAGTCGACAAAAAATGAGCGCCCGGCCTTGACATCAGGTCCTCTTGTGCGAACTTGGTCTAACCAATCACATGCAAGAGGAACGAATGACTCCCACTCACCAAGAAGCGATTCGCGCCACGGCGTGGCGCCGCAGCCTGAGACAGCACTTCGACGTTGCCGCGCTGAATCGATCTATGACCAGGGCGCCCCACTGGCTCTTAAAGTCAGTGTGCGGACGCAACCTGCTCGTGCAGAAGCTGCGTCAATTGCGGCCCGGCCTGGCATTCTCGTTCTGGGCGACCAGTAGTGCTTTGGATCCCCTGCTCGAGGCCATGGTCGACGAGCTTGGGCTGCGCACGATGCCTGAACCTAGCAACCTGCAAGAGCAGATTTGCTTTCTGCGTTGGGCCCTTGCACGAATCATCGCGAGGGAACCACGGCGCTCGCTTGGCCGAGGTTCCTTCCTCACAGGAGCTCGGGTATGAACTCCACAACCTGGCTGGTTCTCGGATTCATGATTTTTGTTGTCGTAATCGCGTTTCAAGGCAACAGCAGCGCGAGAGGCCGATCATCAAACTCCGATGACGACGATGACGATCCCTACAAGCAGATTCAAGATCAGATGGAGGAGGACCACCTTTACCGCCTCTGGCAGGACAGCGACTACTGATGCAGCCATGACAAAACCATCACACATCAGCATAAGCCAGGAGACATCTAACTTGGTTCCTGCGAAACAGTCCTCCGTCCAGACCGGAGGGATGCCATGAAAGAAGAACGGCAATCACTGCTCGTGGAGTGTTTGAGCGAGATACAACAGGGAAGGCAGACCAGGGCTACCGGGAGCATTTCCCCTCAAACAGGCGAGAGCGCGATGTATCCTGGCGCACAAACCGCAGAGGATCTGGACCAACTGGCCGTGACGGCGACCCGGCTGGCCTACCGGCACCGCCAAAAAGTAACTTTCAATGAACTCCTGGCGATTCCCGTGCTGTTCTGCGAGATGGACCATGTGGACGTCAATAACGGCCCAGCTCTGCGGCCGCGCTCAGCACATTGGGACATGGTTCAGGATGCCCTGCAAAATTGGGCGCCCGAAGGCTTACGCACAAATATCCTGCGCCGGCTACCGTGGATAGCCGAGCTTGAGCACTGGGAACCTGAGACCACCCGCTTCTTGCTGGAACACGCGCTGCCTGGAGGTGCGACGTTTCAGCATGAGCTGGCACTACCAGCCCATCAACCCGCACACAGCCCAGCATCGAGCCTCGGCTTCATCCTGCTGGTGGCATGCAGTGAACGAGGCTGGCCAACGCGATGGCTCCGCCGTGAGCAGGAGCGCGCGCGTCTCATGGCTGTCCTGAAATTTGTGCTCGAAATCGAAGGGGCATGTGTCGCGAAAGTGGGTGCGGTGTTACCCGCATCTGAAGCACTGACACAGGGAATCTGCGACTGGTTGACGCTGGAGATCGCGCTCTCAGGCCATGACACCTGGGATCTTCATCTCGACCGATACGATGCGGATCGCAGGTGGATCCATCTCGCGCGAGCTGGCGAGCCAGCGTCCCAGCTTCGCGTCCCCCTCCGGTCCCATCTGATTGGTTCGACGGGCCTGTCACGAATCGCCTCCCACATGGGCCTACTAGCCCCACGCCACCCAGGGGTACGGCAGTGAAGCGCAGTCTTGAGATGTATCTGCTTGCGCTTGGCGTCTGTGGACTGACACTTGGCTATGTGGCCTGGCCGGGGACCGCATGGGGAGGCGCCCTCAGCATCGTGCTGCCTTTCATGTGCGGACTTCAGCCAACGCGTATGCGAGCTTTGGCAATCTCCGCTGGCCATTACCTTGGCGCGCTCGGACCGTACGTTATCGGTGAACTCCTAGTCACACAGGGCACCGATGGATGGGAAAGGCTGATGACCGCTTGCCTGGTTTTGGCTTTCTCCGCATCGGCATGGGCGCTCACTGGTGGCCACCACCCAACTGCATTTAGGCGGTTCATCACCATGCTGGGCGTGTGGGTCGTCACACTTGTCACACCCATGGGTGGATGGGGTTTGGCACATCCGAGCTTGGGTTGGCTATTCATCGGCAAAGGCGGAATGGGCCCGCTGACATTTGTGATTACCGGTGTTTTGACCGCGTTTCTGGTCACCGCTATTCGCAGAGAACGCGAGCGACGCGCACCGATGAGCGTGGTATCTGGGCGATCGCTCGCATTGGCCATCTGCGCCACTGTAGTTCTAGACGGAACCTTTGACCAGACGGCTGCGCCGAGCCATTTAGGTCCTGTCGCGGTCGTTTCGACCAATCGATCTCATGGGGTGCTGCATAGCCCCGACGTGCAGCGTGAAAAATCCCTGCGGCTTGAGGCGCTGCTCGGCAAGCTCGCCCTGGTCAACCAGCAGCATGATCCGATCCTGTTGGTGTTCACACCTCAGCGGTACTTCGAAGTGAATCAGTTCACAGACCGGCAGGTCGTGCTACAGGAACTTCGTACGGCAGTGACGCGCCACAGGATCGGATTGGTCGTGAACATGGCGACTGCGACCTTGGGACATCCGGTACCGGCTACTTCGGAGTGCATCGCCATGCTCCCGAGCACGCTGGCAAACACAGTCAAGTTCCGGAGCCCAACCTGCAAAGTCGAGGTGATCGCGATGGACCCATCTGCTCCAGCTCCCGGTAACAGCGCTGATGAGCACGAGCGACCAGCACAACTTGAAGTTGCTTATCAACATTGGCCCCGAGATGACTTGAAACCCTTTCTGGAACTCTGGCATGCAAGCGCGGCAGCAACCCATCCAGCGCGGATCGTCGTTTTGAATATTGCGGACGGCACTCCTCGGATGACTCACGCCAGCCGTTTCATGGCAAAACACGTCCTGTCGCTTGCTTGGGCCACACGCAATGGCGTCGTCGCCGAGACCATGAGACGCGGGCCAGCGTGAAACGCGATGGACAGTTGGGGCAGGCGTGCGAGCACTGACAAGGGCCAGCGTGCAGGAC
The DNA here is from genome assembly GCF_018780385.1 of Hydrogenophaga sp. Taxonomy (GTDB): domain Bacteria; phylum Pseudomonadota; class Gammaproteobacteria; order Burkholderiales; family Burkholderiaceae_C; genus Hydrogenophaga. The sequence continues at coordinate 2,027 of NZ_JADMJO010000034.1, read as the reverse complement.
TGGTCGTGATCGATTGACCAGGTTCGGTCAGCACAATACATTTCTAGTCACCGTACGACAGTACGTGAAGGCACATGCCTTCCTTCAACTTGAGTTCACTGATGTTTATGAGTGAACTCCGCCCAGATCAGCGTTGTGACAAGTCTCGAATGAAAAGACTGGTCATGGTCGTCTGGTTGATTCTGATCTGACCTAGATACCCGGGTCGGCGCACGCAAGTGCGTGAAGGCGAAATCCTTCAATCACCGCGAGCTAGCAGCCATTCACGCGCCAGCTTCGCACCGGCCGCCTTCTGCGCAGGCCACACAGGCATTTTCCGTTCCGCTCTTCGCAAAGCGGGCTCTTCATTTTTTTCCTTTTCATCATTTGGGCAAGTTGTTTGTGCCCAGGCTCGGCTTTGCCTCACTGGGGCGCTTGCGTACTGCCGTGCTCTTGACAAGTGACTGACCTATGCAATCTTGATCAGAGAGAACTACACATGAAAGAAAAACCACGGCCCGACTTCGACGATGAGCTCCCTAGGTATTGCATGAACCGCCAACACGCCATTCAAGCACTTTGCGTCAAGCCAAACTACTTCGACACGCACATCAGGCCGCGCCTGAGAACAACAAAGCAAGGCACTTCTCTCCTGTTCCTTTGCGAAGAAGTGAAGGCGATCGCATACGAAATGTTCAATGCACCCGGCACTGAGATCGCTCGCGCCGACGACATGCAGACAAAACCAGAAAAAACGAGTGCAACACCATGGGAAAAAAATCAACCGGTATCTACAAACGGCAAAACGGCAGCTGGGTCGTCGATAAGTTCGTCGAAGGAGTTCGGGTTTACCAAAGCTTTGGATCGTATGAAGACGCAGAAGCGTGGCTCACCCGGGAACTAGAGGCACTACGGCAGACGCGCGTCCATGGTGCCACCCCCCAGATTACCTTTGACCAAGCTGCTGGGCGCTTCATTGAAGAGAATGCGCATATGGCGTCAGTGGAGTCATCTGGCTATCACCTGAAGGCCGTGATGCCCTACATTGGCGACCTTCTGCTTGAGCAAGTTCATTCAGGAACACTGCAGCCTTTCATTGATGCTCGACGCGAGGCAAAGATCTCACACAAATCGATCAATTTGAGCCTGGGCGCGGTGCGTCGAGTCCTCAATCTGGCAGCGGGAACTTGGCGCGATCCCGAGTCGGGCAAACCTTGGCTGGTCTCTGCCCCCCTGATCACCATGTTGCCTTTGACAGGTCATCAGCGTCCTCCACGGCCGATCACTTGGGACGAGCAAGCGCTTTTGCTGAAGGAGTTGCCGAAGCATCTTCACGACATGGCGCTGTTTACTCTGCACAGTGGCGTGCGAGATGATGTGGTTTGCAATCTCCAATGGGCTTGGGAGATCCCAGTGCCGGAGCTCAACATCTCCGTTTTCGAGACCCCGCCAGAAAACGTCAAGGGGCGCCGCACTTCAAAGCTGGTGGTGTGCAACAGCATTTCCCAGGCCGTGATTGAGGAAGCGCGGGGGCACCACCCGACCCACGTTTTCGCGATGTCTTGGCGCCACCGTGAACTTGGACCAATCAAGGCCATGAACAACAGCGCATGGCAAGCAGCGCGCTCAAGGGCGGGTCTGGGCGATCTGCATGTCCACGACCTTCGCCATACGGTTGGCATGCGACTGCGTGAGGCTGGCGTCAGTGAGTCGACCCGGCGGGACGTCCTGTGGCACAGCAATCGCTCCGTCACGGACCACTACTCCATGGCCCAGATCCGAGAGATTCACGAAGCTCTGGAGAAGATCACAAAGCCGACCAACGGCTGGAACAAGAGCCTCCAGGCGCTGAAAGCGGAGCATGCGCTGCGGAAAGCCGGCACACGGACTTGAGCCTCGGATGCTGATGATCAATTCCGAGTCCCGCAAAAGTCCCGCAGCAAAGAAAAACGGGCTAGCTCTTTTGGAGCTAACCCGTTGTTCTAGAACGATGTTCTGGTGCGGCTGGCAGGAATTGAACCCACGACCCCTTGGTTCGTAGCCAAGTA
>NZ_JADMJO010000086.1 GCF_018780385.1 Hydrogenophaga sp. | reverse complement strand
CGTGCCAGCGCTGGTAGACCGGGCTGCCGGCCTTGCCCAGCAGGTTGGCCGGGCCCACGGTCTGCACCGAATACTCGGGCTTGAATTCCCAGCGCAGGTCTTCGCAGGTGACGAATCCACCCAGGCCGGGGTGGAAGGGCGCCACATGGTAGTCCTCCAGATAGACCTCGATGAAGGTCTTCCAGTTGTAATTGCACTCGTGCAGCTCCACGTGGTCCAGCACCATGCCCTCGAAATCGAGCGCGGCGCGCGGGCCCATGTGCGCCAGGTCGGCCTGCACATCGCGGCCGTTGTCTTCGAACAGCAGGCCATTCCACTCGCGCAGCGGGTAGTTGTTGAGGTTCAGGCAGGGGTCTTTGTCGAAATGGGGCGCGCCCAGCAACTGGCCCGCCTGTTCGCCCTGGATGCCGCTGTAGGTCCAGCGGTGCAAGGGGCACACGATGTTGCCGCCCGCGCTGCCGCTGCGGGTCTCCAGCAGGTTGCCCCGTCCTTTGAGGATGATGGCCTGCCGGTGGCGGCAGACGTTGGAGACCAGCTCCACACCGCTGGCGGTGCGCACCAGTGCCCTGCCGCCGGCTTCCTGCGGCAGAGCGTGGTAGTCCCCTGTGTTGGGAACGGCGAGTTGGTGCCCCACATACCGGGGCCCGCGCTGGAAGAGGACTTCCTTTTCGCGCTGGAACAGCGCTTCGTCGAAGTAACTGGAAACCTGAAGTTGGCTTGCGGCCTGCTGCAGTTGAAGACTTAAATCAGACATCGTGGTCCTGACCTAGAGACTCCCCCTATGAAGGGGCAGGGTAAGCGCTGTGCTCGTGAGACGAATTCGCGCGGGATGGGTGGAGTGGTGCGTCCCTCCGGGCTGTGGAGGCCCGTCAGTGATGAAAAGGGGCGAATTCTACCCCCCGGGGCAGTACCCACTGGCCAGCGCCGGTATGCAAAAGCGTGCCCACTTTAGAATGAACCACGTGAACGACCCAATCCCCACCGTGCCCCGCTCCCCCAAGAATGTATCGGACGCTTCGTCGACCGACACCCCGCCCACCGCCGCGAGCTACGAAGCGGCGCTGCAAGAGCTGGAACAGCTCGTGTCCCAACTCGACGCGGGCCAGTTGCCGCTGGACCAGTTGCTCACCCGCTACCAGCGCGGTGCAGAGCTGCTGGCTTTTTGCCGCGCGAGATTGGAAGCGGTGGAAAACCAGATCAAGGTGCTCGAAGGCGGTGAGCTCAAACCCTGGGACTCCGTGTGAACGCCGTGTTGTCCACCATCCCATCCACCGACTTCATGGCCTGGCGCGAAGCGCGGCAAGCGACTGTCGAGCAGGCCCTCTGCGATGGGGTGCCGAGCGAGACACCCGCCGGTCTGGGCGACGCCATGCGTTACGCCGTGCTCGACGGCGGCAAGCGGCTGCGCCCCCTGCTGGTCCTTGCCACGAGCGAGGCCCTGGGCGGTCAACCGCTGGCGGCCATGCGCGCGGCGTGCGCGGTGGAGCTGATTCACGCCTATTCGCTGGTGCACGATGACATGCCCTGCATGGACAACGACGTCCTGCGCCGTGGCAAGCCCACGGTGCATGTGCAGTTTGGGGAAGCCCAGGCCCTGCTCGCTGGTGATGCGCTGCAGGCCTTGGCCTTCGAGCTGCTGGTGCCCGACGACGGCAGCGTGCAGCCCGCCATGGCTGCGCGTCTGTGCAGGCTGCTGGCCCTGGCGGCGGGAGCCGGTGGCATGGCCGGTGGCCAGGCGATTGATCTGGCCAGTGTGGGTCATGCCCTGGACCAGCCAGCGCTGGAAGCCATGCACCGGCAAAAGACCGGCGCCCTGCTGCAGGCCAGCGTGATGATGGGTGCGGCCACGGCGCAGCGGTCGCCCGACACCGAAGCGCGACTGGCCGAGTACGGCGCCTGCGTGGGTCTGGCGTTCCAGGTGGTGGACGACATTCTTGACGTGACCGCCGATTCGGCTACGCTGGGCAAGACCGCCGGCAAGGACGCGGCAGCGGACAAGCCCACCTTCGTGTCCCTGATGGGATTGGCCTCCGCACAAACCTACGCGGACCGTGTGCTGGATCAGGCCCACGAGGCCTTGCGGTGCAGCGGCATCGCAAGGCCCGATACCTTGCATGCCCTGGCCGACTGGGTCGGGCGCCGCGATTCCTGAGGTCCACCGGCCCCGCCCATTCATTCATGACCCGATCGACCCTGCCCATGAGTTCATTGCTCTCATCCATCGAGTCTCCGGCCGATGTGCGCCGCCTCACCCGCGCCCAGCTTCTGCCGCTGGCCGATGAGTTGCGCGCCTATCTGCTGCAAAGCGTGGCACGCACCGGTGGCCACCTGAGCTCCAACCTTGGCACGGTCGAGCTCACGCTGGCCCTGCACTACGTCTTCAACACGCCCGAAGACCGTCTGGTCTGGGACGTGGGTCATCAGACTTACCCGCACAAGATCCTGACCGGCCGGCGCGACCGCATGAGCACGCTGCGCCAGCTCGGTGGCATCAGCGGCTTCCCGCGGCGCTCCGAGAGCGAGTTCGACACCTTCGGCACGGCCCACTCCTCCACCAGCATTTCGGCCGCACTCGGCATGGCCATGGGCGCCAAGATCAAGGGTGAACACCGCAACGCCGTGGCCATCATCGGCGACGGTGCCATGACCGCCGGCATGGCCTTTGAAGCGCTCAACAACGCCGGTGTGGCCGAAGGCCGACTGCTCGTGGTGCTCAACGACAACGACATGTCGATCTCGCCGCCGGTGGGCGCGCTCAACCGCTACCTCGCCCAACTCATGAGCGGGCAGTTCTACGCCGCCGCGAAGAACGTGGGCAAGCAGGTGCTCAAGGGGGCGCCGCCCCTGTTCGAACTGGCCAAGCGTCTTGAGGAGCAGGCCAAGGGCATGGTGGTGCCGGCCACGTTGTTCGAGAAATTCGGCTTCAACTACATCGGCCCGATCGACGGGCACGACCTGAACTCGCTGATCCCCACGCTGGAGAACATCCGCCACCTGCTCGAGACCGACAGCGGGCCGCAGTTCCTGCACGTGGTCACCAAAAAGGGACAGGGCTACAAGCTGGCCGAGAACGACCCCATCGCGTACCACGGCCCGGGCACCTTCGATCCGGCGGTCGGCATCGTGAAGTCCGCCGCGACGCCCAAGACCACCTTCACCCAGGTGTTCGGCCAGTGGTTGTGCGACATGGCCGCTGCCGACGAACGTCTGGTGGGCATCACGCCCGCGATGCGCGAAGGCTCGGGCATGGTCGAGTTCGAGCGCCGTTTTCCCGCGCGCTATTTTGATGTCGGCATTGCCGAGCAGCACGCCGTGACCTTCGCTGCGGGGCTGGCCTGTGAAGGGCTGAAGCCGGTGGTCGCGATCTACTCCACGTTCCTGCAGCGCGGCTACGACCAGCTCATCCACGATGTGGCGCTGCAGAACCTTCCCATGGTGTTCGCACTCGACCGCGCGGGTCTGGTGGGGGCCGACGGCGCCACCCACGCCGGCGCCTACGACATCGCCTTCCTGCGCTGCATTCCCAACATGGCCATTGCCTGCCCGGCAGACGAGGCCGAGTGCCGCCAGCTCCTGTCGACGGCACATGCGCAGAACCAGCCCGTGGCCGTGCGCTACCCGCGCGGTGCGGGTGTGGGGGCGGCCGTCCCGACCAGCCTGGATGGGCTGCCATTCGGCAAAGGCGAGGTTCGCCGCCAGGGCAAGGGCATCGCGATCCTGGCCTTCGGCACGCTGCTTCACCCCGCGCTGGCCGCTGGCGACAAGCTGGGCGCCAGTGTGGCCAACATGCGCTGGGCCAAGCCACTTGATGTCGAGCTGTTGCGCGAACTGGCCGGCACGCACGAGGCGCTGGTCACGGTGGAAGAGGGCTGCCTGCCCGGTGGCGCTGGCAGCGCGGTGCTGGAGGCCTTGCAGTCCGAAGGCATCAGCCTGCCGGTGCTCTCACTCGGCCTGCCCGACGAATTCTCCGAGCATGGCGATCACGCCAAACTGCTCAGCGCGCTCGGCCTGGATGCCGCCGGCATCGAGGCGTCCATCCGTGCCCGGTTCGAATCGCTGCTGCACGCAGCGCCTGGTCTGAAGGTGGTGGGCTGAGCTGGTCCGGCCCCGTCGCGCGTGATGAAACGTGCACAACGCCTACCACCGATTGCAAAGCCTCGCTCATCGAGGGAAAACCCCTGAGCCCCGCAAGGGGCGCGTTCCTACAATCGCCACTGACTGAATCAGTCTCCAGCCCATCCGACGGGCCGGGTGTACCTATACCAACCACGGAGTCAATCGATATGGATCGTCGTTCACTTATCAAGAACGCAGGCATCGCCGGCGTTCTGGCCGCAGGTGCCGCGCCCGCTGTGCATGCACAGGCCGCCATCCGCTGGCGTCTGGCCTCAAGCTTCCCCAAGGCGCTTGACACCATCTTTGGAGCGGCCGATGTGTTCGCCAAAAAGGTCGGTGAGATGTCCGGCGGCAAGTTCTCGGTCACCGTGCATCCTGGCGGCGAACTCATGCCCGCCTTCGGCGTGGTCGACGGCGTTCAGGAAGGTACCGTGGAGTGCGCTCACACCGCGCCCTACTACTTCTTCGGCAAGGACGACACCTTTGCACTGGACTGCGCAATCCCCTTCGGCCTCAACAGCCGCCAGATGACCGCGTGGATGTACGAAGGCAACGGCATGAAGCTGTTCCGCGAGTTCTACGAGGGCTACAACATCGTGAACTTCCCCATGGGCAACACCGGGGCGCAGATGGGTGGCTGGTACCGCAAGGAAATCAAGACACTGGCCGACATCAAGGGCATGAAAATGCGCATCGGTGGCTTCGCCGGCAAGGTGCTCACCACCATGGGCGGTGTGCCGCAAAACATCCCTGGCGGCGAGATCTACCAGGCGTTGGAAAAAGGCACCATCGACGCGACGGAATGGGTGGGTCCGTACGACGACCAGAAGCTCGGCTTCAACAAGGTGGCGCCGTACTATTACTACCCCGGCTGGTGGGAAGGTGGTCCACAGCTCTCGCTGTACGTCAACAACAAGGCGTACAACGCGTTGTCACCCGAGAACAAAGCCATCGTGGAATGCGCTGCCGCCATTGCACACACGACCATGCAGGCCCGGTACGACGCTCTCAACCCCGCCGCGCTCAAGCAACTGGTGGCCGCCGGCACCAAGGTCCTGCCTTTCCCCAAGGCCGTGATGGACGCTGCGTTCAAGAACTCCATGGAGCTCTACGCCGACATCAGCGCCAAGAACCCGAAGTGGAAGAAGATCTACGCGGACTATTCGGCCTTCCGCAAGGACCAGAATCTCTGGTTCCGCTTCACCGAAGCCCAGTTCGACCGCTACATGCAGGCGGCCAAGCTGTAAATCGGTCTGACGATCCGGCAAGAAGCCCCGCTCTGGCGGGGTTTTTTGCACGGATCGCTCCATGCTCCACCGGGTCCGCCGACGCCACGTCCGCCGCACCCGGACGTCGCAGGCGCCGGTTCTGTAGACTCTGCGACTCTTTTTGCGTTCAACTCCCTCAGGGGAAATCTCATGTCATTCCTGTTGAAAATTTCTCGCCTGATCGACGCCATGAGCGATCTGATCGGCAAGCTGGTCATGTGGTTCATCCTGGCCACCACCCTGATCAGCGCGGGCAACGCCATCGTGCGCAAGCTCTTCGACAACAGCTCCAACGCGCTGCTGGAGATCCAGTGGTACCTGTTTGCCGCCGTCTTCATGCTGGGCAGCGGTTTCGCCTTCCTGCGCAACGCCCATGTGCGCATCGATTTCATTTCATCGAAGTTCAGCGCACGCGGCCGCAACTGGGTCGACGTGGTGGGCATCCTCATCTTCCTGTTCCCGCTGTGCTACATGATGGCCACGCTGGGCTGGCCCCTGTTTGAGCGCGCCTGGACCACCGGCGAAATGTCGTCCAACTCGGGTGGGCTCATCCGCTGGCCGGTGTACGGCCTGATTCCCCTGGGCTTTGCCATCCTGTTCGTGCAAGGGGTGAGCGAGCTCATCAAGCGCATTGCCTTCCTCACGGGCAACGGACCCGATGTCCTCGCCCAGGAAGGCCCCAGCGATGAAGAGCTGCTGGCTCAGCAACTGCTCGAAGAAGCCGAGCAGCGTCTCAAGGAAGAGGCCGAACAGCGCCTCAAGGGAGCCAACTGATCATGATCGAATTCATCTCCGCCCAATTTGTGCCGCTGATGTTCGGCGGGCTGCTGGTCTTCCTGCTGTCGGGTTTTCCGGTCGCCTTTGCACTCGCCGCCACCGGCCTGTTTTTCGGGTTCATCGGCATGGAAGCCGGCCTGTTCCCGTCCAACCTGTTCCAGGCCTTGCCGCTGCGGGTGTTCGGCATCATGCAGAACGACACGCTGCTGGCCATCCCCTTCTTCACGCTGATGGGCATCATCCTGGAGCGAAGCCGCATGGCCGAAGACCTGCTGTCCACCGTGGCGCAGGTGTTTGGCCCGGTGCGCGGCGGTCTGGCCGTCGCGGTGATTCTGGTGGGGGCCCTGCTCGCCGCCACCACCGGTGTGGTCGCAGCCGCCGTGATTTCCATGGGTCTGATCTCGCTGCCCATCATGCTGCGCTACGGCTACAACCGGACGATCGCCACCGGCACCATCACCGCGTCGGGCACGCTGGCGCAGGCCATCCCGCCATCCCTGGTGCTGATCGTGCTGGCCGACCAACTGGGTCGCTCGGTCGGTGACATGTATGCCGGTGCGTTGATTCCCGGCTTGTTGCTGGTGGGACTCTACCTCGTGTTCATCGCCGCTGTGGCCATCGTCAAACCCCAATGGGTGCCGGCGCTGCCGGCTGAAGCGCGCATTTACAACGAGCCCGACGGCTCCAGCGGTCACCGCTCCCTGCTGGTGCTGCTGGTGCTGTGTGCGGCGGTCAGCGTGGTCTGGTCCCAGGTCCACGAATCGGTGATCAACCCGTTGATCGAACGCGAGATGAGCCCGGCGGGCGACGAGGTGGTCATCCTGTCCATCACGGTCGGTTCGGTGCTGGCGCTCGCCTTGGCGCTGCTCAACCGCCTGTTCCGTCTGGGCCTGCTGTCCCGCCTGGCCGAACAGGTCACCTTCGTGTTGATCCCACCGCTCGTGCTGATCTTCCTCGTGTTGGGCACCATTTTCCTGGGCATCGCCACGCCCACCGAAGGCGGCGCAATGGGCGCTCTGGGCGCCATGATCATGGCCGGTGCGCGCCGCAGCCTGACGTTTGATCTGCTGAGGCAGGCGCTGGAGAGCACCACCAAGCTCGCCATCTTCGTGATGTTCATCCTGATCGGCTCCACCGTCTTCAGCTTCACCTTCAACGCAGCTGACGGGCACATCTGGGTCGAGCACCTGTTCGACAAGATGCCGGGCGGCCAGATGGGTTTCCTGCTGGTGGTGAACCTGCTGGTGTTCGTGCTGGGCATGTTCATCGACTTCTTCGAGATCG